>NZ_CP180537.1:0-1200000 GCF_047777955.1 Oleiharenicola sp. Vm1
CTCGCGCCCGGCGGACTCGACCGCGGCCTGACGCTCGCGCTCGACGGCATCCAGGACCCCGGCAACGTCGGCACGCTGCTGCGCATCGCCGACTGGTTCGACTTCGACCGCGTCGTGCTTTCGCCCGACTGCGCCGACCTGTTTTCCCAGAAGGTCATCAACGCCAGCATGGGCTCGTTCGCGCGCGTCGCCGCCCACACCGCGCCGCTGGCCGACGCGCTCGCCGGCTGCGCCGCGCCCGTCCTCGGCTGCGATCTGGCCGGCGACGACGTCCATGCCCTGCCGCCGCTGCGCGACGCCGTGGTCGTGATCGGCAGCGAGGGCCGCGGCCTGTCGCCCGCCGTGGCCGCGCGCGTGACGCGCCGCGTGACGATCCCGAAGTTCGGCGGCGCCGAGTCGCTCAACGCCGCCGTCGCCGCCGCGATCGTCTGCGACAACCTGCGGCGCACGCGGTAGGGCCGGCTACAGCCGGCCCAGTCGGCTTTCGTCGCCGCCCGCCGCGTGCGAGCAGGCTTGGACTCGGACCGGCTGCAGCCGGTCCTGCTCGCTGCGCCCTGAGCCGAAAGCGCCAAGCCGCGCGCCTTGACTTCGGCCGCCGTCCGGGAATCTTTCGCGCCGGTGCCACGCCTCCGCCAGTTCCCGCTCGCCTGCCTCGCCCTCGTCCTGTGGCTGTGGGGCACGCAGCATTGCACGCTGGAGGCGGCGGGCATCCTCGACGGCGTCGGAGCCGCCCCGACGTGTGTGTCCGACGACAACGGCCACTGCGTGGCCGACGGCTGCGACACGGTCGAGAACGGCGCCTATCGCATCACCGACGCGACCGTCCACGTGCCCGCGCCCGAGGCGGTCTGCCCCGACTGCTGCCTGTGCCTCGCGCTGCTGGCGCCGCTGGCCGAAGAGCCGGCCTGCTTCGCCACGGCCGAGCCGTTCGTCCCCGATTTGAGCTGGGTGCCCGCGTGGCACTTCGAGCGCCGCCTGGCCCCGCCGTCGCGCGCCCCTCCCGACTCCTCGCCTGATCCGTTCCGACGCGAACGGATAGGCTGCGTTCCGCGCCCGCGTCGCGGGCTTTCCCACCTCCGGCCTGGCCGTGCCATGTCCGCACGCCGCGGCTTTCCCCTCACGTCCGTCGATTCCTTTCATGAAAACGTCCTCTCTCCTTCTCGCTCTCCTCCTCGCGTCCGCCACCGCGTCCGCGCAATCCGCCCCGCCGGCCGCCGCGCCGCGGAGCGCCGGCGACCTCGTCGCCGAGATCCTCGCCCACAATCCCGAACTCGCCGTCTACACCGCCGAGATCGACGCCGCCCAGGCCGGCCTCGCCGCCGCCGGCACGCGCGACAACCCCGTGCTCTCCGTCGAAACCGGCCGCAAGCGCGTGCGCGACTCCGCCGGCGTGCTCGCCGGCGAGGGCGCCGTGTGGTCCGCGTCCGTCGCGCAGACCTTCGAGTGGCCCGGCCGCCTCGCCTTGCGCAAGGCCGTCGCCAACCGCGATGTCGCGCTGGCCGAGCTCGGCCTCGCGCGCTTTCGCGCCGCGCTGGCGCAGCGGACCCGCACGCTCGCCTTCTCGCTCCACGCCGCGCAGGAGCGCGCCGCCGCCACCGCCGAGGTCGCCGCGCGCTACCGCGCGCTGCGCGACCTCTTCCTCGCCCGCGATCCGGGCGGCATCACGCCGCTGCTCGAGACCCGCGTCCTCGAGGCGCAGGAACTCGCACTCCAGCGCCGCGCCACCGACGCCCAGCTCGCGCTCCATGCCGCCCTGGCCGAGCTGAACCAGCTGCGCGGCTCGCCCGCCGACGCCCCGCTCGCGGTCACCGACGCTCCGCCGCGCTTCGCCGCCGCGCCCGCGACCGAGGCGCTGCTCGCCGCCGCGCGCGAGAACAACTTCGAGTTCCGCTCCGCCAAGCTCGAGCTGGAGCAGCAGGGTTTCGCCGTCTCGCTCGCCCGCCACGAGCGCCGCCCGAGCTTCACCGTCAGTCCCTACGTCACCCAGGAAAACGCGGGCGACCGCGAGCGCACCGTCGGGGTCGGCTTCTCGCTGCCCTTGCCGGTCAGCCGCCGCGCCAACGCCGGTGTCGCCGCCGCCGAGGCGCGCCGCCGCCAGGCCGAGACCGCCGTGCTCGTCGCCCAGCGCACGCTCGAGCGCGAAGTGCTCACCGCCGTCCAGCGCTACGCCGCGAAGACCGCCGAGGCCGCCGACTGGTCGCCCGAGGCCGGCAAGAAGTTTCGCGAGGCCGCCGAGCTGGCCGACCGCCACTACCGCCTCGGCGCCGTGCCGATCTCGACCTACGTCGAGCTCCAGAATTCCTACCTCGAGGCGATCGACGCCCTCTGCCAGACGCGCCTCGACGCGCTCGAAGCCGCCGGCGCCCTCGAACTGCTCACGGGCACGACGCTGGTGGACGCGGAGGTGCGGCCATGAGGACGCCCCCGCGCTTCCTGCCCGCCCTCGCGATCATCGGGGCGCTCGCGCTCGCCGGTTGCGGCAAGTCCGGCCCCGCGGCGGGCGACGACCACGACCACGCCCACGAGGCCCAGGGCGAGTCCCCGCACGGTCACGACGAGAAAACCGGTGCGACCGACGATCACGATCATGACCACGGGCATGATCACGACGCCGAGAAAAAGGACGAGCCCGGCCACGATCACGGCGACGAGGAAGCCGGCGGCTCGGCGCGCTTCGAGGCCGGCCGCGGCCTCGCCCTCGAGCCCGAGACCGTCGCCGCCATCGGCCTCACCCCCGCGACCGTCCAGTCGCGCCCGCTTGCGGCCAAGGCGGAAATCACCGCCACCGTCTTCGACGCCGGCCCGCCCGCGCGGGCGAGTGCGCTGGTGCCGCTCGCGGTCGCCGAGACCTTCGCCGGCGACCCGCACGTGCGGGCGGTGCACCGCGACACGTTGAACGCCCTCGGTCAGGTCGAGCTCGTCGTCGCCGCGCCCGCGGGCGCGACCGTCGGCGCGACGCTCGCCCTCGAGTTGCGCACGCCGGCGCGCGAAGCCCTCAGCGTGCCGCGCGCCGCCGTGCTGCGCACGGCCACGGGCGTCTTCGTCTACATCCAACGCGGCGAGCACTGGCTCCGCACGCCCGTCACCGCAGGCGCGAGCGACGGCGGGTTCACCGCCATCACCGACGGCCTCGCGGCCGGCGATACCGTCGCCGCGACCGCCGTCGAACACCTCTGGCTCACCGAGCTGCGCCTGACCAAGGGCGGCGGCCACAGTCACTAAACCTCTCTTTTTTTCCATGATCGACCGCATTTTGAATTTTTCCCTGCGGCAGCGCGTCTTCGTGCTGCTCGGGACGCTCGCGCTGCTCGGCGCGGGCATTTGGGCTGCGTTCCACCTGCCGGTGGACGCCACGCCCGACATCACCAACGTCCAGGTGCAGGTGAACACCGAGGTCAAGGGCCTCGCCCCCGAGGAGATTGAAAAACTCGTCACCTTCCCGCTCGAGATGGAGATGAGCGGCGTGCCCGGCATGACCGAGCTCCGCTCGCTCTCCAAGACCGGGCTCTCGCAGCTCACGCTCGTCTTCGCCGACGGCACCGACGTCTACCGCGCGCGCCAGCTCGTCAGCGAGCGCCTGCAGGGTGCCGCCGAGGAGCTGCCCGCCGGCCTCTCACCCAAGCTCGCTCCGATCACGACCGGTCTCGGCGAGATTTTCTATTACGTGATCGACTACGCGCCCGACGCGCCGGCCAAGCCCGCGACGCGCGCGGAGCAATTGATGGAGCTGAAACTCCTCCACGATTTCGTGGTGAAGCCCGCGCTCCGCACCGTGCCCGGCCTCGCCGAGGTCAACGCCTCCGGCGGCTACGAGAAGCAGATCGTCGTGCTGCCGCGGCCCGACGCCCTGCTCGCCACCGGCGTCACCTTCAGCGATCTCGCCGCCGTCATCGCCGAGAACGTCGAAAACGCCGGCGGCGGCGCCGTGCAGATCGGCGGCGAACAGATCGCCATCCGCACCGACAGCCGCGTGCAAACCGCCGAGGAAATCGCCCACCTGCCGCTCAAGTTCCGCGGCGCCGCCGCCACGCCGCTGCTCGTGCGCGACGTTGCCGAGGTCGGCATCGGCTCCAGCCTGCGCACCGGCTCCGCCACCCACAACGGCCGCGAGGCCGTGCTCGGCGCGGCGCTCATGCTCTCCGGCGAAAACTCCCGCATCGTCGCCCGCCGCGTCGCGGAGAAACTCGCCGAGATCAAACCGCGTCTGCCCGCCGGCGTGACGCTCGAGACGGTTTACGACCGCACCGACCTCGTCGACCGCACCATCGCCACGGTGGAGAAAAACCTCTTCGAGGGCGCGATCTTCGTCGTCGTGGTGCTGCTCGCGCTGCTGGGCAACTGGCGCGCGGCGCTGATCGTGTCGCTCGCGATCCCGCTGTCGTTCCTCTTCGCCATCACCGGCATGGTGCGCTTCGGCGTCTCGGGCAACCTGATGAGCCTCGGTGCGGTGGACTTCGGCCTGATCATCGACGGCGCCGTCGTCATGGTGGAGAACATCGTCCGCCGGCTCGCCGAGCGCCAGCACACCACCGGCCGGCTGCTCGACTTCCGCGAGCGGCTCGAGACCGTGCTCGCCGCGGCCAAGGAGGTCGGCCGCCCGACGTTCTTCGGCGTGTTCATCATCACCATCGTCTACGTGCCGATCCTCACCCTCACCGGCATCGAGGGGAAGATGTTCCAGCCGATGGCGCTGACGGTGATCTTCGCGCTCGTCGGCGCGCTGCTGCTCGCGCTCACGCTCATGCCCGTGCTCTGCGCCTACCTGCTGCGCGGACGCATCGCGGAGCACGACAACGTCGCGATCCGCGCCGCCAAGGCCGCCTACCGCCCGGTCCTCGCGCTCGCGCTGCGCCTGCGCTGGCTGTTCGTCGGCGGCGCCGTGGCGCTGGCCGCGCTCGCGGTCGTCGTCTTCACGCGCCTCGGCGCGGAGTTCGTGCCGCAGCTCGACGAGGGCTCGTTCGCCGCGCACATGATCCGCACGACGAGCATCGGCCTCGACGCGGCGGTCGCGATGCAGGAGCAGACCGAACGCGTGCTGCGCGAGAAGTTTCCGCAGATCACGCACACGTTCTCGCGCATCGGCACCGCCGAGGTCGCCACCGACCCCATGGGCGTGAACGTGGCCGACACCTACATCTTCTACCGCCCGCTCGCCGAGTGGCCGAAGGACGAGCACGGCCACACGCCGACCAAGGACGAGATCGCCTCGCGCATGGCGCTCGAACTCGGCAAGCGCTTCCCGGCGCAGGCGTATCTCTTTTCCCAGCCGATCGAGATGCGCTTCAACGAAATCCTCGAGGGCACGCGCGCCGACATCGCGGTGAAGGTCTTCGGCGACGACTACACCGAGATCGAGCGCATCGCCACCGAGGCGCGCGAGATCCTCGAGCGCGTGCCCGGTGCGGCCGACGTGGAGTTCGACGCGCTGGGCAAGGCGCCGATGCTGGAGATCAAGCTCCGGCGCGACGCCATGACGCGCTACAACGTCCACGCCGGCGAAGTGAACGCGACGGTCTCCGCCGCGCTCGCCGGCCACGAGTCGGGTGTGATCGTCGACGGCAACCGCCGTTACCCGATCGTCGTCCGCCTGCCCGAGCACCTGCGCGCGGCCTTCGACGAGTTGAAGCACCTGCCGCTGCGCTCCTCGCACGAGGAGGGCGTGATCACGCTCGGGCAGGTCGCCGACTTCGTGGTCAACGAAAAGGTGAACACCATCGCCCGCGAGTCCGGCCAGCGGCGCGCCGCGATCATGGTCAACCTGCGCGGGCGCGACGTGGAGAGCTTCGTCACCGAGGCGAAGGCCCGGGTCGCGGCGGAGATCAAGCTGCCGCCGGGCTACGCCATCGAGTTCGGCGGCCAGTTCAAGAACCTGCAGGAAGCCCGCGCGCGGCTCGGCGTCATCGTGCCGGCGGCGCTGGCGGTGATCTTCCTGCTGATCTTCGCCGCGTTCGGCAGCCTGCGGCAGGCGCTGCTGATCTTCACCGGCATCCCGCTGGCGGTGACCGGCGGCGTCTTCGCGCTCTGGGCGCGGGGGCTGCCGTTCTCGATCTCGGCCGGCATCGGCTTCATCGCGCTCAGCGGCGTGGCCGTGCTCAACGGCCTGATGCTCGTCAGCACCTTCAACCAGCTGCGCGAGGCCGGCCGCAGCGTGCGCGACGCCGTGATCGAGGGCGCGCTGACGCGGCTGCGGCCCGTGCTGATGACGGCGCTCGTGGCCTCACTCGGACTGCTGCCGATGGCGCTCGCCACCGGCGCCGGCGCCGAGGTGCAGCGGCCGCTCGCGACCGTGGTCATCGGCGGCATCCTCAGCGCCACCTTCCTCACGCTCGTGCTCCTGCCCGCACTCTACGAGCGGTTCGAGCGCCCGGATTGATCACCGGCCCGCGCCGCCCGGCATCGGCCGGCGCGGCGCACCGGCGGCCTCAGAGAAACGAACAGATGTATTCGCAGAGTCCGGCCTTCACCTCGATGGTGAAGCCGGACTTGCCCGGGACATCGAAGAACGTGCCCGCGGCGTAGTCCCGCCAGTCCTTGCCGCCATCGAGCTGCACGCGGCAGGCGCCGGCGACGATTTCCATGCGCTCGGGCGCGCCCGTGCCGAAGTGATACGAACCGGGAGAGATGAGCCCGAGCGTCTTCTTCGCGCCGCCGGGCAGGAGCACCGTGTGGCTGACGACCTTGCCGTCGAAATAGACGTTGGCCTTGGTGTGGACGGTGACGCCGCTGAATTCCGTGGGGAGTGCCATGCCGTGACCGTGCCAGCGGCCGCGCGCGCGGCAAGCCGCCGGCCTGTCATGCCGGATGCGCCCGGCCCCGCCGCCCGTGCCTACTCGATCCGTCCCTCGTCGAACTCCATCAGGTCGACGACGCTGATGATCTGCTCCACGCGGTCGGCGCAGCCCATGTTGGTCAGCGCTTCCTTCAGGAACTCCCGGCCGCTCGGCGTCATGCCCTTCTGCACATACTCGCGGTTCCACTTCGCCACGCGCCGGTCGGCGGGCAGGAGCGCCTGCAGTCTGACGTCGATCTCCGCGTCGCTCGCGGACTCGAACACGATCTGCTCCACCGCCGCCGGGTCGATGCCGAGGTGCAGGCAGAGGAAGCGGTCCATCCCGCGCTTGTAGTTCTTCGCGTAGCTCGCCGGCAGCGCGCCGTGCTGCTTGACGTATTTGGCCTTCGCCAGGAAGCGCGGCAGGTGCAGCAGGCCGGTGGCCGCGTGCGGCACGTAGGCCGACGGCAGGCACGTGAGCACTTCGCCGCTGGAGCCGGGGATGGGTTTCGAGGGCATCGGGAAACCAGCCAACCCATTCAGCGGGAGCTGGCAAGCCGCGTGACACAACCCGGCCTTGCCGGCGGGAGGATTCACGACGACCCTGCCCGCTCCCATGCAAAAGCACTCCTTCGACAAACGCCGCATCAAGGTCCTGCTCCTCGAAGGCATCCACCAGAATGCCGTGGATGTCCTCAACGCCAGCGGCTACTCGTCGGTCAAGACGCTGCCGAAGTCCCTCACCGGCGACGCCCTCAAGGCCGCGCTGAAGGACGTGCACTTCCTCGGCATCCGCTCCCGCACCGAGATGACCGACGAGATGCTCGAGGCCGCGCCCAAGCTCGCCGCCATCGGCTGCTTCTGCATCGGCACCAACCAGGTCGACCTCAAGTCCGCGGCGCAGCGCGGCATCCCCGTCTTCAACGCCCCCTACTCCAACACCCGCAGCGTCGCCGAGCTCGTCATCGGCGAGGCCATCATGCTGCTGCGCGGCATCCCGGACAAGAACGCCCTCGTCCACCGCGGCGGCTGGTCCAAGAGCGCCGAGGGCAGCGTGGAGGTCCGCGGCAAGACCCTCGGCGTCGTCGGCTACGGCCACATCGGCACGCAGGTCAGCATCCTCGCCGAGCACATGGGCATGCGCGTGATTTTCTACGACATCGAGGGCAAGCTCCCGCTCGGCAACGCCAAGGCGGTGTCGAAGCTCAACCAGCTCCTCGCCGAGTCGGACGTCGTCTCGCTCCACGTCCCCGAGACGCCCGCGACGAAGAACATGATCGGCCGCGCCCAGCTCGCGCACATGAAGAAGGGCGCGCACCTCATCAACGCCGCCCGCGGCACCGTGGTCGATATCGACGCCCTCGCCGAGGCCCTGGAGAAAAAGCAGCTCGGCGGCGCCGCCATCGACGTCTTCCCCGTCGAGCCGAAGGGCAACGACGAGGAGTTCGTCTCCCCGCTGCGCAAGTTCGACAACGTCATCCTCACCCCGCACATCGGCGGCAGCACCGTCGAGGCGCAGGCCAACATCGGCACCGAAGTCGCCGAGAAGCTCGTGCGCTACTCCGACAACGGCTCGAGCGTCACCGCGGTGAACTTCCCCGAGGTCACGCTCCCCGAGCACGCCGGCACCGGCAAGTCGCGCCTCCTGCACGTGCACCAGAACGTCCCGGGCGTGCTCGCGCACGTGAACGAGAAGTTCTCCAAGCGCGGCGTGAACATCTCCGCGCAATACCTGCAGACCAACGAGCACATCGGCTACCTCGTCATGGACGTCGACGCCGCCGCCTCCGAGGTCGCGATCGACGAGCTGCTCAAGGTCCCCGGCACCATCCGCGCCCGCCTGCTCTACTGAGCCGGGTGACGGCGCGAACGCGCAGCCGCCGCCCGCCCGCCGCTTTGGCCGCGGCGGCGGCGCGCCCCCGGGCGAACGGCCACCCGCCGGCCCGGCGCCCGGGATTGAATAACCCCGCCGTTCGGGCGTCCTAGGGACATGAACCTCCGCCGCGCCCTGCCCCTGCTCGCCGTGCTGCCCGCCCTCGCGCTCGCGCAACCGCGCGATCTCCACCGCGGCCCGCGCGTGGTGCTGTTCGAGCACCCGAACTTCCAGGGCGGCGCCATCGTGCTCTACCCCGGCCAGAGCGTGGAAAACCTCGCGCGCTGGGATTTCGACGACGGCCGCCGCGCCAACGACCGCATCACCTCCATCCTCGTCGAGGGCGGCGCCGAGGTCACGGTCTTCGTCGACGCCCATTTCCGCGGCGAGGCCCTGCGCCTGACGCAGGACGCGCGCGACCTCTCGCGCGGCGACCCCGGGCTCGTGCGCTTCAACGACCAGATTTCCTCCCTGCGCGTCGACTTCCGCCGCGGGCCGGGCCGGCCCCCGGGCGACCGGCCCGGCGACGGCGACCGCCCGCCCGGCGTCGACCCGGAAAAGATCGTGCGCCGCTCGTTCCAGGACGTGCTCGAGCGCGCGCCGACCGACGCCGACATGCGCCGATACCGCAGCCTGATCATCGAGCGCGGCTACGACGAGAAGCGCATCCGCGAGGAGCTGCGCCGCAGCGACGAATACCGCGGGCCCTACATGACCGCGCGCCTCAACCGCGTCTACCGCGAGGTCCTCGGCCGCGACGTCGACCCGCGCGGCTTCGAGCACTACCGCAACAAGATCATCGAGCACGGCTGGAACGACGACGACATCCGCCGCGACCTGCGCGCCAGCGCCGAATACCGCAACCGGCCGCGGGCGCAGCCGGAGCCGCCGCGCCCGGCGGCGGAAGCCGCGCCCGGGCCGGAGAAGCAGGACTGAACCGCGTTCAGCCGCCGCCCGGGATCGGCAGACGCACGGCCGGCAGGACGGCGCCCGGGCCGCGCAGCATCGGCAGGATCCGCGCGTTCTCCGCCTCCTGGGCGTATTGCTCCCCGAGGATCTGCACCGCCTGCGCCCGGAGCCGGCTCGTCACCGCCGTCAGGCGCGCCTGTCGCTCCTCGTTGGTGAGACCGGGCGCACTGAGCTCCCGCTGCATCTCGACCGGCATCGCGCGCACGAGGCGCGCGAGCCCCTGGATTTGGTCGGTCGTGATCGTCGGCCGCTCGGAAAAGAAGGTGGCCGCGTTGGCGTTGCCGAGCTGGGAAGTGACGAGAAACTGCCGGTAGCGCTCCTCGCCCAGGGCGCCGCGCGCCGCCGTCTGGTAGGCGTCCCAGGCCCCGAGGCCGGCCTCGCGTTGCTCCACCGTCGCGTTGCCGCCCGCAGTCGCCGCGCTGTAGGCCTTTTGCGCGGCGTAGAGAGCGCGGAACTCCGCCTCGTTGACCTCGACCCCGCGCAGCTGGGAGCGCAGCTGGCTCGAGACGTTCGAGGTGTGCAGCTCATACTCGAGTTTCTCCTCCGGGGTGAGCAGCGCCGCGATGTCGCGCTCCTGCTCCTCCTGCATGAGCTTTTGTTGCGCGGCGAGGTCGCGGCCGCCGGAGCCGCCGCGCTGCGACTCGAACATCTCCTGCCGCAGTTCGCGGTAGTCCTGCTGGATCTTCTCCAGGGCGGCGATCTTCGCCTCCGAAAGGTTGCCGTATTGGCGGCGCCGAATCGCCTCCTCCATGGTGGAAAGCGGCAGGTCCAGGGCGGCGAGCAGGGCCTGGCGCTCCTTCTGGAGTTCGCGCATCGCCTTCAGCTGCTCGGGCGTGGGGCGCGGGTCCTTCCAGTAGGGCACCGCGGCCCAGTCGAAGATCGCCCGCTGCCGCCGCGTCAGCTCCTCGTTGACGAGCGACTGCATCACCAGCTTCACCACCGCGTCGGAAAGGCCGCTCGCGCGCAGCTGGGCCGCGATCTCGCGCAGGCTCGCCGGGGTCTGGGGACCGGCGAGCTTCCGCGTAAGCTCGGCCGCGACCGCGGCCGGCGCCGGTCCGGAACGGGACGCCGCCGGTGCGGCCACGGCGACCGGCGTCGCCCCGGCCCCGCCGGCGCCGCCCGCCGCGTGGCGGACGACGAAGTAGCCGAGCAGGGCGTTGCCGGCCAGCGAGAGGCCGAGGAGGGAAAGGAGCGCGGTGCGAGGCATGGGAATCAGCCCTTGGGCGGGGAGGTGGGAGTGGAGGTGAGACGCGGGCGGAAGGTCGCGAAGAGCGTGCCGTTGCCCTGCTGGCGGTAGGCGGCGGCGGCTTCCGCGCCGATCAGGGCCTCGAGGCGGGTGTTCAGGCTCTCCAGCTTCGCGCGCAGTTGTCCCGGCTCGGCCGGCGGCGCGTTGGGCGAGGCGATCACCGCCGCCATCACCTCGCCCTGGAGCTTGTAGAGCTCGTAGGTCTGCGCGGGAGTGATGGACGGGTATTTTTCAGCGAATCGCGCCACCATGCCGTAGGAATAATCCGCGGACTTGAGGTAGGTGTTCGCCCGTTCCTCCCCGAGGGCGGTGCGGACCTGGTCCATGTAGGCGAGCGTCTCGGGGGCGACGGCCCCCAGGGAGCCGCCGGCAAAGGACGCGTAGGGATCCTTCGCCTTCTCGATCTCGAAGAGCGCGGTGTAGTCCTGCTCGCTCAGCGTCAGGTTCGTGAGCGAGCGCATGAGGCGTTCGGCCGCGGGCGACCGGCGGCGCTCGTAGTCGGCGAATTCCTCGGGCGTGAGCGCGGCGGCCACGTCGGCGAGGCGCTCCTTCTCCAGGTCGGCGCCGGCTTTCCGGCGTGCCTCGGATTCCTCCCGCGTGATCGTGCCGCTGGAGCCCATGATCAGATCCAGGCGCAGGTCCTCGTAGTCGCGGTCGATCCGCATCAGCGTGGCGACCTTCGCGTCGGGCAGGTCGCCGTAATCGAGCCGGCGTTGCACGGGATCGAGCGTCGCCACCGCCGCGCCGCCGGGCCCGACGATTTCCTCCTGCCGGCGCAGCAGCTCGCGCGCGGCGGCGAGCTGGAGCTTCCGCGTCTCCTTGCCCGGAGACAGCAGCTGCCACGGCGGCAGCTGGGCGAGGCCGGCGAAAAGGCGTTCGCGCAGCACCTCGCCGACGAGCCGGCCGACGATCGCGGGCGGCACGCCCGCGGCGCCCAGGTCGGCGGCGAGGGCGCGCAGGTCGGCATCGGACGTGCCGCGGGTTTTCCAGAAGAACGGCTGCCGGCCCGGCGCGGACGCCGACGGTGCGGCGGCGGAGCCGGAGGCGAGGCGGGCGACGGAGCCCGACGCCCCGCTCCCGGCCGCGGGGGCCACGGCGGCCGGCGCATCGGCCGGACGCGCGGAGTGGAACGCGAGCCACACGTTCAACGCGAGGGAGAGGGCGAGCAAGGCGGGGAGCAGGCGGTTCATCGCGGGTTCCTCCGTTCAGCCGCGGGGCGATGTCGATCCGGACGCCGGCGGGGCGCGGCGGATCACCGGCGGGGAAAAGGTCCGCCCGGACTGCGTCTTGCGGTAGGCGTCGGCCGCCGGCGCGCCGAGCAGGGTGTCGAGCCGGGCATTCCAGCCGGCGTAGGCGGTCTGGATCGCCTCCATCGACGGGCTGCTGCGGAACAGGGCGACCCGGGCCTGATCCATTTCGTTCTTCAGCCGCATGACTTGATACGAGGCGGCGGGCGTGACCTGCGGGAACTGCGCGCTCAGGTTCATCACGGTGCGGTAGTCGGCGTCGGTGGCGGCGAGGAACTGGTAGAAGCGGTCGTCCTGCAGCGCGCCCTTCACCGCTTCCGCGTAGGCGGCCTGGGCCTCGCGGCGCTTCAGCGCCTGCTCGCCCGAGATCACGCCGGTGACCGGCGGCGTCGCCGCGTCGAGCGCCTGGCGCGCGGCGTAGACGGCGGCGAATTCCTCCGGGGTCAGCGCGATGTCGCGCATCGCATTGGCGACCAGGCGCGCGGTATCGGAATTGCGGAGTTCATAGGCGGCGAGTTCGGCGGGGGTGAGGATCTTCGCCACGTCGGCGCGCAACTCGTCCTTCAGCAAGTTGGTCTGCTTCTGCTGCGCCGCCCATTCCTCGAGGGTGAAGGCCCCGCTGCCGGTCGTGCGGTAGACGTCGCTGCGCATCTCCTGGTAGTCGCGCTCGATCTGCGCGAGGGCGTCGATCTTCGCGTCGGGCAGGTCGCCGTAGCGGCGCGCGCGCTGCACCGGGTCGATCCGCGCCGAGAGTCGCGCGTCCGGGCCCAGCAGGTCGCGGAGCTTCGTGTCGATCTGCGCCCGCAGCTCCATCATCTCCTTCGATTGCTCGACGGCGCGGCGCTGCCAGTAGGGCGTCCGGGCCAGCGGGCTCGCCGCGATGGCCTGCTGGGAGTAAAGCTCGCTGAGCACGGTGTAGATCAGCCGGGACGGCATGCCGGCGGCGCGCAGCTCCGCCGCCAGCGCGCGAAAATCGTCATCGGTGGTCGGCGTGTGCCAGGTTAGGCCGCGCAAGCCCGCGGCGTCAGTCGCAGTTTTGTCTTCGGGCACGCCCGCGGCGGACAGCGACGCGGACCGCGCGACCGGAGCGCCAGGAACGGATTTTGTGGCGGACGGGGCGGCGGCCGTCGCGGCCGCGAGGCGCGGCTTCGCGGCGACGAGATACCAGGCGTTGCCGGCCAACGATACGGCCAACGCAATGAACAGCAGAGGACGATTCATGGGGATGGCGCTGCTCCGGTTGGCCCGCCGCGGAGAACGACGCGGCGTAAGCTAGGCGACTGGCCGCACCGGAGTCGAGTGCAGTTCGATACGCGGACGCGGGAGTTGGTCCCGGATCTGCCGCGGGCGACGCAAAAATCCCTGACGCGCCGTTTCGCGGACCGGTCGGCGCCGCGCGCGACCGGCGGCGGGAGTAATCCGCGAACTCCTCGGGCGTCAGCACCGCCGCGAGGTCCCGCTCCTTTTCCTCCTCGATCACGCGGAGCGATTGCGGCCCTCGAACGTGTCCATCGCATCCTCATTGCCCGCACCGCGACGCTGCTGCCAATAGACCTCGCCGTAGTCGCGCTCGACCTTCTCGCTCAGGGCGATTTTTTCATCCGACAGCGTGCCAAAGCGCGCGGAGCGGGCCCACCGCACGAAGTTGACGAGAAGCGAGAACGCGAGTGCGGCCGTCAGAATGGAAGTCGATTTCATCGGGGGTGCGAACGCGGCGGCCAGATCGCGTCCTGAGGCCCGCACCGCGGCGCCGGCGCTTCGCGGTAGTCCAGCCGGCGGCGGCGTATTTTTATCCGCTGACTGTAAGGATGGCCGCGTCTTGGCTACTAATCAGGCAAACGATGACTTCGTCCGCCCAGGAAACCCTCTTTCGCGAATGGCTGGCCGCCCACGCCGGCATCCCGCGCAAGATCAGCCGCGCCTACGCACCGGGCGACCACGACGATCTCCACCAAGCCATGCTCGTGCAACTCTGGCGCTCGCTGCCGCGCTTCAACGGCCACTGCGCCGCCACGACGTGGATCTACCGCGTCTGCCTCAACACCGCCCTCACGTGGCGACGCGACGAGGCGCGGCGCACGCGCTGGCTCGCGCCCGAGCCCGCCCCCGACGTGCCGGCCACTTCTCCGGGTGACGAAAATTCCGAGCGCATCGCGCGCCTCTACGCCGCCATCCACCAGCTTCCGCCCGCCGACCGCACGCTCGTGCTGCTGCTGCTCGACCAGCTTCCGTATGCCGAAATCGCCGAGATTACCGGCCTCACGCCCAACGCCGTCGGCGCCCGCCTCACGCGCGCCCGCGCGCGGCTAGCTCAACTCATCGCACAAATCCCATGACCCTCCCCGAAGCCGAATTCCTGTGGCGTGATCAACCCGCGCCGTCTTCCCCGACTCCGTCGCGCTCGCCGAGCGCATCCGCCGCGAAGCGCGCGCGTTCGACCGCCGCATCCTGTGGCGCGACGTGAGCGAGATCGCCGCTTCGCTGCTGGTGGCCGTGGTGTTCGCCGCCGAAGGCTTGCGCCAAGACGCGCCGCTCGCGTGGTCGATCGCCGCCGGCCTCCTCGCCCTCGTGCCGGCGGCGTTCCTGATCGCCGGCCGCCTCCGCCGCCTCCGCCGCGCGCCAGCTGCCTCTGCATCGCTGCGCGAGCACATCGCGGACGCAGTCGCGGCCCTCGACACGCAAATCCGGCTGCTGCGCGCCGTCATCTGGTGGTATCTGACGCCGCTCGGCCTGGCCGGTCTGCTGTTCCTCGGCAGCGTCTTTTTTCGGTCGGAGGCGATCATCCCCTGGCCGGCCACCGTGGTCGGGCTGGTCGGTGGCATGATCGTGCTGGGCGTGGTCTGGGTCTGGGTTTATCGACTGAACCAGCGCGCCGTCGCCACCGACCTCGAACCGCGCCGCCGCGCGCTCGCCGAAACGCTCATGCAGCTCGACTGAGCGAAGCCGCACCGGCTCAACGCAGGCGCAACGTCCGCGTCTCGCCGAAGTCGAGGGTGGTGAAATCCGCCTCGGGCACGTGGTGCACGACGCGCGCCGTGGCGAGATCGACGAGCGGCTGGTCGATGCCCTCGTTGGTGAGCTGGAAGGTGCCGAAGTGCATGCCGAGGCTGCGGCGTGCGCCGAGGGCGAGGTGCGCGCGGACGGACTCGTCGGGGTTCACGTGCACGGGCGTCATGAACCAGCGCGGCTCGTAGGCGCCGATCGGCAGCAGCGCGAGGTCGGGCGCGCCGAGTCTTGCACGGATCGCCGCGAAATGCGGGCCCCAGCCGGAGTCGCCGCCGAAGAACACGTCGCCGTGCGCGGTGTGCAGCATCAGGCCGTTCCAGAGCGTGCGGCAACGGTCCCAGGGCGTGCGCGCGGCGAAGTGCTGCGCCGGCGTGCCGGTGACGCGCAGGCCAGGCACGATCTCGGCCGTCTGCCACCAGTCGAGTTCCACGACCGACTCGATCTCGCGCGCCGCGAGCCAGGCCTGGTTGCCGAGCGAGGTGACGAACCGCGGGCGGCGCTCGCGGGCGAGCCAGTGCAGCGTGGCGAGATCGAGGTGGTCGTAGTGGTTGTGCGAGACGAGCACGACGTCGATCGCGGGCAGGTCGTGGAGCCGGAGCGCAGGCGGACGCGCGCGTTTCGGACCGAAGACGCCGAACGGCCCGGCGCAGCGCGCGAAGATCGGATCGGTCAGCACCGTCAGCCCGGCGAACTGGAGCAGGAAGGTCGAATGGCCGATGAACGTCACCGCCACCTCGCCGGGCGCGACGCCCGCCGGCAGGCGCACGGGCCGCGGCGGCGGCACGGCGCGCGGCCAGCGCTGCAGGTCGCCGCGGAGCTGCTGGAGCCACCAGCGCGGCAGCGAGGAGAAGGACCGCGCCGGCGGCTGCGGCGGCGGATTGAAGAACCGCTCGCCATCGCAGTGGTCGCTGACCGGGAAGCGCGGGGCGCGCGGCATGGCGTCAGCAGGCGGGGAGCTTGCGCTGCGCCTGCGTCCAGAAGTCCAGCAGCGCGAGGAAGTCCTGCTCCTTCGTCCGGCTGTGGATGATGTAGTCGTAGCTGAAGCGCTCGCTCAGCTCGAGCTCCGCGCTCTGGAGGCGGCGGGCGAGCTCGTCCTCGCTCATCGGGCCGCGGCCGAGCAGGCGCTCGCGCAGGACCTCGATCGAGTCGGGGGCGACGAACATCGTCACGACGCGACCGCGCAGCTCGGGCATGTCCTGGGCGGCGGCGCGGATGCTGCGCACGCCCTGAACGTCGATGTTCATGACGAGATTGGTGTGCGGTAGGCGGTCGACGACGGACGACTTGGGCGTGCCGTAGCGGGCCTTGCGGTGCACCCAGGCCCATTCGAGGAAGCCGCCGGCGGCGAGGCGGGCGTCGAACTCGGCCTCGGAGTAGAAATGGTAGTCGCGGCCGTTGACCTCGTTGGGCCGCGGCGGTCGCGTGGTGGCGGTGACGACGCGCTCGAAGCCGGGCACCTCCGCGACGAGGCGCTCGCACAGCGTGCTTTGCCGGCGCCGGCGGGACCGGCGAGGATCACGAGGGCGTGCGGCAGCGCGGCCATCTCAGTAGGTGAACGCGGCCGCGGCGGTCGCGAGGCCGTAGGCGATCAGGAACGCCCCGAGGGCGCGCGGCCGGGCCGGGCGCTTGAAGAGCCACTCGAAGAAGTCGCGCAGCCGGAACGGCGCCGCGGCGAGGTAGAGGGCGAGCGCGAGCCCGACGTAGACCGCCGTGACCATGAGCAGGCGCGGCGGATGCGTCCATTCCATGTAGGCGGCGTGGAGCAGCGGCTCGGCGACGAGCAGCGCGAGGATGCACAGGCCGCGCACGGCGAGGAAGTCCGGCGCATAGACGAAGGCCAGCACCGCCAGCGCACCGAAGGCGAGCATCACCGGCCACGGGTTCTGGAAGAAGATCAGGTCGGCCTCGCCGAGCTGGGAGAGGCGGAAGAGGAACCAGAGCGCGCCGCCGCCGAAGAAGAGCCAGGCGCCGCGCTGCGAGCGCGGCAGGGCCTTGGCGGTCGAGACGACGCGCGGATCGTTCCACGCCAGCAGGGCGCCGAGGGCGGCGAGGAAGAGACCAGGCAGGAGCGTGGCGAGGAAAAGGGACATCAGGGGAAAGCCACGAAACACACGAAAGACACGAAAAGGGAAAGATTCATTTTCCGGGCGGTTTCGTGTCCGGGGAGGGCGGGGCGCGGCGGCGGCTACCGCTCCACCCCGGCCAGCGCCAGCTCGCCGTAGAGGACGGCGGTGGATGCGCGGTTGATCTTCACCGGCACGAGTTCGCCGATCAGACGCTCGTGCGCGGCGAAGTGCACGATGCGGTTGCCGCGGGTGCGGCCCATGAATTGCACGCCCTTCTTGTCCGGCCCCTCGACCAGCACCTCCTGCGTCGTGCCGAGCAGCGTGGCGTTGCGGCGGTCGGAATTCTGCTCGAGCAGGCGGAGCAGGACCTGGTTGCGCTCCTCCTTCACCTCGTCCGGCACCTGGTCGGCCATGGCGGCGGCGGGCGTGCCGGAGCGGACGGAGTATTTGAAGACGTAGGCCATGTCGTAGTTGCAGGCCTCGAAGAGCGCGCGCGTCTGCTCGAAATCCTCCGCCGTCTCGCCGGGGAAGCCGACGATGATGTCGGTGGAGAAATACATGTCGGGCCGCACGCGGCGCAGGTCGTCGACGATCTGCCGGTAGCGGTCGCGCGAGTAGGGCCGGTTCATCAGCTTCAGGATGCGATCGCTGCCGCTCTGCATGGGCAGGTGGACGTATTCGCAGAGTTTCTCCAGGCGGCCGTAGGCGGCGACGAGGTCGTCCTTGAAGCCGCGCGGGTGCGGCGAGGTGAAGCGGATGCGCTTGAGGCCGGGAATGGCGTTCACGCGCTCGAGCAGCTGCACGAAGGGGCTGATCCCGCCGGTGTGCTCGTAGTCGCGCCGGCCGTAACTGGTCACGATCTGGCCGAGCAGCGTGATCTCGCGCACGCCGCGATCGGCCAGCTCCTCGCACTCGCGCACGATCTCGTCCATCGGCCGCGAGCGCTCGTCGCCGCGGGTCTTCGGCACGATGCAGAACGCGCAGTCCATGTTGCAGCCCTGCTGGATGGAGACGAACGCCGTGACTTGCCGGTCCTCGAGGACGTGTTCGCGAATCGTGTTCTGCGAACCGGCCTCCTCCGCGATGTCGACGATGCGCGTCGGCAGCACGGCGCCGGCGGCCTGGGCGGCGCGGAGGTTGTCGAGGTGATCGGGGACCTGGTGGAATTTCTGCGTGCCGACGATGAGGTCGACGTCCGGCAGCGCGTCGAGCAGCGCGGCGCCGCGGTTCTGCGCCATGCAGCCGAGGATGCCGATGACGAAGCGCGGGTTGCGCTTCTTCTTCTGCGCGAGGTAGCTCGCCTTGCCGATGGCCTTCTGCTCCGCCATGTCGCGCACGCTGCAGGTGTTGAGCAGCATGACGTCGGCGCTGTCCTCGTCCGGCACGATGCGATAGCCCCGGGCGCGCAGCATCGCCGCGACAGCCTCGCTGTCGCGCTCGTTCATCTGGCACCCGTAGGTTTTGATGAAGACGCGGTTCATGCCGGTGAAGGGGCTCTAGCTACCCGCAACCGCCCCGCGGTCAACGCGGGAAACGAACTCGCCTCGCGCGGGTCCAACGAGGAACGTCGCCGCCGCCGGCTCCCGCCCGTCCATGAAACCGCTCCGCGCCCTGCCCTTGCTGACGCTGCTCGCCGCCCCCGCGCTGGCGCAGCCGCCGGCCGCGCCCGCGAAACCGGCCGCCGAGCCCGAGATCGACCTCGACGCGCTCTACCGGCAGGGCAAGCAGCTCTTCGACGACTACGCGCCGCCGGAGGTGAAGCGGGAGTTCTATTTCCCCTCGAAGCAGGAGTGGGACGCCTTCGCCGCCCGCCTCCAGGCCGCGCTCGACCAGAACGACCTGGGCGAGCTCGCCGCCTACGAGCCCGAGGCGCGCGCCGCGCTCAACGCGCTGCGGCTTTTCCCCGACTACGCGGATTATGCCGAGTGGCTCGAGGAGCGGCTCGACTACATCCAGGCCGCCGGCGTCGCCGCCCGGCAGCCCGGCGCCGCGCTCCCGCCGAAGCCGCCGGTGCTCAAGCCTGGCCAGCGGCCGCCGCTCGCGACGCCCGACATCCCCTACTTCAACCTTTGGCTGGCGCGGATGCGCGTGCGGCCGGCGCCGGCGCGCGCCACGGCGCTGCTCCCGGTCGCGCAGGCGGCCTTCGCCGCCGAGGGCGTGCCGGCGGAGCTGGCGTGGCTGGCGGAGGTCGAGTCGACCTTCAACCCCTCCGCCCGCAGCCCGGCCGGCGCGCGGGGGCTGTATCAGTTCATGCCCACGACGGCGAAGGCGCTGGGCCTGAGCACGTGGCTGCCCGACGAGCGGACCGATCCGGCGAAGTCCGCCCGCGCCGCCGCGCGCTACCTCAGGACCCTGCACGGCAAGTTCGGCGACTGGCCGCTCGCGCTCGCCGCCTACAACGCCGGCGAGGGCCGCGTGCGCCGCCTCCTCGCCACGCAAAAGGCCCGCACGTTCGCCGCCATCGCGCCAGGCCTGCCGGCGGAGACGCGCATGTATGTGCCGAAGGTGCTGGCCACCCTGCAGGTGCGCGCCGGCGTCGCCCCGGGCCGCCTCGCGGCACCGCGCGCGGGTTGAGCGGATCCAGAAAGGCCGGCCCACTCGGGCCGGCCCGTTTACGTAACCCAAAGTCGGCTCAAGCCGCCGCGACGCGCTGGCGGCGGCGCCACCAGACGAGGCCGAGCGCGCCGAGGCCGGCGAACGCCGCGTAGGTCGAGGGCTCCGGCACGGCGGAGACGGCGAAGTTGTCGGCATAGACCGAGCCGACGGAGATCGCCGCGCTGAGGTTGCTGTTGCCGAAGACGCCGAAGTTGAAGCCGTTCGCCGTCGTGGTGCCGGACCACTCCGTCACGGGATGGAAGGTCGCCACCGCGTTGAAGGAGCTGCCGTCGAGGCTGTAGGCGGCGGCAAGCGTCTTCGCGCTCGCGTCCCACGCCAGGCGCAGGGTGACGTCGGTGTTGTCGGCGGTGGCGGTGTTCACCGTCGAGAAGCCGTTGCCTTCCGCGCGCACGTAGTTGCCGGTGCTCGTGGCGCTGAGCATGAGCGCGGAGTAGCTGTTGTCGTCGTTGAAGACCTGGATGCCGATGGTGGCGAACTCGCTGCCGGTGGCGCCGGTGAGCGTGTTCGTGACCGACATCGTCATCATCCAGCTGGTGGTGAAGCTGGTGGCCACGACCGACGGGCTGGTGGTGCCGTCGCTGTCCCAGAGGCGGAATTGGTTGCCGAGGCCGGTGGACTTCGAGAAGTCCAACCGGCTGTTGGTAAAGTCGAGCGAGCCCTGGGTCGCGCTGTTCAGGCGGTAGACGTAGTCCCACTTGGCGGTCGAACCAGCGTCGAAATTGTCGGAGCCGACGAACGTCTGGGCCGACAACGAGAGGGCGGAGAGGCAGCATCCCGCGAGGACGCCGAGGAGGTAACGGGTTTTCATAGGCGTGGTGTGTGCCGCCATAGACAATGTCGCGCGCCGCGGCGAACAAGCGCCCGCCCCTAAGGGATTCCCTCATTTTCCGCGCGCGGCGCGGCGGGCGGAGTCAGCGCACGAGGCCCTGCTCGCGTGCCCACACCGCCGCGCGCGCGACCAGCGCGTTCGCGTGCGGCAGCCCGAGCTTGGCCTTGATGTTCTCGCGATGCGTCTCGATGGTCTTATTGCTCACGCCCAAAGCGCTCGCGATCTCCTGGGTCGAACGGCCCTGCCCCAGCTGGGTGAAAACATGGAGCTCGCGCTCGGAGAGCGCGGCGAGCTCGTGCGATGCGCCGTTGACGCGCGCCGGCCGCGGCGTCGCCTCGCGCAGCGTGGCGAGGATCGCCTCCGGCCCGGCGAGCTTGGACACGAAGGCGCTCGCGCCCGCCTGCAGCGCCTTGGGCCGGTAAAGGGCCTCGTCGAGCATCGAGAGCACGAGGATGCGCATGGCCGGCACCTCCTGCCGGAGCTCGCGCACCAGCTTCAGGCCGTCGTCGTCGCGCAGCATCAGGTCGACCACCGCGGCGTCGGGGCGCAGCCGCGCCGCCGCGGCGCGGGCCCCGGCGGCGGTGTCGGTCTCGGCGCAGACCTCCCACGCCGGGTCCTGGTTGAGGACGGCCACGACTCCCGCCCGGAAGAGCGGATGATCATCGACGACGAGCACGCGTTGTTTCACGGAAGCGATGACGGGCACTGGAGCCATTTCTTAGGGGCTGACAAACCCGAACCCGCGGCGCGCCCGCGCCTTTTCACGCCGCGCGCCAGTTCCGCAGGACCTCGCGGCAGGCGAGCCACGCCGCGCCGGCCGCCGTTCCGTCCTCGGCGAGCGCCGCCGCCTCCAGCGCGCCGACCACGGCGAAAATGTCCCGTGCGCCGACCGCCACCGCGCCGCTGCGCAGGTAGTGCGCGTGCCGGCGCAGCGCGGCGAAATCCCCCGCGGCGCACGCCGCCGCCACCGCCGCCTCCCACTCCGGCAGCTCCCGGCCGAACTGCTCGCGCACGATCCGGCGCGCCTCCGGCGCGGCGGCGAAATAGTCGGGCAGGACGCGGGGCACGGCGGCCGAGCGCACCACCGCCGCCCAGAGCTGGTCGAGCGGCACGGGCTTGAGCAGGAACGCCTCGGCGCCGGCCGCGAGCACGCGCGCCCGGTCCGCCGCGGCCGCGTGCGCGCTCACCACGATCACCCGGCACCCCGGCACCGCCGCCTGCAGCCGCGGCAGGAACGCCGCGCTGTCCCCGTCCGCCAGCGCCAGATCCATCAGCACCACGTCGGGCGCCGCCTCGGCCGCCAGCGCCAGCGCCGCCGCGCCGCTGGCCGCCGCCCGGCACACCGCCCCGCGCTCGGTCAGCGCCGCCACGAACAGCTCGCGCATCGCCGGATTGTCCTCGACCACCAGCACGCGCGGGTGCGCGCCGGGCGCCACCGGGGCCGGCGCCACCGTCGCCGTTTCCGGCGCGGCGGCCGCGGACACGCAGACCGACGCCACGAAACGGCTGCCGCTCATGCCGTCGCTCTCGACCGTGAGCTCTCCGCCCATCGCGCGGCAGAGCGCGGCGGCGACCGCCAGGCCCAGCCCGGATCCCTCCTGCGCCGCCGTGCGCTCGAGTCGGGAAAACGCCCGGAAAAGCCGCGCCTGCTGGGCGGGCGGGATGCCCGGCCCCGTGTCGCTGACCGCCAGGTCGACGCGCCAGCGCCCGTCCGGCTGCAGCCGCGCGGCACCGTCGACCCGCACCCGGCCGCGCGCGGTGAACTTCACCGCGTTGCCGAGCAGGTTGATCAGCACCTGCCGCAGCCGGGCCTCGTCGACCTCGATCCAGTCCGGCCCCCGGCGTCGAACCCGCACTCGAACGCGAGCCCCTTCGCCTCCGCGCGGCCCCGGAATCCCTCCGCGGTGTCGCGCACGACGCGCGCCAGCGCGACCGGCCGAGGCGCGAGCTGGAACGCGCCGGCCTCGACCGCGCTGAGGTCGATCAGGTCGTTGACCAGCCGCAGCATCAGCTCGCCCTGCTGGCGCAGCGCCGCGAGATGGCTGGCGCGCTCCCCGCCGCGACGTCGCGCTCGAGCAGTTCGCCGTAGCCGAGGATGTTCTGCAGCGGCGTGCGGAGCTCGTGGCTCACGTTGGCGAGGAAGGCGCTCTTGATGCGGTTGCCCGTCGCCGCCGCCTCGGCGTCCCGCCGCGCGATCTCGCGCTCGCGGCCGCCCTGGCGCTGCACCAGCAACAGGCCCAGCAGGACGATGCCCAGCGCCGTCACCAGGAACGGCGCCGCGCGCCACCGCCGCTCGACGCTCAGGTAATACTCCCGCCGCACGCAGTCCAGCCAGCCGAGCATCACCCCGTCTTGGCCCACGATCGGCGCCCGGCAGTAATACCGGTAGCCGATCTCGTGCACGTGCGAGGATTCGACGTAGGGTTCCCTCGCGTTCCAGCGGGCGATGTCCTCCGGCGTCGCCCGGCGGAGCAAGTCGACCTCGCCGGCGTGCGCCGGGCGGTCGGACGAGAGCACGGCGACCAGCCAGCCGTCGTGGATGACGATCAGGCGCGCCGCCTCGAGGAACGGCGTGGCGAGCACGACCTGCGCCAGGCGGCGCTGCGCGCCGACGGCCACTCCGGTGGCGAGCCACGGCGAATGGGCGGCGGTCGGCTCGTTCTCGCGCGTGCGGGTCTCGATCGTGAACGCCGGATCGGCGAAGGGCGCGAGGAGCGCGGGATCGAACAGGTTCGCCTGCGCCGCCGCCATGCGCAGGCGGTTCTGCTGGATCTCCCGGCGGTTGTCGCGTCCGGTCTGGAGGCTGAACGCCATCCCCGCCGCCAGCCAGAGGAGGGCGGCGATCGCGGCCCGCCGGATGTCGCGCCGGAGGGCCGGCACCGTCTCCGGGTGCTGTCGCGCCCACAGGCCGGCCAGCAGGCTGGCGAACACCCAGGCGCCCAGCGCGAGTTGGAACGCCGCCGCCGCCAGCCCCATCGGCGTCGGCGGCCCCGAGCGCTGCAGCGTGCCCGTGAGCGCGGCGACCGGACCGACCGTCGACACCCACGGCAGCACCATCGCGCCCGCCAGGCCGACGCGAGCCCGCCACCGGTCCCGCGTGGCCGGCCAGAGCGCCACTCCCGCCGCCGCCGTGAGCACGCCGAGCAGCACGCCGCCGCGCACCGGCTCCGCCGCGTGCAGGACGGCGGTCGCGAGCAGCAGCGCGCCCGCGAGGCCGCGCCAGCCGCGCCGGTTCCCCGCCGCCGCCACGCCCCAGCCCGCCGCCATCGCCGCCAGGGCGGTGCCCATCAGCACGTCGCCCAGCCAGTAGGGATCGACCAGCGCCGGCCGGTAGATGCCCACCGAGCCCGGCACCAGCCGGTCCTGGAAGAAGTCGAAGGTCGGGTTGAAGATGCCGAACTGGATCAGCGCCGTGCCGATCGCCGCGGCGGCCGCCGCCGGGAACCACTGCCACTCCGCCGCGCGGCGCGGATGCCGCAGCCACGAGATCAGCGCCAGGCTCCAGCAGAGCAGCGAGAAGAACCAGAGAAAATCCTGGTGCACGCTCCAGCTGCCCAGCCAGGTCGCCGCGTCGTAGGCCTGCTGCGGATTCTCCATCGGGCCGCCGAGCTTGCGGGGCGGACGGCGGTGCTCAAGCCGCAAGCGCACCGGGCTGATTCGGGATTGTCAGCGCGCGAAACGCTCTCGAATCATGCGCCCGATGTTTGCCGTCCGCCTCCTGCTGCTTCTCCTGCTCGGCGGCCTCGCCGCCCGCGCGGCGGAGGTCGAGGCCCTGCTCATCGTCATGGGCGACCAGCACTCGGCCTACGAGCGCACCGCGCAGTTCGTCGCGCTCGTCGACCGCCTGCGCCTGAGAAACCCCGAGCTGCCCATCGCCGTGCTGCTCGACGGCGACACCCAGGAATACGGCAACGTCATCGCCCGCCGCTCGCACGGCGCGATCGACTTCGAGATGTTCCGCGCCCTCGCCGGCCGCGTGCCGACCTTCCTCAACCTCGGCAACCACGACCCGGAATTCTACGACGTCGCCGAGACGGTGAAGCGCGTGCGCGAGACCGGCGTGGTGCCGATCAGCAACCTGCGCGACCGCGCCACGGGCCGGTATTTCACCGACCCCGCCGTCGCGCTGAAGCTCGGCCGCATCGACACCGTGCTCGTCGGCCTCACCACCGACCACCTCGCCACCTACCGTGTGCCGGTCCGCCCGACCATCCAGCCGCGCGACCCGGTGGCGTGGGGCCGCGACAACCTGCCCCGCCTCGCGCAGCAGGGGCCGCTCATCGTGCTCAGCCACGCCGGCCTCGACGCCGACCGCGAGCTGCTGAAGGTCGTGCCCGACGGCACGCTCTTCGCCGGCGCGCACGATCACCTGCGCTTCGTGCACCGCCAGGGCCGCACCGTCTACTTCCACAGCGGGAGCTGGAACAGCCACGCCTCGCTGGTGTGGCTGCGGCAGGGCCTCGGCGGCTCGCTCCACTGGACCGTCGAGCAGGTCGAGCTCTCCGAGAAGGGCGCCGCCGACGTGCCGCTGGCGGAGTTCATCGAGCAGACGCGCCGGCAGTTCCTCACGCCCGAGGACCTCGCTCCGGTGGGCCACCTCCACACCGCCCTGACGCCCAGCAACGCCGCGCGCTTCGTCGCCGCCGCGCTGCGCCACGCCGCGAACGTCGACGCCGCCTTCATCGGCAACACCACCTTCGGCGGCGGCCTGCCCGCGGGGAACGTCTCGCGCCTCGCCTTCGACGCCTGCGTGCGCTTCGACGGCGCCATCTTCGTCACCGAGATCGACGGCGTGCGCCTGCGCGAGCTCGTCGCCCGCGCCAACCAGAACGCGAGCACGCCGTTCGCCGAGCGGCAGGGCGATTTCCTCGTCGCCGCCGCGCCGGAGATGATCGCGCCCGACCGCCGCTACCGCATCGCGACGACCGACTGGGGCGCGCGCAATTCCGAGCGCTACTTCGGCTCGGCCGAACTCGGCTGGCAGGAACTGCCCGGGCTGAAGCTGAAGGCCGCCGCCCAGGCCGCGCTGCAGCGCTGAGCGCGGCCCCGCGCGCTCACGGCGCCTCGATGTAGCCGTGCTTGATCGCGTAGTGCACGAGCTCGGCGGGCTCCTGCAGGCGGAGCTTCTCCTTCAGCACCGTGAGGTGGTTCTGCACCGTCTTGGCGCTGACGCCCAGGCGCTCGGCCAGCGCCTTCGGGTTCTCGCCGCGGGCGAAGCCGCGCAGGACCTCGCGCTCGCGCGGCGTGAGGGCGGCGCCGACCGCCCGGCTCTCGTCCACCATGCGGTCGACGAGCAGCCGCGCGCTGTGGGGACAGTAATACGTCTCGCCCGCCAGCACGCGCCGGATCGCCTCGCGCAGCGTGGCGAGGTCCGAGCGCTTCAGCACGAAGCCGTGCACGCCCAGCCCGACCGCCTCGCGCACCAGATGGCCCTGCTCGTTGGACGAGATCACCAGCCAGCGCGTCCGCGGCAGCGACGGGCCCAGCGCGCGCACGAGATCGAAGCCGCGGCCGTCGGGCAGCATCCAGTCGACGACGGCCAGGTCGGGCTTCTCCCGCGCCAGCACCGCCGCGCCCTCGGCCACCGTGGTGCAATCGCCCGCGAGCTCGAGCTGCAGGTCGTCCCGCACGAGGTGCGCGAGCAGCTGGCGGACGAGCGTGTGGTCCTCCACGAGCACGATACGGGGAATCTGGGGAACGGCGGACATGGCAACGAATCTAGCGCGCCCGGCGCGCAGTGTGCCCGGGCGAATCGGAAATAGAAGCGGGAAAAATGCCCGGGCGGCCGTCGCCCCCGCCCGCGCGCCGCGCCGCCGGGACGTGGCAGACTGGGCGCGCCATGAAAACACACCCTGCGCACTCATCGCGCTTCCGGTCGCGCTCGCGCTCGCCGCGCTCCCGACCCGCGGCGCCGAGAAAACCGTCGCCGAACTCGAGAAGGAACTCGCCGTCGCCAAAGCCGAACTCGCCGTCCTCAAGGCCGAGACCGACCTCGCCGCCAAGAAGGCCGCCCTGAAATCGCTCCAGGACGGCCCGGGCGCCACCGGCGCCGAACCAGCCGCGGAGAGCGGTCCCGAGGAGGCGCCGCCGCCGAAAAGGCCGGGCCGGCGGCCCCGCCGGTCACCGCCACAACCGAGGACCTGCAGAAGTATCTGCCGGCCTCGTTCACGTGGCGCCAAGTCGAGAAGTCCGGCACCGACCTCCTCTGGCATGCCGGCACCCGCGTCGTCGCGCCCTACACCATCGACCCCGCGACCAAGGAGCTGAAGACCGACGGCACGCGCCTCGGCGGCTACCTCGAGCTGCTGTATTCCAACACCTGGGCCTGGCAGCCCGATGGCGCCGCCGCCTCCATCGCCTACGGCGCCGATCCCGCGCTGCCCGGCGGCAGCCAATGGAACGGCAGCTGGAAGAACACCAAGCTCCTCAGCGATTCCGACGCCGTGCTGGTCACGCCCGGCCAGTGGTTCACCGACCCGGACGACACCGTCGACTACACCGCCCGCGTCTCCCTCGAGTTCGCCAACGGCGCCGAGCGCAGCGCCGCGACCGTCACCGGCTCCGGCAACTTCAGCGGCGAGGTCGCCGTCGGCGCGCACTTCCTCCAGGGCTACGCCAAGAACACGCTCTTCACCCTCGGCGTGGGCGGCGCCGTCGGCGCCACCACGGACCGCGAAGCGCGCCGCGTGCACCCGCGCTACTTCGCCGGCCTCGTCGGCAAGCTCAGCCGCGTCGTCGACGTCGACGGCAAAGGCAAGAAGCGCCTCGCCCTCGCCCACCTCGGCCTCGGCTACGCGCAGGTCGACAACGTCCAGTTCGATCCCGCCGACGCCACGAAGACCCACCTGCTCTTCGACGGCCCCGTGCCGCGCTACCGCCATTCGCGTGGCCCCGCGCTCGAGCTCGAGCTCTTCTACCCCATCTCCGACGCCAACTACGCCTACCTCGGCGCGCGCGTCTACGATCGCACCGATCCCGGCCAGTGGTCCCTGACCCTCGGCTACTCCTTCGACCTCGTCCAGTTCCTCGGCGGCTTCCAATCCAAGTCCAACGCCGCCGAACCCACAACCGCCAAGGGCGCCGAGGCCAAGAAATGACCGCCCGCGCCATTGACCCCGCCCGGCGCCGGTGAATCATCGGCGCCGGGCCGTCTCAGTGAATACCCCTCCTCCGCGCCACCGTGTCCGCCGTGGCTGCCGCCGTGCCCGCCGCACGGCCGCCGGGAACCCGCACCCCGCGTTCCGCACCTAGCGACTGCGCGTCCGTCCTTTGCCCATGTCCACCGCGCTGCGCCTGCTCGACCAAGCGACCACGCATCAGGACTACCTGTGGTTCCTCGCCGTCCTCGCCTGGGCCGGCGTCGCTGCCGGCTTCGGGCGGCGCGGCGAGGCCCGCCTTCAGCCGTGGCTCGCCGCCTGGGCGGTGGCCAACGTGTTCTCCGCCGGCATCGAATTGGCGCTGCTCTCGGTGCACGACCGCACGGACCAATACTGGATCTGGGACCGCCTGATGTCCGCCGCACTCGGCGCCTCCACCGGAACGCTGCTCTGGGGCGCCGCGGCGCCGTGGTTCGGCTCCCGGCAGCGGCTCGCCTTCCTCGCCGCGACGGTCGCCGCGGCGGCGCTGACCCTGGCGCGCAACGCCTGGCCGGTCGCCGGCGGCCTGGCCGTCGCCCTCGCCGCCGCCCTGGCGCTGCGCGCGCTCGCCCGCGTGCCGCGCGCGGCCGGAAAACCGGACGGGGCCGTCCCCAACCTGACGGCAGCGATGACGGTGTTTGTTTTCTGGCCGCTGCTGGCCACGCACGGGCCGCTGGCCCACGCCACCGGGCCGGGGCGCATCGGCGAGGACTACTCCCGCTTCGCCCTCGTCGCCGCCGGCGTCCTCGCCGCCGCGGGCATCCTCGCCGCCCGCTCGATCTGGCGCGCCCGGCTGCCCGCCCCGGCGGAATTCGCGCCCAATCTGCATCGGCACCTCCGCTGGCTCGGCATCTGGCTCGTCGCCGGCTTCGCCCTCATGGTGTTGAGCGGCGCGATCGCCCGCCGCGAATACGAGGCCGGCCTGCGCGCGCGGGTGCGCACGGCCGCGCAGGCGCTCGATCCCTCGCTCCTCATGCGCGCCATGGGGCCGGAATTGCGCACCGGCACCTTCGAGTGGCGGCGCGCGCCGAGCGGAACGGCCGTCGAGGTCATGCTCACCCCCACCGCGGGCCGGCCGGAATTCGTCACCCTGCGCGACACCCTCGCGCGCCTCCAGGCCGTGAATCCCGACCTGCGCTACGCCTACCTGGTCACGCTGCGCGGACAGCGCGTCGTCTCGGTGATGACCGGCGGCAATCCCCAGCCTACGCTCCCGCGCCTGCTGGTGCTGCGCCGCGCCGGACCGGACGACATCGCCATGCTGCACCGCCGCGAGGCCGTGATCGTCGGGCCGACGAAGGACATCTTCGGCGAACGCGTTTCCGCGCAGTGCGCGGTGCACGGCCCGGACGGCGGCCCGGCGCTCGGCTGGCTGGTGTTCGACGTCGCTTCGTCGCGCTGGCTCGCGGTGTTCGCCCAGGCCCGGCTGCAGACGATGGGCATCGTGGCCGTCGGCGTGCTGCTCTGGGCGATGGTCCTCGCGAACGACCGGCGCCGCCTCTTCTCCGAGGCCGCGGCCCGCCGCGCCGCCGCGGCGATCGAGGCCGACCGCCTGAAGAGCGCCTTCCTCGCGACCGTGAGCCACGAGCTGCGCACGCCGATCCAAAGCGTGCTGGGCTACGCGGAATTGCTGGCCGGCGAAAAACTCCCGCCCGGGGCCGCGCAGTGGGTGGCCGCGCTGCGCTCGCACGGCCAGACCATGCACCAGCTGGTCAACGACCTGATCGACACCGGCGCGCTGCAGTCGGGCGTCTTCCGCCTGCACCCGCGGCCCGCCGCGCTGCGCGGCATCGTGGAGGACGCCGTCGCGGCGGTGCGGCCGGCCGCGCTGGGCAAGGGCCTGCACCTGCATTGGGAGTTCGACGAGGCGCTGCCCGCGACGGTGCGGTGCGACGCGGTGCGCGTGCGGCAGATCCTGCTCAACCTGCTGGCCAACGCGGTGAAGTTCACCGCCGCCGGCGAAGTGCGGCTGCGCGCGCGCGTCGCCCCCGGTCCCGCCGGCGGCGTGGAATTCACCGTCAGCGACACCGGGCCCGGCATCCCGCCCGAGCACCGCGCGTCCCTGTTCCAGCCCTTCGCCCGGCTCGGCGCGGCCGACGGCGTGGAGGGGACCGGGTTGGGCCTGGCGCTCGTCGCCCGCCTGAGCACCTCGATGGGCGGCGGCGTGCGTTACGACGACGGCGCCACCGGGGCGACCTTCGTCGTCACCCTGCCGCTGCCGGCGGCGGAGTCGGGCCGCACGCCGGCCCCGAGCGAAGCCGACGCGGCTTCGGTCGCCTGGGAGGGGCTGGAAGTCCTCGTGGCCGAGGACAACGCCCTGGTGCGCGAGCTGCTCGCGGCCTTTCTCCGCCGGCACGGCGCGCACGTCACCGCGGTGCCCGACGGCGAGGCCGCCCTCGCCGCGGCGCGGCGCCAGCCCTTCACCGTGATCCTGCTGGACTGGATGATGCCGGGCGTCGACGGCCTCTCCGCCGCCCGCGCCCTGCGCGCGCAGGCGCCGTCGGGCCAGCCGCCCTTCATCATCGGCCTCAGCGCCCACGCCGGCGGCGCCGCGCTCGCCGAGGCCCATGCGGCCGGGATGAACGTGTTCCTCGCCAAGCCCGTCGACCTCGCGACGCTGGCGCACACGATCGCCCAGGTCCCGGGCGTGAAGCCGCTGCCGCACCTCCGCCTCGCGGGCGACGCGGCGCTCTTCGCCACGCTCCAGGCACGCTTCTCGCTCGAGCTGCCGGGCCTGGTCGACGACCTCGCCGCCAGCGCCCGGGCGCGCGACTGGCCGCGGCTGCGCGCCCGCACCCACTACCTGAAGAACAGCGCCGACCTCGTGGGCGCCCGCGCGCTCGGCGCGGCGTGCCAGCGCGTGCTGGATCACGACGCCCACCCGGACGACGCGGAGTTCGACGCCCTCGCCGCGCACCTCGCCGCGATCGCCCGCCAGCCTTTCGCCCCCTCGGACGAATCAAACCCATAACCTCCCATGCCCCCCAAAGCTCCCCCCACCCTCATCGACAACAACAACGGCACCATCACCCTCGCGAAGGCCGACTACAACGCGCTCATCGACCGGCTCAACAACGCCTACAAGATCGTTCGCGACTGCGACAAGCTCCTCGCCAGCCTCGCCCGGGGCGCGCAGGACGCCTCGAAGATGATCCACAGCAGCCTCACCGGCATCGGCGACCCCAATCCGCCCGTGGACCTCAATCGCGTGCCCTGATTTCCCATGACCACGATCGACGAAATCCTGGACGGGATCAATCAGACCACCCGCAGCGTCTTCGGCGGGGTTCCGATCTCGCGCGACGACCTGGTGGCCGACGTCCGGCGCCAGCTGGCCGGACTGTGGAAGCCCATCGCCCGACAATTCATCTTCGCCGGCGACGGACTCTACGCGTGCCCGACCGAGGCCGAACTGAAACGCATCCTCGCCGCGAGCCTGCAGGACCGCCCGGCCTACCTCGCCAGCGTGATGGACTGCGACGACTTCGCCTGGCGCCTCAAGGTCTTCGCCAACGAGCAGGCCCGCGCCGCCGGCAAGGCCGCCTCCTACGCCCTCGGCGTGGTCTGGCGCACCGACTCGACCCGCGCCCGCCAGGGCCACGCCTACAACTGGGCCCTGCTCGACGACGAAAAGGGCGGCCACGCCCTCGTGATGATCGAGCCGCAGACCGGCGACTACCGTCCGCTCGACCGGACCGTGGACCGCAACCTCGACCTCGTCTGCTGCTAGGCCCGCCCCGCTCCGGGACGCCGGCACCGCGCCGGCGTCCCGGGATTTTATTGGCGCACGGGCGCCGGCTCGGCTTGGCTCGGCGCATGGGTTTCTTCGATCGCCTCACCGGCAAAAAGCCGGCGCCCTCCGCTCCCGCTCCCAGCGCCCCGGCGCCCGCTCCCGCCGAGACCGCCGCGCCGGCCCCGGCGCCGGCCACCGCCGGCGGCGTCCTCCCGCAGCTCGCCGCCGCCAAGGCCCGCCTCGCCGCCCGCGACCTGCCGGCGGCGATGGCGATCTACGAGCAAGTCCTCGCCGTCTCCGGCGACCGCGCCGACGTGCTGCTCACCGTCTCTGCCGACCTCGGCGTCCACGGCCACATCCGCGAGCTGATCGAGGTCGTCGCCCCGCGCTACGACGCCGAGCGCCACGGCCCCGGGCCCGGCCTCAATCTCCTCCAGGCCTACCTCGCCGCCCGCTCGCCCGAGGCCGCGCAACATCTCCTGGACCTGCTCTTCTCGCTCAACCGGCCCGAGCTCGAGGCGCGCCTCATCGGTTTCTCCCGCGCGCTGGCCGAGCTCTCCCTCTCCGAGTCCTCACCCGTCGGCGATCTCGAGGCCGGCACCAAGATCAGCCTCGTCAGCATCAGCAAGCCGATCTGGTTCTACGGCCTCGAGGACCGCGCCGCCGCGCTGCTGCCCGCCAAGGAAGGCCGCCTCCGCCGCGTCGCCTTCGCCCAGTGCGCCCTCCTCGGCGAGGCCAACCTCATGGAGCGCGCCGCGCAGCCGGAGGACGCCGTCGGCCGCTTCACCCGCGGCCTGCCGCTGTGGTTCGCCGAGACGTTCGGCGCCAGCGCCGGCTACGACCCCATCGCGGGCATCGGCCTCTTCGCTCCGAAGCACTACGCGCTTTTCCCCATGGAGTGGGCGGCGGAGAACATCCGCCAGCTCGACGAGTCCGCCCAGGGCGGCCTGGACTACGTCGTCACTTTCGCCCTGCGCAGCCGCAACGCCGACTACGAGCTCGGCGCGCGCATCTGGGAGGTGAAGAAATTCCGCGAGCTGAAAACCTTCACCACCCGCTGGGCGCCCGCCGACGCCGACGCGGTGCTCGCCCAGTTCCACCAGCAGCTGAAGACCTACATGGAATGGCAGCCGGCCGCCGCCGGCCTCGCCTACGCGCCGCCCGCCGCGCCGCTCAGCTACATCCAGGCCCTCGGCGGCTCGCTCACGCTCTTCCTCGGCGAGAAGCAGATGCTCCCGCCCGAACAAATCGCCGCGCCCGCCGCCCTCTTCCTCCAGGCCGCACAGGCCAACCCGGCCGACGCCCGCGCGCAACTCGCGCTCGTAACCGCCCTGCAGCGCCTCCAGGCGCGCGGCGCCGCGCCTGACGAAGCCGCCCTCGCCCACGCCCGCGCCTGGCTCGCGTCCGACGCCGCGAGCGCGGCGGGCGTCGCGGGAGTGGCGGTGTGAGGTGAACGCTCCCGCTGCGCAAGTCGTCGCCCAGCTGCGCGCGCTGCGCAACGCGAGCGCCGTCGCCGGCATGCGGCGCTTCGGCATCACTTCCACGGCCGAACTGCTCGGCGTCAGCGCGCCGCAACTGCGCGCGCTGGCCCGGCTCCATCGGCGCGACCACGCGCTCGCCGTCGCCCTGTTCGACTACGACATCCATGAGGCGCGCGGCCTCGCGACCCTCGTGGCCGACCCGTCGCGCGTCACGCGCATCCAGGCCGAGCGCTGGGTGAAGCGCTGCGACAACTGGGCCCAGACCGACGCGCTCGCCTTCCTGCTCGATCGCACCGCTTTCGCCGAGGAGAAGGCCCACCAGTGGAGCGCGCGCCGCGCGGAATTCGTCAAGCGCACGGCCTTCTCCCTCATGGCCGGCATGGCCGTGCACCGGAAGGAGCTGCCCGACGAGATCTTCCTGCGGATGCTGCCCGTCATCCGCCGCGAGGCGACCGACGAGCGGAACTTCGTGAAGAAGGCGGTGAACTGGGCGCTGCGCCAGATCGGCAAGCGCAACCCGCGCCTCCGCCGCGCCGCGCTCGCCGAGGCCCGGCGCATCGCCCGTCTCGACTCGCCCGCCGCGCGCTGGATCGCCCGCGACGCCCGGCGCGAGCTCGAGGCCCGCGCCTAGCGTTTCGCCACCGCGAGCTGGCCGCAGCCGGCGGCGATGTCGATGCCGCGGCGCTGCCGCACCGTGCTCGGCAGGCCGTAGCCGGCGAGGATTTCCTGGAAACGCTTCGCCGCCTCGCGCCCCGTCGGCGCGCCGTCGTAGCCGGTCGTGGGGTTGAGCGGGATCAGGTTCACCTGCGCCAACTGGCCTTGCAGCAACCGGCCGACGGCGTGCGCGGACTCGGGTGTGTCGTTCTTCCCCTCGATCAGCGTCCACTCGTAGAAAATCCGCCGCTGCTGCCGCGCGATGTAGTCGCGGCAGGCGTCCATCAGCTCGTCGAGCGGCCACTTTTTCGCCGCCGGCACGAGCGCCGCGCGCTCCTCCTGCGTGGCGCCGTGCAGCGACACCGCGAGGTGGAACGGCCGCTTTTCCTCCGCGAGCCGCCGGATGCCGGGCACGACGCCGACGGTGCTGAGCGTGATCTTCTTCGCGCCGAGCGCGAGGCCGTTGGGGTCGCGCAGGATGTCGATCGCCTTCATCACCGCGTCGTAATTGTGCAGCGGCTCGCCCATGCCCATGAGCACGAGGTTGCGCAGCCGCTCGTGGCGCTCGTGCGGCGAGTCGCTCGCGGCGTCCGCCAGGGCGCCGCCCGGCCCGACGCCGCGCAGGACGGCATCGACGTGCATCGCCTGCGCCACGATCTCGCCCGGGCTGAGGTGGCGCACGAAGCCCATCTGGCCCGTCGCGCAGAAGACGCAGCCCATGGCGCAGCCGGCCTGGCTGCTGATGCATGCGGTCACGCGGCCGGTGTAGCGCATCAGCACGGTCTCGATGCGGCGGCCGTCGGACAGCTCGAGGAGGTATTTGCGCGTGAACCCGTCCGCGCTGTGCGTCTCGGCCGCGGTGGCGTGGCGGCCGAAGCCGAGCTCGCCCTCGGCCTTCGCCCGGTAGCGGGCGGGCAGCTCCGGCATCGCCCGCCAGTCCTCGACACCCGCGAGGTAGACGTAGGCCCACAGCCGCGCGGCGTGCACCGGCGGGAAGCCCCAGCGCGAGGCGAGCGCGAGCAGCTCGTCGCGCGTGTGGTCGTAGAAGTTGGCCGGCCGCGTGGACACCGCGCTGACTTCTGCGCTCCCACCGCCCCCGCGCAAGACCCATCTCCGCCCCACCCAGAGTCCGTAATACGGACTCTTTCGCGCGAACGTGCGTGGACGACGGAGGCACGGGTTGCCATGTCTGGGGGCGCGCCTAGATTCCCGCGCATGTCCCAACGCATCGTCCTCGCCGGTGGCACCGGCTTCATCGGCGCCGCGCTCGCCCGCCGCCTGCGCGAACGCGGCGCGGAAGTCGTGGTGCTGACCCGCTCCGCGCCCCGGCGCCGCGGCGACGGGGTGCGCGAGGTGGCGTGGGACGGCCGCACGGCCGGGGATTGGGCGCGGGAGCTCGAGGGCGCGCACGCCGTGATCAACCTCGCGGGTTCGACCATCAACTGCGTGCACACGCCGGAGAACCGCCGGCGCATCGTCGCGTCGCGCCTCGACGCCGTGCGCGCGCTCGGCGCGGCGGTGCGCGCGGCCGCGACGCCGCCCGCCGCCTGGGTGCAGGCCAGCGCCGTGGGCTTCTACGGCCACACCGCGCAGCGGTGTGCGGAGGACGCGCCGGCGGGGACGGGCTTCAAGCCCGACGTCTGCGTGCAGTGGGAGGCGGCGTTCGCCGCGGAGTGTCCGGCCGCCGTGCGCGGCGTCGTGCTGCGTGTCGGAGTCGTGCTCGGGCGCAAGGCCGGCGCCTATCCGCCGCTGGCGCGCGTGACCAAGTGCTTCCTCGGCGGCGCGGCCGGCCGCGGCCGGCAGGGCATCAGCTGGATCCTGCTCGACGACCTGGAGGAGATTTTTCTCCGCGCGGTGAGCGCCGACACCATGCGCGGCACCTACAACGCCTGCGCGCCCGAGCCGGCGAGCAACGCCGATTTCATGCGCACGCTGCGCTCGGTGCTCCGCCGGCCCTGGGCGCCGCCGGCCCCGGCGTTTCTCCTCCGGATCGTCGCGCCGCTGGTGATGAAGACCGACGCCAGCCTCGTGCTCGAGGGGCAATACGCCGTGCCCGCGCGGCTGCTGGCGGAGGGCTTCCGCTTCAAGGCGCCGCGCCTGATCTCCGCGCTCACCGCCCTGGCCGATTGAGCGGCGGACCGCCGGCGGAACGAGCCGGCGGGGCGCGCCCCCCAGACGGTCGCGACGAAACCCGCCCGCCGAAGCGCGCGCGCGTCGCGATCCCGCCCCGTTTCAGGCGGCGGGTGGTTTCCGGTCTAGACGGAGTATTTGCTGCGTGCCGGGTCGCAGTCGGGCATGCCCTCGTAGGCGTGCACCGAACCGGCGGAGTCGGCCCAGAGCGGCAGCTGGGTTTCGCGGACTTTCCTGGTGTGGCAGATGTCGTTCTGCACTTCCGGATCGCGGCCCTGGATCATGAGACGGTTCAGGGCGGCGTAGGCGATGTCTTCGGGCTCGACGTGCAGCAGTTTCGCGAGCCGGAGCACGGGATGCATCTCGGCGTCTTCGAGATGGATCTTGATGGTGGACATTGGGTCCTCCTTTCGGGGTTGGGAGCGGCAGTTTACTCCCGCGGGCACCGCGCGGCTGCGCAGGGATTGCGCAAACCTGCCGCTGGCGCGTTGCCTTTTGCCGCCCGCCTCGCAGCGTGGCGGCATGATCGACTGGGCGAACAAGTTCCTGCAGGCGTTCATCCCGCTGTTCGTGGCGATCGACCCGATCGGGCTGGCGGCCATCTTCCTCGGACTGGGGCAGAACCTGCCGCGCGAGCGCCGCCACAAGGTCGCCGATCAGGCGATCTGGACCGGCGGGCTGGTGGCGCTGGGCTTCCTGTTCCTCGGCACTTCGATCTTCGCCGCGCTGGGCATCTCGGTGAGCGATTTCCAGATCGCGGGCGGCCTGATCCTGTTCGTCATCGCGGCCAAGGACCTGCTCTCCTCCGCCGCCGAGAGCGAGAAGCTGCCCGAGGATTTCGGCGTCGTGCCGCTGGGCATGCCCCTGATCGCCGGCCCCGCCTCGATCACCACCCTGCTCGTCCTCGCGCAGAACCAGGCCGTGGGCGTCGTCGTCACGCTCGCCGCGCTGGTCGTGAACCTCGTGCTCGTCGTCCTCGCGCTGCACTACAGCGAGTGGCTCGGCCGCAGGATCGGGCCGACCGGCATGCGCGCGATCTCCAAGATCATTTCCATGCTCCTCGCCGCCATCGCCGTCGCGATGATCCGGCAGGGCTGGCGCTCCTGATGAAACTCCCCGTCCTCGGCCTCGCCGCCACGCTCCTCGTCCCCGCCATGGCCACCGAACCCGCCGCTCTGCAGGCCGTCGTCGACCGCGCCGTTGCCGACACGCGCGCGGAATTCACCGCGCCCGCGCTCCAGGCCGACCAGCTCGCCGTCACTGTCGTCGACCTGCGCGGCGCGGCGCCGGTGCCGGCCAGCTATCGCGGCGACGCGCGGATGTATCCGGCAAGCGTCATCAAGCTTTTCTTCGCCGCCTACGCGCACCGCCTCATGGAAGACGGGAAACTCGCCGACACGCCCGAGCTGCGCCGCGGGATGCGCGACATGATCGTCGATTCCTACAACGAGGCGACGAGCTACGTCGTCGACGCCATCACCGGCACGACGAGCGGCCCGGAGTTGCCGCCGGACGAGCTGGCCAAGTGGAACGCCCAGCGCGGCATCGTGACGCGCTACTTCGCCGGCCTCGGCTACGCCAACGTCTACGCGCAGCGCAAACCGTGGGGTGAAGGTCCCTACGGCCGCGAGAAGCAGGACATGGAGGCGCATCCGCCGGCGCGGAATTATCTTTCGACCAACGACACCGCGCGCCTGCTCGTCGAGCTCGCGCAGGGCCGCTGCGTCTCGCCCGCGCGCTCGGCGCAGCTGCTCGAGCTGATGCGGCGCGATCCGTTCAAGGCGAGCGACGACCCGGATTCGCAGGACGTCGGCTTCACCGGCCCCGCGCTCTCGCCCGGCATGAAGCTCTGGGCGAAGGCCGGCTGGGTCAGCTGGGCGCGGCACGACGCCGCGCTGATCGAGCTGCCCGGCGGCGGCCGCGTCGTGATCGTCACCTTCACCGAGGGTCGCGAGCACGCCAACAACCGCCGCATCATCGCCGCCGTCGCCCGCCGCGTGCTGGCGCACTTGCCGTGAGCGGTAGGGCGTAGCGCGCCGTTGGCCGCGCCGGTGGGAGCGGTTGTCCGCGACGGCCCTTGGGCCATGGCCGGCAACGCGAGTCAGGGCGCTGGGGGACCAGCGCCCCTACCGCGGGCGATCGCGGCCGCGGCCCGGCGGGACGCGGCGGCCGTTCAGTTCGCCGCGTGCTCGAAGAGCTGGCCGTTGATCACCGTGCCGGTGCAGTGGCTGGTGTATTCGAACGGATCGCCGTCGTAGAGCGCGAGGTCGGCGTCCTTGCCCTTCTCGAGCGAGCCGGTGCGATCGGCGATGCCGAGGATCTTCGCGGCGTCGATCGTGATGCTGGCCAGCGCGGCGTCGAAGCCGAGGCCCTTGCCGGCGGCGACGGCGGCCTCGAAGAGCACGACGCGCGTCTTGGGCACGTAGCTCTCGTAGCCGCTCTCGATGGCGAACGGGATGCCGGCGGCGCGGAGCTTCGCGGCGGTGTCCATGGCGAGGTTCTCGGCGTCCTCGTTGGCGCGGGCCATCGTCGGATGCAAAATCACCGGGAAGCCGCTGGCCTTGATCGGGTCGAGCACGAGGTGGGCGTCGGCGCAGCCGTCGAGGACGATCTTGAGATTGAACTCCTTCGCGAGGCGCAGCGCGGCGAGGATGTCGAGCTGCCGGTCGGCGTGAATCAGGAGCGGCTGCGAGCCGTCGAGCGCGCGGAGGAAGGTCTCGATCTTCAGATCGCGCGCGGGGCGCTTCGACTCGTCCTTGGCCTCGCGCTTCCTCGCGTATTCCTGCGCCTTGATCAGCTCGGCGCGGAGCATGGCGACGGCCTTGGCGCGCGTGCCGGGGGACTTCGGGCCGCCGGCGGCGGCGGGGCCTTCGCTGCGGTTGAGCGCGGCGTTGCCGAGCGAGACGGCGGTCATCGCGGCGGGGTTGACCACATCCTCGTCGGACTCGCGGCCGAGCGTCTTCACGATCATGGTCTGCCCGGAGACGAGCGTGCCGGGCGCGTGGCCGGTGTTGACGGTGGTGACGCCGAAGCCGCGCACCCAGGCGACGAGCGGATCCTGGGCGTTGTAGGCGTCGAGTGCGCGCAGCTCCGGCTGCACGGCGGCGGAGCGCTCGAGCATGTCCTGGTCGTGCGGCTGGTTGAGCAGGCCGGAGAGGCCGACGGTGGCACGGGCGTCGATGAGGCCGGGCGTGACGACCTGGGCGTGCACGACGCGGTGGTCGGCGGTGTAAACCATGTCCTTGGCCGGGCCGGCGTAGGCGATCTTGCCGTCGCGGCCGACGAGCACGAGGCCGTCGTGGATCGGCGCGCCGGCGGCGGTGTGGAGCGTCTCGGCGTGGATCGCGAGCGGCAGGGCGGCGGTGGCGGTGGCGCGCGCGGCCGGGGCGGTAGCGACGAGGCACGCCAGGGCGCCCAGGCGGACGAGGCGGGAAACGGGTTTCATTGGGCACCTCCGAAGAGTTCGGCGTTGGCGTTGGCGATGATGTCCCAGGCGTTGCCGAAGCAGCAGAGCTGCACGCGGCGCGGATCGCCGGCGCCGGCGCCGCCGAGGGCGTAGAGCCGGTCCTGCGGATCCGAGAGATCGAAGACCTTGCGACCCTCGACCCAGGTCTGCTGCACGTGCGTGTAGACGCTGAGCGGGTCGCCATCGAGGAGGATGAAGTCCGCGTCCTTGCCCGGCTCGAGCGAGCCGAGGCGTTTTTCCAAGCCCAGGATCTTGGCGTTGGCGATCGTCACGGCACGCAGGGCGCCGGCGCGCGTCATGCCGCCGCGCACGGCCATGCCGGCGGAGCGGAGGAAATGGCGCGAGTCGGTGACGCTGTCGTCAGTGTGGAGGCCAACGAGGACGCCGGCCTTCTCCAGCACGGCGGGCGTGGTGAACGAGGCGTCGCGGGTCTCGAGCTTGCCGCCGGGGGAGTCGATCATGATGACCGAGCAGGCGACGCCGGCCTGGGCGATCTCGTTGGCGACCTTCCAGCCTTCGGAAACGTGGTGGAGCACGACCTTGAAGCCGAATTCCTTGGCGAGGCGGAGCACGGTGAGGATGTCGTCGTGGCGGTGCGTGTGGTGCTGGACGACGCGCTTGCCGTCGAGGACCTCGACGAGTTCCTCCAGCGCGAGGTCGCGCGGCGGCAGCTTGTCGGGGTCGCCCTTGGCGCGCTCGATCTTGGCGCGGTATTCCTGGGCCTTGATGAACTGTTCGCGGACGAGCGCGGCGGACTTGCCGCGCGTGCCGGGGAAGCCGCCCACGCCGCGCATGGAATTGGTGCCGTTGGCCATCTTGAGTCCGCCGGCGATGGAGCCGTCGTCGTTCCTGATCAGCAGGTCGTCGACGGTGCGGCCGTCGCGGAGCTTGGCGTAGACGGTCTGGCCGCTGATGAGGTGACCCGAGCCGGGCATGATGTTGGCGGTGGTGATGCCGCCGGCCTGGGCCTTCTGGATCGACGGGCTCTGCGCGTCGATCGAGTCGAGCGCCCGGACGTCGGGCTGGATCGGGCTCGACGCGTCGGCGCCGGCCGGGCCGCCGATGTGGCTGTGCGAGTCGATGAGGCCCGGCATGATGACTTTGCCGGTGGCGTCGTGAACTTCGGCGCCGGCGGGGATGGCGACCGAGCCGGCCGCGCCGACGGCGACGATCTTGCCGCCGGAGACGACGAGGACGCCATGCGCGATGGGCTCGCCGACGATGGGGATGATTTGCGCGCCCTGGAAAACGAGGGGCTTCTCCTGCGCGCAGACGCCCGCGGCCAATCCACAGAGGACCGCCAGGGGTAACAGGGGTCGGAAGGACATGGCGGGCGACGATGCGCGGCGCGCGCGGCCGCGCAACGGGAAATCGACCAAGGCGGCGGGCGAGACTATCCTCGCGTCTTCCGGGCTCGATACGCCGCCAATTCTTCTCTCGAGATTTGATCTGCGGGAACCAACCGATAGTGAACTTCGTCCACGATTTTGATTTCGTCGTCTTCGATCGTCAGTTCGAAGAGCGCGATTAGATCGTCTGCCATGAATTGTGCCGAAATAGGGCGGCAAATCAGTTCCGGAAACTTATCCCGACAGAATGCGATGTCCTGCTCGGTTTGAACCGCACCCAGCTTGTCGTTACCACCCTTCGCCTGCACCGGGATCACGTATTGGCGACCGTCGCGATCCACTCCAACGTAAACTTCGTCGACTTCGATTTGGCCGATGTCTTTGACCGACGTGCGGAGATGACTCTGCAACGAGCACGCCGAAAGCCCAAGAAAAACATCGATCAATCGATTGTATCGCACTTTAGCCAAGAGGGCTTGTTCATCCGAGAGCGCATACGCAGAGATGATCTCGGGCGTGGCCTCGGGGATTTTAATCGTGACTAGGTTTTCGTTCGGCAAAATCCGACTGACCTTCGCCAGTCGAAACGCATAGCGGGACCTACCTTGGCCAACGATGACCCACTCGCGACCTTCAGTTTGCGTTGCAATCACGCGTGCCGGCATCGCGATTCGATAGCGCACGGAATACACCGCATCGCCAAGATTCTTGGGCAACTTGACCTTTAGTTTCTTTGCGGCTGCGACAAATTCCTCTCTCTCGAAAACCACCTCGGTCGCGCCGGGCTTGTAGTGGTCGAAAAATATCTTCTCTAGCAGTGCCTGATATCGATTCCCTCGCTGGGTGGGTTTCGTTTTACGTTTAGGCATAAAGGAGCTTGGGCGTGCGCTCGCGTTCGATGTCGATTTGCTTTCGTTTCCGCGCGCCGCTCTTGCGATCACGAGACCCAATTGGCACAGGCACCCCGAAGTGGGCGGCTGCTTCCGACATCTCCATGGCGAGCAGGTTCGGATCGCCGAGAGCGAGGGCGGTCGTTTGACGGCGAGGGGCCGCTCCGGAGGCCAGCACGATTTCGGCGGCAATCGCGCGGGCAAGCGGCGGTGGAACGGCGTTTCCAATCTGGCGCGCGCCGTGCCATTTGGTGACATGAAACCGGAACCAATCCGGAAACCCATGCAGGCGCGCCATTTCTCGGACGGTAACGCAGCGATTGAATCGATAGTGAATTGGCCGCGGACTAGTGAAGGCTCCTCGTTGCGAGTCGCTGCCTGCACGCAACGTGTTAGCGAGACCGAATCGCGGCAATTTGAAGAGCCGCGAAATCGGCTCCACGCGCCCCGAAGGCGTTTCCGCGAAACGGCGCCGGGAGATTTCGGTGTGCTCAGACCTGGCACTGGAAGTTAAAATCGATGCATCCCAGACACGTGGGATCCCAAAATGCCACGACTCCGGCTCCAAGCAGCGCATTTCCGCGGCATAGGCCGAAGGGCTTCCCCACCGCCCCGTCGCGACCCAATCTCTCTCGTTTAGCGTTTCGAACGTCTCGGCGTCGGGCAAGTCCTCCAACGCATCCTCGCATGACGGGCCGTGCTGCAATCCACGCAGCTCCAAATCGCTTCCCGCGGGAATCGTTTTCGCCATCGGATACTCCGGTAGTGGCAAGCCGCGACGCGCCCCGATCAAAATGAGGCGTTCGCGATCCTGCGGCACGCCGTAATGGGCGGCATTTAGAACGCGCCAAGGCAACCGCACATTGTAGCCGATGCTTCGAAACTCTGCGATAATCTCCTCAAGGAACTTACGTTGCTCACCGAGCGTGAGACCCTTGACGTTTTCGAAAACGAAATAGTTGGCCTCCAGTTCGCGCACGATTCGCACGTAGTCCCGGACGAGACCGTTGCGAGGATCGTCGAGGGCGCGCTGCCCGATGAGAGAAAACCCCTGACAGGGCGGACCGCCAAAGACCACATCAACGCGCTCGCCGCCAATACCGGCGGCTTCTCGAATTTGCGCTCCGCTCAAGTGGACGACGGACCGGGCGATGGTGGCGCAACTCGGAAAATTGAATTCGTGCGCTGCAGCGTGCACGGGATCGTATTCGACCGCAGCCACCACGTCGAAGCCGGCCTGCTCGAAGCCCAAGCTCATGCCGCCGACACCGGCGAATAGGTCTATTCCGATAGGGCGTGGCATATGCAGTGGTTACTAGTTCTCCGCGATAGAACAGTCGAGCCGGGTTCGTGCAACCCTCAGCTTTCAAGAAATTGGGTGATTCTCGGTAGCACTCGATCCACCTTTCGAATCTCGCACTGCCAGACGACAAGAACACCCCATCCTGCCTTACGTATCGCGGCGCTCGTCCGGCGGTCCCTAGAACGATTAGAACGAATTTTCATCTCCCAATAATCGATGCGACTCTTTGGCAACCTGCCCCAACGGCAACGATGCCCATGCCAAAAGCACCCGTGCACAAAAATAACCTTCTTTCGCGACGGGAAGACGATGTCGGGTCTGCCGGGCAAATTCGCCGCGTGCATTCGGTAACGATAACCCAGCGAGTGTAGTCGCTTGCGTAGGGCAACCTCGGGACCGGTGTCTCGTGTGCGAACACTCGCCATGATCCTGCTGCGAACCTGCTGGTTTACACGATCAGCCATGCTAAGACGTTAACGCTGACGGCAAGGCGCTCAACTGGAGATTCGTGTCACACCCATACATCGACAGTTTGTGCTAAAACCGGGGCAAACACCGGTTCGCCGTTTGACGCCGCGCGGGAAGTGCGGAGCTTCCGCGCTTCCATGAACGCTCCCGCCCCGGCTCCCAGCCCCAAATTCCACTACGCGTGGATCGCCGCCGGCGTCACCTTCGTGACGCTGCTCGCGGCCGCGGGCGCGCGCGCGACGCCCGGCGTCATCCTGCTCCCGCTCGGCAACGAGTTCCACTGGAGCCGTGCCACGGTGTCGTCGATCGTCTCGATCAACATCTTCCTCTACGGCCTGATGGGGCCGTTCGCGGCGGCGCTGTATCAGCGCTTCGGGCTGCGGCGGACGATGATGGCGGCGATGACGATGCTCGCGGCGGGTTACGGGCTGTCGACGCTCGCGACGCACTACTGGCAATTCGTGGTGCTGTGGGGCTTCGTCGTCGGCATCGGCTCCGGCATGGCGGCGGCCGTGCTCGGCGCGGCGGTGGCGACGCGGTGGTTCACCCAGCGGCGCGGCCTCGTGATGGGCCTGCTCACGGCCAGCACGGCGACGGGGCAGCTGATTTTCCTGCCCAGCCTGGCGACGGTCGTGACGGAGAAGGGCTGGCGCGGCGCGCCCCTCGTGGTCGCGGCGGCGGCGCTGGCCGTGGTGCCGCTGATCGCGTGGCTGATGCGCGACGATCCGCGCGACGTGGGGTTGCGGCCGTTCGGCGAGAGCGGGCCGGCGGACGACCACGCGCCGGTGAAGGGCAACCCGGCCAAGCGCGCGGTCGACGTGCTGCTCGAGGCGGTGCGCGCGCGGGATTTCTGGCTGCTGGCCGGGTCGTTCTTCGTCTGCGGCGCCAGCACCAACGGCCTGGTCGGCACGCACTTGATCCCGGCGGCCTTCGACTGCGGCATCCCCGAGGTGCGCGCGGCCGGGCTGCTGGCACTGATGGGGATTTTCGACCTCTTCGGCACGACGGCGTCGGGCTGGCTGAGCGACCGTTTCAACTGCCGCACGCTGCTCTTCACCTACTACGGGCTGCGCGGGCTCTCGCTGCTCTTCCTGCCGCAGGCGCTGCTCGGGCCGACGGCGGGGCTGGGCGTGTTCGCGGTGTTCTACGGACTCGACTGGATCGCGACCGTGCCGCCGACGGTGCGGCTCACGGGCGAGGTGTTCGGGCGCGAGAAGGGTCCGATCGTGTTCGGCTGGGTCGTGGCGAGCCACCAGGTCGGTGCCGCGGCGGCCGCCTACGCGGCGGGCGTGACGCGCACGAGTTTCGGCAGCTACGCCCCGGCGTTCATTGGCGCGGGCGTGCTGTGCGTGATCGCGGCTCTGATCGTGCTGCCGATCGGGAAACGAAAGCCGCTCGCGCCGGCGGCGGCGTGAGCGCGCGGTGGCTCAGGTCAGCCGGTCGAGCTTGCGGATGGCGACGATGAGCGCCCCGAGCGTGGCGAGGGCGAGCCACGGCACGGCGCCGAGGTGCGACTGCGCGAGCGCACCCGCCAGCGCGGGCATCACCGCGGCGCCGATGGCGCCGCCGCCGGACTGGCGTCCCACCACGGTCTGCACCGCGTCCGGCGCGAAGCGTCGCCCCACCTCGTGCATCAGGCCGGGGTAGATCGGCGCCAGCCCCAGGCCCGCTACGGCCAACGCGCCGCCGGCCAGTCCCGCGCCGGGGGCGAAGATGAAGCCGGCGATGCCGGCGAGCGCGACGAGCGCGCCCGTGTTCACCAGCCGGCGGTTGCCCCAGCGCTCGGCCACGAAGCCCACCGCCACCCGGCCGGCCGTGATCGCGCCGAAGAACGCCGCCACGCACAGCGCCGCCCGCTCGGGCGCGACGCCGCGCCCGGCCACCAGCAGCGTGCCGGCCCAGACGCCGAGCGTGAACTCCACCGCCACGTAGAGGGCGAAGATCGCCGGCGACAGCCAGCCCGCGAACGAATTGGCCGGCGTCGTCGGCCCCGGGCCCGCGGCCGCGGCGGCCGGTGCCGCGGCGGCTTGCGCGGGAACCTGGCGCCACAGGCCGAGGCTGAGGAGGAACAGCAGCGCCAGCCCGCCCTGGGTGGCGCTGATCAGCAGGTAGCCGCCGCGCCAGCCGAGTCCGCCCGCCAGCGCCCAGCCGAAGATGAACGGCCCGCCGGTCGCGCCGATGCCCCAGCAGGCGTGCAGCCAGTTCATGTGCCGCGCCGCATAATGCCGCGCCACGAAGCCGTTGAGGCCCGCGTCGACCGCCCCGGCGCCGAGCCCCAGCGGCAGCGCCGCGGCGTAGAGCCACGCCGCGCCCTGCGCCCGCGAGAGCAGGAACAGGCCGCTCGCGGTCAGCAGCCCGCTCGCCAGCACCACGGGACCGGTGCCCCACCGCCCGATGATCGCGCCGCTGCTGAACGCCGCCAGGCTCGTGAGGACCGTGCCGAGGGTGACGATCACGCCGGCCAATCCGATCGGCAGCCTCAACTCCGGGTAGATCGTCGGCCAAGCCACCCCGAGCGTGCCATCCGGCAAGCCCAGGCTGATGAAGCCGAGGTAGATCACAACCAGCAGCAGCGATCGGCGGTGCGTCTCCACGTCGAACCCTGATGCAGGCCGCTCGGCCGGGCGGTGACAACCCGCGATTGACCGCGGCGGCGCGGTGGTGGCGCGAGCGGTGGATGAATGCACCGCCCGCCTTCGTGCGCGGCGGACCCGCGCTACCGTTTCAGGCGGGCCTGGAGCTTCTTCACCTCGGGCGAAACCGCGCCGCAGGCGCCGGTGCTGCCGCAGCCGGATTTTTTCTTCGGCCCGAACCACGACCACAGCAGATACGCCACGGCGAGGAGCGCGAGGGCGGCGGCGATCAGGGTTTGGAGGGAGGAGGACATTTCAGAAGTGGCCCCCGGAACACACGGAATACACGGAAGGGGACGCGTGGTGTTCTTTCGGTGTATTCCGTGTGTTCCGTGGGCAAAAATCTCAGAATCCGAGCGCGCGGCCAGCGTGGTAGACGATGAAGCACACGACCCACGCGGTGCCGGTCATGTAGGCGATCTGGAAGAGCGGCCAGCGCCAGGAGTTGGTCTCGCGCTTCACCACGGCGACGGTGCTCATGCATTGCATCGCGAAGACGTAGTAGACCATCAGCGTCAGGCACACCAGCGGCGTGAAGAGCGGCGCGCCGTCGGGCCAGTGGGCCTTGCGCAGGGCGTCGCGCAGGGGCGTGGTGTTGTCGTCGGCGGTCTCGACGCCGAAGATGACGCCCATGGAGCTGACGAAGACCTCGCGCGCGGCGAAGGACGTGACGAGGCCGATGCCCACGCGCCAGTCGAAGCCGAGCGGCTTGATCACGGGCTCGAGGAGGTGGCCGGCCCGGCCGGCGAAGCTGTGCGCGATCTGCTCGGTGGGCGTGGCGGCGGGATTGGGATGCTTCGGGTAGGTGGTGAGCGCCCAGAGCACGATCGAGATCGCGAGGATGATCGTGCCGGCGTTCTTGAGGAACAGCCAGGCGCGCTCGACCATGTGCCGGGTGATGTCGAGGAAGCGCGGCGGCTGGTAGGCCGGCAGCTCCATGATCATGTGCGGCGTGCCACCCTTCACGAGGTAGCGCTTGAAGAGCCACGCGAAGCCGAAGGCCCCGGTCGTGCCGAGCGCATACATGACGAGCATGAGGCCGGCCTTCTGCGCGGCGGGCACGGTGTCGCCCGGCAGCAGCGTGGCGATCATCAGCAGGTAGACCGGCAGGCGCGCGGAGCAGCTCATCAGCGGCGCGACGAGGATCGTGACGAGGCGGTCGCGGGCGTTCTCGATCGTGCGCGTGGCCATGATGCCGGGGATGGCGCAGGCGTAGGAGCCGAGCAGCGGGATGAACGAGCGGCCGTTCAGGCCGACCTTGCTCATCGGCCGGTCCATAATGAACGCCGCGCGCGCCATGTAGCCCGTGCTCTCGAGCAGGCCGACGAAGAAGAACAGGATCAGGATCTGCGGCAGGAACACGATGATGCCGCCCACGCCGCCGATGACGCCGTCGGTGAGCAGGTCGCGCAGGTCGCCCGGGGCCAGCGCGGTCTTCACCCACCCGCCGAGGGCGGAGACGTGCTCGTCGATCCAGTTCATCGGGTATTCGGCGAGCGTGAAGATCGAGAAGAACATCACGCCCATGATCGCCGCGAACACGACCCAGCCCCACACGGAGTGGCAGAGCACGGCGTCGATCTTGTCGGAGAGCGACGGGCCGGCGTGGCGGTCGCGCAGGATCACGTCCTCGCACAGCACCTTGATGGCGTCGTAGCGGCTGCGGATGAGCACGCCGGACCAGTCGGTGCCGTCCCTCGTCCAGCGCGCGCGCCACTGCTGGAGAATCTCCAGCGTGCGCGTGGAGTGCTGCTTCGAGCCGGCGACGCGCACCGAGTCGAAATCCGTCAGCAGCAGCAGCGCCTCGGCCCGCGCGACGAGCGGCGGGCGGGCGTCGTTCTGCACCAGCGAGGCCTGGATCTCGGCGACCGCGGGCGCGATCGGGCCGGGGACGTCCCAGCGGTGCTTCGCCAGCGGCAGCTCGATGCGGCTCATGGCGAGGCGGAGCTCGACCAGGCCCTTGCCGCGCACCGCTTCGCAGGGGATGACGGGCACGCCGAGCTCGCGCTCGAGCGCGGCGGGGTCGATCTTGATCCCGGCCTCGGCGGCAACGTCCATCATGTTCAACGCGAGGATGACGGGGCGGCCGAGGTCGAGGACCTGGTGGACGAGGTAGAGGTTGCGCTCGAGGTTCGAGGCGTCGACGACGCAGACGATGCGGTCCGGCTGCGGGGTGTCCTCGCGGCGGCCGAGCAACACGTCGCGCAAGACCGCCTCGTCCGGCGAGCGCGCCGCGAGCGAGTAGGCGCCGGGCAGGTCGATGATCTGGATCGGGCGGCCGTGCTGCGAGTAGGTGATGCCGGTCTTCTTCTCGACCGTGACGCCCGGGTAGTTGCCGACCTTCTGGCGGAGGCCGGTGAGGGCGTTGAAGAGCGTGGTCTTGCCGCAGTTCGGGTTGCCGACGACGGCGTAGACCGGCGTGCGGTATTCGGCGGAGGCCGGGCGCTTCGCGGCGGAAGCCGGGAGCGAGATGTGCGACGGGAGCTTCACGCGCGGAAGACGGCGGCGCGGCGCGGATCGGCGCGCAGGGGTCGCATGGCGCTTACTTCGCGCCGGTCGGCAGCGGCTCGACCAGGATGCTCATCGCCGCGCTGTGGTTCAGCGCCAGGCGGGTTCCGTTGACCAGGCAGAGACTGGTGATGCTGCCCGAAATCTTGGTGACCAGCGCCGCCTCGCCGAAGCCCATCTCGCGCACGCGCTGGCAAAAACTTTCGTCGCCCGTCAGCCGGCACACGCGCCCCGTCGCACCAGCCGGCAGCTGGCAAAGCGGAGAGAGGTCTTGGAAGGGCGTGGACATCCGACCGGGCCAGCAAACGCGATTGAGACTGAGTTGCAAGCCAAGGTTTGGGTTTAGCCCCGTGAAAGGCGTCCGCCCGAAAAGTGTTCATAAAATTAATCATCATTATCTTAGGAGATTATCGTTCGGCTTTCAGTCGCAAAACCCGCAAGCTCTTCGACAAGGGATGCACGCCGCTCACCCCGCCGGGGGATTCGGCTGGGGCTGGCATCGGCCCCCCAAGCAGGTGGCGACGACCGGCGGGCAGAGCCGGCGAGGCCTCGCGGTCGGGCGTTCGCCGCGCCGCACCGCGCGGCCTCGGCACCTCCCGTCTGCGCCGCTGCCGCCTGCCCGGTCCGAAAGCACACCCGCGTCCGGAGCTTTGCCTTTGCCCCGCGCGGCGAAACGCCGTCCGATGCACGCGTCATGCAGCTCCGCTTCGTCCGGCACACGCTCGCCCTGCGTCACGCCTTCGGCATCGCGTCCAACACGCGCACGTCCACGCCCGCCATGCTCGTCGAAGTCGAGCGCGACGGTCTCGTCGGCTTCGGCGAGGCCGCGATGCCGCCCTACCTCGGGGAAACGCAGGACACGGCCGCGGCGTTCTTCACCCGCGCGCAGCCGCTGCTGGCCGCGGTGGCGGACCCGTTCCAGCTCGAGGAAATCCTCCCGGCGATCGACGCGCTCGCGCCGGGCAACACCGCCGCCAAGGCCGCGATCGACATCGCGCTGCACGACTGGATCGGCAAAAAGCTCGGCGCGCCGTGGCATCGCCTCTGGGGCCTCGACGCCGCCAAGGCGCCCGTGACGTCGTTCACCATCGGCATCGATACGCCCGAAATCGTGCGCGAGAAGACGCGTGAGGCCGCGCCCTACCGGATTCTCAAGGTGAAGCTCGGCCGCGACGCCGCCACCGATCGCCTGCTCGTGTCCACGATCCGCGAGGTCACCGACGTCCCGCTCACGGTCGACGCCAACCAGGGCTGGGCCAGCCGCGACGACGCGCTTCGCCTGATCGAGTGGCTCGCCACGCAGAACGTCCTCTTCATCGAGCAACCGATGCCCAAGGCCGCGCTCGACGACACCGCGTGGCTGCGCGAGCGCAGCCCGCTGCCGCTCATCGCGGACGAGAGCCTGCAGCGTGTCGGCGACGTGCCGCGCCTGCGCGGCGTGTTCGACGGCATCAACATCAAGCTCATGAAATCGACCGGTCTGCGCGAAGCGCACCAGTCGATCATCCTCGCCCGCGCCCTCGGCATGAAGGTCATGCTCGGCTGCATGACCGAGACCTCGTGCGCGATCTCCGCCGCCGCGCAGCTCTCGCCGCTCGTCGACTGGGCCGATCTCGACGGCGCGTTGCTGATCAAGGACGACCCGTTCGACGGCGCGCGCATCGTCGACGGCCGCGTGACGCTCAACGACCGTCCCGGCATCGGCGCGGTGAAGCGCTGAACGCGCCTCGCCATCGCGTGGCGCGCGCAGTTCCGGTTTGTCTGTCCGCACCGCGCCCCCACACTGCCCGCCATCATGCCAATGCCCCTCCTCCGCGCGGTCTGGGCCACCGCGCTGTTCGTCGGCGCTGCACTGCGCCTCGTGGGGCAGGAGAAACCGGTGAACACACAGCCGGTCGACCTGCCCGATTTCGTCGTCGAAGGTCAGCGCGAGCTGCCGCCCCCCGAGCCCTGGCTCTACAGCCGCCTCGGCAGGCACGAGATCCTCTCGAGCGCCGCGCGCGGCCCGACCGAGCGCATGCTCAACGACCTCAACCGGCTCATCCACGCGCTCTCCCTGCTGAAAACGCCGTTCCTGCCGCCCGGGGAACTCTCGGCCAAGGTCGTGATCTGCGGGCGCGAGGCCGACTTCCGGCCGTTCATGGAGAAGTTCCATGATGAGAGCACCGAGGAGGACATGCGCACGTGGCACTACGAGTTTCTCGGCCGCGAGGGCGCCGTGCTCGTGCTCGACCAGACCGCCAACACCTTCAGCCTCGTTGACGACCAGTCGGACGAGGAGTCCACCGAGGTCTCCCTCGTCGACCAGCGCGCGAAGGACTACACGCGGCGCCTGCAGACCGCGTTCGTGAAGTTCCTGCTGTATCAGCAGCAGCCGAACCTGCCGGCCTGGCTCGCCGAGGGGCTCGCGCGCTCGCTCGTGAATGTCCGCATCGACGCGCGGTCCGTGACCTGGGGCGTCGTCGACAATCCCAACAAGGTCCTCGGCGGCGTCGATGAGCGCTCCACCGGTCACGCCACCACGGACACGATGCTCACCCGGCCGAAGCCGCAGTCCCGCGACTCCCTGAGCGAGGACCTCGACTTCAACGCTGCCCTCGCCAGCACCGCGCTCATGCCGCTGGCGGAGATGTTCGCGTGGCAGCGCGACACCTACATCGGCAAGCAGCTCACCGCGATCCGCTGGTTTCAACAAAGCCACGCCTTCGTCCACTGGGGCCTGTTCGGCGACGCCGGCAAGCACCGGAAGCAATTCCTCGCCTTCGCCCAACGCCTCGAGAAGGAGCCCGTCTCCGAGGCGCTGTTCCGCGAGTGCTTCGGCCTGAGCTACGCGCAGGGACTGTCGGCCTTGCAGACGCACATCGAATTCGTCCGCGGCAAGGTCATCGGCGTGGAAGCCGAAAAAGGCGCGCGCCTGCCCGCGGCCCCGCCGATCGAGGTGCGCGACGCCACGCCGGCCGAGGTCGCCCGCCTCAAGTTCATCGCCTACACCCTGGCCGGGATGCCCGACCGCGCGCACAACGAACTCGTTCTCGCCTACCGCCGCGGCGAACGCACGCCGGACCTCGTCGCCGAGCTGGGTGTCTCCGCCCTGAAAATCGGCCAGCGCGATCGCGCCCTCAACTACCTCACCGCCGCCATCCGGGCGAAGACCACCCGCACCCGCGCCTACGCCACGCTCGCGCGGCTACGCCTCGACGATCGCCTCGCCAAACCGCAGGGCACGGACGGCAAGCTCAGTTACGAGCAGCTGCTCGGCGTGCTCGAGCCGCTCCTGCTCGCGCGCACGCAGGCGCCGCGCACGCCGGAAATCTACGCGCTGCTCGCCGAAGCCTGGGCGAAGACGGCCGCGACGCCTCCGCCCCCGCATCTCGCCTTGATCGACGAAGGCGTGCGGCTCTTCCCGGAGGACGCCGCGCTGCGCGAGGCCCGCGCGCGTCTGGGCCCAACGGCCACCGCCCATTGAGCGACGCAGGCTCGCCTCGCACGCGGGGCGGGTTCAACGTGCCGGGCGAATCGTCCGCATGTCCGCCCCGGCCCTCCCTCCTCGTTGCGCGAAAAGATCGGCCAGATGCTGCTGCTCGGCTTCCGCGGCCGCACCGCCGCCGACACCGCGCTCATCGTCCGCGACCTGCGCGAGCACGCCGTCGGCAGCGTGATCCTCTTCGACCTGGACATGACGTCCACGATCGACTCCGGCGCGCCGGGCCGGCGCAACATCGAGTCGCCCGCGCAGCTCCGCGCCCTCGTCGCGCACCTGCAGGCGCAGGCGCGCCTCCCGCTGCTCGTCGCGATCGACCAGGAGGGCGGCCGCGTCAACCGCCTCAAGCCCGCCTACGGCTTCCCCGAGACGATCTCTGCCGAGGAGCTTGGCCAGCGCGACGACCTCGCTTTCACCCGCGCGCAATCCGAAGCGACGGCGCGCACGCTCGCGGCCGCCGGCATCAACTTCAACCTCGCCCCGGTCGTCGACCTCGACGCCAACCCCGACAACCCGATCATCAAGGGCAAGCGCCGCAGCTTCGCCGCCGACCCGGAAAAGGTCGCGCGCCACGCCGCGGAGTGGGTGCGCGGCCACCGCGCGCACGGCGTGCTCAGTTGCGCGAAACACTTCCCCGGCCACGGCAGTGCCGCCGGCGACACCCACCTCGGCCTCGTCGACGTCACCGCCACCTGGCACGAGCGCGAGCTGACGCCATTCCGCCGCCTGATCGAGGCCGGGCTCGGCGATGCGTTGATGAGCGCGCACGTGTTCAACGCCCGCCTCGATCCCGCGCTGCCCGCCACGCTCTCGCGCGCGGTCATCACCGATCTCCTGCGCAACCAGCTCGGCTTCCGCGGCGTCGTCCTCAGCGACGACATGGAAATGAAGGCCATCTCCGCCCACTACGGTCTCGAGAAGGCCGTCGTCTCCGCCGTCAACGCCGGCGTCGACCTGCTCTGCTTCGGCAACAACATGAGCTACGACCCCGACATCGCCCCGAAGGTCGTCGCCCTGATCGAGCGCGCCGTGGCCGACGGCCGCATCGCCGCCGCCCGCATCGACGAATCCTGCGCCCGCGTGCTCGCGCTCAAGCGCGGCGCCGGCCTCCCGCTTCCCTCATGATTACCCCTGCCCTCCTCCGTCCGCTGGGTGTGGCGGCCGCGCTGCTCGCGCTCGCCGGCTGCGCCCACCGCCCCGGCACCCTCGCCAAGCGCAGCGGCGACGAGATCGTCGTCGCCGGCCAGCTTTTCCACACCGGCACGAAGGTCGTCACCTGGATGGACCCGGGCGGCTACGACGCCTACCGCGTCGAGCGCCGCTTCGCGCCCTACGAGCAGAGCAGCTGGGCGAAGACGCAGGAGGCCAAGGTCGATTTCAAGGACCCGAACCGCTACGGCCTGCGCTTCCAGAAACTCACGCCCGCGGAAATCGAGCGCGTGCGCGGCGGCGGCTGGGACCTGCCGCTGCTCCAGCGCACGGTCGACCAGTTCGTCATCCACTTCGACGTCTGCGGCATCGCCAAGCAGTGCTTCAACGTCCTGCACGATCACCGCGGGCTCAGCGTGCACTTCATGCTGGATCTCGACGGCACGATCTACCAGACGCTCGACCTCAAGGAGCGCGCCTACCACGCCACGATCTCGAACCACCGCAGCGTCGGCATCGAAATCGCCAACATGGGCGCCTACGGCCCGGGCGACACCCAGGTGCTCGACCAGTGGTATGGCCGCGACGCGAAGGGCCAGCCCGTGATCACGATTCCGGCCAAGCTCGGCGACCCGCTGATCCGCACCGCGGCCTTCACCGGCCGTCCCGCGCGCGCCACGCCGGTGCACGGCAACATCCAGGGCCAGGACCTCGTGCAATACGACCTCACGCCCGAGCAATACAAGGCGCTGATCAAGCTCACCGCCGCGCTCCACCGCATCTTCCCCAAGATCAAACTCGACTACCCGCGCGGCGCCGACGGCAAGCTGCTCCCGAAGAAACTGCCCGACGACCAGCTCGCCGCCTACGAGGGCGTGCTCGGCCACTACCACATCCAGACCAACAAGGTGGATCCGGGTCCGGCCTTCGACTGGGACAAGGTCATCCTCGGCGCCCGCCGCCTGGTGCCGTAAGCGGCATCAGCGGCCGAACGCGAACGCCGCCGCCAGGATCAGCACGGGCGCGAGCGGCAGCGCCAGCGGCCACGCCAGCGCGAGGCCGCGCCGCCCGCGCTTCGCCGCGGCGCGGAACAACGCCCAGCCCGCACCCCAGTAGGCCGGATAGCCCCAGATCGAGAACGCCATCGTGTAGCGCACCGCCTCGTCGAGGGGCCGCGCAGCGGGGCGTCGAAGAGGAAGATCGCGACGAAGGCCGCCACCGGCCACCCGAGCAGGCCGAGCGCAAGCACGACGAACGCCGCCTGCGTCACGCGGTAGCCGCGAGGCCGGGGCAGCGGCGGCGGCGCGTTCATCGCGGGGCGCTCAGGCATTCTTCTTCCCGAACGCCGGATCGATCGTCTTCGCGACCAGGGCGGTGGCGAAGAAGGACGGGATCGTGGCCAGCAGGACCCAGATGAAGAACTTCACGTAGCCGACATGGTCCTCGATCCAGCCCGCGGCCATGCCGGGCACCATCATGCCCAGGGCCATGAAGCCGGTGCAGATCGCGTAGTGCGCCGTCTTGTGCGGGCCCTCGGCGACCTTGATCATGTAGAGCATGTAGGCGGTGAAACCGAAGCCGTAGCCGAACTGCTCCACCGCGATCGCCGTCGAGATGACGGCGAGGTTCGACGGCTGGTAGAGCGCCAGGAGCAGGAACGCCACGATCGGCGTGTGCATGGAGAAGATCATCGGCCAGAGCAGGCGCCGCAGGCCGGCGCGCGAGATCGCCCAGCCGCCGACGAGGCCGCCGCACGTGAGGGCGATGATGCCGACCGTGCCGTAGGCGATGCCCAGCTGCTCGTTGGTCAGGCCGATGCCGCCCTGCGCCGGCTGATCCAGCAGGAACGGCGAGAGAAGCTTCAGCGCCTGCGACTCCGCGAGGCGGTAGACGAGCAGGTAGAACAAGATCAGCCCGATGCCCGGCCGCCGGAAGAACGACGCGAACACGGCGAGAAACTCGCGTCCCACGTCCGCGCCCTGCGCCGTGGGGCGGTCGAGCTCCGGCCGGGGCAGCGCGAAGAGGTGATAGGCGCCGAGCAGCACGAAGACCGCGGCGAGGAGCGCGAAGACGAGCGACCACGCCGTGGTCACGCTGCCGGTCGCGGCGATCAGCTTGCCCGCGAGGAAAACCAGCCCGCCCTGCGCCGACAGCGTGGCGAGCCGGTAAAAGGTCGTGCGCACGCCGACGAACGCCGCCTGTTCGCCGGTCGGCATCGCCAGCAGGTAAAACCCGTCGGCCGCGATGTCGTGCGTGGCCGAGCTGAATGCCATCAGCCAGAACACCGCGAGCGAGAGCTGGAAGAATTTCGGCGCCGGCAGCGTCAGCGCCACGAGCGCAAAGGCGACGCCGAGCACGAACTGCAGCGACCAGATCCAGAAGCGTTTCGTGCGGAACAGGTCGACCAGCGGCGACCACAGCGGCTTGATCACCCACGGCAGGTAGAGCCAGCTCGTGTAGAGCGCGATGTCGGTGTTCGACAGGCCGAGGTTCTTGTAGAGCACCGTCGAGAGCGTCATCACCACGACGTAGGGCACGCCCTCGGCGAAATAGAGCGTGGGGATCCACGCCCAGGGATGGCGCGGCGCGGCGGGGACGGCGGGGGCGTTCATTTTTTCGGGGCGGCCGGCGGCACGAAGCTCGCGCGCGGGCCCTCGTTGCCGAGGCGGTTGACGGCGCTGACGACGACGGCGTCGACGCCGGGCGCGAGGGCGAGCGTCGTCCGGCGCGCGGGTTGCACGGCGAAGCTCCACTGCGCGCCGCGGCGCGTCCAGATGGCGAAGAGCGTGGCGTCGGGGGTGGCGGTGATCCGCACCTGGTTCGCCGCGGCCAGGGCGAGGACGGGGGCGGCGGGCGCCTTCGTGCCCAGCCACGGCGAGGCGGGCACGAGCGCGGGCACGGCGTAGAGCGGCGCGAGTTTCTCCACGATGCCCTTGCGGTTGTCCATCAGGGCGACGGCGCTGAAGTGCACGTGACCGCCGGCGCCGGGGCGCGCGCGGGTGAGCGCGATCTGCTGCGTGATGTCGGCCGGCGACCATTTCTTCTCGTCGCTGATCGCGCTGGTGAAGAGCCCGGCGTAGACGTGGCGGCCGGCGCGGTTCTGGGCGAGCCAGGTGTCGAGCAGGACGGGGAACGACTGCTCCTTGCTCGCCAGCGGCCAGTAGAGCTGCGGGACGAAGTAGTCGAGCCAGCCGCGCTCGAGCCACAGCTCAACGTCGGCGTAGAGCTTGTCGTATTGGCTGAAGCCCTTGATGCCGGCCGGGCGGCGGTCGGGCCGGCCGAGGCCGAAGGGGCTGATGCCGAACTGCACCCACGGTTTCTCGGCGTGGACGGCGGCGTGGATTTTTTCGACGAGTTGGTCGACGTTCTGTCGGCGCCAGTCGACGCGCGCGAGCTTGCCGCCGGCCTTGCGGTAGGCCTGCCAGGCGGGGTCGTCGGGAAAGTCGATCTCGTCCGGCTTCGCGTCCTTCGGGGCCTTGGGCGGGAGCGGCTTCGTGATCGGATAGGGATAGAAATAGTCGTCGATGTGCACGCCATCGATGTCGTAGCGGCGAACGACGTCGCGGATGACGGCCAGCGTCCGCTCGGCCGCGAACGGCTCGCCCGGGTCCATCCAGAGCAGCTCGCCGTATTTCTTCACCGCGCGCGGGTGCGTTTTCGCGATGTGCGACTTGGCCAGGGGCGACTTCGCCTCGCCGTGCCGTGCGCGATAGGGATTGAACCACGCGTGCAGCTCGAGGCCGCGCCGGTGTGCCTCCTCGACCCAGACGGCGAGCGGATCGTAGCCGGGCGACTTGCCCTGCGTGCCGGTGAGATACTCGGACCACGGCTCGAGCTCGGACTTGTAGAGCGCGTCGGCGGCGGGGCGGACCTGGAAGACGACGGCGTTCAGGTTGAGCGCCTTGGCGCGGTCGAGGATGGCCGCGATCTCGGCCCGCTGCTGCGCGGCGGGGAGGCCCTTCTTGCTCGGCCAGTCGATGTTGTTGACCGTCGCGACCCAGATGCCGCGGAACTCGCGCGGCGCGGGCGGCGCCTCCTCGGCCACCGGCGGCTGCGGCCGGGCGGGCGGCGTGGGCTTCGTCGCGCAGCCGGCGAGCGCGAGGACGCCAAGTGCGACGAGCAACGCGCTCGCCAATTTCCTGTAGGGCGGTGTCTCCCGACCCCGCCGCGAGCGCGGCGTGACCTGCGATGGCGGGGTCGGGAAACCCCGCCCGACAACGGAAGAGAAAAGGGCGTTCATGCTTTCAGCGCGGCGCGGACATTGCCCTGCACGGCGGCAAGGGCGGCCTCGGCGCCGGCGGCGTCGAGCCGCCGGCGGAGCATGACGATGGCGACCTTCACGCGATAGCGGCACTGCTCGAGCGCGGCGCGCGCCTGCTCGTCGCTCGCGCCGGTGGCGCGGACGGTGAGGGCGATGGCGCGGCGGAAGAGCTTCTCGTTCGTCGGCATGACGTCGACCATGAGGTTGCCGTAAACCTTGTGCAGGCGGACCATGATGGCGCTGGAAAGCGTGTTGAGGGCGATCTTCTGCGCGGTGCCGGCCTTGAGGCGCGTGCTGCCGGAGATGACCTCGCTGCCGGTGTCGAGCGTGACACCGATCTCGGCGGCGGCGGCGACGGGCGAATCGGGATTGTTGGCGATGCCGATCGTCAGCGCGCCGGCGGCGCGCGCGGCCTCGAGCGCGCCGAGCACGTAGGGCGTGCGGCCGGAGGCGGCGACGCCGATGACGACGTCGTTCGCGGTCGGCGCGACGCCGCGGAGATCGGCGGCGCCCTGGGCGCGGTCGTCCTCGGCGCCCTCAACGGCGACGTAGAGCGCGTTGCGCCCGCCGGCGAGCAGGGCGACGGCACGCTCGTTCGGCCACGAGAACGTCGGCCAGAGCTCGACGCTGTCGAGCAGGCCAAGGCGGCCGGAGGTGCCGGCGCCGGCGTAGATCAGGCGGCCGCCGCGCGCGAGGCGCGGGGCGGCGGCGTCGACGGCGCGGGCGAGCGCGGCGCGGGCGGCGTCGACGACGCGGGCGGCGAGCACCTGGTCCTCGGTGAACGCGGCGACGAGCTGCTCCGTCGGGTAAAGGTCGAGTTCGGGGTGGCGGCTGTCCGGCTTTTCGGTGTTCAGCATGGGTCGGAAATCGAGGGGGTCGCCCCGGCGCCGGAGCGCCGCGCGATGACAGGGATGGCGCGGACAATCCTGCGTTGCTGCGGCCGGTTCAACCGTTCATTTCGTTCGGGCGTGAGTTCTGGGCCGAAAGACGAACTTTTCATCGGCGTGCTGTCGGGCACGAGCGTGGACGCGGTCGATGCGGCGCTGGTGCGCTTCGGCGCGCGCGTCGAGCTGGTGGCCACGCACACCCTGCCCTACCCGCCGGCGCTGCGCGCGGAGCTGCTCGCCCTCGCGGTGCCCGGCGCGAACGAGATCGACCGGCTCGGCCGCGCGGACGTGAGCGTCGGCCGGCATTTCGCCCGCGCGGTGAACGAGCTGCTCGCCCTCGCCGGGCCCGAGCGCAGCGCCGTGGTCGCCGTCGGCAGCCACGGCCAGACGGTGCGGCACCGGCCGCACGCCGCGGTGCCGTTCACGCTGCAGGTCGGCGACCCGAACGTGATCGCGGCGGAGACGGGCCTGCCGGTGGCGGCGGATTTCCGGCGCAAGGACCTGGCGCTCGGCGGCCAGGGCGCGCCGCTCGTGCCGGCGTTCCATGACGCGATCTTCCGCCGCCCGCGCGAGGCGCGCGTCGTGGTGAACATCGGCGGCATCGCCAACGTCACGCTGCTGCCGGCGGACCCGGACGCCCCCGTGCTGGGCTACGACACCGGGCCGGGCAACACGCTGCTCGACGCGTGGTGCCGGCAGCAGCTCGGCGCGCCGCTGGACCGCGACGGGGCCTTCGCCGCGCGCGGCCGGGTGGACGAGTCGCTCCTGCGCACGCTGCTGGCCGACGAATTTTTCGCGCGCGCGGCTCCCAAGAGCACCGGGCCGGAATATTTCTCGCCGGCGTGGCTGGAGGCGCGCGTCGGGGGCGTCGAGCCGGCGAATGTGCAGGCGACGCTGGTCGCGCTGACGGCGCAGAGCATCGCCGACGCGGTTGGCACGCGGAGCGGTTTCGAGCACGCCGGGGTGTTCGTGTGCGGCGGCGGGGCGAAAAACCCCGTGCTGATGCGCGCGCTCGCCGAGCGCCTGCCCCGCTGCCGGGTGCAGACGACCGCGGCACTCGGCGTCGATCCCGGCTGGGTCGAGGCGATGGCGTTCGCCTGGCTGGCGCGGCAGCGGATGCACGGCGGCGCGGGCAACTGCCCCGCCGTCACGGGCGCCGCGCGCGGCGCCGTGCTCGGCGGCGTGTGGCTGCCGGGGTGAGCGTCAGAGGACCCCGCGCAGGCCCGGCAGGCGGCGCAATGCGGCCGCGAGCGCCCAGCTCAGCGCGACACCGGCGGCCGTGACGAGCAGCGCCTTGGCGAGCCCGGGCAGGGCAACGCGGAGCAGCGCAAACTGCAGCCAGATCACGACGGCGTAGTGCACGAGGTAGATGCCGTAGGCGTTGCGCCGCAGGCTGGCCCAGAAGGCGTTCTCGACGCTCCGCTGGCGCGCGGCCCACGCCAGCAGGGCCGTGCTCGTGAGCACGCCGCTCGCCATCATCAACGCGCCGGCGGCCAGGCTCCAGGCGAGCGAAAACTCGCCGCGCGAGGCCTGGATCGCGGTCACGATCACCGTGGCGACAAAGCCGGCGAAGACCAGGCCCGCGGCGACCTGCCAGCGCACCCAGCGCCGCGCGAGAGGGCCGTCCGGGGCCACCAGGTCGCGGGCGCCGTTTTCCCGCCCGCCCAGCGCGACGCCGTAGAAGAAATACGTCGCGTAGAGCAGCACCCGCGAGCTCTGGACGAAGAACGGCCCCCAGCTCGCCCAGTGCATGTAGTGCACTTTCATCACCACCGGCAGGTAGGCCAGCAGCGCGGCGACAATCCACACGCCGACCAGTCGCGCGGGCCGCTCCCGGCACCACGCGCCGGCGCGGCCGAGCGCTTCGAGCGCCCGCGGCCACGCGGCGTGCAGCAGCGCGGCGAGCGCGCTGAACGCCAGCAGCACCCACAGGAACCACGCCGGGCCCGCGGGCCACGCCCCGAGCTTGGCCCACGCGTCGACGAAGCCCGTCGCCGCCGTGGCGCTCTCGCGCTGGAGGAACGCCGGGTAGTAGGCCAGCGGCGCGAGCACGCCCGCGGCGACGATGAAGGGCAGGCCGAGCCGCACGAAACGATCGAACACGAAGCCGCCCGCGCCCTTGCGCGCGAGGCTCGGCCCGGTGAACAGGCCCGCGAGCAGGAACAGCAGCGCCATGAAGAACGAGTCGTTCCACAGCACCAGCGCGTCCACGCCCGGCGCACGCGCCGCGTCGATGACGGGAAACGCGGCCCAGAGCAGCGTGGCGTCGAACGCGCCCGGCGGCGGCGCGTAGACGAAATACGCCAGCACGGCGTGGTGGGCGACGACGAGCAGCGTCAGCAGCGAGCGCAGGCTGTCGAGTGCGGCCGTGCGCGGGGCGCCGGCGGGAGGAGGCGGTGGGTGGTTCATGGAAAAATCGGGCCAAGCTCACGCCCCGCGCCGCAGGGACGGCGGAAAAGCGGGGGCGCGAGCGCGGGACGTCAGCCGGGCGGACGGGCGACGCGCCGGCGGACGGCGCGGGCGTAGAGCGTCGTCGGCACCAGGCTCAGGACGACGATGAGCGTGCAGATGATCAGCCAGTCGCGACCGGCCTTGGGATCGGCCATCATCCGCTGCGCGGCCGCGTCGTTGGCGTGCGGCGCCAGGGCGAACGGCGCCGCGGCGATGTGCTGCGAGAACGCGAGGCAGGCGCTGCGCGCCGTCTCCCAGCCCGTGGCCGAGAGCGAACCGGACGCGTGCCAGCCGGCGGACACGGAGCCGACCGCCACGCCGCCGAAGCAAATCGCGCCGAGGCTGACCAGGCCGATGCTCACCGCGCCGAGCGAGAGCACGCCGCCCGTCACGCCGCCCACGCTGACCAGGCCGAACGCCCAGCCGCCGAAGGCGAACAGCAGGCCGATGGCGCGGTCGCCGCCGGCGATCCAGCCGACCGCGGGGCCTTTATCGGCATCGGGCGTCGAGAAACGCAGGTGCACGAGCGGCAAACCGAACAGCGTCGCGTCGCTGCGATACTCGGCGAGGCGCGAGCCGGCCCGGTCGGAGGGATGCGAGAATTTCTCCGGTTCGCGCCGCCGCTCCGCCGAGCGCAACTCGCGGCCGACGCGGAGCGCGCGGACAAGCAGGAACGACCATCCCGCGGCGAAGAGCAGGACGGCGGCGTGGTGGACGAGCGCGATCGCCGGCAACCGGTCCGGCCAGTGCGCGGCGGCGACGCGCAGTCCGAGCACGAACAGGAGGAAGCCGATGAAAGTGCCGAAGAGCACGGCGGTGGTGACGACCACGACGCGCTGTTCCCGCGCGGTGCGGGCCTGGTCGAGGTTCATGCGCAGCGTCAGCACGGTCGTGATGAAGCCGCTCACCGAGGCGAGGATGGTCGCGAACAGGGCGAGCTTGGCGAGGCCGCCCGCGCCCTTGGTCGCCGCGGCGGCCGCGGTGCCCACGGCCGCGGCCTGGGCGGGCGGCGCGAGCGCCGGGAGCGCGGCGAGCACGCCGACGGTGAACACGCGGCCCGGCGTGCTGCGCGCGAGCGCGCCCTCGACGAGGGCGAGCACGTGCTCCTTGAGCATGGTGCGCCCGCGCGCGAGGCGCTGCTTCACGGCGTCCTCGGTGAGATCGAGTTCGGCGGCGACGTGCTCGATCGAGCCGTGTTCGCGGTAGAAGAGCACGAGCGGCTCGCGGTAGGTTTCCGGCAGCTCGCGCAGTGCGCGCCAGACGAGGGCCTGGTCATCGCGGTCGGCGGCCGCGGTGTCGGCCGAGGGCTCGTCGCTCGGCAGCTCGAGCGCGTGATCGAGCGGCGCGGCGCCGCGGGCCGGCTCGCGTCCGTCGCGCCGGCGCGCGTGGCTGAGTTTGAAGCGGAGGATGGCGCAGAGCCAGGCGCGGAGCTTTTCCGGCTCGCGCAGCTCGCCGAGCTTCAGCCACGCGGTGACGAAGGTTTCCTGCGCCGCATCCTCGCTCGCGCCGACGTCACCGAGCGCGGAGTAGGCCAGCGAGCAGAGCAGGCGCTGGTAGCGCTCGACGATCTGCTCGAACGCGGAGCGATTGCCGCCGAGACAGGCGGCGACCAGATCGGTATCACTGGCGGTGTGGAGCAGGGCCATGACCTCGGGCGTTTTCATCGTGTCGCACAAGGAAGTGCCCGGAAAGGCCGAAGCGGTGACAAAGTTTCGGCGGATTTTTTCGCGGGCGCGGGAAAGGACGGTTGGGACAACCGCCCCTACCGGGCGGCGCGCCGGGCGCGGGCTACCGCGGGAACGGGATCTCGCCGCTGGCGAGGCGATGGAGGAAGAGGGCGACGTTGGCGGCGCGCGGCGCGAGGGTGGCGACGCGGCAGTATTCGCGGGCGCTGTGCAGGTGGTCGCCCTCGGGGCCGATGCCGTCGAAGCACGGGAGGCCGGCGGCGCCGAGGAAGTTGCCGTCGGAGGCGCCGCCGCCGTGGACCCAGGTGAAGGGCTTGAGGCCGACGTCCGTCGCGGCGCGCTGGAAGGCCGGGAAGAGCGCCGCCTCGACGGCGTGGTTCTCCTTCGGCGGGCGGTTGAGCCAGAGGTTGAGGTCGAACTTCACCTCGTAGGCGGCGGCGACCTCGTCGGCGACGGCGCGGAGACGGGCGAAGAGTTGCGGCTCGTCGCTCATCTGCGTGACGCGGAGGTCGAGCTCGGCCTGGGCGAGGTCGGGCACGACGTTGGTGGCGGGCGAGCCGCCCTTGATGTTGCCGACGTTGACGAGCGTGCCGGGCAGTGCGGCGGGAATCTTCGACGCGGCGAGGGCGAAGGCGGCGAGGCCGAGGATGGCGCTGCGGCCGTCGTTGGGAATCTTCGCGGCGTGCGCGGCGCGGCCGTGGCAGGTGACGATGGCGCCGCCGGTGCCCTTGCGGGAATGGATGATGTCGCCGCTCGGACGCGCGGGTTCGAAGACGAAGCCGAAGTGGTGGCGCTTCGCGGCGTCCTCGAAGTAGGCGCGGGTGCCGTGCGTGCCGGTCTCCTCGTCGGGCGTGAGGAGGATTTCCCAGCCGATCTGTGCGGCGTGCGGCGTCTGCTCGAAGGCCTGGAGCGCGGCGAGGAGGACGACGAGACCGCCCTTCATGTCGGTGACGCCGGGGCCGTTGAGCGTGTCGGCGTCGAGCCAGCGGCAGGTCTGGAACGGGTCGTCGGCGCCGTAGACGGTGTCGTAGTGGCCGCAGAGGAAAACCTGGAGGGGCGCCTGCGGCCGGAGGCGGAAGCGGAGGGCCTTCGCCCCGGGCGGGTTGTAGCCGGGCGCGTCGGCCGCGAGTTCCTCAAACTGCGCGGTCGGAAACGCGCCGGCGAAGGTCGCGCGCAGCTCGGCCGCCATGCGGGCGAGGCCGGCGCCGTGGCTGGAGCCGGAGTTGATCGCCGCCCAGCGCTCGAGCAGGGCGGAAAACTCGGCGCGACGGGAGGCGAGGGCGGAAATGGAGGCGGGAATCATGCGGACGGAAGAGGGACCCTAGCGGAATCGCGCCAGCGCGCGATGCGGGCCGGCGCGGGGACGGGAGAAATTAGAACGCGACGCGGGAGCGGAAAGAAACGCGCTCAGAGCCGGCCGCCGCCCGGGAGGGTGACGCGCGGGGCGTCGGGGCCGTCGAGTTGCCTGAGGTTGGCGAGCGGGTCGGCCTCGAGGCGGAGGAACTTGAAGCCGAGGAGGCGCGGCTTGCCGGCGGCGTCGCGTTCGGCGTTGTGGGCGGTCTCGCGGGCGATGAAGGCGGTGAGCGGCTCCTCGCGGACCTTGGGCTCGGAGGAGTGGATGATGTGCAGCGTGCCGTCCGGACCGTGGGCGACGAGGCCGACGTGGCCGATCCAGGCGCTGCCGCCGAAGATGTCGTTGGCGGGCGCGCCCTTCTTCACGACGCCGCGGACGACCTCGATGATGTCGCCGTCCTGGAGCTGGGCGGCGAGCGTGGGGGCGTCGGCGTAGGGGAAGAAGGTGTCGCGGTGATCCTCGACCGGGATGGAGACGGTGAGTTTGTAGCGGTTTTTCAGGAAGCGGGTGCGGTCGATCTTCTCGTCGAACTTCACGGCGCGCGGACCGGCGAGCTCGGCGGTGACGTCGCGGGCGAGCCAGCGGTTGGAGGGATTCCAGTCGGTCTCGGTGAAGTGGTTGCGGGTGACGACGCCGATCTGGCCGTCGCGGTAGCGGATGCGCTGGAGCAGGCGCATGAAGCCCGTCCAGTCGCTCGTGAGCGCCATGGCGAGCGTGTGCTCGGTGAAGACGAGGCAATCGCTCTTGCCCAGGCAGTAGAGCGGCTGCGGGTCGTAGGTCTCGAACGGCATTTCGCCGAGGAGGTAGAGCTCGTAGGGCTGGCCGAGGTTCTTGCGCGCGAGGTGGACGATGCGCTGGCGCAGGTCGGGCTCGGCGGCGTGGAGGTGGGCGAGGTAGGCGCCGACTTCGAGCTCGGTGAACTGGTAGAGCGGCTTCGCAGCGAGGGCGGCGAGCGGGTCGGCGGCGGGCGCGGGGGCGGGATCGGCGGCGAAGGCGCGCACGAAGGCGGTGCCGGCGAGGAGCGAGGTGAGGAGGAGTGATTTCAAGGGGGAGGGGAAAAAAGAGGGGCGACCCGGATGGATCGCCCCTCGAGAGTGTGGTGACGCGGGCGAAGGGCGCCCGGCGCGGTTAGAAGAGCTTGTATTCGACCGAGAGCGTGTAGGCGCGGCCGCGCGGATCGGCGATGCGCGGTTCCCACGAGCTGCCGGCGCCGGTGTTGGTGTCGTAGGCGATCGAGAACGGGGGATCCTGGTTGAAGAGGTTCTTGATGCCGGCGACGATCGTCACGTCCTTGCTCCACTTGTAGGTGAGGCTGGCGTTGTAGGTGACGTATTCGTCGACCTTCGGGTTGTAGAGCGGCGCGTATTGGAGGAACGTGCCGTTGGCGATGCCCGGCGGGACGTAATCCATGTAGCCGGCGCGGTAGATCTGGGTGAGGCGGCCGGTCCACTTGCCTTTGCGGTAGGAGACGGCGGCGGTGTATTTCCACTTCAGGCCGATATCGGAGGCGCGGGTGAAGCGGCCGACTTCGCTGGGGCCCCAGGGGGCGGAGGCGATGAGCTTGGAGCGCTTCTTGAGCAGCTGGGAGATGTTGACGTCGCCGATGATCTTGCCGCCGAAGAGGTCGAACTCGCCGCGGCCGGTATACTCGACGCCGCTGGTCTCGGTCTCGCCGGCGTTGAGCGGGCGGACGTCGATCTGGGTGATCGGGGTGCCGGCGCCGCCCGCGCGGATGATGCGGTCGGGGAAGAGCTGGTAGTTGGCCAGGATGACGGAGGTGCCGAGCGACTGGATGGTGCCGTCGCGTTTGACGGTCCACCAGTCGGCGCCGAAGGTGATGTTCTTGATCGGGGAGAACACGACGCCGTAGGAGAACATCTTGGCCTCCTCGGGCTTCAGGTCGGGCTTGCCGCCGCTGATCGTGTTCAGGCTGTTGGCCGGGATGGGCAGGCCGGTGACCGGATCGACGAGGTCGGCGCCGGCGTAGATCGACTCGAAGGACGGGTCGAACTGCTGCTTGAAGGTCGGGATGCGGAAGCCGGTGCTGTAGGAGCCGCGGAGGAGGATCTTGTCCGTCGGCGCGATGCGCAGGGTGACCTTCGGGTTGGTGGTCGAGCCGAAGCCGGTGTAGTCGTCGCGGCGGCCGGCGAGGTTGAGGTCGACGCCCTTGATGATGGGGACCTGCATTTCGGCAAAGACGGCCTTGACGGTGCGGCTGAGCGTGCCGGCCGTGGCGAGGGCGTTGTCGAAGGGCACGTTGAAGATGAGCGAGTCGGCGGTGCTGACGTTGCTGCGCTGGTCGCCCTTGAATTCGTATTCCTCCTTGCGGTAGTCCAAGCCGATGGCGGCCTGGATCTCGCCGGCCGGGAGGTGGAAGAGCGGGCCGGAGGCGGTGATGTCGGCAGACGTCGTGGTGAAGGTGCCGCCGTAGAGCTGGACGCCGGTGGCGGAGGCGGCCTTCAGGCCGTCCATCGCCGCCTGCGACTGCTCATAGGAGAACGGGCTGAGCACGCCGGTCTTGATGAGGTTGGCGAACGGCACGGTGTAGTAATAGCCGTTGAGCAGTTGCGACTTCGACTTGCTCTGGGACTGGGCGAGGCCGGAGCGATATTCCCACTCGGAGAGATATTTGCCGAGGCCGGAGAGCGGGCCCTCCATGCCGATGAGGAAGCGGCGGGTGTCGGAGATGGTGCGGATCTCGCGGTTGCCGCCGGGCAGCGAGCGCCAGCGGAAGGCCATCGGCTGGCCGCGGTAGATTTCCAGCGCGGGGAAGTAGGCGACGAGGGCGTTGAAGACGCGGTTGTAGTCGGCGCCGGTGCTCGGGTAGAACATGCCGGAGAGCGGATTGGGGACGACGGTGCCGTTGGCGGTCGTGGTGGTGGTCTGGGCGCCGCTCGAAGTCAGCGCGGCGGACGTCCACTGGTTGGGCGAGAAGCTCTTGCTGGAGTCGGAGCGGCCGACGACGGCCTCGACGGTCAGGAGGTGTTCGCCGAGCTTGTAGGAGCCGCGGCCCACGAAGTTGGTGTTCTTGACCGGCTGCTGGAGGACGGCGGCGCGGCCGGTGTCCCAGGCGGAGCCGTATTTGCCGTTGCCCGAGGCGGAAGTGACGCCCCAGAGGATTTCCTGGTAGGGCCCCATGCCGTCGAGGCCGGCGTAGCCGGCGGTGTTGGTCGGGAGGTCGACGATGTTGATGCCGTTCACGCGGATGGCGGGATTGGCGGGGTCGACCGGGTTGGCGGAGCTGGTGCCGAGCACGGTGGTGGTGTTCGCCACGGTGAAGAGGGTGGCGATCGGCGTGCCGCGGGTGTCGGGCGAGATGCCGCGCTCGGGCTGGAAGGTGTTGACGAAGTCGCGCTGGTCGCCGCGGAGCATCTTGTGGTCGGCGAGCGAGAGGGACGCCATGACGTTCCAGCCGTCCTTGTTCAGGTTGCCCCAGCCGCCGACGAGCGAGTAGCGGAAGATGTTGCCGCCACCGTCCTCGGTGATGTCGGAGGAGGCGTTGGCCACGAGGCCGCGGAAGTCGGTTTTCGTGATGAAGTTGATGACACCGCCGATGGCGTCGGTGCCGTAGACGGCGGAGGCGCCGTCCTTGAGGACCTCGACGCGCTCGATGGCGGCGAAGGGAATCGAGTTCAGGTCGACCACGCCGCCGTTGAGGCCGTGCGAGGCGACGCGGCGGCCGTTGAGGAGGACGAGGGTGGCGTTCGAGCCCTGGCCGCGGAGGTTGGCGGCGGTGGCGCCGTTGTTGCCGCGCTGGGCGCCGGCGACGACGTCGGCGTTCGACGCGAGGTTGTCGAGGCCGTTGCCGTTGATGTTGAGGTTCATGATCAGCTGCTCGGCGCTCGCGATGCCTTCCTGCTCGAGGTCGAGCTTGGTGAAGACGGAGACGGGCAGCGCGCCCTCGTCGGCGGGGCGCTTGATGGAGGAGCCGGTGACGATGAATTTCTCGAGTTTGACGGCCTCGTCTTTCTTTTCGTCGAGCGGAGCGGCGGCGGTCTGGGCCACCGCGGAGGAAGTCGCCACGGCGGCGGCCAAGGCCGCGAGCGTGAGGTAACGACTCCGGGAGTAACGTGCGTTCATACGTTTCGTGTGTTGGGTTGGACTAAGCTCGCAACGAGCCCAGCACACGTGTGCGTGCGCGCGCGGCTGGCCCGTGAGGTGTGTGTTCGAGGCCCGGGTTCGGCGGGCCGCGGTGTGGTGTTTAGCGGAAGTGACGAGCGGTCCAAGCAGAATCCTTGCCCGGCGGCTGGGCCAAAAGGACAAGCGGCGGCGGCGGGCGAAAAAAAGGGGCGCCGCGAGGGCGCCCCGGGGGAAGCAGGCTCAACCCGCGCTCAGAACTGGCCGCTGATGCCGAAGTTCACCGTCACGTCGGACAGGTAAACGAGGCGCATGCGGGAGGGGATAGAGCGGTAGGCGACGGGACCGTCCTGCGTGATGTTGTTCAGGTCGATGAACAGCGTCATGTTCGGGTTCAGCCGGTAGGTGCCGCCGAGGTTGTAAGTGGTGAGGCTGGTGCGGTAGAGGCGCGCCGGAGCGGGCGTGAGCGGGGAGACGGGCTCGGCACCCGCGCCGCTGATGTGTTCGCCGGTGTAGCTGACGCCGGCCGACAGGCCGAGGTTCTTGTAGTTGTAGGTGAGGCGGGCGTTGCCGGTCTCGGGGATGAAGCCGGGGACGTCGTTCGGCGCGATCTCGGTCGCGGCGCCGAAGTTGCCGGTCGTGCGCAGCCAGGTGTAGTTGGCGGAGAAGCCGAGGCCCTTGAGCAGGCCGGGCAGGAAGGTGAAGCGCTGGCGGTAATCGAACTCCCAGCCCTGGAGCTTGGCGTCGCCGGCGTTGACCGGCGCCGTGAGCGTGTAGCCTTCGAAATTGCCTTCGAAGCCGTTGTCCGGGCCGGAGCCGATCTTGTCGGCGAGGGTCCGGTTGATGATGTAGTCGGTGATCTTCTTCTGGAAGACGCCGAAGGAGACCACGCCGCCGGTCTTCGGATAATACTCGAGCTTGAGGTCGATGTTCTTCGCGTATTGCGGCTTCAGGGCGGGATTGCCGGCGGTGACCGTCTGGTTGGCGTCGCTGAAGCTGATCGACGGCACGAGCTGCGCCAGGCTGGGGCGGCCGTAGCTGGTGGACCAGGAGGCGCGCGCCTTCAGGCTCGGCGTGATCTCGTAGGCGAAGTGGACGCTCGGGAAATAATTGTCGTAGGTGCCCTTGCTGTAGTGGCCCTGGTAGTCGATGGCGGCGCGTTTGACCGGATCGGGCTCGACCGTCGTGGAGGTCGAGAAGCGCTTGATGTAGTTGAAGGTGTTGACCTGGACCGCCTCGAAGCGCGTGCCGCCGAGCATCGTGAGCTTGCCCCACTTGGCCGTGGCCTGGACGTAGGCGGAGTCGACGCCCTCCTCGAGGATGCGGCGGTTGACGTAGGGTTGCTGCGCGGCGTAGACGACGTCCTCGGTCCACTTGGTGGTGTCGCCGAGGTCCTTGCTGACCGCCACGGGGTCGAAGATCGGAATGCGCAGGCCATTGCCGTTTTTGACCTCGAACGGCGTGAGCTCCATGAGGGCGTAGCCGCTGAGCGGGATCTGCGCGCCGGCGAGGGAGCCGGAGGCGGGGCTCGGGTCGACGTTGCGGGTCCAGCGGCGCGGGTTGACCTGGAAGTTGTTCACGCGGCGGTTGACGCTGTCGGCGCCGGCCTTGACCACGATGGGCATCGCGGTGGGCAGGGTGTAGGTGGCGTTGAAGGAGCCGGTGACCTCGTTCGTGCGGGTGACGGTGTCGCGCTTGGTGAAGACGATGTTCGAGGTGTAGCTGGCGGGATCGAACACGCTCTTGCCCGCGGTCTGGGTGAACACCTGGCCGTCGAGGTTGGACTTATCGAGGATGAAGCCGATGTTGTCGGCGCGCATCGTCAGCTGGCCGCCCTGGCGGTCGCGGCCGGCGGCGGAGTGCCAGCGGGTGTTGCTCCAGCGCAGGGCGTAGTCGAGCTTGAGGGCGCCGAGATCGTGCTCGCCGACGAAGGTGCCGGTGGGGTTCTTGCTGTAGAAGCCGAAGCGCCACATATCGAGGTCCATGCGGGTGGCACCGGCGGTGCCGGTCGGGCGGAGCTCGGTGCGGTTTTCCGTGAAGCCGGGGAGGATCGAGGCGGTGCCGGTCGTGCCGACGGTGGTGTTGCCAAGCGGGTCGATCTTCACGCGGTCGTAGTAGGGCTCGGAGCCGGTGTTGTAGAGGAAGCGCAGCGAGAAGGTCGTGCGCGGCGAGACGCGATAGTCGGCGCGCATGTTCATGCCGGTGATGAAGCGCGTGTTCTGGCCGGCCTGGGTCGTGTAGTCGTTGAACGCCGGGGTAACCGTCGGATCGGTCGTGCCCTGGTAGAAGAAGCTGTCGTAAACGATCATGTTCACGATCTCCGAGTAGGAGGCGTTGATCGAGATGCCGAGGTTGTTGGTGCCGCCGAGGACGTCGAAGCGCTCCTGGTAGGAAAAGCTGGTGACGGGCTGGATGGGGTGCTTCTTGCGCTGGACGCTGCGGTCGGCCCAGGGAGCGGACCAGCGGGCGCCTACGCTGTAGGTGACGCGCCGCTTTTCGGTCATGGCCAGCGGCGAGCGGGTCTTGAGGTTGAGTTGGCCGCCGAGCGAATCGGCGCGCTTGTCGGGCGTCTGGCCGGCGATGACCTCGATCTGCTCGTAGTTCGCCGCGGAGAAGGAGTGCAGCGTCGCGCTGCGGCCGTCGCCGCCGACGCCGGTGGTGGGCAGGCCGTCGACGTTCAGGCGCGTGTAGCTCGAGGGCATGCCGCGCACGCTGACGTTGTTGATCAGGTTGTCCTCGTCGATGGTGAACGAGATGCCGGGCAGGCGGGAAAAGAGCTCGCCGATGTTCTGCGTCGGCAGGATGCCCCACTCGTCGAGCGCCACGACGTTCTTCACGTTGGCGGCGTTGCGCTGCTGCGTGACGGAGAGCGCCTGGCCCTCCTTGACGGACTGCACGGTGAAGGCCTCGAGCTGCACGACGTCGGACGTTTCCATCGTGAGGGTGAGGTCGGACGGCGCGCCGGCGGCGACGACGATGTCCTGTGTCAGATCCTTGAAGCCCGAATAGGTGGCGACCACCTGGGCGTTGCCGACCGGGACGTCGAAGATCACGAAGTGACCGCTCTCGTCGGTGAAGCCGGAGCGGCCCTGGACGGTGACCTGCGCGCCTTGGAGGGCATTGCCCGTGCTTTTGCTGACGACGGTGCCGGACACACGGGCGGTGTCGGCGGCAGACGCGCCGAGCGTCAGGACGGCGGAGACGAAAAGGCCGATTGCAATGCGCAATAGCCGGAGGGACGGAGTGCGACTCACGTTCTGGATGCTCATGGTGTGCAGTAGTTGGCCGCGTGGTGACGAGGGGGTCGCGGCCGAGGTGTTGGTGCTTCCGGTTAGGACCAACCGCGGCGCCGTCCAAGCCGAATTCTTTCGCCGATTCGGACGCGGCGCCGGACTCAGAGGGAAACCGAAAAGCCCTCTGACATTTTCGTCAAAAAGTTCATCATTTCTGACAATGGGAAAACGCCCCGGTGTCAGGTCCGCCGGCCGGGCGCGGCCTTGCCGCTGTGGCGGAAGGCGAGCGGCGAGATGCCGTAGGCGAGCCGGAAGGCGCGGCTGAAGCTGTAGATCGAGCCGAAGCCGCACTGCTCCGCGATCTCGGACACGCGCTGCGGGCCGAGCCGCAACAGGCCGCAGGCCTGCTCGAGCCGCAGCCGGCGCAGGTGCCGGCCGATGCTCACGCCGCAGGAGGCCCGGAAGCGCGCGCGCAGGTGGCTCGAGCTGATGCCGAGCGCGCGCGCCAGCTCCTTGATGCTCGGCGGCGCGCCCGTGCGCTGCGCGATCTGGTTGATGCGGATCATCAGGCCCTGGTCCGGCTCGGGCGCCGGCGGGGCGCGTGGTGCGGCGCCGGGTGCTTGATCCGGCGCATGCGCGCGAGCAGCAGCGCCAGCAGCAGCACCGGCAGCTCCTCCGTCCGCTCGGTCTCGTAGCCCTCGACCAGCTCCGCCACCAGCGTGCGCAGCGCCGGGGTGAGCGCGAAGGGCCGGTAGCGCAGCGCGGCGAGCGGCTCGGCGTCGTTCAGCTCGAAGGTGACGAACAGCCACGAGATCTCCGGCCGCTGCGGCTGGGTGTAGTGGTGGAACTGGAACGGGAAGACCAGCAGCGCCTCGCCGGGGCTGAGGCGGAGGTTGCGGTCGTCGACACAGACCGTCACCGCCGTGCGCAGGGCGCAGATCAGCACGAAGCGGTGGTGCAGCGCGCGGCCGCGGCGGGGTTTGTTCAGCTCGTCGGCCCGCTGCCGCTGGAAGCAGACGATGTTGGCCGGCAGCGGCAGCGGCGCCGGACGGCGGCCGAGGAGCTGGAAGTTGGGCTGCGGCAGCTTGGAGACGAGCTTGCTCAGGTCGGGCTTGGCGGAGTGTGGCATTTTCGTCAAAAACTTCGTCGTTTCTGCTAGTTGTCGCCGCGGGCGCCAGCCCTATTCTACCGGCCTCCCCATGAACCCGCTCCCCTGCTCGAACGCTGCCGTTTCGAACACGCGCCGATTTCCGTCTTCGCCCACAGCCGCGAGGCCTCGCGGGCCGTCGCGGCGGAGATCGCCGCGCTGATCCGCGCGCGCGCCGCCGAGGGACGCGCCTGCGTGCTCGGCCTGGCCACCGGCTCGACGCCGGTCAGCGTCTACGCCGAGCTCGTGCGCCTGCACCGCGAGGAGGGGCTCAGCTTCAAGAACGTCACGACCTTCAACCTCGACGAGTATTTCGCGCTGCCGCCGACGCACCCGCAGAGCTACCGGCGGTTCATGCAGCAGCATCTGTTCGATCACATCGACATCGACCCGGCGCGCACGCACGTGCCCTCGGGCGTGGTGCCGAAGAGCGAGGTCGACGCGCATTGCGCCGCCTACGAGGCCGCGATCCAGGCCGCCGGCGGCATCGACCTCCAGCTCCTCGGCATCGGCCGCACCGGCCACATCGGCTTCAACGAGCCCGGCAGCCCGCGCCACTCGGTCACCCGGCTCGTCGCGCTCGACCCCTCACCCGCCGCGACGCCGCGGGCGACTTCGGCGGCGACGCCCACACGCCGCGCTACGCCATCACGATGGGCGTGCGCTCCATCCTCAACGCCCGCCGCCTCATTCTCATGGCGTGGGGCCAGCACAAGGCCGACATCGTGCGCGCCGCGATCGAGCAGGAGGTCAGCTCGCACGTCACCGCGTCGTTCCTCCAGGAGCACGCGCACGCCACGTTCGTGCTCGATGCCGCCGCCGCCGGCTCGCTCACGCGCTACCGCACGCCGTGGCTGCTCGGCCCGCTCGAGGAGCAGGGCCTGGCCTGGGACGAGCGCATGACGCGCCGCGCCATCCTCTGGCTTTCGGAACTGCGGCAGAAGCCGATCCTCAAGCTGACCGACGACGACTACAACGAAACCGGCCTCCAGGACCTGCTGCGCGCGCACGGCTCCGCCTACGAGGCGAACCTCGTCGGCTTCTACCAGATGCAGCACACGATCACGGGCTGGCCCGGCGGCCGCGACCCGAAGCGCGCCAAGCCCGGCGACGCGCCCGTGCGGCCCCTGCGGGCGAAATCCGCCAACGTCTTCCCGAAGCGCGTGCTCGTCCTCTCGCCCCACCCCGACGACGACGTCATCTCCATGGGCGGCACGCTCTGCCGCCTGGTCGACCACGGCCACGAGGTCCACATCGCCTACGAGGTCTCCGGCGCCAACGCCGTGTCCGACGAGGCCGCGTGGCGCGTGCTGGCCTTCGTGCGCGACAGCGGGCTGACCGACGCCACCAACCGCGCGCGGCTCGACGCGATGTGCAGCGAGCTCACCGCCGGCACCGCCGCGCCCTCCGCCGAGCTTTCCCGCTGGAAGGGCCTGATCCGCCGCCACGAGGCGATCTCCGCTGCGCGCGTCTGCGGCGTGCCCGAAACCCGCCTGCACTTCCTCGACCTGCCCTTCTACGGCGCCGCGCCGCGCACGCGCCGCTACAGCGCCGACGATGTCGCGCGGCTGCGCCAGCTGCTCGAGCGCGTCCAGCCGCACCTCATCTACGCCGCCGGCGACCTCGACGACCCGCACGGCACGCACCGCCTCTGCCTGCACGTCCTGCGCGACGCGCTCGCCCAGGCCGCGGCGGAGAAATCCGCCTGGCTCGACCAGAGCGAGCTCTGGCTCTACCGCGGCGCGTGGGCCGAGTGGCCGCTGGACGAGATCGACCTCGCCGTGCCGCTCAGCCCGCAGGAAGTGCTCCGCCGCCGCCGCGCCATCTTCCGCCACGAGACGCAGAAGGACCAGGCGCTCTTCCTCGGCGAGGACCGCCGCGAGTTCTGGCAGCGCACCGAGGATCGCAGCCGTCGCCTGGCCCAGGCCTACAACGCCCTCGGCCTGGCCGAATACGAGGCGATCGAGGCCTTCCGCCGCTACGCGCCGGAGGAATTCGTGAAGAACGCGGCGTTCTGAGCGAATCCGTCGCGCCACGCACCCTGTAGCATGTCGGGCGGGGTTTCCTGATCCCGCCGCAATGCGATGCGTTCGTAACGACTGTGGCGGGGTCAGGAGACCCCGCCCTACATGGGCTACACTTTCACGAACCACTGCTTGCGCCACATCGCCCAGGCCACGGCGAAGAACACGAGCACGAAGCTCACCGCGAACGCCAGCGAGGCGTTCACCGGGCTCAGCCACGGCGTGAAGAGCGTGTCGTAAATCGCGCCCTTCAGGCTCACCCGCGCGCCGGCCGCGCCGGTCCACTGGATCAGGCCGAGCAGCCGCGCCACGAGTCCCGAGAGCACGAACAGCGCGAGCGCGTTCATGCCATACCACACGAACGGCCGCGCCCAGCCGCGCCAGCCGCGGACGTCGATCGCCCAGTGGAAAACGCCGAACCACAGCGCCGACCAGCCCGCCATCGTCACCACGTAGGAGCTCGTCCAGAGGTTCTTGTTGATCGGGAACACCGCGCCCCACGCCGTGCCGAGCGCCAGCAGCGCCACGCCCGCCGCCACCAGGCCGAGCGAGGTCCGCGCCGGCGCACGCGCGCCGCGCAGCCAGTAGCCGGCGAGCGTGCCGGCCAGCACCGTGGCGATCGCGGGCAGCGTGGAAAGGATCCCTCCGGGTCGAAGCCCGGCGCCGGCGCGCCGGACCATGTGTGGCCCGCGAGCAGATGCGAATCGATCCACCACGCGAGGCTGCCCTTCGGCTCCAACACGCCCGGTCCGTAGCCGGGCACCGGCACGAGCGCGAGCAGCGCCCAGTAACCCAGCAGCAGCGCGCCCGCCCAAGCGAGCTGGCCGCGCCAGCCCGTGCGCAGGAAGATCGCGCTGGCGACGAGGTAGCAGACCGCGATCCGCTGCAGCACGCCGGGGAGGCGCAGCGTCGCGAACGAGAGATGGTGCGTCGGCAGCAGGCCGAACGGGAACGCCGCCAGCAGCAGCCCGAGCCCGAAGATGATCGCGGCGCGCTGCAGCACGTGGCGGAAGAGCTGCGCGCGATCCGCGCCGGCCTCGACGCGGCGCGCGGTCGAGAGCGTCAGCGACACGCCGACGATCCACAGGAAACTCGGGAAAATCGTGTCGGTGAACGTCCAGCCGTGCCACTTCGCGTGCTCGAGCGGCGGGTAGATCGCGCTCCACGAGCCGGGATTGTTCACGAGCAGCATGCCCGCGATCGTCGCGCCGCGGAACGCATCGAGGGAGAGGAGTCGTTCGCCGGATTTCATGCGGTGACGTTTCTCAGGGTGAGCGGAGGCGGCCGGGAGCGGCGGACGAGGCGGGCGGAGTTTGGTCCTGGCCGCGGCACGCCGCGCTCATCGTGCCTTCTTCTCCTTCGGCGCAACCGGCTCCGGCCAGCGCACCCAGACGCCGAGGTGATTGCCGACCGGACGCCACTCGCCGTCGCTGGGCTGGTTGGTGAGCAACGTGCCGTCGGCACGCTTCAGGAAGAACGACGTCGAGCCGCCGCCGTCGAGGGCCACGGCGTCGTGCGCCCCGAGCTCGAGCATGAGATCCGCCATCTCCGGCAGCGTCGCGCCGACGCTGGCGCCGGGCCGGCGCCCGTCGACCGTAAGCAGGATCAGCGTGCGGCCGTCGGCGGTGACGCCCGCGGCGGTGCGCGGGTGGCGGACCTGGGGCGCGACGCGCGCGGTGGCGCCGCGGTTGCGACCGGCCTCGACGAGGAGCGTGCCGGGTTGCTTGCCGTCGTCGGTCGGGCCCATCCCCGCGACGGCGCAGACGACGCCCTCGAGGTCGGCGGCGGTGGCGTAGGCGACGCGCGCGCGGCCGGCGTAGACGAGCAGCGCGGGATCGCCGCGACCGTGGATGACGCGCGGCGGCGAGACGAGGCCGTGCGCACCCTGGCTCAGGCCGCGGATGTCCGAGGCCGCGCCGGTGGTGTAGCGGACCTTGTCCTCGCCGGGACCGGGCTTGGGGTTGATCATGGCGAAGAAGCTGGCGTTGATCGCGAGCGTGGCCTCTTGGGCCCGCGCCCACTCGTTCACCGGGAGCAGCTTCACCTCCGTGCCGGCGGGATCGCCGGCGGCCGGCGTCAGCGGCTCGGTGGCGCCGACGCGCACGGCCGGATCGTCGAGATGAACCTTGGCCCACAGGCCGCGCAGGGGTCCGGCGGCGGTCTGCGTCTCGATCGCCCCGAAGACGAGAGGCTCGCCGGCGCGGACGCACGGCAGCGCGAGAGCCAGCAGGACGAGGAGGCGGAGGGCGTTACGGGCGGCCATGGTTGGCGAGGATCAGGGTGAGGTCGTCGATTTCCTGCCAGGCGCGGCGTCCGCCGGCGGGCACGTGACGGTTGAGCATGAAGCTGAAGACGACGCGCTCGCCGGTGCCGAGGGTCGCGTAGCCGGAAAGCGAGGCGGCCCAACGCAGGCCGCCGGTCTTGGCGCGGACGTTGTTCTCGGCCGGCGTCCCCTTCAGGCGGCGGTGCAGCGAGCCGTCGACGCCGGCGATGGGCAGCGAGGCGAGGAAGGCGTCGGCTTCGCGGTGCCGGGCCATGAAGGCCAGCAGGCGCGCCGTGGCGTCGGCGGTGGTGAGGTTGTTGCGGGAGAGGCCGGAGCCCTCCTCGAAGATGAGGTCGTGCGGCGCGATGCCGACCTCGGCCGCGAATTCCTTCAGCGCCTCGAGCGCGAGCTCGTCGCTGCGGCGGTCGGCGGGCGTCTTCGCGTCGCGGCGCAGCTCGCCGAGGTGGCCGAAGATCAGGTCGGTCTCGAGATTCTGCGACGGCTTCATGAAACCGGCGACGAGGTCGCGCAGCGGCGGCGAGACGATCTCGCCGAGCGGCACGGCGGCGCGCGCCGGCGGCTCGGGCCAGACGGCGCTGCGCGCCTGGCCGTCGACGCGGATGCCGGCGCGCTCGAGCGCGGCCTTGAGGGCGACGGCGAACCACTGCGCCGGGCGCGGCACCGGCGCCTCGGTCGCGGCGGATTTCGCGTCGACCGCCACGCCGCCGACGATCTCCACGACGGTCGTGCCGGCGGCGCGGCGGGTCTCGACCGTCGCGGTGGCGCCGGCCGCGAGCGTGCGGGTGTGGTTGACGAAGGTCAGGCCCGACAGCGGCTCGAGCACCTCGAACGCGCCGGGCTCGCCGGGCGCCGCGCCGGGCGTGACGCGCAGCGTGACGAAGTTGTCGAGCAGGGTGATGCCCGAGATCTCGGCGCCGTAGTCGTAATTCATGTCGTCGACCGTCCAGCCGGCGCCGTCGGGCGGCTGGCGCAGCCAGGTGCCGTCGGCCACCACGTCGCCGCGGATGCGCTTCACGCCGGCGCGCTGGAGCTGGGCGACGAACGGCGCGAAGACCGACCAGAACTCCGGCTTCTTTTCCCGGGCGCCCCAGCTCGGGTCGCCGCGGCCCGCGACCACGAGGTCGCCCGGCAACTCGCCCGCCGGCGTGACGGCGGCGGTGGCGAGCAGCGGCGTGCGGATGCGGTAGTCGGCGCCGAGGCGCGCGAGCGCGAGCGCGCCGGTGTAGAGCTTGGAGTTCGAGGCGGGGCTCAGGCGCAGGTGCGGCTGGTGCGCGAAGAGCGTCTGGCCGCGGTCGAGCGAGATGACTTCCACGCCCCACATCGCGCCGTCGAAGCGCGGCTGCGCGAGGTAGGCGGACATTTCCTCGGCCAGCGGGGCGGCGCGCAGCAGCGCGGAACCGGTGAACGCGAGCAGCACGAGCAGCAGACGGGGTAAGGGCGTCATCGCGCGCGCACTCAGCCAGAGCGCCGCGCGCGAGGCAACGCCGGAGCTTCGGCCGTTCGGCTAGGGCGGTGTGACTTGCCTGAGGGAAGGCGCCGCGCTGTGCTCTGCGACCGTGAGTTCCCCCGCGCTGGTCCGCGATCTGACGTTCTCCCCGCTCGATATCCCGCTCTTCGTGCCGTTCGGCATCTCCGGAGGCGCGCAACCGGCCGCCAACAACGTGCTGGCCCGGGTCGAACTCGCCGACGGCACCGTCGGCTACGGCGAGGCCGCGCCGCTGCCGCCCTACAACGGCGAGACCCAGGCCGACGCGCTGCGCGCGCTCGCCGCGATGCGCGCGGCCGTGATCGACCGCGATGCGGCCGACTGGCTCGCCGTGGCCCGCTGGGCGCGCGACGCCGGCGGCGCGGCTTGCGGCTCCGCCCAGTGCGCCTTCGAGATGGCGCTGCTCGACGCGCTCACCCGCCAGCGCGGCCAGCCGCTCTGGCAGTTTTTCGGCGGCGCCGGCACGGAGCTGGAGACCGACATGACCGTGACGACCGGCACCGCCTCGCAGGCGGCGGAGGACGCGCGCGCGATCCGCCGGCGCGGCATACGGCAGATCAAGGTCAAGGTCGGCGGCCCCAAGGGCGCGCTGCACGACCTCGAGCGCGTCGGTGCGATCGCCGCCGCCGCGCCCGACGCCCCCTCATTCTCGACGGCAACGCCGGCATCGCGCGCGAGCACGCCCGCGAACTCGTCCGGGGCCTGCGCGCCGCGCAGATCACGCCGGCCCTGCTCGAGCAATGGCTGCCGAAGGACGACCTGAACGGCATGCGCGCCCTCCGCGAGGACTGCGGCTGGCCGGTCGCGGCCGACGAGGCGGCCTGCTCGGGCGAGGATGTCGCCCGCATCGCCGACGCCCGCGCCGCCGACGTCGTGAACATCAAGTTGATGAAGGCCGGCGTGGCCGCGGCGCTCGACATCGTGCGCGTCGCGCGCGAGCGCGGCCTCGGCCTGATGATCGGCGGCAACGTCGAGTCGATCCTCGCGATGACCTTCTCCGCCTGCTTCGCCTGCGGGCTCGGCGGCTTCCAGTTCGCGGACCTCGACACCCCGTGGTTCCTGGCGGAAAACCCGTTCGAGGGCGGCTACCGCGCCACCGGCGGCCGGCTGTCCGTCGCGCACATCACGGCGGGGCATGGCGTAGTTCCCCGCCACAAATGAGGCTCGCCCGCGGCGCGATTTCCGGAATCTTGCCCGGCATGAATCGACTCGGCGTGTGGCTGGTGGCGGCGGGACTGGCAGTGCTGGCGCGCGGCGCCGACTACGACGTGATCATCGCCGGGGGCCGCGTCGTCGACGGCACGGGCGCACCGGCTCGCGCGGCCGACGTCGCGATCAAGGACGGCAAGATCGCGCAGATCGGGGCGATCACGGGCACCGCCACGACCCGCCTCGACGCGCACGGACTGGTGGTCGCGCCGGGCTTCATCGACGTGCACACGCACTCGGACGACCTGGTCGAGAAGCTGCCGCGATCGGAGCATTTTCTCCGCATGGGCGTGACGAGCATCGTCGTGGGCAACTGCGGCGGCTCGAAGCTGGACATCGGCGCGTTCTTCCGGGGCATCGACGAGCAGCACGTCTCGCCGAACGTCGCGACCTTCATCGGCCACAACACGGTGCGCGAGGCGGCGATGCACGGCATCTTCGACCGGCCGCCGACGGAGACGGAGCTGGCGGAGATGAAGCGGCTCGTCGACCGCGCGATGCGGGACGGCGCGGTCGGCCTCTCCACCGGATTGATCTACCTGCCCGGCACGTTCGCGAAGACGGAGGAGATCGTGGAGCTCGCCAAGGTGACGTCGCCCTACGGCGGCATCTACGCCAGCCACATGCGCAGCGAGAGCGGGAAGATCCTCGAGGCGATCGAGGAGGTGCTGCGCATCGCGCGCGAGGCGCATGTGCGCGCGGAGGTGTCGCACATCAAGCTTTCCGGCGAGAATTCCTGGGGGCGCACCGCCGCGGTGCTGGCCCTGCTGGACCGGGCGCGCGCCGAGGGCATCGACGTCTGCCAGGATCAATACGCCTACACCGCCTCGAGCACGAGGATGCGCCAGCTGATCCCCGACGAGGCGTTCGACGGCGGCACGGCCACGTTCAACGCCATCCTCGCCGACCCGCAGCGCAAGGCCGACCTGGTGGCGAAGATGAAGCGCAACATCCTCGGCCGCGGCCGCCTGGACTACGCCTACGCGGTCGTGGCGTCGTTCCGCGGCGACGGCACGCTCAACGGCATGAACATCGTCGAGGCGGCGAAGAAGCTGCGCGGCTCCGACTCGCTGGACGACCAGATCGAGGTGATCCTCGAGATCGAGCGCCGCGGCGGCGCGCAGGGCGTGTTCCACGGCATCGCCGAGAACGACCTGCAGGTGTTCATGAAGCACCCGATGACGATGATCGCCTCGGACAGCGGCGAGCGCGTCTTCGGCGAGGGCGTCCCCCACCCGCGCGGCTACGGCAACAACGCCCGCGTGCTGGGCCGCTACGTGCGCGAGCTGCACGTGCTCACGCTCGAGGACGCCGTGCGCAAGATGACCAGCCTGCCGGCGGAGCATTTCCAGCTGACCGGCCGCGGCGTGCTGCAGGCCGGCAACTGGGCCGACGTGACGGTTTTCGACCCGGAGAAGATCGGCGATCCGTCGACCTACAAGGATCCGCACCACTACGCGGTCGGCGTGCCCTACGTGCTCGTCAACGGCGTGCTCGTGATCCGCGACGGCGAGCACACCGGCGCGCGGCCCGGTCAGGCGCTGCGGCACACGCCGCCGGCCCCGGTGCCGCATTGATCAGCCGGGGAGCGCCCGCGCGAGCTGCCGCAGCAGCGCCGCCAGCATCTCCGGGTAGGTGACCGGATCGCCGCGGCTGATCGCGCCTCCCATGTAGAGCGCCAGCAGCAGGACGTTCGCCGTGACGCCCAGCCCGATGAGCGCGCGCACGGCGCGGCCCGCGCGCGCGGCCTGCGCCCAGAGCAGTCCCCACCCGGCCATGGCGAAGAGCGTGGCGCCCTCGAACGAGCGGTTGCCGAACGAGGAGCCCCACCACCAGCACCACCACGAGGCGTTGACGTAGGCGACGACGGCGAGCGACACGAGCCAGGTCCGGGGCAGGCGGCCGCGGAGGACGGCGACGATAAACGCCGCGATGCCGACGAGGAGCAGCGGGTGCCAGTAGAACCAGCCGTGTTGCGGGGAGAAGAACGTCTCCACGAGGTGGGGATGCGCGAAGTCGAACGGCTCGCTGTCGTAGGTGTCGAAGCGCCAGCTGCCGTGGAGCCGGCGTTGCGCGAGCAGCTGGAGGGCGACGAGCGCGAGCGTCGGCCCGACCGCCCACGGCAGCCGGCGGAGCGCCGTCGCCCGCGTCTCCCGCGCGACCAGCAGGCGGCCGAGCACGCCGGCCGGAAAGAGCAGATACGGAGCGCAGATCGGCCGCGTGATCAGCAGCAGGCCCGCGCTCGCGCCGCCGAGGATCCAGGCGGCGCGGCCCGCCGGCGCCTTTTCCGCGGCCAGGGTGCGGTCGTAGAGCAGCGCGACGAGGGTGAAGGCGAGGCCGTGCGGCATGCTGATGCGCGCGGTCTGGTAGTAGAGCAGCGGGCCGGCCAGCCAGCCGACGAGCACGCCGACCGTGGCCGCCCCGGCGTCGAGGTAGTGCGCGAGCACGCGGCGGGCGGCGAGCAGCCCGAGCACCGCGTAGCCGACGTGCCCGAGCCAGATGACGATGAAATAGACCGGCTGCCAGCCGTCGGCCGGGCCGCTGGTGGCGAGGGCGAGCGCATGGGCGACGAGGAAGAACGGCAGCGTGGCGACCGCCCAGCCGACCGGGTATTTGTTGCGCACGCGCCCGAGGGGCGTGAGCGGCTCGGCCTGGGCGCGGACGCGCGCGGGGTCGTCGATCGTGGATGCGCGCTGGAGGTCGTTGCGGAAGTCGAGGTCGCCGTCGACGACCGCGGAGCGCACCCAGAAATAGTAGAAGCTGTCGTCCGTGCCCTGGAGCATCAGCCGCGGCGGCGAGCGGAAAAACATGTCCCAGCCCTGGTAGAGCGACGCCAGCGCCCCGAGGACGACGGCGGCAACAAGCAGGGCGCGGGGCATGGCGGAGCGATTCAGGCGCGCCGCGCGGCGTTTGCAATCTTGCGCCCGCGCCGGACCGCGGCCGGCGGAGGCCCCCAAAGAAAAGCGCGGCGTGAAGCCGCGCTGGGGGGACCGGGCAGCGGAGGCGCTCAGCGCTTGCGGCGCTTGAGGGCGAGCTGCACGCCGGAGTAGCGGACGAGGTTCTGCAGGTGTTCGAGCTCCTGCGGGTCGAGCGCCTTGGCCTCGGCGAGCTGCTGCTCGGCGCGCTTCATCGCGGCCTCGACCGCGTTCTCGTCGATCTTCTCCTCGGTGATGGCGTTCTCGGCCAGCACGCGGACGGAGTCGCCCTCGATCTGGGCGAAGCCGCCGCTGACGGCGAGGAACTGCGTCTCCGCCCCCTTCGCCACGCGCAGTTCGCCGGAGGCGACCTGCGTGAGCAGCGGGATGTGGCCGGGGAGGATGCCGATCTCGCCCTCGACCGTCGGGATGACGACGGAGTCGATGGTGTCGGTGTAGACCTTCGCTTCCGGGGTGACGATTTCGAGTGTGAGAGACATCGGATCAGAGTTGCCCGCGAACGAACGCGAATCAGCGCGAATGGATGAGATTGGCGAAAATTCGGGTGCTTCGCGGGCGAGGGATTATTTCTTGCCCGCGGCGGCGAGGACTTCGTCGATGCCGCCCTTCATGTAGAAGTCGGTTTCGGCGACGTCGTCGAGCTGGCCGTCGAGGATCATCTTGAAGCCGCGGACCGTCTCCTTGACGGGGACGTATTTGCCCGGCGTGCCGGTGAAGACTTCGGCGACGGCGAACGGCTGCGAGAGGAAGCGCTGGATCTTGCGGGCGCGGTAGACGGTGAGCTTGTCCTCGGGGGAGAGCTCATCGAGACCGAGAATCGCGATGATGTCCTGCAGGTCCTTGTAGCGCTGGAGGACGCGCTGGACCTCGCGAGCGACCTTGTAGTGCTCGTCGCCGACGACGTCGGCCTGGAGGGCCTTCGAGACGGAGGCGAGCGGGTCGACCGCGGGATAGATGCCGAGCTCGGCGATCGAGCGCTCGAGCACGATGGTGGAGTCGAGGTGCGCGAAGGTGTTCGCCGGGGCCGGGTCGGTCAGGTCGTCCGCGGGCACGTAGACGGCCTGCACGGAGGTGATGGAGCCCTTCTTGGTCGAGGCGATGCGCTCCTGGAGAATGCCCATCTCGTTCGAGAGCGTCGGCTGGTAACCGACGGCCGAGGGCGAGCGGCCGAGGAGCGCGGACACCTCGGAGCCGGCCTGCGAGAAGCGGAAGATGTTATCGATGAAGAGGAGCACGTCCTGGTTCTTCTCGTCGCGGAAGTATTCCGCCATCGCGAGCGCCGAGAGGGCGACGCGCATACGGGCGCCCGGGGGCTCGTTCATCTGGCCGTAGACGAGCGCGACCTTGGACTTGGACATGTCCTTCTGGTTGATGACGCCCGCATCGGACATTTCGTGGTAGAGGTCGTTGCCCTCGCGGGAGCGCTCACCGACGCCGGCGAACACGGAGTAGCCGCCGTGCGCCTTGGCGATGTTGTTGATGAGTTCGAGAATGACGACCGTCTTGCCGACGCCCGCGCCGCCGAACGCGCCGGCCTTGCCGCCCTTCACGAACGGGCAGATGAGGTCGATGACCTTGATGCCGGTCTCGAGGATCGTGGCCTTGACGTCCTGGTCGACGAGCAGCGGGGCCGGGCGGTGAATCGGGTAGGTCTTGGTGTAGGTGACCGGGCCCTTCTCGTCGACCGGCTTGCCGGTGACGTCGAAGATGCGGCCGAGCACGCCCTCGCCGACGGGCACCGAGATCGGCGCGCCGGTGTCGACGACCGGCATGCCGCGCACGAGGCCCTCGGAGGACGACATCGCGATGGTGCGCACGAGGCCTTCGCCCAGGTGCTGCTGCACCTCGAGCGTGAGGTGCTCCTTCTTGCCGGCGGCGGTGAAGTCGACCGTGAGCGCCTGGTAGATGGGCGGCACGGAGTTCTCGGCGAACTGCACGTCGACGACGGCGCCGATGACTTGGACGATTTTGCCTTGGTTGCTCATGACGAAACGATGGGCGGGGTGGTTTGGTTAAAGGATCAGGAGGCGGCCGAGAACTGGGCGGCGGCGATCTCGAGGATTTCCTGCGTGATGCCGGCCTGGCGGGCCTTGTTGTATTCGAGAGTGAGGTCGCCGAGGAGCTTGGTGGCGTTGTCCTTGGCGGTCTTCATCGCGACCATGCGCGCGCTGTGCTCGGAGGCCTTGGCGCTGAGCATGAGCTGGTAGACGTAGCGGTTGACGTAGAACGGCAGCAGGGCCTCGAGGACGGACTGCGCGCTCGGCTCGAAGAGCATGTCGCGCTCGTCGTGCTTCGGGGTGTGGCCGGTCTCGCTGCGCAGGTGGTCGACGAAGTCGCGGACGTTCGTGAGCGGGAGCAGCGGGCGGAGCGTGGGCTCCTGGACCAGCGTGTTCTTGAAGCGCGGGTAGATGACCTCGATGGTGTCGATGACGCCTTCGAGATACTGCTGCATCATGAACTCGATGACGGGCTTCACCTCGGCGAAGCCGACGCGGTCGCTGACGGTGAAGTCGGCCACGAGGTCCTTCTTGGCGCGGCCGAGGAACTGGGCGCCCTTGCGGCCGATGGCGACGAACTTCGCCGGGCCCTTCACGTCGAGGACGAGCTTGAAGAGGTTGGCGTTGAGCGGGCCGGCGAGGCCCTTGTCCGTCGTGATGAGGAGAATGCCGCGGGTCTTGACCTCGCGCTTCACGAGGAAGGGGTGGAGCGACTCGTCGACGCGGCCGGCGAGCGCGGCCAGCATGTCGGCCATGAGCTGCGCGTAGGGGCGGCCGGCCATCGCGGCCTGCTGCGCCTTCTTCATCTTCGACGCGGCGACAAGCTCCATCGCCTTCGTGATCTGGCGGGTGTTCTTGACCGACTTGATGCGTCGGCGGATGTCGCGGGTGGAGGCCATCGAGATTTACGATTTAAGATTTACGATGGACGATTTGGCGGAGCGGTGAGCGGTGACGAATTCGACGCGGCGAGGCGATTTTCGTAATTCGTAAATCGTCCTTCGTAATTTATTTCGCGGCGAAGGTGGATTTCCACTCGTCGCACGCGGCCTTGAGGCCGGCTTCGATCTCGGCGTCGAGGGCGGCCTTGGTGCGGATGGTGGTGAGGAGGGCGTCCTTGCGCGTGGTGAGGAACTCGCGGAGCGAGTTCGCGGCGGCGACGATGTTCTTCACCTCGATGGCCTCGAAGTAATTCTTCTGCAGCGCCCAGAGGACGGAGGCCTGGACCTCGATCGAGATCGGGTTGAGCTGCGGCTGCTTGAAGAGCTCGACGATGCGGGAGCCGCGGTCGAGGGTGGCCTTGGTCTTGGCGTCGAGGTCGGAGCCGAACTGGGCGAAGGCCGCGAGTTCGCGGAACTGGGCGAGCTCGCCCTTGAGTTTGCCGCCGACCTGCTTGGTGACCTTGATCTGCGCGGCGGAACCGACGCGCGAGACGGAGAGACCGACGGACACCGCGGGGCGGATGCCCTGGTTGAAGAGGTCGGTCTCGAGGAAGATCTGGCCGTCGGTGATCGAGATGACGTTGGTCGGGATGTAGGCCGAGACGTCGCCCGCCTGGGTCTCGATGATCGGGAGCGCGGTGAGCGAGCCCTTGCCGGCGAGGCGCGCGGCGCGCTCGAGGAGGCGGCTGTGGAGATAGAACACGTCGCCCGGATACGCTTCGCGGCCGGAGGGGCGCTTCAGGATGAGCGAGATCTGGCGGTAGGCGACGGCGTGCTTGGAGAGGTCGTCGTAAACGATCAGCGCATCCATGCCGTTTTCCATGAACCACTCGCCCATGGCGGCGCCGGAGAAGGGCGCGAGGTATTGGTTGGCGGGGTTGTCAGCGGCGGGCGCGGCGACGATGACGGTGAACTGCAGCGCGTCGGCGGCCTCGAGGGCGGCGATGGTGCGCGCGATGTTCGACTGCTTCTGGCCGACGGCGACGTAGATCGAGTAGACGGGGCGGAAGTCCTTGTTGCCCGACGCGAGGCCGACCTTGTTGATGCGGGCCTGGTTGATGATCGTGTCGATGCAGATGGTGGTCTTGCCGGTGCCGCGGTCGCCGATGATGAGCTCGCGCTGGCCGCGGCCGATCGGGATCATGGAGTCGATCGCCATGATGCCGGTGAAGAGCGGCTGCGAAACGGACTTACGGACGATGATGCCGGGGGCGATCTTTTCGACGGGATAAAATTCCTTGGCGTCGATCGGGCCCTTGCCGTCGACGGGGCGGCCGAGGGCGTCGACCACGCGGCCGAGGAGGGCCTTGCCGACGGGGACGGAGAGGAGCTTGCCGGTGGTGGAGACCTCGTCGCCTTCCTTGAGCGCGGAGACGTCGCCGAGCACGACGCAGCCGACCTCGTCTTCTTCGAGGTTGAGCGCGATGCCGATGGCGCCACCGGGGAACTGCACCATCTCGTTATACATCACGTCGGAGAGGCCCTCGATCTTGGCCACGCCGTCGGCGACGGTGCGAATGTTGCCGGTGTTCTTCTTGACCGCCTTGGAGGAAAGCTTGGCGATCTGTTGTTCGATTTGTTCGATGACGTTGCTCATCGGGATGTGGTTTTAAAGTGCGGTGGGGTTAGACGGAGGCGGAAAGGGCGGCGAGCTGGCCGGCGACGGACGACTCGTAGAGGTCGGAGCCGACGCGGACGCGGAGGCCGGCGAGGAGCGCGGCGTTGGGCTTGGCGACGGCGGTGACCTTGCGGGAATACTTCTTCGTCATCGCGGCCTCGATGGCGGCGAGCGTGGCGACGCCGACCGAGCCGGCGTGCTCGACGACGGCGCGGGACTTCGCGACCTCGTTGGCGACGTGGCGGTGGTAAAGCTGGAGCAGCGCGAGCGGGTGGCGCGGCGCGTGTTTCTCGATCCAGCCGAGGACGCCGGCGACGCGGTCGGCGGAAACCTCGCCGTCAACGACGCTCAGCTTGAAGAGCTGCTTGGCGAGGAGCTTGGTTTGCTTGTCGGCGGCCATGGCGTGCGCGGCGGGAAAAACGGATTAGAGCGACGCGAGTTCCTTCGCGGCGGTGTCGTTGTAGGCGGCGCGGTCGGCGTCGGAGAGCTTCTTGGCCAGGACGCGCTCGGTGGTGGTGACGACGAGGCGGGCGATCTCGCCGCGGGCCTCGTTGAGCATTTTCTTGTGCTCGAGCTCGATCGACTGCTGGGCCTTGGCGATGAGGTCGGCGGAGCGCTGGATGGCCTCGGCCTGCTGCTTGTCGACGAATTCCTTCGCGGACTTGCGGGCCTCGTCGACGATCTTCTGGGCGTCGAGCTGGGCGCTCTTGACGATCTGGGCGCTCTCCTGCGCGGCGGCGGCGAGCTTGGCCTGCATCTCCTCGGCATGTTTGAGGCCGCTCTCGATCTTCTTGTTGCGCTCCTCCATCGTCGCGACGGTCGGCTTGATGCCGAAGATGTAGAGGACGGCGAAGAGGATCAGGAAGCTGACCACCTGCATCACGACATACTTCGGCTCGATGCCGAACTTCTCGACGATGGACGCATCGCCGGCGGCGGCGTGCGCAGCTTCGGTGGTGGCGAGGAAGAGGGAGAGCATGGCGGGAGCGGAACGGGAGGCGGGAAAAGGGACTGGCGGCGCGGCGTGCGGCCGGCGCCGCCAGTTAAAGAAGCGGGCTTACTTGGCGAGGAACAGCGCGAGGATGCCGAGACCTTCGGCGAGCGCCATACCGATGATGGCCTGGACGAGGATCTTGCCCGAAGCGCCGGGGTTGCGGCCGACGGACTCCGCGGCCTTGGTGCCGATGAGGCCCACGCCGATGGCGGCGCCGAGCAGACCGAAAGCGCTGGCGATGTTGCCGGTGATTTCAGCGAGGAGGAGGTTCATGGTGGTGTTTTGTTTGGGTTGGTTGGATTGCCGCCGTGCGCACATCGTTGGCACGCTCCCGGCGGGAAAGGCTCAGTGGTGCGCCTCGCCGTGGGCGCCTTCGTGCGCGTGGTCGTGGTCGTCGCCGTGGTTGCAGATCAGGCCCACGTAGACGGCGGAGAGGAGCGTGAAGACCGTCGCCTGGATCAGGCCGACGAGCAGCTCCATGAAGTAGAACACCGGGAAGAAGCCCGTGCCGTGGAGCAGGTTCTCGCCGCCGAAGACGTTGCCAAAGAGACGCACGGAGAGCGTGAAGGGGCGGATGGCGATCGAGAAGACCTCGATGCAGCCGACGACGAGGAACACGAGCGAGAGGATCGGGTAGAGCCAGCCGGGCGTTTCCTTCTTGTCGGCCTTGTTGCCGAAGAGGTCCCAGAGGATGAGCTTCGGGCCGGCGTATTTGAGGATGATGATCAGGTAGGCGCCGAAGGAGATCAGCGCGAGCGCAATGGTGCTGTTGAAGTCCGCCGTGAACGGACGCACGAAGGCGCGCGTCAGGTGGAACTCGCCGTCGACCTCGTGGCCGACACCGACGGTGCCCACGCCCGGGAGCAGGCCGGCCCAGTTCTGGATGAGGATGAAGATGAAAAGCGTGACGAGCAGCGGAAACACCGCGGGGAAGGCCTTCTTGCCCACGATCGGCTCGAACAGGTCGCGCAGCGCCTCGAGGACCGACTCGAACACCGACTGCGCCTTGCCCGGCAGCACCTTCGGGTTGCCCACCGCGTAAAGGATGAGGCCGATGATCACCAGCGAGACGACCCAGCCGGTCATCATGCTGTTGGTAATGCGCCAGCCGCCGCCCAGATCGAACAGCACCGAGGCCTTGGGATCGACACCCTCCGCAAACGCGGCGGTCGTCGCGCCGAGCGCGAGGAGAAGTGCGAGGAATTTTGAGACGATGCGCATGCAGTTCCGAATGGGGTGCCTTCGGGAGGGAAGGAACAGGAAGCTTTTGCCGCGGAGGCCCGTCAACTCCTGAAATTAAATTCATCCGCCCCGGGCAGGGGAATTAGCCGCGCCGTGATTTTCGCCCCGCCGGGCTAATGATGCCTATTAAGACGCGCAGAGAGGGCTTGCGCGCCGCGGGGAGCTCGGCGACTTGTAAAACATGGACGCCGCCAACCGCGACCTGCTCGAGCGCACTGCCCAGCCGCGCTACCCCAACGGCGAGCGCAAGCTCGCGCGCGACCCGTTCATGCAGGCGACCTGGGTGCTGCTGGGGGCGGCTGCCCTGGCCCAGCTAGCTCTACTGCTGGCGCTGGATGTGATGTCCTGACCGCCACGAGCGAGTGATAGCTCGGCGCGCGCGCCTGGAAGACGGTTTCCTGCTCCAGCGGCCACGGCGCCGCCGGATCGCGCCGCCACGTCGGCAGCGTCGCGACCGTGGCCTCGACCTCGCGGAAATACTCCTCGTGGTCCGTGCGGAAATAGAAGCGCGCGCCCTCCCCTGCCCGGCTGGCGATGGCGTTGAAGAAATCCGCCTTCAGCAGCCGGTTCTTGTTGTGCCGCGCCTTGGGCCAGGGATCGGGAAACAGCACCCAGACCTCCTCGAACGTAATGCCCGCCGGCAGCGCGTTGAAGAACTCCCGCGCCTCCGCGCGCACGAAGTGGCAGTTGGCCAGCTGGGCGCGGTCGCGCTTCTTCCCGCTGCGGGCCAGGCGATCGAGGATGATGTCCACGCCGACGCAGAACTTGCCCGGATGCTCCGCCGCGTAGCGCACGAGGAAGTGCCCGTGGCCGCAGCCGACCTCCCACACGATCGCGCGCGGCGCGGGCAGCAGCACCCCGAGCGTGCGCTGGAGCTCGGCGCGGCGCTCCGCCACGCGGGCGAGGAACTCGGGTTTGAAAGTCACGCGCGCAGTCCGGCGCGCGCATTCGCCGGCGGCAAGCGCGAAGCACGGCCGGGACGCCCCGTCCGCACCGCCCCCCGGCTGCACGGGCAGGCAGGAATGCCGTCGTGCTGGCGACGGAAACGGAGCCGTCGCGCACCTCCGGACGGACGCTCGGGCGTGGCGGCGGCCCCCCGGACCCTCGCGGCGCGGAAATCCGTCGGCCGCCCGTGGGCCTACGGCGTCGCGACCGCGCGCGGGAGGCGCACGAAGATCGCGGTGCCCTTCCCCACTTCGCTCTCGGCCCAGACGCGGCCGCCGTGCAGCTGCGCGATGTGCTTTACGATGCTCAAGCCGAGGCCGGTGCCGCCGCTCTCGCGCGAGCGACCCTTTTCCACCCGGTAGAAGCGCTCGAAGATGTGCGGCAGGTCCTCGGCGGGAATGCCGGGACCGGTGTCGCGCACCACCACCTCGACCTCGCCGCCGGCCTCGAGGGCGCGGGCCTCGACGACGATGTTGGCGCCGGGCGGGCAGTATTTGATCGCGTTGTCCAGGAGGTTGCCGAAGAGCTGCGTGAGCTTCTCGGCGTTGCCGGCGACCGCGCCGAGCGCGTGGTCGAGGCGGCACGCGAGCGCGTGGCGCCGGGCGTTCGGGCGCTGCGCGGTGTCGTCGACGAGCGCGGTGAGGAAGGCGCGCAGGTCGATCGGCTCGAAATTCACCCCCGGGGTGGCCGACTCGAGGCGGGAGAGCGTGAGGAGATCGGCGATGATGGCGTTGAGGCGGTCGCTGTGGCGCTGGATCGTGCCGAGGAAACGAGCCCGGTCCTCGTCGGTCATCGTCGCGTGCCCGTCGACGAGGGTTTCGACATAGCCCTTGATGACGCTGAGCGGCGTGCGGAGCTCGTGCGAGGCGTTGGCCACGAAGTCGCGGCGCATGCGCTCGAGGATGCGCTGCTGCGTCATGTCGTGGATGACGAAGAGCGCCCATTGCGACTTGCCGTCGGGCGACGGGATCGGCGCGCCGGAGGCCTCGATCCACGTGGAACCCGCGCCGTGGTTGATCTCGAACTCCTGGCGCGGCAGCGGCTGGCCGGCGCGCGTGGCCCGCACGTAGTCGAGGAACGCGGCGCTGCGGACGATGAGCTCGAGGCGCAGGTTCACGAGGTCGCGCGCGGAGGGGAATATCTCCCGCAGGGCGCGATTGGCCAGGTGGACGTAGTTCGCCTCGTCCACGATCAGCACGGCCTCGCGCAGGTTGCCGAGCGTGGCCTCGAGCTGCGTGAGCTGGTCGCTGCGCTGCTGCTGGAGCGTGGCGTTCTCCGTGATCAGCCGGTTGACGTCCTCGGCGAGGCCGGGCCAATCGGGGAGATGATCGGCGTTACCCTCGGATTTCAGCAGCGGCTGCTGAAAGCGGATCGCCCCGCGCAACTGCTCGAGCAGCCGGTTCTGGCGCAACAGGAGCCGCCCGCAGAACAGGAGCGCAAGGATGAGCGCCGCGAGGACGAGGTAGATCATGCCGAGGGTTTCTTCTCGGCGATGCGGTAACCCACCCCGCGGATCGTTTCAATCCAGTCGGCTTCGGCGCCGAGTTTTTCCCGCAGGCGGCGGACGTGCGTGTCGACGGTGCGCGTCTCGATCTCGGCGGAGTAGTTCCAAACGTTCACGAGCAGGTGTTCGCGCGTTTGCACGCGGCCCTGGCGCTCCATCATGAGCCGGAGGAGCTTGAATTCCGTGGCCGTGAGCTCGACGTGTTCGCCGCCGACGGTCACGCGATGCGTCTCGCCGTCGAGGACGATCGCGCCGATCTGCAGGCGCGCGGCGCTCGGCGGAGGCTGGGAGAGACGGCGGAACATCGCCTCGACGCGCAGCACGAGCTCCTTCGGGCTGAAGGGTTTTGCGAGGTAGTCGTCGGCCCCGCTCTCGAAGCCGTCGATGCGGTCCTGGGGCTCGGTTTTCGCGGTCAGGAAAATGACGGGCACGCGCGCGAGCTTGGGATCGCTGCGAAAGAGCCGGCAGAGCTGGAGGCCGCTCAGGTGCGGCATCATTATGTCTAAAATAGCCAGATCGGGGTGAAAGTGCCGGGCTTTGGCGAGGCTGGCGGTGGCGTCGTTGAGGGTTTCAACGAGGAAGCCGCGGGCGCGGAGGTTGTAGGCCACGAGCTCGGTGACATCGGGCTCGTCGTCGACCACGAGGATCTTCTTTTTCTCCATTGGGCCCGAGTATTGTGACGGACGCGAAACGCTCCAGAGCAATTCCGCGCCGTCACGCGATTGTTACAGCCACGACGAGACGCCCAGCGCACCCCCAAACCTGCACGCGCGGCGACGCTGAAAACGTCCAAGGCCAGGGCGCCTGCGCGATCCACCCGGGCGACGATCCGACGCCAGCAAGCGGGGAGCCCGCGCCTGCGACGGGGCACGCAAGAAAGAGAATCGCTGCGCTTGGAGCGACACGGGCGGCGGGCGTCGGCCCGGCCGCGGCGCCGGGAGAGGGACCGACCTGCGCACCAAGGACTCAGCGGCGCTTCGCCGCGGCGAGCCTGACCATCAGAATACTGATGTCCGCGGGATTCACGCCGCTGATGCGGCTCGCCTGGCCGAGATTGACCGGCCGGAGCTGCTGGAGCTTCTGTGCGCTCTCGCGGCGGAGGCCGGGAATCGCCAGATAGTCGAGGTCCGCGGGGAGGGCGATCGCGTCCACATCCTTGAGTTTCTCGATCTGGCGAAGCTCGCGTTCGAGGTAGCCGCGATAGCGCACCCGATAAAGGACTTCCTCGCGCACGGCGGCGCCCGCCGCTTGCAGATCGGAGGGTAGGGTCAGGGCTGAGTCCGAGCGCCGGATCAGATCGCCCCAGCGTCCGCCTTCGGTGCGATTTTGTTCGAGCCAGGTCACCCAGGATTCAATCGCGATCCGCTTGGCCTCAATCGCGCTCAAACGATTATCCGGTAATAGCTTAAGGCGTCTTGAATGTTTGTTTAAACGCAGCTCGGCGCTGCCGTGATTCAGCAGGAGGCGATACTCCGCCCGGCTGGTGAACATGCGATACGGCTCGCTCGTGCCCTTGGTCACCAAATCGTCGATCAGCACACCCGTGTAGGCCTCGTGCCGCCCCAGCACGAGCGGCGGCTCTCCCCTGACCTTCTGCACGGCGTTGATGCCCGCGATGAGACCCTGGCACCCGGCTTCCTCGTAGCCCGAGGTTCCGTTGATCTGGCCAGCCAGGAACAGGTTTTCCACCTTGCGGGACTCCAGGGAGGGAAACAGCTGCTGCGGCGGGGCAAAGTCGTATTCCACCGCGTAGGCCGGGCGCAGCAGCTCCGCCCGCTCCAGACCCGGGATGCTGTGCACCAACTGGAGCTGCACCTCGAGCGGCAGGCTCGTGGAGAGGCCGTTGATGTAATACTCGTTCGTGTTTCGCCCCTCCGGCTCCAGGTAGAGCATGTGGCGCGGTTTATCGGCAAAGCGGACGATCTTGTCCTCGATGCTCGGGCAATACCGCGGCCCCGTTCCCACAATCTCGCCGGAATACATGGCCGACTTGTGGAGGTTGCTGCGGACGATCTCCGCCGACTCCGGAGTCGTGTAAGTGATCCAGCACGAAACCTGGTCGGCCCCCGGCTGCCACCCGAGCTTCCGTTCGCCGCGTTGTTCCACGTGGAACAGCTCCGCATCGCCCCGGGTGTCGTGAAACGCAAAGAACGTCGGTTGCGCATCGCCCCGCTGCTCCTGCAAGGCCGAGAAGTCGATGCTCCGGCCCAGGATCCTCGGCGGCGTGCCGGTCTTGAGTCGCTGCAGTTCGATGCCGGCCGCCTGCAGGCTGGACGAAAGGGTCTTGGCGCTGAAATCGCCGAGCCGGCCGCCTTCGTTCTTGTTCTGCCCGACGTGCATCAATCCCCGCAGGAAGGTGCCGGTGGTCACGACGACCGTTCGGCCGCGAAAATCGATATCCAGATTCGTCCGGCAACCCACCACCCGTCCGCCTTCGAAGATCAGGCCGGTGACCGTCGCCTGGAACAGGCGGAGATTCGGCTGCAGCTCCAAGGTGTGCTTCATCCGAAACTGGTAGGCCTTCTTGTCGCATTGCGCGCGCGGCGACTGGACCGCCGGTCCCTTCGATTCGTTCAGCAGGCGGAACTGTATTCCCGTCACGTCGGTGTTGATCGCCATCTCGCCACCGAGGGCATCGATCTCGCGCACCAGCTGCCCCTTGGCCTGGCCGCCGATGGCGGGATTACAGCTCATCTGGGCAATCGTGTCGATGTTGCCAGTCAGCAGCAGGGTGGAGGCCCCGCGCCGTGCCGCGATCAGACAGGCCTCCACGCCGGCATGCCCCGCACCGCAGACAATCACATCGTAAACTCGATCCTGCATGATTTATTTCAATATTAAATCTATTTCCCGATGCAGAAACTGGAGAACAACACGTCGAGCATCCGCTCGTTGTCGACGCGCCCGGCGATCTCTCCGTAGGCCGCCAATGCGTCGCGCAAGTGACTCGCCACCAATTCGCTGCTCAATTCCACTCGCAACCCGGCGAGCGCCGCCTCCACTGCCGCCTCGGCACGCTGGAGCGCGTCGGCATGCCGCGCATTGATCGCGACCCAATCCTCGCCCACCTCGGTGCGGAACGACTCCGCCCGGGCTTCGAGCGCCACGATCAAGGTCTCGATGCCATCGCCCCGCAAGGCCGAGACCGCCACCGGATTCAGCGCGTTCGCCGGCGGCTGCCGCCCGGGCGCCAGATCGACCTTGTTGAATACCGTGATCGTGTTGGCCGCCGACAGGCGATCGCGCAGGTGCGAGGGCAGGGGAGCGAGCACATCGGCCGTCGCGTCCACCACCCACAGGAAAAGGTCCGCCTCGCCCGCTTGCTCGAGGGTCTTCTCGATTCCCCGCCGTTCGAGGGCACCCGGCGTCGCGTTCAGTCCCGCCGTATCCACCAGTCGCAGCGCATGCTGCCCGACCGCAACGGTTTCCTCGATGTAGTCGCGCGTCGTGCCGGGTTCCGGGCTCACCAGCGCACGCTCGCGGCCGACCAACCGATTCAGCAAGCTGCTCTTCCCGGCATTCGGCTCACCGATGATCACCGTCCGGATACCTTCGCGCAGGATCTGTCCGTAGTGATTCGTCGCCGCCAGGCGCTGCGTCTTGGCCCGCAATTCCTTCAACTGCCGCTCCAGGGCCTCTCGATTCTCCGCCGGCAGATCCTCGTCCGGAAAATCGATATAGGCTTCGATCATAGCCAAACTATTCAACAACAAGGCAATAAGCTCATCCATCCGCCGGCCGAGCGCGCCGCGGAGCTGCCGATTGGCCGCCGCCAGCGCCCGCTCGCTGCGAGCATGAATCAGGTCCATCACCGCCTCCGCCTGGCTGAGGTCGATCCGACCACTCAGAAAAGCCCGCTTGGTGAATTCCCCCGCCTCCGCCCCGCGACAGCCGCGGGCCAGCAAATCCTCGAGGATTCTCTGCGCGATGAACGGATTCCCGTGGCTCGAAATCTCCAGCGTGTCCTCGCCCGTGTAGGAATTGGGTCCGGCAAAGAAGGTGAACACCACGTCATCCACCAACTCCCCCCGCCCATCCCGGTAATCCGCATGCCGCGCCACCCGCGGCTCGGGCAGCTCGCCGAAGATCGCCCGCGTCAACGCCGCCACCTCCGGACCGCTCGCGCGCAGGACCGCGATCGCCGCCGTCCCGGCGGGCGTCGCCAGCGCTGCGATCGTGTCGTGGAGGGAACCCATCGCGCCACCGAAAGGCAGACCGCCGCCCGACGCAAAGGAAACACGCCGCCTCAGGCGCCGCGCGCCGGCGCCCCGCCGAAAAGCGCGGCCACCTTCCGCGCCCGATAATCGAAAATCCGTTCGAGTTGCCGCCGCACCCACAGCCGCTCCGCGAGCCACCCCAGCGGCCCCCAGCCGATCTCGTAGGTCACGCGATCCGTCATGCGCACGCCCCCGGGCGCGGCCGCGAAATGATGCTCGTGATACCAGAGCCGGTAGGGCCCGAGGCGCTGCTCGTCGACGAAGTAGCTGCCCTCGCGGAGGTGCCGGATCTCCGTCAGCCAGCGCAGCCACACGCCCGCGAGCGGCGAGATGCGATACTCGATCAGCAGCCCCGGATACATTTTCTCCGGCACCTGGCTCACGATGCGAAACCGCAGATCCGGCGGCGTCAGCTCGTCGAGGTTCCGCGGCGTGGCGAAAAACTCCCACACCCGCTCGGGCGCGGCGGGGATGAATTGTTCACGGAGCAGTTGGGCGCACATCGCGCGGAGCCTAGCCAACAACGCCGCGCGCGCAAAATCCCTTCGCTTTGACGAAGTTTCCCGCGACCGCTACCCTCCGCCGCGATGACCGCGCCCCTCGTCCGCGCCGTGCAGCGCGCCTATCCCCAGATCTACCTCGCGTGCCACGTCGACCACGTCCGCACCAGGTCCAACCGCCACCACCTCTCCGCCCACGACTCCACGCTGCTCGTCCACCTCGACGAGCAGCGCGGCACCCTCGCCGGCGACCTCGCGCGCCATCTCGGCGTCGCCGCGTCCACACTCTCCGCCTCACTCGCACGCCTCGAGAGGCTCGGTCACCTCACGCGCACGCCCGCGCGCCGTGACCGCCGCCGGATCGAGCTCCGGCTCACGCCGCAGGGCGCCGAGGCGATGGCCGACACATCCGTGCTCGACCGCCGGCGCGTCGCCGCGGTCCTCGGACAGCTTTCCCCGCGCGAACAGCGGCGTGCCGTCGCCGGTCTCGCGTTGCTCGCGCGCGCGGCGCTCGAATTCCAGGCCCGCGCCCCGCGCCGCAAACGCTGGTGATCATGAAAATCCTCCTCCTCGTCCTCGCCTCCCTCGCGCTCCTCGTCGCGCTCGCCTGGCTGGTCGGCGCACTGCTGCCGCGCGCGCACACCGCCACGCGCAGCCTCGTGATCCGCCAGCCCGCCGCGGTGCTGTTCGACACCGCCCGCGATTTCGCGCGCCATCCGGACTGGCGCCGCGACATCAGCGCGGTGGAAATCCTTCCGGCCGACGGCGCGCTCGCCCGCCATCGCGAAACGTCATCCCACGGGGCGATCACCTACGCATTGCGCGAGGCCACGCCGCCGCACCGGCTCGTGACGGAGATCGCCGACCCCGCGCTGCCGTTCGGCGGCCGGTGGACGGTGGAGTTCGCGCCGATGGACGGGGGCGGCACGCGCGTGCGCCTCACGGAGGCCGGCTTCGTGCGGCCGGCGCTGTTCCGTTTTCTCGCGCGCTTCGTGTTCGGTCACACGCGCACGATGGAGAGCTACCTGCGCCAGCTGGCGGCGAAATTCGGCGAGGCGCCGCCGGTCGAGCCGTGAACGCCCGCGGGCGCGTCAGGGCTTCGGCCAATCGAGCGGCGGCTTCGGCGGGGTGAGTCCGGGACCGAGATCGACCTTCACCTTCGCCGGGGCGTCCGGCTTCGGCTCGGAGATGGGCGGCGGGGTCGCCGGGCGCGCACCGGCGGTCGTGTAGCGCGGGACGGCCTGCACGCGTTTCCCGGCATCGCCCAGCAGCGCGCTCAATTCGGCGGCGCGCCGCTCGGCCGCGGCGACGTCGGCGGGGCGCTTCGCGAGGTGCTGGCGCGTGCGCGCGACCGCATCGGAGGCGGCGCCGCTCTTCTCCGCCACGATCAGCCAGGCGAGGCCCTCGACGTAGTCGCGTTTCACGCCGCGTCCGCTCACCAGCATCGCGCCGATGTTGTGCTGCGCCTCGGGGACGCACTGACGCGCGGCCTGCGCGTAGTAGTCCAGCGCGAGCTCGAGATCCTTCGGGCCGCCGACGCCGTCGTAGTGCAGCTTGCCCAGCCGGAACATCGCCTCGGCCACGCCGCCGCGCGCCGCGCGGTCGAGCCAGTCGCGCGCCGCGCCGGGATCGGCGGCGAGACCGTCGCCGTTGAGCAGGCGGTCGCCGAGCTCGAAGCACGCCTGCGGATCGCCTTGCGCGGCGAAGCGCCGGAGTTGCTCGACGTTCTTCCACTTCGGCCCCTTCAAGACGAGCTGTGGCGGCGCATCATCCGCCGGCGACGCCGCCTGGGGCGGAGCCGCCGGGAGCGACAGGGTCGTGCCCGCGATCAGAGCGGACAGAAAGCGAAGGGGCGTGGACATGGGAAAGAGGGAGGCTGCGCGCAGGCGCTCAGGGATTGGGCAGCGCGGAGCGCACGGGGCGGTAGAGGATCGTCACGCGCGCGACGAGCCAGCCGCGCCCGCGCGTCTCGATCCACTCCTGGCGCTCGCCGTATTTCACCTTCCAGCGCGTGCGCGCGCCGGTGGCGTCGGTCTCGCCGCGCACCATCGTCTGCGTGAGCGTCACCTCGGCGCGCGAATCGTGGAATTCGATGCGATCGATGTGCGTGTCGAGCGACTCGATCTGGATCTCGGCCAAGAGCTTCTTCGTGCGCTCGAGGTAGCCCGCGCGGTCGAAGGTCTGACCGTCGGGCGTGTCGAAGCGCCAGTCCGGCGTGCCGAACTCGACGATGCCGTCCGCGCGGCGGGCGAGGATCGCCTCGCGGATCGACGCGAGGCGGGCCCGGATCTGGTTTTCCGCCGCGCCCTGGCTGCAACCGGAAAAGGCCGCGGCCAGCAGGGCGATCCCGAGAAACAGCAGGAGCGTCCGGGCCGTGAGGTTCATGCGAACATCATCGGCGCGACGCCCCGGTTTTCCAAGCGTGCGGTGCGGATTATTCCTCGGTCGCTCCGGCGGCGGGATCGCCGGGCTTGATCGTCGCCTTCTCGAGGACGGCGGCCTTGATCTTTTCCGCCAGCGCGGGGTTCTGCTTCAGCGCGTCCTTCGCGGCTTCGCGGCCCTGGCCGACGAGTTCGCCGTTGAACGCGATCCACGCGCCTTTTTTCTCCAGCACCTTGTGCTCCAGCCCGAGATCGAGCAGCGAGCCGGTGGCGGAGATACCCTCGTCATACATGATGTCGAACTCGCACTCGGTGAACGGCGGGGCGACCTTGTTCTTCACCACCTTGATCTTCGTGCGGTTGCCGATGACCTTGCCGTCGGGTGTCTTCAGCTGGTCCTTGCGGCGGATGTCGAGGCGGATGGACGAGAAGAACTTCAGCGCGCGGCCGCCGGAGGTGGTCTCGGGGTTGCCGAACATGACGCCGATCTTCTCGCGGATCTGGTTGGTGAAGATGCACACGCAGTTCGTCTTCGAGACGACGGCGGTGAGGCGGCGCATGGCCTGCGACATGAGGCGGGCCTGGGCGCCGACGGTGGCGTCGCCCATCTGGCCGTCGAGCTCGGCCTTGGTGGTGAGCGCGGCGACGGAGTCGAGGATGATGACGTCGATGGAGTTCGAGCGGATGAGCGTCTCCATGATGTTGAGCGCGTCTTCGCCGGAGTCGGGCTGGGAGACGAGGAGGTCGTCGAGGTTCACGCCCACGACCTTGGCGTATTTCGGATCGAGCGCGTGCTCGACGTCGATGAAGGCCGCCAGGCCGCCGCGGCGCTGGGCCTCGGCGATGACGCTCAAGCAGAAGGTGGTCTTGCCGGACGACTCCGGGCCGTAGATCTCTTCTCCGGTCTTAGTCTCTGCCATACCTAAGCTTGCCTTGCATAAAAGTAAGATAACTGGGGAAGGGCGCAGGGGAGGGGGCTTTGCCCCCTCCCCGCCCTGAACCGCTTCGGATGGGGGCCCACCGACCGACAATGCTGAAACGGACAATTCTATTGTAAAACGGTCCCGGCATACCATACCTCGATTCGTGATCACAAAAATCACCAAGGTCCTGACGGACTCCGGGCCTGCGGTGGAGCTACCGGTGCTCTTCAGCTCAGCGGGTATTCCCGTCGGTTCGCTGCTAAAGTTCCAGTGCGAGCACCTCACTAAGTCCATGGCGTGGCATCGGAAGCTAGTGCTCCACGTTCGGTTGCTGCTGGAGTTCGCGGAGGCGAACCCATCGCTTTGCCAGAATTCTCCGGTTCTGTTCCAAACGTTCCTAAACAGACTTTCTTTGGGAAGCATCGAGGACGGCTACGACCCTAGCGGCTTGTATTGGATGCCTAAGCAACCGGCTCAAATTCGACAAATCGCTGCAAACCTCACGACCTTCTCGTCTTTTGTTTCGAGACTGAGCCGGACGAGGGAGCTCAATCCGTTACGCGAAGCGGACCCGCATGAGCGGATCTGCGTAATGGCCGCGCGAATGTTCCGCCAAGAACATTCGTTCCTGAAGCACCTCCAGCCCCAAAGTAAGATCTGGCGGGCGGCCGGGACCGTTCGGCACAGTTTCAACAAGCTTCGTCAAACCCCACGCGTGGACGGCAACGCCGTGACGCGATTTCCGTCCGAAAGATTCGGAGATCTCATCCTTAACGGCTTTGCGACCCGCCCTTGGAATTCCGAACCGTGGATGAAGCTGAACGTTCGCGATGTCCTCATCACCCTTTTGCTACATGGTGGTGGCCTTCGGGTTTCAGAGCCCTTCCACATGTTCATTAGCGATGTCGCCCCGGACCCTTTGGATACCACAAAAGCACTCGTTCGCATAGGCCACCCGAGCTGGGGTCTGGTTACTTGGCGCGACTCATCGAACCGCCCCTTAACCACCACCCGCGCAGAGTATCTCGCCAGACACGGTCTACCGCAGCGAGAACTCGTCGCGGGGCCAATGCGCGCCGGCTGGAAGAACCCGGTTTTAGATGGGAAATTTTATCTCGAGGTCCGCTGGGCGCACCCGGGTTATGGCCGATTGTTTCTCAAGCTGTGGGAGATCTACCTTCGCCAGTATCTGTCGCTCCACTCTCCGCCCAACCACCCATGGGCGTGGGTTTCATTTGATCCCAAAACAGAAGGTGCGCCCTTAAAGGTGCAACGCTACATGGACGCCCACGAGCAAGCCGTGCGAAGAATCGGCCTTCAGGCCGGTCGTGAGCACGGAACCAACCCCCACGCACATCGCCACAGCTACGGCTACTGGCTTGAAAGCCTTAAACTGAAGAAAGAGGTAATCCGACGATTCATGCACCATGCATCCGCGTCCTCCCAGGACGTCTACAAACAAGAATCTGACGGTGCGCTGCATGAAGCCCTCGAATCAGGACTCAACCGCCTGCGTGAAACCCCGCCACCTGTGCTCCAGGAAACAGTGAAGCGGACCGACCATGAACTTTTGGAAGCCTCTTTGACCGACAGCCGGCGCACTCGAGATGACTTTATCAAAAACTGGGAGGCCTCGCTAGAGAGGCTGAATCGCATTCAGGAAGAGCGCCACGAATGAATAAGAAACCCAAGAAGGACCCCTATCATTTTACCACAGACGCAACATTCTCGTGGTGTCAAAGGCTCTATGGCGCAAAGTCTGCGGACTGGCAAACGCTGGCTGACGCTTATATGCGGGAGGTTGCTGCGGCGCCAAATGGCTCCTATGGCCCGAGAATTCACACGATAGCTATGTGGATCCGCGGTTATATTGCCGCTAACTCACTCTGGAATCCCAAGGAGCTTCTTGCTCGATCATCAAATCCCAAACCAATCTTTCTACAGGGAAGACACGCCGGCGTGCTTTTCCAACCGAAACCCGCTGGTATCTCGGCCAATAACCGCGTGTGCGACTTCATCGACTGGGTCCTCAAGCACGACCCAGAGGGGCGCTTCGGAGAGTGGGACGACGGAGACTTCGAGCCACACTCCCAATTCAGAAATCCGTTTCCACGAGCAAGCCACACCGGAGTTCCGAAGGTTGCGGAATCTGAGAAGCAGCCGCTGCCGTGGAAGTTCATCTGTAGACTAAAGGGAAAATTAGCCCCGGGCCCCAATTTCAGTGATTGGCAATGGGCGATCAACGCTACGGGAGAGCAAAAAGGAGGAACCCAGTCCGGAGACTGGTTCGAGGTGTACGATCCGAAAATCGCATCCATGATGGACCTCCGCCCCGGCGACCCAGGATATGATCCAGATCTGGTGCTTCGCAAGGTAACCGTCGCCGTCAAGTCTCGGAAGGGCTATGCGGTCGAAAAGTGGAATCCCAAAACAAAGAGCGCCGAGCCCGTGCTGCGTGAAGTCATCCAAGCGTGGTCTCCAGCCCGAGCAGTTGCAATTCTTACCAAATTAGAGATCTGCGCACGCACGTTCCAAGTTCGCATGCTAGACAGTGGCGAAGCTGACGAGATGCGAATCGAATTAGTAGACCCAACAATAACCCATCCTAAAGACATACGATTTAAATGGGCACCCAATCCCAATCGAAAGGTCCTCCTAGCGCGTCTGGAACGGGCAGATAGGCGGCGCGTCTCTCGATCGCAGGGGGCCTTTCGCACCTTCAGTAGTCCCTATGAAGACAACGAGCTAACCGGAATCTTCTTCAACACCAATAAAACCGGTGATATTGGGAAAGACGCGAGCGAATTTGGATATTTCGTTCCGTGGCAGCACTCGGTCCTTCTTCGTTGGCTGATAAAATTACGCAACTGGCAAGAGCGATATAATCCGATCAAATGCCCGACGCTGTGGCGGGATGCCGAGCCTCGCCATATCGGCCAAGTTCTAAGTCCGGCTAAGCAAAACATGCTTCCGCCGACCTGCTTTTTGTTTCGTGACGCGAGCGCGCTCAACAGGCCCTCGGGAAAGGTTTCCCCTTCCAAGTGGTCGGAAAAAGACCACTCGATGCCAATCGCGAAGCGCTCCCTCGATTCGCTATGGGGTAAGCTTCTTTTCGATTTCACAAAAGACCTGGCTGAATCAGGCGAAACTGTCGGCGGAGCACCGATAAACCTAATAAAGCGTGTTAGTGAACGCAGCAATGATGTCACAACTAAGCACCCATTGCATTCGATTCGCGTGTCCCTCCTTAGCGCATTAGCCTTTGAGGGCAACGTCCCAATAACTATATTAATGAAGCTTGCTGGTCACAGCAGCATCATAATGACACTTCTCTATACCAAACTCAATGCCGCGTTGTTGAACCACGAGATGGACCGCGCCATCAAATGCCTCAATGAAGACAAGGAGCAAAATTATGTCCGCTGGCTAGCACAACAAAAAGTAGAGGATTTGACCAAGTCTCTCGTTCTTCTCGACCCCGATTCGGCGCGATCAGTTCTTCACGACAATCCACGCGACCGAAGCGCTCACACGTGGACCCGGGTCCACGATGGCTGGTGTCTCGCGGGCGGAAACACACTTCCTAGAAGCGGAAATCGCCAAGTCCCCGGCTGCTACAACGGCGGGCTGCGGCTACCCGTCTCTGGCGGAAAATCCAACGACATCAGAGAATCCGTTCCGCCGAGACGATGTGCAGAGCATCGGTGCCGGTGGCTTTGCACGGGCCCCGCCTTTTTAGACGAATTGCGCGCCAAATTTTCGACAAAGGGCGTTCTACTGGCAGACCTCGAACGCATCAGAGATGACACCGAAAAGAAGCTGAACGCCACGAAAGACGAGCGATACGACGCCGAGCGCGCGGGCAGGCCGTTCGACTCAAGCGAGCTTGAGCGCATCGAGTCCCTGCTTGAAAAGCAAGAAACCGATGTCTTCCGCGTCTCCCAAGAGATGACCAACGTATTCTACGTAGTGGGGCGCTGCTTGGAAGTCCTACGAACCACTGACGGCCCGGATCATCGTGAAAAGCTCATCGCATTGGGAACGATAACAGATATCAAAGCGACCATCGAGCAGGTGGACTCGGAGTTGCTTGCCGCGTCTGGCGTGTGCCTTGACGCCGAGTTATATCCGGAACTCGAGTCGGACGCGACCAGTGCAATTTATCGCCGGAGTCAGCTGCTAGACATGGTTCGCTTGCGAGAGCGGGGCCAAGTGCCACTTCTTGTGTTCGATAGGCGTCTACAGCTTGAGGTTGGAAACAGAATAACCGAGCAGATAATTCGGGCTCAAGAAGCGGAGCTCCGCGCAGCAAATCGGGCCGTGCCACAAGGAAAACTCGAGATACTTAGGATCGCGCTCGACCAAGTGGAATCGTCTATTCAACAGCGACAGGAACTCCCCCTTTTCCTGAAAGATGCCCTGCGGGCGGAAAGCGTTCCAACACACAACAAAACAGCGAAGGCAATCACGACATGACACCAACGCATCCTGATTTGGTCTTAAAAGGGCTGCTCGAAGGGAAAGCAAACCAGCGATACGTCCGGAACATGCGAATCTTACAGGAGGTTTGCCGCGAATTGAACAAGGTAAGCCCGCCTGATTTTTCCCAAGCAACGATCGGACGGATGACCGCCTCGAGGGGAGGGCCGAGCCTCAACACACTTTACTCGCCCAAAGGAAAACATTTTCGGGATTTGATCAACGCATGGATTAAGTGGGCTGGCATCGAAAAGGCTCGTCCGATCAAACAGCAGGATGGTGCCTCAGAAGAAGCGGAAATTCTCAAGCGCGTTTCAGACCCCGCGATCAGATCATATATTGGGCTGGTCATTGCCGAGCGGCGACGGCTTAGGGTTGAAGTAAATGCGCTCAAGCAGCTAACAAGAGGAACTCCGGTGATAGACATGCGAACGCAGTCCAACCGCCCTTCCTCATCAGGAACAAACGTCAGTCTAACAACGGACGAGCGCGAGACGCTAGAGAGCATAGTCGACCCCGCATGGCTGGCTGCACGCGGCCTACGCGAAGGAGACCGGGGTGAGTTGATCGGCAACGCAGGCAGCCAGCTGCTAGGACGCGGCGCTCTCCCCGGAATCCGGAAACTTCTATCGGCCTCTTCGGTGCCGGGCAGTGGAACAAAGACGCTCCGTTCCAATTTTGACACGGCGAGTCGCACCGATGGCGGAATCCCTGCATAGTCGCGAATTCAGCGTCAGCGCACAGCGCTTGCTGCCAGGCTAACTCATCTCGATTCAAATAAAACGGCAACGCTTACACGAAGGGCAGAGGCAATCGCGATAATCTCGAAATCGCGTAGGAATTTCTTCCCCGATTCGATTCTGGAAACAGTCGGGCGATCCATTGGAACGCCATTAAGCGTCGCGCGCGCGGCAAGATCCGCCTGCGAGACGCTCGGCTTCAGCCGCAATCGGAGTGCCCTAATTCTCCCGCCTAGGATATTACGTCCTCTAGTCGTTTGGGAATTTTTACGCGGTGCCACTTTGACACCTTGACCCTAACATTTTTTCTCCGCACAAGGGTGTCAGTCTGACACCTTGCATACCCAAGACCGTTGTATTTTTCCTGACGCTATTTTCGTTGGCTGGAACTCTCCGTGGTCAGCCACGAACCGCGCTCCAAGTCTGGCGCGGCGTGACTGATTCGGGTCCCCTGCTGGTTGAGATTTGGGAGGGCCCGGCCAGGAACCAGTCAATACTCTTGGTTAAAGATCTAACCAACCCTCCTCGAAGGCACACCATAACTATCGTCGTAGCGCCATGGTATCTCGAAACGAAAGCCGAAGTATCCTTCTTGCTCGCCGAAACAGCTGAGTCCGCGACCACCTACGCCAGAAATCCTCGTATTGTGGCCGCGATTCACAAGGATGGGTCACTGCTGCTATTTTGTTTCGGTTCGATGACCCTGAATCCTCATTACCTGTTGAAGTCCTCGCCCCAGTAGCCCGATCAGCTCCGACGCGCCCCACCACCGCAGCTGCAGAGGCGGTCGTAGTCCGTTGGCCTGTATTTTTTACGTCTGTATGGATGTAGCCTGAGAGTCGAAACAGATTCATCCCTAAACAGCGACAATCCATCCCTTCAAAATTACAGCTACAATCGCGGTCGGGGCTCGGACTGACTATGTCCTAGGTCTCGGCATATCATCAGTGCCATGAAGAGATGCCAACGACCCAAGCGACCATTTGAGGGATTGATCCCGTGGCTGGTAGAGGTCTCCGACTTGCGTCGATACCTTGGACGAGCGGTCGACCGTTGTGAACGTGGTGGCACCGTGTTTTTCTATCACAGACGGCGAACGGGACCGGAAAAGGGGCAGAAGCATCTCTTGGCGCTTGTGCCTTACGGTCTTGATGAGAAGGACCGCATGTTTATATTCGCGAGGTTTCACATGGGGCAGCACAAGACCGTCAAACTTGCTGCAATTAAGCAGCGGCGTGTCCTGGCGATGGCGCGTAGTCGCAAGTGATGTGTGAGCGCCCCTACAGCTAACTCCTCCGCTTACCGAACTGATCTCGGCCCATCCCCAGACTTTAATACGACACTGGTCCAACTCTCCGGAAAAGGATCAGCCCAAACATCTCCGCCGGCACGGTGAAACCGAATACGAAAATATGCCTGAGCAACCGGAGCCAACGCCAAAGGTCTTCGGCCTGCTCACCCCAAGCGAAAGGCGTCGCCTCGACGCATGTCTGGTGGCTGAAATCGGCAGGCTCGAGCGCGACCCCTTAAATCTTCGACTCACGCTTGCCGGGCACCTTGGCTTTCTAACCTACCCCAATGTCTCTTACTCCTTACCTACCTCTCGTCCTGCAGGCGGCCTCGGTTCTCCGTGAGCCTGCCAAAGCGCTAGCCAACCACGCCCTAAAAGACGTCTACGAAGTCGTAAAAGCAAAACTCAAAGCTCGCTTTGCCAGCAAGCCAGACGCTACCGATGCTCTCGAAAAAGCGACAGCCAAACCCGATTCGCCTGCTCGCTTGGAAGTCCTTGTCGAGGAAACCGAAGGCGAAGACATTTCGGATGACTTGGAACTCGTTCATCTCCTCAAGCACCTTGCCACGCTTCTCCCGGCCAGTCCGAAAATCAACGTGCGCGTCAGCGGACGAGGGCACCGGGTTGCCGTCGCTGGGCGAGACGTAAACATCGCCGAAAAGCACGTCACGCGCCACACCCTCCAAACTGACGAATCACACCTTTCCGAAACGCAGAAAGCGAAGATTCAGGAACTGGTGAAGGATCTCGCCGAACGTCTCGCGGGCGACGATGGTGAACCAAACTATGCGGCTGCGCAGGTCCGCCTGAAGAGCCATTTCCAGGTCACAAGCTATCACCTCATACCCGCCGCTCGCTTCGAGGAAGCCGTTTCATACCTAAAGCAGCAGCGGGCCATGAACCACGCGCGGCTACGTCGCGGGAATCCTGTCGCTTACCGGAATGGCTTCTACACAGGCATCTGGGCACGAGCGAAGTCGCTTGGTTGGGGTAAGCCCCAGGTTTATGCGTTCGCCCATGCGAAACTCGACCTGCCCAAGCCTATCACCTCGTTGCGCTCCCTGGGACCCAACCAACTGAAGTGGCTGGCCGAGGCGATACAGCGAGAAGAGCACAAAGTCCGCTGACGCGATGCCGCCATCCTTTTTCAAATATCGAGCATGGACCCCAACGCTCAAACGCCAGCCAGATGGCGGCGGCGCGGCAACGAACTACACCGAACAGCTTCTGACTAACCACAGCCTTTTTTGCCAGAACCCCCGCGCCTTCGATGATCCGCATGACGGACACACCGGGGCAGTCCCAACGGGAGGACCGCACGACCTTGATCGCTTCGTTCTCGAAAACATGATTCCGGTCGTGCTTGCGTCGAAGAAGCACGGCTTTTCGAGCATGACCCAGCTGGTCACCTCAGATTCTCCGGAGGCAAGGGCTGCACGTCGAAGCCTCGCTGGACAGACGTTCCGACGGTCGCTCTTCGTCTGCAGTCTGTCTGCGGTAGGAGACCACGACCTGATGTGGACATTCTATGCTGATCAGCACCGCGGCATCTGTCTCGATTTCGATGGCCGGCATCCGTGTTTCGCGGCGGCTAAAGAGGTCAAATATGGGGCCGTTCCGCCTCGGGAATCCGACGACTTCGAGGATCGGCTGCTGCACAAATCATCGGCTTGGGAATTTCAACGGGAATGGCGCGTGCTGAGTGACAGTCGCACCTTTGGTTTCCCGCCCGAAGCGCTGAAGCGAATCATTCTGGGATACCGATTTCCCGAGCAGCACTTTGAGCCCTTGGTCGCAATACTCACGCGTGGCGGCTATCGCGTTGTGATTGATAAAATGCAGAGACGGCCCAACTCCTACGAACTCCTTCCGACCACTCGCGGCGAAATCAGTTCGCGAAGTTAGCCAGTCGCTGTTTCAGTTCGCGGATTAGCGGTGTGATTGCGCTTTCTGGAAACGGCGACACTCCCATCTGACTCGCCGGCACTGGTTTCGGCAGAGAGCCTGAACTTGGTCGCGCGGAGCCTTTCTTCGCATTCCCCCAGCTCATCGTAGCGAACGCGTATCACCACTCCGCCCGACTCAATCGTCCATGCACACATATGCCAGCGCCAAGCCCGCGGGTAACCTATCCGAGCCAAGCCGCGCCCAGCACCCTAAGCGAAGTGCGAGGCAAAAGCGCGCAGTCCGGAAGACCTGCAAGTGGACGCGGCACCGCCTACCAGCTCAGCACCGCAGACCCCACGCTTGTGACGGTGCCGCAGGATCCCGACTGCCGCCACTGGTCTTGTGCGGTGGCGGGTTCCGCGTGGAGCCCTCATGTGCAACGGGCTTCAGGTGTCGTGCCGCCAGCCGGCAAATTCGGGATTGCACCGCCGTGATGCCCCGCAAGTTTTGGCACGGGCCACCTTCAGCGATTTTCGCATGCACCCCTACCATGGCCCGACTCAACTTTCTGCGCGTGGCGTTCTTCATCCGAACGCTTTTGGCCTCCGGACGATCCGGAATTTGAAATTGGGATTGTGACCCTGAGTGCCCGGTCATTTACCTGACGATTGCCCTCACTCCTTTCTCCTTTGACGCCCGCCGCCCCTGTAGCTGATCCCTCGATTTCTCGGCCTGCGGAACCCATCAGCGATCGGTTTCTGTTTTCCGGGCACCAGACCTTTGCCCTGCGCATTCCGTGGCTGCCCAAGGCCGCCGACGCGATCGGCCAGGGAATCGATCCCTTCGCCGATCCCCGCAAGGGTATGGAGTTGCTTGGCATCGGGAAGAACATGGTCGAAGCGCTTCGCTGCTGGGTGGAGCTCTACGGAGTCGCGGCCTTTGATGCCTCCGGACGTAATCCAAAACTGACGGAATTCGGCGAAATCGTTTTTGGCGCCCGCGGCACGGACCCGTATTTGGAGGACGAACGCACGCTCTGGCTCCTGCACTGGAACGGCACCACCAACCGCGAACGCCGCTTCTTTGCGTGGCATTGGGTGTTCAACCTCCACGCCGAATTCGAGTTCAGTTACGAGGAGGCGCTGCGCGCGTTTCGCGCGCACGCGGCTGGACTGCCCAAGCCGCTTTCCGACACGACGCTGCGGCAGCACCTCGACGTCTTCCTCGGCACATACGTTCAAGCCACGGCACCGCTCTCCGGCGTCGTAGCGGAGGACCTCCTCGAGAGTCCGCTGGCCGTCCTCGGCTTCATTCGGGAAGGAGAACCCCGTCCCGGCTCTCATGGCAAGGACCTGACCTATTCGCTCGACCACGGACGCAAGCCCGGTCTCAGCGACGCCGTGTTCCGCTATTGCCTTCACGCGTGCTGGCCGGACGTCGGCCGCAACGACCGCACCTGCAGCTACCGCCAGCTCGGTCACGCCATCAACAGCCCGGGGCGGGTCTTCCGTTTGGGCGAAGGTGACTTGTACGAGCGGCTCCAACGCCTAGTGGCGACCTGGCCCAAGGAGTTTGCCTTGGCTGAGAGCAACAATCAGCGGCAACTGGAGCGCCAGCCCGGTGCTCCCAAATCCGCCAGCATCCTGCGCGACGTTTACCGAGAGAACTGATATGCCGCAGCCTCACTCCGATCGATCGGGTCCTTCCGCGCGGGCGAAGATCTCGTCGCTGTTTCACGTGCGGCCCGGGTTCCTCCGCTCCGTCAACGTTGCGCTCGACTACGACGATCCGCATTCCAGCCGCGATTACGTGGTGACCGGTTTCGGGGCCGAGCTGTTTCGCCGCCTCGCACCCGCCTTGCGCGCACACTCGAGCGAACGTGCCTGGCGCCTTACGGGCGACTATGGCTCCGGCAAGTCCGCCTTCGCGCTCTGTTTCGCGCGGATCGCCGCGGGCGAGAAAGGGCAGCTTCCGCCCGAACTCCGACAATTCATCCCATCCGGCCGACGCCTGGAGCCGGTGCTCGTGTGTGGCACGCCCGAACCGCTGGAAGCCAGCATTCGCAAGGGTCTCGCCGCGCTTCGCCAGCGCGTGTTTCGCAAAGTGCCAAAAGCTTTGGAGCGCGTTGAACCCGGCATCACCGGACTCCTCGCCCTGATCGACGCCCACGGCGAAGCCCTCCGCCAAGAGCGCCTCGCCGATGGTCTGGTGCTTGTGCTGGACGAACTCGGCCAAAATCTCCGTCACGCCGCCATTCACTCCGCGGGCGAAGACATCTCTTTGTTGCAGCTCTTGGGCGAGCGTGCGGACCGCAGTGGCGCCAAGCCACTCGTGGTTCTCGCTATGTTGCACCAAGGTCTCAGTACATACAGTGCGGACCTCGATGTCGCGGCGCGGCGGGAATGGGAAAAGGTTGCCGGACGCTTCAAGGAAATCGTTTTCGCGCAGCCCACCGAGCAAGTCATCACCTTGGTCACGGAAATGCTCGGCATTCGCGTGCCCGACCTTCCGCCCAGCGCGCGCCAGCACGCCGAGAAAGCCATGCGGCAGGCGACCCACGTCGGGCTCTACGGCGCCGCGCCCGCCGAAAAATTTCTCATCGCGATCGCGCCGCGCCTTTATCCGCTGCATCCCACGGTCTTTCCCGTGCTGGTCAAATTGCTCCGGCGTTTTGGGCAGAATGAACGCTCGCTCGTGGGCTTCCTCAGTTCGCACGAACCGCATGGCTTCCGCGAGTTCGCCGACGCCCGGGGGATTGGCAGTCATTTCTATCAACTCTCGCACCTCTACGATTATTTCAAAGCTAACCTCGCCGGAGGCCTGCTGAACGGCCACGCGGCCCAGTGGGAAGTGATCGACGCAGCGGTGGCGCAAGCCCGGGACAGCGGCGACACCGACCTCGCAGTGCTCAAGTCGATTGGTCTGCTGAACCTCATCAACGACCCGAGCTTGGTGGCCACCGAAGGACTGCTGCGCGCGGCCGTTGACGCTCCGGATACCCCGGCGACGATTCATCGTCTGCACAAGGATGCTTCGATCATTCACGAACGTGGCCACGCGCGAGGCTTCGCTCTCTGGCCGCACAGCAGCGTCAACCTCGATGCCGCATTGGAACAGGCCGACACCGCGCTTGCGCACCAATCGGTCACCGCGCGAACGATCGCCGCGATGCTGCCGCTGCGCTCCGTTGTCGCCCGCCGTCACTACATCGAGACGGGCAATCTGCGACATTTCTCCGTCCACTACCTCGACCTGGCGAGTTTCCGTGACGGCTTGAAAACCAAGCTGCCGGAAACCGTCGGCGCCGACGGACAAATTCACGTGGTCGTGACCAACGATGCCCGCGAAGTGGCGGAAGCGGTCACACTGATAACCGGCCCGCGCTCTCCGCTCGGCCCCCTGGTGTTCGTGGGCATTTCGTCTCCGGCTACCCGCGGCATCGACATCGTCCGCGAACTCAACCGCTGGCACTGGATCCAGAAGAACCTGCGGGAGCTCACCGGCGACAACTACGCCCGCGCGCACGTCCAGCGCGAGATCAAGCGCGGACGAAACGCGCTGGAGAAAGAACTCGACCATCTGGTGCAGCTCCGCTCCGGCGAGGGCGGCACCTTGGCTTGGTACGAGCAGCGCGGGGCTCTCGCCGGCGCGGCGGCCCGCTCAATCGTGCGACATCTCAGCACGCGCTGCACCGAGGAATTTTCAGAATGTCCGCGCGTGGCGAATGAATTGATCAACCGCCGCGTCACGAGCTCGGCCGCTTCGCGCGCCCGCTCCCTCTTGATCGAAGCCATCGCCACGGCCGGCGATCGAGAGAACTTGGGCTTCGACCCGGACAAGAATCCGCCGGAGTTCGCGATCTATCTCAGTGTGATCAAAGCGGGACGCTTGCACGTGAAGACTCGCGACGGCTGGCGTTTCCGGACCGTGGCGGAGCTGCGCAGCGATGATCCCTTGCGGCTTGCGCCGAGTCTCCAACGAATCCACGAGCTGCTCGTAAAAGCGGACGTCGGCCGCTGCTCCGTCCCGGTACTCTTCGCTGCGCTCCGCGTCGCGCCCTACGGCGTCCGCGACGGATTCCTCCCGCTGCTCCTCGCCGTCTACCTCGCTGGCCAATGGGACCAGACCGCGATCTACGAAGACGGAACTTTCGTCGAAAAACCCGGCAGCAACCTCTTCCAGCGCCTGACGAAAGAGCCGGAAGCCTTCCATCTTCAGCACTGCTCCGTGCGCGGCGTCCGGCGCGAACTGATCAACGAAGTCGCCACCGTCCTGGACTTCGCTGCCTCCGAACGGCCGGAGGTGCTTCAGATCGTGCGACCGCTGATGCAATTCGTCGGTCGGTTGCCCGAGTACAGCCTGTTGACGGACCGTCAGCTTTCCGCGGCCACCCGCCGGGTGCGCGCTGAATTCCTCAAAGCGCGCGAACCCGCGACGCTGCTGTTCGACGCGCTGCCCCGCGCCCTGGGCTTCCCCTCGTTCTTGGCTGAGACGACTCGGGCCACGGTCGCCGATGCCCGCCGCTTCTCCGAGGAACTCGACGCCTGCGTGATCGACCTACGCGAATCCTATGCGCGTTTGGTTCAACGGGTGGGGGATGCGATTCTCGCCGCATTCCATTTCGAAGGGACCGTGCCCGAGTTCCGGGCGCAATTTGCCTCCCGCCTGACCGCCGTGCGCCATGCGCTCACCGATCGCGAGCTCAAGGTCTTTGCCGATCGCGTCGGCGACCCGGGCTTGCTGGACCTAGCGTGGACGGAGTCCGTGGCGACCTACGTTGCGAACAAAGCTCCCGAACGTTGGCGCGACAGCGACGAGGACGAATTCCACCAACGCCTCGTGGCGTTTGCTAGCCGGTTCGAGCGCACAGAGGCGGTCGGCTTCAATGGCAAGGCCGTGGCGCCGGAGAAGCTCGGCCGCGCCGTCCGTTTCACGCTGACGCGTCCCACCGGTCACGAGGTTGATCGCGTGATTCACTGGACGCCACGCGATGACGCGACCGTGGAGAAGGCCAAAGACGAGTTGAAACGCTTGCTGGCCCGCCACGGTGCGGCCGGCATGGCCGCCGCCGCCCAATTTGTTTGGGAAACCCTTGAAAGTGAAAAGTCCCGCGCCCCCGACCATGGCTGATACGTCCACGCCCCCGCTCAAGCATATCCTCAGTCTCTCAGGTGGCAAGGACAGCGCCGCCCTCGCGATCTACATGCGCGACCGTGTTCCGGACATGGAATACATCTTCCACGATACGGACAAGGAGCTGCCGGACACCTACGAGTATCTGGGGCGACTGGAAGCGTATCTCGGCAGAAAGATCATCCGAACCAATTTCGGAACGACTTTCGATCACCTGCTCCGCACCAAGGGAGGCATGCTCCCGTCCAATCACCGGCGCTGGTGCACCGAGTATATGAAGCTCGCGCCCTTCGAGGCGTATGTGGGCGACGGTCCCTGCGTCAACTACGTCGGCATTCGCGCGGACGAGAAGCGGGTGGGGTATATCAGCCACAAGCCGAACATCAAAGCGGTGTTCCCGTTCATCGAAGACGGCATCGATTACACCGGGGTGCTCGACATCCTCAATCGGTCCGGGCTAGGCTTGCCGCCCTTCATGACTTGGGGGCGCAGCCGCTCGGGCTGCTTCTTCTGCTTCTACCAACAAAAGATCGAGTGGGTTCGGCTCCGCCGCAAATACCCCGAGCTCTACGAACAGGCCAAAGCCTACGAGAAGCCCAACCGCACCAACGGTAACATTTTTTACTGGTGCAACGACGAGTCGCTCACCGACCTGGAACAACCCGAACGCATGGCGGAAATCGAGAGGAACTGGGAGAAGAAGCAGGAGCGGTTGAAGAGCCAGCCCAAGAACGTCCCTTTGATTTCCACGTTGGGTGGGCGGGCGCATGAGGCCCAGCAAGAGAGCGCTTGCTTGATCTGCCAATTGTAGCCGCCATGGACACAACCGCTGCCGAATCATTCCTGCGTTTTTTGCGCGAGTACGGCCCGACGATTCGGCAGACGAGCATGTATCATGAGGAAATCGATGAGTTCGCCGCCGAACTCAAGGTGACGAGCCTCGACTTCGAGCATCCGGCCAAGATCAAACTGCGGCAGCATTTTGAGCCCAACGAAGGCCGCCTGAGTAATCTGATCCTCACGGGCACCGCCGGCGATGGGAAGAGCCGCATCCTCTACGAAGAGTGGCGCGCCCTCGGCGGCGATGAGGTCTTCCTGGTCGAACGACGGGAACACGGCGAACTCACGGCCCCGGTGGACGGGAAGCCCCGTCATTTCCATTTCATTTTCGACCTCAGCAAATGCATTCCCGACAAAGGCAAGGCGTGGCGGTCGGACCAGATCGCATTGCTGGAGGCCTGGAGCGCGGCCTTGCTCGGCCAAAACAGCACCGTGTTCGTTGTCGCCGCCAATGACGGCAAACTGTTGCAGGCTCTGCGCGGTTTGCTCGCCGAGCAGCCGAGTTCACCCGTCGGCCAAATCGTGAAAGAAGTGGAGGACATGCTGGCCGCAAAACGCAGCACGTCGTCGCAACTCGCCGTCGCCTTGTTGGACCTGAGCAGTGTCAGTAGCGCCGAAACTCTCGATCGTGCTCGCGCGGCGCTCCTCGAGCGTCCCGAATGGGCCTGTTTCGAAACCGCCAGCTCCGACCCGGCTTTCGGCCCGGATTCACCGCTGCGTCGCAACTGGGAGATCCTGCACAACCCGCAGTTTCACCGCCGGCTGCGCGCTCTGATCCAGCTCTGCGATGTGAACGGGTTCCATATCTCGGTCCGGGAAATCATCACGCTCCTTGTCAACGCGCTGCTCGGGCATCCACGCGCCGCCGAACGGGTGATGACCGTGGACGAGATCCGGCAGTTCGCCACCCCCGGCGAGGCGCTGCGCGGGAGCATCTATCGCAATATTTTCGGCGAGAACCTGAAAGAGGAACGACGTCAGGACTTCCAGGTTTACGGCTACCTGAATTATTTCCGGGTCGGCCTTGAAACTTCGAACCTGATCGACGAGCTGATTCTCTTTGGCCGCGATCTGCCCGCGCTCGTAAGCGCCTACCAACGCTTGGTGGTAGATCCCACGGGCCGGGACGGGGTCAGCGCCGTCTTCGAGTCCCTCCGCCGCGATTACCTGGAAGCGGAAGATTTTGACGACAGCAAACGCGAGGAGTTCATGGGCGAGCTTGCGCAGCAGCGCCGTCGCCTGTTCTTCCGCATTCCGGATGCCGAATCCAACGCCTTCGATCCCTGGCGGCTGACCGTTTTCCAATACGCCGGCCGGTTTATCGCGAAAGTCCTCGACCCCTTACGGGCCGGACAGGCACCCGACGATGCGACTCTGGAGACGTTGGTTCGCGGCCTTAATCGCGTCTGGAGCGGAATGCTCTTCGATGAGGGCAACAAGCTCTTCCTCACCAGCGGACTCGACTTCACGTCGGCCAGGATCAGTCGGCTTGCGTTGCACGCGGTTCCGATCAGCGAGGATCTCTCCGGCGACAAGGTGGAAATCGTGCTAAACGATCGCGAGCAGCCGGAGCTGCGGGTGCACCTTCTCGGCGGTGCTTTCGTTTCCTATCGCCTCGATCTGATGCGCTTCGAATTCTTGATTCGTGTCGCCGAAGGCGCGCTCCCCAACAGCTTCTCCCGGGAATGCTACGAGGACGTGATCAATTTCAAGGGTCTGCTGCTCGGGCGGGTGCAAGCGGCCATGGCGAAGCGTGACATTCGCCAATTCAAGTACCTCACCGCGGGCCCCTCCGGCCAGCCGGTGGAGCAAACCATCAATCTCTAGCCGTGTCCTTGCTTGCCCCCGACAACCTCGTGCCCGCGCCGGCGGGCTACACCTCGAAGCACTGGCTCGAAGAATCCATCTGGGGACATCGACTTTGGTACCGCCAGACGCCCTGGCTGATCTTCCTCGAATTTCTCACTGTCGCGGCGGGTCGCGCGAAAGCGGGCCGGCCCTTCGGTTCCACCCCGCATCACACGCCTGATTCTTTTCCCGCCCGGCAGCGCCGCCTTCTACGCCACCTGCTTTACCGCAACGCGGAGATCGCGCGGTTTGCGGCAAAGGCGCGACCCGACGCGGAACTCTGGGATGCTTGGATCAAATATTTCTCGGAGCAACAAGACGAGGACAAGCAGATCGATGTATCGTTTCTGCGGACTCGGTTTGCTCGCTTTCGTGACTTTGCTTCGGCGGTCAAGCTGCTCCGCGAGACCACCGTTTATCCCGCCGGCACGGCGACCGAGGCGGCGAGCGAAAGGCGTTGGACCTCGTTCTTCATTTTCCCCTTCGGCGAACCCGCGATCTACGAGGATCTCGACGTGGATTTCGTGCGGGATGCGACCCGGTTCGGTCGCACCGGTGACATCGTCTATCAAATGCTGGCACGTTCGCAGCATGCCGCGAAGCTCAAGCCTGTCGTCGATGGTTTCCTCAACACGGATCGCCAAGTCTCGCGGCTGGTAGCGAAGTTGCAGGATCCCGGGGCGGACCAGTGGGCGCAAGAGGATCGGACGGGGTCCTACCTCCCATATAAGTTGCATCCGGCGTATGATCGCTTCGCCGAGGATTGGCTGAACATCCACCAGTTGAATCTCGCGGGCTACGACGCCTATCAGCACTATGTCACCTTAGCTGCGTTTCATGTTCTCCTCTATCATCTGGAGACGGCGGCAGCCTGGGCGAACTGGCCGCGCGTTCACTTTGTCTGCGAAGTGCTTGGTCCTCGCACCCCCGCGCGTCGGCTTTCGATCGAATCATTCCAACAAAACGAGGGCGCGACCATGTTGGCCCTCGCCGGAGCCTGGCAGCGCCTAGTAAAGGGAGCGGAATTCCAAGCCATGTGGACGGGCACACAGGGGTTGCCCGAAGAGGATCGGATTGGGGAGGCGCGGGATTTCCTCGATCGTCGTTTACGGCTCCCGAAAGAGGAGCACACCGTCGCCGGAACGCTCGAGGATCTGCTCGCGTCGATCTGGGCGAGCATCGAGTCGAAAGCGGAAGATAACCTGACGCTGCTCCACCGAGCGTACGGCCGCGCCTGCGGTCTGGTGTCCCGGCGAGGCGCGCGCCAATACCGTTACGCTCCCACCGACCTGTTCCTCAAGACCATCGTCCTTGCCACCGTGGACGGGCGGATGGAACTCCGGGAGTTTCTGCATCGGCTCTTCACGCGTTATCACCTCATTTTCGGCCCTAGCGAAGCAAACCTGGTTCGCGGCGATGCGGATTTCGAAGGCACCGTCTTCGAGAAAAACGCCCGCCGGCTTGAGGAGCGCCTGAAAAGCATGGGCATGCTGAATCGGCTATCCGACGGCGTCGCCTTCGTGGAGAACCCTCATCGTGCCTCCTGACCCAACAACCTTACCCCTCGTCCCCAAGCTCATCGGTCAGGTGGCGAGCCGCGCGATGCTACTCGATATTGGGAGCGCGTCGCCGGGCTCCGGTTTCGCGAAACTGGTCATGCACCAATTGACCGCGGACGACATGCTCGCGATCGCCCGCGCGGTCCTCGCGTGCGCGCCGCTGGCCGAGAAGGTGCAACTCGCGTTGCCTCGGCATCATTTCGCCGATCGCAGCGGATTGCCGGACGACGCCTTCAGCGATGATCCTGTTTCCATCCTTCGCAATCTCAAGTGCCCGAAGCCGGCGCGCTTGATGGCGCTAGTTGACGAAAGCCAGGCCCAGACCGTTGGCAACGTCAGCAAGATCAGCGGTGACAGCCTGCTCCGCAAGGATCTCGCCGCTGCTTGGGTGGATGAAGCGGTCAAACTTACGGGCGCCTCGTTGCCCGATGAGAATCTTCGCCTCCTGGAAGTAGCCTTCGCCGGCCTCGCGAGTACCGACCGCGCTTCACTCCGGGGCTGCGCCCACTACCTCCTCGAAACGGTCGCGGCGGCCACGATCATACCGGCGAAGAACGCGCTAGGCCGCGCACTCTGGTGCCTACGCGTCCCCAGCCTCGAGGACGCTTTCGCCACGATCAAGCACGTGCGGCCGTCCGATTTCCAGCGAGCGTTCCTCAAGCAATTCAAGAATAGCAGCTACCTTTCCAAACGTGGCCTGAACCAAGCGCCCTTCACCCGCCAAGCATTGGAAGCGATGTATGCCGAAACGGAAGCGCGGCTGACGGTGCCGGTCCGTGGTGCGGTGCGCGCCTTTATTGACAGCGACGACGGCTGGACGCCCGCGTCGGAAGCGCTCGCGCGCCTCGACTGGTCGGAGGTCAGGAAATTCTTCGAAGACAGCCCCAAATCGAAGACCCAGACCCTGGGCGAACGCACCGAGGAGATCTTCAAACTCCTTGATCCGGATCGCTTCGACCCCGATGACTGGGAGTATGTTCGCGACCTGAAAGTGCGCGGAGCGAACGCGCAACGGACGGAAGAAGACGCCGAATTTTATCACAAACGCATTCGTGAGATTCAGGAAGATTCCGGTCTGTCGGCCGCGTGGGAGCGATTCGTCTACGGCGGGGAGTGCAAATGCGATGATTTTCACATCGGTTTGCTCGAGTGCGCGCATCGCTTGCGGAAGGAACGCGACGCGCTGACCGCGCCGGTCGTTCTGGAGGTAATCGGTATCGAGTCAGAGAAACTCAAGCTCACTCGCAAGAACCCGCAAGCGTGCCGTTATTTCGAGACCAGGTACAAACACCTCACGAAAAGTCTGGCCGACGCTGTGCGCTTCCGGCGCTGCGAAGTGTTCCAATACTCGTCGATGGCCGCGGCGGCGAAAGGCAAGGCCAAGGCCCCGTCCGGTCGCAAAGCCGATCAGCTCACGTTTCGCGTCCGACTCGTGTCCAGCAAACGAGAAGACGAGTCGTCGAGCGAGATCCGGCTCGTCTGGGAATTTCAGCCCAAGTCTCTGCTCAACGGGTTTGCCGGTGACCTCGAGCGCCTGACCAAGTTCGCCGAGTATCGCAAAATCGCACCTTTGATCAGCTCGCTAGTCGAACTGAACGCAAAGAACGCGCGGGGAGGACAGCATGTGTTTTCCCTCTCTGATGTTTCGTCGTTACAGTCGCCGAAGCGTACCGAACTCGGCGCGTTGGTTCCGGCGCAAAAATCCGCCCCCAGCTTAGTGGACGATTGGCGCAGCGCATTGGAGACAAACCAGGCCAAGGGTTTCCTGACCGCGGAAACGGTGCAGCATCTCAGCCGTCTGTTTGACCAGTTCAGCGCCGCCTACACGGAGGCCGTGCGCGCGCTCCACCAATCGGAACTCGCGCATCAAGCGCTGGGCCTGCAAGCGGAGCGGTGGACTAGCCTGATGGCGATGATTGCCCATGAAGTGAAAGCGGAGACGCCGCGAAGCCAACTGCTTCGACCGTTGATCCGCATCGGTTTCGCCACGGTGCAAGATGCCGAACAAAACGTGGCGATTGCACTGGCCTGTCCCTGGCACCCGTTGCGAATGCAATCGCTCATGGGACGTGAATTTCGCTTCGCTCGCACGATCCGGCATCTGGTTCTCACCGAGCAGCTCGGGTTCAGCGACGTCTCCGGTGACCTCTTCCTCAAGGATGTGCAGCAGGATTTGGCGACGGCGGGTTTGCCCGAGGTGGGGCTTCTGTGGCGGGGGGAGGATTTCGTGCCGCTGGCGCAAAGCGACGAATTAGCCGACTACAGTCTGCTCGAGCCACCGACCGCGTCGCCGCAATCGCTTGCGACCACCAATGAAAATCCGGCACGCACCGCCGCGCAGATCAGCGATATCGTCAAATCGTACCTCGCCCTGCAGCCGCACGAGCGGGACAACCTCTCGATCGTTCTCTACAATTGCGATTCGAAGTCGCTGCCGCAGGCCGTGGTCGAATCGATCAGTGCAACCGACGATGAGGGCCCTAGCGACACCACCTGCCAGATCATTCTGACCCATCAGGATCGACGCATCCTCGCCGGGCTGTACGAAAGCATCGCCGCGCAAGATTCAGACGACGACGCCTTCTACGTCAGCGAAGCCTCGAAGGATTTCATGTCCCGGGTGCGCATCAACATTTCGGTGGATCACGGCGTCCCCGCCTCGACTTCGGAGGAGAAGGCGGCGGACATCGTGTTTTGTCAGGATGTGATTTCCCGGCACGCTGATCCCACGTCCGAGCCAGCGAGCCGCAGCGCCACGGCTTACGCCGCCAATCTCATCCTGCATCGTTGGGGCCGGAAGCGGCAATTGATCGCCGGCGACAACAGCTCCGTGGTGTATCTCACCTGTCCGGCGCAAACCCAAGCCGGCTGGCAGTACCTTCATTCACTCGGACTCATCGCCAAGCCCGACTACGCCGGTCGCGTATGGGAGGCGCACGATTGCCTCGTGCCGGCGCGCCGCTTGAATTTCGACAAACTCGAAACGACCCAGATTTTCCAGGACACCCACGCTCTCGGCAATTGGGTGGTCAATTTCGACGAGCTGTTGGATCGCCGCATTCTCCGACATCGCGACGTCATGGTAATCCGATACCGCCAGGCCTCGGTCGGACAGCGTAATTTGGTGATTTCCTCGAAGAGCAAGGACACCTTGCTCGTCGCGACCCTGCATCAAAAATTGGGTGCGCTGGTTTCGGCGGAGGTGGACGAAGCGGGCCGGGGCCGTCTTGTCACCCGGATGATCAGTGAAGCCAACGACATCTCCGGTAACCTCGTCCTCCGCGCCGCGCGCCGCGGGGCGAACGCCAACGAACTGATTGGCCTCGTCTTGAGTCGCCATCTGGTCCGTACGGAATTTCCGTCCGACCAGCCGATGTTCTGTTTTCTGCTCGATGACTACGCCGAATGGCTCGGACAGACGGAAGAGAGGGTGGCGGACCTGCTCGTGCTCGTGCCCCATGAAACGACCGAAGGGAAGCGCCTCGACGTCATTGTCACTGAAGCCAAGTTCGTTCGCTTTGAACAGGCGGCGGCCGCCGCGAAGGAATCCGGCCGTCAGCTCCGTGATTCCTTGAGCCTCTTCACGCGCGCGCTGGTCAATGAACCCGCCTGCGTTGATCAGGATCTGTGGCTCGACCGTCTTTCCGATCTCCTGCTGGAAGGCATCCAGAATCGCGGTCATAATCTCGACATTCTCGGCTGGCGCCGGGCCATCCGGGATCGCCAATTCAAGCTGAACGTCCGCGGCCACTCGCACGTTTTCATCCACTCGCCGCTGGAAATGGACGACGAAGGCGCAAAATTCACGGGCATCAAAGATTCGGACGGTGAACAAGAGGTGTTCAGCCGCCGAAATGTCCAGACTATCATCGCGAGCTTGATCGATGAGAAAAGGATCTCGGAAGTGTCGAAACTGCGCTTGGCGCTTTCCGGCCTTCCGCCATCGCGACACGCCTACCGCGCGTTGCCGGCCCCCCGAGCCTGGACGGACCAGAAGAACCTCCCGTGGCCGCGACGCCTGTGGAGCCGCCCCCCCCCGCACCCGCCCCGGCGAGTACTCCGGTCACCGTCGCTCCGTTGACATCACCCTCCGAGAAGAGCACCGGTAGCCCGATGAATCTACTCCCAGATTTGCCGGCGAGTTCGCGACCCGATCAAGCGGCCGAAGAGGCTTGGATTGAAGACACCACCCGCAAAATTCGGCACGCATTTCTGAAGCGCGAACTCTCCGCCGAGATCGTCCAGGCGAAGGGAACGCCGAATGCGCTGCTCCTCCATTTTAGAGGTTCGGATCGGCTTACGGTTGGATTGCTGGAAGCAAAGCTCGGCGAACTGCGCACCACCGATGGTCTGGATATCATCAGCGTTCGTCCCGGTTTGGGTGTCGTGATCGTGATGGTCGCCCGCCCGAACCGACTGACGTTGACCCTGCCGGACGCCTGGAAAAATTGGCACCCAAAGGCCGGCCCAAATACCGAGATCCTGATCGCGATCCAGGAGAACGACAATAGCCCGCTGTACCTTTCACCCTATCCGCAGCCCCACACGTTGGTCGCGGGAGCCACAGGCAGCGGCAAGTCGGTCCTGATTCAAACCATCATCCTCGGAATCGCCTCCACGAATTCGCCCGAAGAAGCGGAGGTGGTCATCATCGATCCCAAGCAAGGGCTCGACTACATGGGCTTCGAAAAGCTCCCGCATCTTACCAACGAGATCATCACCTCTCCGGATGATGCCCTCCATTCACTTTCTGAACTGGTGGCGGAAATGGAACGGCGGCTGCGACTTTTCCGCGAAAGCCGCGTGCAAAACATCGACGACTACCTCCGAAAAGGAAAGGAGGGCCTCCCGCGCCTTTGGGTCATTCATGATGAATTCGGCGACTGGACGCAGAACAAGGATTACAGTGATAAAGTCACGGCGCTTGTGAATCGGCTCGGCCAGATGGCCCGAGCCGCCGGTATCTATCTTATTTTTGCTGCCCAAAGACCAGATAACACGATCTTCCCAATGATCCTGCGTTCCAATTTGGGGAACCGTTTGATTTTGAAAGTTGATTCAGCGGGCACATCCGAAATCTCCGTGGGGATCAAAAATGCCGGCGCAGAGAAGCTTCTCAGCCGGGGGCATCTGCTCGCCCTGACCGGTTCCAGCCCGGAACTCGTTTACGCCCAAGTGCCCTATGTGGATGGGCCGACCGTCGAGCAGGTCGTCGCGCGCATCAACCAGAAGTACCCTCGCTGACCGGAGCGATGATCTACTTGGACAACAACGCCACGACGCGCGTCCTCGATTCCGTCGTGGAAGCCATGCGGCCGTATTGGAGCGACCAGTTCGCGAACCCCGCATCCGCCGGCGGAGAATTCGCCGGGGTCGCGCGCGCGGTTTCGTCTGCGAAAGCCCGATTGGCCCGCCGACTCGGCGCTGCCGAACCTTCGCAGGTGATCACCACCTCCGGTGCGACCGAGGCGAATAACCTCGCGCTGCTGGGTGCCGCGCGCGCGCGACCGCAACGTCGGCACCTGATCGTGTCCTCCATCGAACACCCGTCAGTTCTCGAGCCGGCCCGCTACCTAGAGTCCCTCGGCTATCGCATCACGTGGCTGCCGGTGTCGCGGTTAGGCGTGATCGATCCTACAGCTGTGACGGCAGCGTTATCCTGCGACACGCTGTTGGTTTCGGTGATGCTCGCGAACAACGAAACGGGGGTGTTGCAACCGGTGGGGAAGATCGCTGACGAGGTGAAACGCCACGATTCGGACGTGCTGGTCCATACCGACGCCACGCAAGCCGTCGGGAAGGTGGAGTTCTCACTTGATGGCGACCTCGCGGCCGTGGATCTCCTCTCGCTTTCCGCCCACAAATTTCATGGCCCGAAGGGCGTGGGCGCGCTTTTCGTGCGCGATGCCGGAACCGTCGCGCCGTTATTTTTTGGGGGCGGTCAGCAGGGTGGCCTCCGGCCCGGAACAGAAAATCCCGCGGGTCTGATCGGCATAGTTACGGCCTTGGAAGCGCTCTCGCCCGAGCGCTACAGCCCGGTTGAGCAGTTGCGCAACTCGATTGAAGCTCGGGTCCTGGCCTATTGGCCCGGCGCATTCGTGCTAGGAGCGGGCGCACCGCGGGTGCCCACTACGCTGGCGGTGGCACTGCCCGGCGTGAGAGGCAGCGAAGTGGTTGATCGCCTGGCCGCCGAGGGGATCGCAATTTCAACGGGCTCTGCCTGTGCGCACGGGGCGAGCAAACCATCACACGTCGCGCTGGCGATGGGACTCAGCCACGAGCAGGCGGAGGGCTGCATTCGAATTTCACTGGGAGTCGATTCGACGCCGACCGAGGAAGCGGAATTGCTTCGGCTGCTCGCGACTGTGTTCAACGATCTGTGGAGGGCATAAGACCGTTGCGGCGGGGGTCGGGCAAATCATCAAGGCTGGTTTTTGCCAGAAAGTCTGAAGGCCTCGTGCCAGAATGAATGGCACGAGGCTGCCGGACATACGCGATTTTGCGTGAAGCTTTCGCCAAATTGAGCCGCCAACGACGTATGTCATGCCAATTTGATCGGCCACCACCGGCGCCAAGCTGTCTGTGAAAACATTCCTCCTTGGTCGGATAAAACTTGGCGTGCGGGAGCACGAGGCCGACCAGAAGAAGTTCTACAACGTGACCTTCACCCGGACGGACGACGTCTATAGCTGACGTAGTCTGGGGTCGCCGACTACGTCAGCGGGATAGTGCGGGCACGAGCCTGGCGGGAGGTATCCCAACCGCACATGTGGACTGAGAGTGCCGGTGCTACCGCGGTAGCAGAGATAAGCGCGCTTGCGCAGCGCCTTGCTCCAATCGGTGATGAGGTCCACCGCGAGACCGACTGCTGTTGATGCCAACACCCCATTGGACCATACGACCTGCGGATTGATGCCAGCATCGCCATACCGCGCTGCCTCGCGCGCCAGCGAAGCATCATCGAGAAACCCCATGCACGTCATGCATGGTTCCCCGGGCATGGAGAGAATCACCTGTCCGGAAATCTCGGGAGCGGCGCCATCAAGCACGAGAACATCCATACCGATATCGATGAGGGGAATCATGTAGCGCCGTGCGCCGGGAATTTCTTTCCCCTTTGCCTACTAAGGTTCGGCTCTGGGAACCTGCAGCGGCAAAGTTTACAGACTGGCGAAGCCTGCTTGTTGCGCGAAGCGGACCAACTGCGCCGAGCTATGGAGTCCGAGTTTCCGCATGATATCAGAGCGGTGTTTTTTCGCCGTGATGATCGTGAGATGCAGCCTGGCCGCCACTTCCGCATCGGTGAGCGACACTGCGATATGACGAAGAACTTCTTCCTGTCGCGGAGTGAGGACCTTATCGAAGGAAGTTTGATTGCGGACACGTTGGTCGATCATGCGAGTGAAAGCTGGACTGCGGTAGCGCTGGCCATCGCGCACTGCTGCAATCGCGCGGCCGAGTTCCTCAATGGCGCCGCTTTCTTCTTCAATGACGGCTTGGGGTGCGAGTTGGGCGAGCTTGTAAGCGGTATATTCGGTTAACTTCGAAACACACACGATAACGCGTGCCGCCGGCTGCGCGCGGGCCAACGCTGGGAGCAAGTCGACACATGAGAAGCTCCCTGGAGCGGCGCCGACAATCGTCACGTCAGATTCGCGCTGTAGTAGCAGCGCAGGAACTGCGTCGCGGTCGATAGTGCAGAGCACGACGTCGCATTGCCAACAGCGCTCGCAACATTGCGCCAACAATTCCGCGAGGAGCCGGTTGGGATGGACGATCGCGATTCGGGCAGCAAAGCGCAGCGGCTTGCCAGCTTGGGCGGCGAAGCACGGCGACGATGAAACCTGAACTCCCGGGCAGAAAGTCACTCGATCGAATTTCGTGACGCTCCTGCAGTGTAGCCCGGGGTCGTGCAACGGCGCCGACTTCCACAAAAAGCGAAATCTGCGATCTCGGCAAGAGGCCGCCGTTGAATCCTCGTTAAAGCACCGAAAAAAACGGCGCGCGGCGGTCCGTTGCGGCACGCCCTCATTTCTAATCAGAGGTTTCCCCCATGCGCTTCTTCATCGTGCGGCTTCTGCGAGTAGCAGTCCCAACCGTCATCGCGTTTTCGATGCTCAGCTCTTCGCTCGGCCTTGCAGCCGACACCGGCGAACGACCTGGGGCCGTGGTCTCACCCACCAACGCTCGCGCCGTCCAAAAGGCGCGTAAGGAAAAATCCCGAGCCGATTTGTTGTCGGACGCCGATATTGCCGCGTCTCTTCAGCGCGCCAATCCGGAGCGTGGCGATGCCGCTCAACTCAAATACAAGGAGGCCCGCGCGCGGTTGGCAGCCGCCTTGTTGTCGAGCGAACCGGCGTCAGCCGACGTGCTGGCGCTGGGCCGCGCGGTGCGCGCGGACGAAAAGCAGCCTCCGAATGCGCGCATCGAGATCGCTCGCTTGGTCGAGTTGAATCGACGCAAGGTCATGAAGTTTTCCGGCAAGGCCGATTGGCTGCGCGAGCGCGAGGCCATGGCGCGGCGCCTGATCCGCGAATTCCCGGACCAAGCGCAGGTTTATGATGAATTGCTGGCGGTGGCTCAGCTCAGCGCCCGCGCGCGCGCGTTGGAGCTGGCGCGGGAAATCGCGGTCAGCCCCGCGTCGCCCCGCGCCAAACAAGCAGCGCAGGCGTTGCAGGCGCGGCTCGCCGCGGAGCAGCAATTCGCCGTCGCGTTGGATGGAGTTCCCGGCGCGGCTCCGCTCGCCGCCAAGGTAAAGGGGAAGGTGGCGCTGTTCTATACTTGGCGACCTGAAGATTCGCGGAGCATCGAGCTGGCGAAGGCGTTGAACGGGACGGCTCCCAAGGATGCGCTCGTTTTCGGAATCAACCTCAGCATCGACGCGGCTGCCGCGACGAGAAGTGCAGCCGAAAATTCGCTGCCGGGAGAGCAGCTCTATGCGGCGCGTGGTTTCGATAGCCCGGCGGTGCGTAAGCTCGGATGGGCCGAGGAGGAACTGCTGATCGCTGTCACCAAGAACGGGGTCGTGCTCGATTTATCGCGGGAAAAGGACCGGGCCGCCGCACTCGCAAAACTCAACTGAAGCGCGCCATGAAATCTCTTCGTCTCACCCTCGGGTTAATCTTCTTCGTCGCCACGCTGCTGTCCGCTCGCGCGGTTGACGCCTATTTCACGTCGGTGCCCAGCTCTGCCAATGCAGGCGAGAGTTACTACGTGGCCGCCGAAGCCTACGGCGACAACGGCGCCGACATCACCATCTACAAGAACGGCAACTACTTCAATTCCGCGGGTGGGTATCCGGGCGCTTCAACCGGGGGATGGACGGCCGATTCTGGACCGCAGACGGTTACCTTCATGGCCGACGGTTGGGACTGGGAATGGGGCAATGACGACTACGATTGGGCCTACGTCACCATCAACGCCGGGCAGTCGAATCAGAACCCAATCGCGACGGTCACGGTAGACGGATATTTGAACGGCGGCACGGCGCTACGGCCCTACGGCGGAGGCATCAATGTCACCGTGCGTTATCACGCGACCGACGGGGACGGTAACCTCTCCGGCATCCGTCCGCAGGTCTGGAGCCCGGACGGAAATCTCAACAACAACGGCGGCAGCTTCGTCTCCCAAAGTGGGTCTTCAGGCGAGGTCGTCTGGACCGTGAACCTGAATCAGAGCGGCAACTGGTATTTTTGGGCCGATGCAACCGACACTACGATCTCCCCCGATTACGTGGATTCGGGCTCTTGGGGGAACGGTTTTCGCATCAACGTCATTCAGGACGCGGCACCCGCCCAAGCGCCGAGCGTTTCGCTCAACCAGCCGGCGAGCGATATCACAATCTCCGTCGGCACCAACGTGACGCTGCAATCCTACGCGGAAGACTTTTCACGTCCGTTGACCACGCACAATATCGATATTCAGAAACCCGATGGCACGTGGAATTGGTATGGTGGGTTCGCCTATGGTGAGCCTTACATGGGCGGTCCCGTCGGGCCTGATGCCCCCACTACGTCGACCCGGTCCCCCGGCTTCACGTTCAATGAAGTAGGCACGTGGTATGTGCGGTCCTATGCGGCCAACAGCGCTGGATTGAGCACTCAATCGGTGACTCGAACGATCACCGTGCTCGCTCTGCCGCAAAGCAGTGTGTCGATCTCGCCTTCGTCGCAGACCATCAATGCCGGCCAAAGCATCACGTTTAACGCCTCCGGCGGTAACGGCAATGGTGCCTATACGTGGGGTGGCGACGCGAGCGGCACCGGTGCTTCGACCAGCGTGACCTTCAACACGGCTGGAACGCGCACGGTCACGGTTTACCGCGCGGGCGACAGCACCTATTTGCCATCGAACACCGGTACCGCGACCATCACGGTAAACGCCTCTCAATCTACCGTCAGCATCTCGCCGAGTTCGGCTTCCGTGACTGTCGGGCAAAGCGTCGCCTTCAGCGCCTCGGGGGGCGCCGGCACTGGCGCGTTCGTCTGGGGCGGCGACGCCACGGGCACCGGCGCGTCGCAAACGGTGACGTTCAATAACGTCGGCTCCCGCACCGTGACGGTCTACCGCCAGGCGAGCCCTGGCTATGCCCAGTCGGCTACCGCGACCGCCAGCATCAGCGTGGCTGCCGCGCCGCCGGCCGGCATTTCGCAGCACCCGCAAAGCCAGACTGCTACCACCGGATCCACCGTTACGTTCAGTGTCACGGCAAGTGGCGGAGGGACCTTGTCCTATCAGTGGCTCAAGAACGGCACGCCTATTCCCGGAGCGACGAATGCCACGCTGATTCTGTCCAACGTGCAGATGTCTGACTCGGCGGGCTACAGCGTCACCGTCACGAACAATGGCACGCCGGTAACGAGCAACGTCGCCTGGCTGCCGATCGCCACCCTCGAAGGCGGCGGCAACGCTTCGTCGCCGAGCGCGGCCAACCGTTCGCCGGTCGCTCCAGGTATCGTATCCACGATAGTTGGCGGCAGCGGTTACGACATCGCCACCGGCAGCGTCCATCGTGTGATCCGCGACTTCCAGGTAACGGGCTCGGTCGGAGCCTATCCGCTCGAAATGACCCGCACCTACACGACAACGTCGGGTTGGAACTACAGCTTCGTTTGGACGGCGGAGGAACTCGTCGATAATTACTTTATCCAGAACCAGAGCCTCGCCGGCAGCTCGCAGCAGTTCATCAACGTGCGCACGCCGGAAGGCCAGTTCCTGCACTTCGATGCCAACGAGGCCGGCTGGCCGACGGAGTTCTGCCAGACCTTCGACGGCACTCGTGTCGCGATCGTGCGCGATCCGGCGACCAAACGCGTCAATGCGATCGCGCTGCACTTCCCGGACGGCGGAACGCTGATGATGGAAAAATGCGTCGATTCCGGCCAGGTGCGCAAGTTCCGCGCCTCCTACCTCGTGGACCCGTTCGGGCTCGTCACCACCTTCAACTACAACGGCAACACGACGACCCTGCTGCCCTACCAAGTCACCGACGCTTCGGGTCGATACCTTCGCTTCACCGGGGCAAGCGAGGCCAGCATCACGCGCGTCGAAAGCAGCGACAACAAATGGATCCAATGGAGTGGGGCGACCGCGCTCAGTTACTGGGACGGAACTTCTGCGGCTTATAGCGCTGGAAACATCGATACCGATACAATGTGGGTGCGCTTCTCCGATGTGCGGCAGACCTCACCGATGCGAAACGTCGAATACGTTCTCAAGCGCTACGGCTTTGGCGCTACGGGGAATCTTCTCCTGCATCCGGAAGAGCCAATCGTTTGGGAAGTCATCCGCGAGCGCACCTTTGTGGCGGGCGACGCGGCAGACGCCGGAGTGCTGGTTTCCACCCGCACGGTTAACGCCCGCCAGCAGACGATCGACGGCGTGGGCACAGTGGCCACGGGCCCGGCAATCGACGTCACCGAGATACGCGGTGATGGCGCGACGCGCAATTTCACCTTCGGATCCGGCGGCGGCAAGATGTCCTCGGCCACCGACTACCGCGGCAACCGCACCTACTTCACCACGTGGTATAGCAACGTCCCGACCGAAATCAAAGACGCACGCAACAACATCACGAACATCGAGGCCACCGGATGGGGGCAGATTTCCAAGATCACTTATCCGCTCACGGAAGCCGGCCAGTCGACCCGCGACTACCGCCAGTATTCGTGGACCGGACGGTTTCTCACCGGCGAGCGCGACGAGCGCGGCAATTGGACCTACTACGACCGCGACAGCCAGAACCGCATCTGGCGCATTCGCTACGCCGACAACAGTTCCGAGGAATTCGTCTTCAACAGCCTGAATCAGGTGAAGGAACACAAGCTGCGCCGCAACGCCGGCGTCACCCGCTCCGAATACTGGGTTTACGACGCGACCACCAAGCTTCCCACCACCTACTGGCCGGCCAGCGATTCCGGTCCGGCGGTCGATGGTAATGGTCCCGCAACGCAGTCCAAACCTCACTTCAGCTACAGCTACTACTCGACCGGTCCCCAGACCGGCCTCCTCTATACTTCGACGGATCCGCGGAACTACCCCACCACTTACGCGTATTTTTCGAGCGGACGATTGCAGACCGAGACCTTCGTCGACACCTCGACCCGCTCCTACACCTACGACAACTGGGGCAACCGGCTCACCGTTACCAACGAGCGCGGCAAGACCACGACCAACACCTACGACAACTACAACCGCCTACTCACGGTCACCGATCCACTCAACAAGCCGCCCACCACCTACGACTACACGCCAAGCCGCGACGCCACGAAGTCGCCCTATTCCCACGTCTCGTCTGCGATCCGTCGCACCACGTTCCCGACGGCGCGCAAGAACGCCTTCAAATACGACGACGACTACCACGTCACCGAGGAAGTCCGCGCCGAAGGCACGGCGGACGAAGCCAAGGTCAGCATGACCTACGATGCCGTCGGCAATCTCGAGACCCGCACCGAGCAGGTCGAAGTGGTCTCGGGCTCGATGACCACACGCGCCACGACCTACGTCTACGATGCGCGCAATCGCAAACGCGAGGAACAGGCGCCGCTCAGCCGCACCACGAAGTGGCTGCTCGATGCCGCCAGCAACGTCACGAAGATCACCTATCCGGACAACACGTTCGTCACGAAAACCTACAACGCGATGAACCAGCTCGAGTCGGCCACCGACGAGCGCAGCCACACCACCGGCTACGCCTATCATCTGTCCGGATTGCTCAACACGATCACCGACCAACGATCGAACGCCTACACCCATACCTACGATGCGGTCGGACGCATCGCCTCTCGTGTCTATCCCGGCTCACCCACGACCCAGGAGCAGTGGGACTACGACGACGCCGGCAACGTGTGGCACTACACGAATCGCTCGGGCAACGTGCAGACGTTCGCCCACAATAACCGCAACCGTGAGACTTCGCGGACTTGGAATGACGGCGTCACCCCGGCCGTTTCGACCGACTACTACGCCGACGGGCTCGTCTGGCATCGCAGCAATTCCGCGGCCGCGCTCACGAATACCTACGACGACGACGGAAGGCTGCAAACCCAGAGCCAGAACGTAACCGGGCGCGGCACGGTGATTCTGACCCTTGGCTACGATGACGACGGCCGGCGCAACAGTTTCATCGCTGGGACGGGCCAGCAACTTGGCTACCAATACAACGGTCGCGGCGAGCTGCAAAATGTGCGCCTCGGCGATGCGACGACCGGCACGTTGTTCGCAAACTACGACTATAACCTCGCCGGCCAGCGCCGACACCGCACGGCCGGCACGGTCACGACGGAATACAAATACGATGGCGCGGGCCGCCTAAATTACCTCCACGCCGCCAATGTGCTCCGGCAGGACTTTGGCCACGACGCGCGCGATCGCCGCAAGTGGACGGTGCGCGACCAGAATCTCGGCGACACTTACACGTGGTTCGACGACAGCCAGCTCAACGTCTACCGCCACTCTGTCTCGCGTCCCGACCTGAACTTCAACAACCCCGCGGCGTTCACCGACACCTTCGACTACGACGCCGCGGGCAATCGCACGAGTTGGAACGAGAACGGCACCACGACGACCTACGCCGCCGCCAACGCGCTGAACCAATACACGACGATCACCGGTCCGAGTGGTGGCGCCATCGCGCACAACGACGGGCGCGGTAACGTGACGACTTGGGGTGGCCAGTCCTTCACCTACGACGCCGATAACCGGCTCATCACCGCCTCCGCTACCGGCCTCACGCTTTCGTTCGCCTACGATCCCGACGGCCGCTTGGTGAAGGTCACGAAAAACGGCACCTCCGAATACCGCTACTACGATGGCGCGCAGTGCTTCCTGCGCTTTGATAGCGTTGGTAACATCACCGATTGGACCGTCTGGGGCCCGACGCCCGACGAGGTCATCGCACGGCAGACCGGCGGCGCCTGGCAGTATTATCACCAAGACCAGATCAACAGCGTCTACGCCGTCACCAGCGCCGCTGGCCTAGTGCTCGAGCGCTACCTCTACGATCCGTTCGGCGCCCCCGCCATTTACGATGCCAACTGGTATGGTCGCGCTGCGACCGTCATCGGCAACCCCTGGCTCTTCACCGGCCAGGAATGGCGCGACGACCTCCAGCTCTCCAACTACAAGGCCCGATGGTATCAGCCGACGCTCGGGCGTTTCCTCCAGACCGACCCCGTGCGCTTCGATGCCGGCGACGTGAATTTATACCGCTATTGTGGAAACGACCCCCTGAATAAAAATGATCCAGAAGGAAAATTCATTGCTCAAGCCATCGGCGCGACCATCGGCGCGGCCATCAATGCCTACCAAAATTATGATGCCTTCAAATCGGGGAAGATGGGGAAATTGGAGTATGCCGCATCAATAGCTACTGGTGCTGCATACGGAGCGCTTGCTACAGTTGCTCCCACCGTGGCTGGCGCAGCCCTCTTGGGCGGCGCGGCAGCAGCTGCGAATTCTGTGACCAACGATGCTCTTTCGGGGAAGGAAAAAATCGACACTAAAGCAGCGTTGGTGTCGGGAGCATTGGGCACAGCTAGTGGTGGAACTGCCGCAATTTTGGGTAAGGCGGCCGGGTTTCTGAACACCGCAAAAGATCCGATTGGAAAGGCAGTCGGAGAAGGACGGGCCATTCTCAATTTGCGCGAAAAGGTGGGCATTGTCGCCGACGCGGCGGGGAATGTCGCCACTACCGCCATGCAGAATCAAAAGGAGGAAAAGATTCCAGTCGTGAAGACGAACACCGACACGCCTCAGACACCGGGTTCAGGAGCCGTGGAGTTCAAGCTCGATTTCACGCCACGAAAATGAATAATATTCTCATGAAAGAAATTTTTATCGGCTTTGGCGTTTTGGGCGCTGTGGCCTCTTTGTTTGTGATATTCCGAGGTCTGAAACGGCCAATAGGACGATTTTCTTTTACGGAGCTTCTTATTCGTGAGCGATCTTCGGGACAGCAATCGGGAGCCCAAATAATCGGCGAAGGGATATTGGGTGCCGTTTGCTCCGGAGTATTGATTATTCTTTCTATGTTATATCTTAAATAGATTTCGCGGCGGAATGTCAGAGACGTCAGGTTGACTCTTGGAAAATAATCTTGCACCGCGGCTTTGTGGGCCATGCTGCGACTATTCCGAGTGGAGTAACGGGCAGGCGTGTTACGACGTGATTAACCGTTGAAACTCCGCCTACCGGTGCACGCGCCCAAAGGTGCTGCCGGGGTAGTTGGGAAACGCTTCCTTGTGTCCTGAGAATGGACGGCCGACATGTGGTCTCGGCGCAGCAGGCAAGAAGTGATGTCGTGTTTTTCAGATCATCCTCGACCGTGGTGGCGGCGAAAAGCACGATACGGCGTCCCGGCCTTTTGAAAACCGCGCCACGACGTGGCGTCCGCAATGGCATGCCCCCAGAGAAAAACCACGAGGAAAACGACATGATGTGGTGTCCATCCGGGCTCTCCGCGGCGTAACTTTACCAAAACGAGCTTCAGGCTGAAAACCCGGAATCGAATTCTCAATCCAATTGAGTAGCGACGACTGCTTGACGGGCAGGTAGAGCTGTTCCTCGTCGCTGTCGTAACCAAGTGTTTCTAGCGCATTCGCACAACGACATCCTGAAATTCCAGCGGCACGATTTCGCGTCCGACTAAGAATATTAGTTGCGAGATCTCGCAAAAAAAAGCCGCAGCGCGTGCTGCGGCTTGATGATTCTAGCAGGCAACTAGTCTGCGATTTCCCCGGTGGCCGACTCTCCGCCCTTGATGTGGGCTTTTTCTAATATCGCGGCCTTGATCTTTTCCGCGACTGCCGGGTTCTGCTTCAGCGCTTCCTTCGCCGCTTCGCGTCCTTGGCCAACGAGTTCACCATTGAAGGCGATCCACGCACCCTTCTTTTCTAGCACTTTGTGCTCCAATCCTAGGTCTAGTAACGAAGCCGTGGCCGAGATGCCCTCGTCATACATGATGTCGAATTCGCACTCGGTGAACGGCGGCGCCACCTTGTTCTTCACGACTTTGATCTTCGTGCGGTTGCCGATGACCTTACCGTCGGGTGTCTTGAGCTGGTCCTTGCGGCGGATGTCGAGGCGGACGGACGCGAAGAATTTCAACGCGCGCCCGCCGGAGGTCGTCTCGGGGTTGCCGAACATCACGCCGATCTTCTCGCGAATCTGATTCGTGAAGATGCACACACAGTTGGTCTTCGAAACGACGGCCGTGAGACGGCGCATCGCCTGCGACATGAGGCGCGCCTGCGCACCGACGGTGGCGTCGCCCATCTGGCCGTCGAGTTCGGCCTTGGTGGTGAGCGCGGCGACGGAGTCGAGGATGATAACGTCGATGGAGTTCGAACGGATGAGCGTCTCCATGATGTTCAGCGCGTCTTCACCGGAGTCGGGCTGTGAAACGAGGAGGTCATCGAGGTTCACGCCGACGATCTTCGCGTATTTCGGATCGAGCGCGTGCTCGACATCGATGAAGGCCGCAAGGCCGCCGCGGCGCTGCGCTTCGGCGATGACGCTCAAACAGAACGTGGTCTTACCTGAGCTCTCTGGCCCGTAAATTTCCGTTATACGCCCGCGGGGGATCCCGCCGACACCGAGGGTGAGGTCTATGGCAAGCGAACCAGTCGAAAGTGTCTCGACCTTCATCTTGGCGTTGTCGCCAAGGCGCATAATGGATCCTTCACCGAACTGCTTCGTGATGGAGGAAACGGCGAGTTCGATGTTCTTATCACGTGCCATGTTTGCAGGCGTGATGGCCGACTTCGGCTCGGCTTTGGGGGATTTTTCGGCTTTGGACATGTTAAAAGGTATGGATTTTCAGTTATGCCATACCAATTGCGCTCATTCTGGAAGGAGCGTAAGTATGGCTTTTGAGGGCTGAGAGGATTTCGATGATGCGGCCCTTGGGCAGGCCGCCGACGCCGAGCATGAGGTCGATGGCGAGGGAGCCGGTCGAGAGCGTCTCGACCTTCATCTTGGCGTTGTCGCCCAGGCGCATGATCGAGCCTTCGCCGAACTGCTTCGTGATGGACGAGACGGCGAGGTCGAGGTTCTTCTCGCGCGCGACGATCGCGGCGGAGGGGGCGGGCTTGGCTTCGGCTTTGGGGGACTTATCGGCTTTGGACATGGAGGGAGTGGGTGAGGGAAAGACGTTAACAGGTCAGGTTGACAGCAGTATGTCAGGAGACTTTCGGCGCCGCGCCGCACGCCGCAAGCGCGGAGTCGGGAAAATAATCGCTCCAATTGAAGCGATCCGCAGGGTTGACTCCCGCGCTCAACTCGTCGGCGCCGCCGGCTTGAAGCCGAAGGCGAACCACACCGCGAGGAAGATCAGCGCGAGGCTCACGGCGTAGTTCCAGCGCAGCTTCTCGCCGAGCACCAGCCAGGCGAAGCCCACGAACACCACCAGCGTGATCACCTCCTGCAGGATCTTCAGCTCGTAGCCGGTGAATTTGCCGTAGCCGAGCCGGTTGGCGGGCACCATCAGGCAGTATTCGAAGAACGCGATGCCCCACGAGATCGCCACGGTGATCCAGAGCGGCTTGTCGTGGAGATACTTCAGGTGGCCATACCACGCGAAGGTCATGAAAATGTTCGAGATGGCGAGGAGGACGACGGTCGTCATGCGCGCGCATCATGCTTCCGCCGCGGGGTCCTGCAAGCGGACAGAGGCCTCGCCCCGCCCGCCGCCGGCGGCTCATTCCGTCAGCGTGTAGACCGCGAACGACGAGAGCCAGTGGGCGCGATGGAAGTCCTCCTCGTCCAGCAGCGGCAGCGCGGCCTGGTAGTGCGCGAGCGCCGCGGCGTTGGCGAAGGTCCGGCGCGAGTCGTCGGCGGGCAAAATCGCCGCCAGCCGGCGCCAGACCCAACCCCGGTTCAGGTTCAGGCCGATGAGATGCGCGATTTTCGGGTCGTGCGGATCGCTCACAGGCGCGGGCTTCAGCAAGTTCGCCGGATCGCCGTGCGCGAGGCGGGGCAGGAATTTCCCGAACCACACCAGGAACTGCTCGCGCGGCAGGATGCGCGCCATCAGCCCGGCCTCGGTCAGGCAGGGGGAGAAAAAATCCTCGCCCGAGGGCTCGTAGTGCGCGGGGTAGTCGACGTCGTGCCCGAACCAGTAGGCCGAGCGCGCGGTGCAGAGCAGCTTCAGCTGCTGGTCGTCGTGCGCCCGGGCATGCCCGAGGGCGAGGGCGACGGCCACGGCGGTGTTGCCGTGCACGCCGTTGCGGACCGGGTGCGTCAGGCTGCGCAGGTAGCGCATGAAGCCGTCGCGGATGAGATCGACGAGCGGGTCCAGGTTCTCCGCCAGCGCCGCATCGTAGCCGTTCATCTCCTGCGCCAGCTTGAGGAACCAGGCCCAGCCGTAGGGCCGCTCGAAGAACTGCCGCCCCGGCGCGCGGAAATACTCCGCCTCGCGCTCCATGTTCTCCCGCGTCAGGTGCGCGCGCAGCACGCGGTCGATCTCCGGCCGCTCCGGCAGGGCGGGGAACAGGAGCGCCAGCCGCACCAGCATCCAGTGCTGGTGCACGCACGAGTGCCAGTCGTAGCTGCCGTAGAACGCCGGGTGCAGCGCCCGCACCTCGAGGATGTCCTCGGGGCCGTTGATCATGTGCTGGAGCAGGTGCGGATACTCGCGCCGGACGTTGGCGAGCCCGAGCCGGGCGAACGCGGAGGCTTGCGACTGCGAGAGGGTGGGGAAGGCGTCGGGCACGGAGCGCGACGGTAGCCGCCAAAACTTTCAGTTGAAGAAGAAAACGCCCCACCTACATTGCGGCCGAGTTCACTCACACCCTCGCACCTCTCCACGAATGAAGATCAAAGCCTACCTGAAGCCGCACTGCGGTTGGTCCAACGGCGTCCGCGCCATCATGCGCAAATACAACCTGCCGTTCGAGGACATCGACATCATCAACCAGCGCGCCAACTACGAGGAGATGGTCCGCAAGTCCGGCCAGCCGCTCTCCCCCTGCGTCGAGATCGACGGCGTCATGCTCGCCGATGTCTCCGGCGAGGAAGTCGAGAACTACATGCTCGCCAACGAGCTGGTGAAGCCCACCAGCGCCTCGACCGACGTGAACACCAACGCCGGCTGCTCCGACGAGGAACACGCCCGCATGCAGGCCAAGCCCGTGCGCTTCTTCTGAGCGCCGCAAAACGCCCGCTTCCCCCGCACGCCGGCCGCCGCGCCGGCGTTTTTCTTTTCCGGCCCTGTCACAAAACCCGGGGCTGCCTCGTCCTGTGGATGACATGAAAACCACCGTCTCCACCGCCCCCCTCCACGTCGTCACGCCGCGCGGCTCCCACACCAGCGCCCCCGAAGTCCTCCAGGCCATGCTGGCGCTCTCCCAATCGCCCGCCGCCAACCTCCTCGACCGCGGCCTGCTCGACCTCGTGCGCCTGCGCGCCTCGCAGATCAACCGCTGCGCCTTCTGCATCGACATGCACCACCGCGACGCGAAGGCGAACGGCGAAACCGACGAGCGCCTCGTGCTGCTCCCGGCCTGGGCCGAGGTCTCCTGCTACACGCCGCGCGAGCGCGCCGCCTTCCGCTGGACCGAGGCGCTGACGCGGCTCGGCGACCACGGCGTCTCCGACGAGATCTTCGCCGAGGCCCGCGCCCATTTCTCCGAGAAGGAACTCTTCCACCTCACGCTGGCCATCGTCGTCATCAACGGCTGGAATCGCTTCAACGTCGCCTTCCACATCCAGCCCGGCGCCGCCGCCTGATCCCGCCATGCCCGCCGACCCCTCCGCCTTCGCCGCGCACCGCCGGCTGCTCTTCGACCTCGCCTACCGCATGCTCGGGCGCGTCGCCGAGGCGGAGGACGCCGTGCAGGAAACCTGGCTGCGCTGGCAAAAGCAGGACGCCACCGCGATCGACTCGCCGCGCGCGTGGCTCGTCGCCACGACCACGCGCCTGTGCATCGACCAGCTCCGCTCCGCCCAGCGCGCCCGCACCGACTACTACGGCGTATGGCTGCCCGAGCCGCTGGTGGAGAACCCCGCGCCCTCGCCCGCCGAATCCGCCGCACTGGCCGATTCGCTCACCATGGCGTTCATGCTGATGCTCGAGCGCCTCACGCCCGACGAGCGCGCCGTGTTCCTCCTGCGCGAGGTGTTCGCCTACGACTACGCCGACATCGCGCGCATCGTCGAGAAGAGCGAGGCCGCCTGCCGCCAGATCGTCAGCCGCGCCAAATCCCACCTCGGCCGCGGCGACACGCCGCCCGCGCCGCCGAGCGAGCGCGCGCAGCGCATCGTCCAGCAATTCCTCGCCGCCACCGCGAGCGGCAACGTCGACGAGCTCATGGCGCTGCTGACCGACGACGCCACGCTCTACTCCGACGGCGGCGGACGCGTCGTCGCCGCCGGCCGGCCGATCCACACCGCCGATCACATCAGCCGCTTCTTCGCCGGCATCCGCGCCAAGGAAGGACCGGCCACGCAGGCCGACCTGCGTTTCGTGCCCATCAACGGCCGGCCCGGCGCGCTCCTGTTCGTCGCGGGCCAGCTGCAGAACGCCTACTCGTTCGACCTCGCCGGCGACCGCATCCGCGCGATCTACGTCGTGCGCAATCCCGAGAAACTCCGCCACCTGCCCGGCCCGAACTAGGCGGCCTTCGCCGGGCGCGCCCGCAGCGCGCCGGCCACGCCGAGCGTCACCAGCGTGCCGATCAGCGTGAACCACGGCCAGAACACCTCGCCGCCGAACGTCGCCAGCCACCAGCCGCGCACCGCCGGAATGTTCGGCGGCCAGTAGAGCACGTTCATCACCGCGACCGACGCCAGCATGCCGACCACGACCGCCCGCGCGCCGACGCCGCGCGCGAACAGCGCCAGCAGCAGCCCGCCGAGCAGCGCGCCGCTCGTCAGCCCGCGCAGCGAAAACGCCGCGTTCAGCACGAACTGCACCTCGCGCGTCAGCCAGGCCACGCCGATCAGCACCGCCGCCCAGAGCACCGTCGAGCGCTTGCTCCACGCCAGCAGCGCCGCCTCGGTCAGCCGCGGCGCGAGCGGTTTCACGAAGTCCATCGTCGAGACCGACGCCAGCGCCGTCATCGCCGAGCTGATCGACGACATCGCCGCCGACAGGATCGCCACGATGAGGAAACCCTTCAGCACGTGCGGCACCTCCGTGAGCATGAACACGGGGAAGATGAAGTCGTTCGCCTTGATGCCCGGCCGCGTCTCCGGCAGCGGGATCTGCATCGGGTGCGACTGGTAGAACACCCACAGCAGCGCGCCCACGAGGAGGAAGATCAGGAACAGCGGGAAGATCACGACCGCGCTCAGCACGAGCGCCTTCCGTCCGTCGGCCACCGTGCGGCACGCCAGCACGCGCTGCACGATCAGCTGCTCCGCGCCGTGCGACGACAGCACGATCAACGTCCCGCCCAGCACGCCCATCCAGATGTTGAACGGCGCACCGAACGAGAACGCACCGTTGAACCACTCGAGCTTGCCGCCCGCCCGCGCGACCGCGAACGCCGCATCCCAGCCGCCCACGAGCGTCGGGATGTAGAGCAGCGCGAACAGTCCGCCCGCGAGAAACAGCCCGAATTGCACCGCGTCAGTCCAGATCACGGCCTTCACGCCGCCGACGTAGGTGTAGAGCAGCGACAAGCCGACAAAGAGCGCGATCGCGCCGAGGATCGGATCCACGAGCCCGCCGAAGCTGCACACCGTCTCGCCGAGCAGCAGCCGGATCGGGATGCACGCCACGTAGACGCGCACGCCCGCCGCCAGCGTTTCGAGAAACAAAAACAACCCACCCGCCACGCGCCGCGGACCGACGCCGAGGCGCTGCTCGAGCAGTTGATAGGGCGAATAGATTTCCCCGCTCAGGTAATGCGGCACCATCACCGCCGCCAGGATCACGCGCGCGATCACGTAGCCGATGATCATCTGCAGGAACATCAGGTTGCCGCCGTAGGCGATCGCCGGCACGCCGATGATCGTCAGCGCACTCGTTTCCGCGGCGACGATCGACAGGCCGATGCCCCACCACGGGATGTTGCGGCTGCCGAGGAAGTAGTCGCGCGTGTTCTGCTGATCGCGCCCGAACCACAGCCCGAGCGCCACGACGCCTCCGAGATAAAGCAGGATGATGGCCCAGTCGCCGGCGTTGAAAAAGGGGTTCATGCGGCGACCGCGATGCAGCGCGAAGCCCCGCGCGCTGGCGAGCCCGTTCTCTCTAGCCGATGGGGCAGGGCCTCAGATCCGCAGGAATATCCCGCGCCGATGCAGCCACCCGCAGAAACCCACCGCCAGACCCGCGCCGACCAGCGCGAGCACCAGGCCGCCGAGCCCGGCCCACCGCGCGTCGAGCCACGCGGCCACCGGACCGCCCGCGAAGCGCGCCGACAGCGCCGCGAAATCCACGACGTTGCTCACGAGATAGATCAGCAGCGAGTTCGCACCGACCCAGAGGAACGGCCGCGCCCACCCCTGCACGCGCCAGACGTCGATCACCTGATAGAATGCCGCCAGCAGCAGCAGGCTCCAGCCGCCGGCCACGAGGACGAACGACGACGTCCACAGGTTCTTGATCACCGGAAACTGCGCGCCCCACAGCCAGCCGAGCGCGACGAGCACCACGCCCGCGCCGGCGAGCCCGCCCACGCGCCCGCGCGCGCTGCGCGTCGCGTCCGTGAGCCACTTGCTCGCGAACACGCCGAGCAGGCACGTCGCGATCGCCGGCAGCGTGCTCAGCAGTCCCTCGGGATCGTGGTCGCCGTTCCACTTCCGCAGCGGCAGCCAGTGCGCGTCGATCCAGTTGGTGAGGTTGTGGCCCTCGCGGAAGTCCCCCGCGCCGAACCTCGGCACCGGCACGAACGTCAGCAGCGCCCAATAGCCGGCCAGCAGCGCCACGAACACCGCCGTCAGCCCGCGCGGCCTCAGCCACAGATACAGCACGCTCGTCGCCCCGTAGCACAGCGCGAGGCGCTGCAGCACGCCGAGCAGCCGCGGCTCCGACCCGATGCCGCCGTAGTAGAAGACGCCGAGCGCGAACAGCAGCAGCGTCCGGCGCGCGAGGCGCCGCCACGCCGCCGCGCGACCGCCCTGTGCCACGAGCTTGTCGAGCGAAAGCGGGACCGCCGCCCCGACCATGAACACGAACAGCGGAAAGATCAGGTCGTAGAAATGAAAACCCTCCCACGCCACGTGCTCCATCTGCCCCGCCAGCGCGTGCAGCGCCGGCCCGCCGCGCAGGTGGTGCAGCGCCCCGCCGATCGCGTCGGCGCCGACGATCCAGAACATGTCGAACCCGCGCAGCGCATCGAGCGCGAGCAGGCGGTTCGACGGGGCGGGGCGGGCGCGCTCATCGCGTCGCCGCCGCCACCAGCCGGCCGAGCGCCGGCAGGAACGGGAACTCCACCGCGGCCGCGGTCGGCTGCGCTGCCGCCGCCAGCCGCTCCCGGATCCGCGCCGCTTCGTCCGGCGCCAGCGCCGCCCCGCTCGCCCCCGCGCGCAAGGCGCGCTCCGTCGCGTCGCAGAGCTCGACCAGCCGCCGCGCCGTCTCGATCCGTCCCTCGGCCCGGTGATCGCGCGCCGGCATCCCGGCCGCGCGGACCGCCGCCGCGCGCCAGGCCGCGACGGTCACGAGCAGGTCATCGAGGCCGGCCGCCCGCGCGTCCGCCGGCAATTCCAGCCAGTCGTCGATCCGCGCCGCGAATTCCCGCGCCGGGCGACTCTCGGAGTGCGCCCAGTCGGCGAGGTCGTTGAGCGGAAAATCCGCGCCGCCCTTTTGGAGCTGCGGCCGGCGGTAGCGCTTCACCGGCTCGACCGCCGCCGCCAGCACGCGCAGGGCCGCCGCGTCTTCCGCGGCAAAGCCGTCGAACCGCGGCCAGGCGCGGTGCTGCACGCCGGTTTCCGCGAGCTGCGCGTCGATGCGCGCGAGCCGGCGATACATGTCCGTGACGTCGCGGACCTCCCGCGGCGACCACAGGCGCTCCGCCACCGCGGCGGCGCGCGGCCAGACGCGAAAGTCGAAGATCCGCGCGTCGGCCCACTCGGTCCACATCGGGGCCTCGCCGCCGAGCACGCGCGCCGCCTGCTCCGGGGTCAGCGGCGAGTGGGCGGGCAGCGGATCGGCCGCGTAGGCGTCCGCCGCCGGGTAATGCAGGTCGAGGTAGTAGCCCGCGGACAAGATGCCGGCGAAGCCCTGCTGCGCGGCCTGCGCGAGCGATCCCGGCCCGCGCCACGAATGCACCACGGCGTTGCGCGGCAGGTCCGGATGGAGAATCTCGTCCCAGCCGACCAGCCGCTTGCCGTGCTGCGCGAGGATCGCGGCGAGCTGGCCGTTGAACCACGCGTGCAGCGCCTCGTTCGTCGCCAGACCGTGTCCGTATTTGAATTCCCGGATGCGGGTGCTGGCGTTCCAGTGCTTGCCGTTGTTCTCGTCGCCGCCGATGTGGAAGAACTCGTCGGGAAAGAGCGCCGCCATCTCGCCGAAGAACGAGCCGAGCAGCGCCAGCGTCTCCGGCCGCGTCGGATCCATCACCGGATCGAGCACGCCCCAGGCCTTCGCCACGGTGTAGGGTCCCGGCGCGCTCGCGATCTCCGGATGCGAGGCCAGCCACGCCGTCGCGTGGCCGGGCACGTCGAACTCCGGCACCACGCGGATGCCGCGCTCGGTCGCGGCGGCGATGATCCGCTTGATCTCCGCCTGCGCGAGCACGCCGCTGCCGGCGCTGACCGCGTGCAGTTCCGGGTGCGTCCTGCTCTCGATCCGGAAGCCCTGGTCGTCGGTCAGGTGCAGGTGGAGGACGTTGAGCTTCACCGCCGCCATCGCGTCGAGGTTGCGGAGGATCACCTCCGGCGGCTGGAAATGCCGCGCCACGTCGATCATCAGCCCGCGCCAGGGAAAGCGCGGGGCGTCCCGGATCGTGACGCACGGTGCGGCGAAGCCGTCCGCGCGCTTCTCCACCAGCTGCAAAAATGTCTCCAGCCCGCGCAGCGCGCCCACGACGTTGGGCGCGCGCAACTCGGCGCCGTCGGTGCGCACCTGCAGCGTGTAGGACTCGTCGTCGCCGAGCTGCGGCCGGGCCGAGCCGGGGCCGTCGCACGCGATGACCAGCGTGCCGCCGCTGGCGACGACACGCGGGGCGAAGTCGAGCGCGGTGCGTTTTTCCAGCCGGTCGAGCACCCGGCCGAGGCCGGCGCGCAGCCGCGCGTCGTCGTGGCCGGCGAGGCGCACGCGGAAACCCGCGTCGATCGCGAGCGCGCCCTCGCGCCACTCGACGTGCGCCGGCCAGGGCATCAGCGCCGGGCGCGCGGTCGGTTCCGCACGGAGGATCGGACTGCCCATCAGGAAACCGGCCATGAGGAAAAACAGCCGCCGGATCATCGTGCGCGGTCGTCAGGGCGACGACGGTTTGAGCGAATTCCAGTCGAAGGTCGCATAGCTTTGCCCGCGGACGGGCGACCATTTATCGAACATCGCGCGCGCGACCGCAACCGAATCCCCGCGCGGCGCCGCGGCGTGGGGCTCGTGCGCCTCGCCCCAGGCGAACTCCCAGCGCGCGAGCTCGCCGTAGAAGTCGTTCGCCGCGGCCACAACGCGGCCGTCGCGGCGCGGCAGCGCACGATCGCCGTAGCCGGCCGGCTGCCGCTCGAGCCAGGCGAAGTATTTTTTCCACCGCACGAGGTAGAAACTCTCGATCAGCCCGGACCATTGCCGCGAGGAATACTCGAAGAGCATCGTCGTCTCCGGCGTGCCGCCCCAGACGGTGACGAGCTGGCGGGCGTTGCGCTCGTAGAGGTCGGCCTCGGCGGGCGACGCGCTCCAGCGGCGCGCGTCGGCCAGCCACGCGCCGAGCAGGAACTCGCGGCGCGTGGCGAGCAGCGCGTCGAGATCGGCGCCGAGCGCGAGGAAGCGGTCGCGCGCCGCGGCGTAGCGCGCGCGGTCGCCGGAGTGCCAGGCGGCGACGACCTCGCGGTGCAGCGGCACGGAAAGATCGGCCAGCGCCTGGCGGGCGACGTCGACGAGGTCGTAGCGGAACGGATCGACGCGCCCGAGCGCCGGCGCGGCGGCGAGCAGGTCGCTCCACGCACGCCAGACGGCATCGACGTCGTAGTCGCGCTCGAAGCTGCCCCACGGCGACGTCTGCCTCAGCTCCAGCGCCGGGCGCGCCTGCAGCGGCGACTCCATCGGCGGCTCGGGGCTTTTTGCGCGTAGACGCTCGTGCGCAGCGTCGCCCAGGCGCGCTGGGCCGCGGCGTGGTCCGTGCCGTAGCGCGCGCGCACGTAGCGCTGCGTCCACGCGGCGAGATCGGGCGCGGCGGGCTGCCAGCCGAGATCGGCGGCGAGGTCGAAGAGCAGCGGGTTGTGCTCGATGGCCTCCGGGAAGAGGCCGATGCCGACGAGGCGCCGGCCGGCGGGCGTGCCGAGGAGCGACGGGGCGGTCGTGGCGAGTTGCGGGAGGTTGCCGCCGAGGCTGTGCCGGCCGCCGTAGTTCTGGATGATGCCCGCGACCCAGGCGCGGCCCCAGAACGACTGCGTCTCGCGCCATTTCTGGCCGGTGAGGTCGAGCACCAGCAGGCGGTCCTCCGGGATGCCGCGCACGATGCCCTCGCGGATCGACCAGCCCTGCATGACGATCGTGGCCTGCGGGTCGAACTCGGTCGTGAGCTTGAAAATGGTTTCGCCCACGGCGTGGAGATATTCTGCGCCCTCCTGCGGCGGCTCGCCCTCGTGGAACGGATCGGCGGCATAGAGGTGGTCGCCGCCGAAGAGCTTCTGCTGCTCCTCGAGGAAGACGCGGCCCATCCGCGTGAACAACGGGTCGGCGGGATCGAGCTGCGCCGGGCCGGGCGGGATTTCGCACCAGACTTTTTTCTGCCGGATGCGGGCCTCGGGGAATTTCTTCGCCAGCGCGACGGGCACGCAGCCGGTGAAGCCCTGCAGGATCGGCGTCATGCCCAGCTCGCGTTCGCGGCGGACGATCCACTGGCCGAGCTCGCGGTGCGAATCGATCCACGACTGCGGGAGCGGACCGCCCCAGGCCTCGATGTTGGTCATCCACTGCCAGGCGAAGAACGCCGGGCCGACGAAGAAGGCGCGGATCTCGTCGTCGCCCAGGCCGAAGCGCCGCAGCGTCGCCTGCCAGACCGCCTCCTGGCCGGTGATGGCGAGCGGCGTGGTGATGCCGTTCAGCGCCATCCAGTCGATCTCACGCTCCCAGCGCGCGCGGTCCCACCACGCGCCGGTGTAGTTGAAGGTGCAGTAGTTCAGGTAGACGCGCTGCGCGTAGGGCGACTCGACGCGGACCTTCGCCGGCACGGCGGGCAGTTGCGCCGGCAGCGCGAGGTTGTCGCCGCACCACGAGACCTGCGCGTGCGCGACGTTCCGGAAATACCAGTTCAGCGCCGCGCCGATGGTGACGCCGTTGTGGCCGCGCAGGACGAGGCGGCCGGCGCGCGTCTCGACCTCGAAGGCGTCGGGCGCGCCCGGCGCGTGCGGCAGCGGCTCGAGCACGATCTGCTCCGCGTGCGCCGGCACGATCCGGGCAACGAGGGCACGCGCGGCAGCGAGCGCATCGGCCCGCGCGCCGGCGGCCCAGAAAAAGAGAGCGGCCAGGAGCGCGCACACGCCCCTGGCCGCTTTACCTACCTGGTTAACCCCAAAATTCATTTCTCGCCGTAGAACTCGCGCTGGATGGCCTGGAACGACGGCTTGGGCCGGCGCTGCGGGTCGAAGACGCCCCAGTGCTTTTCCGCGACGTGCGGCGGCGTCTGGTCGCCGCCGCCCTTCCAGTTCTCGTCGAAGGCCTCGAAGAGGATCGTCGGCACGCGGCGCTCGTTCACCCAGCGGTAGTGCTGGCGGAGGTAGTTTTCCTGCGCGGCGACGGAGACCTCGGCCTTCATCAGCGCGCCCTCCTCGCCGGGCTTGTTGCGCGTCGGATCGTAGCTCGTGGCCCAGCCGGTCTCGCCGATGATCACCGGCACGCCCGGGTGCAGGCGGACGGTGGTGTCGTATTGCTCCGCGAGCCACGACATGCCCTCGGCGAGCGGCCGGCCGTTCCAGAGCGCGTAGCCGTGGAGGACGATGAAATCCAGCTCGGCGGCGACGGCCTGCGACTCGGGCTTGTTCCAGAAGTTGTAGTCGTCGGCGGACGTGACCGGCTGCGTCACCGCGGCGCGGACCTCGCGGGCCCAGCGCGCGATGTCGGCGGGGTCGACGCGGTGGTCGGACCAGGAGACGCACGGCTCGTTGCCGACGGCGACGGCGAGGACGACGTCGGGATAGGTGTGGGCGACGCGCACGGCGGCGGCCAGTTCGCGGCGATTGCGCGCCTGGCGCTCGGGCGTGTCGTTGGTCACGACCCAGGCGCCGACCATGGCGCGGAGGGGAGGCGGTGCTCGTGGATCAGCCGCACGATGCGCTCCGTGACGCCGGTGGCCTCATACATGCGGATGAAGTTCCAGTAGCGCGCCACGAGGCGGAGGTCGGCGAGGATTTCCTCGTCGCTCGGCTCCCGGCCGTAGGGCGCCTGGCCGTCGCGATACGGGCTGAACGAGACGCCGTTGCCGATCCAGCGGCCGTCGAGCTGGAGGTTCAGGGCGCGGCGGCCGCCGGGCAGGTCGGACGCGCGCGTGACGGGGGCGGCAAGAAGCAGCGCCGCGCACGCGGCGAGGAGCAGGGCAGGGAACTTCATGGCGGAAAACTCAGAGCGGGCGGAACGCGTCGCCGAGCTCGACCTCGATGCGCGTCACGCGGCCGGTGCGGCCGAAGACCTCGGCGCTCGTCGCGGCATCGAGCGCGGCGCCGGCGCGCTCGTGCGAGCCGGCGGCGTCGAACCAGCGGACGCGCGCCGTCCCGGCGCCGAGTTGGTAGACCACCGGCACGCCGCAGAAGGTGAAGGCCAGCGCGCGCGCCGGGAGCGCGACGTCCAGCTCACGTCCGTCGGCGCCGGGCAGGCGCAGGATGGCGGGCGCGGCGGTGAACTCGCCCGCGCGGAGGAAGGTCGGCCGGAACGCCAGGGTGCCGCGCTCGACGTGCACGCCGAGTTCGCCCCAGCGGGTGAGGATCTCCTCCTTCACCTGGCCGGTCATGCCGGGCTGCTGCGCGCCGCTGTGGCCGGGGGTGTGCGAGTAGGGATCGGTCGGGAAGGCGCCGTAGTCGGCCGGCGTCTTGTTGAAGCCGAGGCCGGCGCGGATGTCGTAGTAGTGCTCGCGCAGCGCGTCGGCCTCGGGGGCGCCGCGGGTCTCGGCCGCGAGCAGGTTTTCCTGCACGGCGAGGAGGAGCTTGGCCACCATGTGCCAGTAGATGCAGCCGAGGCCCTCGTAGCCGAACATGCTGCCGCTGCGGCCGGTGAAGGCGCGGTGATGGAAGACGCCCTCGTAAACCTCCTCCACGGCCGCGCCGTGCGCGCGCACGAGATCGGCCCAGCGCGGCTCGCGCGCGAGCCGGGCGAGCTGTTCGCGCAGCGCGTCGGCGTTGGCGAGATCGGCGTGGAAGCGGTGCGCGCCCGCGGCGTCGCGCCCGATCACGCGGTCGTCGCCCGCGGCGAGCAGGGCGGCGAGCAGCGGCGAGGCCGCGACGGCGTCGGCCGGGACCGTGTTGCGGGCGAGGAAACCGGGCAGCTGGCGGTCGGGATAGAGCAGGTAGCTGTGCTGGTCGGCGCGGTAGAGCGGGCTCGCGCGCAGCGCGCGGAGCAGGCGCACGACCTCGGCCGGCGCGAGCAGGCCCGAGCTGAGCACGGCGACCTGGCCCTCGAGCATCGGGTAGAGCGGGTGGACCTCGAGGCCGGCGGGATGCTCCGTGAACTCGAGGCGGTTGTAGGACTCGTAGAGGCCGTCGGCGCGGAGGCCGAGGCGCAGCGTGTGGTCGACGAATTCGAGCGCAAGGGCGAGCGCGGCGGCGATGGACGCGGGGGCGACCTCCTCCGGCGCGCCGGGGCCGGCGCGGTAGACGGCCTCGCGGTAATCCGCGCCGGCGGTGGCCAGCGCGTCGAGCAGCGCGCGGCGCGACGCCGGGGTGATCGCCGGCGCGGCGAGCAGGGCGCGGTGCGATTCGAGCGCGGCGTGGACGCCGCGGAGCAAGGCGCCGACGCGGGCGGAGAGCGCGACCGGCGCGGGGCCGAGCGCGGGCAGCAGCGTGCCGTGCACGTGCGCGAGCGTGCGGCGCAGGTAGGCGAGCGTGACGAACGAGACGCCGTAGCCGACGAGGGCGTTGTTGGCGTCGTTCCACTCCGGCCGCTGGGTGTTCATCCAGATGCCGCCGCCGGCGACGAAGTTCGTCATCCGCGTGAGCGTGAGCAGCAGGAGTTTTTCCGTGAGATTGACGTGCACCACGCGGCCGCCGGCGTCGGCGATCAGGCGGGCGTCGGAGCCGAGCTCGGCCTCGCGCGCGACGATGGCACGGTGCTTCTCGGCCTCGAACTGGATCGTCTCGCGCGGATTGCGGCGCGTGTCGGCGTAGCCGGCGAGGCGGTAGGGGACGGCGGCGTAGGCGTAGCGCGGCTCGCGCAGCGCGGCGTGGAGACGGCCGGGGTGGTAGCGGCCGGACCACTCGAGGAGTTTCTGGAGGTAGATGACCTGGTGGTCGCCCCAGTAGCCGATCGACGCCCACGGGTCCTCGTGGTCGGGCACTTCCCAGTCGATGCCGGTGTGCGTGACGCGGTAGGGGTTGTAGCCGTCGGCGGTGGAGGCGCTGAGGAACTTGGCGAGCGCGGAGTCGATGAACTCGGGGTAGCTGACGCAGAGCGCCTCCCAGTTCTGGAAGATGTCGCGCCAGTTGCCCTCGTGGGCGAGGACGCGCTGGCCCTTCTCGTCGCGCACGCGGATCCTGAACTTGTTCCACGGGCGGCTCGGGTCGCCGTGGCGGCGGCTGAAGGTGAGCGGGAGGTATTCCTCGGCGAGGCGGGCGAGGTCGGCGTCGCCGGTGGCGCGGGCGCGGGCGAGCAGGTCGGAGCGCGCGAGCGTGGCGGGCAGGCCGGCGAGCAGCGCGGCGTGGCGGCCCGCGACGGCGCGGTTGCGGCGCGCCACGACGGCGGCGAAGTCGGCGCCGGGGATGGCGTGGCCGTCCACGAACACGCCGCCGCGCATGACGTTGAAGAGGACGTTGGTGAAGTGGTGGGTCGTGACCGTCTCGTCGGCGCCGCGCTGGCAGCCGTCGGCGGCGGCGACGAGCTGGCGGAGCTTGGCGGTGGAGGCGTCGGCGTCGGCCACGGCGGCGGCGCGGAGCTGGCCGCCGCGCGCGAGGGTGCGGCGGGCGGCGACGTCGGGCTGGCTGAGGCCGATGTCGGCCCCGAACATCCAGCGCGTGGTCGTCTTGGCCGGCACGATGAATTCGCTGGCGAGGAGGTAGCTGCCGCGGACGCCGCGGCGGTGCGGCTCGGGCGCGGGCTTCTCGCCCTCGAGGAAGGCCCCGAGCTGCGTGTCGGAGAGCAGCACGGTGGGCTGGGGCAGGCCGTCGGACCACACGACGCTCGCGCGCAGCGATTCGAGCGCGAGGGCGCGGTCGACGATGGCGGCGGCGAGCGAGAAGACGGCGAGGTTGGACTCGGGGAAGAGCTCGGCGGTCTTGTAGGCGTCGGTGAGGCAGCTGCTGACGTTCTGCAGGCGCAGCGAGACGCCCCAGGGGAGGATGTTGCGCAGGCCGTCGAGGAGGCGGACGGAGACCTGTTCGCCGGCGAGGTTCTCAAGCTCGCAGCGGCGGAGCAGGCCGTGGTTTTCCGCCGTGGACCAGCCGTAGCGGAAGACGAGGCCGAGCGCGGGGTGGGTTTCCTCGAACCAGAGGCGGTCGCCCTCGACGCTCTTGTAGAGCGTGCGGGTGACGGCGGCGTTGGCGGCGGTGCGCGGGGCGAAGGGCTGCCAGAGGACGGGACCGCGCGCGGTGGCGACCCAGAGCGCGGTGCAGGGGCCGCTGACGCCGGCGCTGTCGTAGAGGCGGTCGACGGTCTGGTAGGGGAAGAGCGACTGCTCGGCGTCGCCGCGGCCGGCGGTGAGCCCGCCGTTGCTGGCGACGAAGAGCCAGAGATCGGACGAGCTGACGACGTTCATGAAGAACGGCGGCAGGCGATCGGCCTGGGTGATGCGGTGGTAGCGGCCGCCGAAGGCGTCGACGAGCGAGCCGGCGGGCGCCGCCGCAGCGGGGTCGCGGCGGGCGGCGGGGCGCGCGGCGGGGGAGACGGGCGAAGGGACGTTCACTAAGGGGAGCGCGCGGGCGCGATGGTTTCACCGGGGACGAGATCGGCCTCGACGAAGATTTTGCGGCGGGGGAAGAAGGATGTTCGAGACGGTTGATGAGGCGGTTGAGCGCGGAGGCGCCGATGTGCTCGTGCGGCACGCGCATGGAGGTGGCGCGCGGCAGGCCGGGCGGCGGCTCGAGGCCGTCGAAGCCCGTGATCGAGCAATCCTCGGGCACGCGGATGCCGCGCGCGCGCAGGTCGCTGATGACGGGATAGGCCTGGTGGTCGGCGGCGCAGACCCAGGCGGTGACGCCGGAGTTCTTCACGTGGTGGGCGACGAGATCCGAGACCTCGTTGGTCTTGAGCTGCGGGCCCTTCTTGTGGACGTTGATCACCCACTCGGGGTTGAACTCGAGGCCGTGCAGGTAGAGCGCCTCGACGTAGCCGCTGAAGCGGCGCGCGATCCAGTGGCCGCCAATCGGGTAGAGCCAGGAGAGAAAGCCGATGCGGGTGTGGCCGGCAGCGCGCAGGCACTCGACGAGGCCGAGCACGCCCGAGGCGTCGTCGGTGTCGATGATGTCGATGCCCGGGTAGCTGTAGCTCTCGAGCACGGCGACGGTGGAGATGCGCTTGGAGATGGCCTCGACCGCGCTCTCGGCGAACGGGTAGATCAGCAGCGCGCCGCGCCAGTCGGCCTCGCGCAGGTGGCGGAAGAGCGGGTTGCGGTTGCTCTCGGGATGAAAGTCGCCCGGCGGCTGATAGTAGATGTCGACCTTGATGCGCTCGACCTCCGCGCGGTCGCGAATGCCTTTGAGGATGTGCGGGAAGGTCGCCATCACGACGTTCTCGGCCGGGATGCCGATGAGCACGCCGACCGTGAGGCGCTTCGCGCCCTTGGCGTGGCGGCGCGACATGCGCCCGAGACTGATGCGGTAACCCATCTCCTCGGCCATGCTGTGCACCCGGGCCCGCGTCTCCGCACTGATCGCCGGATGGTTCGCCAGGCTGCGCGAAACCGTGGCGCGCGAAATGTTCAGGCGCTGGGCGATGAGGTTTTGGTTGATGTGAGCCATGACTGGCTACCGGGGTGGGGAAGCAGCGCGCGAACGCGAAACAGCCCGCGCCCGCACGTGAGGGCTGTTGCTACAAGTGCCGCCTCAGGAAGCAAGCAATTATCTATGCAACAAATTAAACAATGGCCGAAATCCTGAGCCGACAAAGTTGCACAAAATAGTTTTTAATCGTTTAAAATGAATATCTTGTTTTGTCAAAAGAGCGATCTGTTTGAGTGCAACACTCAATGCACAAACGCGTTGACATTAGCGCACGCAAAACGCGACGCTTTCGTCCATCGAACGGCGCGCTCCGGCTCGCTTTCGGCAAAAACCCTTCACCCCCTTCGCTCCCCATTGGCCCGCAAAAGCCGTGTCCCCCGCGGCTGGCGCAGCCGATGAGAAGGGCAGCAAAACCCAACCGTCTACCCAAATGATCCCCACCCATCGTTCCGTGCTTTGCGCCGGACTTATGGCCAGCTCTGCATTGGGGCTGTGGCTCCCCTCCGCCTCGGCGCAGGCCACCGACCCCGCGGCGAAGCCCGCCGACACCGCGCCCGCCTCGGCGGACGCCAAGAACAACGACGCCCCGCTCGTGCTCTCGCCCTTCACGGTCACGACGGAGAAGGACAACGGCTACAAGGCCACCAACGCCACTTCCGGCACGCGCCTCAACACGCCGATCAAGGAGCTCCCGATGCCGATCTCGGTCATCACGGAGAAATTCCTCCGCGACACCGGCTCGTCCGACCTGCGCCAGAGCCTGCGCTACACCGCGGGCATCCTGCTCCAGTCGCAGAATGACCAGGGCACGCCCGGCGGCGCCTACCAGGGCCCCGGCGGCGTGAACAATCCCGAGGGCGCCACGGCCAACAAGACCGCCACGTCCTACAAGATCCGCGGCTACGTCACCGACGCCGTGCTGCGCGACGGCTACCGCCGGCAGAACTCGACCGACTCGATCAACATCTCCCGCGTCGAGGTCGTCTTCGGCCCCGCCGCGCTGCTCTACGGCTTCGGCGAGTTCGGCGGCATCGTGAACTACATCCCGAAGGCGCCCGACGCGAAGGCCGCCACGGAGATCGGCCTCACCTACGGCACCGAGAACTTCAAGCGCGCCACCCTCGACACCACCGGCCCGCTCGGCACCGTCGGCAACCTCCGCTACCGCCTCACCGGCGCCTGGGAGGACACCGACTCCTGGACCGACTTCAACACCCAGAGCCACACCTTCTTCTCTCCCTCGATCAGCTTCAACCCGACCAAGACCACCCAGGTCGACATCGACTACGAGAACGGCGACATGAAGCAGAAGGGCGTCGGCTTCCAGCGCGTCCGCGCCATGGCCAACGTCGGCATCAACTCCGACCAGAACGAGCACGCCGACTTCTACACCGTGCCCGGCACCGACAAGAAGACCTTCCGCTGGTCCGGCAACGACACCTACGTCAACACCCAGGCCACGAACTTCCGCGCCCAGATCGCCCAGAAGCTCTTCGACAACCTGAACCTCCTCGTCGGCTACAACCGCTCGACCGCCGACTTCCAGACGCGCGACGTCTACGGCAACCTCGCCCAGAACGTCGGCCCCGCCGCCCTGCGCAAGCGCGTGTTCTTCACCACGCTCAATCCCACCGCCGGCGACTCGAACCTGAACGCCGTCAACGGCTACGTCGACGACGTCGTCCTCCAATACACCTGGGGCTTCTCCGACACCAAGACCACGCGCGACCAGGTCCGCGCCGAGGCCACCTACAAGTTCGACCTCTTCCCCGACGCCAACAAGTGGCTGCGCACGACGCACTCGTTCCTCCTCGGCCACTCCGAGGAAACCGCCGAGAACGACGTCAGCACCGGCGGCACGCTCGACAACCAGTTCAACTTCAAGAGCCCGACCGACGCCTCCTACATCACCTGGGGCAAGCAGGGTGACGGCTCCGCCGACGTCGCCACGCGCTGGAAGAACAACAACTACTCCAGCGGCTGGGACCAGGCCACCTACCTCGTCTATCAGGGCAAGCTCCTCGACAACCGCCTGACCATCATCTCCGGCGTCCGCGAGGACCGCACCGACAACTACAGCGTCAGCAACGACCTACAGGCCAACACCTCCTCCAAGGTCCGCAGCGCCAAGGTCAAGGAGCGCACGCACCAGAACGGCGTCAGCCTCGCCCTCGACCCGAACCGCCACATCAACGTCTTCGCCCTCAAGGCCGGCGGCCTCATGCCCAACTTCAGCGGCCACCGCGACGTCAACGGCGCCCCCGTCGGCCCCGTCCTCGCCAAGAGCAAGGAATACGGCGTGAAGATCGACCTCTTCGACGGCCGCCTCTCCGGCTCCATCAGCTCCTACAAGATCAAGCGCACCGGCACCGAGCTCTTCTACTGGTGGGCGCCCACGTCGAACTACAAGCACTTCAACCCGAACAAGGACATCGTCTACAACGTCTCCAACTTCTCGCCCAGCTCCGTCCCCGGCGGCAGCAACGGCGGCAACGGCGCCGCCGACTCCGCCCTCACGCAGTGGAACGCCGGCGTCGCCGCGGGCGCCATCTACCAGAAGAACAACACCTGGTATGTGAACGCATCCAAGGCCACCGGCGCCGCCTACCTCGACGCCGTCTTCGACTACACGAAGAGCCATGGCATGAGCTGGCCGGGCTGGCTCTACAACTACGACGACGAGACCAACAACTCCTGGAACGACCGCGCCTCGAGCCCCGACGGCAACGAATACGTCATCGGTGCCGACTCCGCCAAGGGCTGGAGCGCCGAGATCATGTGGACCCCGACGAACAACTTCCAGGTCGTCGCCACCTACGCCCACACCGAGCGCGTCATCGACAACGCCGGCCAGTTCGCCAAGTCGCCCGCGCCGCAGGACCGCTGGGCCGTCTGGTATTTCCCCAACACCGACTGGGGCCTGACCGGCAAGCCGCTCGCCACCGTCTACACCAACGCCCAGGACACTTCCACCTGGACCGGCATCGGCTATGGCACCGGCGAGAAGCAGGACGACACGCCCGAGCACGCCGTCTCCGTCTGGGCCAACTACCAGATCACCAAGGGCACCCTCAAGGGCTTCTCCGCCGGCCTCGGCGGCTCCTGGGAATCCCCGCGCGAATACCAGTCCGGCATCACGCACGGCGGCGGCCAGCGCGTCACCGACAAGAACGGCAATCTCGTCATCCTCAAGACGCCCGACCGCTACAACGTCGACCTCATGCTCCGCTACGCCTTCAAGCTCGATAACCACGACGCCGCGGTGCAGCTCAACGTCTACAACCTGCTCGACGACCAGAAGCTCTACGGCCTGATCTACGCCCAGCCGCGCTCGGCCAAGGTCGAGTTCACCTACAAGTTCTGATTTGGGGTTGCATGTTCCCAATGTCCGACGCGCATCGGCCCCGTGCTGGTGCGCGTCGTTTCTTTTTCCGCTGAGCGTCGCGCCGCGCCCGCGGCGCCGCCCGGCGGACCACCCTTGCCCCGCTGCCTCGTGTCCTCCTCCAGCGTCCTCACCCTCCGCGAGAAACTCGCCTACGGCCTCGGCGACACCGCCTCGAATTTCTTCTTCCAGGCGTTCAACATCTTTCTCGCCTACTACTACACCGACGTCGTCGGCATCAAGAACAGCGCCGCCGTCGGCACGCTGCTCGGCACCGTGCCGATCCTCGTCGCCGCGCTGAATCCCGTCATCGGCCTCCTCGCCGACCGCACGGATTCCCGCTGGGGCAAGTTCCGCCCCTGGATCCTCTGGGGTGCGCTGCCCTACGGCGTGCTCGGCTACGTCATGTTCGCCAACCCGGGCTTCGCGCCCGACGGCCAGCTCGTCTTCGCCTACGCCACCTACACGCTCATGCTCGTCGCCTACGCGGCGATCAACACGCCCTACTCGGCGCTCATGGGCGTGATGTCGGCCTCGTCCGAGGACCGCACCTCGCTCTCCACCTACCGCTTCGCCTGCGCCTTCCTCGGCGCGCTGCTCATCGGCTCGCTCGTGCCGAAGCTGAGCAAGTTCTTCGCCCAGATCGGCGGCAGCGAGGCCGCCGGCTTCCGCTACACCATGGCGATCTTCGCCGTCGTCTCGGTGGCGATGTTCCTCTTCACCTTCTTCAACACCCGGGAGCGCGTCGCCCCGCCGGCGGAGCAGAAATCCTCCCTCGGCGCCGACCTGCGCGACCTCTTCCGCAACGGCCCCTGGCTCGTCCTCTTCTTCGCCGCCTTCCTCACCCTCGCCAACACCGGCCTGCGCAGCGGCTCCGGCGTCTACTATTTCAAATACGTCGTCGGCGACTTCGAGGGGCTGAGCGCGTTCAACTTCTGGGGCTTCCTCGCCTTCATCGCCGGCTCGCTCGCCACGAAGCTCTTCACCCGCTTCGCCTCGCGCCGGAAGCTCATGATCGGCCTCACCGTCGCCAACGCCCTCGCCATGGCGTCGTTCTACTTCCTCCGCCCGGACAATCTCCCGCTCCTCTACGCGATGAACATCTTCGCCTGCTTCGTCGCCGGTCCGACGCCCGCCATCGTCTGGTCGATGTATGCCGACACCGCCGACTACGGCGAATGGAAGTTCGGCCGCCGCACCACCGGCCTCGTGTTCTCCGCCACCGTCTTCGTGCAGAAGGTCGGCCTCGCCATCGGCTCCGCCATGATCGGCTGGCTCCTCAGCTACTACGGCTACGCCGCCGACGCCGCACAGTCCCCCCGCGCGCTCCACGGCATCGTGCTCCTCTTCAGCGTGCTCCCCGGCGCCTTCGCCCTGCTCAGCGGCCTGGCCATCGTCTTCTACCCGCTCGAGGAATCCCAGGTGAAGGCCATCGAGCGCGACCTCGCCGCGCGCAAGGCCGCCCCCGCCCCCGCTTCCGCCTCGTGAAACCCGCCGCGCTCCTGCTCGCCTTCATGCTCCCGCTCCTGCTCGCCGCGCAAAGCCCCGCGCCCGCGGGCTGGCAACTCGTCTGGTCGGACGAATTCGACCGCGACGGCGCGCCCGATCCCGCGAAATGGGACTACGACCTCGGCGGCGACGGCTGGGGCAACAAGGAACTGCAGCACTACACCGCGCGCCGCGAGAACGCCCGCGTCGAGCACGGCCGGCTCGTCCTCGAGGCGCGCCGCGAGCCCTGGCAGGGCAACGCCTACACCTCCGCGCGCCTCGTCACCCGCGGCAAGGCCGACTGGCAATACGCCCGCATCGAGGTGCGCGCCAAGCTCCCCGCCGGCCGCGGCACCTGGCCCGCGATCTGGATGCTGCCGGTGACGCACGACCTCGGCAGCGGCCTCTGGCCCGACATCGGCGAGATCGATCTCATGGAGCACGTCGGCTACGAGCCGGGCGTCGTGCACGGCTCGCTGCACAACCAGCGGCACAACGGCGACAAGGGCGGCAAGCCCGTCACCGCGCAGACGCTCGTGCCCGACGCGAGCGAGCGGTTCCACACCTATGCGCTCGAGTGGGACGCGGAGGAGATCCGGATCTTCGTCGACGACGTCTGCTACTTCACCGACCGGAAGAACGGCGCCGACTGGCGCCGCTGGCCCTACCAGCAGAAGTTCTATCTCATCCTCAACGTCGCCGTCGGCGGCTACTGGGGCGGCGTGAAGGGCGTGGACGAGTCCGTCTTCCCCGCGCGGCTGGAAGTGGAGTTCGTGCGCGTGTATCAGCGTAAAAAGTAGGGCCGGCTTCCGCCGGCCCGGAGCGACCCGGCGAAAACGCGGCGCGCCGCGTCACGCGCCGCGCGGCGCGACGATCGCCTCGCCCTGCACGAGCTTGGCCTCGACGAGGATCTTGCGGCGCGGCGAATTCGGATGCACGAGGCGGTTCAGCAGGCGCGACACGCCCGCGATGCCGATGTCCTCGCTCGGCACCTGCATCGACGTCACGCGCGGCAGATGCGCCGGCGGCTCGAGTCCGTCGAAGCCCGTGACCGAGAGATCCTCCGGCACGCGGATGCCGCGCACCTGGAGGTCCTGGATGAGCTGGTAAGCCTGGTGGTCGGCCGCGCACACCCACGCCGTCGGTCCGCCGGCGCGCGTGAGCCGCGCGACCTCGTCGCAGATTTCCACCGGGCTGCGGCGCGGCGCGTCCTTGTGGATGTTCAGCACCCACTGCGGATTGAACTCGAGGCCGAGGCTGAAGAGCGCCTCCACGTAGCCGCCGAAGCGCTGCAGCGCCCAGTGGCCGCCGACGGGATAGTTCCACGTCAGGTAGCCGATGCGCTGGTGGCCCGCGGCCACGAGCTGGCGCACGAGCGCGACGATGCCGGCGACCTCGTCGGTGTCGATCGTGTCGACCAGCGGGTTGTCGTAGTTCTCGAGCAGCGAGACGGTGGAGATTTTCCGCGCGATGACGTCGACCGCCGCCTCGGTGAACGGGTAGATGAGCAGCGCGCCGCGCCAGTCGCCGCTGCGGATGTGGCGGAACACGGGCTTGCGCCCCGCCTCGGGATGAAACGCCTCCGGCGGCTGGTAATGGATGTCGACCTTCACGCGCTCCACCTCCGCGCACTCGCGGATGCCTTTGAGCAGGTAGGGGAACGTGGCCATCTTCACCGTGCCCTCGGGCACGCCGATGAGCACGCCGATCGCCACGTCGCGCATCGCGGCCTTGGCCCGGCGCGCGCGCCGGCCGGGCGACTGGCGATAACCCAGCTCCTCCGCCATCGAGAGGACCTTGGCGCGGGTTTCGGCGCTGATGGCCGGGTGGTTGGCGAGGCTGCGCGAGACGGTCGTGCGCGAGATATTCAGCCGTTTGGCGATGAGGCCTTGATTCAGCGATTCCATCGGGGTGGGGCGGGGCCGCCGGGAAAGCGGCGTGGTGTTATCAGTCAGCAAAGGGGCACTTTCAAGGCGGAATTTTGTGTGCACATAACAAAATTAAGCGAGTGAATTTGCGCTGCCAGCGATGCAGTATCGATGTATTTTTAAATTAATAATCAGCAATTTAAGACAGAAATAGGCTACACAAGATCATTCATTATGTGCGCACACATCTGTGCACATTAGTGTTGACGCGGCGCGCAAACCCGTGCTCCGATCCGCCATCCGCTCGCCCCCGCGAGCTGTTGCCCCGCCCCCCCGCTGTTACTCCCCGCCTCTCGTCCGTCGCCCGTTCGTGTGGGCGCCCCGCGTGCGGCAGAAGTCCCGGCAGAGAGCCGACGCAACGAAACTCTGCTCCCAACATGCACCCCAAGCTAAACCCGATCCGCGACGCCGGATTCAAATCGTGTTTGGCGGCCCTCCTGCTCACCTCGACCCAGAGCTTCGCTCAGGCCCAGGCCCAGCCGGTCGCCGACAACACCGCGGCCCCCGCCGCCAGGAACACCCCGGAGGAGGCTTACCAGCTTTCTCCTTTCACGGTCACGACAGACAAGGACAAGGGCTACCGCGCCACCAACACCACCTCCGGCACGCGCCTGAACACCGCGATCAAGGACCTGCCGATGCCGATCGAGGTCATCACCGACCAGTTCATCCGCGACACCGGTTCGCGCGACCTGCGTGAGAGCCTGCGCTACAGCGCCGGCATCCAGCTCCAGTCGCAGAACGACTGGGGCACCACGCAGGGCTGGGCCGCCACCACCCCGGGCCGCATCAACAATCCCGAGGGCAGCACCGGCACCGCCGACCAGACGCGCGTCAAGATCCGCGGCTTCCTCACCGAAGCCTCTCTGCGCGACGGCTTCCGCCGCCAGAACTCCACCGACTCGGTGAACCTCGCGCGCGTCGAAGTCATCCGCGGCCCGTCCTCGCTGCTCTACGGCGTCGGCAACTTCGGCGGCGTGGTCAACTACCTCGTCAAGCAGCCCAGCGCCACGCCAGGCGGCGAGGTCGGCCTCTCCATCGGCAGCTACAACCAGCGCCGCGCCACCCTCGACTACACCGGCCCGATCTCCGACACGGTCAACTACCGCGTCTCCGCCGCCTACCAGGCGAAGGACGACTACACGGACTACAACCAGGAGAACCACTACTTCGTCGCGCCGATCGTGACGTGGAAGCCCTACAAGAACACCACGATCACCTTCGACACCGAGTTCGGCGAGCAGGACCGCAGCGGCATCGGCTTCAAGAGCCTCCGCGCCGTCCCGAGCGGCTTCGTCAACGACTCCGCGGCCTACAACGGCGGCTTCATCGCCCCCGCCGGCCGCAACCCGAAGGAGTTCCGCTGGAGCGGCCCCGACACCTTCAACAACAGCAAGGCCTACAACATCCTCGTCAAACTCGAGCAGAAGCTGGCCGAGAACCTCTACTTCAACCTCGGCTACAACAACTCCAGCTTCAGCTACGATCAGCTCGACGTCTCCGCCTCGTTCCAGACCCCCGGCAGTGCCACGCCGGCCTGGGCCATCGGCACTGTCACCTACGTCCCGGTCGTCACCGGCCAGAGCGGCATCCCGACCGGTCCGCAGTCCGCGACCATCGGCTACCAGTGGAACCTCTCGGACGAGCACGACAACCACGAGCAGATCCGCGCCGACCTCACCTACAAGCTCGACCTCTTCCAAGACTCGAAGTGGCTGAAGCTCGGCAACACCTTCCTCCTCGGCCTCAACTACACCAACGAGCGCTACGAGAGCAGCATCCGCGGCACGCCCTACGATCGGAACATGTATAAGAATCCGACCGACTACTCGCCGTTCAAATACGGCTTCCAGGCCAACGGCTCGCCGGACGCGGTCATGACCGACCTCTTCCACCAGATCCAGAAGACCAAGGACGCCGCGCTCTACGCCGTCTACCAAGGCAAGCTCCTCGACGAGTGGGTCACCCTCATCGCCGGCGCCCGCAAGGATCGCAGCTGGAATAAATTCTGGCACTACAACCCGCAGTGGGGCGCCGACCACGTCTCGCACAACCAGGGCTACGACGAGAAACCCGTCGAGCAATACGGCGAGCCGAGCAAGGACACCACCTACCAATACGGCATCGACATCCGCCTCGTCCGCGACGGCGCCCTGTCGCTCTACGCCATGAAGGCGGAATCCAGCCTGCCGAATTACGACGGCGCAAAGGACTTCAACGGCAACGTCATCAAGGCCGCCCTCGGCGAGGACAAGGAAGTCGGTCTGAAATTCGACCTCTTCCACGGCCGCCTCTCCGGCACCGTCAGCCGCTTCGAGATCACCCGCACCCGCGTCGGCATCGGCAACCCCGGCGCCATCTGGTGGGCGCCGACCGCCTCGGGCACCTACTACTTCAACCCGAACAAGAACATCGTCTATCAGGTCAACGACCTGAACCCGGCCAACAACGGCTGGAACGCCGCCGTCGTCGCCTCCACCGCCCAGTGGAACGCCGCCGTCGCCGCCGGCTCGGTCTACCAGGCGACCAACTCCTCCGGTAACACCAACTGGTATGTCAACGCCTCCAGCGCCACCGGCGCCGCGCTCATGGACGCCGTGTTCGCCAACGCCATCAGCACCAAGTCCACCGGCTGGTGGGGCTGGATCTACAGCTTCGACAACCTGACCAACAACGCCACCGTCGACTACAACGGCGCCAGCCCGCCCGGACCCACCGGCGGCCGCTCCGTCCCGCTCGGCTCCGACCGCTCCACCGGCTGGGACGCCCAGGTCCTCCTCTCGCCGACCGACAACCTCCAGATCGCCCTCAGCTGGGCGCACGTCGAGAAGAAGGTCCTCAGCGCTTCCGCCTGGATCAAGTATCCCTACCCGCAGGACCGCTGGGCCATCTGGTATGCCCCCATCGACTGGGCCGACGGCGGCTCCGCCGCCTCCGCGCGCTTCACCGACCCGCAGGACACGTCCACCCACAAGTCCTTCGGCGACGGCCTGACACTCGACGGCACGCCCAAGAACCAGGGCTCCGCCTGGGTGAACTACAACTTCCCCAAGGCCTCCTCGCTGAAGGGCCTCTCACTCGGCGCCGGCGTCGTCTACGAAGGCTCGGGCGTCATCTACCCGACCTACTTCAGCCAGCCCAAGGACACCAACGGCAACGTCATCTTCCTGAACACGAAATCCAAGAAGATGTTCAACGCCATGGCGCGCTACGAATTCAAGCTTCGCGGCCACGAGGCCTCGGTGCAGCTCAACGTCGACAACGTCACCAACAACACCGACTACTACGGCTTCATCGACCAGCCCCCGCGCCGCTGGACGCTCACCTACTCGCAGAAGCTCTGAGCGTCACCGGCTGACCGTTCTTTTCCTTCCCGCGCGCGCCGGCCACCCCGACGCGCGCTTTCTCGCCGCCGCCCGCGCAAAAACATCGCGGGCGGCTTCGTCGCTTCCAAACTCCGCCCCACGCGCGGCATTTCCCAACCCCGGCGCAGCGCGCCTTCCCCCCGGCTGTTAGTCTCACCCCCTTTCCCCCGCCGTCCCTCGTGTCGTCCGCCCCCGAACGCCTCTCCTTCCGTGAAAAATTCGCCTACGGCCTCGGCGACACCGCGTCGAATTTCTACTTCGCGCTCTTCAACGGCTTTCTCGTCTATTACTACACCGACGTCTTCGGCCTGACGCCCGCGACCGCCGGCAGCGTCGCCGGTCTGGTGCCAACGCTGGTTTCCTGGCTCATTCCGCTCATCGGCATCCTCGCCGATCGCACGCACACGCGCTGGGGCCAGTTCCGCCCCTACCTGCTCTGGGGCGCGCTGCCCTACGGCCTCTGCGGCTACCTGATGTTCTCCAACCCCGCGCTGAGCCCGTCCGCCAAGGTCGTCTTCGCCTACGTCACCTACGCGCTCACGCTCATCGCCTACCTCGCCATCAACACGCCCTACTCGGCCCTCATGGGCGTCATGTCGCCGTCGTCCGCCGAGCGCACCGGCCTCTCGGCGTATCGTTTCGCCTGCGCCTTCACCGGCGGCCTCATCATCGGCACCTACGTGCCGTGGCTGAAAGATCACTTCGGCGCCAACGAAGCCGACAGCTTCCGGAACATGCTCATCGTCTTCGCGACCGTATCCGTCGCGATGTTCCTCTACACTTTCTGGAACACCCGCGAACGCGTCGCCGCTCCGACGAGCGCGCAGCAATCCGTCTGGACCGACCTGCGCGACCTCTCGCGCAACGCCCCGTGGCTGATCCTCTTTTTCGCCGGCTTCCTCACTCTCGCCAACGTCGGCCTGCGCGCCGGCGCCACCGTCTACTACTTCAAGTATATCGTCGGCGACGACGCCCTCCGCGGTTTCGACGCGCTCTTCGGGCCCTTCGCGCGCGTGCTCGGTTTCCTGAAAATCTCCGCCTCCGGCCTCGGCCTCTACAACTTCGCCGGCGGCCTCGCCTTCATCGTCGGCTCGCTCTGCACGAAACTCTTCCTGCGTTTCTTCCCGCGCCGCCCGCTGATGATCGCGCTCACGATCCTCAACGCCCTCGCGATGGCCGCCTTCTTCGTCATCGATCCGCACAACCTCGCGCTGCTCGCCGGCCTCAACATCTTCGCCTCCTTCGTCGCCGGCCCCACGCCCGCCATCGTCTGGTCCTTCTACGCCGACACCGCCGACTACGGCGAATGGCGGTTCGGCCGCCGCAGCACCGGCCTCGTCTTCTCCGCCGCGGTGCTGGCGCAAAGGTCGGCCTCGCCCTCGGCACCGCCCTGCTCGGCTGGCTGCTCAGCTACTACGGCTACGTCGCCAACGCCGCCCAGAGCCCGCGCGCCATCACCGGCATCTACATCGTCTTCGCCGTGCTCCCCGGCGCCTTCGCCCTCCTCAGCGGCCTCGCCATCTTCTTCTACCGGCTCGACGAGCCGACCGTGAAGCAGATCGAGCGCGACCTCGCCGACCGCAAGGCCGCCGCGCCCGCCGCCGCCACCTGACTTTAGCTCCCGATCCCTATGCGTTCCTCATCCGTCAACCGCCCTGCGGGCGCCCTCGCGCTCGCCGCCCTCATGATCAGCTCCGCCTCCGCCGCCACCTGGTCGGTCGTCGAGACCGCCCGCGACAACACCCACCGCCTCGCCCCCATCGCCGCTCCGGCGAAGGCCGCCGCCGCCACCGGCGCGCTCCAGGTCGACGCCACGCAACGCTACCAGGAGATGATCGGCTTCGGCGGCGCGCTCACCGAGTCCTCCGCCTGGGTCCTCGCCCAGCTCCCCGCCGACAAGCGCCTCGAGGTCATCCGCCGCTACTACGACCCGAAGGACGGCATCGGCTACACCCTCGGCCGCACCCACATGAACTCGTGCGACTTCTCGCTCAACATCTGGACGCTCGACGACGTCCCGCACGACTACGACCTCCACGCCTTCACCCTCGAGCCCATGCGCAAATGGCTCATGCCGCTCCTGCAGGACGCCCGCAAGGCCGCCGGCGGCGACGCCCGCTTCAAGCTCCTCGTCTCGCCCTGGAGCCCGCCCGCCTGGATGAAGAACAACGCCCGCGCCGACGACGGCGGCGAGCTGCGCTGGGATTTCGCCGCGCCGTGGGCCGCCTTCTACGTGAAGTTCATCCAAGCGATGCAGAAGGAGGAAAATTTTCCGATCTGGGCCTTCACCGTGCAAAACGAGCCCGAGGCGAAACAGCGCTGGGAATCCTGCCTCTTCACGCCCGAGCAGGAACGCGACTTCGTTAAAAACCACCTCGGGCCCGCCTTCGAGAAGGCCGGCCTCCTCGGCCAGGTGAAGCTCCTCGGCTGGGACCACAACCGCGACCGCATGGAAGCCCGCGCCGACGCCATGCTCGGCGACCCCGCGTGCGCGAAATACCTCTGGGGCCTCGGCCTGCACTGGTATGTCTCGAACGACTTCGAGGCCTCCTCGCGCGTCCACGCCCGCTATCCCGACAAGGCCCTGCTCTTCACCGAGGGCTGCTGGGAAGGCGGCGACAAGCTCGGCGTCTGGGAGCACGGCGAAGGCTACGCCACCCAGATGATCGGCGACTTCAAGAACTGGGTCGGCGGCTACATCGACTGGAACATCGTCCTCGACCAGCGCGGCGGCCCGAACCACGTCGGCAACTTCTGCGACGCGCCCGTCATCGTCGACACCCACACCAAGGAGGTCCGCTACAGCGCCGCCTTCTACTACATCGGGCACTTCTCGAAATTCGTGTCGCCCGGCGCACACCGCGTCGCCTCCGCCGGCGGCCCGGCCGGGCTCGACTCGATCGCCTTCCAGAATCCCGACGGCTCGCTCGTCACCGTGGTCATGAACAAGGGCGACGCGCCCGTCGCCTTCTCGCTCTCGGCCCAGGGCGAGACCGTCGCCTGCCAGATCCCGGCCCGCGCGATCCAGACCTACGTTCGTTCGGCCAATTGATCCGCGCTGGGGGTGGGGCAGACCGCCGCGAACGCGCTTCGCGAACCCGGCGGTCGCGCCCGGCCTCATCCCACCGCTCCCCTCCAACGAGGGAGGCGCCACCCTCGCCCCGACTGTTAGACTCCTCGTTCTTCCCCACATGTCCGCCTCGGTCCGCCGGGAGTGTCACGAGCCCAGATTGCGGTTGGCGCACGCCGACGCACCTGCCACCGTGCCCGCCTGGTGCGCGTCGCCCCGGCGCCCCTGAGTTCGGTTTCGTCGCGTTTCTTTTCCCATGTCCTCATTGCCCCTGTTCCTTGCCTCCACCGGAGGTGGCGCCGCGTCCGCCTCCGCGGGCGGTGTCGTCCTCCAGCTCGCCGGTGTCGATTACCTGATCCTGGCCCTCTACTTCGCCTTTGTGCTCGGGATCGGCTGGGTGCTGAAGAAGCACCTGAAGACCTCGACCGACTTCTTCGAGTCGGGTCGCTCGCTGCCGGCGTGGATCTGCGCGCTCGGTTTCATCGGCGCCAATCTCGGCGCGCAGGAAGTCATGGGCATGGCCGCCTCCGGCGCCAAATACGGCATCGCGACCAGCCACTTCTACTGGGTGGGCGCGATCCCCGCGATGGTCTTCGTCGGCATTTTCATGATGCCGTTCTACTACGGCTCGAAGGCCCGCTCCGTCCCGGAATACCTCAAGCTCCGCTTCGACGAGAAGACGCGCACGTTCAACGCGCTGTCGTTCGCGGTGATGACGGTGTTCTCCTCGGGCATCTCGATGTTCGCGTTGGCGAAGCTCCTCAACGCGATCCTCGGCTGGAACTTCGATGCGTGCATCTTCGTCTCCTCGGCGATCGTCCTGGTCTACATCTACACCGGCGGCCTCACCTCCGCGATCTACAACGAGGTGCTGCAGTTCTTCCTCATCGTGCTCGGCTTCCTCCCGCTGGTCATCCTCGGCCTGCAGGACATCGGCGGCTGGGACGGTCTCATGCAGCAGCTCGGCGCCTACTCGGAAACGAAGGGCATGCCCGGCGCCTGGAGCCACTCCTGGGCCCACATGGGCAACGCCTCCGCCAATCCCATCGGCATCGAATGGTTCGGCATGATCGCGGGCCTGGGCTTCGTCCTCTCCTTCGGCTACTGGTGCACCGACTTCCTCGTCATCCAGCGCGCCATGGCGGCTAAGGACATGAACTCCGCCCGCCGCACCCCGCTCATCGCCGCGATCCCGAAGATGCTCTTCCCCGCGCTGGTGATCCTCCCCGGCATGCTCGCCATCGCCCTCTACCACAAGGGCGGCACCGCGCAGATCGCGCTGCCCACCGGCGCCGACGGCAATCCCGACTACAACATGGTCGTCCCCGCCATGCTCGCGAAATACTTCCCCAACGGCATGCTCGGCATCGGCCTGACGGCCCTCATGGCCTCGTTCATGTCCGGCATGGCCGGCAACGTCACCGCCTTCAACACGGTCTGGACCTACGATCTCTACCAGCGCTGGTTCAAGCCCGACGCCTCCGACGCGCACCTGATCAAGGTCGGCCGCATCACCACCGTCGTCGGCCTGCTCATCTCCGCGGCCTGCGCCTACGCGGCGACAAAGTTCAATAACATCATGGACATGCTCCAATTGGTGTTCGGCTTCGTCAACGCCCCGCTCTTCGCCATCTTCCTCCTGGGCATGTTCTGGAAGCGCGCCACCGGCCACGGCGCCTTCTTCGGCCTCCTCCTCGGCACCCTCTCCGCCGCCCTCTTCCAGGGCAACACGCTCCCGGTCGGCGAGGCCGCCAGCATCTACAAGGGCGGCTGGATCTCCGTGCAGCACACCTTCGCCAGCTCCATGGCCCAGAACTTCTGGATGGCGATCTTCGCCTTCTCCGGCTGCTTCCTCGGCACCATCGTCATCTCCCTCGCGACCACGCCCAACCGCACCGACAACGAACTCCGCGGCCTCGTCTACTCGCTCACCGAGAAGGTCGTCGATCACCACGAGACCCCCTGGTATGCGCGCCCCGCCACCCTCGGCGTCATCGTCCTCGCCCTCACCGTCGGCCTCAACCTCCTCTTCTGGTAACCGCCAACCCCATCCCACCATGCAACAACTCGACGTTCGCCTGCCCATGGGGCTGCTCTTCCTCTCCCTCGGCCTCATCCTCGTCGGCTACGGCCTCCTGGCCGATCCCGCCATCTACGCCCGGCACTCCCTCGGCCAGAACGTGAACCTCACCTGGGGCATCATCTTCTCCCTCTTCGGCTCCCTCATGCTCTGGCTCTCCTCCCGCGCCAAGAAGAACTGAGGCACCCGCCCACCGCCTCTTCCCTTTCGGAGCCGGCCTCATGGGCCGGCTCTTTTAGTTTTCGTCGGCGACGTAGTGGCAGCCCTTGCTCACCGGATTCAGTGATGCCGCGTGCACGACGAGCAGCGCCGTCTGCACTGCATTGCGCAGCTCGATCAGCTCCCGCGTCGGCCGGCAGTCGCGGTAGAACGCCTGGATGTCCTCGCGCAGCTCGAGCAAAATGCGCCGGGCCCGCGCCAGCCGGCGGGGCGAGCGGATGATGCCAGCGTAGTTCCACATCGTCTGCCGGATCTGATGCAGGTCCTGTTGCAACAGCAGCGGATCGGCCACCTTCGCCGGACTCCGCCACTCGCGTGGCGTCGGACGAGCAATGTTCGTAATACGAACATTTGCTTCCTCATCGGGCAGAGGTTTCCGAGCGGCCGCCTCGATCGGAATGTTCGTATTACGAACATTGGCCAGCGCGCCGCCACGGCTCAGTAACTCGACGATATCCGCATTGGCCGCGGCACGAGCGCTCACGAGGCACTCGAGCAGCGAGGTGCTCGCGAGCCGGTTCGCGCCGTGGAGGCCGGTGCACGCGGTCTCGCCGATGGCGTTGAGGTCGCGGACGTTCGTGCGGCCCTGCAAATCCGTGTGCACGCCGCCGCAGGAGAAATGCGCCGCCGGCACCACCGGGATGCGCTCGCGCGTGATGTCGAGGCCCGCCGCCAGGCAGCGGGCGTGGATCGCCGGGAAGCGCTCGCGGATGAACTCCGGCTTCAGCGCCGAGAGATCGAGGAACGCGCACGCGTCGCCCGTCGCCGCGAGGTGCTGGCTGATCGAGCGCGCGACGATGTCGCGCGGCGCCAGCGAGCCCAGCGGGTGCACCTGGTCCATGAAGCGCCGCCCGCGCGCGTCGACGATCACCGCGCCCTCGCCGCGCAGCGCCTCAGTGATGAGGAACGGCGCGCCGTCGCGCGGGAAGAACACCGTGGGGTGGAACTGGACGTATTCCAGGTCGATCAGGCGCGCGCCCACGCGATACGCCATCGCCACGCCGTGGCCGACGCTGCCGGGCTGGTTGGTCGAGTGGAGAAAGATCCCGCCGAGTCCGCCGGTGGCGAGGATCGTCTTCCGCGCCGTGATCGCGACGACTTCGCCGCTCGCGGTGTCGAGCGCGTAGCCGCCGAAGCAGGTCAGCGGCTCGTAGCGCTGCGCCGGATCGGCGGCGTTGTGCGAGAGCGTGAGCAGGTCGACCGCGACGTGACCGGTGCGGCGCGTGATGCCGGGCGTCGCGTCCACCTTCGCCGCGACGGCGGCGAGGATCGAGTGCCCGGTCGTGTCGCGCGTGTGGATGATGCGGCGCTCGCGATGCCCGCCCTCGCGGGTGAAGTCCAGTTCGCCGTCCGTCCGCCGGTCGAAATCGACGTGCAGCTCGTCGAGCAGCAGGTCCTTCACCGCCGCCGGGCCCTCGCGCACGAGCTGGTCGATCGCGGCCGGGTTCGCCGTGCCGGCGCTGGCCTCGAGGATGTCGCGCGCGAGTTGCGCCGGATCGCTGCCGGCGCCGTAGATGATGCCGCCCTGCGCCCAGTCGCTGTTGGCGGCCAGCGGCTCCGCCAGCGAAAGCAGTTCGACGCGCAACCCCGCCCGTGCCGCGTGCAGCGCGTAAGCCGAGCCGGCCAGGCCGGCGCCGAGGACGAGGCAATCGGTTTCGATGGTTCTCATGCGGGCAGGGGTAGGGGCGGTTGTCCTCAACCGCCCTCGAACGTCGTTGGGCCGTCGACGGCAACGGCCCCTGCCGGGCAAGCCGCTCATCGCGCGGGCCTCCGCAACGGCTGCACGTCGAGGCTCAGGTCGGCGGCGACGGCGGAGTGGGTGAGGGCGCCGATGCTGATCACGTCGACGCCGGGCTGCGCATAGGCGCGCAGCGTGTCGAATTTCACGCCGCCGGAAATCTCCACCACGGCGCGGCCGGCGATCACCTTCACCGCCGCGCGGACCTGGTCGGGCGTCATGTTGTCGAGCAGGATGATCTCGGCGCGGGCGCGTAGCGCCTCCTTCACCTCGGCCAGCGTCTTGGCCTCGACCTCGATCTTGGCGCCGTGCGGGGCGGCGGCGCGGCAGAGCGCGACCGCGCGCGCGAGCGAGCGGGCGGCGGCGATGTGGTTGTCCTTGATCAGCACGTGCTCGCCGAGCGAGCTGCGGTGATTGCCGCAGCCGCCGGTGCGCACGGCGTATTTCTCGAGCGCGCGCCAGCCGGGCGTGGTCTTGCGGGTGTCGACGATGCGCACGCCCGTGCCGGCGACGGCGTCGGCGTAGCGCCGCGCCTGCGTCGCGATGCCGGAGAGGCGTTGGAGAAAGTTCAGCACGGTGCGCTCGGCGGTGAGCATCGCGGCGGTCGGGCCCTCGACGCGGAGGATGAGGGCGCCTGGCTTCACGCGGTCGCCGTCGCGCGCGAGGAGCCTGGTCTGCAGCGCGGGATCGACCCGGGCGAAGACGCGGGCGGCGACTTCGAGGCCGCAGACGACGAGCTCCTGCCGGGCGTCGATCACACCGCGGCTGCGGTGCGCAGCGGGGAAGATCGCGCGGCTCGTGACGTCGCCGAGGCCGGCGTCTTCCTCGAGGGCGAGGTCGATGAGGTGGTCGGTGCGGGGCGTGAGCATGGGAAACAAAAGTTGAGAGATGAGAGTTGAAGGTTGAGAGACTCGGAGCCGCTGCTGGCTCTCAACTCTCATCTCTCAACTCTCAACCGATCGGGGTTCCCCCCGCCATTTCAAACATCCGCTCGATGCTGCGCAGGGCGCGGCGGCGGAGGTCCTCGTCGAGCGTGACGATCTGCTCGGGGCGCGGGGCGGCGAGCGCGTCGCGGACCTTTTCGAGGGTGTTGAGCTTCATGTAGGGACAGAGGCGGCAACCGCCGATGAAGTGCTTCTCGGGCGTCTCGACCTGCAGCCGGCCGACGAGGCCGCACTCGGTGAGCATGAGGAAATAAGGCGCGGCGGTGTTCTTGACGTATTTCATCATCGCGCCGGTGCTGCCGACGAAGTCGGCGAGCGCGGCGACGCCCGGCTCGCATTCGGGGTGGGCGACGACCTTCAGGCCGGGAAACCGCGCGCGCGCCTCGACGATGTCGGCGGGCGTGAACTCCTCGTGCACAATGCAGGTGCCGTCGGAGGTGATGATCTCCTTGTCGACCCCGCGGCGCTTCAGCTCGGCGCGGATGTTCTCGCCCATGAGGCGGTCGGGCACGAAGAGGATGCGGCGCTGCGGCAGCGCGGCGACGATGTCGTAGACGTTGCCGGAGGTGACGCAGACGTCGGACTCCGCCTTCACGTCGGCGGTGGAGTTGATGTAGCAGACGACGGCGGCGTCCGGGTAGGCGGCCTTGAGCTGCCGCAACTGGTCGCCGGTGAGCGAATCGGCCAGCGAGCAGCCGGAGCCGCGGTCGGGCACGACGACGGTGGCGCCGGGCGAGAGGATCTTCGCGGTCTCGCCCATGAAGACGACGCCGGCGAACACGATCATCTTCGCCTTCGCCTCCCGGGCTTTGAGGCTGAGGAAGTAGGAGTCGCCCTTGAAATCGCCCACGCCGTAAATGATCTCCGGCTCGACGTAGGAGTGGGTGAGGATGACAGCGTCCTTCTCCTTCTTCAGGCGGTTGATCTCGAGCGTCAGCGGGGCGAGGCGGCGGCAGGCGTCGTAGTTCCAGGTGCGGCCCGGCTCGCAATCGACGTGCAGGAGCGCGCGAAACAGGCGCTCGGTCTCGGCTTCGAGTTCGTGGTCGGTGACGGTCATTCAAGGCGCACCGTAGGCGAGTCGCGCCCCGCGTCAAAGCCTGCCGTCCGTCCTAGGCAATACACCCGGCGCGGCGCCGTGTTTCCGTTTGTGTTTCGGCCGGGAGCGCGTTGGCTTGCGCCGTCTAACCCCGCCCCTGGTCATGTCCGACAACGCGGCCCCGTCCGCCCTGTTCGCCGCCCGCTCGATGAGCCAGCACAATCGCGCGGAGATGCGGCAGATTTTCGATCACGCGATCCGGCTCGCAGAGCGCAACCGCATCCTCCTGCGCGTGCCGCACGAGGTGCGCCCGGTGCTCAACAAGCGCGGCATGCACTACCACTACCGGCCGGAAATCTTCCTCGGCGTGCGCGGGTGGACGGACTTCCATTTTCCCAAGGAGCATTTCCGCGTCGGTCCGGAGGAGGTCTGCATCATCCCCGCCGGCGTGCCGCACGGCGAGACGGTCGGCGCGCCCGCCGGCGAGTCGTTCCGCAACCTCGTCGCCGGGTTCTACAACAACACGCTCAGCATCCACCTCGCGCACGAGGCGCGCCCGGGCAAGCCGGACATCGAGGTGATCGAGTTCTTCGACGCGCCCAACCTCGACGTGTTCCTCACCCTGGCCAACAGCATCGCCTCGACGCACAACATGCACGGCCCGGCGCGCGACGCCGTGCTGCAGGGCCTGCTTCTCGCGCTGCTCGGCCTGATGCGCAACATCGTCGAGACCGGCAGCGGCCAGCTGAACAGCGACATCGGCAAGGTCTTCCAGGCGAAATGCCTCGTGCGCGAGCAATTCGCCAATCCCGACCTCAGCGTGCAGCACGTCGCCGAGGTGCTCGGCTGCTCGGCCGACTACCTCTCGCATCTTTTCCACACCGAGACGAAGGAGCGCCTCACGCACTACATCCAGCGCATCCGCATCGACGGCGCCATCCTCGCGCTCGAGACGACGAAGCTGACGATCTCCGAGATCGCCTACGCCAGCGGCTTCGCCGACCCGGCGTATTTCGCCCGCGTCTTCAAGCAGCACAAGGGCATGACGCCGCAGGAATTCCGCACCCAGCTCGACGCGCGACGCCAGTCGCAGGAGCAGCAGCCGAAGACGGTCTACTACGACCACGTCGATTTCACGCACGGCGTGCCGCACAAGAAGGAGACGCCCGCCGCCGCGCCGGCGGCCGCCGGTCCGCACAAGAGTCGTGAAGCCGCGAGCGGCGACTCCGCGACGGCGTTCGAACGCTGATTTCGACGCCCGCCGCGCCGCGAGATTTCCCGGCCCGGCCGCCGTGTCGCTGGGGCGGATAAGCCACACGGTGGGAAGGCGCGGCGCGCCAGTTGTCTACGAACCGGAGGCGCCGGAGGTGCGCGGAGAAAAACAAGAAGGCGCCGGCACGAGACCGGCGCCTTTTGTTCGCATCGAACCTAAACGCGGCCGGTTGTGTTACCCCGAGGCGGGATCGGACGCGTGCGGTTCAGACAAGGGAGACGGCGGACGGGACGCCGGCGTTACGTCACTGCACCAGCACGCGGTAGCGCCAGCCCTTCAGGTCGAGCGGCACGAGGCCGTTCAGCTCGACGGTCTCGCCGGTGAAGGCGTCGGTCCACCGGCCGGTGAGCCCGGCGTCGTAGAGGTCGGCCTTCGCGTCCTTGGCGGTGAGGTTGAAGATGCCCACGACCTTCTTGGCGCCGGCCGAGCGCTCGACGACGTAGAACGTCGCGTTGTCGGTCGTGTCGAGACGGCGCATCGGCGCGCCAGTGTGGAGCGCGGGGTTCTCGCGCCGCAGCTTCGTCATCACCTGGTAGAGTTTCGTGGTGGGGGGCGTCTCCTTGGGCCAGACGATCGGGTCGCGCGAGAAGAACTCGAGGCGGCGGTCGAGGTTCACTTCCTGGCCGTTGTAGATCATCGGCACGCCGTCGAGGAGGAAGGTCAGCACGGCGAACGGCGCGTAGCCCGCGCCCATGCGGTCGAACTCGGTGCCGGCCCAGCTGTTCTCGTCGTGGCTGCTGGTGAAAACCATCAGCGCGCCGCCGCGCGGGAAGGTGGCGCGGATCTTCGCGTAGGCCTCGTCAATCCCGCTGGCGGACTTTTTCCCCTGCGCCACCTGGTTCATCGCGTGGTGCAGGTCGAAGCCGTAGGAAAGGTTGAAGGCGGCGACCTGCTGCTGCGGCAGCTCGGCCTCGGCGAGGAAGAACGCGTCGGGCTTCACGGCGCGGACGCGCCTCGTGACTTCGTTCCAGAACGGCGTGGGCAGGCCCCAGGCGACGTCGCAGCGGAAGCCGTCGATGCCGAAGTTCTTCACCCAGTGCAGGAGGACGCCGGCCTGGTAGTCGAGGAGGCCGGGGGCATTGAAGTCGAACTGCACGACGTCGGTCCAGTCGGTGCCGTGCGGCGGCGTGAGGTTGCCCTGCTCGTCGCGCCAGAAGAACTCCGGGTGAGTCTTCGTCAGCGCGTTGTCGGGCGAGACGTGGTTGGGCACCCAGTCGAGGATGACGCGCAGGCCCTGCGCGTGCGCGGCGTTCACGAGGTCGCGGAGGTCCTGCTCGGTGCCGAACTCGGGGTTGACGCCCTGGTAGTCTTTCACGGCGTAGTAGGAGCCGAGCGGGCCCTTGCGGTGGAGCTCGCCGATCGGGTGGATGGGCATGAGCCAGAGGATGTCGACGCCAAGCGCCTTGAGGCGCGGCAGGTCGGCGGTGACGGCGGCGAACTTGCCGCTGTCGGAATACTGGCGGACGTTGATCTCGTAGATCGTGCTGCCGCGCGCCCAGGCGGGGACGCCGACGGCGGTGTGCATCGCGCTCGGGATGGGCTTCTCGCGCTCGGGCGCGGCGACGGCGAAGACGAGCGAGGCGAGGACGGCGTGCAGGCCGGCGAGGAAGAGGGCAGGGCGGCGGCGGATCATGGGGAAAGCGGGGGGATTAGAGGGTCGAGACCGTCTGGGTGGACGCGGCCTCTGGCACGCGCTGCAACGCGAGCGCGGCGACGAGCATGCTGGCGCCGCCGACCATCACGGCAGCGATGGCGCGACCGCCGAGCAGGTGCTGCACGACGGGCCCGAGCACGGTGGCGGCGAGGATCTGCGGGAGGACGATGAAGAAGTTGAAGACGCCCATGTAGAAACCCATCTGCGCGGGCGGGATGGAGTTCGAGAGCAGCGCGTAGGGCATGGAGAGGATCGTGGCCCAGCCGATGCCGACGCCGACCATGGAGACGATCAGCAGCTTCGGCTCGTGCACGAAGCCGGCGGAGAGCAGGCCGGCACCGGCGCAAAGCAGGCCCACGCGGTGCATGGCCTTGGCCGGCACGCCGCGCTGCGCCAGGGCGACGAGCACGAACGAGACCGCGAACGCCACGCCGTTGTAGGTGGCGAAGCACACGCCGCCCCACTCGATGCCGCGCTGGTATGCCGGCGAACCGGGCTGGCCGCCGAAGACGCCGTGCGCGATCGCCGGCCCGAAGTAGATCCACATGCAGAACAAGCCGAGCCAGGTGAAGAATTGCACGACGGCGAGGCGGCGCATGACGTGCGGCATGTGCGAGATGCCGTGGAGAATCTCGCCGACGAAGCCCATCGGCGCCGCGGCCGCGTCTTTCGCCGCGGGCTCCGCCTCGGGCGGGTGCTCCCGCGTGGTGACGATGGTGTAGAGCACGGAGAGCAGATAGACCCCCGCGCCGATGTAGAACGCCAGGCGCACGGACTGCGGGATGGCGCCGGCGTGCGCGGCATCGTTGGTCACCCCGAGCTGGGTGAGCAGCCACGGCAGCGAGGACGAGAGCACGGCGCCGAGGCCGATGAGCAGGCTCTGCATGGCGAAGCCGACCTGGCGCTGGTGCGGCGGCATGAGGTCGGCCACAAAGGCGCGGAACGGCTCCATGCTGACGTTGACCGACGCGTCGAGGATCCAGAGCAGTCCCGCGGCCATCCAGAGCGCGCCGGAGTTGGGCATGGCGAGCAGGCAGAGGCTGGCGAGGATCGCGCCGACGAGGAAATACGGGCGGCGGCGGCCGAGCGTCTTGTGCCAGGTGCGGTCGCTGTAGTAGCCGATGATCGGCTGCACGATCAGGCCGGTGAGCGGCGCGGCGAGCCAGAGGATCGGGATGTCGCCCTCGGACGCGCCGAGATATTGGTAGATGGCGCTCATGTTCGCCATCTGCAGACCCCAGCCGAATTGGATGCCGAAGAAGCCGAAACTCATGTTCCAGATCGCGGGCAGGGTGAGGGGTTTGAGGTCTTTCATTCGGACAACGGGGTTGGAAAACGAAAACGCGGCACGCGGCGGGAACCGCGCGCGCTCAATGCGCGGGCGGCTCGCTGTAGTCGCGCACCGGGCGGTCGCCGGTGCGGTCGTAGAGCTGGATCCAGTGCTTGAGCGTGGCGACTTTGTCGGCGCGGAGTTTCGCGAGATCGTCGGCGGTGAAGCGCCAGACCCAGTTGCCGTCCATCGTGCCGGGGCGGTTGAAGGTCGCACTCGCCGGCAGGTCGAGCAGGTCCTGCATCGGGATGACGGCGAGGCGCGAGACGGTCGCGAGCGTGGCGCGGATGATCGGCCAGGCGGACTTCGCGCTGCCGTTGAGCGAGAAATACTCGGCCACCTTGCCGGCGTAGGGCTCGGTGAGCGACTCGAGCCAGCCGCGGGTGGTGACGTTGTCGTGCGTGCCGGTGTAGGCGACGCTGTCGGGCGGGTAGTAGTGCGGGAGGTTGGCGTTGTTGGCGTCGTGGCCGTAGGCGAACTGCACGATCTTCATGCCGGGCAGGCCGGCGCCGCGGCGGAGTGCGACGACGCCGGGCCCGATGTAGCCGAGGTCCTCGGCGATGATCTTGGCATCGGGCAGCGCCACGCGGATGGCGGTGAAGAACGCGGCGCCGGGGCCGGTGCGCCACTGGCCGGTGCGGGCGTCGGGCGCGTCGGCGGGGATTTCCCAGTAGGTGTCGAAGCCGCGGAAGTGGTCGAGGCGGATGATGTCGTAGAGCTCGAAGGCCGCGCGCAGGCGGTCGATCCACCACTGGTAGCCGGTGCCGCGCAGGTATTCCCAGTCGTAGAGCGGGTTGCCCCAGAGCTGGCCGAGGGCGGAGAAATAATCCGGCGGCACGCCGGCGACGACCGTCGGCTGGCCGTCCGCGTCGAGCTGGAACACCTCGCGGTGCGCCCAGGTGTCGGCGCTGTCGAGCGCGACGAAGATCGGCACGTCGCCGATGATGCCGACGCCGCGGCGCGCGGCGTAGCGGCGCAGGCGGTCCCACTGGCCGAAGAAGACGTATTGGTAGAACGCGTGGCGCTCCGCCTCCTTCTTCACCGCGTCGGGAAAGAGCGCGCGCAGCGACGGCGTCCAGCGGCGCAGTTCGGTCGGCCACGTCGTCCACGCGCGGCCCTGGAAGTGCGCCTTGAGCGCCATGAAGTCCGCGAAGGGCTCGAGCCAGCCGGCGTTGGCGGCGCGGAATTCCTTGAACGAGCCCATGGCGTCGATCTCGTCCTTGCCGCTCGCGGAAAAACGGTCGCTGGCCTTGGCGAGCGCGGTCCAGAAGCGTTCGTAGAGCGCGCCGTAGAAGACCTGGCTCGCAGGCAGCGCGCGCAGCGGCACGAGCTCGGTGTCGGTGAGCAGGCCTTCCTCCTTCAGTTCGCCGAGGTCGATGAAGTAGGGGTTGCCGGCGCGGCCGGAGAAGAGCTGGTAGGGCGAGTCGCCGAACCCGGTCGGGCCGATGGGGCAGATCTGCCAGTAGCGGACGCCGGCCTCGGCGAGGAAGTCGACGAAGCCGCGGGCGCCGGCGCCGAGGTTGCCGATGCCGTAGTCGCCCGGCAGGGACGAGACGTGCGCGAGCACGCCGGCGGCGCGAATGTTCAACCAAGAGGCGGGAGCGGCTTCCATGTTCAGCGGAATTCGACGACGCGGGCCTGGCCGTTGTCGGGGAGGCGGAGGGTGACGGTGTCGTTGGTCCCGCGCGACCACGCATCGGCAGTCAGCGCGGCGCCGTCGACGAACACGGCATGGGCCGTGACGCCGTGGACGACGATCTCGAACTCGCGCGCCGGCGGCTGGAAGGCGCCCGCGGCGCGCAGGCTGAGCCGGCGGTCGGCGAAGGTGAGGGTGGTGCGGCGCAGCGCGCCCTTTGGTAGGCGGGCGAGAGGCCGTCGTCCTCGTAGAGCGAGCCGGTGGCGGCGCCGTGCGCGTCGGGATAGACGTCGAAGCGCAGCGGGTTCCAGGGCTTCTCGCCGGTGTGGCGCATGGCGACGGTCGACGGCACGATCGAGCCGCCGCGCACGTAGAGCGGGAGGTGGTCGAGCGGCACCGCGACGCTGCGCATCTGGCCGCCGGCGATGATCGCGCCGCTCCAGTAGTCGAACCAGGTGCCGGCGGGAAAGTAGACTTCGCGCTCGCGCTGGGCGGCGCGGGTGACGGGGGCGGCGAGCAGCGCGTCGCCGACCATGAACTGGTCGTCGATCGTGGCGGTGTTCTCGTCGTCCTGGAAATTGAGCACGAGCGGGCGGAAGAGCGGCACGCCGGTGCGCGCGGCCTCCTCCATCGTGGTGTAGATGAAGGGCAGGAGCGCGTAGCGGAGCTTGATGAACTTCCGGGCGATGTCCTCGTAGTAGGCGCCGAAGCGCCACGGCTCCTTGTCGTAGCTGTCGATGGCGGTGTGGTTGCGGAAGAAGGGCGAGAAGGCGGCGATCTGGTAGGAGCGCGCGAGCAGCTCGCCGTCGCCGCGGCCGATGAAGCCGGGGATGTCGGCGCCGACGAAGGCTTCGCCGCTGAGGCCGAGCGAGGCGAACATCGGGACGTTGAGCGAGAGCGAGGCGAAGGTGGCGTTGTTGTCGCCGGTCCACTTCACGGCGTAGCGCTGGATGCCGGCGTAGCCGGCGCGCGTAATGACGAACGGGCGGCGGTCAGGCTGCAAGCGTTGGAGGCCCTCGTAGGTGGCGCGGGCCATGTTCAGCGCGAAGGTGTTGCGCAGGCCGTTGTAGGGCGTGTGCTGGCCGAGGTCGTCGAAGCGGATGTTCTCGTGGAGCTTGCCGCTCGGGTCGCGGAAGTCGGCCGGCTCGTTCATGTCGGTCCAGATGCCGGCGACGCCCGCGGCGGTGAGCGCGCGGTGCTGCTCGCCCCACCAGCGGCGCGCGTCCTCCTTCGTGTAGTCGACGAAGACGGATTTGCCGGGCCAGACTTCGCCGACGTAAACGGAGCCGTCGGTTTGCTTGAGGTAGAAATTCTTCGCGAGGCCCTCGTCGTAGGGCGTGTAGCCGCCCTCGGGCTGAAACTTCACACCGGGATCGACGATGGTAACGAGGCGGATGCCCTTCGCGGCGAGCGAGCGGGCCAAGCCGGCGGGGTCGGGGAAGCGCGACTTGTCCCACGTGAACACGCGGTAGCCGTCCATGTAGTGGATATCGAGATGGATGACGTCGAGCGGCAGGTCGTGCGCGCGGTATTGGTCGGCGATGTGCTCGACGAGCTTGTCCGGATAGTAGCTGTAGCGGCTCTGCTGGTGGCCGAGCGACCAGAGCGGCGGCAGCGGCATGCGGCCGGTGAGTTCGGTGTAGCGGCTGACGATCTTCTTCAGCGACGGACCGGCGAAGAAATAGTAGTTCAGCTCGCCGCCGTCGGCGGTGTAGTTGGCGGATTCCTGGGTGAGGTGGCCGAACTCGAAGGTGGAGCGCCAGGCGTTGTCGTAGAAGAGGCCGTAGGCGACGCTCGCCTCGAGGCCGACGTAGAAGGGGATGCTCTGGTAGATCGGGTCGGTGCCCTCGACGTAGCCGGGCGTGTCGGAGGTCCACATCACGAACTTGCCGCGGCGGCGGTCGAGGCGCGCGGCCTTCTCGCCGAGGCCGTAGAAGTGTTCCTCGTAGCCGAGTTTCTTGGCCGCGCCGACGGCCCCGGTTTGCGGATCGCGCGCCATCGGGCGGGCGTCGGCGTTGAGGACGCGGCCGGTGGCGGCGTCGCGGAATTCGATCAGGAGCGGGTCGCGTTGGATGACGACCTTCAGCTCGGCGGTGGCGAGCGTGACGGCGGCGGTGTCCTCGGAAAATTGGAAGGGGACGGCGGGCCAGTCGGTCTTGGCGACGGCCCAGGAGTGGTCGAGCGCGGGCTTCTGCCCGGCGAAAGGGTGCGCACGCGGACGAGGTCGGGTGCGAAGACGCTCACGGCGACGGTCGAGCCGTCGGCGGCGGTGAGCAGGACGCCTTGCGCGGTGCGGGCGGTCGCGGCGACGGCCCCGATCGGCTGCAGGGTGGTGTGGTCGGCCGCGAGGATGACGGCGTGGCTGAGGACGAGCGAACTAGCGAGGGCACACACGAGGAAGCGCACGGCGGAAACGGGTTGAGACAGAGGCGGAGATGACGCGGCCACCAGCGTTGAACTGGTGGCCGCGCGGAAACAAACCGGGACGGGCTGTCCCGTGCGATCAGAACTTGTAGGAGGCGCCGACCGAGTAGGAGGCACCGTATTTCTGATAGTTGATCACGCGGCGCGGATCGTTGTTGTCGAAGGTGACCAGCGGCTCGTTGTTCAGGTTGTAGGCCTGGGCGAGCAGCGTGAGGTTCTTGAGCGGACCCTTCTCGAAGGTGTAGCTGAGCTGAGCATCGACGGTCTTTTCCGGCTGGGCGACGGAGAAGCCGCCGTTCGGGTTGACGTCGCCGCCACGGCTCGGGGGACCGAACGTGGTGATGTATTGGCGGTTGGCCGAACGATACTTTTCGCTGATGCGCGCGGAGAAGCCGTGGCGCTCGTAGTAGACCGTGACCGTGGCGACCTTGCGCGACCAGCCGGCGATCGGCATGTCGGGGCCGGTCGGGCCGAAGGGCTTGATCTTGGAGTCGGTGTAGGCGCCGCTGGCCCAGATGCCGAAGCCCTTGATGTCTTTGAAGAACAGCTCGGAGGGCAGCGAGAGCGTCGCCTCGAGGCCCTTGATCGTGCCGCCCTGGCCGTTGACCGGCTGGGAGACGACGCCCTGGCGGAGCACGGGCTCGGGACCGCTGCGGACGGGGTAACCGGTGAAGTCGACGACCGACTGCTGCTCGTAGATGTAGTTCGTGAGCTTCTTGGTGAAGCCGGCGAGCGAGACATAGCCCTTGTTGTCGGCGAAGTAGTGCTCGAGCGAGAGGTCGAGGGAGTTGGCCGCCCACGGCTTCAGGTTCGGGTTGCCGCCGCTGCCGCTCCACGGGCTGGTGACGGAGGACGTGGCGAAGGTCGGATCGTAACTCCACGTGCGGGAGGCGCGCATATCATACATGCGCGGGCGGGCATACTGGCGGGCGGCGCTGAAGCGCAGCACGGTGTTCTCGCGGAGCTTGAAGTTGAGCGCGAGGTTCGGGGCGGCCTGGTTGTAGGTCGCGCCGGCGGAGACCGGGTTGAGCTGGTTGCCGCTGGCGGAGTAGCCCTTCGACTTCTGGTCGGTGTGGATACCGCGGACACCGATGTTGCCGGAGACGGGAATGTTGCCCCACTTGGCGTCGATGTTCAGCTGCACGTAGGCCTGCGTGATCTTCTCGTCGACGTCGTAGCGGTTGGCGACGATGCCGGTGTCGTTGTTGGCGGTGAAGCCATACATGCCGCCGTCGTAGGCCGCGAGCGGGTCGAAGGCGTAGATGCGGCCAAGGCCGAGGAAGCTCATGTCGGTCGTGCCGATGCTCGGCGGAATGGTCATGGTGACGGTGCCCTTCGAGTTGATGTAGCCGGAGGGGCCTTCGCCTTCGCGCTTGTAGCGCTCGCCAAAGAAGGCGCCGGCCTCGATTTCCTTAAACAGCTTGGGCAGCTCGTGCTTCGTGGAGGCCTTGATCTGGCCGAGTTCGTCCTTCGATTTGAAATATTTCAGGTAACCATACATGCCGCCACCGGGGAGGGAGTCCGGGCCCCAGCCCTGCGGATCGGAGAGCTTCAGGATGCTGCCGTCGGCGTAGTTCTTGCCCATGGTGATCGTGGGAATCTCGCCGGGCACGAGCTTCACGGTGGCGGTGTCGGCCGTGGTGAAGGGCGTGCCGCGCTGGCTGATGCCGGCGTAGGTCTCGAGGTTCTGGTCGTCGCGGCTGATCTTCGAGTAGCCGGCGTCGATCTCGATCGGCCATTCGGACTTCTCGTTGATCTTGAGATTGGCGCCGACGGACGTGGGGGAGGCGTCGCGCACGAACACGTCATTGCGCACGATGGGCATGACGTTGTTGAAAACCATGTTGGTCGCGAGACCGTTGGTGATCGTGGCACCGGCCTGCGCCTGCGCGCCGCTCCACCAGAGCGGGATTTCCATGCCGCGGAGCAGCTGCTTTTCCTGGAAGTCGGACTTGAAGACGTCGATCTTGCCGTGGATGTGCTCGTTCGGCTTGAACTCGAGGACGAACATCAGGCTCTTGCGGTCGAGGATCGAGTTGCGGACGTAGGACTTGGTGCCGCCGAGGACGTAGTTGTTGCTGGCGTCCGTCGGGTAGCCCCACGCCTGGAACTGCTGGCCGGCCCACGGCGTCTTCGAGTAGGTGACGCCGAGACCGACGCCCACCTTGCCGTCGGCAAACTGGTCAATGTAGGTGAGGCCGAAACGCTCGCCCTTCGCGCTCACGCCGGGCGTGAGCTGGCCGAGTTGGTTCCAGTTGTAGTAGGCGTTCATGTTGACCTGACGCTTGCCCTTGCTGAGGGGGCTGTAGGTCTGCATGTCGATCGTGCCGGCGAGGCCCTGGCTCATGAGGTTTGCCGCCGCGGTCTTGTAAACCACGACGCCGTCGAAGAGCTCGGCCGGATACTGGTCGAACTCGAGCGCGCGGTTCAGGTTCGTCGAAACCTGCTCGCGGCCGCCGAGCGTGCCGACCGTGAAATCCGCGGCGAGCCCGCGGACGCTGATCTGCTGGCTGCGGCCGTTGGTGCGCTGCGCGGCGAGACCGGGCAGGCGGGTGAGGGAGTCCGCGATGGAGACGTCGGGCAGCTTGCCGATGTCCTCCGGCGCGATCACTTCCGTGATGTTGACGGCGGCCTGCTTTTTCTCGGCCGCGGCCGCGAGCGAGCCGCTGAAGCCCGCGCGGACCTTGTAAGCATCGAGAATGACGACATCGTCGTCCTTCTTCTTTTCATCGGCGGCCGCCGCTTGCGCGTAAGCCGACAAGGCCGTCTGCGAGAGCAGCAGGCCGGCGACCAGTCCTCGAGTGAGGAACCGGCGCGATTTCTGATGGTTGTGGGTGTGCATGGTGGGGGGATAAAAATCCAACCGCAGCGAGACGGGGGTTAACAGGGGGGTGCGCCAACAGCAGGCGCCGTGAGGGGATAGTCCGAGGAAATCCGGTCCGGCGCGGGTCGCGATTCGCTTTCGGCGCAGAAAACCGAGATGCGCCGGAAAACTCTTAGATGCCCGCGAGGGCGCGCCTCGGCCGTCCTCCGCCGCGCACTTTCCCTCTGAAAACCCGCCGCGGCCGCGGCGCGACCCCGACCGCGGGTCCGCGCCAACCCGGTTTTGGCGGCCTCCGCCTAAGTTTTTTCAAGGGCATGGAAGTCTTGTCACGGCGCGCCCGTTTGACCGCCGGGGCCCCGGACGCGAACGTGGCTGCACTCCCCATGACGTTCCCCCTTCGACCCGTCCGTGGCGCGCGTGCGTCGCGTGTTGGCTGGTTTCCCTCGTTGGCGCCCACGCCCAGACCGTCGCGCCGGTCGCCCTCGCGCGCTTCACCCATCCCGGCGCCGGACAGACCATCTACATCCTGATGCCCGACCGGTTCGCCAACGGCGATCCGTCCAACGACACCGGCCACCTCCCCGGCGGCCCCGAGCAAAACGGCTTCGATCCCACCCGCATCGGCTACTACCACGGCGGCGATTTCGCCGGCCTGACCGGCAAGCTCGACTACATCCAGGGGCTCAACGTCTCCACTATCTGGACCACGCCGCCCTACCGGAACAACCCCGTCCAGGACGGCTCCGCCGGCTATCACGGCTACTGGCCCATCGATTTCCTCAACGTCGACCCCCACCTCGGCACCAACGCCGACTACCGCGAGTTCATCCGCCAGACCCACGCCCGCGGCCTCCGCGTCTACCTCGACATCGTCGTCAACCACACCGGCGACATCATCAAATACCGCGGCGGCCGCTTCACCTATATCGACCAGACCACCGCCCCCTACCGCGACGCCCAGGGCCGGCCCTTCGACGCACGCGCCGTCGCCTACAACGGCCTGAACGACCCTGCCGCCTTCCCCGCCCTCTCCGCCGAGCGCAGCTTCGCCTACGTCCCCGTCGTCCCGCCGGGCCTCGAGCACGCCAAGAATCCCGACTGGCTCAACGACGTCACCCTCTACCACAACCGCGGCAACAGCACCTTCCAGGGCGAGAGCGCCGTCCACGGCGACTTCGTCGGCCTCGACGACCCGATGAACGAGCACCCGCGCGTCGTCCGCGGCTTCATCGACATCTTCAGCCAGTGGCTCGACTGGGGCGTCGACGGCTTCCGCATCGACACCATGCGCCACGTGAACACCGCGTTCTGGCAGGCCTTCAACCCCGCCATCCGCGCCCGGGCCCGCGCGCTCGGCCGCCCGGACTTCCTCCAGTTCGGCGAGGTCATGAACGAGGTCGGCGACGTCGCCTACCTCAGCGAGTTCTCCACCGGCTCCCTCCCCGCCGACTCCACCACCGACTTCGGCTTCGCCGCCGCCGCCCGCAAATTCATCTCCCAGGGCGGACCCGCCGCCGCGCTCGAGGACTTCTTCCTCCGCGACGACTACTACACGGACCACGACAGCAACGTCCACTCCTCGGTCACCCTGCTCGGCAACTACGACATCGGCCGCTGGGGCTACTTCCTCCTCCAGGACAACCCCGGCGCGCCGCTCGACCAGATCGCCGACCTCGCCCGCCTCGGCCACGGCCTGATGTATTTCGCGCGCGGCATGCCCACGCTCCACTACGGCGACGAGCAGGGCATGCTCGGCGCCGGCGGCAACGACCAGCAGGCGCGCGAGGACATGTTCCCCCGCAGGCCGCCGCCTACCGGAACGCCCGGCTCCTCGCCACCACGCGCACCGGCGCCGACGACAAGTTCGACCCGACCCACCCGTTCTACCGCCTCTTCGCCCAGCTCGGAAAACTCCGCCGCGAGCACGCCGCCCTCCGCACCGGCGCCATGATCCTGCGCCCGACCGCCGAGCCGGCGCTCTTCGCCTTCTCGCGCGTCGAACGCCGCGAACTCGTGGAATACGTCGCCGTCTTCAACGCCTCCCGCACCGCCACGCTCACCGCCAGCGTGCCCACGAGCCAGCCCGCCGGCGCCCACCTCGTCCCGCTCTTCGCCTCGCGCGCCGCCGACCCGGCCGCGGACGCCCCGCTCGTCGCCGACGCCCACGGCGCCGTCCGCGTCTCGCTCGCCCCGCTCCAGTTCGCCCTCTGGCGCGCCGCCCGCCCACTCCCGGCGCCGGCCGCCGCCCCCGCCATCGCCCTGGTTACCCCCGCCGCCGGCGCGGCACTCGCCTTCAACGCCCGCGAGATCGACAACCTCGTGTTTCCCTCGCGCCGCGAGCTCCGCGCCGAGGTCACCGGCGGCGACGGCGTCGCCGAGGTCACGTTCGTGCTGCAGCGCGCCTCGCGCCCGGGCCAGGTCGAGCTGCTCGGCACGGACGACGCGCCTCCCTACCGCGTCTTCTGGACGCCCCCGCCGACCTCGCCCCGGACGAGAAGCTCACGTTCATCACCACCGTGAACGATCTCCGCGGCCATACCGCCGCCGCCCAGGTCGGCGGCATCACCGTCGTTCCGACCACGATCCAGTTCGGCATCGCGCACGCGCAAAGCCCGACCTTCACCGCGCAACCGCCCGCCCAGCTCGCCGTCGCGCCCGGCGCCGCGCTGCACCTCGCCGCCGCCGCCCGCGGCTCCGGCGACCTCGAATACCAGTGGTATCGCGACGGCGAGGCCATCCCCGGCGCCACCGCGCCGACCTACGACGTGCCGCACGCCGCCGCGCAGAGCGGCAGCTACCGCGTCGCCGTGCACAACCTCGCCGGCACGACGCTCAGCGGCGGCACGACCGTGACCGTTCGCGACTGAGCGCCGGACCGGGCGGTCCCGCCTCAGCGGCGCCAGCCCGGCACGAGCGTCTCGAGCGGCGAGGCCGGCGCCGGCGGCTCGGGCGCGACCGCGAGGATCCGCAGCCGCCGCGTGCCGCCGGGCGTCGGCCACGCGATCTCGTCGTTCACATGGTAGCCCAGCAGCGCCGTGCCGACCGGGGCGAGCACCGACAGCCGCTGCCGCTCGGGATCCGCGGCCGCGGGGATGGTGAGCACGTATTCCTCGACCTCGTCGCGGTCGAGGTCGAGCAGGCGCACCCGACTGTTCAGGCCGACCGTGCCGGGCGGCAGCGTCGCCGCGTCGCACACGACCGCGCGCTGCAGTTCGCCGCGCAGGCGGTCGCAGGCCTCGCGCTGGCGCTCGAGCGACTTCAGCAGCAGCTGCAGCACTTCGTGGTCGTGGGAGGAAACATGGATGGAGGGTGAGGTCTTCATGCGTTGGTTGGTCTTGAATTTCGGGTTGGGTTCATTCCGCCGCGGACACCGCGGCGGTGGCGAAGGACGTCCAGAGCGGCGCAAGCAGGTCGCCGCGCCGGCTGGCGCGCACGGCCTCGTGCACGTGCTCGACGCGCGCGCAGCCGAGGAGGGTCGCGGTGACCTCGGGGTGGCGCAGCGTCCACGCCAGCGCGACCTGGGCCGGCGTGGCGTCGTGCGCGAGCGCCACGGCGCGGAGACGCTCGAGCAGCGCGCCGCCTCCGCCGTAGCGCGCCTGCAGGCGCCGTGCCCGCGCCGTGTCGGGCGCGGCCACGAAGCGGTCCGCCAGCACGCCGCCGGCCAGGGGCGACTGGGCGACGAACGCGAGGCGGTGCTCGCGCGCCAGGTCGCGCAGCTCGGGCTCGAACGGCGCGCGCTCGAGCAGGGAGTAGGGTGCCTGCGCCGCCTCGAAGCGCAGCCGGTCGCGGCGCAGCGAGTGGCACAGGCACTCCATCAGCCGCCACGCCGGGAAGCCGCTGGCGCCGACGTGCCGGAGCATGCCGGCGCGGCGCAATTCCTCCAGCGCGCGCAACGCGTCGTCGGGCGGCGTCCACACCTCGCCCCACTCGCACACGAGCAGGTCGAGATACGGCGTGCCGAGCCGGCGCAGGATGCCCGCGATCTCCGCCCGCACGCGCGCCGCGAAGGCCGGCGCGCTCTGGCCGGGCGCGCGCACCAGCCGCACGTGCGTGCCGAGCACGAGCGTCTCGCGCGGCACGCGGCGGTCGCGCAGCCAGGCGCCGAGCAGCTCCTCGGAGCGGCAGAGCGCCGCCGGCGCGTCGGCGCCGAGCGTGCCGTCGGAGACGGCCTGGATGAAGTTGCCGCCCGCGGCGTGGAAGGCGTCGAGGATGGCGAAGGTGGTGGAGGCATCGGTCAGCCAGCCGAACTGCATCGCGCCGAGGCAGAGCTCGGACACCCGCAGGTCGGTGCGGCCGAATTTGCGTTGATTCATGTCGGGACCGGAAGTCGGACGGCGTTCGCGCCGTCGGGGTGGTTAGATCGCTCCGCGCCGGCGCGTCGCCGCCGCGGAAATGGGTCGATCCGCCCTCGGCGGATCGCGTCGGATCAGCCCCGGTGCCGGCCCGGCGGGCGCGACGACTCAGTCGCGCGCGCACGCCCCGGCCGCACCGGGATCCTTCGGAAAGATCGCGGGCACTCCGAGAGCGATGGACGCGTGCAGCAACATGGTTCGCCCGCGAACGTGCGCCGCGCTTTTTCCGCTGTCAAGCGGCGGACGCGTTCCGCGCGCCGCGCCCGCCGTTTCTTGCGCGGCGATCTCGATCCGCGCGTTTGCCAGCTACCTCGCGGTCAGCACCGCGACGTGGAGAAGCGCGACCGCCTCAGCCATGTTGCCAGCCTGGCAAGAAACCTTGCTCAAGGCTTCGGCGCTGATTTGATGCGTCCAACGTTCGAGGGCCACGGACGCAAGCCTGTGCTTTGGTTGTTCGTCATCGCCCTCGTGATCGGCGCTGCTCTTGGCGGCGGGGCTGGCGCTTTTTGGGGGTTTCTGATTGCTGGCGTTATCGTTTTTTTCGTTCGCGCGAACCGGTCCGAGGAAATACCCGCACCTCCGCCAACGCCGAGTTCGTCTCCAAGGAGAACCCCACTGGAACGAGCACCAAACGCGCCCGCTGCACGCAAAAGGCAACGCACGCGCGAACAAATGCGCTGGTTGTCGGCGAATACATCCGTCGATCTCCACGGTTACACGCTGCCGTCGAGCCTGATCTATGTCCAAGGCGGCGCGTGCGACGTCTTCGAACCCTCGGCCATCAACGTCGATCTGGAAGTCCGCTCCCCTGAATCAGCGCTCGGCCTGGAGCTGCCCTATTGGCCGGCCTACGCCTTCATCACGCCGGCGCAACGCGGCGCTTATCTCGAATGGCTCGCCAATGGCCGCCGCGACGCGAATCCCGCGACCCGCAACTTCGGTTATCTCTTTCTGTTTTTCTACGGTCTCGAACGCCGCGTGCTGATCGAGAAGGACTACGCTCCGGAAATCGGCCATGAGATCGCCAACCTCATCACGCTCTACGCGCCACACGGTCGCTCGAAATCGCTGCCTAGCTACTTCTGCCAACTGCTGCATTTCTGGGCGCATCGCCAAGGCGAGTCGCGCTACGCCGAACTCTGGCCTTGGATTCTCGGACTCGAACAGGGCGTCGTCGATGAAGACGAACTGCACCTGATCCTCGGCAATCTCGCCACGCGCGGCGAACGCGTGCCAGACGAAGTCGCCCGTGAAATCGCATATCACGATCCCGACGCCGTGCGCTCGAACGTCACGACGCGGTCGCCCGAAGATTTCCGTCGGATGTTCAGCGAGCGTTTCGCCACGGAGTTTCCGCACGGACTGACGCTCCACCCCGGATCGCGTCCCGTCCGCATCCGTTATCGTCCTGCGAGCGCCGCGCTGCGCGATGCCGCCGATTCCGGCGAACTCGACGCGATCACGCAGTTCGCCGAGATCCCCGCCGCCGAACGCACGCGCTTGGTCGCGCTTTGGAACGAATGTTGCCGCAGCCTCCTGGGTTACATGCGCGCGAAAGCTCGGGCGGTGGGAAAATCCGTCGATCTCGCCACTCTCGCTGCGCTCCCCGCCGAATTGCGTCGATCGGAGGCGGCCGGTCCCGCTGCGCAACTCGCGGAGTTTCTCACCACCGCCGCCAAGGACGGCGACTTCCATTTCAGCACGGCGGCGCCGCTCTTCGCATTTTTCGGCGAGTCCGCACGCGAAACCTACACGCCCACTCAGTCACGAACTCTCGCCACCGCTCTCGAAATCCTCGGCTGGCAGATCGAGCCCGACCCGCGGCACCACAGCTCTTCGCTCGCGGCCGAACAAGAAATCGTGCTCTTCCGCGGCGCAGCCGAATCGCCCTCGCCGGACTTTCTCGGCCATTGCGGCGCCGTGCAACTCGCGGTGTTCATCGCGAGCGCCGACGGCTCCTTCGATCTCCGCGAAAACGAGGTCATCTCACTCCTCGTCGATCAAGCTCCCGTTTCCGCCCCCGAGCGCACCCGTCTGCGCGCTTGGACCGCCCTCCTGAATCGCAACCAGGACAGCGCCCCCGCCAGCGTGACGAAAATCGCCAAAGCTGTGCCCGCGGAAAAAGCGCAAGCGGTGGCACAGATGCTCTGCCGCCTTGCCTCTGCCGACGGCATCGTCACCAAAACCGAAGACCGCGCGCTCCAACGCATCTTCAAGGCTCTCGGACTCTCCGCGGCGCTCCAGGACGAATTCGAACGCTACCTCGCCGGGTTCGACGAGACGCAGGTTTCCACCGCAGAACCCGAGGAACCCCGCGAACCGATTCCTGGCGCGGCGTCGGCAGTGCCGACCTTCACCATCGACCGCGAACGCCTCCGGCAACTCACCGCCGAGACACGCGAAGTCATCCACATTCTCTCCGTCGCGATGGCCGAAGCAGAACCGACCGCCACGCCGGAGCCCGCCAACCCGACGACCGAAATCGCCCCCGCATCGCTCGTCGCGGCCGATATCCCCGCGTGGTGTGCCACGCTCACTCCGATGTATGCACCGCTGCTGATCGGGCTTGTGGCGCGATCAGGGCCGTGGTCCCGCGCCGAATTCAACGCTGCCGCGCGTGCAGCGAACGTGATGCCTGACGCCGCCTATGCCGCCATCAACGAGTGGGCCGACGACACGCTCGGCGACTTCCTCCTCGTCGGCGAAGACCCGATCGAAATCCAACGCGAACTCCTTCCCCATGACGCACGCACTCAAAATCAAACCGCGTGAACGCGACGCCGTTCTCCAGTCTCTCCAAGCCGGCCTCGTGCCTAAGATCGGCCTGCACCTCATCCAAGTCGGCCGCAAGCAGGAGGTCTCCGCGATGCTCAAGGATCTCGAGCGCATCGAAAGCGGCGGTGCCGCGTTCCGCATAATCGTGGGGCGCTTCGGGGCAGGCAAAAGCTTCTTCCTCACCCTCACGCGCAACCTTGCCTTGCAAAAGCGCCTCGTCGTCGCGTCGGCCGACATCACGATGGATCGGCGGCTTCAAGCCTCGGGTGGTCAAGCGCGCTCTCTCTACTCCGAACTCGTGCGCAATCTCGCCACCAAGGCCAAACCAGAGGGCGGCGCGCTCCGCTCCGTTTGCGAAGGCTGGATCGCCAACGTCCAACATGCGGTCAAATCCACCGGCGGCACCGACGAGCAGGTCGCGCAAAAAATTCGTGCTGATCTCCGCGACATCAACGACCTCGTCGGCGGCTATGCCTTCGCCGAAGTGCTCGCGAAATACTACGAAGGATTCGCGGCCGGCAACGACGCCCTCCAGACCGCCGCGCTGCGCTGGCTCCGCGGTGAATATTCCACCAAGACCGAAGCCCGGCAGGATCTCGGCGTCCGAGAGATCGTCGATGACGAGAATTACTACGCGATGCTGAAACTCCTCGCCGCGTTTGTCCGCAAAGCTGGCTATGCTGGTCTCTACGTCTGCCTCGACGAGATGGTCGTGCTCTCTCATCGCCTGCCCAGCTCCCGCGCCCGGCAGACCAACTACGAGACGTTGCTCACCATCCTGAACGATTGCTTTCAGGGCGGCGCCGAGGGCATCGGGTTTCTCCTCGCCGGCACGGACGAGTTTCTCGAAGACCGGCGCCGCGGCCTGTTCAGTTACGAGGCACTGCACTCGCGCCTGGCGGACAACCAATTCGCGACCGGCCGCGTCACCGATCTCGCCGGCCCCGTCATCCGACTTCCGAGCCTGACCGCCGAGGATATGTTCGTGCTCCTCTCGAATATCGTGAACGTCCACGCCAGCGGTGACCCCGCTCGGCGTCTCGTCGGCGATGACGCTATCGAAGCCGTCCTGCACCGCGCCAATGAAGTGCTCGGCGCCGAGTTCTTCAAAACGCCGCGCGATGTCGTCCGCTCTTTCGTCGGCCTGATCAATCTGCTCGAGCAAAACTCTGGCGCCGACTGGCGCGCTCTCATGAAGACCGATTTCATCCGCAAGCCCGCCGCGCCGCTCTCCGCCGAAGAAGCCGTCGCCGCCGGTGAAGTCGCCGCCGAAACCGACGGCGACGATCTCGCGGCGTTCAAGCTCTGAGCCGTGGCCGCGCCGGCCTTCCAGTTGCTGAGCACCGGCGTCCAACAGGCGATCCACCGCCTGCGCTGGACGTCACTGCGTCCGATCCAGACCGCCGCGATTCACACGCTGCTCGAATCCGAAGACGACGCGATCGTCACCGCCCCCACCGCCGGCGGAAAAACCGAGGCCGCGTTCCTGCCGATTCTCTCTCGGCTCGACGAGCAACGCACCCGCGTCGCGATCTACGTCAGCCCCTTGAAGGCGCTGATCAACGATCAATGGCGGCGGCTCGATGCGCTGTGCGCGGATCTCGAGATTCCCATTCGTCGCTGGCACGGCGACGTCTCGGCCACGGAGAAAAAGGCATTTCGCGAACACCCGTCCGGCGTCGTGCTAATAACCCCCGAGTCGCTCGAGTCGAATTTCGTCAACTACGGCCGCGCGCTGCCGCGCATCTACGCGCAAGCCGCCTTCATCGTGATCGACGAACTGCACATGTTCGTCGATGGCGTGCGCGGCATGCACCTGCGCAGCCTCATCGCGAGGCTTTGCGCCGCGGCGGGATGCTCGCCGCGCCTCGTCGGCCTTTCCGCCACTCTCGGCCAACCCACGCTCGCGCAACAATTCCTCCGTCCCGACGCGCCCGAGCGCGTGCGTCTCATCGTCGAAGCGGGCCGGGGCCGCAACATCCGCCTCGGCCTGCGCGCCTATCTCGAACGCCCGCGCCTACAGCAAGGAATCAGACTCGTCCGCCGACTGACGCCCGCCGAAGCCGGCATCGTTGCGCAGAACGTGAGCGGCGATGCCTGGCGATCTGCCGCGCCGATCGCCGATCTCGGCCCGAGCCTCGGTCTGCATCCGCGCGACGCAGACACACTGCCGCGCGACGCCATCGATGACATTGCGGACGACGTCGCCGCGCATTTTCAAGACGGCAAGAATCTCCTCTTCGGCAACAGCCGCCGCACGCTCGAGGAGTTGGCTGACCTTCTCCACGCAAAGGCGCGCGCCGGACAATGGCGACACGATCCGTTTCACGTTCATCATGGATCGCTCGCCCGCAGCGTGCGCGAGGAAGTCGAGGCAACCTTGCGAGAAGCCGCGCTGCCCACCACCGCGCTCTGCACGAGCACGCTCGAACTAGGCATCGACCTCGGCGATGTCCGCACCGTCGGCCAGATCGATCCGCCGTGGAGCGTCGCCGCCGCGATGCAACGCCTCGGCCGCTCCGGTCGGCGCGGCGACGCCGCCCGCATGCGTTTTTACGTGCGCGACGAGACTCCCCGCGTCGATTCGAGTCTGACCGACCTGCTTTACCCGCGCCTGCTGCGCACACTCGCGGTCGTTCGCCTGATGCTGGACCGCTGGGTCGAAGCGCCGGCAACGGAACGTCTCCACCTGAGCACACTCGTCCATCAAATCATGAGCGTGCTGCGCCAGACCGGCGGCATGCCGGCCCACGCTTTGTTCGATCAACTTTGCCGGCGCGGACCGTTTCGCCGCGTGGACCAGCCGCTCTTCGTCCGCGTCCTGCGCGGACTGGCGGCACGCGCCGTGGTCGAGCAAATACCTTCCGGTGAAATCATTCTGGCCCTCCACGGCGAGCGCCTCACCGCCGAGCACGATTTCTACGCCGCTTTCGCCTCGAACGAAGTGTTCACGGTTCGACATGGCGACGAGACCGTCGGCGAAATGCCCGCCGACACCGTCCCGCCGGAGACACAGTGCTTCATCCTCAACGGCCGCCGCTGGCGCGTCGATCAAGTCAGCCCAGCCGAAAAAACCGTGTGGGTCGCACCGACCACCGAACGTGTGCCGCCGCTGTTCGTCGGCGAAGGCGGCGAGATCGACAGCCGCATCTTCGCTGAAATGCGCACCCTGCTGAGTTCCGATGAACTGCCGCCGTTCGCCGACACCGCCGCGCTTCAACTACTCGCAGCCGCCCGCCGCGCGGCCCGCGCGAGCGGTGCTTCGACTTCCGGTATCGTTCCGGCCGGCAAAGTCGTCTTTTGGTATCCTTGGGTTGGCACCAAAATTTTCCGCACCCTGCGACTCCTCCTCGAATGCGCCGGCCACGATCATCACTACGATGAACTTTGTCTAGCCATCGCTGCTCCGAGCGTGAGCTCGTTCCGGGAGATTGTTGTTGGACTGAGCCAAGCGCATTTCTCCGCGGTCGAACTCGCCGCGCGAATGGAGGTGAAATCCTTCGACAAATACGACGAGCTTCTGCTTCCCGACGTCGCCGACGAGATGAACGCCTCCGATCGCATTGATCTGTCCGGCGCACGCGCTGCGATTGATCAGGCTGTGCGCACATCCACGGAGCTTTGGCGTTGAAGTCGCGCTCGTTCCGTCCGGCAATGGCCGCGATGCGCTCCGATACCGCGCTCCCCGCCGGCAGCGAGGTGCTCCTCCTCGAGGACGACGCCGCGCTGCGCAAACGCCTCGCCGCCTACCTCCGCTCGCTCGGCAGCGAGGTCACCGAGGCGGGCGACCTCGCCGCCGCCCGCCGCCTGCTGGCCGACCTGCGCTTCGACTTCGCCGTCGCCGACCTGCACCTGCCCGACGGCGACGTGCTCGAGCTGCTCCGCGCCGGCGCGTTCTCGGAGAACACCGCCGTCGTCGTCATGACCGCGTTCGGCGGCATTCGCGAGGCGGTCGAGGCCATGCGGCTCGGCGCCTGCGACTACCTGGCGAAGCCCTTCGAGTTCGAGCAGCTGCCCGTCGCGCTGCTGCGCGGCCGCAGCCGGCGCGTGGCCGAGCGGCGCGAGGAGCACCGCGACGCGCCGGAGGAGTTCTTCTTCGGCGAGCAGCTCGGCGGCCTGCGCCGCCAGCTCGACTCCATCCTCGCCGCGCTCACCCGGCTGGAGCAGCGGCTGCCGCCGGTGCTGATCGAGGGCGAGACCGGCACCGGCAAGAGCCTGCTCGCGCGCTGGCTGCACGACCGCGGCCCGCGCGCCGCCCGGCCGTTCGTGCGCGTGAACTGCGCGGCGCTGCCCGAGGCGCTCGCCGAGTCGGAGCTCTTCGGCCACGAGCGCGGCGCGTTCACCGACGCGAAGAAGGGCCGGCTCGGCCTCTTCGAGGCGGCCGACGGCGGCACGCTTTTCCTCGACGAGATCGGCTCCCTCCCGCCCGCCACGCAGGCCAAGATCCTCACCGCGATCGACGACGGCCGCATCCGCCGCCTCGGCGCCACCCACGAGCTCGCGGTCGACACCCACGTCATCGCGGCGAACAACCAGCCGCTCGACGGCCTGGTGCGCGCGGGCCGGTTCCGCGAGGACCTGTTCCACCGCCTGCACCTGCTGCACGTCGCGCTGCCGCCGCTGCGCGAGCGCGGCGCCGACATCGTGCCGCTCGCCCGCCACCTGCTGGCCCGCCTGGCCCGGCGCCACCGCCGCGGCGCGGTCGCGTTCTCCGCCGCCGCCGAGCGCGCGCTGGCCGCCCACGGCTGGCCGGGCAACATCCGCGAGCTCTCCCACGAGATCGAGCGGGCCCTGATCTTCGGCCAGGGCCCGACGCTCGACCTCGCCACCCTCAGCGCGCCCGAGCCCGCCCCGGCCGGCGCCGCCGGCGCGCCGGCCTGGCGCAATCCGGCGTGGCGCCTGCCCGAGAGCGGCTTCGCCATCGACGAGGTCGTGGAGGCGCTCGTCGCCGAGGCGCTGCGCGAGACGGACCACAACGTCTCCGCCGCCGCCCGCCGGCTCGGCGTCACGCGCGAGTTCCTGCGCTACCGGCTCGCCGCCCGCCGCCAGCTGCCGCCGCCCGATGGGGGCTGACACCCAATCGTCCGCCGCGGCGCGCGCGGGATTGGGGGACTGCCACCAATCGCCGGCCCGGCCGCACGGCTCGTTTTTTCCGAAAAATTCCGCAAGCTTCTCCCGGGCAACGACGCCGCGCCGCCCGCGCCGGCACGGCACGCTTCTCGCAATGATTCCGGCATGAAACCCATCCCTCGTTTCACCCTGCTGCTTTCCGCCCTCGCCCTCGCCCTCGCCGTCGCCGGCTTCGCCGCCGAGCAGACGAGCAGTTCCTCCGCCCCGGCGTCGTCGGGCACCGTGCAGGAGACCCCGCGCAACTACACCAACAACACGACGACCTACCAGGTCGAGAGCTCCTTCCCGAACTCCGGCTTCTACGGCGACCGGTTCAACGGCGGCTTCAACCACTTCTACACGCCCTTCAACAGCGGCTACTCGACCACCGTCACCGTCCGCCGGCAGATGATCTTCCTGCCCCCCACGCCGCCGGCGCTGGGCGAGGCGGTCCCCGTGACGAAGCCGAGCTCCTCCACGCTCACGGCGATGACGCTGCCGCCGCTCCTGCGCAATTGCATCTACGACACCTTCTACGCGCCGCTCAGCGCGCTGATGTATTCCGAGGATCTCTCGCGCAAGCGCCGCGAGACGCTCGACGGCTACATCGCCGCGCGCCTCCAGGCCGTCGGCGCGCTCCGCGCCAAGCTCGAGTCGCTCGCCGGCGTCGACCCCGACACGCGCGTGCGCGAGCTCACCGCCTTCGCCGGCGTGCAGACGCCGGCGCTCGCCGCGCTCGAGACCACGGCCGACGGCATCCGCGACAACCTCGTCAACGGCTCCTGGCTCCAGAGCGGCGTCGACTGGGACGACCTGCGCCAGTGGCGCCTCGGCGACGACACCCGCTGGGAATCGCAGCTCGACGAGATCAAGGTCATCGTCGGCGCGTCGTTCTTCCAGGACGGCCTCTCCTCGCCGCAGCGCCTCCTCCTCCGCGAGATGGCGATGGAGCTCGCCGACAGTCTGCGCGCCCCCGACGCCGACATCTCGCTCGGCACGCCCGGGCCGTTCTTCTACTTCTCGCCCTTCACCGCGCGCATCCGCCTGCCCGCCGGCCTCCCCGCCGAGCTCGAGGCCAAGATCGACGCCTACCGCACCAAGAAGGCGGCGCTGAAGCACGAGCTGCGCGACGCGCTCTACAAGACCGACCGCGCGTTCTGGGCCAGCACCCGCACCAACGCCCTCAAGGCCCTCGCCACCTCGCAGGCGGCCGAGTTCGCCGCGCTCGAGCAGCTCGCCGAGGAAATCCGCATCGGCCTCGCGCCCTTCCCGAATCCCGCGCGCCCCGCCGCGCTCCCGCTGCCCGCGCCGCTGCTGAAGCGCATCTCCGCCTACATGGTCCAGAAAAACGCCTGGCAGAAGGCGATGGTCGAGCAGCTGAACGCCCTGCGCACCCAGTTCCCCGACGACCGCGTCGAGTTCTCGCGTCTCGACGGCGCGCCGAGCATCCAGATCGTGGCCAGCCGCCGCTCCAAGCCCGAGCTGGCGCAGAAGCGCACCGCCGCCCTCGCCGAGCTCGCGCCGTTCAACGCCAGCCAGCGCAAGGCCTACGACGTCCTCGCCCGCGAGAAGGAACAGCTCACGACCGAGATCCTCTCGATCGCCAGCAGCCTCGCCGGCCGCCAGTCCGCCCGGACCATCGACCAGCAGCTCGCGGTCTTCGACCACGCCCTCCGCCAGCAGGAAAACTGGCTGCGCTACGCCGACTACGAGACCGCCGCGCTCCAGCCCGGCCTCTCGCCCGAACAGCGCCGCCTGCTCTTCGGCGCCGCGCTCGAGAAGCTCGATCTCCCGCTGCTCAACCGCTGAAAACCACCGCGCTGCACGTCCTCCGCCTCCTCACCGCCCGGCCCGGCATCGTCGCGGCCGCGGCGGTGCTCGCGCTGATCGGGGTGTTCACCGCGCTGCTCCTGCCCGCCCGCCACGAGCTGCGCGACGAGATGCAGCGCACGCTCATCGACCGCGCCGGCGCGATGCTCCACCCCATCGTGCTGCAGCGCTTCGCCGCCGCCGCGCCGGGGGCGCCCGACGGCGACAACCTCCGCGCCGTCCTCCGCAGCGCCGAGCAGCCCGGCCTGCTCGCCATGGCGGTCTTCGACGAGCAGGGCGGCCTGGTCCAGGCCGTGCCCGCCTCGCTGCCGTTCATCGACCTCGCCCCGGCCGACTACCTCGAGCTCACGCGCCTCCAGCCCGTCAGCCGCTATCACCCGGATTTCATGCTCCACACCGCCTTCGGGTCGGACGACACGCCGCTCGACAGCTCCCCGGTGCTCGAGGTGATGCTGCCGCTCTACCGCCCGGGCGAGACGCGCCTCGCCGGCGCGGTGCAATACTGGATCGACGCCCGCGCGCTGGCCCAGGACCTGGAGGCGATCGACACCCGCATCGGCGGCCAGACGCGGGCCACGCTCGCCATCGGCGCCGCGCTCGTCGGCCTCGTCGTCGGCCTGTCCTACTGGCGCCTCTCCCGCGCGCAGCGCGAGATCGCGGAGCGCAACGAGCGGCTCATCCGCGCCAACCTCGAGCTCTCGCTCGCCGCCAAGGCCTCCGTGCTCGGCCAGATCACCTCGCACCTGCTCCACGGCCTGCAGGCACCCGTGGCCGGCCTGCGCGCCGTCATGGCCGCGCGCGGCGCCGGCGACGCCAGCGACGACTGGCAGACCGCCGCCGACTACACCGCGCGGCTCCAGCAGATGATCCAGCAGACCGTCGCCATGCTCGGCGAGCGCCAGGCGCACGTCACCTACGAGCTGAGCGGACCGGAATTCGCCAGCCTGCTCCGCGAGCGCCACCGCGCCGCGGCGCACGCCCGCGGCGTCGCCTTCGCGCTCGAGACGGCCGCGGCCGACGGCTCGCTGCCCAGCCACCGCGGCAACCTGCTCGCGCTCGTCGCCGGCAACCTGATCGAGAACGCCATCGAGGCCACGCCCCGCGGCGCCGAGGTGCGCGTGACCGTCGCCACCGACGCCGAGGCCTGGCGCGTGCGCATCGCCGACGCCGGGCGCGGCATCCCGCCCCGCGTGCGCGCGGCGCTCTTCCGCCCCGGCCAGAGCACGAAACCCGGCGGCACCGGCCTCGGCCTGGCCATCAGCCACCTGCTGGCCCGCCAGATCGGCGCCGAGCTCACGCTGCGCGAGACCGGCGAGCGCGGCACGACCTTCGAGGTCGTGCTGCCGCGGCGCGAGGCGGCGGCGTGACGCAGCGTTGCTTTCGGTCCGGCGACGCATATTCGTTCCGGCACGGGCCTTACCACGCATGCCTGCCTCCAAACGTTATTCCGTCCTCGTCGTCGACGACTCGACCCACATCGTGGAGTTTCTCTCCGAGCTGCTGCGGCGCGAAGGCCACTCCGTCGTCAGCGCCAACTCCGGCCGCCAGGCGGCGGCCATCCTCGATTCGGTCGCCGTCGACGTGCTGATCACGGACGTGCTCATGCCCGACGGAGACGGCATCGAGCTGCTCAACCGCGTGCGCCGCGAAGGCCGGCACGTCCCGCGCCTGATCGCGATCTCCGGCGGCGGCCGTTACGTCAACTCGACGAACTGCCTCACCATCGCCGCCGGCGCCGGCGCGCAGGTCTGCCTGCAGAAGCCGTTCACCGACGTCGAGCTGCTCGCCGCCCTCGAGCCGGCGAGCTGACGCTCACGCGGCCGAGAAACGGAATTCCGTGCGCGTCTCGTAGCGCAGGCCCGGCCGCAGGATCGTGGTCGGGAACGCCGGCTGGTTGACCGAGTCGGGGAAGTGCTGCGTCTCGAGGCAGAAGCCGCCGCGGCGGACGATGCGCGCGCCGTTCTTGCCCACGTTGGAGCCGTCGAGGAAGTTGCCGGCGTAGAACTGCACGCCCGGCTCCTCGGTCCACACCTCCATCACCCGGCCGCTGGCCGGCTCGCGCACGCGGGCGGCGAAGGCCAGCTGGCGCGTCGGACCGTCGAGGACGAAGTTATGGTCGTAGCCGCCGGCGAGCTGGAGCTGCTCGTGCGCGGCGTCGATGCGCGCGCCGATGACGTGCGGCGTGGTGAAGTCGAGCGGCGTGCCGCCGACGGAGGCGATCGCGCCGGTCGGGATCATGCCGGCGTTCACCGGCGTGAAGCGCGAGGCGTTGATCGTGAGCTCGTGGTCGAGGATGTCGCCGCGACCCTCGCCCTTGAGGTTGAAGTAGGCGTGCTGGGTGAGCGCGACCGGCGTGGCTTGATCGGTGGTCGCGGCGTATTCGACGCGCAGCGTGTTGTCGTCCGTGAGCGTGTAGCGGACGGTGACGTCGAGGTTGCCCGGGTAGCCCTCCTCGCCGTGCGGGCTGCGGTAGCGCAGCGTGAGCGTGGGCATCTTGGCTTTCAGCTCGGGCGTGGCGGTCCAGAGGACCTTGTCGAAGCCGACCTTGCCGCCGTGCAAGTGGCAGGGGATGCCGCCCGGCGAGTTGTTCGTGGCGAGCGTGTAGTTTTTCCCGTCGAGCGTGAACTTGCCGTGCGCGATGCGATTGCCGACGCGCCCGACGACGCAGCCGAAATACGGCGAGCCCTTCACGTAATCTTCGACGGAGTTGTAGCCGAGCATAACGTCCTCGAGTTTGCCGACGCGATCCGGCACGAGCAGGCGCGTGATGGTGGCGCCGTAATCGGTGATGTCGGCGCGAACACCGTGGGCGTTCACGAGCGTGAAGAGCGTGGCCGCGCGGCCGTCCGGCAGTTTGCCGAACGGGGCGGCGGTGATCGCGGCGGGAGAGGAGGAGCGTTTGGCGGACATGGGGGAAGACAGCGGCGCCGCGATTCTCCCGCACTCGCGCGGAGGGTCAAACGCTAGCGCAGCGCCCGTGCGTCAAGGCGCCGGGACCGCGCCGGCCAAAAAAAGCGCGGCCGCACGGGCCGCGCTGGAAGGAGGAGGTTGGTGTTTTTGAAGAATTAAGAACGCCACCTGCGCCCGAGGGAGGCGATTGTTACATTGAGAATTCAATGCGCCGGAAAAGCGAATAATTGAAACGCCACCTCTGAAGAATCCAATCAAAGCGGTTGGTTTTCCGGTTGTAACCGGGCGCGGCCCAACCACATGGTGAGACTGGGCCGCACGCATGATCGTAATTCTAAGTGATACCCGTTTTGACGCCCATTCCGGCGAAATCAGAAGAGCCCTCGAAGCGAAGTTCGCTGGTCTCCCGATCGAGATCGTTGATTCGAGCCAGCCGCGTTCGTGGACACAGCCAGAAACTTGGAGCGATGCGCTCGTAGTTCCCTTCGACGGCGCGCCTCTCTCATCGGACGGGTTGAGGTTTGTTGAGGCGGCCCAGCGGCGATCCCCGCCTCCGTTCATCCTTCCGGTGGCTACAAGTCCAAGCGCGCGAGTGCCACCCGCGCCGCTTGACGGGATCAAAGCGCTTCCGTTTGACGCCGACGGGTTCGCTCGCGGCTGTGCCCGAATCGGCGCCCGACTCGGGCTGGCGTTACGGAGCCGCGACCACACGATTTTCATCTCTTACCGCGCAGTTGACGGGACCAGCCTTGCCGCCCAATTCGAGAACTACCTGAAATCCGAGGGCTACAAAGTGTGGCGCGATGACGCTCGCGATGATTTCGACGGCCAAACCTCGATTGGTCCGGGCGAACCGGTGCAGCAACAGATTGAAGCAAATCTTTCGCGCGCGGACTTGGTCTTGCTCCTCGACACTCCTCGCGCGTCGGAATCCGAGTGGATCAACATCGAGATCAGCCTCGCGAACGGTAACCTAATCCCCGTTCTTCCCGTCCTTTTCCGTCGCCGAAATGAACGTGTCTTGTGCTCGCGTTTCCGCATGCTCGACACACTGCAGCGCACCGTCGCGCTCGACCTTCCCGGAAGTGACGCGCCGCCGAGCGTCGATCAGAGCTTTTTAGAGTCAGTGCTGACGGAGATGGAGGCGTTCCTGTGCGAAATCTTCCAGCGTCGCCTCTCGCTACCGCTCCAGGTCCGTAACGCGTTCCTCGCGGACAACTACGACTGGAACCAACGAGATCGATTCGTCTACGAAGCCCTGAAAAAATCCCAAGGGCGGCTAGTCCATCGCGTCTTCTCCCACTGCTCGCCATTCGACGGAGTGTATGATCCCGCGCTGCGCACGTTCGTGCAGCATTTCCGTGGCATTGATCCTCGCGCGAATTACGCGCTCTACGTTTACGATGGCCTCGTCATTCCGCCCGCGCAATTACGCCAGATCGAACTCGCGGCCGAACTCGTCAATTCGACGGAAGTGATCTTGCTGCACCATTCCGAGGTTTTGGCTGTCCTAAAAAGCAACTTTGCCAATCGCCCATGATTACCGCTGACAAACCGATCTCACTTCGTGGCCTAGCCGTCGGGTTTTCCGGTGCCGTGCCTGAGCGGAAGTATTGGACCGAAGTCGCGCAGGACCGAAGCATCCTCGAATTCGTCGCACAGCTCGCGGGCCTTACAATTAAATACGGGGGACGCGTGGTGCATGGAGCGCACCCAACATTTACACCGATCCTCCTCCGGCAGGCGGAACTGCAAGGCGCAGGGACCGCCGAACTGGATGTCACCATCTGCATGTCCGCACTGTGGTCGAAAAATCTGCGGTCGTTTGAAAGTGAACGCTTCGCGAAATCCTCGAAGTTCATCGTGGTTCCGCAGGTCGGCGAGGGAGACCCGAGCAACGAAGCGGTTCGAAACGCAAGCCTGACCGCCATGCGGCGAGTGCTGATAAATGAAATGAGCGTCCTCGTCGCTGTCGGCGGAATGCGCCACGAAGGAACGGGGCTCATTCCGGGTGTCGCAGAGGAAGTCGCGCTGGCGCAGAAGCGCGGACTGGCGTGCTTTGTCGTCGGAGGGTTAGGGGGCGAGGCGGCTCAAGTCGCCGAGAAATTCAAACTCGATCCCCACAGTCTGAGGAATGGCCTCTCCCGCGAAAAGAATTCCGAATTGCTCTCGAGCGATAACATCGCGGCCTGCGTCAGCATTGTCTTCGAGCACCTCGCTCAAAACCGGGATCTCTTCGCTCAGCAGCTTCCAGCGCTAGACTGATTTGGTTCACCGTCCAGCGCGCCGGGCGGCGTCTTCAATCCAGTCGTTGAGGTTCTCGCGCCCGTTATCGTTGATCCAGTAGTAGGCGGGATAGACGCTGGATGCCGCGCACTGCGGGAAGAGCCAGTTTGTGAACGAATTCCCATTGGGAACCGAAAAAGCGTCGAGTGGGTTTGGCCCTTCCTCCGAAGTCTCGCCTCGTCGGTCTTTCAAACCGTGAATGAAAATCGCCAGCAGACCATTTCCGCGCGCGAGGCTTTGTTCGATTTCGTAGCGAACATAACGGCGCTTGGCGGTGTGCGTTCCCACGAGCACGGCCGTGACACTGGTGCCATGGAGCTGATTATCGATCCACCGCTTAACTGCGGCGTCGCCCTTCTTCTTCACCGACTCCCAGGCCGCCGCATCCATGAACTGATTGGTTTCTCCCTTGGTCAGCCATGAATTGCGCACCTGCGCGACGCGCCAACTGTCGTGCTGATGGTGGAAGCTGAAGAAAACGCGTCTGCCCACGGGAGTTCAGATGTTCGCGCCCTCCCGCAGCCAGCGGGCAAACGAAACGTAACGTGAACTGTCCCGATGAACCCAGAAGTTCGCGCCCGTCTTGTCGAAGTAAGGGTAGATGCCGAGATATTCCTGACCTTTGAAGTCCTTGCTCGCTTCGCTATCCGGCACCACCGGAACGATGGCGACCCGCATGTTTGTGAACGCATCCATATAACCGAGCTCCCACGGCATCCACACCGACTTCCGCGCGGCGCTTGAGGTAGCGAAAAGCAGGCTCTTGCACTGCCGCATTCTTTCTCGCAGCAGCGAGGCGGTCGCCGCGTTGACATGGCTGCGGTCCAGCTGCGGGTCGTCGATCCAATCAACGTATACTTTGTAGCCACCCTCGACCAGCTCGTCGCGAATCGCCTTGATAATGATAGCATCCTCCGAGGCGTGAGAAAGAAAGATGTCGAAGGAGTCCGTCGAAGACACAGCACGACGCTCGGTTAGTAGCGATCGGGCTGCGTTTTCACGTCTCGTCGTTTCCGATGCGTAGACGGTAGTAGACGTTCCTTTGTTGCGAAGATACGATTCCGTGAAAAGTGCCATACGCTAACGACCGGCCGCCCGTGCGGCGGCTTCGACCCATTTCCCGAAATTGTTGTAGCCGTCGTTCATCACCCAATCGTAGACCGGCACAATCGAACTGAGGCGTGGCGAACCAGGCCGATTCGAGGCGACGAACGAATCAAAAGGATTGCGACCCGGAAAATCTGGCCCGATCCTCGGATCCTTGCAGTTGTGGATCGTAACGCCGAGCATGCCCATCCCGCTACTCAAAGCGCGATTGATTTCGTAATTCACCCACTTCCGGCCCGCGGTTTCGGCGCCGATGAGAACGACAATGACCGAGGCGCCTTTCATTTGGCCGTCGATCCATTCCCCTTGTCGCCGACGACGACCAAGATTCCCGCCACAAGCGCGATTGCCCATCCTTTGCAGGCACTTGAGTTCGTGCTCATCCTCTGAATCACGCTCTGCTCTATGGTCAGGTGAGCCTGAACGGCGGGCGATGACGGATCGATTATTTCGGAGGTGAGCGGCATATCGTGGCGCTAACTGTAGGTATTGCGAACTCGGATCGCGTGATCGATCCAAGATTCAAGGTTGTCCTTGATGTAAGCGTAAACGTCCGTGCTCGCCGAGTAAGGCGGCAAGTAAGTCGGCACTACGTCTGACAGCTTCACCGATCCGTTCTTGAGCGTGAAATCCGCAAACGGATTATTGCCCATCTTTCCCTGGAAGCCGTTTACGTCCTTCAAGCCGTGAATGTAAATCCCAAGTAGGCCTTTCGAATCGTTCCAACACTTCCCGATTTCGTATTGGATCCATTTGCGGCCTGCGGTGGCACTACCGATCAGCACGATCCCGCAGACGCGACCGGCGATTTGACCGTCAATCCATTTCTGGATCGCGGCATCGCCGCCTCGCTTCACGGCTTCCCAGTCGTTGTCCTTTGCCGGGATGCTGCCATCGACGAGACCCATGTTCCGCACTTGGGCCGCTCGCCAGTTGTCATTTTCATAATGGAAACTGAAAAATACTTTTTTGGGCATAGTTCAGGGGGCTTGACTGTTTAGAGATCGAACGCGCTGGCCCACACGTTTCGATATTCGAAGACTCAATAAATACCGTCTTGGACTCAAGTCCGGAACTAACACTAGGCCGGATCGAACGCCACGCCGATCGCGCAGGAGCGCGGCGCAGTGCGTGGTTCATCGCGACCTTTCGAGGAGCAAACGCACCGTGAAGCGTTTGAAAGTATTCCACCAAACGCCCTCTTGTCCGCCTCGTTCCTCTAGCGAGTAACCGCATGCTTGGCAGAGCACGTGAAAACAATCCGTGAGCTCCGTTCGAAGCCCCGGAGGGATCTGCGGATAGCGGTTCCACGCTTCTATGATCGCCGTTTCAGCGCGTGTGAGCGCATCAGCAACATCCGGGATCACTTTCGCGATCGTCCACAGTTCCGACGGTGAAGCTTTCTCGAGCTTAGCATTCCCGATTTGGGAGCCGACAAATTTTCCGTGCTGAAAGAGCACAAACCAGAACACCGCGCCAACCTGACGGCATATTTCCGCCAAGTCTCGGGAATCCGCAGCGGTCATCGTCTCCAACTCACGAAGCATGCTCAGGAATGAAGCATTGCTCATCGTCGCATCGACGAACCGCATTTCGGCGGTGTAATTCGCTCCGCTGATCACGCACGCAGCGATTTCGGGATAAACCATCGAGAATTGGTAAGCATGGATATTCGCGAATTTCGCGTCTGTGACCCGACGGCCGGATTCGTCTCTCCAAGTGCCATCGTCCTCGATTTCCTCGCGGAGAAGGTGATCGGCACAATGTCCAATTTCGTGCGCAATCACGTAAAAGCTGTGTTGCTCCTCTTGAGACCACTGAGCCACAGACCAGCCTTTTGTGCGCCCCGCGTTCAGCACAGCCCCCACGATCGCAACGTTCAGGATGATCACAGATCGCACCGGCTTCGGACCCTTCACCTTGATCGTCTTCCCGACCGCGAGCAGTCCATGGGAATTCGTGAATTCGCGTTTTCCTTCGAATTGGGCCAGCGCGTCGCCATAGCGCGCAGTGTCTGCAACGACGACCCGCTCGATTACTTCGGACGGAATCCCAATCTTCACAGCAAGCGCGCCCACGAATTCACCAAGCTGCTCTGCCGCCCGTGTTGTGTCCGCTTCCTCGGTCAGCAGAAACGAAACAGGCACAGGCGTTGGCTCGAACGTCAATGTTAACGGTTTTTGGTCCATCTCGTCAGAACGCGTTGCCGAGGAAATAGCGTCAATTTTTTCGCCAAAAATCATTCGATCTAGCCCGTTCACCGGCGACTTGGCAGGTGACGGAGCCCCGGTTACTTCGCATAGCGAAATGGAACGAGCAGAGTCTCCCAATAGGCGGGGCGTCCGCGCGCATCCGGCGAAATGTGGTCTCCCACGATGACATAGCCGTCGTATCCGTTCTTCCGCGCGCGTTCGACGAACGCCTGATAGTTGAAGACGTGGCGTCGCATCTTGCTCCCCGGCTTCAGCGGCTCGGTATTGCTGCTGCGAAAGAGGAAGCTAGTTCCTTGTTCGAGCAGCGCGGGGCGCGCGGGCTGTCCGCCATCCACGAACGTGATGCCGTCCAAGGTTGTGACGTCACCGGGCCCTTCCGGAATGTTCAGGCTCATGGGGCCGTGTCTCTCGACGATTTCCTCCATGGCTAACATCTGGCATCCCGCTACGCCGCAGGAAAAAACCAGGGCTGTGAGAGCAGAGCGCAATGCGCTGATCGATGACCGTGACGACTTCGGGCTGGATGGCTGCATATCCCGCTTCGAGAACGCGGTCGTCTGAGCTAAAACCGCCTCGCGCACCATCTGGCGGAAGGGAGGCATCTTGGCCGCCGCCCCAGCACTGTCGGGATCGGCCGCCGCATGCTTCTTCCTTTTTCCGATTGGTTCAGGCTGCGGTTGCGGGGTGCTAGTCGAGGATCGTTTGGCCCGCTGCGGCGGCCGCGGAGCTACCCGAGGATTGAACCGGTGGCGGGCAGGTTCCCGATAAAGAATATCCGTATATTCGATGTTCGATGTGGGGTGCCATTCCTACCAACGAGCTCTTTGTAAGACTCTCAAACGGGGACGTTTCTTTTGTAGAATGTTCGCCTTCGCCCCTCGAAGTGCCGGTGATGGGAGATCGCATTTGGGGAATGGATGTCTCGGATGCCCACGTCGCGGGCGCGCTCGCCGACGCGATGTGGGAAAGGCATAAGCATCAACTCATCCGGCCGCAAAGTAGCGGAGTTTAGAAAGGTCTCCAAATTGCACTTTTAGTCTAAATAAAAGATCTACCAAGAAAGTTCGCACTCTAAATGGGTCTAAACAGCACCGAGAATGCTTCTAAGCAACGTCGCGAGGTCGCGGCGGCGCTGCGCAGAAGAACACTCCATTACGAGAAATGCATGAAGCTGCTCGATCGCTTGGATGACGAGGTTCTAGCTGCCGGTATGGAGCTCTTTGAAGATGAAGCCGCCTTGGCCTCGTGGCTCACGCAGCCTGCTCGCGCTCTTGGTGAGGCGATTCCTCTTCGTGTCATGCGATCTGCGTCGGGCCGGAAGCAGGTAGCAAGTATTCTCAGAGCAATTGCTCACGGCGTATATTTGTGAATGTGAATCCACCGCTTAGTAGACGATTCCAGGTCCCATGGCTCGTCACAGCATCGGACCTTCAGCGGTTTTTGGCCGGGCCTTGCAACAATGCGCCCGCGGACGCGTGATTTTTGTTCGCCGCCGGCATCGGCCGCCACGCCGGAGGAAACTTCCGCGGTTTGCGCGCTCGTCGCCGATTCCGCTCCTCCTGCGGTTCTGCACGCTGCGATATGCGATTTCCGCTCAGGGCGGATTCGAAAATTGACTCTGCGCTCAGTTGCAAAGGTAGGACATCGCGCGCCCCATACACGTTGCTGACATCGTCCGCTTCCTCCGGTCCAGATGCGCGTCGTTCGATGCCGCAGCCTGGTTTAGTGGAAATCGTGACTCGCTTGAACAGGTAGATCGGGATCGCGCAATGCCGCGACTCGCTCGACCTTCACATGCACGATGCCGTCTTGAGTCTGCACTGCCCCCTCTAGAAGCAGTGTTGCGTTCTGCGTCACGACGAGTCGGTTCGCCGACCCTGAAGCGGCACTCGTCGTTAGGCGATATGGGCCTTTTGCGGCCGGACTCTCGCCTTTGGTTGAAAATCCCGAGGATCACGCGATCGGGAAGAACGAGAGGTAAAGCCACCCCTGTAGCTCATCTGGCTGGCTGTGAATGACGGCCCGAAGTCCGTCACAGACGAGCGCTTCGCAATCGTAGCGCGTTGGCAATCACCGACACACTGCTAAGCGCCATTGCGGCGCCGGCCCACATTGGATTGAGCAGCCACCCGAAAACCGGATACAGCGCACCGGCCGCCAGCGGGACGCCGAGCGAATTGTAGACGAAGGCCAAGAAGAGGTTCTGTCGAATGTTGCGCATCACCTGACGGCTGAGCGCGAGTGCGTTCGCGATTCCGCGGAGGTCGCCTTTCACGAGGGTAATGCCCGCGCTTTCGATCGCCACATCCGTGCCTGTTCCCATCGCGATGCCGATATCGGCGGCCGCCAGCGCCGGAGCGTCGTTGATGCCGTCGCCGGCCATCGCGACGACGTATCCTTGCCGACGAAGGTCCTCGATGATGCGTTGCTTGTCCTGCGGCGCCAAGCCGGCGTGAACTCGATCAATCCCGAGCTTGCGGGCTACGGCGTCAGCAGTTGCCCGATGATCTCCGGTCAGCATCACGAGCGTCAGACCGAGCCCATGCAATGCGCGAATTGCGTCCGGAGTCGTGGCTTTGATCGGATCGGACAGGGCAATCAACCCGGCGGCCTTGTCGTCGATCGACACCCAGATGACCGTCCCGCCCGAGGCGAGCATCTGCTCCGCCCGCCCATCGAATTCCGCGCCGATTGAGACTCCTTCGTTCAGCAGCCAGCTCCGCTTGCCAACGCGGACGCGCCTGCCCTCGATTTTCCCCGTGACACCAGCGCCGGTGATGGACTGGAAGTCATCCGCGGCGGGGATGGGGAGCTGCTTCGCCTCCGCTGCTTTCACCACGGCGTGTGCCAAGGGATGCTCGCTGCCACGCTCCAAGGCGGCGGCACGCGCCAGTAGCCAATTCTTCTCCACTCCGGCAGCCACATACATGTCCGTCAGTTCAGGCCGTCCTTCAGTCAGAGTCCCGGTTTTGTCGGTCACCAGATGCGTCACCTTCTCCGCCCGCTGGAGCGCCGCCGCGTCGCGGATGAGAACTCCAAGCTGCGCTCCCCGGCCGACGCCGACCATGATCGACATTGGAGTGGCCAGGCCCAGTGCGCACGGGCAGGCGATAATAAGAACCGCGACGGCGTTAGTGATGGCGTAAATCATCTTCGGTTCCGGACCCCAAACAAGCCATGCGACTGCCGTGAGCACGGCGATGGCGATGACCGTCGGAACAAAAAACGACGAAATCTTGTCTGCGAGCGCCTGGATGGGGGCGCGGCTGCGCTGTGCCTGCACCACCATGTGGACGATTTGGGACAGTAACGTGTCTGCGCCCACCTTGCCGGCGCGCATGACGAATCCCCCCGTTTGGTTCAGCGTGGCTCCGATCACGGAATCGCCCACGGACTTGTCTACCGGCAGTGGCTCACCGGTCAGCATCGACTCGTCCACGTTGCTGCGTCCCTCGACGATCTCGCCATCGAGCGGAATTTTCTCACCGGGGCGGACTCGGAGCAGATCGCCGACCTGGATGTCCGAGAGTGGGACGTTCTCTTCCACGCCGTCGCGGAGGCGAAGAGCGGTTTTCGGCGCGAGGTCCAGCAGCGCCCTCACGGCTTGGCCGGTGCGGCGTCGCGCGCGCTCCTGCAGGTATTCGCCGAACGTCGCGAGCACGGTGATGACGGCCGCTGCCTCGAAATAGAGGCCGGCCGACCCTCCGTGCTGCATCTCGTGCGGGAACAGATTTGGAGCGACCAGTGCAACCACGGAGAACGCGAACGCCGAACCGATACCCAGCGCTAAGAGCGAATACATGTTGGCGCTGCGGTGCCGGAGCGAGTTCCAGGCCCGGCGCCAGATGAATCCTCCGGTCCAGGCTACGACCGGAACGGAGAGTAGAAATTCGGCCCAACGGCGCCACTCGCTGGCGAAGATGGTGTTGCCAGCGATGGCCGGCACCATACCCGCCATCGCGGAAAGAAACACCGGCAACGCGAGTGCCGAACCGATCCAGAGCTTGCGGGCGAGTTGCTGCAGCTCCCGTTCACCTGCGTCATCGTCTTCCGCGGCGACGGGCTCCAACGGCATCCCGCACTTGGGGCAGTCTCCCGGATGATCCTGCCGCACCTCCGGGTGCATCGGACAGGTGTAGATGACGTTCGCCTGACCGGTCCATGCGGGGTTGCGCTCAAGAGGCATTCCGCATTTGGGGCAATCACCGGGCACGTCCGATTCCACGCCTTCGCACATCGGACAGAAATACTTTGCCGCGGCCGATGGCGTCACCGAGTGCCCGTGTTGGTGGCCGCATTGGTCGGAGCGTGCCCGCTCGTCATGCGCCGCTTCGCCACGAGTATCCTGGTGCGAGCAAGCATGGCCCGGTTCGTCCTTCTTCGCCTCGTGCTGATGGTGGTCGTGCATACCTTGTAGACGGAAAGACTACCCAAATCTTACACCGGCGAAAGAAGCTCTCGATCAGGTGTTCGCAACGGCAGCGGCGGGATTGGCGACAAAGTCCGGAGGTGTTCGGAGCAACCTCAGCGCGTTTGCAACCACTAGGAGCGTCGCCCCGGTATCCGCGAGAATCGCGAACCAAAGGCTGGCATGGCCTAGCAGAGTCAGGACGAGAAACACCGCCTTGAGGGCGAGCGCAAAAGTGATGTTGAAATAGATGACGCCGAGCGTGCGGCGTCCCAAGCGGACGCTATCCGCGATCTTGCCGAGATCATCCTGCATGAGGGCGATGTCGGCCGTCTCGATGGCGGCATGCGTTCCAGCCGCTCCCATGGCGATGCCGATGCTGGCCGTCGCCATCGCGGGCGCGTCGTTCACGCCGTCGCCGACCATGCCGGCTACCCCGTGCTTTTCCCGCAGGGCCTTCACGGCTTCGACTTTCTGGTCCGGGAGCAGGTCGCCGCGCGCAATATCAATGCCGACCTTCCGGGCGATGTAGTCCGCCGTGCGCTGATTGTCGCCGCTGAGCATGACGACCTCGGCCACCCCGGCGGCGTGCAGGTCGGCTACAGCGGCCTTCGCGTTCGGCCGCAGCGTATCGCCAACCGCGATGACACCGAGCACCTCACCTTTGCAGCCGTCGTGCGGACGATGCCCCACCACGACCACGGACAAGCCACGCTCCTCGACCGCAGCCAAGCGGCGCTCCACGTCCTCGGAGCAAACGCCCAATTCGCGCGTGAACCGGTGGTTGCCGACGAAATAATCATGCCCGTCCACCCGACCCTCTGCTCCTCGCCCGCTGCGCGCCTGGTAGTTTTCCGCCCGGGTGAAGGCAGTTTGCCGCTCATGGGCATGGGCCACGACGGCCTTGGCGAGCGGATGCGCCGAGTGGTCGTCAATGGCTGCGGCGATGCGCAGGACATCGCTCTCCGTGGCGGAGCCGACCGGTTCGACTCCCTGCACCTTGGGCTTCCCCTCGGTGATCGTGCCCGTCTTGTCCACGGCCAGGGCTTTCAGGCGACCGATGGTTTCGAGGTGGGCACCGCCTTTGACCAAAACGCCGCGACGCGCCAATGCCGTGAGGCCGGCGACGATGCTGACCGGCGTGGAAATCACCAGCGCACACGGACAGGCAATGATCAGCAGCACGCAGGCCCGATAGAGCCACACGCTCCACTCGCCATTCATCGCCAGCGGCGGAATCAGGAACACGAGCAGCGCCACCACTGTGACGGCCGGCGTGTAGTAGCGCGCGAAGACATCCACGAAACGCTGCGTCGGAGCCTTCTGCTCCTGGGCTTCGGTGACCAGACGGATAATGCGCGCCAGCGTGGTATCGCCGGCCGCCTTGGTGACGTGGACCTCCAGCGAGCCCTCGCCGTTGATCGTGCCGGCGAACACCGGGTCGCCCGCACGCTTGTCCACGGGGACGGATTCGCCGGTGATCGGCGCCTGATTGACGGCGGACTCCCCGGTCACGACCACGCCATCGAGCGGCACACTCATGCCGGAGGCCACCGCGATGATCTTACCCACGCCAACCTGATCCACGGGCACCTCGACCAAACGGCCGTCGCGCATCATCCGGGCGGTCTGCGGGGCGAGTTCGAGCAAGGCCCGGGTGGCGCGCCGGGCACGCCGGTCGGCCCAACCTTCAAGCCACTCGGCCACACCGAACAGAAAAACCACGGCGGAAGCCTCGACCCATTCGCTGATGGTCGAGGCGCCGACGGCGGCAATCACCACGAGCAGATTGATGTCCGGGCGGAATTGACGGACTGCGGCCCAGGCCTTGGGCAGGAGAAACCAGCCCCCGGCCACCATGGCCCCGAAGGCCAGTGCCGCCGTCACGTTCTTCGAGTCGAAGGCTGTTGCATGAGTCAGCAAGGCTGCACCAACCAGCCCACCCGAGAGGATAAGGCTGCTGGTTTCCAGATGATTGGCTTCGTCGTCGTGTCCGTGGCAGCACGAGTCGTCATGGGAATCCGGGTAGTGCTCTTGGCTCATGGTCGGGTCTGTTATTTCGGCATCTGCTATCTGTGGCCGACTGGCTATTGTGGAGAGACATATTCGATTTCTGATTCACCCATTGCCCGGTGCAGTTGGGCGGCGGCGACGCTATGGGAATGATCGGCGCGGAGCCGGTTCGTGCGAGCCACGGTCAGGGCCGACTGAGCCTGCAACAGTTCAAGCTGGATGGAGGTGCCGGCTTTGAATCGCACCTCGGCAACGCGCAGCGCCTCCTCTGCCTGCTCGACCGATTTGCGCGTCGCCGTGACCAGTTCGTTGGCTTGGGTGAGGGCGGCGATGGCCCGCCGGACCTCCATCTCCACGGCAAGTTCAGCTTCCTCCCGGGCGAGGCGGGCCTGTTCCACCAGGGACTCCGCTTGCTTTACCTGCCCGGCCGTGGCGCGACTCGCCACGTTCCAGCCGCTTTGCACCCCGGCGCGCCAGCCACGCAGAGAATCGGTGAAGCGGTCCGTGGGGCCTTTGCGCAGCTCGGCACCCACACTCACCGCCAAGGTCGGAAGAAAACCAGCACGGGCGATGTTGATCCCGCTCTCGGCCGCCTCGACCAGCCGGGTCAATCGCTGCAGCTCGGGACGCTGCACCTTCGCTCTGGCCAGCGCCTCCTGCAGTTCGATCGCCAGCCGTTCAGCCGGGAGTTCGCCCGCGACTTCGATGCTCCGGTCGGAGGCGGTAGAGGGATGGATTTCGGTCCGGCCCATGGCCCGGCGCAGTTCCTCGATGGCCAGCCGGTGATCGTTGCGGGCCTTGATCAGAGGCGCGCGGGCACTCGCCACCGCAACCTCGGCGCGCAACCGCTCGAAGTTTGAAACGGAACCGACCTCGAACCGCACATTCACGTCACGCAACTGGCGTTCCAGAACGACGAGGTTCTGTTCTTCGACGGCAACCTGCGCCCGGGCCAGCAGGATGGCATAAAACTTCAGGCGGACATCCAGCAGCGCGTCATCAATCGTCGCCTTGAGCTGCAACGTCGCCGCATCGCGGGAGAGCGTCGCTTCGTTCACGGCGGCACGGATGCCTCCGCCGGCATAGAGGTTCTGGCGAGCCGTGATGCTCATCCGCCAGTAGCGCCCGGTCGGCACGAAGACGGGCAGGCTCTCGCCCGCCGTAGTGCTGCTCTGGATCGTTTGGGTTGAGCTTTTTTGATAATTCGCCGCAGCGGAAACTCCGGGCAGGGCGGCGGCCGTCACCTGCGTGAGAACGCCCTCCTGTTGGCGTATGCGCTCCCGGGCCTGACGGATCGCGAAGTTGTGCTCAAGCGCCTCGGCCAGCGCCTGCTCCAAGGTAAGCGGCGTTGCCGGCGCGTCGGCCGCGCGCGAGGACGGCAACGCAATCATGAGTGCCAGCAGAGCGAGCGGTGCGGAAAGGATGCGGTGTCTCATGTCACGGATACTTGAAGGTGTAGGATTCCGCCGACTCCGCCTCGCCGCTTCGGAACAGACTGAGAATCACGAGAAAGTTGTGCGGCGGGCGCACGGTTGCAGTGGAAACCAAAGTGTCGCCTTCGCGATGCAGCACCGCGCGGACGGAGTTTTTGGCGGCAAACTGGAATCGGGCGAAGCCCCGCTCCACATCGGGAGTCGCGGGCTTTTTCTTGGCGTCGAAAAACTTGACGACGAGGCGTGTGCCCGAGGCCTCGACATTGATCCAGCCCGCGCTGCCGCGCTGAAGGTTTTTGCCGGATTTCGGCAACTCATACACCTGTTCCTTCTTGGCCTTGGCTTTAGCTGCAGGCGAAGCCCGGGGGGCTGCGTCTGCTGCGATGATCGCAACCGGCAGTAACAATCCGAGGAGAAGCATGGTCACGGTTTTCATCAGTGATGCCCTCCATGGTGTAAGCCGCCGTGGCCAAAACCGTGCCCGTAGTATCCATGCCCGAAAGCCCCACGCCCGAAACCGCGATACCAGCCTCCACCTCTAACGTAGCCGCGGTATGGGCGGGCCACGCGGGTTGGCGTGGTGAGCAGGTAGTCGATGACCCTGTCCGAAACTCCCTGCGCCCGCAGTCGATCAATCTCCGCGGTCTTGAGCCGGTAGGAGACGTTTGTCTGTCGCAAGTGGGTCAGCACGTCGTCGTCGGGCACATGGGCTTGGGCCAAGAGGCCGAGATCGGCGAGCGCGAGGCGATCACCGCGCTCCATCTTGCGAACGACCTCTGGCGGCGCGCCGTAGCGGGTCGCGGTCACTGCGGTTTGGCGTTGGGCCTGGCTGGCACAGCCGCTGAGTAGGCTAAGGCTCAGGGCGAGGAACAGGGGCAGACGGATTTTCATGGGAACGGCGATTGACCAGATAGGGGTCCGGGCGTTTCGCGGTTGAGGTTTCGGTCCGAGGCGGCCGCCGAGGGGCGGGCGGACTTGGAGGATGGGATTACATGGGACTCGGTTTGGGCTTGGGAAAGATGCGGCCGGGGAGACTGCGCACGGCCGCATCTCGCACTTTATTTCCTGCCGCTCACAGGCCATGACTTGGCCGGGAGATTGTTCACAGGGCAGAGGCCCCGATTTCGCCCGTGCTGATGCGCAACGCAGACTCGACCGGCAGGACATAGACCTTGCCGTCGCCCCGATTGCCGGTTCGGGCCGCCGACGCGATCGCGGCGGCGACCGCGTCGGCGTGATCGGCCGAGACCATCACCTCCACGCGGACCTTGGGCAGCGTGCCGACGACCACTTCATCCGATGATCCCGGGCTATGATCGTGACCGCGGCCTCGGCCAAAACCGCGAACATCCGAGAAGGTGGCGCCAGAGACACCAGTGATATCGTGCAGGGCCTCCCGCACCGGCTCCTCCTTCGAGGAACGAATGAATGCTACGATGGTTTTCATTGATTGGTTTCTCCTCAGTGATCGTGCTTGTCGCCGCCGGCGTCGTCGCAGATGCAGGCGTATTCGGCACGCTTGCACTCGCCGCACACTTCGTCGTGGAGCTCGATGCGGTAGTTCTTTGGCCGGGCCTGGGCGTTGTCTTTCACCTGAAGGACAACGCGGTAGCCGTCGCCCTCGGGCAGCGGACTGGAGGAGACGAGCGTGCCTTCCTTGGCGGCGAAGGTCAGGTTCACCTTGCCGCCCTTGGCCTCGGCCACGGCGGAGACGATCTGCGCGGCGGGGGCCACGAGCTTGAGGTCGTGGTCGTAGAACGACACGACCACGGTGCGATCCGGGGCGACGAACAGCTCGACGTGGGGGGCTTCGGTGGTGACGATTTTGCCGCCCTTGGGACCGGGGATCGGCTTGGCGAGAAGCGCCGTGGCTGAGGCGACGACGGCAAGGAACAGGAACGTGACGTTACGGATGGTTTTCATGGATGAATGACAGGGGTTGGAATTCAGGAGTGGTCGCCTTCATGCGCGCGCACTTCGATGCGCACGGTGCCGCCCGGAAGTGGATCGAGCGGCACGCTGTAGCTCGCATAATCGGGCCGCCGGTAGCGGCGCGGAATCTGGCGTGGTTCAAAATGCCCCACGGTGCGGCGGAGCACCGCGCCCGCGGAATCGTAGAGCGTGACATCCAGATGGGTTTGGGTCGTGTCGTCGGCTTCGAGTCGCTTGACGACGTAACCCTTGACGACCAGCGGGCCTTTTTTTCGCTCCAGCCAGATTTTCTCGACCCGGACGAACGGCGAATCGCCACGCGTGAGTTGGATGTGCGCTACGTCCGAGGGAGCCCGGAACGGCGTGACGCAGCCGGTCAGGCCGACCACGGCGAGAAGCAATAGCCACGGGAGGGTTTTCATGCGTGTCTTTCGTTGGGGTTTGCAGAATTGGCGGAACGGGATGCCTGATCGTCGCGCTCGAACCAGCAGTAGAGCGTTGGCAGCAGCACCAGCGTCAGGAAAGTCGCTGTGATGATGCCACCGATGACGACGGTCGCGATGGGACGTTGGACTTCGGCACCCGAGCCGCTGGCCAGCGCCATTGGCACGAAGCCGAGAGCGGCGACGAGGGCGGTCATGAGCACGGGGCGCAGTCGGGTCAGCGCACCCTCGATCACTGCATCGCGGACGTTCCTGCCTTCCTCGCGGAGTTGGTTGATGAAGGAGATCATCATAACGCCGTTGAGCACCGCCACGCCGGAGAGCGCGATGAAGCCAACCGCCGCTGAAATCGAGAACGGCAGGTCGCGCAGCCACAGGGCAAAAACACCGCCGGTCACGGCGAGCGGGATGCCGGTGTAAACGATCAAGGCCTGACGCACGCTGCCAAAGGCCATGAAGATGAGCAGGAAAATGAGGGCGAGCGCCGCCGGCACCACGATGGCGAGGCGCATGCGTGCCTCCTGTAGGTTTTTGAACGCGCCGCCGTATTCGACGAAGTAGCCCCCCGGCAGTTTCACGCCGGACCCGATCTTCTGTTGCGCCTCCAGCACAAAGCTCTGCACGTCGCGCCCGCGCAGGTTGACTTGGATGGCCATGCGGCGCTGGAACGCCTCTCGGCTGATGGTGTTGACGCTCTCGGTCATGGACACGTCGGCCACCTGCCCGAGCGTGACCATGCCGCCATCGGTCGTGCGGATGGGGAGATTCGCGACGTTGGCGAAGTCCTGACGCGCCGATTCCGGCAAGCGGGTGACGACCGGATAGCGGCGGTTGCCGTCCACGATCACGCCGCCTTCGACGCCGGCAAACGCGGTTTCGATGGCCTTGTTCACCTCGTCGGCATGGACGTTGTAGCGAGTCATCGCCTGACGGTTAAGCACCACTTGGAGCACGGGGGCCTTGCCTGCCGCGTCGAACTCCACGTCGGCGGCACCGGGGATATTTTCCACGATCTCGCGGACCTCGCCGGCGACCTTTTCGAGTGTGTCGTAGTCATCGCCGAAGACCTTGATGGCGATGTCCGCGCGGCTGCCCGAGAGCAGTTCGTTGAAGCGGAGTTCGATCGGCTGGGAGAAGAGGTAGCTCTGGCCGGGGAAATGAACCGCCAGCTCCTTTGACATCAGGTTGGTCAATTCGTCCTTCGTGATGGTGCGCCCGTCGATCTTCCGCCACTCGGCTGGGGGCTTGAGCATGATGTAGCTGTCGCCCACGTTCACGCCCATGGGATCGGTCGCCACTTCAGAAGTGCCGACGCGCGCGAAGGTGTGCGTTACCTCGGGGAACTTTTCCAGCATGAGCTTTTCCGCTGCCTTTTGCATCTGCATCGAGGGTGCGAGCCCGATGCTGGTGGTGCGGATCATCTGGGCCGCGAGCGAGCCCTCATCGAGTTGCGGAATGAATTCGGCGCCGAGGTGCGTGAACACCCATGTGGACACCGCGAAAACTCCAATGGCAATGGCCGACATGAGCCAGCGCATCCGCAGGCTGAAATGCAGCACCGGGGTATAGAGCCGCTTGGCGAAGCGAATGAGGAAGTTGTCCTCCTCGCTCACCTTCGCGGTCATGAAGAACGAGCACAGCACGGGCACCACGGTTAGGGCGAGGATCAGTGCGCCGATGAGGGCGAAGACCACGGTGAAGGCCATCGGGGTGAACATTTTTCCTTCGACGCCCGTGAGCGTGAACATCGGCAGATAAACGATAGTGATGATCGCCACGCCAAAGACCGTCGGCGTGCCGACCTGCTTGCACGCGGTTAGAATGGTGTGCAGTCGTTCCTCTCGGGTTAGGAGGCGGCCGAGCTGATGCTGGCGATGCGCCAGCATGCGGACGACGTTTTCCGCCATGACCACGGCCCCGTCCACAATCAGGCCGAAGTCCACCGCGCCAAGGCTCATGAGGTTGCCCGACACCCCGTAGCGGACCATGCCGGTCATCGCAAAGAGCATCGAGAGCGGGATCGCCGTGGCGACGATCAGGGCTGCGCGCCAGTTGCCAAGCAGGCCGATGAGGATCGCGATCACGAGGATGGCGCCCTCCAGGAGATTTTTTTCCACCGTGCGAATGGTGGCATTCACGAGATCGGTGCGGTTATACACCGTCTCCACCTCCATGCCGGCAGGGAGTTTCGCCTGAAGTTCCTGGATGCGCTCATGCACGCGGCCGGAAACCAACCGGCTGTTTTCGCCGATCAGCATGAGGGCGGAACCGAGGACGGCCTCGGCGCCATCGTGCGTCGCCGAACCGGTGCGAACCCCGGAGCCGATGGCGACATCGGCCACATCCCTGACGCGCAGCGCGCCGGCCCGCGCGCCGGAGATTCGGATCGGAAGGTTGCCGATTTCCTCGGTCGTCTGAACGCGGCCGATAGCGCGCACGGTGACGGCCTCGCCGCCTTTCTCGACCACGGAGCCGCCGGCATTGGCCACGTTTTCCGCGACGATGTCGGCCACCTCTCCCACGGTGAGGCCCACGCTGGTGAGCTTCGCCGGGTTCGGCATGATCACGATCTGCTTGTCGTAGCCGCCGGAGGTGTTCACCTCCGTGACGCCGGGCACGGTGCGCAGCGCGGGCTTCACGATGTAGTCCTGGGCCAGCTTGAGTTCGCGCAGGCGGTCCACCGGATCGGCCGGGGCGGCCTTGAAGCCTTCCTTGTAACGGACCGTGTAGTGATAGATTTCGCCGAGGCCAGTCGTGATCGGCGCGAGCTTTGGCGTGACGCCAGGCGGCAGATCATCGAGCACCGCCTGGAGGCGCTCGCCCGTGAGCTGGCGGGCGCGATAGATATCGGTGTCCTCCTGAAAAATCAGCGTAACCTGCGAGAGGCCGAACTTGGAAATGGAGCGGACTTCGACGAGTTTTTCGATACCGCCCATTTCCACCTCGATGGGATACGTGACGAGCTTTTCGATCTCCTCGGGTGCGAGCGAGGGAACGGAGGTGTTGATCTGCACCTGGACGTTGGTGATGTCGGGCACGGCATCAATGGGCAGCCGAAAGGCCGACCATGTGCCGACGAATAGGAGTGCCACCGCGCCAAGCAGCACGAAGACGCGCTGGCGCAGGGCAAACTCGAGAATCTTGTCGATCATGGAAAATGAAGAGTGGGTTGAAAAATGGAGCAGACGGGATCAGTGGCTGTGGCCGCCGCCCTTGGTGAGACGCAACTCGGCCAGCCAAAGCTGGTCGGCAGGGGTGACGACCACGACATCGCCAGCGTAAAGGCCGTCGGTGATCTCGATAAAGTCGGCGGAATGGGCACCCACCTTGACGGAGGTGCGCAGGTAGGCGCCGCTGTTGACGACGTAAACGAAAGTGCCGGTGGCACCGTCGAGGACGGCGGAGCGAGGCACGGTGAGGGCGGAGGTGGGTTCGGCCGCAAGGGCCAGTGTCACAAAATCGCCGACCCGGTGCGCAGCCGGGGCATCCAGCTCGAAGATCAGATCGACGAGCCGCGTGGCGGAAGCGGTGGTGCGATCAATCTGCACGAGTTTCGCCCCGGCGAAGCGGGATTTCTCCAGCGCCCCGGCCTGTTCAGCGGGCAGACGGGTGCTCGCGAGCACGCGCGGCGTAGTCGCGAAAACCTGGGCGGTGACATTCAGTTCCGCCGCCAGCGCGCGATCCTCCGCTTCCGCCGTGATGAGGCCGAGCGCCTTGATCACCTCGGGAGAGAGTTGCAACCCGCGGCCTTCCTTGAACGTGACGCCGCCGTCTCCGCCTTCCTCGCCTTCGGCATGTTCTGAATGGTCGTGCCCGGCCTCTGAGGACGCCTTTGGGCCACAACCGGCAAGCAGCAGAACCGAGGCGGCCAGACTGGCTAAAAACCAAGGACGCGGGTTCATGGCTTGATTTCGACCGGGTTCAGTTCGATGCCGGTGAGCTGCTGGACCTTGAGCCCGGCGGTCAGCGTTTCGCTCTGGGTGTCGAGCAGCGCCTCGACCGCGTCGAGGTAGCTGTTCTGCAGCTCGACGTAGGTCGCGATGGGCACCGCGCCCGTGCGATAGTGACGGTCGGCCAGGTCGGCGGCTTCGCGGAATTTTTGCACCGCGTCGGGCGACCAGCGGCGCGACTCGGCCAGCTTGGTCGAGAACGCCTGGGCTGAGGTGATGACCTCGCGGTCGAGTTCGCGTAACGCAACCAGGACGGCGGCCTCCGCTTGTCGGCGGCGGGCATTAGCCACATCCACCGCCGCGCCGGTGCGACCTGTGACGGGCAAGGGCACGCTCAGGCCCAGACCGACGATGGTCTCGCGGTCGCCGACGTTGTCGCGCGAGAGATAGGGGCCGACGCTGATGGCGGGATAGCGCTCGTTGCGGGCGAGGCTGACGGCAAACCCCTGCTGTTCCAACTCGACGAGCCGCATCCGGTAGTCGAAGTTCTTCTCTCGGGCTGTCGCCAGCAGATCGGATGTGGCGGGCAGTGAGGTGAAGCTCAGGGCCGGCGCGGCCACCCGCAGCGGCGTATCGGCTGCCACACCGCGCAGTTGGTTGAGTTCAATCAGTGCGGCCTGCACCGCCAACTCGGCCACGGTGGCGCGACGCTGCAAAGCCAGTTCACTGGCTTCGATCACACGCGTTTCCAGCATCGGCGTGACGCCCGCCGGATCGCGGGCGAGGAAGGTTTCCTTGAGCGCTGTGAACCGGTCGGAGACCTCGCGGATGGCAGCGGCCTTGGCATTCGCGGCATACAGACTGAAAGCGAGGGTGCGGGCACGAGCGGTCAGCGCATTCTCAAAGCGCGCCACACCGAGTTCGGCCAGTTCGACCTGTCGGTTGGCGACGGCCTTGCGCAACGAGAGGCGACCGGGCCACTCGAAGGTTTGCGTAACGGAGACCGACCAGACGGCGCCGTCGCCGATCTTGGCGCCAGTGGAGTCCCTCAGCCGTTTTTGGCCGATGTCGAACGATAACGCCGGGTCGCTCAGGCGGGAGGAGATGCGCACCCCGGCTTTCGCGGCGGCGATTTCCTCCAGATAGAACTGGCGCTCGGGATTCTTGGCCGTGATTTCGCTGACGAGCGTGGACAACGATACGGCGGGAGCGGTTTCGTCGGACGCGGTCTGGGCGCGTGCGACGCCCGCGAGGGCGAGGATCATCAACCCGAGGGCCGGGCGGACGAGATGGGAGGGCGTGGAAACAAGGGACTTCATGAAAAGTGAATGGGCGGAATATGGCACGGAACGAAAAACATCCCGGAAAGTGCGGACGCGCGCAGGCGTCCCGCGACGGGATGGAATAGAAACAGGGTCGATCAGTCCGCGCAGGGACTAATCAACCAATGAGCGAAGGCGCACGCGACAACGGCGCGGCTCTGCGGACGAACTGCCAGACCGGAACCCAATCATCAGGGAACGCGGACTCGGAAACCGCGAGATTCGGCTCAATGGCCAGAACGGGCGGCAAAAGCTGCAAACAAAGAAAACGGGTGCAGGCGACCAGCGGAGGGGTCGGCGCTTTGAGCGCCTCATGGCTGGACTTTACGAACCCGCCCTCGACGACATTGCAGCCATCATGAGTGCAATGGTCGCAATTGGCCTTCGCGCATCCCTCATGAGCTCCATGAGGAGCATCTGCTGCGATCAACCCCGCCGCCTCTAATCCGCAATGCTGCGTTGCTGGCAACCAAAGCGTCAGCAGAACAACCGCAATCACGTGGCGAAGGCAAAGCACGGGCATCACCAATCTGCACGACATCTCTTTTGTCAATTCTGTTGGCATAGCCATCACGGCCCAAGCCCGCGTCGGCGAATGCGAATCGAGCAGCCGCCCAGTCTCAGAAGTGGCTTCCAGCAACGGGGTGGAGTTTTAGTTACCGGGCGCCCCGCTCGGCACGACGGCGTGGGGCACCATCTTCCCCACACTCCGGCGCCCGAATTTCCAAAAGACGAGCGGAGTAACGACCAGATCGAGCATCGTGCTGGAGAAGATGCCGCTGAAGATTACCACCGCCACCGGGTGCAGGATTTCGCGGCCGGGCTCGCCCGCGGCGAGGATGAGCGGCACGAGGGCCAGCGCGGCGGTGAGCGCGGTCATCAACACGGGCACCAAGCGTTCCTGCGTGCCGCGAATAATCATGTGCTGGTCGAATTTCTCGCCCTCGTGCTGCATGAGGTGCAGGTAGTGCGAGATCATCATGATCCCGTTGCGGGCGGCGATGCCGGTCAGAGTGATGAAACCCACCAGCGTAGCGATCGACAGCACGCCGCCCGAAAGCCAGACGCCCACCACCGAGCCGATGAGCGCGAAGGGAATGTTCAGCATGATCTGCAGCGCGAACATGGTGCTGCGGAAATGCGCGTAGAGCACCAGAAACATTCCGGCCACCGAGAACAGGCTCAGGAAGGCGATCAGGCGCGTGGCGCTGGCTTGGCTCTCGAATTGACCGCCGTAAGTGAGATAGTAACCAGCGGGCAACTTCAGGTCCGCATTCGCGGCGCGTTGGATGTCGGCAACGACCGCCACCAAATCCCGTCCGGAGACGTTGGCCTGGACGACGATTCGACGCTGCACGCCTTCCCGCATGATGATGTTCGGTCCCTTCGCCTCTTCGACCTTGGCGAGGAGGCCCAGTGGAACCAGCCCGCCGCTGGTCGTATCAACCGGAATCTGCGCGATCGCTTCAGGGCTGTTGCGCGCGGCGTCCTGGAGTCGCAGCACTACGTCGAAGGTCTTCTGCCCTTCGAGCACTTGCGAAACCGCGCGGCCTTGCAGCGCCAGTTCGCTCATTTGCGCGACCTCGCCGATCATGACGCCGTATTTGGCCGCCTGTCCGCGATCGAGTCGGATGTGCGTTTGCGGAACGAGGACCTGCTGTTCGACCTGAAGATCGACGACGCCGGAGACCTTAGCCATGATCGCACGCAACTCCTCCGCTTTGGCCCGCAGGACGGTGAGATCCTCGCCGAAAATCTTGATGGCGATCTGCGCCCGGACGCCCGAGAGGAGGTGGTCGATTCGGTGCGAGATAGGCTGGCCAATGTTCACTCCGATGCCGGGGACGGTGTCGAGGCGCTGACGGATGTCGTTCAGAATGTCCTCACGGCGTCGCGCTGATGCTGTCAGCTCGACCTCGATTTCCGAGGAGTGGACGCCTTCGGCGTGGTCGTCGAGTTCCGCGCGACCAGTGCGCCGTCCCGTTTGTTTCACCTCCGGCACTTGCTTGATCAGCTTTTCCGCGAGGGCGCCGATGCGATTCGATTCGTCGAGCGACGTGCCCGGCACGGTCACCAAGTTGATCGTGACGCTGCCCTCGTTGAAGGGCGGGAGAAATTCGCGGCCGAAGAACGGCACCTTCACCATCGCGACGACCAGCAGGAGCGCGACCACGGCAAAAACCAGCCACGACTTGGGAAAAGCCCAGTGCAGCAATTTTTCCTCGGCGCGTTTGATCTGTCGAACCAGCCAGCCGTCTTTCTCTTCGCTCATCCGCTTCATGCGCGGGAGCAGATAGGATGCGAGCGCCGGGGTGACCGTGAGCGAGACGAAGAGCGAGGCGACGATGGAGATGATGTAGGCGACGCCGAGCGGGGCAAAGATGCGGCCTTCGATGCCGCTGAGCGCAAACAGCGGAATGAACACCAGCACCACGATGATCGTGGCGAACACGATGGAGTTTCTCACTTCGCTGGATGCCTCGAAGATCACCTCGATCGCGGGCCGCGGTTCGGGGCGGTGACGGTTCTCCCGCAACCGCCGGAAGACGTTCTCCACATCGACGATCGCGTCGTCCACCAACTCGCCGATGGCTACGGCGAGGCCACCCAAGGTCATGGTGTTGATCGAGAGGCCGAAGTAGTGAAATACGATCACCGTGACCAGGATCGAGACCGGGATCGCGGTGAGCGTGATGAAGGTCGTGCGAAAATTGAGCAAGAACACGAACAGCACCACGACGACGAGCAGGGCGCCGTCGCGCAGCGCTTCCTCGACATTGCGAATGGCGTTTTCGATGAACTGGCTTTGGCGGAAAATTTCGCCGTGGATCGTGACGCCCTGCGGCAGCGTCTTCTGAATCTCGGCGAGTTCCGCCTCAATGCGCTTGGTCAACTCGACCGTGTCCGCGCCGGGTTGCTTCTGAATCGAAAGGATGACTGCGGGTCGTCCATCCACACCCGCATCGCCGCGTTTCGCTAACGGTCCGCCGAGCCTCACTTCGGCGACTTGTTTGAGAGGTAGCGGCGGGGCCTTGTGCGGAGTGCCAGGCACGATCGCATTCGCCAGATCGTCGAGGCTTGTGATGCGTCCCAGATTGCGGACGAGACTTTCCTCGTAGTTCCGTAGAATGAACCCGCCGGTGGAATTGACGTTCGTGTTGGCGACGGCGGTCTCGAGGTCGTGCAAGGAGACGCCGTGAGCACGCAACCGCTCCGGGGAGGCGAGCACCTGATACTGCTTCACGTCGCCGCCGATCACGGTGATTTGGGAAATGCCCGGCAGGGAGAGGAGTCGTTGACGCAGGCTCCAGTCGGCCAGGCTGCGGAGTTCCAGGCTATCGACCGCGGGCGAGTCGCTCGTCAGGCCGACCAGCATGATTTCGCCCATGATGGACGAGATCGGACCGAGGACGGGACGGGTGTTGGCGGGAAGGCGCTCGGTTACTTGTTGGAGTTTTTCCGTGACGATCTGGCGGGCAAGATACACGTCCTGCTTCCAGTCGAACTCCACCCACACGATCGACAGACCGATGGTTGAGGCCGAGCGCACGCGCTGCACGCCGGTCGCACCGTTCATGGCGGATTCGATCGGGAACGTGACGAGCGACTCGACTTCTTCGGGGGCGAGGCCTTCTGCCTCGGTGAAGATGGTCACCGTCGGCCGATTGAGATCGGGGAAAACATCGACGGGCAGCTTCGTGAGGACGTAGCCGCCGTAGGCGACGATCAGGGCCGCAAAGGCGACGACGAAGAGCCGGTTGCGCAGCGAAAAGCGGATGATGGCGTCGAACATGGGATGTTGGACGCGCCTCAGTGCTTGTGGCCGGCATCCTCGGCCGGTGCCGGCTGCGCTTTGTCGGCCGGGGCGGCCTGCGTCGGTTTGGTCGTTGCGAACTGGAGCTGATAGTTCCCGCGCACCACCACCTTGTCGCCGGGCAGCACGCCTTCGACGATTTCGACGGTGTCGCCGCTCTTCATCCCGGTGGTCACCGCGCGGCGCTCGAAGGTGTTTTCCTCCGTTTCGACGAAAACGAACAGCGCGCCGAGGCTGCCGAGGATAGCGCGGGATGGGACTGCGACGGTCGGCACGGGCTCGCCGACGCCCACGAAGAGCGACCCTTGAAGGTTCGGTTTGAGGCGCAGGTCCGGATTCGCGACCAGAGCGTAGACCTCGAAGGTGCGAGTCTCGGGATCGAGCGCCGGTGCGATGCGCTCTATCGCGCCTGAGAATTTCTCACTCCCGTAGAAATCCAACTGCACGGTCACGGGCGCACCTTCGCGGACGTTGGCCAGATTGGCGTCTTCGTAAGCCACGCCGCGAACGAGAACCTTGGTGAGATCGGCAAGTTCCACCAGCACGGTCTCGGGCGTAAACGGCAGACCCACGGACGCGTTCTGTGCCATGATCACTCCGTCGAAAGGTGCGCGCAGGAGCACCGCGGGAGTGTCGATGGCGCGCGGGACGAGTTTCAGGAGCGGTTCGCCCTGCTTCACTGTCTGCCCCAGCTTGACGTAGATTTCGCTTACCTGGCCCTCGATGCGGGCCGACATCCGCGCCGTCCTCTCCGGAATCGCCTGCACCCGTGCGAGCAGCGGAATGGTCTTCCGCAGTTCGACGATTTGAGCCTCGTAAAGTTCGATGCCCAAATTCTGCCGGGCGGTCGCCGTCAATTTGACGGGCCCGACTGCAGCGGTATCGCCAACCTGCGGGCCGTGGTCGTGCCCCGCGTGAGCACCGAGGCGTGCCGCGAAAATAAAAGAGACGATCACCAGGGTGATCCAGGCAAGCCGGCGTGGATGGATGCGCATGAGCAAAGTGAAACGGCGTGGCCTCGCCTATCCCTCAAACAGGAAGTCGAAATCAGCTCGGTCGCAGCGGTTCCTCGTGGGGAACCAATTCGATCCGGGCGGTGGCGCTCGGCAAATGAGGGAGTTCGAGACTAAATCCGGCGAGCGCCCGACGCTGGCGCGGCTGCTTGCGCCACCTGTCGAGCGGAAGTTCGTTTACCTGAAGAACGGAACCCCAGGAATCGCGGAAGACGACATCCACGTGACCCGACGCGTCTCGCGACGCGTCGGGCTTGCGCTGGACGTAGCCGTGGAGCACCCACGACTCCTCTCTCTCTTGAACCCAAAATATATCGACCGCCAAGTGTGCAGACTCGGCACTGGCGATCGGGACCGAGCCTTTGGCGCGAGTGACCTGTGAGATGAAGGCACAGCCGGTCATCAGCGGAAGCAGGCTCACGACACCCAAGGCGATGAGAGCGCGGAGCGGGAAGCGACGAGCATCGGTCTGATTCCGTGGCATGACATCTCATTGAACGAGGAAAACGGTCTTTCCCCCTCACTGAAACCACACGGCAAAATCGTGAGGGGTTGGACCGCCGATTCCGTTGAACGAGAATCTCACCTATGCTCCGCCAATCCACGCAACGCCTCCTCTGGTTGATGCTGCTGGGACTACTCTGCGTCCCGGCTTTTGCTCACGAAGACAAACCGCACGATGCCGCTCCACCGATGGGCGACGCGGCGCAGATGCTTTCAGTCGCGAACGACGCTGTCGCCAAGATCAGCGAATTGGTCGCTGCGCAAAAGCTGGACGGCGTTCACGAGCAAACCGACCGGCTGAACGCCGCATTGAAGGCTCTCACCGCAACTGACGGCGGCAGCCCGGATCAGAAACGACGCCTCGAGTCTGCCGTCCGGCAGGTGTCCGCGGTCGCCGACAGCGTGCATGACGCCGCGGACGGCGCCCAACAGAAGAAAGCCGAGACTGAAGCCAAGAAGCTGGTGGCAGCCATGAAATTGGTGCAGGCCCTCATTCCGGCGACAGCACCGAAGGCGAATAGCCCCAGTCCGGCGCCGGCGCCATCGGGGGACTCGCGCGACGATGTCAGCGCAGTCAAAGGCGTGCTCGCCGCCTACAAGCAGGGCCTCGAGCAACTCGACGTATCGAAGCTCGGGCATCTTTTCACGGCGGACTCGCAGGTGTTCGAGTCCGGCGGTGTGGAGGGCACGTTCGCGAACTACCTCGAGCATCACATCGGTCCTGAGCTGGCGGAGTTCAGCGAGTTCTCGTTCCGCGACTACAACGTCGATGTCCGGCTTGAGCTGCCTTACGCGTTCACGACCGAAACCTACGTCTACAAGATCGTCCTCAAGGCCGACGGCCGCGTCTTCGAGAAGAAGGGACTCGCGACGAGCGTCTTGAAGAAAACCGCTGCAGGCTGGCAGATTCAGCAGACGCACACTTCTTCGCGCAACTTGCCGAAGGCAAAGTAGCTTTTCAGACCTCCTCTTTCCCTCATCCAACCATGAAAATCAGCAAAGGATTCCTTATTGCCGGCCTGCTCACGGTCGGTTCGCTAACGCGCCTCTTCGGCCATGAGCACGGCGAGGCTTTGAACGACCAGCAGAAGGCGTTTCTCCGCAGCTACGAAAACGTGCGCGCGGCCCTCGCCGCCGACGATCTCGGTGCGGCGAAAACCGCCGCCACCGCGATCAAGGAAGACGAGAACGCCGAGGCGCTCGCTCGCTCCGCTTCACTGGCGGATGCGCGCGAAGTCTTCAAAAAGCTCAGCAAGCGTGCGGTTCACCTCGCGAGCGATCACGAAGGCTACTTCATCGCCAATTGCCCGATGGTGAAGAACGGCGAAGGCAACTGGGTTCAGACGAGTGGCAAGGTGAGCAACCCGTATTTCGGCAAGTCCATGCTCACCTGCGGTTCGATCAAACCGGCGATGGCGGAGGAAAAGGAAAAGCCCGCCGAGCATCACCACCACGAGTAAGAGCGATCGTTTTCTCCGCATGGTTCGCGCGACTCTGCTTTCCCTGTGCATCCTGCGGCTGACGACGTTGTCGTCGACCGCAGCCGAGCCGTTGTCCTTGGCCGCGGTCTGGCAGCGCGCGCTCGCGGCGTCGCCGGAAGCGCAGGTATTGGACGCAGAGCGCGCGGCTATCGCGGCCACAGCCGAGCAGGCCGGGAGGCTTCCGAACCCGACCTTGGGCACGCAGATCGAAAACGTCGGCGTCAAGCGTCCGTATCGTGGCGTGGACGACGCGGAGCTGACGGTGCAACTGCGCCAGGAGCTCGTGCGACGGTCCAAACGGGATGCCGCACGACAGTTCGCCGAAGCTGATCGCCCTATCGCGGAGGCGGAGTATCGCATCCGGATCGCCGACCTCCGGCGGCGCGTGGTGACCAGCTACAACGCGCTCTATCTCGCCCAAGAACAGGCCAAGCTCGCCGACCAAGCCGTGGATCTCGCGGCACGAATCGTTCATTCGCTCCAGCGGCAGCATGAAGCCGGACAGGCTACCGGCGTGGAGCTTTCCCGAGCGTTGCTGGAATCGGCCACGGCGAAGGCGAAGGCCGAGACCGCAGCAGTGGCGCTCGCCGCCGCACGCCGCGCGCTCATCGCGCAGTGGGGCGGCGATGTGATCGGCGAAGCCGAAGCAATCGAGGTAGCTCCCACTTTGTTGCTCGCGGACACGCCCCCGTTGGAGACATTCCAAGCGAAGTTGTCCAATTCGCCGGAGCTGCGTCGCCTCGAAGCCGAGTCGGAGCGCCGCCGGGCCGAAGTGGCGGTGGAAAAGCAGCGCCCGGTGCGAGACATCGGCGTTGCGGGTGGTGTTCGCCTGTTGAGGCGGGACGATACCGCGACGGTCGTGCTGGGCGTCGATATTCCCATTTTGGCGCACAACCGCTATGAGGGCGCGATTGCGGCCGCGCGGGCACGCGAACGGCAGCTCGAGCACCAGAAGAGCAGCGCGACGCTCGCGCTGCGGGCCGAACTCGCAGCTCGCTACGCCGAACTCACCGCGGCGCAAAAAGAGGCCTCCGCACTCGACCAGTCGGTGCTGCCGGCGGCAGCCGACGTGGTGGCGCGTAATCAAGCCGCGTTCGATCAGGCGCAGGTTTCCTTTCTTCAACTGCTGGAAGCGCAGCGTGCCCTTCTCGCGGCCCGCGAGCAGCGACTTGCCGCCGTCGGCCGCTACCTGGAGGCAAGCGTTGCCATCGAAAGACTCATTGATAATGTCACCTGAACGGCCACACCCACGGCCACTCGCATGAAAGACGAACTCGATTCCCTGTTTTCCGCTCTAAAACAAGAGCCTCTGCCCGCCTTGGATGCCGGGTTCGACGACGCTGTGCTCAGAGAGATTCGTTCCCGCAAGCAGCCGATCGCGTGGTGGAACGCCTGGGAGAACCCGCGGGTGATGGCGGCTGCGGCTGCCGCTGCGGTCGTCATTGGGTTGACCACGGCATTTTTCACTCCCCCTCCGCAGATCAAGGACAGCGATGCGCTCGGCCTCGATGTCTTCTCGGCGACGCCGCGCCACCTGCCTTTGACCCAACTTGCCAGTCGATGAGCGCGCGCGCACGCACGGGTTTGTTTTTGCTGCTCATCGCGGTGGTCGCCGCCGTCTCCACGTGGTCAACTGAGGCGTGGATGCGCCGCGCGCGCAAACCCGAGGATGCCCACGACTGGGTGCATCGGCAGCTCAATATCACACCGGAGCAGGATCGGGCGATCGCGGTAACCGAAGAACGGTTCAACCGACAGCGCACGGTCATCATGGAGCGGTTGCGGTTGGCGAACGCGGAGTTGGCCCAAGCTATTTTGGAGGGGAAGGCGCGCTCCCCGAAGGTCGAGGAAGCGGTGCAGAAAATCCATGCCGCCCAGGCCGACCTCCAGCAACTGACGTTGGAGCACGTCTTCGAGATGCGGGCTGCGCTGACGCCGGAGCAATACGACAAACTCCTGCGTCTGACGGCCAACGCGCTTTCACAAGAGGTCCACCACTGACGCTCGGCCATGGCGCAGGACCCCGACCTCGAATCGGTCCGGGCTCTCCAAGCCGGGGACGACGCGGCGTTGGGAGAGTTGATGGCGAGACACAAGGAGCCGCTGTTCCGGTTTCTTTGCCGCTACACGCAAAACGAAACCGTTGCCCGCGATCTCGCCCAGGAGGCTTTCGTCCGGGCGTATTTCAAGATCAACAGCTTCACGCCGCAGGCGAAGTTTGCGACCTGGCTGTTTCAGATCGGCCTGAACCTCGTGCGCGACTTCGCCCGCAGCAAGCACGCCAAGCGCGAGCCACTGCACGCGGCGTGGGAACTCGCCGCGAACGAGCCAGAAATTGCGAAGCACAATGATCCCGGGGCGCGGGTCGATCGGACGGAGCAATTGGCGCAAGCACGGGTTGCCATTGATCGTTTGCCCGAGGAATTGAAGACGGCGTTGATCCTGACGGTCTTCGAGGAGCGGTCGCAGCAGGAAGCGGCCGAACTGCTGGGGACGACGCCAAAGGCCATCGAGGCTCGAGTCTATCGGGCACGAAAAGCGCTCCGAGAAACACTGTTCCGTTCTCAGTAGCCCGTCGCGCGGGACGCTGCGCGGAAGGCGGTGTCGTTGGTGCGCCGGCGGCGTTCCTCCGTCGGTTGCGCCGCTGATCTCTGGGGGGCAGCCGCGCTGCGTCGTCGTGCGGAAAGCGATTGAACGTAATCCCGCGCGCTATCCCGCGAAATTGATCTCCGGCTTGATGGCTCCGGTCGCGCCCAGCCCGCCGGCATGAAACCACGTAGGTCGAATTCCCAAGCAGCGCGTGGCAGAGACGCGGCATCTTGCCCCCGTCGATCCCTAAGTCTGCACATGGACGTTCCACCGCCGGAAGTCGCGGCTCGCTCCCGATTGGTTGCCGTTCACGGGCAGGTTAACGTCTCGGGACTATCAACCCTCAACAAGGAGAAGCATCATCATGGCACATCAAAAATACCAACACTGTATCGAGGCCTGTCACGACTGCACCGCGGCGTGCGAGCACTGTGCGACGGCCTGCTTGGGCGAGAAAAACGTCAAGGACATGGAACGCTGCATCCGACTCGACCGCACCTGTGCCGGAATTTGCGCGCTGGCCGAGCGGGAGATGGCGGCGGACTCCGAATTCGCCGAACGGATTTGCCAGCTTTGCGCGGAGATCTGCGAGGCGTGCGGTGAAGAGTGTGCGCGCCACGAGCACATGGATCACTGCCGCGAATGCGCCGAGGCGTGCCGCCGTTGCGCCGAAGCGTGTCGCGAGATGGCGGGCGCGGGTTCGGGCCGCACTCACCGCTAACGATCAAAGGAGGACTTACCGTGATTCAGTATCCAGCACTCTTCCGCCAAGCGGTCCTGCTTTGCTCATTGGTGTTCGCCTCGACGGCGTTTGCCGCCGGCCCGGCACCCAAGCCCAGTCAGCGGAACTTCGAGGTCCGCTTCCTGACCGAGATGATCGACCACCATGCGATGGCGGTGATGATGGCGGACATGTGCCTGGAGCGCTCGGTTCACCCCGAGCTTCAGGCCATGTGCGAGCAGATCCGTGAGGCCCAAATGGAAGAAATCGTCACGATGCAAAACTGGCTCTCGGAGTGGTATGGCATCGAGCACGAGCCCGAGATGACACCCGGCCAGCAAAAGCAGATGGAAAAGCTCGCCGCATTGTCCGGTGCGGCATTCGAGATCGAGTTCATGAAGGCGATGATTCGACACCACTGGAAGGCCGTCGTCCGGGCCAGCCAATGCGAAGACAAAGCCTACCATCAGGAATTGATCGACCTCTGCGCGCAGATCGTGAGCACGCAACTCGCGGAGATAAACCAAATGGGCGATTGGTTATGCGAGTGGTATGGAATCTGCCATTACCACGACGGTGGTGAAGAGTGATGTAGCCGCCCTAGAAGCCCAAGCGTCGCTGCTTGGGCTTCTCGTTATCCCGCCGACGGCGCAGAACGCAGCGCGCAGGAGCCATGATCATGGCCGACGTGCGTCGAGGGAGACGTAGCGCCGTGTCCGTCATGCGACGGACCGCCACTGGGGATGCACATGCAGCCGGAGACTCCGAGCGTCACGACGGCGAGGAGGAGCAGAACGAACGATTTCATGGGGAAGATTTCACTTTGCCGCACGTGGGCATCTTTTTCCCGAGATACGGATTCGATATCTCGCGGGACGTTTGGAGCCAGTCGGCTTCGACCATGGGGCAGTGGACGATCACGAAACCGTCTACGCCCGCACCGAGCGCGATCACCTCGGCGCTGAGCTTCTTGAACGCCATGCGCGCCGTATTGAGCGAGTCGGCGCGTGCGATCACGGCCGCGTTGGCGTTGCTCGGAAGGTCGTTCGCCGCCGTGCGGGCTCCCTCAAGATTATCCATAGCCAGTTCGGCGCGGATCGCCTCGTAGCGCGCGAGCAGACGGCGATCGGCCTCCGTGAGAGTCTTGGCAGCCGCGAAGCTGAAAACGCAACTGAGGGTGAGAAGCGAGAGCGCGAGTAGGCGCTGGGTCAGTCTCATGTATCCTTTAACGACGCGGCCTCGGTGTTCCCTGCGGGTTTTCGAGAAATTCTCTCCGCGTTTCTTGGTGAGAAGGTGAAGAGCGCTAATGCGACGCGGAGTGGCGTGGTGAATTGGCAGCAAAAGATGCGCAGGAAATCACAACGGTTTCATCAGGGGCGTTCGCGCGAGTTGCGTTTAACTCGTAGGAAACAGTCCAACAGCAACGAAGCTACTTCCGCCATGAAAACGAACCAATCCCTGCTCATCGTCGCGCTCCTCGGATTTTCTGCCGCGATCTCGCACGCCGGCCCTCCGCCGGAGTTTTTCAACCAGACGCTCAAACTCGCCAAGGCGAAGACTCAGCAGGTGGCCACCGTCACCAAAGCCGCCAAGCCCGCGATGGCGTGCGACGCCTGCAAGGTCACGCCGATCCGCGAAGTTCGCTACCGTGGCCCGGCAAGCAAAGCGGTCACCGAGTGGGTGAACGTCGGCGAGAAGCACGCGTGCGCAAAATGCGGCGGCGCGGTCGAATCCCGCAACGGCAAGATCGCATCGAACATGGAGCTGAACTGCCCCATCTGCCGCGAAGCCTCCTGCTGCCCCACGACCGCCACGCACTGATGCCCTTTGAGTCGCGACGTGAGCTGTTGGTCGAGGTGTGTGTTTCCCGTCACCAGCCAGCTACGTCCAGCGCGCGCCGCGACTCCCTTTTCCGGCGGTCTGCCGACAAGTGATGAACTCCAATCCACAACACGTGCCATCTCCGCGCAACGTGTTCCTCTGTGCCACGTGGATGGACTGCATTCATCGCTCATGAGGCGGCCGTCGGGCTACTTTCTCTGCACTGGTCACCAAGTCTGATTCTCTCGTGAAACCTGGAAATCTCCTCCTCCTCTGCACGCTCGGTTTTGCTCTGTCGATCCCTGCGCGCGCCCAGCACACCCACGCCGACGCCGCACCGGCCCCGGCCGCGAAGACCGCGGCATCCAACACGGCGGACGTGCCGATGAGCGCGGAGGCGTTGAAAGCTCTCGCGGTGGCGATGAGCAATCTCGCCGCCGCCCTCGCGAACGACGATCTCGCCGCCTACAGCGCGCTGCAGCCGACCGTGCGCGGAGCGTTTCACGACTTGGCGGACGTGGATGCCGCCCTCGCAACGGCTCTCTCGGCGAACCTCGCCGATCCGTTGCCACTCCGCTCCAATCTCGCTGACGCCCGGAAGGAGTTCGGCCGTTTCAGCACCGCCGTGGCAGATGCAGTTCGTGAACGAAAGCTGCTCCGCGCTACGAATCTCCGTCTCTTCGAGTGCAAAATGGCACCGGAGATCGGGACCGGCCGGTGGTTGCAGTCGGGATCGGTCGCCCAAAACCCCTTCTTCGGTTCCGGGATGCTCAAATGCGGCACCGAACTCGATCGTCCGGTCGCCAAGGGGTTGCCTGCCGGCCACCCGCCGATCGGACATCTCACGGACGCCGAAAAAGCACGCTATTCCGGAGCGAACGCAGCCAAGCCAGCCGGCGATTCCGGATGCGGCGGCTGCGGCATGAGCAAGGAAGCGATGGCGGCCGGTGAACCGTGCGAGCACGACCACAAAAAGTAAGTCCATGAAGAATTTTCGTCCCATTGTCGTCATCGGCGCCTCGAGCCTGGGTGCGCTATCGGTCATCCTCTCGGGGTGTGTCGGAATCGCTGCCCAAGGCGAAAAGGAAGCCAAGCAGTCCGTCGCCGCGGTCGCGACCGTGCTCGGTGAGGAGGCAACTCCGCCTCAACTGCCCGCCCTTACGCCACAGTCCTCTCACGCCGACGCTCTGCGCTACGCCATCCTCAACAGTCCTCGGGTTCGTGCGGCGTATTTCGATTGGGTGCGCGCGGTCGAGCGAATCACCGTCGAACGGTCGTTGCCTGATCCGCAATTTTCATTCGAGGCGGACATCTCGGACATGATCGCCTCCGCGATGCCGGGGCTGATGCTGGAGTTGCCCGGACCCAAGAAGCTCGCGATCGCCGGACAGATGGCGGCGGCCGATGCGCAGGTGAAGTATCACGCCCTCACCGCGGAGATCCAGCAGGTGGCCTTCGCCTTCAAGAAAGCCTACTACCAACTGTATTTTCTGGACGCCAAGCTCCGCGTGAATCGCGAGACGCTCGAACTCCTCTCCGACCTGGAGAAAATCGCGCGTAAGCAAAACGAGCTGGGCAAGGTCACGTTGCAGGACGTGCTGCGCGCGCAGATCGAACAAGACCAGATGGCGACCGAGATCACGAATCTCGACGACTCGCGCTCCGCCTTGCTCGCTCAATACAAGGCCGCGTTGGGACTCGACCGATCCGCGCCCGATCCCGCGGTGCCGGCACAGTTCGAGACCACTTCGTTGAACATCGACGCCGATCAACTCTGGGCATCCGCCATCCGTCAGAATCCGAAACTGAAGATCATGTCCGCGGAGATTCGCGTGGCGGAAGCCGCCCTGCGGATGGCAGCGCGCTCGCGCGTGCCGGATTTCACGGTGGGCCTGGAAGTCGATCTCAAAGCCACGCCGCTCATGTGGCGGCCGACGGCGGGTGTCACGTTGCCGATCTGGCGCGACAGGATCGCCAGTGAAATCGCCGCCGCTCAGGCGAACAAGCGCGCGGGTGAGGCGCGGTTGGCCTCCGAGCAGATCATGCTCGCGGTCGAACTCGCGGAGAAGTCCTTCATGCTGCGCGAGGCGACTCGCAACGTGACGTTGTTCGACGACGCCCTCTTGCCCAAAGCCTCGCAGTCACTGGAGGTCGCCCGGGCGGGTTACCTCTCGGGTCAGGTGGATTTCTTCAATCTGATAGACGCCTGGAAAACCCAGCTCGATTTTGAGCTGAAGCTCATCGAGGCGAAGACCCAGCGCGAACTCGCGATCGCTGAACTCGCCTTGCTGGTCGCCGGAGACGAGCCGGCCGGCTCGCCGCTCACCCCCGCCCGTTCCAACTGATGAAACCTTTTTCGACCATGCGCTCATTCCTCCTCATCGCTCTGTTACCGCTGCTGGTGTTCGGCTTTTCAGCCGCAGGTTGCAGCAAGTCGGGCCACGACGCCCACGCTACCGCGCAGAAATACCACTGCCCGATGCACCCGACCTACGTGAGCGACAAGCCGGGCGATTGCCCAATCTGCAACATGAAGCTCGTGCCGATCAAGGAAGGCGATGCCGCCGCCCCCGTGGCCGCATCATCGTCTCCGTCCGCCGCGAAGCCCGGACAATACACGTGCCCAATGCACCCGGAGGTCATCAGTGACAAACCCGGCTCGTGCCCGAAGTGCGGCATGGATCTGGAAAAGGTTGAAGCCAAGGCGGGTCACGAAGGCCACGCAGCCGCGGCGGTGCCGGGACGGATCGCGATCTCGATCTCGCCGGAAAAGCAGCAACTCATCGGACTCACGACCGAGCTCGTAGCCGTGCGCAAGCTGACCCAACCGATTCGCACCACGGCGACGCTCGAACACGATGAGACGCGGCTCGCTCGCATTGCGCCACGCTTCGGCGGCTGGATTCGTGAGCTGAAGGTCAACTTCACCGGCGAGCACGTCGAAAAGGGCCAACCGCTGTTCACCGTCTACAGCCCGGAGCTGCTTTCTGCGGAGAGCGAATACCTGCTCGCTTACCAGCGCTATGCCCAACTGCAGTCGCGAACCGATTCGCCGCAGTTGGAATCGGCCAAGCGTCTGGTTGATTCGTCGCGTCGCCGGTTAGCCCTGTGGGAAATCGACGAAGAGGAAATTCGCGCTTTGGAACAGTCGGGTGCGCCGCGCGACGAGGTGCTGGTTCGCTCGCCCGTCTCCGGCCACGTGGTCGCGAAGACCGCCGTGCGCGGCAAGTCTTTCATGCCCGGCGAGACGCTCTACGAAATCGCCGACCTGTCCCATCTGTGGGTGCGCGCCTACGTCTTCGAGTTCGAGGCTCCGCTCGTCAAACAGGGCCAAGTGGCGCGCGTGACGTTTCCGTATCTCGGCAACCGCACCCTCGAGAGCAAGGTCAGCTTCCTGTATCCCCACATCGAGACGCAGACCCGGCGCGCGGAGATTCGCCTGGAAATCGAGAACCCGAAACTCGACCTCCGTCCGCAAATGTGGGCGAACGTTGAACTCGATGCCGACTCCGGCGAGGTGCTGACCGTCCCGGCCAGCGCCGTCATCGACACCGGCGTCCGCATCGTCGCCTTCGTGATGCGGGACGACAACCACCTCGAACCTCGCGAAGTGAAGATCGGCACCCGCAGCGACGACTACTACGAGGTTCTGTCTGGCTTGCACGACGGCGAGAAGGTCGTCGCCCGCGCCTTGTTCCTCATCGACTCCGAAAGCCAGTTGAAGGCGGCCATCTCGGGCATGGGCGCTGCCGGCGGCCACAATCACTAATCGGCCACTGCGATGAACGACACTCCCACCCATTTCAAGCCGCACAAGGATTCGCTCATCGAGCGAATTATCGAGTGGAGCGCGCGCAATAAATTCACCGTGTTCATGTTGGTCGGCGCCCTGTTCGCCGGCGGCATCTTCACGATGCGGAACACGCCGCTCGACGCGATTCCCGACCTGTCGGACGTGCAGGTGATCGTTTTCACCCAGTGGGAGGGCCGCAGCCCGAACCTGGTCGAGGATCAGGTCACGTATCCAATCGTCACGAAACTCATCAGCGCGCCGCAGGTGCGTGTCGTGCGCGGGTATTCGTTCTTCGGCTATTCCTTCGTCTACGTCGTCTTCAAGGACGGCACCGACATTTATTGGGCGCGGTCTCGCGTGCTTGAATACATGCAGTCGCTCACCGGCTCGTTGCCGAGCGGCGTGACGCCGACGCTCGGGCCGGATGCGACGGGTGTGGGCTGGGGCTTTCAATACGCGCTGGTGGACAAGACGGGTAAGAACGACCTCGCCCAACTGCGCTCCTTCCAAGACTGGAACCTTCGCTACTGGATTCAGAGCGTCGAGGGCGTGGCCGAGGTCGCCACCTTCGGCGGGTTTCAGAAGCAATACCAAGTCGAAATCGACCCGAACAAGCTGCTCGCCTACAATGTGCCAATCAGCCGCGTCGTCTCGGCCATCCGCAGCTCGAACAACGATGTCGGCGGACGGGAAATGGAGCGATTCGGCACGACCTACGTGGTGCGTGGCCACGGCTATATCAAATCGCTCGAGGATCTCCGACTGGTGGTCGTGGGAGCGGACGCCAACGGGAATCCAGTGCTGTTGCGCGACGTAGCGCAGAACATCCAGCTCGGGCCGGAAATGCGGCGCGGCGCCGGCGACCTGAACGGCGAAGGCGAGACCGTAGGCGGCATCGTCGTCGTGCGGTTCGGCCAAAACGTGCTGCAGGTCATCGACCGCATCAAAGCGAAGCTCGAGGACGTGAAAGGCTCGCTGCCACCCGGCGTGGAAATCGTCACCACCTACGATCGCTCGGATCTCATCAACCGCGCCATCGCCACGCTCACCCGCACCATCATCGAGGAGTCGATCATCGTCGCGCTCGTCATCATCGTCTTCCTGCTCGATTTCGGTGGAGCGGTGCGCGCCATCGTCACGTTGCCCATCGCCGTGGCCCTGGCCTTCATCCCGATGTATTTCATGGGGCTCACGGCGAACATCATGTCGCTCGCGGGCATCGCGATCTCGATCGGCGTCATCACCGACGAGGCGGTCGTCATGGTGGAGAACGTCCACAAAAAGCTGGAACACGCTCCCGGAGGACTGACGCGAAAGCAGCGGCAGGAGATCATCATCGCCGCCTGCAAACAGCTCGGCAAACCGCTGTTCTTTGCCCTGCTCGTCATCACCGTCAGCTTCATGCCGGTCTTCACCCTGGAGGCACAGGAAGGGCGCCTGTTCAAGCCGCTGGCCTTCACGAAGACCTTCACGATGGCTTGGGCTGCGTTCCTCTCGGTCACCATCGGGCCTGCGCTCATCGTCCTGATGACGGGCGCGAAGGTGATCCCTGAACACAAGCACCCGATCAGCCGTTTCATTCACCGGCTCTACTACCCGTGGGTGAGCGCGTTGATGACGCGCCGCCTGCTGTCGATCGGCATCGCCGTCGTGGCGGTAATTTCGTCCGTGCCAATTTTCACCAAGCTAGGCTCGGAGTTCATGCCGCCGATCGAGGAAGGCACGATCCTCTACATGCCGACGACATTGCCGACGGTCTCCGTTACGGAGGCCACGCGGCTGATGCAGATTCAGGACAAGGTCATTAAGCAGTTCCCGGAAGTGCTCACGGTCCACGGCAAAGCCGGACGTTCGGAGACCGCCACCGACCCTGCGCCACTCGAAATGTTCGAGAGCGTGGTCCAACTCAAGCCGCAGGACGAATGGCGGAAGGTTGCACAAGACCGCTGGTATTCGGGCTGGGCGCCTGACTGGATCAAGTGGGGGCTGCGGAAAATCTGGCCCGATGTTCGTCCGATGACGAAAGACGAACTGGTGGCGGAAATCGACGAGGCGCTCCAGATTCCCGGCCAAGTGAACGCTTGGACGATGCCGATCAAGGCACGCATCGACATGCTGTCCACCGGCGTGCGCACGCCCATTGGCGTCAAAATCTTCGGCACCGATCTCACCGAGATCGGCAAGCTCGGCGAGCACCTCGAGGCGACCCTGCGTCAGGTCCCGGGCACGCGTAGCGTCTTCTCGGAGCGCACGACGGGCGGCCTCTATCTCGACATCGTGCCGGATCGCAAAGCGATCGCGCGCTACGGTCTCAACGTCGAGGACGTGCTGATGCTGGTCGAAACGGCCATCGGCGGCATGGCGATCGACAAGACCATCGAGGGCCGCGAGCGCTACAGCATCAACGTTCGCTACAGCCGAGAACTGCGCGACGATGTGGAGAAGCTCAAGCGGGTGCTCGTGCCCGTGGCGCAAGCTGCGATGGCGCCGGAGGGTGAGGAGGGTGCGGGAATGGCTCCGGCGGCAGCTGCAGGCCCCGCCGCCACCAGGACCGCGCAAATCCCGCTCGGTCAGTTGGTGGAGATCAAGACCACCAGCGGCGCTCCGCTGATCAAGAACGAGAACGGTGCGCTCACCGGTTGGGTCTACATCGACATGACCGGCCGCGACATTGGCGGCTACGTTGCGGAAGCGAAACAGATCGTGCGCGACAAGATCGAGAAGGCCGGTCTGTTGCCCGCCGGCTACCGCATCGAGTGGACGGGCCAATACGAATACATGCTCCGCGTGAAGGAGCGCCTGAAGGTCGTCATTCCCATCACGCTCGCACTCATCTTCGTGCTGCTCTTCATGAATTTTAAGAGCATTCCCGAAACGTTCATCATCCTGCTTTCCATCCCGTTCGCGATGACCGGAAGCATCTGGTTCCTCTGGATGATGAACTACAACCTGAGCATCGCCGTCTGGGTAGGCATCATCGCGTTGTCGGGCTTGGCCGCTCAGACCGGCACGGTGATGATCATCTACCTCGATGAGGCCTTCCACGCCTACCAAAAGGCGGGGAAGATGAACAACCAGCACGACCTGTTCGAGGCGATCACCTACGGCGCAGTGCAGCGCGTCCGGCCAAAGCTCATGACGGTCTGCATGATCACGCTCGGCTTGGTGCCTGCCTTGTGGGCGCACGGTGCCGGCGCGGAAGCGATCCAGCGTATCGCGGCCCCGATGATCGGCGGCCTCGTCACCTCAACCATCCTGACGCTCGAAATCGTCCCAGCCATCTACTCGCTGTGGCGCGGTCGCCAGGTCGAATGGATCAAGGGCCCCAAACCGAAGAAGAAGAGCTGGGACGAACTGAGTGAGATCTTCGTGGAGATCGAAAAGAAGGAACACGAAGTAGAAATCGCGAAGCACACCGCGTGACCCAACCAGCGGCGCGCCCGAGCGCCCGACACCTCCGATGAACCTCGACGAACGCTCCGAAGACAAGTGCGTGGTCTGCGAGAAGGACGTGACGGGCGTTGCGGGCACAGCGCACGTCTATCGGGACGGCCGGCGGTTTTCGCTCTGCTGCCCCACGTGCCTGCAGATGTTCCAGCGTGCGCCGGATCGCTTCACCAGCGGGGAGCACCCGCGCACCGTCGTCGAGGAGCTCCTGCGGGACCTCGATTGGAAGGAGTCGAAATGGTAAGCGGTAACAGGCGCACCGATTTCGGTCTATCGCTGCTGCTCCAGCGATGGCGGGTGTCCCCACGCCCACGTCCGAGCTTTTGCGATGAGGTATGGCGTCGCATCAAAGCACTCCAGCCAGACAAGAAACGCGAGCCGATCGCCAAGCCGTCCCTGCGCGGCCGGCAATGATTTCACTTTGTCCCATGAAAACAAAACTGACACGCATCTCGCTCCTTATTTCGGCCCTGCTTGGCCTGGCCTTCTTCTCTGCCTGCCAAGGCGGCTACGGCGGCGGTGGCCACCACCACTCGTCAATCAAGTCACCCACCGTCAAAGCGGGCTGAGTGAATTCCTAAACGGCATGCGGACGATGCCGCGCGGGCCTCGTCCGCCACGGGAATCCGTCGCTCGCGATTGCCTGTGACCACTTTTGCCAACATCCCCCAGTTTGATCCCGCCGTTCCTGCGACCAAGATTTTCTGCATCGGCGGGTCCTGCCTTCGCTCGGCCTTGGTCCGAATCGCCATGGACAAGACTGTGCCGCGCGGTGTGGCGGTCCATTTTCCGGGAGGAACATCGTCACTCGGCGAAACTTCGATTTGTTCTTCACCAGAGAACACCGTGCGCCTTCTCAGCGGTGTTGCGCAGAAGTTCATCGCCGCGGGTTACGCCACGCCTGACGGCGACCCATTGGCTTTAATCGACATTGTCACATACCCGCTCTACCTCAGCTTGATCTACGACATTCCGTTGACCGAAGCGGGGACCGAGCTTTTCGCGATCAATCATAACTGGCTGACCGGCGCTTTCCCCGAATTGCCAACATGTGGCGCGGGAGTGTTGAGCGCATTTCATTTCAACGAGGAGCCGATCGACGATGCACCAACCCACAACATAGTGGTGCCTTCGGACTTCTCTCCCGGAGCCATTGCGCGCCTCACTGCCTATTTTACGCGCACCGCCGTTCCGCTATTCTGGACCACCCGGAGCAACCCGCAGATGGACGATCGTTATCTGTTCGCCGAGCGACAACCGGGCGATGGGCCACCCAACCGACTCCTCGCGGACTCGTGACCCAGCGGGGCCGATGATCGGCTCACGGTTTCGCACCCCGGCGGCACGCTGCGGTGATCTCCGCCCGGGCACGTGTCCGAGCGGAGGCGAGACGCTGACTGGCGGACATGAGCCAACCGCTCTCGTGGCTCACCGCGCTATTTTTGCGGTGCCGCCTTGGCGATGAACATGCACTCCTCGCCCTTCTCGTTGACGTAGGTCACCTGTCGCTCGACCGATTGGTTTTTCGGCGGACCTCTGAAGGCGACACGCACCTTCATCTTGCATGAGGGGCACGTCACGGTCGCGCCCTCTTTGCAGTGCTCCATTGCCTCCTCCGGCGAGGCGACCGTCACTTCGGAGACGGTTTTGCACTCGTTGCAGACGTAGACGATCTTGTCGCCTTTCTTCAATTTCGCGAAGTCCTCGGGCTTACGGAACGTCTGCCAAAGCGTGGAAGTCTGTCCGGCCAAAGCCGAAGCGGTCAGAAGCAGGCAGGCAGCGCCTGCGAGCACGAAGGAGCGGAGGGGATTTTTCATGGGTTATGCAATGTGCGGATGCTGAACTGCACCAACTGTGCCAGTGTCGTGCGTCATCGCGAGGCGAAGTTCGGCGGCCACCGGCGCTTTACCTACCCGTTGAGCAGGAGGTTTCGAGAAATGAAACAGCTATCAGCGTGCGTGCGCCGCAGTCATCGTTCGTTAAACTGAGACCACTGCCGGTTATGCTTCCACGCGCCACCCGAAGAGATTTTATCCGTTCGTTAGCTGCGGCGTCGCTTTACGCCGCGCTGGCGCCGATGCGGCCAGCATGGGCGCAGCACACTCACGGGACAGAAAATCGCGGGAACGTCGGGCAACGATCGGGCGGACCCGACACCAAGCGCGTCGATCTCGTCATTGATCGCACTCCCTTGAAGATCGGCGACCGCGCGGGAACGGCGGTCACCGTGAACGGCAGTCTGCCGGCTCCTTTGCTGCGCTTTCGGGAGGGGGATCAGGTCGAACTGCACGTCACCAACCGGCTGAGCGAGCGCGCCTCCATCCATTGGCACGGCATCTTGCTTCCGAACGCCATGGACGGCGTTCCCGGGGTGACGTTCAAGGGCATCGACCCCGGTGAAACGTTCGTGTATCGGTTCCCGCTCCGGCAATACGGCACCTATTGGTATCACAGTCACTCGGGGATGCAGGAGCAATTGGGCCTTTACGGGCCGATCGTGATCGACCCGGTCGCTGACGAGCCGTTCGCTTATGATCGGGAGCACGTTGTGGTGCTGTCGGATTGGACGTTCTCCGATCCGCATCGCCTGCTCGCGAAGCTGAAAAAGCAGAGCAATTTCAGCAATCTGCAGCGCCAAACACTCGTGGAACTGGTCAGCGACGCGCGAGAGAAAGGCGTCCGTCGGACGTTTTCGGAGTGGGCTAAATGGGCAGGCATGCGAATGGACCCGACCGACATTGCCGACCTGACTGGCGCCAATTTCACGTTTCTCGTGAACGGCCGGGCGTCGCTCGACCCGTGGACGGGAATTTTCAAACCCGGTGAGCGTGTGCGCCTCCGGTTCATCAACTCGGCGGCGACGACCCATTTCGACGTGCGGATTCCTGGCTTAAAAATGACCGTCGTCCAAGCCGATGGACAGCATGTCGAGCCGGTCACAGTGGAGGAGCTTCGCATGGGCGCTGCCGAGACCTACGATGTTCTCGTCGAGCCGACGGAGGAGCGCGCCTATGCGATCTTCGCGGAAACGACGGACCGTAGTGGTTTCGCGCTGGCCAGCCTGGCACCGCGTGACGGGATGCATCCCGAGATCCCGCCGCGCCGCAAACGTCCGCTCCGAACGATGGCCGACATGGGAATGGGGAGCATGGAAGAGCATTCCTCGCATCAGCAGCCGGGAGGAGTCGCTCACGGCGAACATGGCAGCGGGACGGATCAGATGGTGGAATCCGATCACGCCCAACACGGCGCGGGTGGACACGGTTCTTCGCACGAAGCGAAACCTGCCAGCGAGTCGATGAGCGATTCGGGGGGCCACGGCGGAATGGAAATGCCGAAAAACGAGTTCGGTCCGGGCAACAGCATGATGGCGATGATGCCAATGAACCGCGCCGGAGAGCCGGGAACGGGTTTGGGAGAAGACGGCCGCCGTGTGCTGGTGTATCGTGATCTCGTCGCCCTCGATCATCGCAAGATGCCGGAGGTGCAGCGCGAGATCGTGCTCAACGCCACCGGGAACATGGAGCGCTTCATCTGGGGTTTCGACGGCAAGAAATACTCCGAATCGGAACCTGTCCGGCTGAAGTTGGGCGAGCGCGTCCGCGTCACCTTCGTCAACCAGACCATGATGGAGCACCCGCTGCACCTGCACGGGATGTTCATGGAACTCGAGCACGGCGGCGACGGCATGCCGCCCTTGAAGCACACGGTGGTGGTGAAACCGGGAGAGAAAATCTCAGTGCTGGTAACGGCCGATGCTCCGGGCGATTGGGCGTTTCACTGTCACCTGCAATATCACATGGAGGCCGGCATGTTCCGGGTGTTCTCAGTCACATGAATCGCATCGTCCCACTCGCTCTTTTCGTCTCCTGCGTGCTGAGTGCTCCGGCTTTCTTCGCTCAGCACGGTGATCACGGTCAATCCACGGGCACCATGAGCGGCGGACTCGGGCGCCCGCTACCGCCCGGGTGGGGGCCCGCGGTCGAAGATTCCGCGTTGCGCTGGGCGGCGTTCGTGCAGCGGGCCGAATTGCGTTCGGGCGATATCGCCGACGCGGCCGTGCTCGATGCCGAAGGATGGGCAGGCGGCGACTACCAGCGCTTCTGGTGGAAGTTGGAGGGAGAGCAACTGACGGCGCGGCCTCGGAGCGGCGAGGTGGAGTTCACCGCGCTCTACAGCCGCTTATTCAGTCCGTTTTGGGACGTGCAGGCGGGTATTCGCCTCGATCGGTCCTACAGCGGGCCGTCCCGAGAAACACGTGGCCACTTGGTGGTGGGACTCGAAGGACTGGCTCCCTACCGTTTCGAGGTCGAGCCGACGCTCGCGTTGAGTGACAAGGGAGACGTTTCGTTTGCGCTGACCACCAGCTATGATCTGCTCATCACTCAACGGCTGGTTCTCCAACCGAGGTTCGCTCTGCGGCTCGACTCAGCGAAAGGCGAAGTAGGCGAGGGATTCATCGGCGAAGGACTCAACGATGTGGATCTCGGCTTGCGGCTGCGCTACGATGTCACCCGACAATTTTCTCCCTATTTCGGATGGGAGTGGCACCGCGCTGTAGGTGCGAGCGCTGGCTTGGCGAGAACAGCCGGTCGCGATCATTGGCTCTCGACCTGGGTCATCGGCGTTCGCGGGTGGTTCTAGGACTCGCCGCACAAACCAAGGACCGCATTCGGCGCTCAAGATGAGCCTTGAGCGCCGGAAGCTGAAGTGCGCGCCTCGAGCTTATCGCTTCAGCTGCTGAAGCTCCGCGATCTCCTGCTGCTGTGAAGAAACCGACTTCTCCGCGAAGGCCCGAAGTTCTCTGTTAGCCGCCCGGTTGCGCGCGAGTTCGTTCATCTCGATCGCCATCTGATGGTGTTTCGTCATCTCTTCCACGAATGCGCGATCGAAGTCGGCGCCTCGTGCTGATTCCAGCTTCGACATGGTTTGCCGCTGCATCGCTTGGTGCTCGTCGCCGGTGCTCAGATGGGTGTTGGTGGCATCGGTCGAAGCCCGGTGTGAATCGTGGTGTTGGTCGTGCTCCGCGTTTTTCTGCGACGCGCTCCGCATGCCCTTCAACTCCTTCAGCTCCTTCTCCTGCGACTCGCGCGTCTTCTCTGCGAACGCCTTGACGCTTGCGTCTTGTGCGCGGCTTGCGGCCAAGTCGGCCATTTCGATGCCCTGCTTGTGATGCTCGACCATCTGTTTCACGAATGCCCGATCGAAGTCGGTATCTGAAAGTTTGCGGAGGTGTTCCGTCATTGGATCACTTGCCAGAGCAATGGCCGCCAACAGGGACGCGGCTGTGGAGGAGAGAAGGAATTTCCAGGGAGTTTTCATAGCGATGTGAGTTGTCCGCAGGAGACCGCGGCGGTGCGCCTGAGTTCGAGGGGCCGGTCGCGACGAGGCATTTACCGGAAGCTCGGACCACTCGCTTTCCCGGGTAGCGGACGATTTGGTGTCGTCGGTGTGATTCGTTGTGTTCTACTCACGTCATGAATGCCCCAATTGCCGCGCTGCTCCAGCGCTGGCGCACCGACCCGCACGCGACCTATCAGAGCTGGTTCTTGTGGGAGGAACGGCTGAAGAACTTCCGCTCCATCCGTCGGGGCATTGCGGAAGTCGTGAAGGAAATCGACGCCGACACCTTCGGTAACGTCTACAAGGGCTCGTCGCTTGAGACCGTCGTCGGCTCGGTGGCGGAGCAACGCCAGATCTTCAAGGGGGCCGACCACGCCTTTTTGTGGAAACCGAAGCTGCGCATTCCCGACATCTACGAAAACCGCGACAACCAGATCGCTTTCGCCCGTTTCCTGGACACCTGCGCGTGCTGCAATTCTGAAGGCGAGGTCCTCGCAGCGATCCGGCTCCTCGAGTCGCGTCAAATCAAGGGCCTCGGTCCGGCGGCGGCGAACCTGTTGTATTTCCTGCACCCGACGATCGTGCCGCCATTCAACACGGCGATCGTCAACGGCTACAATGCACTCACGGGCGCGAAGGTGAAGCTGGGGAAGTGGGCCGAATACCTCGCGATGCGGGAAGGCATTCTGCGGCTCAACTCGGAGCATCGCTCGCTGTTGTCGAACGATCTGGGCGCAATCGGTGGATTCCTGTTCGACGTGGGCAGCGAGCGCTATCCCTTGCCGCCCGCGGGTGACGACGCTGCAGCGAGGTCGGCATGGGAGGCGGACTTGGCAAAGGTTCGAGAGGAAAGTGCCAGCGCGCAAAAGGCCCATCGGCGTAATGCGGAGGAAGAGCAATCGCACACGGAGGTCCAAGGGATGCTCCGTGATTTGGGCTTGGCGCTGGGGTTCAACGTATGGATTGCGGCAAATGATGCTGGTCGGATTTTTGCCGGCAACCGGTTGGGCGCGGGCTGCGTGGATACGCTGCCGCCGGCGTTGACCGGTGCGCCTGCGCTCGACGCGATTCGTCTCATCGACGTGATCTGGCTCCAGCGCGATACCGGGGCCCTGGCGGCCGCGTTCGAGGTGGAGCACACCACGTCGATCTACTCCGGCATTGTTCGCCTGCTCGATTTGGCCGGGAGCGCGCCAGCCGAAGCGGTGCGTGGGCTGTTCCTGGTCGCGCCGGATGCACGCGAGGAAGAAGTTCGCGCCCAGCTCTCACGACCAGCCTTTCGGCACATTGGTCATCTGAAAATGCGTTTCCTGCCCTACGGCGAACTGACGCGCAACCGTGACCACATCGTGAAATTCGGCGAAGGCCTCCGTGCAATCCACGCCGTCAGCCGCGAGCTGAGTCTCAACGGCTCGGCGGTGCCGCACTAAACTGAAGTGCGGGGTAGGACAGTAAATGTCTCAACGGCGATGCTAGTGCACGCGGTCACGCAAATGCCTGTGGGGGGGCGCCGTTTTGAAGTCATCGTTCGCGCACGAGCCGATCCCCGAAGGGGTGCTACACTGGGTGATCATCGAGTGGCGGATCATCCCGCGACTGCCGGACGCATCCACAACCTAAACTGAGCATCAATCAGACGCTCGTGATCGAGCCGACTGCGGCCGCAGTCATCCGTGCGGCGTTCCCCGCAACTCACACTTCACGTAGACGTAGGGCTTGCCCGCTTTCCCGTGATCTGGGAGCGGCACGACCTCTTCTGCTCGAAGCTGGGTTCGTAGGGATCGCTCAATTGCAGAAGTCCGGCCTCTGCCTTCCTGAAAGCCATGCTCGCGGAGATGTTTTTTGACGTCGCCCGCGGTGAACCGCCCTTTCTGCGAAAGGATAGCCTTCCGCAGAGCGGGAGTCAAAGCACTCGGAGTTGAATGCGCCGGATCGGACATATGGGACTACTTTGCTTGATTCCCGCGTTCGCACAAGCGTGGACGACTCGAATCACCCAAAGCGCAGTCATTAGGGCCGGAGCTCGCGTGAGGTGAGCGTGCGTTGCCGTTCGCCACTGAATTCTCCTGCAGTGGCATTTTAATTCTCACTGCTGGCGTTTTGATTATGCGAGGTGGCGTTTTGAATTATTTGCCAACAGTTGGGCACGAGGCTCAGGCCTCGAGCTGCGGGCGGCTCGGCTCGGGCCAGTCGACGTGGAAGAACTTGCCGCGCGGGGCGTCGACGCGCTCGTAGGTGTGCGCGCCGAAGTAGTCGCGCTGCGCCTGGAGCAGGTTGGCCGGCAGGCGGGCCGAGCGGTAGCTGTCGTAGTAGGCGAGGGCGGACGAGAACGTCGGCGCCGCGACGCCGTATTCGGCGGCGAGCGAGACGACCTTGCGCCAGTTTTCCTGCGCGGCCTTCACCGTCTTGTTGAAATACGGGTCGAGGAGCAGGTTCGCGAGGTCCGGGTTGCGCGCGTAGGCCTCGGTGATCTTCTGGAGGAACGCGGCGCGGATGATGCAGCCGCCTCGCCAGATCTGGGCGATCTCGCCGAAGTTGAGCTTCCAGTTGTATTCCTTCTGCGCGGTGCGCATGAGCTGGAAGCCCTGCGCGTAGGAGCAAATCTTCGAGCAATAGAGCGCGTCGTGGATGGCTTGGATGAGCGCCTTCTTCGAGCCGCGGTAGTTTTTCTTCGCGGGGCCCTTGAGGATCTTCGAGGCAGCGACGCGCTCCTCCTTGATGGCGGAGATGCAGCGGGCGAAGACGGACTCGGCGATCGTCGGGGCGGCGACGCCCATGTCGAGGGCGTTGACCGAGGTCCACTTGCCCGTGCCCTTCTGGCCGGCGGTGTCGAGGACGACGTCGACGAAGGCCTTCCGCTTCGTCTTCGGGTCCTTCTGCTGGAGAATGTCGGCGGTGATCTCGATAAGGAACGAGTCGAGGCTGCCGCGATTCCATTCGGCGAAGATCGCGGATTGCTCTTCGGCCTTCAGGCCGAGCAGGCCGGACATCAGCGCGTAGGCCTCACAGATCATCTGCATGTCGCCATACTCGATGCCGTTGTGGACCATCTTCACGTAGTGGCCCGCGCCGTTCTCACCGATGTAGGTCGTGCAGGGCACGCCGCCGGTGACGGGTTGGCCGGGCTTCGCGCCGGGGATCGGTTTGCCGGTCTTGGCGTCGACCTTGGCGGCGACGGCTTCCCAGATGGGCTTCAGTTCCTTGAACGCCGCCGGATCGCCGCCGGGCATGAGCGACGGGCCGAAACGCGCGCCTTCCTCGCCGCCGGAGACGCCGGAGCCGATGAAGCGAAAACCTTTTTCCTTCAGGGCCTTTTCGCGGCGGATGGTGTCGGTCCAGAGCGCGTTGCCGCCGTCGATGATGATGTCCCCCGGCTCGAACACCGCGGTGAGGCCGTCGATGACGGCGTCGGTGGCCTTGCCGGCCTGGACGAGGATGATGGCCTTGCGGGGCTTCGCGAGCGACGCAGCGAATTCCTGCAGCGTCTTTGTGGCAACGAGGCCGCCCGGGGTGTTCGGGTTGTCGGCGACGAACTTGTCGGTCTTCTCGACGGTGCGGTTGTAGACCGAGATCTGGAAGCCGTGGTCGGCGATGTTGAGCGCGAGGTTCTGACCCATGACGGCGAGGCCGATGAGTCCGATGTCAGAGTGCGTCTTGGCCATAAGAGGTGTGGAGCCGCAGACCGTAGTGCCCACCCCGGCCGAGACCAAACCAAAAGCCGGTCAACCCGTTGCTTATTACGCGCGGTGACCGGGGTTCACCGCCGAACGCACGCGGACCCCGGCGCCTCCCTCCGCCCTCAGGGCGCCTTGTGCTGCTTGTTCGAGTAGGAACCGGCGCTGGGGAAGAAGGGTGCGATCTTCTCGACGACCGGCGTAAGCCACTTGGGCTCGTTGCGGTTGTAGATCCAGGAAAAGAAGACGATCGAAACGACGACGAAGACGATGACACCCAGCACGATTTTGTTCATCTGCGCGACTTTGCGCAGGATGACGATGGCGATGATAAACGCCGCGATGCCGATGCCGAGCTTCAGCCAGGTCGCGGGCGGGATGTTCTGCGCGGTCTCGAGAGCGGAGGCGGCGAGCAAGAGCGTCATGACCCCACCGCTAGCGCGAAAGGCGGGCGAGACGAGTCGATTTTGAACTGCCGGCGGGTTTCACGAGGCTTTGGCAAACGGCTTCGCCGCACCCGGGCGCTTGCCGGCCGGCCGCCGGCCATCCGCGGCTCAGCGAAACTCCGGCCGCGGCGGCGTGAACACCTGCACCTCGTCCGCGTCCTCGAGGATCTCGATGCTGTGCTCGACATTGGCCGGGATGGCATAGGTGTCGCCCGGCCCGAGTTCGCGCGCGTCGTCCCGCGTCAGCACGCGGGTGCGGCCGAAGAGGATGTAGCCGATCTGCTCGTTCGGGTGGGAGTGGAACGGGATGCGGTTGCCGACGCGGTAGTGCATCTTCGTCATCATGCACTGCGGTCCGGTCGCGAGCAGGTCGAACGCGACGCCGAACGAGTTTCTTTGCTGGGCCTCGGAGGCCAGGGTGACGTGGATCATGGGGAAAAGGGTTCAGGGACCGTAGCTCACCGTCAACGTGGCGGAGCCGAGCGCGTGCTGGTGGACGAGGAAACCGACCAGCGCGGCGCTGGCGTCGTCGGGCACGTCCAGGCGCGGCACGTCGAGCGCGTGCACGGTGAAGACGTAGCGGTGCGTCTCGCCCGCCGGCGGGGCCGCGCCGCCGTAGCCCGGCGCGCCGAAATCCGTGCGCATCTCGCGGCTGCCCGCCGGCAGCGCACCCGCCTGCCGGCTCGCCCCTGCGGCCAGCTCGCGCGTCGCCGCGGGCAGGTCGATCACGACCCAGTGCCACCAGCCCGAGCCCGTCGGGGCGTCGGGATCGAACAGCGTCACGACAAAGCTCCGCGTTCCCGCCGGCGCGTTCTCCCACCGCAGGTGCGGCGAGCGGTTGCCGCCGTGACGGCCGAAGCCGTCGAGCACCTGCGCATCGGGCAACCGGCCGCCCGGCGTCAGGTCGGCGCTGGCGAGGCGGAACGACGCAGCCGGCTCGCGGCGCGCGCCGCTGTTCCCGGCCGCGAAGGCAAGCCCGAGGCAGCCGACGGCGACGAGCGCGGCCAGCGCGCGCCCGAAAACGCCGGCGAAGGATCGAGGGGGATTTTTCATCATGGACGCGCCCAGCCTACCCGTTCCCCCGTCCGGCCGCGCTCCCGTTCCGCTCAGAAACCGGCCGTTCGCGCTCAATGCGGGGCGGCGCCGCGCAGCTGTCGCGGGCTCTGGCCAAAGTGCCGCCGGAAACAGGCGGAGAACTGCGAGACGCTGTCGTAGCCGACCTCGAGCGCCACCTGCACGACCGACAGCTCGCTCGATTGCAGCAACACCAGCGCTCGTCCCATGCGCACCTCCTGCAGGACGCGCCGGAAGCTCGTGTCCTCCCGCTCGAGGCGCCGGCGGAGCGTGGCCTCGCTCATGCCCAGCTGCCGCGCCACAGCCTCGGCGCGCCACCGGCGCGGGGCATCGGAGCCGACGAGCCGGCGCACGCGCGTGGCGATCCGGTTCAGCCGGCTGGGGTCGAAGCGCAGGCCGAGCTCCGCGAGCGCGAGCACGACCTCCTGGACCTGGTGCCGCGCGAGGGCCGGGGCGTTCCCGCCGTCTCGTCGCAGGCGATCAGCGCCCGTGCGAAGGCGGTGCGCAGGAACTCCGGCGGTGGCGCGATGCGCTGCGCGCCGGCGATGGGCGTCAGGCGCGCGCCCGGCGGCTCGGCCTCGAGGCAGAGCGCGGGGTCGATCGACAGGCTCTGGGCCAGGTAGGGGCCGGTGGCCGGCGGGGTGTTGACGACCTCGACCTCGCAGCCGCCGGAGAGCGCGATCATCTCGCCGGCGCGCGCGACGACCTCCGCGCCGTCGAGCTTCAGGCGCTTCACGCCCGCGCACACGAGCAGCAGCGAGGAAACTCCACGCCCACCCGCCACAACGGCCGGCCGCCTTCCTGCACGACGTGCAGGGCGAGGCCCAGGCCGGGCCGGACGTGGAGGGAGCGCTTCATCGGGTCACGTTGAGCGGAGCCCGGCGCGGAGACCACGGCAAATCGGCCGGCGCCCGGCCGGCGTTCTCCCGGGGCGGCGGCAGGCAAAGCGGCGGCGGAATGGCGGAACGACATCGCCGCGATTGGAGCGGGTTTTCCGGCGCGGGGAAGCTGCGGGTGCGGCGGGCTGTGCGATTGAGCGCTTGCGGCACGGGTTTGCGCGGAAGGGGAAGGTCGCGGCGCGCGTCCTCCGCTACACTGCCGCCATGATCCGACTCCGGAGACCGATGGATTCGCTCGGCGGCTGCGTGTGGCTGCCGCGCCTCGTCGACAAATGCCGGCTGCATTTCGCCGGCACGCTGCCAGCGGATTTTCAACTGCCCTTCTGTCACCCGCTCGCGACGGACGGTGCTTTTCTTGCGCACTTTGGGCTGACGAAGGAGGAAGTCCTCGCCGCCGTCGCTTCCGCGCCGGACGATGCGGCGGTGGTCGCGGCACTCGTTGCGCGCGGCGCGCTCACGCCGGAGCGGATCGCCGCGTGGAACGCGCTCGCGCCGAATCTCGGCCGGCCCGGTTTTCCGTGTGAGAAGTCCCTCGCGTGGGCTCGGCGTAATCTGTATCCGTCCGGCACCGATCCGCGCGTCGACAGCGTGTTCACCGCGATCGCGTGGGACGAGGGGTTTCTCGACGAGATCGTCCCGCGCACGAGCGACGCTGCGCGTCAGTAGCGCCCGGCGATGCCGAGGTAGTCGAGCAGCCAGGCTTCCTTCCAGATGCGGAAGCGGCCCTCGGGCGTGATCTTGCCGTGCTCCTCGCGCTCGGCATGCGGGAGCAGGAAGCCGAGTTCGGTGTTCACCTGCTCCATCGCCTGCTGCTGGCGGTTGAGGTCGTCGAGCGGCTCGGTTTCCCACGCGACCGCCGTCTCGCCGGCGCGGGCGATGCGCCGCTGGTGGTAGGCGACGAGTTTCGGCAGCGCGCGCCGCCGCGGGCTGCGGTCGACATGCCAGTTCTCCGGATAGAAACCCCCGAAGGGCAGGAAGAAATTGTCGGTCACGTAGCGCCGCCCGCTCTGGGTCTCGGTCGACAGGCTGTAGCACACCGTGATCGCGCCGCTGTCCTGCGGCAGGAACGCCACCTGCAGCCGCATCGTGCGATCGGCGCTCTGGTAGACCGACACGCGCAGCCAGATGCCGCCGCCGACCTCGGCCTTCAGCGCCTGCACGGGCGTGAAGCGGTGGTCGCGCAGCCAGTCGCGCACGCGCAGCAGCCGCTCCTGCACCGGCCACTCGTCGCCGCTGGTGTTGGCGGTGAACTTCGGGAACAGCGGCAGCGGGCTCAGGCTGATGGCGGACACCCGCAGCCAGTTGAAGCCCGACTCGGCGAGGAACCAGCCGAGGAACGCCCCCGTCGCCACGACCCAGAACGGCCGGTCGATCCAGTCGAAGCGCCCGTTCGTCTCCGCCAGGAAGAGCGCGAAGAGGATCCACCGCAGCCAGCGGATCGGGATCGCGAGCAGCGGCGAGGCGAGGCGCAGATTGATGTAGAACAGCAGCAGCAGCAGCGCGGCCGCCGGGGCGAGGAAAAGCGTCAGCATCTCCGTCATGACGCGAGGCGGCGGTCAGGGACCGCCGCGGTGGGTGCTGGTTGCCCGGGCATGATCGTCGGGGCTACCGCCCGCAGGGAAGGGGAGCCGGCTCAGCTCAGCCGCACCGGCATGATCACGCAGACGAAGCTCTCCAGGGTCTTGAAGACGCCGGGGCTGACCTCGTCCTTCAGCTCGAAGAACACCTGGTCCTTCGTGAGGGCGCGGAGCGGATCCATGACAAACTGCGGGTTGAACGCGACCTGGAGGTCGGGGCCGCTGTAGGCGATCGCCATCGATTCGTGCGACTCGCCGAAGTCGGGCGACGAGGCGGTGATCTCGAGGAGGTTGGCCGAGAGCTTGATCTTGACCGAGTTGGATTTCTCGGAGGTCACGAGCGCGGCGCGGTGCACGCACTGGAGGAACAGCTCGCGCTCGAGCGCGATGCGCTGGTGCGTCTCCTTCGGGATGACCTGCTGGTAATTCGGGTAGTTGCCCTCGACGACCTTGGAGAAGAGGTAGATCGCGTCGGTGAGGCCGGAGCTGTCCTTGTTCGTGTCGATCTGGAACGCGGCGCGGCGGTCGTTGAAGGCGATCTTCAGCTTGTCGCCCTTGCCGAGGAGGCGGAGCAGCTCGGAGACGGTCTTGGCCGGCAGGATGATCGCGCCGGCGCTGGCCGCGGGCACGGGCATCTCCTTCGCCACGAGGGCGAGGCGGCGGCCGTCGGTGGCGACGAGCGAGAGCTTGCCGTCCTTGAAGTTGAAGTAGACGCCGTTGAGGATGTAGCGGGTCTCGTCGGTCGACTGCGCGTAGGCGACGTTGCCCAGCATGCCGGCGAGCTCGGCCTGCTCGAGGGAGAAGGTCTTGTCGTCGCCGGTGTCGGGCAGCTTCGGGAACTCCTCAGCGCCGATGCCCATGATTTTGAAATTGGAGCCGCCGGACGCGATCTTGACCTGGTGGTTGGCCGCGGCGTCGACCGTGACGTCGACGTTGGGCAGCTCGCGCACGATGGTGGCGAGGCGCTTCACCGGCAGGGTGACGCTGCCGCCCTCCTTCACCTCGGCCTTGATCTTGCAGCGGATGCCGAGGTCGAGGTTGGTCGTGGAAAGCGAAATCTGATCCTTTTCCGCCTCGATGAGCACGTTGCTCAGGATGGGCATCGCCGCCTTCGATCCCACGACGTTGAGGACCTGAGCCAGGCCGTTGCTGAAGTGGTCGCGATTGATCTTAAATTTCATCGGGCGAACAGGGTGTTAGGGTTTCCCACAGAATGGATAGATAGAGAGGGATTCAATAAGGAAGTATCCGTATTATTATGGTCGACGAATATCGCAGCAACTCCGGTGTTTTCCGAGTGAAAAACCGGACGGCGAAACGCTGCGAACAACTGTGGAGCCGGCGCGAATAAGTCCGCAGTTGTTCACACGAAAAAGTTATTCGGGGTTTTCCCCGCGCATCTTCACAACGCGCTTGCGAAGAACCCGCATCTTGGCGTGGCGGGCGGCGCGCTGGTAGTGGGCGAAGAGGCCGTAGGCGATGTAGCCGAGGAAAACGAAGAAGAAGGCGACCTCGCGGAGCTTCACCACCAGCGCGGCGACCACGATGATGATGACGAAGGTCTGGAAGCGCGTTTTCGTCTCCCAGTTCACCTGCTTGAAGCTCGGGTAGCGGACGGTGCTGACCATCAGGAACGCCACGAGGATGAGCAGGAGCGGCAGCGCGACGGTCAGCTGGCGCAACTCGCGGTCGTTGCGGGCGAAGTTGACCAGCAGGAGCACCAGCGAGGCGACCGTGCCGGCCGCCGCGGGGATGGGCAGGCCGACGAAGTCCTTGTTCGACTCCGCCTCCGCACGGTGGAGCAGGGGGTTGGTGATGACGTTGAAGCGCGCCAGGCGCACCGCGCCGCAGAGCAGGTAGATGAAGGCGATGAACCACCCCAGCTCGCGGAACCACTGGAATTGCTCGCGCGGGGCAAGGATGAGGAAGAACACCATCAGCGCCGGCGCCACGCCGAACGAGACGACGTCGGCCAGCGAGTCGAATTCCGCGCCGAACAGCGAGGTGCGCCCGCCCCAGCGCGCCAGCCGGCCGTCGAGCGAGTCGAACACCACCGCCAGCAGGATGAACCACACCGCCTGGGTGTAGAGCTCCAGGGCGCTCTGGCCGACGTGCGCGGCGGCGTAGTCGCCGGCGTCGGTGATGAGCCGGGCCTGGATGCACTTGATGACCGCGATGAAGCCGCAGAACAGGTTTCCCGCCGTCATCAGGTTGGGCAGGAAATAAATGCGGCTCGCCTGGGTGACGTTGTAGGGGTTCTCGCGATCTTGGAGATCGGGCATGGGACGCGGGGCGGCTTACTTCTTGGTCAGGCTCTCGAGATACTTCCAGAACTTCGAGTCCTGCTCGAAGAGCTGCTTCTCGGACACCGGCAGCTTCAGCCGGAAGAGCGCGTCCTCCAGCGAGGCCTTGTGGAGGATGTAGTGCGTGTGGAGCTTGTCGCCGTCGACGGTGAAGTAGAACCGGAACTCGCCCGCCCGCAGCCGGTAGAAATCCACCCCGCCGCGGTTGAACCGGCCGAGCGGCTCCCGCGGGTGCGCGAGGTCGGACGGCTTCACCTTGCTGATCGGCTCGATGGCCTCCAGCTGGGCGAGTTTGTCGAGCCGGTTGAGCTCGCGCATACTTTGCTCAGAGAAAGTGACTTGGAACATGGCGTGAATGGACCCGGTAACCGCCGCGCAGGCTGGTCGTCTTGCCTGCAGTCGGCAATCCTCCCAACACCGCTATGGCGCCAAGGTCTCTAGCCCTCTCCCTGCTCGCAGCAACGCTAATCCCGGTCTTCAGCGCCGCGGCCGAACCGCCGCCGGCCGCCGCCGCGGCCACGCCGCCCGCCCGCCCCGAGCTGAACGCCCGCCAGCGCGAACTGCTCGAGAAATTCGACCGGAACCACGACGGCCGCATCGACGACGAGGAAAAGCTCGCCGCCCGGGCCTACATGCGCGGCATGGCCGGCAGCGGTCCGAAGGAACGCTACAAGAAAGCCCTGAAGCTTTTCGACAAGAACGGCGACGGCGTGCTCGACGATGCCGAACGCGCCGAGGCCGAGAAGGCCCGCGAGGAATACCAGGCCAACCGCGAAGCCGTCCTGGCGAAGTTCGACAAGAACAAGGACGGCGTGCTCGACGACGCGGAGCGCGCCGCGGCGGTCAAGGCTCGCGAGGAGCGCCAGAAGCGCCGCCTCGAGCGCAAGGACGCGAACTGACACCGCCCGCTTCGCCCTTCCGGCACCGATCACGGACCGGGCGGCCGCTCCGCCCCGCGGCGCCGACCGGCGGGCGCTTTCAGTAGCATTTCACGGGACGATAGAAGCGCCGCCTCAATCGTCCCCCGCATCCCCAAGACTGTTGCGCGCCCGCGGCCGCCCGCTAGCGTCCGCGCAAAAATCCGCGCCGTCCTCGCCCCGCCCGCGCCCGCGGGCCGCTGCGATCCGGCCGCCTTCCCCATGCTTCCCGTTTCCCTCGCCGACATCCGCGCGGCCCGCCGCCGCATCCGCAGTGGCGTCGTCGTCACGCCCTGCCCCGAGTCGATCCCGCTCTCCGACGTCACCGGCGCGCACATCTACTGCAAGCTGGATAACCTCCAGCGCACCGGCTCGTTCAAGGAACGCGGCGCGCGCAACGCCCTGCTCCAGCTCTCCCGCGAGCAGCGCGCCCGCGGCGTCATCGCCGCCTCCGCCGGCAACCACGCCGCCGCGCTCGCCTACCACGGCAAGCTCCTCGGCATCCCCGTCACGGTCGTGATGCCCGACTACGCGCCGCTGATCAAGATCAGCACCTGCAAGAAACTCGGCGCGCACGTCCTCGTGCACGGCGCCGACTTCGCCGCCGCCCGCGCCAAGGCCGACGCCCTCGTGCGCGACGAGGCCCTGACCTACATCCACGGCTTCGACGCGCCGGAGATCATCGCCGGCCAGGGCACGCTTGGCCTCGAGATCCTCGAACAGGTGCGCCACGTCGACGCCGTCGTCTGCCCCGTCGGCGGCGGCGGCCTGCTCGCCGGCGTCGCACTCGCCATCAAGTCCGTCCGTCCGCAGGTGAAGGTCATCGGCGTCGAGAGCGTCGCCACCGGCAACCTCACCGCCGCGCTGAAGGCGCGCAAGCCGGTCGTCGTCCCGCGCCACGCCACCCTGGCGGACGGCCTCGCCACGCTCACCGTCGGCGCGAATTCCTTTTCCATCATCCGCCAGCACGTCGACGGCGTTGTGCGCGTCACCGAGGCGCAGATCGCCGTCGGCATCCTGCGCATGATCGAGATGGAGAAGATCGTCGTCGAGGGCGCCGCCGCCACCCCGCTGGCCGCCATGATGTCCGGCCAGCTGGCCGAACTCGCCGGCCAGAACGTCGTGCTCGTCGCCTGCGGCGGCAACATCGACCCCGCCATCCTCAGCCGCGTGATCGAGAAGGGCCTCGTCAGCGACGGCCGCATCACCCGCTTCACCGTCACGATCAGCGACCGCCCCGGCGGCCTCGCCGCGCTCGCGCGCGTCATCGCCCAGTCCGGCGCCAGCGTGAAGGACATCGCGCACGACCGCGCCTTCAGCGGCCCCGACGTCCACGCCGTCAACGCCGTCTGCACGGTCGAGACCCGCGACCAGGCCCACGTGCGCGCCCTGCACCGCGCGCTGCGCGAGGCCGGCTTCCCGGTCGTCGTCGAAGGCTGAGCGCGTTCGTTTCCGCAGGTAACCCGCGACCCCGGGGCGCTCGCGTTTGCGGTCGGGCCGGTTGCCCGCAGCCGCCCTTTCGCGCGCCGCGCGCATCCCTTGACGCAGCTCAAGGCACGCCGGCGCGCGCGCGGCTAGATTGGCCGCGTCATGAACACCGAATCCACGTCTCCCGTCTTCACCGTTGAAACCACCGTCGGCGCCATGGTCGCCGCGCGTCCGGCGCTCTCGCGCCTCTTCGAAAAGCTCGGCATCGACTTCTGCTGCGGCGGCAAGAAGCCGCTGGCCGAACTCGCCGCCGCCCGCGGCCTCGACCCCGCCACCGTCCTCGCTCTGATCGACGCGGCGCTGGCGGTCACGCCCGGCACCGACGACGTCAACCCCGCCACGCTTTCCCTCCGCGAGCTGGCCGACCACATCGAGCGCACGCACCACGAGTATGTGAAGGCCGAGCTGCCGCGCCTGCTGGAAATGGCCGAGCGCGTCGCCCGCAAGCACGGCTGGCGCGACGCCCGCCTCGCCGAAGTCGCCGAAACGGTCGGCCTCCTCACCCGCGAGATGTTCAGCCACATGACCAAGGAGGAGCGCGTCCTCTTTCCGCTCGTCCGCCAGATCGAGGCCGGCGCCGCCGACAATTTCCACTGCGGCTCCATCGCCAACCCGATCCGCCAGATGGAGGACGAGCACGAGTCCGCCGGCCGCGCCGTCGCGCGCCTGCGCGAGCTGACCGACGGCTTCCGCCCCGACGGCGACGCGTGCAACACCCACCGCGCCCTCCTCGGCGGCCTCGAGGAGTTCGAGGCCGACCTGCATCGCCACGTGCACAAGGAGAACAACGTCCTCTTCCCCCGCGCCCTCGAGCTCGCCGACCGCAACTGACGCCGCCGACCGACGGATCGCCCAAGCGGGCGGCGCTTCCTCGCCCGCGCCTCGCCTGGTCCGAGGAGTCCCCGCCGCGCGGGGGCCCCTCCGTGCGTCCGCCCCGCTAGCCGACCGGCCCGCGGCGCTCGTGTTGACTTTCAACAGGAACACCTGTTGATCTTCGACATGAGCGAGCCCGACCGCACCGAACTCCTCCAAGGCACCCTCGACCTCCTCGTCCTCCAGACGCTCGCGACCCTCGGGTCGCAGCACGGCTTCGGCATCGCCCGCCGCATCGAGCAGGTCTCGGGCGGCTCCGTGCTCCTCAACCAGGGCACGATCTACCCCGCGCTCGTCCGCCTCGAGGAGCAGGGCTGGATCGCCTCGGAGTGGGGCACGAGCGAGAACAACCGCCGCGCCCGCTTCTACGCCATCACCGCCTCCGGCCGCAAACAGCTCAAGGAGGAGGTGGCCAACTGGCAGCGCGTCACCGCGCTCGTCGACGCCGTGCTCGCTGCCGAGGCCTGATTTTTCTCCGGCTCCACGAAAGTCGCTCCGTTTTCCACGCCATGAAACTCTGGACGAAACTCCGCCACCTCCTCGGCCGCCGCGCCCGCGTCGCCCGCCTGGAGGAGGAAATGCGCACCCACATCGAGCAGCTCACGGAGGAAAACGTCCGCCGCGGCCTCGACCGCGTCGAGGCCCGCCGCCAGGCCCACCTCGCCTTCGGCAACGTCCTCGCCACCCGCGAGGAGACCGAGGACGCGCTCGGCTGGCCTTCGCTCGAGGCGTGGGTGCACGATTTCCGCGTCGCCGGGCGCAGCTTGAGCCGGCGCCCGGCCTTCGCGCTCAGTCTCGTGGCGGTGCTCGCGCTCGGCATCGGCGCGACGACCGCGGTGTTTTCGCTCGTGCGCGGCGTGTTGCTCGAGCCCTTGCCGGTGCCGCATCCGGAGGAGTTGAGCCTGGTGACGGACGCGACGGGCGAACCGTTCTTGCTCAGCGCGCCGACGATCCGCCGGCTGGCGGAGGCGCCGGAACTCGGCGGACGCGTCGCGGCCTACGCGACCCCGACCCGCGCGGCGCTGCGTCTGGACGACCAACCGGCGCAGCCATGCCAGGTGCAGTTCGTGAATGGCCAGTTTTTCTCCGCCCTCGGGATCGCCGCGGCACGCGGTCGCGTGCTGGCCCCGGCGGATGACGCCACCGAGGCGCCGCGGGCGGTCGCGGTGGCGTCGCACGCGTTCTGGCTGGCGAAGCTCGGCGGCGCGCCCGATGCCGTCGGGCGCAGCGTGCGCCTCAACCGCCAGGAAGTGACGATCGTGGGCATCGCGCCGGCGTCGTTCGATGGCGTTTCCCTGGGTGACAGTCCGGATTTGTGGCTCCCGCTCGGACTGCACGCGCCGCTCGGGTTGAGGCCGTCGGCGTGGACGATTTCCGACGGGCCGGTCGCGCTCGAGCAGTGGACGCGCCTCGACAACGTCAACTGGCTGTCCGCGCTCGTGCGCGTGGCGCCGGGCAACACCGCCGCGCACGGTGCGCTCGAGCGTTCGTGGCGGCCGCAACTCGACGCGGCGCTCGCGATCATCACCGACGCGCCGACGATTCAGGATTTTCGGAACCGCGTGCCGCGGCTCGTGCCGAGCCCGCAGGGATACTCCGACACGCGGAACGATTTCCGTCGCGTCGGCCTCACGCTGACGCTGCTCGTCGCGGCAGTGGTCCTCGTGACGGCGGCGAATTCCGCCACGCTGCTGCTGTTGCGCATGCTCGGCCGCGGCCGGGAACTCGGCGTGCGCCTCGCGCTCGGCGCCGGCCGCTGGCGGCTGGCGCGCGGTGCGCTGCTCGAGAGTTTGCTGCTCGCCTGCGGCGGCGCGGTGGGCGGCGGGCTGATCGGCGCGTGGCTGACGCCGTTGCTGGCGCGCTGGCTCGCGCCGGACGTGCGCGGCGGGTTGCCGGGCTTCGATTGGGCCATGGCGGGCGCGCTCGCCGTTCTCGCGCTCGGGCTCGGGCTCGCGATCGGGCTGGCGCCGGCCTGGCTCATGGCGCGGCTCGCGCCGCAGTCCGTGCTCCAGCAGCGGCATCTCGGCGCGGGTGGCACGCTGCGACTGGGGCGGACGCTGATCGTGGCGCAGCTCGCGCTGTCGGTGATGTTGATTTCCGTCGCGGGCGCGCTGGCGTTCGATCTCCGGCGGGTGCTGGCGGAGGCGCCCGGCTATGATCGCGCGGCGCTGGTGCAGACGTTCTTCGATTTGCGCGGCGCGGGCATTCCCGAGGAACGCCAGCCGGCGCTGCTCGCCCGGCTCCGCGCGACGGCGCACGAATTGCCGCAGGTGCGCGAAGTGGCGTTCGCGGCCAGCGGCGCGCTCAGCGGCAGCCGTTCGGCGAGCGGCGTGTATTTCCGCGGCGAAGTCGCGCACCAGCCGCGCGAGAACATCCAGCACGAGAGCGTGGACGAGAATTACTTCACCACGATGGGCATGACCCTCGTGCGCGGGCGCGGCTTCACGGCCCATGATGTCGCCGGCCGACCGAACGTCGCCGTGATCAGCGAGCGGCTGGCGCGCGAGGTGTTCGGCGATGCGGATCCGATCGGCCGCCGCTTCGGTTTCGGCGAAACGGCCGATGCGGAGGACCGCGAGATCGTCGGCATCGTGTCGGATGCGCGGGTGAACGGCGTGCGCGAGGCCCCACCGGCGATGTTCTACGATCCGCTGCCGCAATGGCGCGCGACGGCCGGTTGCCTGGTCGTGCGCGTGGCGGGCGATGCCGCGGCGGCCCGCGAGGCGTTGAAGAAAAAGATCTCCGCGGCCGAGCCGGGTGTGTTGTTCAATCGCTGGACGACGCTCGAAGAGCGCGCGCAGCGCTGGGTGCGCAACGACGTCGCCACGGTGCGCCTGACGGCGGGTTTCGGCGTGCTCGCGACCCTGCTCGCGGTGATCGGCGTGCTGGGCGCGCTCGGCTATCTGGTTGCCAGCCGTTCGCGAGAGATCGCCGTGCGCCTGGCCATCGGCGCCGAGCCGGGTCGCGTGTGGCGCGACGTGTTGCGCGATGCGGCGACGCTCGGGCTGCTGGGCGCGGCGATCGGCGTGGGGCTTTCGTTGCTCCTCCCGCGGGTGCTCGGCTCGTGGATGATGGTCGGGTTGCGCGCGGATGGGGCCGCCATCGCGCTCGCCGCGGTGGCCGGATTGCTCGCGGCCGTGATCGGCGGGCTGTTGCCGGCGCGGCGGGCGGCCAAAGTCGATCCGCTCGCGCTTTTGCGCGCCGAATAAACGCGGGCGCCGCGGCGGCTCAGATCTTCGCGTGGTGGGCGCGGGTGAGTTCGCCGCGGACGTTGCCGGTGCTCGACGCCGCGCGGGACGACGATGAGGTCGCCCTCGGCGAGCGACTCCGTGCGATCGCGGAATTCCATCCGGAAGCGCCCGCGCACGACGAGGAACATCTCATCGGCGTCGGCGTGATGGTGCCAGACGAACTCGCCTTTGATTTTCACGAGCAGCACGTGCTGTCCGTTGAGTTCGGCGACCACCTTCGGATCCCAATGCGTGGCGATGAGCGACAGTTTTTCGGCAACGTTGGCGGGTTTCATGCGGGGAAAGATCGATCACAGCTCGCGGCGATAGGACAAATCGCAGCGGCCAGAATGCACGCCGCCGCACTCGCGCCGGAAGCCGTTGCGCTCGTAGAGGGCGATGGCGTCCCGCAGCACGGTGGCGGTTTCCAGAGTCATGTGTCGGAAGCCGAGTTCGCGGGCGCGGGTGAGCGCCCAGTCGAGCAGTCGCCGGCCCTGGCCGCGGCCGCGCAGGGCGGGGGCGAGATACATCTTGCGCAGCTCGACGACGCCCGCGCCCAGCGGGAAGAGCCCGCAGGTGCCGAGGATCGCGCCGGCCGGATCGACCAACACCACGAAGTCGCCGCCGCGCGAGAAATAGGGCGCGGCGAGGTCCGCCAGGTCGGCGTCCGTGCCGGCCGGATCGGGACGGAGCCCGAACTCGGCCAGCACCGCGTGGATCAGCGCGCGGCCGGCGGCCGAATCCGCGGCCGTGGCGCGACGGAGCTGGAGCGACGGGTCGGACATCCGGCCTTTTTCGCCGGTCGGGCGTTCGGTGTCGACCCTGCGGGCCGGGCCGGCCGGCACAGCCGCGCAGAAAAAGCGGGGCGCGGCCTGGCGCCGGGCCCCGTCGCGGTGAAACGGGCCTTACTTCGCCAGCAGCGCGTCGAGCGACCACTTGCCGCCGCCGAGGACCAGCAGCGCCAGCACCAGGCCGAGCGCGAGGATGAAGAACTCGACGCCCTCGCCCTTCTGGTTGCCGAACCAGTTCATGAAGAAGCCGTGCGGCCAGTGCTGCGCGGCCGCGACGACCATGACGCCGCCCACACCCAGCGCGGCGACGCGCGTGCCGACGCCCGCGAGCAGCATCACGCCGCCGACGGATTCGGCCAGGATCGCCAGCAGCGCGAAGATCCACGGCGCGCCGACCGTGTTGGTCAGGTAGCCCATGGTGCCCTGGAAGCCGTAGCCGCCGAACCAGCCGAGGGTCTTTTGCAGGCCGTGCGGGAGGATCATGAGCCCGAGGGAAAGCCGCAGGAAGAGCGGCGCGAAGGAGTCGCCGGTGGCGACGAGGGATGGGAGGAGGGAAGTTAGTTGCATACACAACCAAAAGACCGGAAACAGTTGCATATGCAACTAAAAAGTGTAGGGTGCCGGCATGAAGCAGCCCAACCTGCCCGAAAATCACCTCGAAGCCTGGCGCCGTTACTACGTGTCGTTCTGGCGGATCTTCGCGGCGATCGAGGCCGATCTGCAGGCGGCCGGGCTGCCGTCGCTGAGCTGGTATGATGCCCTCTACGAGCTCTATCTCGCGCCCGGGCGCCACCTGCGGATGAGCGAGCTGGCCCGCAGCGCGCTGCTCAGCCGCAGCGGGCTCACGCGGCTGGTGGACAAGCTCGAGAAGGAGAAGCTCATCGTCCGCAAGTCCTGTCCGAGCGACGGCCGCGTGCAGCACGCGCAGCTGACCGACAAGGGCGTGGAGGTGCTGCGCCAGATCTGGCCGGTCTACCGCGCCGGCATCGCCAAGTATTTCGCCGCGCACCTCTCGGACGAGGAGGCGCAGGAATTCGCGCGCCTGATGAGCAAGGTGGTTTCCGCGATGGAACAGCTGCCCGGCGCGCCCGCCTGCGAGAAGGACAAGCGGCTGCCGGCGTGAGCCGCCGGGCGCGGCGGCCGATGCCTCCGGTCGGAGGAGCGTCCGCGGCGAGTCCTCAACGTCCGCCGGCCGCCCACGCGGCCGGGGTGGGGCGCGGCCTCACTTGCCGGGCGCGCTGAGGGCGGCGCCGACGGCGCGGCGGGTGTTGGTCGCCCACTCCGCCAGCGTCTTGATCTCCGCCTCGGTCAGCTTCGCCTCCGGGTGCATCCAGGTGTAGGACGCCAGCGGCATGCCGTGCTTGCGCACCTCCTCGGCGGTCTCCTCGAGCTTCCGGGTGGCGCGCTTGAGCGGATAGGTCGTGAACTCCGAGAAATTCAGGTGGCGCTTGCCGTCGCGGACGTGCTTCTCCAGCCACCAGCCGACAGGCTGGACGTTGGCATACCACGGGTAGGTCGTGGCGTTCGAATGGCAGTCGTAGCACGCGCGTTGGAGGATCGCGTCGACCTCCGCCGGCACGGGCGCGAGCTGCGCGAGGTGGTTCGGGCCGGCGACCGTGCCGTGGTTGCTCATCGGACGGATGGCCTGCGCGACGACCAGCAGCGCGCCGAGGCCCAGGAGGATTTTGGCGGAAGTCTTCACCCCGCGAACCTTCCACCGCCGCGTGTCACGGGCAAGACTTCAAACTCGCCGCGGCGGCGCCGCGGAGCTTGGATGCGCCCATGCACTTCCGGGCGTGGCTGGCGATCGGTTCCCTCTTCGTGGCGGCGGGCGCGCTGCCTGCGTCCGCCGCGCAGCTGCACCTCGCGGGCGACTCGACCATGGCGACGAAGGAGCGCCGGCAGCCGAATCCCGAATACGGCTGGGGCGAGGCGCTGCCGCGGTATTTCGGCGCCGGGCTCACGGTCGTGAATCACGCGCTGAACGGGCGCAGCACGAAGTCTTTCCTCGCCGAGGGCCACTGGCCGGCGCTGGTCGCGGCGCTGCAGCCGGGCGACTGGGTGATCGTGCAGTTCGGCCACAACGACGAAAAACCCGACGCCGCCCGCCACACCGAGCCGCGGGGCGAGTTTGCCGGCAATCTCCGGCGCATGATCGCCGACGTCCGGGCCAAGGGCGCCACGCCGATCCTCGCGACGTCCGTCGCGCGCCGCAAATGGTCGCCCGACGGCGCGCACCTCGTCGACACGCACGGCGACTACGTCGCCGCCGTCCGCGAGGTCGGCCAGGCCGAGCAGGTGCCGGTGCTGGAGTTGAACGCGCTCACGACCGCGCTGGAGGAGGGCCACGGCCGCGAGGGCTCGAAGCGCCTGCATCTCTGGATCGCACCCGGCGTCTACGCGCGGCAGCCGAAAGGCTGGCGGGACGACACGCATTACTCGGCCTACGGCGCCGACCGCGTCGCGGCTCTCGCGGTGCAGGAGATCATCCGGCTCGGCCTGCCGCTGGCGGACCAGCTCGCCGGCGATCGCCCGGCGGGGACGCAGCCCGACGCCAAGGCCGAGCGCTAGGGCGCTTGCCAGCCCCGCCGGTCCCGGGCACGCTCGGGGCGTGAATCGGCGAGCTTTTCTCCGGGCCGTCTGCGGGATCGCGCTTGCGGCCGGAACGAGCCCGGCGCGCGCCGCCGGCGCCGAGGCCGCGGACGTCGTCCGCGAGGCCATCCGCCGCCAGCGCGTCCTGCGCCTGCGCTACGGCGGGCACGTGCGCCTCGTCGAGCCGCACGCGCTCGGCGTCACCGCCAGCGGCCACCGCGCGGTGCTCGCGTGGCAGGTCGAGGGCGGCAGCCGGTCCGAGCCGCCGAGCGGCTGGCGCACCTTCCTGCTGGGCGAAATCACCGACGTCGCGCTGACGGAGCGCGGTTTCAGCCCGCGCCCGAACTATCGTCCCGAGCGGGCGAACCTGCGCGCGATCGAGCTCGAGGTCACGCGCGAGCCCGACGCTGCCACCAATCGGCCTGCAACAGGCCGTGGTTGAAGGTGCGGCGGCCGCCGAGGACGAAGCCCTGCGCGGCCAGCAGGGCGTCCGGCGGGGTCAGGCGCCGCGCCGGCAGGCGGGTCGCCACGCGGAAGAACGCATACATCAGCGCATGCACGGCGCGGGCCCGCTGGCGCGCCCAGCCGTGCGGCGGCACGGCGAAGTCCGAGATCACCCAGGTCGCGTCCGGCGTCGCGGCGCCGGCCAGGCCCGCGACCACGGCGTCGAGCTGCGGCCGGGCGAAGCAGTCGAGGAAGAAGTGCGTCGCCACGGCGTCGAACGCCCCGCCGGCGGCGTCCACTCGGGCAGGCGCGCGTGGACGAACTCGACGCGCGACAGGTCGAGGCGGGCGCGCCGCGCGCCGCGCTCGGCGGCGCGCAGCATGCGCGCGCTGGCGTCGACGCAGACGACGCGGAGCGCACGGTGGCGCGGGAGCAGTTCGTGCAGGAAGCGCCCGTGGCCCACGCCGGCGACGAGCAGGCGCTCGCGCCCGGCGAACCGGGGCAGCCACGCCGTGCGGCAGCGCTGCAGCAGCCGGCCGGCGACGACGCGCTCCATCCAGCCGTAGTGCGGCGCGAGGAGATCGAAGCTCACGCCAGGCTCCACCACGCCCCGGCGCCGAGCGCGCCGGCGGCGTAGGCGATGACGTCGCGCCAGTCGCCCGTCGCGTGGTGAAACACGTGCGGCGCGATCACCTCGGCGGCGATCGACCACGCCGCCAGGTGCAGCGCGATCTCGCGCCAGTGCGGCCGCGCGTCGTGCGCGCGGAGGCCGAGCCGGCGCTGCAGCCACAGCGCGACCGGCAGCGCCGCCGGGATCAGCAGGGTGTCGGTGAACTGGTCGTGCCAGAACCCGTGCGCGACGTGCGCGCGCAGCCACCAGCGGCCGAAGGCGTAGGCCGCCACCGCCGCCACGCACAGCGGATCGAGCGCGTAGCGGAAACTTTTCAAAGCAGGCCGGCGATCAGCAGGCCCGAACCGACCGCGAGCGCGACGCGGACAAAGAAGTTGGCGCGAGGAGAGAGCGTGGAGAACATGCGGGCAGGAAAACCCGATTGCCCGGCGCGGCAAACCACGAAATCGCGCCGCGTGCGTCACGAGCGCGGCTGATGGAGCCGAGAAGCAGGGCGCGTTTCAGGCCGCCGCCGGGAGGCAAAGCAGGTAGAGCCACATCGGCGTGCCGTCGGGCTGCTTTTGCACGGCGCCGGAAAGCGTCTCCAGGCCCGCGGCCGCGACCTCGGCCCGCCACCAGTCGACCGGCTTGACGGTGAGGTGCAGCGGGGCGCCGAGGACCTTGGGCCCGAAGGCGTCGGGGAAAAGCGCGATGCCGAGGAACACGCAACGCGTGGCGGCGGCGCGGAGGTTGCGCAGCACGGCCGGCACGTGCTCGGTCGGAATGTGCTCCATGACGTCGGTGCAGACGACGGCGTCGTTGGGCGCCGGGAGCGCGCCCGCGTCCCACATGCAGCCGAGCGTGAGGAAACCGGGCGTCAGCTTGTCGGCGAACCACGGGTCGAGGCAGTTGGCGGCGATGTCGAAGCCGCGGATGGAGAACTCGTCCGCGTGCTTCTCCAGGATGCGGCGCATGAACTTCCCCGAGCCGCAGCCGGCGTCGAGGATCGTGCACACGCCGCGCTCGCGGAAGCGCGCGGCGAGATCGAGGCGCTCGAGGGCGTGGAGGCCGGGGGAGAACTTCCGGTAGTCCTCGTGCTCCCACATCTGTTCGTATTTCGCCTTTTCGTGTGCGGCGGCGGCGGTGTCGAGGAGTTCGGTGGACATCGGGAGGGAAGGGGAGTGGCGGGTGCGGGCAAAGCCGTTCCCGACGGGCGGGCCGCCCGGGGACGATGCCTAGATATCGGCACAATCCGCCAAAACTTGGGCGGTCGTCGCGGCGCCCCTCCGTCGCCGCCGATGCGCCGGTTCGCGGCTTATCCGTCGACCGGGCGGGCCGCCGGCGCCCAGCGGACGAGCGGTTGTTTCGCGGCCACGTAGAGCGGGTGCCGCGGATGACCGTCCTGCGTGGTGCCGAGGCACCACAGCTCGCGGCCGGCGAAGAGCCGCGCGACCGCCTCGGCGCGGGCCTGGTGGACGCCGCTCACGCCCCAGGCGGCGACGATCTTCTCGCAGCGCTCGGCGGCGGCGAGCAGCGCGGCGTCGTTTTCCGGCCCGACCGGGTCGGGGTCCTGCATCATCTCCTCCGGATAGGGCGTGCGCAGGCCGAAGAGGTTGGCCATCCAGAAGCCGTCGAAGCCCTCGCGCTTCGAGAAGGCGGCGATGCGCGTCAGGGTCGGGTCGAGCTGCGACTCGTCGGCCGTGGAGGGATTGAGGCCGATCCAGAGGATGAGCCGGTCGCCGAAGAGCGGATTCCAGCGGTGCACGAGCGAGTAGCGGTGCCGGCGGTCGGGCGAGAAATGGCAGGCGTTGTCCAAGGCGCCGAGCGAAGCGGGCCGCGCGCGGTGCGGCAAGCGCGTGCGTCAGGCGCCCGCGACCGCCTCGCGCACGAGCGCGGCGATGCCGGCGGGCAACGGGAGGGCGAGGGCGAGCGCGTGGGCGCGCGGGCTCATCTTTTTCCAGGTCTTGCGCAGGATCTCGATGAACTTCTCGCGTGGGTAGTCGGCGTGCTGCGCGGCGAAGTCGCCGATCTCGTTCTCGAGGAAGACGAGGCAGGCGGCGTCCTCGAGCGCCTGCGTGCCGGGGTTGGTCTTCAGCGCCGTCTTCGAGACCCACGTGTAGACCTCGTCGGCCTCGCTCGCGGCGACGCCCGCCTGGAGGAGCAACTCCTCGCCCGGGCGGCCTGCTTCACGTAGAGCGACTGGCGCCACTTGAGGTAGCCGACCTTGCCGTCGGGGAACGTCGCGCGCGGCACGCTCCAGCGCTCGAGGTGCTGGCAGCGCGCGGCGAGCCGCAGGAGCGGCGAGGCCTCGGGCGCGACGCGCGCGACCCAGGCCTCCATCCGCTCGGCGTAGACGAGCTCGGCGGCGCGGCCGTCGGGGGCTTTCTTCGGATCGGCGGCGTGGGCGGCGTCGATGAGCGGGCGGGCGGCGGCGTAGGCGTCCATGGACCAAGCGAGGCGGCCGGGCGAGGGAAGGGCAAGCGAGGGCTGCGTCACCGTTCCGCGCGAGCCGCGGCGCCGGCGTGGCCCCTTTGGCCGCGAAAGCACGCTTGGGAGAACAGACGCGACGGCATCGGGCCAGACGCCCGCCGCAAACCACCCCGCAATCCCACTGCTTCGCGTCGGGCGTTTTTCCGTAAGCGCAGAGGCGAGGCATCTCACCCCCAACGGAGACCGACCATGCCCTACACTGGCCTACTCGTGCGCGACTCCCTGCAAGATCAGGGAATCGTTCCCTCGCCCGGCTATCCCTACACCTCGCCGGACATCATCTGTGTTCAACAGAACACCTACGCCAACCCCGCCGCCGTTTTCGGCACCACGCAAAGCTACGCGTCGGATCCGAACCAGGCGGTGGTGGCCCAGCAAAACAACAACTTCTACGTCCGCGCCAGGAACCTCGGCACCGCCGCGCAAGGCGGCGCCATGTATGTTTACTGGAGCAAGGCCTCGCTGCTGCTGACCCCGAACCTCTGGTTCAACCAGCCGATGACGGCGCTGCTCAACAAGCAGCCGCAGAACTACGTCATGTTGCCCAGCGTGCCGGCGGGGCAGATCGCGGTCGGCGCGATCCCGTTCAACTGGACGCCGCCCACGATCTCGGCCAACGACCACTTCTGCCTGATCGGCGCGGTCAACACCGTGCCGCCCTACAACTGGCCGCCGGCGCAGGCGCCGACGTTCAGCTCCTCCGACCAGTTCGTCCTGTGGGTGCGCAACAACCAGAACATCTGCTGGCGCAACCTCAGCCTCGTCACCAATCCCAGCGCGCCCCAGTGGGACCGGCTCGACTCGTTCGCGAATCCGTGGCCCACGCCCATGCCGATGCTGGTCGGCGTCCAGTGCCAGAACATCCCCGTCGGCACGACGGTGCAGATCCTCTGCACGGCGCTGGGCATCAACACCGCGGTGGTCACGACCACGCCGAACCAGACGATCTACTCCAGCGGCGTCACCTGTCCCTCCGGCTTCAACGGCCAGGTCGAGACGATGGCCCGCCTCCAGGGCGGCTCGTGGCCCACCGGCGCGATGCTGACGACCACCGTCTACGTCGGCATGCAGGCGAGTTCGCCGGCGGCGCATCTCGCGCACCGCTTCGGCGAGTTCGAGCAGCATCCCTCCGTCGTGGCCACCAAGCAGCTGGTGCGCAAAGCCACCGGCGCTTCGGTCAACGGCGTCCTCGTCGCCATCGGCAACACCGCCACCGCGTATCAACCCACCGCCTGATCGTTTCCCATGAGCACTCCCTTTGCCTCACTCGAAACCAGTTTCTTCGTCAACGGCAGCGCGCAAACCGCGCCGCAATTCTCCATCAAGCTCAACGGCAGCGTGCCCTTCACCGTCACCGCCTGGGTGAACGCCCAGTCCATCCAGGACCCGGCCGACATCCTCGCCAAGGACGGCGTGTTTCGCTTCGGCGTCCAGGGCACCCAGCTCTACGTCGAACTCAACGGCTTCCCGGCCCTCTGGTCCGACGGCGTCACCAATCCCGTGACGCAGGACGCCTGGCATTACGTCGCCTGCGTCTACACCGGCACGCAGCTGCAGCTCTACATCGACGGCGTCCTCGATTGCGCGGCCGGCGTGACCGGCCAGGGCGCGGACAACCCGAACCCGTTCGTCATCGCGAACAACCTGCAGGGCCGCCTGAACAGCGTGCGCGTCTACGCCAGCGCGCTGCCGGCGGGCCTCCTGCTCGAGGCGATGTTCCAGCCCGACCCCGCGCAGAGCTACGTCGCGAACTTCGACTTCACCCTCAACCCGCCCGCGGACACCTCCGGCAACAACCTCCCGCTCGTGCTCAGCGGCACGACGAACGTCAACGCCGTCGCCCCCGCCGTCGCGCTCGGCGCCAGCGCCTACTGCCAGCCGATCCGCGATCCCGGCGTGAATCCCGGCGGCGCCGGCAACGATCCCTACACCATCCAGGCGTGGATCTGGATCGCGAACCCGACGGCGAGCCTCACCGCCGACGGCCTCGTGCCCGCCGCCCAGGCCGTGTTCGTCAACCAGCTCATCGATGCGCCGGTGGGCGTCGCGCTGTTCCTCGTCTACGACAGCACCGCGAACCTCTACCGGCTGGCGTCGTTGCGCGGCAACGTCGACAGCCCGGGCAGCACCCTCGTCTCGCAGGGCACGCTGCCCTTCGGCCAGTGGGTGAACGTCGCGACGACCTACGATCCCACCACGACCACGCTGTCGCTCTACCTCAACGGCGCGCTCGATTCGTCGAGCCCCGCGTTCCCCGCCATCACGGCGCTGGCTGCGCCGAATGTGCTCATCGGCGGCGCGGCGGTGTCGACGCAGCCCTCCACGGTCTGGACGCTGCAAGGCTTCATCCAGACCGTCGACGTGTGGAACGTCAGCCTCAGCGCGGCCCAGATCCAGCAATGGCTCGCCGCGTATCCCATCCAGGAAACCGGCCTCACCGCGCATTACGACTTCACCAGCCAGCTCACGCGCAACGAGCTCAACGGCAATCTCGTCGGCCTCGCCGACCGCGCGAGCGTGCACGCGCAGACCGGCGCGGCCGGGACGTCGGCCGCCGCCACCGCGCGCAAATCGCGCCGCGAACCCGAGAAGCCGCACTACCGGCAACTCGCGCCCGAGGTGATGCAGCGCCTGCGCGACGGCATATCGTTCGCCGACGCGCCGCAGCTGGACAGGCTGCTCGACGAGGCGGCGCGCAAGGAGCTCGCGCAGAACCTGCACCTGTTCGTGCCCGCGGCGCACGTCGAGCGTTTCCGCGCCAAGCTGGCCGGGGAATGGGCCCGCGTCCGCCACCTCATGAAGGAGCGGCCGCAGGAGCTGCGCTTCGTCATCACTCACCACAAGATCGACGGCGAACACATCCTCATTCACCACACGCCGGTCCGCTCCACGGTGGTCTTCCGCGCGCCGGTCGAGTCGTTGGACGACTGCACCATGTGGCGCATCCGCGTGATCTGGACGATCCTGATGGGCCTGTTGTCGGTGTTCGGCGTGACCGCGGCGCTGACCAACCGCGCGCTGCAGTTCATCCAGCAGCGGATCCTGGGCAACGCGGCCCTGATGCGGGCGATCGGCAACATTCCGGCTTCGGTGACGGCCACCGGGCTCTACGTGATCATCAAGGCGCTCTACGATTTCGGCGTGCTCTGGCCGCTGATCAAGATCGTGCTGACCTCGATGGGCTGGTGGGCGCTCACCAAGCTGCTCGTGAAGATCCTGGTGAAGTTCTTCGGCGCCGCGCTCGCGGTGGCCGAGACGATCGCCTCGCTCATCGTGGCGGTGGCCCAGCTCATCTACGTGCTCACGCAGCAGCCGGCGCAATGTCCGCTCATCCCGAGCGGCGCCGGAGCCTCGACGCCCGCCTGAGCGGCCGCGTGCCGGAGCGTGCCCGACCCGGTGCGGTCGGGCTCGCTTCCGCCCGGCGGGAGCGCCATCCCGCGCAAGCGGCTTGCCGGCGCGCGCAAGGTAGGCTCCCTTGCGCGTCGCATGGACGACGCCACGCCGGTCGATCTTGGGGCTCAGCTCGATGCGATTTATCGCGCCGAGGCGGGGCGCGTGTTGGCGACGCTCATCGGCTTGCTCGGCAACTTCGACGTGGCGGAAGACGCGATGCACGACGCGTTTCGTGCGGCCGCGGAGCGCTGGCCGAAGGAAGGAATCCCGCGCCATCCGCGCGCCTGGCTGGTTTCCACGGCGCGGTTCAAGGCCATCGATGGGTTCCGTCGGCAGGCGAAACTGGAGGCGGCGCAGGCGCGCGTGGCGGAGACGTTGCACGGCGCGCCGGCGTTGCCGGAAAACGACGGCGACGTGCCGGACGAGCGGTTGCGGCTGATCTTCACCTGCTGCCATCCGGCGCTGCCGGCGGAGTCGCGCGCGGCGCTGACCCTGCGCGAGCTGTGCGGCCTGACGACCGAGGAGATCGCCCACGCGTTTCTCACCACCGCGCCGACGATCGCGCAGCGCATCGTGCGCGCGAAGGCGAAGATCCGCGAGGAGCGCATCCCCTATCAAACGCCGTCGGCGGAGGAGCTGCCGGAGCGCCTGGGCGCGGTGCTGGCGGTGGTTTATCTGCTCTTCAATGAAGGTTACGCGTCGTCGTCGGGGCCGACGTTGGTGCGCGCCGATCTCTCCGCAGAGGCGATCCGACTCGGGCGCATGCTGCTCGAGCGGCTGCCCGAGCCGGAGGTGATGGGCCTGCTCGCGCTCATGCTGCTGCAGGAGTCGCGGCGGGCGGCGCGCGTGGATGCCGCGGGCGAACTGGTGCTCCTGGAGGACCAGGATCGGACGCAGTGGGACCGGGAGGCGATCCGCGAGGGCACCGGCTTGGTCGAGCGCGCGCTGGCCACGCGGCGTTTCGGCGCCTACACGCTGCAGGCGGCGATCGCGGCGGTGCATGCGGAGGCACGCTCGGCGGCTGACACGGACTGGGCGCAGATTTGCGCGCTCTACGCGGCGTTGCTCGAGGTGCAGCCTTCGCCGGTCGTCGAACTCAATCGCGCGGTGGCGATCGCGATGCGGAGCGGTCCGGCCGCCGGGCTGGCGGTGATCGATGCGCTGCTCGCGCGGGGCGAGTTGGCGAATTACCATTGGGCGCACGTCGCCCGCGCGGATCTGTGCCGGCGGCTCGGACGGAGCGAGGGGGCGCGGGAGAGCTATGAAAAGGCGCTGGGTTTGGCGCCGGGGGAGGCGGAGCGACGGTTTCTGGCGCGAAGGCTGCGCGAACTCGGATGAAATTTTTCCGCTCCGCTGTCGAATGGTGCGCCGCCCAATCGACTAGTTACGGAAACGCGGCCAATTCCGGACGCTTTTCTCATCTACCATCCCCATGAAATACATCTGCCTCGGTTACGCTGACCCCAAGATTTTCGGCGCGCTCTCGGAAAAGGAGCTGCACGCCGGCATGGACCGCTGCTTCGCCTACGACGACGAGCTGCGTGCGAAAGGCCATTTCGCCGGCGGCCACGGCCTGCAGCCGCCTGAGACCGCGATGACGCTGCGCTCCGTCAACGGGCGCGTGGTGGTGACGGACGGACCGTTCACCGAGACCAAGGAATACCTCGGCGGCATCCTGATCCTCGAGGCGCGCGACCTGAACCACGCGGTCGAGCTCATCTCCAAGCACCCCGGCGTCGGTTTCGGCCCGTGGGAGATCCGCCCGGCGGCCGATCTCGACGAGATGATCCGGCAAAGCGAGAAGCGCCGCGGCAAGGCGTAGACGGCCCGCCGGCATCCCCGTCGCTGCCGCCGCGCGCCGGCAGCGGCCGGGGCCGCCGGCAATACCGGCTCGCGTGGCGCGGCGCGGCGGGCACACTGCGCCGCCGATGACCGAGGACGAAGCCGAGGCGATGCAGGCGCGCAGCGATTTGCTGAACGATCGCGTCCAGGCTCGGCTCGCGCGCGAGGGAGCGGAGAACTACCCGCGCATCTTGCAGGAGGAGATCGAGCGGCTCAACCGCGAGCATCCCGCGCCCCCGCCCACGCCGGAGCAGCGGGCGGAGCGGGCCGCATGGCTGGAGGCCTTCAATCGCGGAGCTGGTGAGGCGCGCGCCGCTCCCGACCCGGAGGAGGGAGAACCCGGCCACGGGCACCCGGTCGCGGAGCGCGCCCAGGAACTCTTTTATCGCTGGCAGGAGGAGGCCGACACCGAGGGCTGGGTGCCGGAGACGGCGGTGTCGGAGCACCCGGTGCGGGAGCTGCTCGGCGCGATGGGGAAGGCCCACGTGAAGCTCGCAGCCTGGCTGAACGACCGCGAGTGGCCGCCGAAGCGGGATTTCTGCGCCATCACCATCGTGCGGCTGAAAAAGGTCCGCGAGTATCTCGACGACGCCCTCCGGGCGCTGGAGTCCTGCGAGGAGGAGGCGCTGCTCCGTCCGGCCCAGGCCGGACCGATGGTGGCCGAGGTTCTCGGCCTCGCGCGCGACGTGGACGAACTCATCGCGGAGCTGCGCAGGCGGCGGGAGCGCGGGACGGATTGAGCTGAGCGGCCAGCTTCACGGTCAGGAAGAGATGGCCCGTGAGAAACAGACAGCACGATGAACGGGTTGGGCAATGCGGTTGTGCGCGGATCTCGTCTCGGGGGTCGAGAAAACCCGCCCGCCCATCCATCATTAAGGGAACATCGGCTTCCTCAATCGTGGGCTCCCTCGGTTAAGCGAATGTGCCCAAGAGAAAGGCGGGGTCCGGAGACCCCCGCCCTACCAGGAAAGGCAACACGCGTCGGGCGCGAGGCCCTCTTCGCCTCAGTAAACCTGCTCTTCGAACAGGGCGAAGAGCTCGGCTTCGGTGATCCGCCTTCGCCAAGGCGACGGCGGACAGGTGCGCTTAGTAGACTTGGTCTTCGAGGAGCTGGAAGAGCTCCGCTTCCGTGATGCGTTTTTGGCTCATGCTGTCGCGCTCGCGGAGGGTGAAGGTGTCGCCGGGCTTTTCGATCGTGTCGAAGTCGATCGTCACGCACCACGGCGTGCCGGCTTCGTCCTGGCGGCGGTAGCGTTTGCCGATGGCGCCGCCGTCGTCGTATTGCACGGCGTAGCGCTTCTTGAGCTTTGCGTAGAGGGCCTTGGCGCGGGTGGTGAGGACGTCCTTGTTCTTGAGCAGCGGGAGCACGGCGACCTTCGTCGGCGCGATGCGCGGCGAGAGGCGGAGCACGGTGCGCTGCTCGACGTTGCCCTTCTCGTCCTTCACGTCCTCGACGGCGTAGGCCGACGCGAGCACGGCGAGGAAGATGCGGTCGACGCCGACCGCGGGCTCGATGACGTGCGGGACGACCTTGGCCTTCGTGCCCTCATCGAAGTAGACCTGCGGCACGCCGGAGAATTTCTGGTGTTGCTGGAGGTCGTAATCGGAGCGCGCGGCGATGCCCCAGAGCTCCTGCACGCCGAACGGATACTTGAACATGATGTCGACCGTGCGGCGCGAGTAGAACGCGAGCTTCTCCTTCGGGTGCTCGTGGAGCGAGAGGTGCGACTCGGGCAGGCCGATGGACTTCAGCCAGTCCTGGCACCACTTCAGCCACTCCTCGTGGCAGGCGAGCCAGTCGGCGTCGGGGTGGATGAAGTATTCCATCTCCATCTGCTCGAATTCGCGCGAGCGGAAGATGAAGTTGCGCGGCGTGATCTCGTTGCGGAACGACTTGCCGATTTGCGCGATGCCGAAGGGCAGCTTCACGCGCGTGGTGTCGACGACGTTCTTGAAGTCGACGAACATGCCCTGCGCCGTCTCCGGGCGGAGGTAGGCGACCGACGAGGCGTCCTTCAGCGCGCCGACGTTGGTCTCGAACATCATGTTGAACGCGCGCGGCGGCGTGAGGCTGCCGGGCTCGCCGGTGGCGGGCGAGGGGATGAGCGGGATCTCCTCGGCGGTGGCCTCGGTGAATTCGCGGACCTTCACCGGCTCGAGCGCGCCCTGGATGGCCTTCTTGCGCTTCATCTGCTCGGCGGCCTGCTGGAGCTCCTCGGCGGTCTTCTCCGACTCGAGGGCAGAAACGTAGCCGACGGTTTTGCCGTCGACGATGACGGCGGCGAAGAACAGCTGGTCCGCGCGGTAGCGCTGCTTGCTCACCTTGCAGTCGACGAGCGGGTCGGTGAAGCCGGCGACGTGGCCGGAGGCTTCCCAGACCTTCGGGTGCATGATGATCGAGGTCTCGATGCCGACGATGTCGTCGCGGCGGTGCACCATGTCGCGCCACCAGCAATCGCGGATGTTGCGCTTCAGCTCCACGCCGAGCGGACCGTAGTCGAAGAATCCGTTGAGGCCGCCGTAGATTTCGGACGACTGGTAGATGAAGCCGCGGCGCTTCGCGAGCGACACGAGGGCTTCCATGAGATTCGGATTTTCGGTGGAGCTGGTGGACATGGTTGGATTTCCGCCCCGCACTGGATGTGACGAGCGGTCGGGCAGTGAAGGCGGGCGCTCCGGGGCGGTCAATGCCGCCGTTGGTCACGCGCTGCCGCGGGGGAACCCGCCGCCGGGCGCGCGGTCTGAGGCAGCCCCGGCGTCGGCCGGTAGACAAAAACGACCGGGTGGCGCTCTGGGACGATACCATGAAAACGCTCACTCGCCGCTCACTCCTCGTTTTGGCCCTGGCCCTCCTGACTGGCGGACTCGCCCTCTGGGCGGCCGACCGCCCGGCCCCGCCCAACCTCAAGCTGCAGACTGACGCCAAGCCGCTCGACCGCGCCGTGCAGGCGCGCGTCAGCTACTCCGCGGTGGTCAAGAAGTCCGCCCCCGGCGTCGTCTACGTCTTTTCCAGCAAGAAGGTGCGCCGCTCCGACCTCGACAACCCGTTCTTCAACGACCCGATGTTCCGCCGCTTCTTCGGCGTGCCCGACCAGGGACCGCAGCGCAACCTGCCGCGCCCGTCCGTCCAGCAGAGCCTCGGCTCGGGCGTGATCGTGACCGCCGACGGCTACATCCTCACCAATAACCACGTGATCGACGGCGCCGACGAGGTGAAGGTCGCCGTCGGCGAGGCCCGCAAGGAATACACGGCCAGGATCGTCGGCCGCGACGAGAAGACCGACATCGCCGTCCTCAAGATCGACGCCACCGGCCTGCCCGCCGTCACGCTCGGCGACAGCGACCAGGTGGAGGTCGGCGACACCGTGCTCGCGATCGGCAATCCCTTCGGCATCGGCATGACGGTGACGCACGGCATCGTCAGCGCGCTCGGGCGCGGCGGCCTCGGCATCGAGGCCTACGAGGACTTCATCCAGACCGACGCCGCCATCAACCCCGGCAACTCCGGCGGCGCCCTGCTCGACACCGACGGGCGGCTCATCGGCATCAACACCGCCATCATCAGCCGCACCGGCGGCTCGAACGGCGTGGGCTTCGCCATCCCGGTCAACCTCGCCCGCTCCGTCATGGAACAGCTCGTCGGCTCCGGCCGCGTCGACCGCGCGTTCCTCGGCGTCTCCACCCAGCCGCTCAGCGACGATCTCGGCAACCAGTTCGGCGTCGACCACGGCGCGCTCGTGGCCGAGGTCACGCCCGGCAGCGCCGCCGACCAGGCTGGCTTGAAGAGCGGGGACGTCATCACCGCGGTCAACGACACCCGGATCAACGACCCGCGGGCGCTGGCGCTCGCCATCGGCCGGCTTTCGCCCGGCACCGAGGTCACGCTGCACTATTACCGCGACGGCAAGGCCGCCGACCTCAAGATCAAGCTCGGGCAGCAGGATGCGACGAGCCTCAGCGGCGGCTCGGACGAGGGCGTGCTCAACGGCGTCGGCGTGACCGACCTCACGCCCGAGGCGCGCGCGCGGCTGCGCGTGCCGGCCGACCTCGACGGCGCGCTCATCACGGACGTCGACCCCGACAGCGCCTCGGCGCGCGACGGCCTGCGCCAGGGCGACATCATCCTCGCGCTCGACCGCCAGCCGGTGCGCAACGCCGCCGATGGCGTGAAGCTCAGCAGCCAGATCAAGGGCCCGAAGGTGCTCGTCTACCTCTGGCGCGAAGGTCGTCGCCTCTACATCGTCGTCAACGAGGGCAAGAAATAGCGCCTGCCTCGCCGCTCCGCCCGGCGCCCGCTCGCGGCCGACGGGCGGGGTCGCGCCCCGCGGGCGGCGCTTTCGGCGCGCGCCCGCGGACCACGGCGGGTGATCCGCGGATCACGGATGCAGCCGCCGGCGATCGGCGGTGGCTTCGGACGAGACCGCGTTCCCCGTCGCCGATCCAGGCAACCGACGCGTCCAGTTGGAAAACGGAGCCCGCCGCCCGGCCCGGCCGGGCGCGGCGTCAGCGCTTCGGCTTCCGCGATGCTTCCGGGTGCTCGACCACGGGCAGCGGCGCGTCGCCGAGGTATTCGATCAGCTGCAGCTCGCCGAGCTTCACGTTCGGTTTGAATTTTTCCGTGGCGCTCATCCACACCGGACGCGCGGTCTCGCGGCCGAGGTGCGGGCCGGCGATGGCCAGCATGGCCGGCATCGATTCGCCGAGGTCGAAGCCCAGCGACGGCGTGGCGATGCGCGTCATCCAGAGCAGCTCCTTCTTCTTCTGGCGCAGCGCGGCGAGGTCGTAGGCGCTGACGACAACGATGTAGAAGTCCTCCGACGCGATCTCGTAGAGGTTGCGCGCGTCGTAGCTCATCGTCTGCAGGCCGGTGATGGGCGCGGTGAGCGGGTCGAAGAAATTGCTGTCGAAACCGAGCTTCCGCCCGCCGAGGAAGCCGACGATCTGGGCGCGGTTCAGCTGGACGGACGGGGCGTCCGGGTCGGGGCGGAGGGTGTCGGCGTTGAGCGTGCCCCAGGTGTAGGCGAGCATCAGCGTGGCGGGCGGCGACTTTTCCGTCGCGGGCAGGTAGCCCTGCTTGGCGAGCTCGGCCGAGATCAGACGGAGCACGTCCTTGACCGGCGGCTCCTTGATGCCGCCCATGGCGCCGCCGAGGTCGCGAAAACCGAGGCTGACGGCGAGGTAGTATTGCGGGTGGGCCCGGTCGGGCGGAGCGAGGCGGCGGCCGGCGGGGGTCGCATCGGTGACGGTGATGACCTCGAGGTCGCGCCGGCCGAGGAGGAATTCGAGAAAGCCGCGCGCCTCCAGGCGGGGCAGGGCGAGCGCCGCGAGCGCGAGCAACAGGCAGAGGTGGCGCATGGCGATCGGGAGATGACGCCGGGCATCGTCCTCCGGTTGCGCGGCGGTCGCAACGCCGAATCCCGTCTCACCCTCGCGCCAGCGCGGGCTTGCTGGCCCGCGGCGTGGCCGGTGGCCGATGCGCACGACTTCGAGCGCAACCGCGACGCGAAGCTCGAGCAATGGGTGCTGCCGGAATATCCGGCCGCGATCCCGGACGAGCCGCGCCCGGTGCGGGTGAAGGTCGGCCTGGCCGTCGACGACCAGGGCGCGGTCGCCGATCCGCAGGTGCTGAGCGGCGACGAGCGGTTTCACGCGGCCGCGCTCGCCGCGGCGAGGCAGGGGTTTTTCGAGACGCCGCGCCGCCACGGCGAATCGGTCGGCGTGCGCGGGATCATCCCGGTGCAATTTCCGGCGAGCTGAGCGCCCCGCGATATGGTAGCAATCGCGCGCGGCGGGCCGGCGATCGCACCCCGGCGCGCCCCGTTTCCCCAAAAACCCCAATGAAAACACTGCTGTGGTCCGTCCTCCTTGCGGCGCTGCCGGCGGCCTTCGCCGCCGAGCCGGCGAAGGATCTCCCTAAACCCGACACGCCGCCGCGCGTGCTCAAGCAGGAGCCGCCGGTCTATCCCTACAGCCTGCGCGCGGCCGGGGTCACCGGCAACGTGACGCTCGATTTCATCGTCGATTCCGACGGCAACATCGCCGAGGTGCACGTGGCCCGCTCGAACAACCCGTTCTTCGAGCGGCCGGCCATCGACTCCCTGATGAAGTGGAAATTCGAGCCGGCGAAGAAGGCCGGCCGGCCCGTGAAGGCGCGCGCCCGCATCGACGTTTCCTTCCGCCTCGGCGGGAACGAGGGCCAGGACCTCTGGCGCATCACGCCGCCGCGCGACTGGGGGAAGGTGCCCGAAGCCTACCGCTGGGACGTGCCGCCCGAGCCGGTCAACACCCTCATGGCCGCCTATCCCTTCGAGGCCCTGCGGGCGGGACGGGACGGGAAGGTCACCGTCAGCTGCGTGATCGACCGGGACGGCCGCGTGGCTGCGGCCAAGATTCGCGAGGCGACCACGCCGGAGTTCGGCGCCGCCGTCCTCGCCATGATCGACGGCTGGCGGTTCAAGCCGGCGCACAAGGCCGACGGCTCCACCAGCTACGCCATCGTGAGCGTGACCCGCGAGTTCGCCCCCGACGGGCGCGGGGACGTGCCCGTGTCCACCAGCGCGCAGGAGCTGCTCGACCGGTTGGAGCGGAACAAGCTCGAGTGCGCCAAGGCGCCGGAGCTCGACGCGCCGCTCAAGCCCGTCTCGATCCGCCCGCCGGTCTATCCCAGCGCGCTGCGCGAGGCGGGCCAGGACGGCGAAGCCACGATCGAGTTCTACGTCGACCGGGAGGGCGACGCGCAGCTGCCCCGGATCGTCTCCGCCTCCGCGCCGGAGTTCGGTTACGCCGCCGCGCAGGCGGTGGCGACCTGGCGCTTCACCGCGCCGAAGAAGGGCGGCAAGCCCGCCGTCGTGCGCGTGCAGCAGGCGGTGAAGTTCCACCTCAAGGAACCGATCAAGCCGCCCCCGGCCGAGTTCGTGCCCTGAGACCCCGCCGCCGGCGGCGCACAATTCGCGCTTGCCGGGCGCAGGGCGCGGGCAACGGTTGGCCCTCGCCATGAAAGTCTCGTTCACCGCGAAGGAATACCGCCAGCTCCTCGAGCTCGTGCACCTCGGCATGTGGGCCGTCACCGGCTACCAGGGCGAGGAAACCGCCGCGGCCAAGCGCTACTTCGACCTCGACCAGCGCCTGATGGAGCTGGCGACCGACATGGGTTGCGCCGACCTCGTCGAGGAGCGCCCCGATGGCACCCTGCAGCCCTCGCCCAAGCTGGCGGAGGACGAGCGCATCAAGGAGATCCAGCTCGATTTCCAGAACGACGCCTTCTGGCACGAATTCGTCCAGCGCCTGGCCGACCGCGACCAGGCCGGCTCCGCCGCCAAGCGCGCGATCGAGACGCCCGGCGTCGAGCCGCCGCCCTCGCCCGAGGACGAGCTGAAGAAGCTCGAGGAGCGCTACTGGCAGGAATTCGAGAAGAACGACCTCGCCAACGTCGTCGTGCTCCGCGGCGGCCGCGGGTGACGGGAGACCGCCCGCCGCACCGGCCGGGCCGCGCGGCAAACGAAGCCGGGCGCGCGTGAGGCGTGCGCCCGCTCGTCGCCCGAAGCGGAAACGGACGCCCGGGCCGATTCATTAGTGAACCGCGCGTTCACGGGCGGCGTTGCGTGCGGAGGTTTGTCGCTCTAGACCAGCCGCACGATGCAGAACCCCAACCCCACCCCGGGCACCGGCATGGACCGGCGCGATTTCCTGAAAACCGTCTCCGTTGCCGGTGCCGGCCTCGCGTTGGGCGGCGCCCCGCTCCTCGGAGCCGACGCCGTCCCGGGTCGGCGCCGCCGCTACGCCATCGTCGGTCTCGGCTCGCGCCACGCCATGTATCAGGACGCGATCGAGAAGACCTACCGCGAGCACGCCGAGCTCGTCGCCGTCTGCGACCTGAACCCCGGCCGCATCAAGGTCGCGCAGGTCCGCTCGGGCCGGAACAGCGCCCCCGTCCCGCGCGGCTACCTCCACACCGATTTCGCCAAGATGCTGGCGGAGACGAAACCCGACGCCGTCATCGTCACCACCGTCGACGCCACCCACGTCGACTACCTCGTCGCCACGCTCGACGCCGGCCTCGACGCCATCACGGAAAAGCCGATGACGACCGACGCTGAGAAGTGCCAGCGCATCCTCGACGCCTGCGCCCGCTCCGGGAAGCACCTCCGCGTGCTCTTCAACTACCGCTACTCGCCGTCGCGCACGCAGGTGAAGGACCTGCTCATGTCCGGCGTCATCGGCGAGGTGCGTTCGGTCGACTTCCACTGGATGCTCAACACCCACCACGGCGCGGACTATTTCCGCCGCTGGCACGGCGAGAAGAAGAACTCCGGCGGCCTCATGGTCCACAAGGCCACGCACCACTTCGACCTCGTGAACTGGTGGCTCGGCGCGGTGCCCGTCAGCGTCACCGCCACCGGCAAGCGCGAGTTCTACACCCCCGAGATGGCGAAGCGCTTCGGCCTCGAGTCGCACCACGAGCGCTGCCACACGTGCCCGGAGCAGGCGAAGTGCGGCTTCTTCATGGACCTCGCGGCCAGCCCGAAGCTCAAGGAACTCTACCTCGACCAGGAGTCGCACGACGGCTACTTCCGCGACCGCTGCGTCTTCCACCCGCGCATCGACATCGAGGACACGATGAACGTCGTCGTCGGTTACGACGACGGCACGACGCTCAGCTACTCGCTCAACGCCTTCAACGCCTGGGAGGGCTACACCATCGCCTTCAACGGCACGCTCGGCCGCCTCGAGCACAGCAATGTCGAATCGGTCTACGTCGGCGCGCCCGATTCTCCCGCAGGCTCGCTGGCGCCCGGTGCGATCAAGACGCGCCTCATCCCGCTCCGCGGCTCGGCGCGCGACGTCGACCCGTGGACCGGCACCGGCGGCCACGGCGGCGGCGACAAGGTGATGCTCGACGACCTCTTCCTGCCGAATCCGCCCGCGGACAAATACCTCCGCGCCGCCGACGAGCGCGCCGGCGCGCAGTCGATGCTCATCGGCGCCTCGGCGAATCTCTGCTTCAAGACCGGCCAGCCCGTCGCGGTGCAGAAGCTCGTCAACGGTCTCGGCCGCCCCGTCTACGCGCCCATGCCGCCGCGCACCGGCCCGCTGCCCATGCCGCCGCCGCGCCCGTGGTCGCCGTGAGGTGACGCGGCGGGCGCCCCCAAACAGGCCCCGCGTGCCCGTTCGACGCCCGCGTCGCCGCCTGGACAACGACAACCACCGCGATCAGCCGCCGCGCCCGGTAGGGGCCGTTGTCCCCAACGGCCCTCGGGGATGCAGCGCGCTGCGGACAAAAGGGCGGTTGCGACAACCGCCCCTACCGCTTCTCATTCCACGTTGCAGTGGCGGACTTCAATACCGCCAGCCCAGCCGGCGGTAGACGAAGTGCATCAGCCACGCCGGGCCGATGAGCAGGAAGACCACGTCGTGGAAGAACGACGGCTTCTTGCCCTCGATCTTGTGGCCGATGAACTGCCCGATCCACGCGACGACGAACAGCCCGAGGCTGCTCTGCCAGATCTTCACCGGACAACCCGAGCCCGCCTGCCACTCGATCAGCGCGTAGCACGCGCTCATGAAGAGGAACATCCCCATCGCCAGCGGTGTGGACAGCCGCAGATAGAAGAACAGCACCGCGAGCGCGGCGGGTTGCGTCCAGTTGAACCACGGCATCGCCGTCGCCAGCGCGCCACCGACCGGGATCGACCAGATCAGGCCGAGCACGCAGTAGAAAATCGTGGGCACGCAGATCCAGTGGATGGTCTCGTTGGTGGGATTCTGGTGGCTCTCGCCGTAGGCGGCGAACCATTGGTCGGCAGTCTTGCGCTCGCTCATGGGGGTGGGGGTGGGGCCGCGCGCGCGGCGCGCGCGTGGTGCGGTCCTGCATAGTCGCTCCCGCGGGCAACACCACTGCGGATTTGCGGTCCGAAACGGTTCCGCCCACAGTGCTCCCGATGAAATTGTCCCGCTGGCTCCTGGTCCCCGCCCTTCTGGGCGCCGCGCTCGTGCGCGTTTCCGCCGCCGATGCTCCCGCCGAGCGCGCCCTCAAGCTCGACCGCTCCAAGTCCTACGTCGACGTGGACGTGAAGGCCACGATCGACTCCTTCACCGGCCACCTCGACCGCTACGAGCTCGCCGTCCCGCTCGATGCGAACGGCAAGATCAAGGACGCGCTGCTCAAGTTCAAGTTCACCGACCTGCGCACCGGCAAACCCGACCGCGACGCCGAGATGATCAAGTGGCTCGGCGGCGGCGAGCCCGAGGGCAGCTTCGACCTCGGCCTGCTCGCGCTCGCGCCCGACGGTCAGGGGCAGGCCAGCGGCAAGCTGACCTTCCACGGCCAGACGCAACTGGTCGAGTTTCCCGTGCTGGTGAAGGCGCAGGACGGCGTCTACACCGTCACCGGCAAGACCACGATCGACTACCGCAACTGGGGCCTGAAGAAATTCCGCAAGTTCGGCCTCGCGACCGTCGATCCCGAGGTGACGATCCGCTTCCAGTTCGTCGGCGCGCTGCCCGCCGCCGCCGCGGAGTGAGCGCGCGCGGTCCGTGACGGCGTTCGCGGACCGCCGGGCTTTTCGCGCTCCCATGACCAAGAACAAACTCGAACTCGTCGCCACCCTGCTGGCGCTCGGCGCCGGCGCGCTGGATTTCGGCACCGGCCTCGGGCTGGTGGCCGCGCCCGGCCTGATGCTGCAGCTGATGGGCGCGGGCGCCCTCGCCGCGGAGCCGACGATCTACCTGCGCTGGATCGGCGCGTTCGTGGCCGCGGTGGGCTTCAACTATCTCTGGGCCCTCTGGCGCCGCGACGTCGCGCTGTTGCGGCACGTGCTGGAGCTGACGATCTTCTTCCGCCTCGCCGCCGGCGCCTACAGCGCCTGGGCGGTGGCGAGCGGTGCGCTGCCGCTGGCCTGGGTCAGCGTGCCCCTGACGGACTTCTTCCTCGCCGCGACGCAGACCTGGCTGGTGCGCCGCGGGGTGTTCGCGACCGCACGCTGAGGTCGATCCGCTGGATCGCGCTCCATTGCCGGACACCCGTGGGCCGGAACCGCGCTGGCCGCCGTCGTAGCGGGTGGCGCGGGCGGGAATCCAGCGTCTTACGCGCGGTTCATTTTTCCCGGCGTGGCGCTTTTCCAGGACGCTGAGGGCGTCCTGGAGCGAGAGGCCTTTGACGCGCAGGAGCACGATCAGGTGGAAGAGCAGGTCGGCCGCCTCGCTGGCGAGCTCGGCGTTGTCGCCGGCGGTGGCGGCGAGCGCGGTCTCCACGCCCTCCTCGCCGACTTTCTGCGCGACGCGCTTCACGCCCTCGCGGACGAGCTTGGCCGTGTAGCTCTTCTCGTCGCCGGAGGCGATGCGCTGGTTCACGGTGCGCTCGAGCTGGGCGAGGAAGCCGGTGCCAGTGGCGCCGCCGCCCTCGCCGAAGCACGAGCAGGTGCCGCGGTGGCAGGTCGGGCCGTTGGGGCGCGCGCGGACGAGCAGCGTGTCGTTGTCGCAGTCGCCCTCGACGCTCACGAGGTCGAGGAAGTGGCCGGACGACTCGCCCTTGGTCCAGAGGCGGTTCTTCGAGCGACTGAAGAACGTCACGCGCTGGGTGGCGAGTGTCTGCTCGAGCGCGGCGGCGTTCATGTAGCCGAGCATGAGGACTTGCTGCGTGTCGGCGTCCTGGATGATGGCAGGCAGGAGGCCGTCGCCTTTTTGCCAGTCGAGAGCGGGGAGGGAGTTCATGTCCGGATGCAGACGCCCTCGCGGGCGAGATAGGTTTTCAGGTCGGGGATGGGAATCGTGCCCTTGTGGAAGACGGAGGCGGCGAGCGCGCCGTCGACCTGGGCCTGCTGGAAGACGTCGCGGAAGTGCTCGGGCGCGCCGGCGCCGCCGGAGGCGACGAGCGGGATCGTCAGCACGGCGCGGACGAGCTGGAGCTGCACGAGGTCGTAGCCGGCGCGCACGCCGTCCTGGTTCATGCAGTTGAGCACGATCTCGCCGGCGCCGAGACGCTGGGCCTCGGCGGCCCAGTCGAGCGTCCGCCAGCGGGTGGACTGCGTCTTGTCGGGATTGCCGGTGTAGGCCTTGACGAAGTAGTCGCCGTTTTCCTGGCGCGAATCGATGCCGACCACCACGGCCTGCGAGCCGAACTCGTCGGCCAGCGCGGTGACCAGCGCGGGGTTTTCGAGCGCGGGGGAGTTGAGCGAGACCTTGTCGGCGCCGCTGTGCAGGATCTGGCGCGCGCCGTCGAGCGAGCGGATGCCGCCGGCGACGCAGAACGGGATGTCGATCACGCGGGCGACGCGCTCGACCCACGCGGCGGAGACGGTGCGGCCGTCGCTGCTGGCGGTGATGTCGTAGAAGACGAGCTCGTCGGCGCCGGCGTCGCGGTAGCGCTGCGCCAGCTCGATGATGTCGCCCATGTCCTCGTGGTTGCGGAACTGGACGCCCTTGACGACGCGGCCGTCGCGGACGTCGAGGCAGGGGATGATGCGGCGGGCTAGCATGCGAGCGCCTCCTGGAGGGTGAATTTCTTCTCGTAGAGCGCGCGGCCGACGATGGCGCCGGGAGCGCCCTCGCGCTTGAGCCGGCGGAGGTCGTCGAGCGACGAGACGCCGCCGGAGGCCTGCACCTCGACGGTCGGGAAATCGCGGCGCAGCTGCGCGTAGAGCGCGAAGTTCGGACCGGTGAGCTTGCCGTCACGCGAGATGTCGGTGCAGAGGATGTGCTTGAGGCCGCGCGGCAGGAACGTGCGGAGCGTGGCGTCGAGCGTGACGCCGCTGTCGGCCTGCCAGCCGGCGACGGCGATCAGCGGCACGCCGGCGGCGTCGAGGCGGACGTCGAGGGCGAGGACGATTTTCTCCGGGCCGAATTTCTCCAGCCAGCCGCCGACGAGGTCGGGCTGCTTCACCGCCAGGCTGCCGACGATCACGCGCGTGACGCCGGCCTCGAGCAGGGTGCGGACGTGCGACTCGTCGCGGACGCCGCCGCCGGACTGGACGCGCAGGCCGCAGCCTTGGACGATGGCGGCGACGAGCGCGGTCTGGCGCTGTGCGGGGTCCCTGGCGCCGTCGAGGTCGACGAGGTGCAGCCAGGGCGAGCCCGCGGCGGCGAAGTCGCGCGCGACGGCGACCGGGTCGTCGAAGTAGGCCTTCTCGGCATCGAAGCTGCCCTCGGTGAGGCGCACGACGCGACCGCGGCGAAGGTCGATGGCGGGATAGAGGATCATGAGGAGCGAGAAGCGCGTTTGTTGCTTATTAAGAACATTGCCCAGCTCTGGCGCCACTTGTTGAGGCGGCAGCAATGCCACGAGGGCAGTGAAAAAACGGAATGTTACGTATTACGAACATTGGCCGAGGGCTAGGCGGGCAGGGTGAGGAAGTTTTTCAACAGCTGCGCGCCGGCGGGGCCGGAGCGCTCGGGGTGGAACTGCACGCCGTAGAAGTTGCCGCGCTGGACGACGGCGGCGAAGGGCGTGCCGTGCGTGGCGCTGGCGAGCGTGTGCGCGTTGACCGGGCCGGCGTAGCTGTGGACGAAGTAGAAGCGCGCGTCGCGGGCGATGCCGTGGAGAAGCGGCGTGTCGCGGAGGATTTCCAGGGTGTTCCAGCCCATGTGCGGCACGGTGATGCCGGGCGCCTCGGGGATGCGGACAACGCGGCCGGGGATGAGGCCGAGCGAGGTCGTGTCGCCCTCCTCGGAGGAGTCGAAGAGCAGCTGCTCGCCAAGGCAGAAGCCGATCACGGGCTGGGTGAGGCCGCGGATGGTCTCGACGAGGTGGCGGGCGCGAAGCTTGCGCATGCCTTCCTGGGCGGAGCCGACGCCGGGGAGGATGACGCGGTCGGCCGAGCGGATGACGGCGGGGTCGGCGGTGAGCTGGCTGGCGATGCCGAGGCGCTCGAGCGCGAAGCGCACCGAGGCGATGTTGGCGCCGCCGCTGTCGACGATGGCGAGCATCAGAGCACTCCCTTCGAGCTGGGGATCTCGCTGCCGGCGGTGCGGGCGACGGCGGGACGGAGCGCGCGGCCGAAGCCCTTGAACAGGGCCTCGATCATGTGGTGGGTGTTGTCGCCCGTGACCTTCATGTGCAGCGTGGCGCCGAGGGTGTCGCTGAGCGACTTGAAGAAGTGCGAGACCATCTCGGTCGGCAGCTGGCCGACGTGCTCGCGCGGGAAGTCCGCCTCGAACACGAGCCAGGCGCGGCCGCAGAGGTCGAGGGCGACGTCGGCGCGCGCCTCGTCCATCGGCATGACGAAGCCGTAGCGGCCGATGCCGCGCTTGTCGCCGAGGGCCTGCTTGAGCGCGGTGCCGAGGGCGAGGCCGACGTCCTCGATGGTGTGGTGTTCGTCGATGTGAAGGTCGCCGTCGCAGGTGATGACGAGGCTGATGCCGGCGTTACGGGCGATCTGCTCGAGCATGTGGTCGAAGAAGCCGAGGCCGGTCTGGAAAGAGACGGGTGCGGGGGCGTCGAGGTCGACGGCGACGGTGATCTTTGTCTCCTTGGTCTCGCGGCGGACGAGGGCGCGGCGCGGGGCGTCGACGAGCAGGCGGGCGATCTCGGTCCAGCCGAGTTTCTGGCGGTCGTAGCGCAGGCCGCGGACGCCGAGCGCGGCGGCGAGCTGGAGGTCGGTCTCGCGGTCGCCGATGACGGCGGAGCTGGCGCGGTCCCACGCGGGGTCGCGCAGGTAGTCGAGCACGAGGCCGGGCTTGGGCTTGCGGCAGTCGCAACGATCGGCGGCGGTGTGCGGGCAGACGCGCACCGCCTCGAAGGTGATGCCCTGGGAAGCGAGGATGTGGAGCAGCAGGTCCTGCAGCGGGCGGAATTCATGCTCGCGGAAGCTGGGCGTGCCGAGGCCGTCCTGGTTGGTGACCATGACGAAGGCGTAGCCGGCGTCGCGCAGGCGGCGGAGGGCGGGGATGACCTCGGGTTCGAGCGCGAACTTGTCGAGGCGGTCGATCTGCTGGTCGACGGGCTCGGCGATGAGCGTGCCGTCGCGGTCGAGGAAGAGGAGTTTTTTCATGACGGGCGCGGGGCCTGCGGCTGAGGGGAAGCGCGGCGCTCAGACACGGGCGAGGGTCTCCAGGACGAAGTCGTTCTCGGGGCGCGTGCCGACGGTGATGCGGACGGTGTTCGCGACGTCCTTGCTGCGGTCGCGGATGACCAGGCCGGCGGAGCGAGCCATGGCCATGACGCGGGCGGAGTCGCTGACCTCGACGAGGAGGAAGTTGGCGTCGCTCGGCCAGATCTTGCGGACGTGGGGAGCTTCGCGAGCGCGGCGGTGAGGCGGCGGCGTTCCCCACGAGGTCCTGGGCGGACTGGCGCGCGGCGGCGATGCCGGCGGGCGTGAGCGCGTCGAGTGCGGCGCGGACGACGGGGGCGGGGACCGGGTAGGGCGCGATGATCCTCTGCAGGACGCCGACGAGCGCCGGCGAGGCGAGCGTGACGCCGACGCGGGCGCCGGCGAGGCCGAAGGCCTTGGAGAGCGTGCGCAGGACGACGAGGTTGGCGTGGGCGCCGAGCTCCTGGACGAGGCTCGGTTCGGTGGAGAACTCAGCGTAGGCCTCGTCGACCACGACGACGGCGCGCGTGGCGAGAGTGGCGACGATCTTGAGCACGGCGTCGCGATCGAGCAGCTGGCCGGTGGGGTTGTTGGGCGAGCAAAGGAAGACGAGTTTCGTCTCGGGCGTCACCGCGCGCAGGACGGCGTCGGCATCGAGCGCGAAATCCTTCTCGCGGACCAGCGGGACGGTGAGGACGCGGGCGCCCTGGATGCCGGCGGCGACGGCATACATGCCGTAGGTCGGCGGCGTGATCAGGATGGAGTCGACGCCGGCGCGGCAGAATGCGCGCAGGAGCAGGTCGATGCCCTCATCGGAGCCACGCGTGACGAGCACGCGGTCGGGCTTGACGCCGTAAAGGGAGGCGAGGCGCGCGACGACCTCGGCGGGCTGCGGCTCGGGGTAGCGGTTGAGGCGCGGCGCGCCGGCGTGCGGGGTGAGCGGGTTTTCGTTGGCGTCGAGCCAGACCTTGCCGCCGGAGGCCTCCTTGCGCGCCGAGGAATAGGGCGTGAGCGCGAGGATTTCCGGACGGACGAGCGCGAGAACGGGATCGGAGGTCATCGGGAGAGTTTTTGCAGGCGGACGGTGACGGCGCGGCGGTGGGCGACGAGGCTTTCGGCGGCGGCGAGGCGGGCGACGGTGCCGCCGAGGCGGGCGAGGCCGCGCGGCGTGGCTTCCTGCACGGTCATCGTGCGGGAGAAGTCGGCGAGGCCCAGGCCGCTGAACGAGCGCGCCCAGCCGTAGGTGGGGAGCACGTGGTTGGTGCCGCTGGCGTAGTCGCCGAGCGACTCGGGCGTCCACGGGCCGACGAAGACGGAGCCAGCGGCCGTGATTTTCGGCAGCAGGCGACGCGGGTTTTCCAGCTGGAGGATGAGGTGCTCGGGCGCGTAGGCGTTGGCGATCTCGGCGGCTTCGGCGGGCGAGGACGCGAAGAGCACGCGGCTCTTTTTCAGCGCGGCCTCGGCGATGGCGCGGCGCGGGAGGAGCTTGAGCTGGTTCTGAACTTCGAGCGCGACTTGGAAAGCGGTGGCTTCGGAGAATGTCACGAGCACCACCTGCGAGTCCGGGCCGTGCTCGGCCTGCGAGAGGAGGTCGGCGGCGACGAAGGAGGCGTCGGCGGTGCGGTCGGCGATGACCATGACCTCGGAGGGGCCGGCGGGCATGTCGATGGCAGCGCCGGCGGGGTCGCGCGAGACCTGGAGCTTGGCCTCGGTGACGTAGGCGTTGCCCGGGCCGAAGAGCTTGTCGCACTTCGGGATTGTCGGCGTGCCGTAGGCCATCGCGGCGACGGCCTGGGCGCCGCCGACCTTGAAGACGTCGGTGATGCCGCAGAGCTGCGCGGCGAAGAGGATCCAGGGATTCACGCGGCCGTCGCGGCCCGGCGGCGTGCAGAGCACGCGCACGGGGCAGCCGGCGAGCTGGGCGGGGACGCCGAGCATGAGTGCGGTGGAAAAGAGCGGCGCGCTGCCGCCGGGGACGTAGAGGCCGACGCGCTCGATCGGGCGCGTGACCTTCTCGCACACGATGCCCGGCATCGTCGCGACCCGCACGGGTTTGGCGGCCTGCGCGGCGTGGAAGCGGCGGAGGTTGCGGTAAGCCGTGCGGAGCGCGCGCTGGTCGGCGGACGAGAGCGCCGTGGCGGCGGCGGCGAATTCGGCGGCGCTCACGCGGAGCGAGCCGAGTTTCGCGCCGTCGAACTTCGCCGTCAGCCGGCGCAGCGCGGAGTCACCGCCGCGGCGGACCTCGGCGACGAGGCGCGAGACGGCGTCCGCGATCTGCGGGCGCGCGGCTTGCGCGGGTCGCCGGAGGGCGGCGGCGCGGCGGGCGGGCGAGAGGTTTTTCCAGACGAGGGGAGTCACGGGCGGAAGGTCGGAGCGGCGCGGCGGGGTCGGGAGACCCCGCCCGGCATTGCCGCGGGCGTCACATCATCATCTTTTCGATCGGGAGCACAAGGATGGCGCTGGCGCCGGCGCGCTTGAGGGACTCCATGGTTTCCCAGAAGACGGCTTCCTGGCAGACGGCGTGGAGCGCGACCTTGGAGTCGTCACCGGCGAGCGGGAGGATGGTCGGGTTCTCGGAGCCGGGGAGGAGCTTTTTGATCTCGGCCAGGGCGCTCTTGGGGGCGTGGAGCATGATGTATTTGGCCTCGGCGGCGAGCTGCACGCCGTCGATGCGGCGGAGGAGGATGTCGAGGGCGTGGCGCTTGGCGGCCTCGAGCGGACGGTCGCAGCGGATGAGCGTGGCCTTGGACTTGAAGATGGTCTCGACGGCGCGGAGGCGGTTGGCCTCGAGGGTGGAGCCGGTGGCGACGAGGTCGCAGATGGCGTCGGCGAGGCCGAGGCGCGGGGCGATCTCGACGGAGCCGGTGAGGAGGACGACCTCGGCCTGGATGGCCTTTTCCTGCAGCCACCGCTTGGTCAGGCGCGGGTAGGAGGTGGCGATGCGCAGGCCGGCGAGGTCGGCGGGGCCGGCGTAGCCGCGCTCCTCGGGGAGGGCGACGGCGAGGCGGCAGCCGCCGAAATCGAGGCGGCGGTCGACGACGTAGGGGTTGTGCGTGCCGCCGGAGGTGCGCTCGAGGGCGGTTTCCTCGAGGACGTTCTCGCCGACGATGCCGAGGTCGCAGACCCCGTCCATGACGAGCTGCGGGATGTCGTCGTCGCGCACGAAGAGGATGTCGACGGGGAAGTTCTCGGCGTGGAGGAGGAGCTTTTCCTTGGGGGCCTTGACCTTGATGCCGCAGCGGTTGAGCAGGTCGAGCGAGTCGGTGGAGAGCCGGCCGCTCTTCTGGATGGCGAGGCGGAGGCGGTCTTTGGCGGGAGGCGTGACGATGGGAGACATGGGAGGCGGAAGGAAAAGTTGAGCGTTGAGGGATGAGAGTTGAGAGGCCGGAAAAAGCGAAACCCCGGTGGGTCGTGCCACCGGGGTTTCAGAAATTGGGTTTCATCACCACGGGAAGGCACGCTGCCTTCCCGGGAGGGGGAAGGCTAGGAGGTGTGGTGATGGTGGTGGTTGCGGAACATCGGACGGAGGCGGGTAGAAAGCCGCGGCCAGTTTCGAGCGGCAAGAAATTTCTTTTGCCCGCCGCGGCATAAGGGGCGACAACCCCCCTCGCACACACAGGCGATGAGTCACCCTTCGCACAACGCCGGCGACGACCGGGGGCATTACCACGAGGAGTTTACGCCGCAAAACAGCGCCTGGCTCGGCGCGGTGCTGGCCGTCGCGGCCACGTATGTGTTTTTCCTGATCTTCGCGCAGTTCGGCTTGCTGAAGATCGTGCAGGCGGTCGTCGGCGAGCAGGGTCCGCTGCTCAAGCCCATCCTGGCCGCGATGGGCGTGGCCGGGCTCGGCGGCAGCGCCTGGGCGGCCTTCCGTTTTGCCGAGAACCGCAGCCTGCGCCGGATGGTGGCGCTGTTCGCGGTCTGCGGCGCGGCGGCGGCGCTGAGCCTGGTGGCGAAGTCCGCCGGGCCGCTCCTCGCGGTGGCGCTGCTCACGGGTTTCGGGGCGGGCGGGCTGACGGTGACGCTCGCGGCCACGCTGCGGCGCGTGACGGGCGGCGACCGGCTCGGCACGGCCATCGGGCTGGGCACCGGGACGGCCTACGCGTTCTGCAACCTGCCGTTCGTGTTCAACGCGGGGCGCGACGCCCAGGCGTTCATCGCGCTGGGGGCGGCCTGCGTCGGCATCCTCGCGGTGCAGATGATGGATCTGCGGGCGCCGCGGCAGGTGCCGGACAGCGCCGACTACCAGCGGCCCGGCATCGTCGCGTGGGTCCTGATCTTCCTCGCGCTCGTGTGGCTCGACAGCGGCGCGTTCTACGTGATCCAGCACACGCCGTATCTGAAGGAGCTCACCTGGGGCGCCGGGCGCCTCTACGCCAACGCCGCCATCCACTTCGCCGCCGCGCTCCTGGCGGGCTACATGATGGACCGGCGCTGGGTCGGGCGCGCGGTGCTGGCGGCGGCGGCCATGTTGCTCGCCGCGTGCGTGCTGATCGAGCCCAACCGCGCGAAGCTCACCGAGGGCGTGCTGCTCTACACCGCGGCGGTGTCGATCTACTCGACCGCGCTGGTGTTCTACCCGGCGCGCGGCAGCCGCGTGCAGCTGGCCGCGCTCGTCTACGGCGTCGCGGGCTGGATCGGGTCCGCGCTGGGCATCGGCCTGGTGGAGCACCGCGCCACGATCCCGCGCGGGTTCGTGCTCGCCGCCGGCGCGGTGGTGCTCGCCGGGCTGCTCGCCCGCGGCTGGGTGCGGCGCCGAGAGGCGCGACGCCTGGCCGCCGGGGTGCTCCTGCTGGCGCTGCTCGCCGCCGTCGCCGCGCCGCCCGCGACCGATTTTCCCGTCCGTTTAATGGAGTTGCTCCCTCTGACGTGACGGGAAATGAATCGCCGTTCATCGGCGGTTCATCGCCGATTCATCTCCGCCCCCACACTTGCCCTATGTCCCGCACTTCCCCGACGCCCGCTGACGGGCGCCGCCGCCTCTGGTATCGACTGCTCGAGCGCCGACACGGCGGCGTCGCGATCTTTTTCGCGGTGTTCGTGATCGTGGCGTTCCTCACGCGCGTGGCGCTCCTCGTCCAGGCGCGGCACGACGTGGTCTGGAATCCCTCGCTGCTGGCGGCGTTCGGCTGGGGCTTCCTCTACGACCTGGGCGCGGCGGCCTGGGCCTCGCTGCCGCTGACGCTGCTGCTGGCTGCGCTGCCGGCGCGGTTCTTCGAGTGGGCGTGGGCGCGCTGGCTGGCGGCCGGCGGGGCCTTCGTCGTCCTTTACGCGCTGCTCTTCGGCACGGTTTCCGAGTGGACGTTCTGGGAGGAGTTCGGCGTGCGCTTCAACTTCATCGCGGTCGACTACCTCGTCTACACCACCGAGGTCGTGGGCAACATCCGCGAGTCCTACAATCTCCCCGCGATCCTCGGCGGCGTCGGTGCCGGCGCCGTGCTCGGCGTCTGGCTGCTCGCGCGCTCGGGCTGGCCGCGGCGCTGGTTCGCCGCCGCGACCGAGCCGATGGGCCGGCGCTGGAAGGCCGCGGCGATCTGGCTGCTCGCGACGATCGCGTTCGGCCTCGTGCAGGACGACACGCGGCTGCCCGCCTTCAAGAACAACTTCAACCGCGAGATCGGCAAGAACGGCCTCTGGGCGCTCTTCGCCGCCTTCAAGAACAACATCCTCGACTACGAGCAGTTCTACAAGACGCTGCCGGTCGACGAGGCCTTCGCCCAGGTGCAGGCCAAGCTCACGGCCGACGGCTCCATCCTGCTCCGGCCCGGCGAGCGCGACACGCTGCGCTACGTGAAGAACGACGGCGGCCCCGAGCTGAAGCCCAACGTCATCCAGATCACGGTCGAGAGCCTCAGCGCGGACTTCGTCAGTCTCTTCAACCACGCCTCGAAGCTCACGCCCAACCTCGAGGCGCTCGCGCGCCACAGCCTGGTGTTCGAGAACTTCTACGCCACCGGCACGCGCACCGACCGCGGCATGGAGGCGCTCACGCTCTCGCTGCCGCCGACCCCCGGCCGCTCGATGATCAAGCGCCCGGCCAACGAGAACATGTTCACCCTCGGCTCGGTGTTCCGCGCCAAGGGCTACGAGACCGCCTTCATCTACGGCGGCTTCGGCTACTTCGACAACATGAACTATTTCTTCGGGTCGAACGGCTACCGCGTCATCGACCGCAACAGCCACGAGGCCGACGTCACCTTCGCCAACGTCTGGGGCGCGTGCGACGAGGACCTCTACCGCTGGACCATGCGCGAGGCCGACGCGGCGTTCGCCGCCGGCAAGCCGTTCCACTACTTCGTCATGACGACGTCGAACCACCGGCCCTACACCTTCCCCGAGGGCAAGATCGACCTGCCGTCGAAGATCTCCGGCCGCGCCGGCGCGGTGAAATACACCGACTTCGCCATCGGCCAGTTCCTCCGCGACGCCGAGAAGAAGCCGTGGTTCAAGAACACCATCTTCGTCATCGTCGCCGACCACTGCGCCTCCAGCGCCGGCCGCGCCGAGCTGCCGGTGCAGAACTACCACATCCCGCTCTTCATCTACGCGCCCGGCGGCCAGATCGCGCCCGGCCGCATCCAGGCGCTCACCAGCCAGGTCGACTACGCCCCCACGCTCCTCGGCCTGCTCAACTGGAGCTACGTCTCGCGCTTCTACGGCCACGACGTCCGCCGCACGCCGCCCGAGGCCACGCGCGCCCTCATCGGCAACTACCAGAAGCTCGGCCACCTCGAGCACGGTCACTTCGTCGTCCTCCGTCCGCAGCGCGGCGCGAATGCCTACACCGTCGACCTGCGCACCGGCGCGCTCACGCCCGCCCCGCGCGACGAGGCGAACGAGAAGGCCGCCATCGGCTACTACCAGAGCGCGAACTATCTCTACGAACACCACCTCTACGGGGCGCTCACGCCCGAGGAGATCGCCCGATTCACCGCCGAGGGCGAGAAGCGCGCCGCGGAAAAACCTGCCGGCAAATGAAACTCCTGACCTGCTGCTCCCTCGCCCTGACCCTCGCGGCGCCGTTCGTCCGCGCCGAGGACCCGGCGGCCGCGGCGCCCGCCGCCGAGCCGGCGAAGGTCCAGAAGGCCACCGACGACGACCTCCGCATCCAGGGCATCTTCAACAGCGCGCTCCCCGGCACCGAGCGGAAGAGCTCGCTCCGCCTCATCGTCCACCCGCACCTCGGCGACCTGACGAAGCGCGATGAGATCCGCACCGCACTCGGCCTGCGCTACGGCCTCACGGCGCGCTGGGAGGCGACCGCGGAGACCGATGCCTACTTCACCCACGGCCTGAAGAACGGAACCTTCGGCGAGGAAAGCGGCTTCGCCTCGATCCACCTCGGCACCAAATACCGCCTCGGCGATCCGTTCCACCTCGGCATCGACACCTCCGTCGGCCTCGACTGGTCGCGCCCGCTCGGCACGCCGCCGCCCGACGTCACCGACGGCCTGAAGCACCTCTCGCCCTACTTCACCATGTCGCGCGCGCTCCCGTCCCACCCCGGCTGGCGCGTGTTCTGGGGCCTGGGTTATGACGACGTCACGCAGACCGACGTTGTCGGCCGCCTGGAGAAAAACGACCTGCGCGCCGACTCGCTCGGCTTCTCCGGCGGCGTGCTCTGGGAACGCGGTCCGACCACCTACACGCTCGAGACGATCTACCAGACGACGCAGCTCACCAGCTCGAGTGACCGCTACGTCGTCGGCATCCGCCCCGGCGTGGTGTGGACGCTCCCGCCGAAATACACCTTCCACGCCAAGGGCAAATGGCTGCTCGGCGTCGGCCTGCGCCTCACCCACGGCCCCGACGGCAACGACGTCGGCCTCAACGCCAAGCTCCGCGTGAACTTCGATTTCAAGCGCTTGCTCGGCCGCAAAAAAGACCCAGCGTCGGGCCAATGACGCCCCGCGCGCCCGAATTTCTCGACCGCACGCTCTGGCCCGCCGTGTGGCTGCTCGCCGGCACGCTCGCGCTCTACGAGTTTACGAGCGTCGACCTGTGGCTGCAGGACCACTGCTACGACTTCGTCGCCCGCCGCTGGATCGTCGACGGCAACGAGCCCGTCGGCCGCGCCGTGTTCTACAACATCCCGAAGATCGGCGTGATCGTCACCGGCGTCACCCTCCTCGTGCTCGCCCTCGGCCCCGCCCGCTGGCGCGATCGCCTGCGCTTCGACCGCCGCGCCCTCTGGGTCGCCGTCGCGACCCTCGCCACCGTGCCCGCGCTCGCCGGCTTGGGGAAGAACGTCACCAACACCTTCTGCCCCTCGGAAATCCGCCGCTACGGCGGCGGCGTGCCCTACGTGAAGCTCTGCGAACCGTATCCGAGCGACGACCGGCCCGCCCAGCGCGGCCACTGCTTCCCCGCCGGCCACGCCAGCGGCGGCTTCGCCCTGCTGAGCCTCGCCTGGCTCTGGCCCTCGCGCCGCGCGCGGATCTTCGGTCTCGCGCTCGGCCTCGGCGTCGGGCTCTGGATGGGCATCTACCAACAGCTCAAGGGCGCGCACTACCTCAGCCACACGACGACGACGCTGCTGCTCGCTTGGATCGTCATGCTGGTCTGGCGCCGCGTGATCGTGGTGCGGACGCCGTCCGACGCACCGAGCGCGGCGAACGCCTGACCGGTCGGGGCCGTTGTCCCCAACGGCCCTCGCCCAAGTGTGCACGCCGGACGCGGGAAGGCGCCCGCACGAATCCGCCGAAGCGTGCGCGCGCCGCGCCGTTACGGCAGCTTGGCCTGCACGACCTTGCTCGCGGCGCCGAAGTCGATCAGCGGCGCCTCCGGGCGTTGCTTCAGCGCGCCGATGACCTTGCCCATTTCCTTCTTCGAGGTCGCGCCGACGGCGGCGATGACCTCGGTGATGAGCGCGTCGAGCTTGGCGGCGTCGAGGCCCTGCGGGAGATACTTCTCGAGGTGCGCGATCTCGGCGGTGTTGGCGGCCACGAGGTCGGCGCGGCCGCCCTTCTCGAACTCGGTGCGGGCGTCGGCGAGGTTCTTCACCGCCTTGCGGATCGTCGCGACGGCGAGCGTGTCGGCGATCGGCTTGTTGCCGTCGAGCGCGGCGCGCTGGATCGCGGCGTCCATGGTGCGGAGCGCGGTGGCGCGGGCGGTGTCGCGCGCCTTCATGGCGGCGACGATGTCGGCACGGAGGGTTTCGTAGACGGAGGCCATGCCGCGAAGATGCCGAACTCGCGCCAAAGCGAAAGCGCGGAGTGCGTCCCGCGCCGGTTCAGAGCAGCTCGAGCTGCACGCCGCCCGGCTGCCGGAAATGCGCGGTCGAGAGCGGGAACTCCTCGCGGTTGAGGCCGAGGCGGCGGGTCGTCACGGCGAAGACCTGCCGCAGCTGCTCGGCGAAGATGCCCTCGCCGCGCCCGCGCGTGCCGAAGCGGGCGTCGTAGAGCTGCCCGCCGCGCATCGCGCGCACCCGGCTGAGCACGCGCTCCTTCTTGCCCGGCTCGTGGGCGTCGAGCCAGTCGACGAACACGTCCTTCACCGCGTGCGGCAGGCGGAGCAGGATGTAGCCGGCGCGCCGGGCGCCGGCGTCGCGGGCGGCCTCGAGGATGGCGGGCAGCTCGTGGTCGTTGAGCCCCGGGATGACGGGCGCGACGTTCACCCCGACCGGCACGCCCGCCTCGGCCAGCAGGCGGATGGCGCGGAGCCGGTGCTCGGGCCGGGCGGCGCGCGGCTCGAGCCGGCCCGCGAGGGCGGCGTCGAGCGTGGTGACGCTGAGCACGACCGTGGCGCACTGCCAGCGCGCGAGCTCGGCCAGCACGTCGCGGTCGCGGGTCACGAGGAAATTCTTGGTGATGAGAGCGACCGGGTTGCGGAACTCCGCGAACACTTCCAGGCACGCGCGCGTGAGCCGGAAGCGCCGCTCGGCCGGTTGGTAGCAGTCGGTGACGCCGCTGATCATCACCGTCTCCGGCCGCCATTTCCGGGCGCCAAGCTCGCGGCGCAGCAGCTCCGGCGCGTGCCGTTTCACGAGGATCTTCGTCTCGAAGTCGAGGCCGCTGCTCCAGCCGAGGTAGTCGTGGTAGGGCCGGGCGAAGCAGTAGGCGCAGCCGTGCTCGCAGCCGCGGTAGGGATTCAGGCCCCAGGCGGCGCGGACGTCGGGGCTGTCGTTGGCGGTGAGGATCGACTCGCTCGCGTCGTCGAAAAACTGCGTCCGCGGCAGCGGCCGCTCGACCGGCACGCCGTGCTCGTCGAACTCGACGAAGTCCGGATCGGCCGCGACCGTGATCGGCTCGAAGCGGTTGGCCGGGTTGATCCGGGCGCCGCGGCCGCTCGGGGCGGGGGACGGGGCGGGCGCGGCGGAGGACATGCCGCGAACTTATCCAAACCGCCCGCGCCGCCAGCACGAAGTGGCGCCGCGTGCGGGATTGCGCCCGGGCCGCGGAAAGCGTGTCGTTCGCGCGATGTCCGCCGCCGTCGACCGCGCCCTCGAGACCGTCCATGCCTTCCTGGCGCAGGCCGACGCGCTGCCGGCCGAGCCGGCGGACGTCGTGCTCGGCCTCGGGCACTTCGATCGCGCGATCCCGCGGCTCTGCGCCGAACTCGCCCTCGCCGGCCGCGCGCGCTGGATCGTGTTTTCCGGCGGCGTCGGCGCGGGCAGCGGGGATTTTCCCAGCCGGAGGCGCTGGAGTTCCGCGACGAGCTGCGGCGTCACCGGCCCGCGGCGGAGGCGCGCCTCGCGCTGCTGGAGACGCGTTCGACCAACACCGGCGAGAACCTGGCGTTCACCACCGCGGCGCTGGCGGAGACGCGACCGGACCTGCGGCCCGGCGCCGGCCTGCGCACGGCGATCGCCGTGACGACCCCTGCCGCCTGCGGCGGGCGCTGGCCACCGTGGCCCGGCACTGGCCCGCGGTGCACGCCTGCGGCGTCGCTCCCGAGCGCTCGCGGGCGGACGAGGCGGCGCTGTATGCGCGGCACGGCACGACGCTGCCCGCCCAACTCGCCGGCGAGGTCGAGCGGCTGGTGGCTTATCCCGCGCGCGGCTTCATCGCGCCCGTGACGGTGCCAGCGGAGGTGCTCGCGGCGGCGCGGCAGCTCGGCGCCCGGGTCTAGAAAAACGTCGCCCGCCGGCGTAAAAACGCCGCAGCATTGAACGAATCCCCGCCGCCTGTGTCCAACTGCCGCGTGTCCCACCGCCTCCTCGCCCTGTGCGCCCTGCTCGCGATTTGCGTCGTGCCGTCGTTTGCGGCCGAGACGCTCGCGGAAAAAACGCTGAAGGAAATCGTCGAGCGCCAGAAGCAGCTCTTCGAGCGCGCGGAGAAGGAGGGCGACCAGCTCGACGAGGCGCGCTTCGCCGGCGAGGCCAAGGGCCTCGCGAGCAGCTACGACGTCTTCATCCAGAAGAACCCGGACTTCGCGCCCGGCTACGTCGCCTACGGCGTCTTCCTCGGCAAGATCGACATGACCAAGGCCGCGGTCGCGATGCTGCTGAAGGCCAACAAGCTCGATCCGAACATCCCGCTGGTGAAGAACCAGCTGGCCAAGCACCTCGCCGAAGACGGCCGGCCGCTCGAGGCGCTGCCGTATCTCACCGCCGCGATCGACCTCGCGCCGAACGAGCCCCTCTATCACTTCCACCTCGGCCAGCTGCTGCTCGCGGCGCGCGAGGATTTCCTGCACGAGGGCGGCTGGACGCGCGCGGCGCTCGACAAGGCGATGCTCGAGGCCTTCCAGCGCGCGGCCGACCTCGCGCCGGCGGACCTCTCGCTCGCCTACCAGCACGCCAAGGCCTACTACGAGGTCGAGCCGCCCCGCTGGGAGGAGGCGCTCGCCGTCTGGGAGAAGCTCGGCGGCCGCGCCACGACCGAATCCATGCGCCAGCTGGTGAAGCTCCAGCGCGCCAACATCCTGGTGAAACTCGGCCGCCGCGACGAGGCCCGCGCGCTCCTCGACCAGGTCACCGACCTGAAGCTCACCGAGGAGAAGCAGAAGCTGCTCGACGCGCTCGCCGCCCCGGCCGCGAAATGACGCCCGGCCCGCGCGAAAATCGCGCCGCCCTTCCATTTCACCGCTCGGCGCTTGCGCGCCGCGGGCGGGGATGACAGTTCCAGCGCATGGCTTTCCTCAACCGGCTCGAACGCGCGCTCGGGCGCTTCGCGATCCCCAACCTCTCGCTCTACCTGGTGTTCGGCCAGGTGTTCTTCTGGAGCGTGTCGTTCCTCGGGTATTTCGACCTCGAGCGGATCGCGCTGCTGCCGCTGGCCGTGCGCGAGGGCGAGTTCTGGCGCGTGGTGTCGTTCCTGTTCCTGCCGCCGAACTCCAGCCCGGTCTTCATCGCGTTCGCCTGGTATCTCTTCTGGATGATGGGCACGGCGCTGGAGGGCTACTGGGGCGTGTTCCGCTACAACCTGTTTCTCCTCACCGGCTGGGCGCTGACCGTGGCGGTGTCGTTCCTCTTCCCGCTCGGCTACGCCACGAACCTCTTCCTCGCCGGCAGCGTGTTCCTCGCCTTCGCCTTCCTCAATCCGGACTTCGAGATGATGCTCTTCTTCATCCTGCCGGTGAAGATCAAGTGGCTCGCACTCCTGCAGTGGCTCTTCTACGGCTACGCGCTGGTCTTCGGCGGCTGGCCCACCCGGCTGGCCACGCTCGCCGCCGTCGGCAACTTCCTGCTCTTCTTCTCCCGCGACATCGTCGAGCGCGTGAGGACCGGCCGCCGCCGCATGGAGCACCAGGCGCGCGCCGCCGCCGCCCGGGCCGACGCGCGCGAGCCGCGCCACCGCTGCGTCGTCTGCGGCAAGACCGAGCTGACGCACCCGCTGGAGGATTTCCGCTACGGCGACGACGACCAGTGTTACTGCTCCGAGCACCGCAGCCGCGCCAAGAGCGCCTGATCCCGCCGGCGGCCCGCCCCGGCAAAGAAGCTCGACGCCCTGCGCAAAGCGGGCGAAAAGGCCACCCCTCCGCATGGACCTCGACCTTTCCACGCTGCGCAGCGGCCTGCTGTTCTACATCGTGCTCGTCTGCAGCCTCTGCATCCACGAGTGGGCCCACGCCTACATGGCCGACAAGCTCGGGGACCCGACGCCGCGCCTGCTCGGCCGCGTGACGATCAATCCGTTGCCGCACATGGACCTGTTCGGCACGGTGATCTTCCCGCTCGTGTGCATCTTCGCGCTCGGCGGCGGCTTCCTTTTCGGCTGGGGCAAGCCGGTGCTGGTCGACCCGCGGAACTTCCGGCACCCGCGCCGCGACGACGTGCTGGTGACGCTCGCCGGCCCGCTCTCCAACCTCGGCCTGGCGCTGCTCGCGGCGGTGCTCGGCGGCCTGCTCTACCGGACGGACCCGCGCACGACGGAGCTCTTCCTGCTCATCGTCGGGCTGAACGTCACGCTCGCGGTCTTCAACCTCCTGCCCCTCCCGCCGCTCGACGGCGGCCAGGTGCTGCGGCACGCCGTGCGCATGCGCGACGAGACCTACCTCGCGATCGCGCGCTGGAGCTTCCTCGTGCTGATCCTCGCGCTCTGGCTGCCACCGGTGCGCTGGGCGCTCATCACGCTGATGAAACTGGTCGCTCTGCCCTTCGTGCTGCTTTATCAATCCCTCGCAGGAATCTGACATGCCGGCACAGCCCCAAACGATCGCTGACTGGCTGGCGTGGGCGCTGCGGCGCTACGCCCGGCACCGCGTCGCGCTCGGACAGGTCGCGGACAACGCGCACGACGAGGCGCTCTACCTGCTGCTCCGCACGCTCGAGCTGCCGCTGGAGAGCCCGCGCAGTGTCCTGCGGCGCAAGCCCACGCCGGCGCAGGCGGAGAAGCTGGCGGAGGTTTTCCGCCGCCGCACCGAGGAGCACGTGCCCGCGGCCTACCTCACGCGCGAGGCCTGGCTCGGCGGGCACCAGTTCTACGTCGACGAGCGCGTGATCATTCCCCGCTCGTATTTCGTCGAGCTGCTGCCCGAGGCGGTGCCGCAGTGGCTGCCGGCGGGCAAGCCGGTGAAGCGCGTGGTCGACGTCTGCACCGGCAGCGGCTGCCTCGCGGTGCTGCTGGCGGACCGCTTCCCGGAGGCGAAGGTCGACGCGATCGAGCTCTCGCCCGACGCGGCGGCGGTGGCGCGCTTCAATTTCGCGCAGAACCGGCTCGGCGCGCGCATCAAGCTGCACCGCTCCGACGTCTTCGACGCCGTGCCGGCGGCGAGATACGACCTGATCCTCTCGAACCCGCCCTACGTGCCGACGCGCGAGATGCGCGGCCTGCCGGAGGAGTTCAAGCGCGAGCCGGCGATGGCGCTCGACGGCGGGCGCGACGGCCTCGACGTCGTGCGCAAGCTCCTGCGCCAGGCCCGCGAGCGCCTGCAACCGCACGGCATCGTCGCGCTCGAGGTCGGCCAGGCGAAGCCCGCGCTCGCCGCCGCGTTTCCCGAACTCGACCCGCACTGGCTGCACACCGCCGACGGCGAGGATTGCGTCTGCGTGATCACCGCTGCGCGCCTGCGCGGGTGGAACGGCTGAGCTTCAGGCGCCGACCGGCATTCCGGTCGCGGGGCCGACTCCGGCTGGCGCGTAGCGCGCGCAGGGGCGGCCGGGGTGGACGAGGTGGGTGGAGTTCGCGGGGTGCGCGCACCACAGCCACGCGTCGGCATACGGGTCGGCGCGGATCGTCCGGGCGAACGCGCAGTCGGGGCCGCACGGTTCGCCGTGATCGAACGGGGCGGGCGGCGGCAGCGGGTCGGCGGGCCAGGGATTCATGGGGACCTCACTTCTTGGTTTCCAGCTGGCGGGTGGGCAGGCCGGCGTCGATCCAGTCCTTCAGGCCGCCGGCGTTGGCGACCCGGTAGCCCTTTTCGGCGAGCGCGGCGGCGATGTTGCCGGCGCGCTTGCCGGAGCGGCAGTAGAGGATGAGCGTCTTGTCCTTCGGCGCCTTTTCGAGGAACGGCTTCCACTCGAATTGGGCGTTCTCAAAATCGCTCTGCGGCAGCAGCACGGCGGGTTGGGCGACGCCGGTCTGGAACCACTCGGCGGGCTCGCGGACGTCGATCAGGACCGCCTGGCCGTCCGCGACGAGCTTGGCGGCGGCGGCGGGCGTGAGGCGGGAGACTTCGGCGGCGAACGACGCCAGCGCGCCGAGCAGCAGGAGGGCGGCGAGTTTTTTCAGCATGCCGTGAGGATGGGCGGAAGCGTCGCGGCGGCAAGGCGCTCAATTGGTCTTAGCGGGAGCCGGGGGAACGGGCGCCGCGTAGGAGACGCGGATGAGGCCGCGCCACTCCCAGGCCGAGTAGCCGGTCGCCTTGTCCTCCGGATACAGGCGCTCGAGCATGTAGCGCACCTGCGGCTGCAGCGAGTCGGAGTTGCCGTGGCAGAGGAGGCACTTGGGGCTGACGGCGATGGGGCGGTAGACGCGCCACTCGGTCGGCGTGTCGGCAGCGTCGACCGTCTGCACGATGACCTTGGGCGGGGCCTCGCCGGCGTTGAGGGCGGTGCGGACGAGGTCGAGCGCGGCGAAGTCGGCTTCGTCAGGCGTGTTCCTCGGCTCGCGCACGCGGAAGCTGGTGAGCTTGATCGCGGTGACGCGCGGCTTGCCCTCGAGGGGGCGCGGCGGGGCGAGCGACTTCAGGTGCATGAGCTCGACGGCCTCGTCGAGGCCCTTGGTGGCGAGGGTGCGCTCGACCTCGATCAGCAGCGAGCCGCCGATGCGGTCGATGAGCTTCTCGCCGGCGGAGCGCACGGTGGCGGTCAGGGGATCGTCTGCCGGGGCCCACGCGAATTTCAGCGGCGGTTTCGCAGGCTCTTGCGCCCAGAGGCAGGCGCCCAGGCAGGCGAACACCACGGGGTAGGCGGCGTTTTTCATGGGGGAATGATACACCCGCGCGCGGCGTTTGCCTACGCAGCCAAGCAACGGCAATGGATGCGCAGTGGGGGCCGGACAGGGTAAGGCCCCGCCGCGTCGAATCGGCGGGGCCCGCCATGAGGCGCGGCGCGCGAACGCCGCGCCACCCACCTGCGCTCAGGTGAAGATGATCTGGCCGCCCGCGGCCAGCTCGTAGAAATCGCCGACGGTGAGAACCTTTTCCAGGTGCGGCACGAAGTCGTCGTTCGTGAGGTGGAACATGTCGACCGTGGCCTTGCAGGCGTAGAGGTGGCCGCCGGCGTCGGCGATCATCTGCGTGAACTCGCTCACGGGCGGGATGTCGAGCGCCTCCATTTCCTTCTGCATCATTTTCGTGGCGAAGGCGGACATGCCGGGGAGTGCGCCGAGGAGCGTGGGCAGCGGGAAGCCCTTCGCGTCGGGCACGCGCATGGCGGGGTTGCCGACGGTGGCGATCTTCAGCTTGTCCTGATATTCCTTCAGCACGGCGTAGAGGCCGAAGAAGGTGAAGAACAGGTTGGCCTCGATGCCCTCCATGCGGGCGCCGTTGGCCATGATGAGTCCCGGATACACGCCGTCGAGCGAGCCGCGCGAGACGATGATCGAGACCTTCTTGATTTTTTCGGGTGAGGACATGGCGGGGGAGTGGCGATGGTGGGTGGGCGTGGCGCCCGGGGCGGCTCAGATGCAGCCGTGGGGCTTCTTGATGCCGGCGATCTTGGCGGCCTTCTTGGCCGGGCCGCCGGGGAAGAGCTCGTAGAGCTCCTTGGTCGGCACGCCGCTCTCCTTGGTGAGCTTGCGGATGCTCGGGCCGTCGCCCTTCGTCTCGAATTCCCGGCGCATGAAATTCAGGACGACGACGTGGCGGTCGGTGAGGGCGGGGATGCCCTCCTCGGCGGCGAGGACCTTGGCGATCTCGAGATCCCAGTCCTTGGCGTTGGTCATGAAACCCTCGGCATCGAAGTCGACGGGCTTGTTGTTGATGGTGCGGATGGACATGGCGGTGGTGGGTTGGCGGTGAAGTGCGGTTCAGGAGCGGGCCGGCGGGACGACGCGCGGGGCCGGCGTGTGGGCGCTGAGGTTGCGGAGGAAGACGATGAGGAAGCCGAGGCCGCGGCGCATCTCGGGCTTGTTGACCTCCTTGAAGGCGGTCCAGAGCGAGAACTCCTCGACCGACTCGAAATCGATCTTCTTGTAGACCTCGACGGCGTTGTTGATCGCCTCGAGCATCTCGGGCTGCGTGAGGTTCTTCACGGTCGAGAGGATCGCGACGACGTTCTCCGAGAGGAGGCGGATGTCCTCGACGGAGAAGTTGGCGACGACGTTGTCGAGCACGCGGGTGAGTTCGCGGCCTTTCTCGAAGTAGCCCTTGCGGTCGAGCTCGTCGAACTTCGCGACGGCGTCGTTCATGAGCTGGCGGGCGATGGGGGTGGCGTCCTGCAGAAGCTCGCGGGCGGCGTGGAGGGCGGCCAGCGAGGCGTTGAGGTCGTCGACGCTGCGCAGCACCTGCTTGAGGAGGGCGGCGACGTCGTCGGGCCGGACGCGGGTCGAGACCGCATCGAGTTCGCCGGCGAGCGCGGGGATCATCTCCCGGCCGACGCGGGTGAGGTCGTCGCGGAGCTCGTCGATCTCGCGGCGCACGCGGCGGACGGCGGCCATTTCCTCGAGGACGAGGTCGAGCTTGCGGTCGAGGGCCTCGAGGCGTTCGGCGAGCGCGGGGTCGGTGGCGTTCATGGCGATCAGCGGCGTTTGCCCGCCATGCTGAGGGCGGAGTCCATGGGCAGATCGAGGCCGCGGAGGAGGACGTTCCAGTAGACCCAGCGGAACATCATCTTCCCGTAGTGGTTCATCCGCGTCTCCTCGAGCAGCGAGAGCGGGCCGAGGCCCGGGAGCGGGAAGAGGCCGGGGAGCGGCTCGGTGTCGTAGTTGAAGTCGATGAGGAAGGCCTTGCCGAAGCCGGACTCGATGAAGCAGTTCGCATGGCCGTCGAAATGGCCGTGGAGCGGCTGCTCATCGATGGCGGCGAGGAGGTTCTCCACGAGGATGTCGGCCTGGAAGTGCACGACCGAACCGGCTTTCGAGGCGGGCAGGTCGGTGGCGTCGCCGAGGGCGAAGATGTTGTCCTTCACCTTGGTGCGGAGCGTATGCTTGTCGGTCGGGACGTAGTTGAGCTCGTCGCCGAAGCCGGAGCGCGCGATGGAATCGTCGCCCATGTTGGTGGGCACGGTGACGAGGAGATCGTAGGGCACCTCGCGTTCGTCCCAGGAGAAGAGCTTGCGCTCCTCGGTGTCGACACGCCCGACGGCGTAGTCGGCGGTGAGCCGGATCCTCTTCTGGTCGAGGACGCCGCCGAGCAGGGCGGAGGCCTTCGGCTTGGTGAAAGCGCCGGGGAGCGGAGTGACGTAGTCGATCTCGACCTTGTCGCGGATGCCGCGGGTGGTGAAGAACCAGTCGGCGAGGAAGGCGAACTCGAGCGGCGCCACCGGGCACTTGATGGGCATCTCGACGATGTTCACGACGAGCCGGCCGCCCTCCCAGGTCCGGAGCTTGCGGGCGAGGGCGGCGGCGCCTTCGAGGGTGTAGAAATCGAAGGCGTTCTTCTGCCAGCCGGGCCCGGCCATGCCCTCGGTCTGCGTCGGCACGGGCCGCGTGCCGGTGGCGATGATGAGGTAGTCGTAGCCGAGGATGCGACCGTTGCTGAGGCGGACCTGGTTCCGGTCCGGTTCGATCACGTCGATGGGCGAGATGACGACCTCGATCCCGGGCGGCAGATAGTCCTGGCGCGGCTTCACGACGTCCCGGGCGGTGTAGATGCCGAAGGGGATGAAGAGGTAGCCGGGCTGGTAGTGATGCGTGCCGTCGCGGTCGACGATCGTGATCTGCCAGTCGGAGCGGTCCAGCACGGCGGCCATCTTGTTGGCCATCATCGTGCCCGCGGTGCCGGCGCCGAGGATGAGGAGCTTTTTCATGGGCGGAAGGAGGGGAGCGGGGGAATTGTCCGCCGACCGGGCGGAATCCACGAGTGGAAACCGCCGGCCGGACTCATTTATATGAGTATATGCGCATATTAATTAGATCGGCTTCAGCGCCGCCGGGCTCAAAACCGGTAGCTATACATCAGCTGGGCGTTGTTCTGCCCGTGGGTGATGTGGATGCCGTAGCCGTTGGTCTTGCCGACCTCGAAGCCGTGGGTGAACGAGAAGTCGACGCTCGAGCGCGCGTCGAACTTCCAGCCGAAGCCGGCCATGAGGTGGCGCTCGATCGTCGCCGGGAAGAGGCAGTTGAGGAACTTGTCCGGGATCGGATCGCTCGAGGCGGCGCCGCCGAAGCGCAGCGTGAGCCGGTCGGTGGCCTGGTAGGCGGCGCCGAGCTGCAGGACGAGCTGGTCGTCCCAGTGCTGGAAGAGCACGGCGCTCAGCTGCTGGCCGGCGAAGCTGCCGTTGCTCGCCGCGGAGGAGGCGGTGAACGTCATCGCGAACTGGTCCATGACGCTGGCCCAGTAGATCTGGCGGACGTCTGCCGCCACGAGCCAGCGCTCGTTGGGCCGGTAGGCGAGGCCGGCGCCGAGCATGGCGGGCCATTCGAAGCCGTTCACCTTCATTTCGCCGGTGAGAGTCTGCGCCATCGCGCCCATGCCGGGGACGTTGAGCTGGAAGCTCAGGGCGGCGCCGGTGGCCTTCAGGTCGCTGAGCGCAGACTTCGAGTGGTAGGTGAGGCCGAGCGTCAGCTGGGGCGTGGCCTGGTAGACGAGGCCGACCTTGCCGGCGTAGCCGTAGCCCCTGGCGTCGCCGGTGAAGGGATTGCCGTTGGAGAAATTGAAGTAGGCGTAGTCGACGCTCGTGCCGGACGGCAGCGTGGCCATCATGCCGCTGAAGCTCTGCACGATCGTGCCCGAGGCGCGGCCGAACTGCTGGCTGGTCGGCATCACGAGGTCGAAGAACTGCGTGCCGCTCATCGCCATCTTGAGGTCCATGCCCGCCCACATGAAGTCGGCCGTCGCCGCGATGTGCAGGCGGTCGTTGACCTTCCAGACCAGCGGGGCAATCACGCGGCCGACCGACACCTCGGTGCGGTTCTCCAGGCCGAAGCCGAGGCCGCGCCAGGAGTTGGCGTCGTATTGGCAGCCCATGCCGCCCTGGCCGAACACGCCGAGGCCGTAGGTGAAGTTGCCGGCGCGGCGCGCGTAGCCGAAAGCGGGCATGTAGAACGCGGTCAGCTGTGAATCCGCCGCCGTGCCGGCCGGATTGGTCGCCGTGATGTCGGGCCCGAGCACGCCCAGGGCGAGGTCGAGGCGCGCCCGCTCGGCCATGAGGCCGAGCGTGGCCGGGTTGTTGATCACGGCGGCGGTGCCGTTGTCGAAGGCCAGCGAGGTGCCGCCCATCGCCGTGGCGATGGGGCCGTAGCCCTCCATGTTCATGCCGTTGGTCGCGACCAGCGGGCTCGTGAGACTCAGCGCCGCCAGGGTGAGGGCGGGGGGCAGAAGGGAGCGCAGGGCTTTCATGGGAATGATTCCTCGGGGAATGACGCCGCATTCTCGCACAACCGGGCCCGGGTTGGCTGTGCAGGCCTTGGCCAAAAGTGAAAAGCCGGCTAGTTATATGCGCAAATGCGCATGCAAATAAGTTTGGCTTTCGCCGCCGCGGCGGCGAGGGTGCCGGTAATGATCCGGCCGGACCGGGGTTAAACCCGCTGCGCCATGTCCCTCTCGTCCTCGTCCCCGCCTCGCGATCCGCCGGCCCCGCCGGAGGCGGAGACGGAGACGATGCGGCGCGTCGCCGCGGGCGACGGCGAGGCCTTGCGCACGCTGGTGGTGCGCTGGCAGCGGCCGCTGCTGGGCTTCTTCCGCCGGCTGGTGGGCTCGGCGGAAACGGCGGAGGACCTGGCGCTGGAGGTGTTCGTGCGCGTGCATCGCGCCGCACCCGGCTACGCGCCGACCGCCCGGTTCTCGACCTACCTCTTCGCCATCGCCCATCGCCTGGCGCTGAACGAGCTGCGCCGGCGCGGGCGCAAGCCGGCCGAGCCCGTGGCGCCGGACGCCTTTGATCATCTGGCCGCGACCTCCGCCGAGGAGCGCCGGCTGGGCGAACTGGAGGAGGTGTTCCAGCTCGCTCTGGCGCGACTGGCCCCGAAGGCCCGCACCGCCCTCCTGCTGATCGCGCAGCAAGGGCTTTCCTACGAGGAAGCGGCCGTGGCGCTGCGCTCCAATCCCAACGCGGTCCGCGTGCTCGTGCACCGTGCCCGCCAGGAACTCAAGATGCACATGGAGGAACTGTCATGAAACCACGCCTCACCGATGAAGATCTGGACCGCCTGCTCGCGGCGCCAGTGCGCCCGGTCCCGCCCGGGCTGGCCGAGCGCGTCGCGGCGCGGCTCGCCGCGGACCCCGGGCGGCGCCGGGCCTGGATCTGGTATCTCGTGCCGGCGCTGGCCGCGGCCGGGTTCGCCCTGCTCGTGACGGCCCACCGGACGCCAGCGCCCGCCGCCGCCGATTACGAGACGCTGTTCGCGCTCGAGGACTCACTCGCGCCGGCGGAGCCGCTGCTGGATCCCCTGAACCGTGAGCTCTGCGCGGAAATCCCGGTCGAAACCTCCACTCCCTAAACGGTCGTCGCCATGAAAATCCTCCTCCTTCTCATCACCTTGAGCCTCGCCACCTCGCTGGCGGCGGCGGAAGCCCCGGCGCCGGCCCGCGAATTGTCCACGCTCGAGCAATTCCTCTCCTCGACGACGCGCAGCTGGCGCAGCTGCAGCAGGCGATCGCGCGTGTCCGGGCCATGACGCCGGCGGAGCGCGCGCGACTGCGGACGCAGATCGACGCGTTCCGGCGCCTGCCGGCCCCGGAGCGCGAGCAGCTGCGCCGCGGCTGGGGGCACGAGCCGGCGGCGGTGCGCGACGGCTGGCGCGACTTGATGCAGTCGCTCGATGAGACCGGCCGGGCGGAGATCCGCCGCCAGCTCGAGGGTCTCGCGCCCGAGGAGCGCACGAAGCGCCGGCGCGAACTGGTGGAAAAATTCCTTCGCGAGCGGACGGCGCGGCCGTGATCGCCGCCGGGGGCGTTCGCGGCCGCGCGGGGATCGCGCGGCCGGCGAAAACAGAGGGCGGAACCGGGAAGGTTCCGCCCTCGTGTCGTTTGGCGCGGCGCGTCAGCTGCGCGGGCCTTTCGGGCCGGGCCCGGGGCTGGTGCCGTCCTGCGGGCCGGTCGGGTTGGCGGGTTTGCCGGGGCCGCCGGTGCCGTCCTTCTTCGGCGTGGGCTGGGACTGGCCGGTGCCATTGGCCGCGGGGGCGCGGGCCGGGTTCGTCGCGCCGCGGTTCGGGGCGACGGTCGTGCCCGCGCCGCGGCCGCCACCGCCGCGGCCGACCGCGTAGGTGGAAGTCGCGCCCACGAGGGCGAGGCTGAGGCAGGTGAGGAGGAGGAGTCTGGTTTTCATGGTTTCCTTTCGCAGGATGAAACCCCGCCGGCCGCGTCGCATTACGGCGGGAGAAAATTTCCGGATGTAATGATCGCGCGCGCGCCGGGGTTTCACGGGCACGATGAAAACGATCACCTGTTTGGCCCTTTCCCTCCTCGCGCTGGGGGCGCAGGCCCGCCCCTGCCCGCAGGGGGCCGGGCGCCGCGGGCACGTGCCGCCTGGCACCTGCGGGCGCCGTCGAGCTCAGCGCCGACGAGGCGAAAGCCCTCGTCTTCCAAGTCGAGGAGGAGCGCATGGCGCGGGAACTCTACGCGGCGTTCGCCGCGCAGTGGGACCTGCGGCCGTTCCACCGCCTCCAGGCGGCGGAGTCCCGGCACGAGGAGGCGCTGCGTGCGCTCGCGGCGCGCGCCGGCGTGGCTCTGCCGCCGACCGCGCCGGGGAAGTTCGCCGACGCCGTCCTCCAGCAGCGGCATGACACCCTGCGCGCCCGCGGACTCATCTCCGCGGCGGAGGCGCGGACGGCCGGTGAGGCAATCGAGCGCCAGGACCTTTCGGACCTGCGGCAGCTCCTCGCTGTGCTGAAGAACGAGGCGTTTCGGACCGTCGCGGACAATCTGGCCCGCGCCACCGAACGGCATCTGGCCGCGTTCTCCGGCGAGCCCGGTCGGGGGTTGCGCGCGCGGGCCGAACGGCCGGGCGCAGGATGCGCTCAGGCCGGCCGCCGCGCCAGCACCTGAACGACGGCGCTGCGGCCGGTGTGGCCGCCGCCTTCGTGGACGTCGCGCTCGAGCTCTTGGCCGATCTCGAACTCCAATCCGGGCAACTCGTCGCGCAGCTGCGCGAGCGTCGGCAGCAGCGCCGGGTCCTTTGGGCCACCGGTGCCGAAGGCGAGCTGCGCGGGCGTGTAGGCTTCCATCAAGAAAACGCCGCCGGGACGCAGGCCGGCCGCGGCGCGGCCGAGGACGTCGCGGCGCAGCGCCGGGGGCAGGTGCATGAAGATCGCCACGATGGCGCTCCACGCGCCGGGGGCGATCGGGTAGGCGGCGAGGTCGGCGGTGGCGGTCGCGAGCGGCACGCCGCGTTGCGTGGCGAGGGCGCGGGCCTTGGCCAGGCCGGTGGCGGAGAGGTCGGTGGCGGTGACGGCGTGGCCGCGCGTGGCGAGGAACACCGCGTTGCGCCCCTCGCCCTCGGCGAGGCAGAGCACCGGGCCGGCGGGGAGGCGGTCGGCGATCGAGCGCAGGAAGTCGTTGGGTTCCGTCCCGAAGACGAAATCCGGCGTGGCGTAGCGGTTATCCCAGAATTCGGCGCCGTAGGCGGGGTTCAGTGCCATGCGTTGAACACCCAACCCACAATCGTCGTGCCGACAAGCACGACGATGGAAAACAGCACCAGCAGGCGCACGGTCATGACGCTGCGCAGCATGACCAGTTCCGGCAGCGAAACGCCGACGGCGGAGAGGAGGAAGGCCAGCGCCGTGCCGAGGGGCACGCCCTTGGCGACGAAGGCCTCGAGCAGGGGCACGGTGGCGTTGGCGCTGACGTAGAGCGGCAGGCCGGCCAGGGCGGCCAACGGCACGGTCCACGCGCCGCGGCCGGCGAAGAGCGACTGGAAGAAATTCTCCGGCACGAAACCGTGCAGCGCGGCGCCGAGCACGAGGGCGCCCACGAGCCAGGGCGCGATGTTGCGCAGGATGCGGCCGCTGGTCTGCGCGGCGTCGAGCAAGCGCGCCCGCCAGCCCTGCGGCAGGGGTTCGTCGTCCTCCTCGCCGGTGAAGTGGGCGTCGGGCTGCAGCCAGCGCTCGGCGTGCAGCAGGCCGAGCGTCAGCCCGCCCGCGATGCCGAGGGTGACGCCGGCGACGGTGTAGCCGAGCGCGAGTTTCCAGCCGAAGGTCGCGGCCATGAGCGCGACCGCGATCTCGTTCACCAGCGGCGAGGTGATGAGGAAGGCGAACGCGACGCCGATGGGGAAGCGCGCCTGGACGAAGCCGAGGAAGATGGGCACCGACGAGCACGAGCAGAACGGCGTCAGCGCGCCGAACAGCGCCGCCGCCGGGTAGCCGAGCAGGCGGCCGCCGCGGCCCTCGAGCCGGGCGCGGAGCCGGTCGTGCGGGATCGCGCCGCGGATGAGCGCCATCACGAACGCCACGACCGCGACCAACACGACGACCTTCAGCAGGTCGTAGACGAAAAAGTGCAGCGCCGCCCCCGGTCCGCGAGCGGACTCGAGTCCGCTCGCCGCGACCACCTGGTCGGCGATCCATTCAGCCCAGCGCCACATGGCGGTGAATCAAGGCGACGTCGCGGCGCGGGGCAACGCCGAGAGCGCGTCATTCCTTGGCCTTCGTGCCGCAGGTGTTGAGGCCGAGCGGCAGGTAGGCGGGGCAGAAGCCGAAGGCCGCGGTGAGCAGCGGCAGGAGGCCGACGAGGCCCCACCAGCTGTGGAAGTAGTAGCCGGCGCCGAGGAGGGCGCAGCCGAGGATGACGCGAATGACGCGGTCGATGAAGCCGACGTTGGTTTTCATGGGGAGGATGCGTTGGGGGACGGAAGGGGGCTCAGACGTTCACGGCCATGCTGTAGGCGCGGGAGAACTCCTCGGTGACGGCGTGGCGCAGTCCCAGATGCTGAAAGATCGCGAGGCACGCCGCGCGGGCGTGGCCTTCGTCGAAGTGGGGCTTCTCGAACAGCACCGCGACGAGCGTGGCGGCGGCGGCGCGGAAATCCTGCGCCTGCAGGGCGCGGAGTCCGGCCAGGTAGCGCTCGCAAAGCGGAGTCGTGCCGAATGCACCGGTCGCATCGAGGCGCTGCAGGGCGCGCGCCAGCGCGAGGACGGTGCGGGCGCCGTCCTGCCACGCCGAGTGCAGGGCGGGTTCGACCAGTGCGGCGGCGCGGGCGGGGGCGGCGAAGACGAGCGCGCGACCGGTGAGGACGCGGAGCTCGAGGTCGTCGGGTTCCGCGGCGTGGAGCGGCTCGAGCAGGCGCGCGGCCTCCTGGGCGCGGGCGGAAAGCAGGAGTGCGCGGGCGCGGGCCATCGTCTCGCGCTTGGGCGTGGGGAGGTGTTCGGCGAACCACGCGCGGAGGTTGGGCTCGGGCAGGTAGCCGGCGAAGCGGGCGATTTCCTGGCCGCGGTGGTAGAGACGGACGTCGGGGATGCCGCGGACGCCGAGCTGTTGCGCGAGGTCGGACTGGGCGTCGGTGTCGATCTTCACCAGCGACCAGCGGCAGTCCGGCTCGGCGGCGAGCCGCTCGAGGAGCGGCTTGAGCATCTGGCACGGGCCGCACCAGCCGGCCCAGAAGTCGACGAGCACGGGGCGCGTCTCGCTGGCGGCCAGGACGGCGGAGGCGAAATCGACGGTGGAGGCTGGCATCGGATGGATCAGCGGTGCTTGGGCGAGCAGATGGGCCAGCCGGCCTTGTCCCAGTCGCGGAGCGAGCCGGCGTTGACGGCGTCGAAGCCCTCCCGTTTCAGCGTCGAGACGGCCAGGCTGGAGCGGGTGCCGGAGGCGCAGTAGAGGAGGAGCTTCCGGCTCCGGTTCTTCTCGAGGAAGGCGCGCCATTGCGTGCGGTCGCCGCGCAGGTCGCTGAACGGCAGGAGCGAGGCGGTCTTGGCCACGCCGTGGTGCCACTCGAGCGGCTCGCGGATGTCGACGAGGATGGCGGTGCCGGCCTTGAGCGCGGCCTGGGCCTCGTCGAGCGGGATGCCCGGGCGCGCGAGGATCAGCTGGCGCACGGCCAGGAAGACGACGAAGGCGACGATGAGGAGGAGGAACCAATTCATGACGGCGGAGAGGACGGGAGTTCGCACGACGGCGCGGGAGCCGGAGCGGCGGGTTTGCCCGCGTGCGTCATGTAGTAGATGAGCGGCACGGCGAGCGGGCTGATGACGAGCGAGGCGATGGCGCCGAAGAGCAGCGAGATGGCCAGGCCCTGGAAGATCGGGTCGGCGAGGATGACGAGGCCGCCGACCACGACCGCGAGCGCGGTCAGCATCATCGGGCGGAAGCGCACGGCGCCGGACTCGACGCAGGCCTGGGCCAGCGAGCGGCCGTGGCTGAGGCGCAGCTCGATGAAGTCGACGAGGATGATCGAGTTGCGCACCACGATGCCGGCGCCGGCCATGAAGCCGATCATCGACGTGGCGGTGAAGAACGCGCCCATCGCCGCGTGCGCCGGCATGATGCCGACGAGCGAGAACGGGATCACGGTCATCACGATGAGCGGCGTGGAGTAGTTTTTGAACCAGCCGACCATGAGCATATAGATGAGGATGAGCACGGCGCCGAAGGCCAGGCCGAGGTCGCGGAAGACCTCGATCGTGACCTGCCACTCGCCGTCCCACTTCATCGCCGGCTCGCGGTCGTCGAAGGGCATCGCGGCGTTGTAGAGCTTCACCGCGTCCGTCGTGCCGCCGAAGTCGGTGCCTTTCAGTTTCGCGAGTTCCCGGTTCATCGCGAGGATGGCGTAGACCGGGCTCTCGACCACGCCGGCGACGTCGCCGGTGACGTAGGTGACGTTCATCAGGTTCTTGTGGTAGATGTTCCGGTCGGCGCGCGCCGGCTCGAGCGTGACGAGCTCGCGCAGCGGCACCAGCGGAGCGGCGGGATTCATTTCCGAGCGGACGGTGAGGGCGAGGATGTCCTCCGGCCGCGCGCGGGCGGCGCGGGGCAGTTCGAGCAGGACGGGCACGTCCTCGCGCTCCGCGGGGGCGTGCAGGAGGGTGACCGGATACCCCTGCACGCCCAGCTGCACCGTGCGCACGATGGCGGCTTCGGTGAGGCCGTGGAGCGCGGCCTTGGCCTTGTCCACGCGGAGAATCGTCTTCGGCTGCTCGGCCTCGACATACCAGTCGACGTCGACGACGCCGGGCGAGGCCTTGAAGATGCCGCGCACCTGGTCGGCGAGCTTGAGGCGCGCCGCCTCGGTCGGGCCGTAGATCTCGGCCACGAGCGTCTGCAGCACGGGCGGGCCGGGCGGCACCTCGGCGACGGCGACGGCGGCGTCGTAGCGCGCCGCGATCTGCTCGAGGCGCGGGCGGATGCGCTTGGCGATGTCGTGGCTCTGGGCGGAGCGCTCGTGTTTCGGCACGAGGTTGACCTGGATGTCGGCGACGTTGCTGCCGCGGCGCATGAAGTAGTGGCGGACGAGGCCGTTGAAGTTGAACGGCGACGCCGTGCCGGCGTAGACCTGGTAGTCGCGCACCTCGGGCTCGGTGCGGAGCGCGGCGGCCATCTCGCGGGCGACGCGGGCGCTCTGCTCGAGCGTCGTGCCCTCGGGGAGGTTGATGATGACCTGGAACTCCGACTTGTTGTCGAAGGGCAGCATCTTGACCTTCACGGCGCCGAGGCCGACGAGGCCCATCGAGCCGACGGTGAGAGCGGCGACGCCGGCGAGGAAGGCCCAGCGCCACGAGCGGTGCTCCAGCAGCGGGCGCATGACGCGGGTGTAGAGGCGCGTGAACGCGGTGTCGGGCATCGCGTCCTCGTCGTGCACCGGGGCGTCGGTGAATTCCGGGTTCGCGCCGTGCGGGCGGTGGCCGCGGAGGATCTTGAGCGCGGCCCAGGGCGTGACGGCGAAGGCGACGAGCAGGGAGAACAGCATCGCGGCGCTCGAGCCGATCGGGATCGGGCGCATGTAGGGCCCCATCATGCCGCTGACGAAGGCCATCGGCAGCACGGCGGCGATCACGGCCCAGGTCGCGAGGATGGTGGGGTTGCCGACCTCGTCGACGGCCTCGATGGCGACGTCGATCAGCGGGCGGTGGCGGCAGCCCGGCAGGTTCATGTGCCGGACGATGTTCTCGACCACGACGATGGCGTCGTCGACGAGGATGCCGATGGAGAAGATCAGCGCGAAGAGCGTGATGCGGTTGAGCGTGTAGCCGTAGAGGTAGAACACCAGCAGCGTGAGGCCGAGCGTCACGGGGATGGCGAGCAGCACGACGAGCGATTCGCGCCAGCCGAGGAAGAGCATGATGAGGATCGCGACGCCGAAGACGGCGATGCCCATGTGGAGGAGCAGCTCGTTGGACTTCTCGGCGGCGGTGGCGCCGTAGTCGCGCGTGAGCGTCACCCCGACGTCGGCCGGGATGACGGTGCCGCGGAGGGCGGCGATCTTCTCGTTCACCGCGGCGACGACCTCGACGGCGTTGGCGCCCGGGCGCTTGGCCAGGCTGAGGGTGACGGCGGGCTGCTCGTCCCCGGACGGGCCCGCGCCGAAGAGGACGTAGTTGGACGGCTCCTCGGCGGTGTCGGTGATCGTGGCGACATCGCGGAGGTAGACGGGGCGGTCGGCGTGGACGCCGACGACGACGCTGCCGACGTCGCGCGCGTCGCGCAGGAAAGTGCCCGTCTGCAGCAGCGTTTCCTGATTGGCGAAGGACTGCGCGCCGGTGTGCGCCTGCGAATTGGCCTGCTGGAGCATCGGCACGAGGTAGGAGGCGGCGAGGTGGTGGGCGGTGAGGGCGTTCGGGTCGAGCTGCACGCGGATCTGGCGGCGCGTGCCGCCGATGAGCGTGGTCTCGGCGACCATGGGGATGGCCTTGAGCGACTCCTCCACCTGCGCGGCGATGCGGCGCAGCGTGTAGTGGTCGTAGCGCGCGCTGTGGAAGGTGAGCGCGACCACGGGCACGTCGTCGATCGTGCGCGGCTTGATCAGCGGCGGCGTGACCCCGAGCGGGATGTGGTCGAAGTTGGTCTGGAGCTTCTGGTTGAGGCGGACGAGCGCGGTCTCGAGGTCGGTGCCGACCTTGAAGCGGACGATGGTCAGGTTGCCGCCCGGGCTGGCGGTGGAGTAGAGGTATTCGACGCCCGGGATCTCCCAGAGGAGCTTCTCCATCGGGCGGGTGACGCGGTTCTCGACCTCGGGCGCGCTGGCGCCGGGCATGGCGACCATCACGTCGATCATCGGCACCTTGATCTGCGGCTCCTCCTCGCGGGGGAGCATGAGGATGGCGAAGACGCCGAGGAGCAGCGACGCGGCGACGGCGATGGGCGTCAGCTTCGAATCGATGAACATCGCCGCCATGCGGCCGGCGATGCCGAATTGACGGGGCGGGGTGCTCATCGGGAAACCTCGAGCGGCTGGCCTTCACGGAGTCCGGCCGGGGCGCGGACGACGACCGACTCGCCGGCGGCGAGGCCGGCGAGGATCTCGGTGCGGCCGTCGTGCGTGCCGCCGGTCTTGACCAGGCGGAGCTCGGCGCGGCCGTTGGCGGCGACGAAGACGCGCTCGAGCTGGCCGGCGGCGCTGACGGCCTCGGCCGGCACGAGCAGCACGCGGACGCGGTCCGACGGGACGTGCACGCGGACGAACTGGCCGGAGCGGACCGGCGCGTCGGCCGCGATGGCGAGCTTGGCCGTGACGGTGCGGGCGAAGGAATCCGCGGCCGACGACAGCTCGGCCACGCGGGCGGGGAAGGAGGCGCCGGCCTCGGCCTGGACGAGGAGGTCGTCGCCGACCTTCACCGAGCCGGCGAGCGAGTCGGGGATGCCGGTCTCGATCTGGAGGTCGCCGGTGCCCTCGAGCTCGAGCAGCGGGTGGCCGGGGGCGGCGAGATCGCCGGCGTTGACGAACTTGCGGACCACGGTGCCGGCGAACGGCGCGCGGAGCTCGGTGTAGCCGAGCATGGTCTCGGCCTCGCGCAGCATCGCGTTGGCGCCGGCGGCGCGGTCCTCGAGGCTGCGCACGAGGTCGGCGGTGCTGGCGCCCTTGGCGAGGAGGTCGCGTTCGCGGGCGAGGTCGCGCTGGGCGACGTTGGCCTGCGCGCGCGCCTGGGCGACGCGGGCGTCGATCTCGGCGGCGGAGATTTTCAGCAGCCGGTCGCCGGCGGCGACGCGCTGGCCGAGCGCGACGGGCAGGTCGGCGATGGTGCCCATGACCTGGGCGGCGAGCTGGGCGCGCTGGGCGGGGCGGACGGTGCCGGTGACTTCGGTCAGCACGGGAGCGTCGATCGCGGCGACGGCGGCGAGGCTGACGCGCGCGGGCGGCAGTGCGGCGGCCGCGGCCGGTTCGGGACCGTGCCGGGAGCAACCGGCCGCGAGGGCGAGCGCGGGGAGGAGGACGAGGGAGGGGAATTTCATGGTCGTTAAAGGGTCAGGGTTGCACGAGGGGCGGGAGGCCGAGGGCGCGGTGGAGTTCGACGAGGGCGATGCGCTCGTCGGCCGCCGCGACGGTGCGGCGCAGGCGCGCCTCGAGGAGGCGGCCTTCGACGCCGATGAGGTCGGCGGTGAGCAGGGCGCCCTTCTCGAAGCGGGCGCGGGAGAGCGCGGCGCTCTCCTCGGCCTGGGCGACGGTCTGGGCGCTGACCGCGAGGCGCTCGCGGGCGGAGTCGTAGGCGAGGCGCGCCTGCTCGGCCTCGAGGGCGAAGCCGAGCTCGGCCTTGCGCAGCATTTCCTTCACCTGGGCGAGTTCGGCCTCGGCCTGGCGGATCTTTCCCGAGGTCTGGCCGCCGTCGAAGACGTTGAGGTCGACGGAGACGCCGGCGAGCCAGCTGTCGGCGTGGCGGTCGAGCTTCCAGCCCTGGTCGTATTGGTAGGAGGCGAAGGCGTTGACGGTCGGGCGGCGCGCGCCGCGGGCGACCGCAACCATTTTTTCCGCGGCGGCGAGGCGCTGGCGCAGGCCGGCGAGCTCCGGGCGCTCGGCGCCGGCCGCGGGCACGGCGAGCTGGGCGAGGGAGGTGTCCTCGGTCGCGACTTCAACGGGCTCGCTGGACGACGGCGCGCGGCCGAGGACAAAGAGGAACGCGCGCTCGGCGAGGGCGGCGCCGTGGCGGACGGTGGTGAGCTGCTCGCGGGTCTGGGCGAGCTGGACCTCGAGGCTGAGGAGGTCGGCCTTGAGCACCTGGCCGGCGTCGAAGCGGAGGCGGGCGTTGGCCACCGCCGCCGCGTAGGCGCGCACGCCGGCCTCGACGGCGCCGACGGCTTCGCGGGCCTTGTGGAGGTTGAGCAGGGCCTTGATCGCCTCGGTCGCGAGCTGCGCGCGGGCGGCGCGGAGGTCCTCTTCCGCGGCGCGGGCGCCGGCGCGGGCGGCGGCGCGGCCGGCGGTGGCGCGGCCGCCGCTGTAGAGGTTGTAGCCGACGGTGCCGGCCACGTTGAGGTTGTCGATGCGGCCCGGGTGGTTGAAATCGAGGCCGAAGTTGAACGCCCGCTGGTTGAGGATGGAGCCGAAGGCCATCATCGGGCTGTTGGTGTCGGTGTAGCGGGCGCCGACGGAGAGCTGCGGGAGCCAGGCGGCGTTGGCCTGTTCGATCATCGCCTCCGCGGCGACGATGCGCTGGCGGGCGAGGGCGGCGTCGGGGTTTTCGCGCAGGGCGGCGGCGACGGCGTCGCTCGCCGTCCAGGGCGCGGCGGAGGCGGAGGCGCCGGCGAGAAGCAGGGCCGGCAGCAGGGCCGGGCGAAGGAGCGAAATCATGGTCAGGAGGAGGTGCGGGAGCCGGAGGTCCAGAGGAGACCGAGGGCGGCGCCGTAAAGCGCGCCGCGCCACCAGGTCGAGGTCAGCGGGCAGGTGCCCGAGGAGCACGAGCCGAAATAGCCGAGCGCCGCGCCGAGGGCGGCCCCGGCGATGACGGGGAGCAGGAAGCGAAGCCAGGAGGGCATGGCGTCAGTTCCGACCGCCCCAGTGAATCACGTCGCGGTCGTCGACCCAACCCAGTTTTTGCAGGAGCAGCGTGGGCGGGCAGAAGCCGGTGAAGACGGACTGGACGAGGTTCAGGCCGACGAAGGCCGGGAGGAGCAGCCACCAGGGGCTGACCCAGTGGGTGAGGGCGACGCCGAGGAGGGTGACGGAGCCGGCGAGGAGGCGGACGAGCTGGTGCGTGGTCATGGCGGGAGGATAATGCTTATTGACTTTATATGAGCATAGACGCATATACTTGCCACCATGTCAAGAGGCTGTTTCCTCCGCTCCATGCCCAAGCACCGCCCGCTCAACGAGGACGCCCTCCAGCTCGTGGCCGCGCGTTTCGCCGTCCTGGCGGAGCCGATGCGCCTGCGCCTGATCCAGTCGCTGTTCGAGGGCGAGCGGAACGTGACCGACCTGGTCGAGGCGACCGGCGGCACGCAGGCGAACGTCTCGCGGCACCTCCAGACGCTGACGGCGGCGCACATCCTGGCGCGGCGCAAGGAGGGTCTGCAGGTCTTCTATCGCATCAGCGATCCGACGATCCCGAAGCTGTGCGAGCTGGTCTGCGGCAGCCTGGAGAAGTCGCTCAGCCGGCAGATCGGGCACCTGGCGCCGAACTGAGGGCGAAAAAAAAGTCCGCCCCTTTGCCAGGGCGGACTCGAAGGGGAAGCGGGCGGGGTTACTTGCCCATGCTCTTGGGCACGGAGACCGTGACGGAGCGCGTGCTGGCGTTGCCGGCGGCGTCGCGGGCCTCGACCGTCAGGGTGTAGGTGCGGCCGTTGCCGTTGCCGGAGCGCTCGGCGCGGAGCTGGAGCGAGAGGTTGCCGGTGACCTGGATGTCGCCCGCGGTGTCGCCGTCGCCGAGGCCGTTGTCGGGCTCGGAGCTGGTGACGTTGACGATGCGCAGCGAGGTGACGCCGACCGCGTCGGTCGTCGGGGCGCTGAGGGTGAGGGCGACCATCTTGTGGTTCGGCGGCCAGAGCGTGGCGAGCGACGGGGTGAGGCTGGCGATCGCGGGTGCGGTGGTGTCGCGGACGGTGACGGTGAAGGCCCCGGTGGTGGCGTTGCCGGCGGCGTCCTTGGCCGTGACGACCACGGTGGTGGTGCCGAGCGGGAAGGTGCTGCCGCTGGCGGCGCTGTAGGTCAGCGCGGTGACGCCGACCGCGTCGGTGGCCGAGGCGGCGAACGTGGCGGTGGCGCCGGCGGCGCTGGTGGCCTCGAGGACCTGGTGGGCGGGGACGGTGAGCGCGGGCGCGGTGGTGTCCTGCACGGTGATGGCGAAGGAGCCGGTGGCGGTGTTGCCGGCGGCATCGCGGGCGGTGACGGTCACCGGCGTGGTGCCGAGCGGGAAGGTGGAGCCGCTGGCGGCGCTGTAGGTGAGCGCGGTGACGCCGACGGCGTCGGACGCCGAGGCGGCGAACTCGGCGGTGGCACCGGCGGCGCTGGTGGCCTCGAGGGTTTGGCTCGCGGGCACGTTCAGCGCGGGGGCGGTGGTGTCGCGCACGGTGACCTGGAAGCTCTTCGCGGCGGTGTTGCCGTGCGAATCGCTCGAGGTCAGCGCGACCGGCGTGGTGCCGAGCGGGAACGTGCTGCCGGAGCCGGGCGCACCGGCGACGGCGGTGGAGTTGTCCACGAGGTCGTAGGCGCTGGCGCTGTAGCTGACGGCGGCGCCGGCGGCGCTGGTGGCTTCGGCGGTGAGGTTCGCGGGGGCCGTGATGACCGGCGGCGTGGTGTCCTGCACGGTGACGGTGAAGGAGGCGGAGGCGGTGTTGCCCGCGGCGTCGGCGGCGGCGAGGCCGACCACGGTGGTGCCGAGCGGGAACATGCTGCCCGAGGGGGCACGGCGGTGACGGGGACGCTGCCGTCCTTGTCGTCGGTGGCGGTGGCGGTGAAGGTCGCGATGGCGCCGGCGGGACCGGTGGCTTCCTTGGTCAGGTTGCCTGGGGCGACGATGACCGGGGCGGTCGTGTCGGCCGCGGGCGGCGGGAGCGGGTCGCCGGGGTTGTTGTCGCGGAAGGACTGCGTGGTCTCGAGGCGGAACTTGCCGCCGGCGGCGCCGCCGCCGTCCCAGATGATGAAGCACAGTTCGTGCGGGCCCGAGCCGGTGAGGCGGATGGTGTAGCGGCCGGTGCCGTTGTGCGGCCAGTCCCAGTCCTGGTAGCCGATGAGCTGGCCGTCGATGTAGATCCACGAGGCGTTGTCGGCGAGGAACTGCAGGACGAAGTCGCCTTCGCCGGTGACGGTCGTGGTGTATTTCGTCCAGCTCTGGCCGGCGGGGCCGCGGGAGCTGAGGTTGGACCAGGCGTTGATCCAGTTGGCGGTGAAATCATAGGGAGCGATGAACTCCCACGGGTGCGAGCCGATCGGGAAGACGGAGGCCGGGTGCGGGTTGACCCACGCCGCGTTGTAGCCGACGAGGGGGATGGGCTGGCTGGGGGTCGTCCAGTTCGGGTAAGCGGTGGCCGGGTAGATCGGGTCGTAGGCGATGACGGGCGAGAGGCCGCTGGCGAAGACCGTCGGCGGCACGTAGTCGAGCGTCACGGTGTAGCTGGTCGTGCCGCCGAAATCGCGGCGCGAGGCCTGGTAGAACGAGATCGTGTAGGTCTGGCCGGCGACGAGTGCGACGGTGTTGGTCGCCTGGATCTTGCCCAGGGTGCCGAAGACCGCCTGCAGGTAGGCGTATTGGGACGTGCCGTCGGCGCTGCCGAGGCCCTGCGCCGCCAGGCCCCAGTTGGCCGGGGAGCCGTCGAGGATGCCGCTGTAGTTCTTGCAGCTCCAGTTGCCGATGGTGGCGGAGCCGCCGTTGGCCGAGCTGCCGGTGTTGGTGGCCAGGTCGGGCGTCTCGAAGCCGTCGGCGAACACGGTGGTGGCGCCCTGGGTGATCTTCACGGCGTCGATGAGGATCGCGTTGTCGCCCGAGGGGCCGCCGGCGGTGAGGTTGAAGGCGAAGCGGTAGTTGCCCGAATACGTCGGCGTGAACGTCGCCGAGTAAGGGGCCCAGGATTCAGCCGTGCTCGAGCTGCGGCTGAAGACGACGTCGGCGCGCGACGCCAGCGTCGCGACGGAAGCCAGCGCGAGGCCGGCGAACAATCGGAGCGCGCGCGAACGCAATCCGACGGTGAGGGGATGGCAGTGTGTGTTCATGGGATGGGGCGTGTTCCACGGCCCATCTCCCAAGCATGGAAAATCGAAACGAGAGAAAGTTCTCGCCAGGACCGGACAGACGTGGGGCGGGGGGCGCGGAGGTGTGGCCGTGGAGAAGATTCCGGTCCCGCTCCTCGGGCACAATCCGGATGATGTCCCTAGCCGGATGGATGAAAGCCCTGATTTTCAGGGTTTTATTAGGGCTCAATGGCCCTGTTTGGCGGCGCGAAGGCGGCGGCCGGCGTGCCATTCGGTAGCTCAGTCTCAGTCCGCGGATGAATGTGACGATAACGCGGGCACGGTGACAACGACGAACAAGATTCCGGAGGTGTTGCTCCACGATCTGGCGCAGCAGCTCCCTGCCGGTCCGCGCCTGCTGGCGGAGCTGGGCCGGCTGGTGCGCGCGCCCGAGACCGATGCGCGCGAGGTGGTGGCGCTCCTGCGGCGCGACGCCTCGCTCGTCTCGCGCCTGCTGCGCATGGCGAACAGCGCCGCCTACGCGCGCGCCGAACCGATCGGGCGATCGAGGACGCGGTGGTGGCCGTGGGTTTCGGCGAGGTGCACCGCCTGGTGGGCGCGCTGGCCTCGGTGCAGCTGGCGGACACGCCGCTCCGGCTGCACGGCGTGAGCAGCGCGCGCTACCGCGAGAATTCCCTGTTCGTGGCCACGCTGATGGAGGAGCTCGCCGTGCGGGCGAAGCTCGATGCGCACGCGGGCTACACCGTCGGCTTGCTCCGCGCGCTCGGGATGGTCGTCCTCGAGCGGGCCGCGCAGCGCGAGAATCTCGACGTGACGCCCTTCCACGCCAGCGGCGAGGAAAGTCTGGCGGTCTGGCAGCGCCGGTTCTGGGGCACGGACAGCTGGCACGTGGGCGCGGCGATCCTCGAGCACTGGCATCTGCCGCGCGACATCGTGATCGCGATCGAGCACCACGACGAGGCGATCGTCCGCACGGAGCCGGTGGTGCACCTGCTGGATTTGGCGGCGACGGTCGCGACGCAGAACGGCTACGGGCTGCCGGGCGACCATCCGAACACCGCGCCGCAATCGCTGGCCGCAGCCGGACTCACGATGGACCAGTTCCAGAGCGCGGTGGAGCGTGCGGAGCAGACGTTCGTGCGCCTGCGGGCCTCGGTGGTGTGAGTGCCGTCCGCGTGCGGCCCGGCGCCGGCGCGGAGGCGGGGCCGGTCGCTCAGGCGTGCGCGGCGTCGCTGATGGCGTCGTCCATCTCCTCGTTCGAGAAGACGGCCTGCACGTCGTCGTTTTCCTCGAGCGATTCCTGGAGTTTCACGATGTGCTTCGCGAGGTCGAGGCCGGTGACGGGGACCGTCACGCTCGGGATGTAGGCGATCTCGGCGGAGTCGGGCTTGATGCCGGCCTGCTCGAGCGCGTGGGCGACCTTGTCGAAGGCGTGGACGTTGCAGCGGACCTCGAAGCCCTGCTCGGTCGTGATCACGTCGTCGGCGCCGGCCTCGAGGGCGACTTCCAGCAGCCGGTCCTCGGTCGTCTTGCCGGCGGCGATGAGGAACTGGCCGGCGTGCAGGAATTGGAAGGAGACCGAGCCGGTCTGCGCCAGGTTGCCGCCCCAGCGGGTGAAGATCGAGCGGACCTCCTGCGCGGCGCGCTGCTTGTTGTCGGTCGTGACCTTGACGATGAAGGCGACGCCGCCCGGGCCGTAGCCCTCGTAGGTGATCTCCTCGAAGACGACGCCCGGCAGCTCGCCGGTGCCCTTCTTGATCGCGCGGTCGACGTTGTCGGCCGGCATGTTGGACTCGCGGGCCTTCAGCAGCAGCGTGCGCAGGCGGGCGTTGGCGTCGGGCGAGCCGCCGCCGGCCTTGGCGGCGAGGGTGATGTCACGCGCGAGGCGCGAGAAGACCTTGCCCTTGCGCGCGTCGGTGACGGCCTTGAGGCGTTTGACTTTGGACCATTTGTTGTGGCCGGCCATGGGGGAGACGGAGGACGGAAGACGGGGGGACGGAGGACGGACAGAAAAAAGCCCGCCGGGCTGGCGGGCTGGAAGTTTATTTTTTCTTCTTCGGCGTGACGTTCTTCAGGCCGTCGGGACCCGTGGCGCCGGCGAGCTCGGGCTCGGGCATTTTGTTGATGAACATCTGCTGGCCGATCGAGAACAGCGCGTTCACGGTCGAGTAGAGCGCGAGCGCGGAGGCGAAGTTGTAGCAGAACAGGGCGAACATCCACGGCATGATCTTCATCATCGTGGCCTGCGCCGGGTCGACGTTCGGCGCGGTCGGCGTGAGCTTCATCTGGTAGATCATCGTCGCGCCCATGAGGACGGGGAGGATGTTGATGTTCAGATGGGTCAGGCCGAGCAGCGGCAGCGTGACGGCGCCGAAGGAATAGACGGTGTCCGGCGCGGAGAGGTCGACCGCCCAGAGGAAGGGCGCGTAGCGCAGCTCGGCCGCGCCCTGGAGCACGGCGAAGAAGCCGATGAAGAGCGGCATCGTGATCAGGATCGGGATGCAGCCGCCGAGCGGGTTGACCTTGTTCTCCTTGTAGATCCGCATCATCGCCTCCTGCGCCTTCTGCGGATTGTCTTTGTATTTCTCGCGCGACTCCTGGATCAGCGGCATGAGCTTCTGCATGCGCTTGGCGGAGCGGGAGGCGGCGAGCGTGAAGGGCAGCGTCACGACCTTGAGCAGGATCGTCATGACGACGATGGCCCAGCCCCAGCTGGGGATCCAGGCGTGGACCCAGGTGAGGAGCGTGAGCAGCAGCGGGCCGAAGAACTGCGAGAGGAAGATCTTGTTGAAGAAGAACGGGGCGAAATTCATCACCTTGTCCTCGCTCTGCTTGAAGTTGTCGGTGCGCGCGAGGCGGCGGTATTCCTTCGGGCCGGCGTAGTAGGTGGCGCTCCACTTGGCGCTGCCGTTGGCCGGGATCGGCTTGAGGTCGACCAGCAGTTCGCCGGTGACGGCGTAGGCGTTGCGGTCCTCGGCGGGCGCGAGCGGGTTGATCTTCACGCGCTCGATGCGCAGGCCGACGCCGGGCTCGTCCGGCGTGAGGATGGCGGCGAAGAACTGGTTCTTCACCGCGGCCCAGGTGATGGGCGCGACCTTGTCCAGGAACGGCAGCGGCGGGCTGGAGGTGAAGAAGCCGCCGCCGGCGAGCTCGTCGCGGCGGATGAACTCCGTGCTATCACCGTTGTAGTAGCCGGCGTTGACATACATGCCGGTGTCGAGCGGGCCGAGCGGCGAGGCGGTGCCGAGGTTGAGCGAGGTGCGCGGGAGCGGGAGCGGCTGCGCGCCGAGGTTGCGGAACGTCGTCTCGTGGCGGACCTGATACGGGTCGCCGGCGCCGCCGCCGAGCAGCTCGTAGCGGCGCGTGACCTCGAGCTTGCCGTCGACCATGGTGCGGTAGACCACGGTGTGGGCGTCGTGCGAGACGAGCTCGTAGCGGGCATCCTTGTCGACGCCCGGGAAGGTGCCGAAGCTGAGCGCCGGCGCGGCCTGCGGGGCGTTCATCAGGTAGGGCGCGTCGTGGCCGAGCTCGGCCTTGTGCTTCTTCAGCTCGACGCGGTCGATGGCGCCGCCGGCGGTGGTGAAGCGGACGGTCACGAAGTCGTTGGCGAGCGTGACGTATTCGGCCGGCGCGCTGCTCGGGGTCTTGCTCGCGGTGAGGGTGGTGTCGGCCGGCGAGGTGGCGGGGCCGGCGGCGGGGGCGGCGTTGGTGGCGACGGGGCTCGTCACCGGCGCGGACGGGATCGCGGGCTTGGGCGGCGGCGGCGAGAATTTCGCGCTGAAATAGAAGGCGAGCATGGCGGCCACGAGGAGCAGCACGCCGATGGCGGTGTTTTTCTTGTCCATGAAGAGAGGCTTTCGGTGATCAGCGGTCAGCCCTGGGCCGGCGTGATCTTGGTGACGTTGACGCAGGAGAGTTTCTTGCGCGGCACGGGGTCGAGGCCGCCGGGGTGCCACGGGCCGCATTTGGCCAGGCGGCGGGCGGTGAGCGCGAGGCCGGCGAACAGGCCGTGCTCGCGCAGCGCCGCGCGGGCGTAATGCGAGCAGGTCGGCGCGAAGCGGCAGCCGCACGACGGCGCGGCCACCTGGAGCGCGGGCGACACGAGCTTTTGGTAGAGCCAGAGCAACGCGTCGACGGCGCGCGCGGGCAGGCGGGCGGCGAAGCGAAACGCGGCGGGGATCGGCTCAGGCATGGGGCGGCGTGGCGGGGGCCAGCTTCCGACAGGCGGAGATGAATTTTTGCTCCACTTCGGCGAGCGATTGGCGGAGCGCGGCGGGGCGGGCGGTCAGCACCAGGTCGAACCCGGCGGGCACGAGGTGCTGGTGCTTGCGGAACACCTCGCGCAGCCGGCGCTTGGCGCGGTTGCGGAGGACGGCGGCATTGCCGATGGCGGCCTTGGAGGCGACCACGCCCACGCGGGCGGGAGTCGCATCGTCCGGCGCGGACCGGGCGCGCCAGACGAGCAGGAACGCGCCGCAGTCGGCGCGGCGGCCGTGCTCGCGGGCGGCGCGGAAGTCGCGGTTGCGCTTCACGCGCTGCGCCGCGCGGAGGCGCTGCGAAGGCGGAGGCGTGTCAGCGCCGGGCACGGCGGGCGGAAATCAGACGACGGTCAGGCGCTTGCGGCCCTTGCGGCGGCGGGCGGCGAGGACTTTGCGGCCGCCTTTGGTGGCCTTGCGGGCGCGGAAACCGATCTTGCGAGCGCGCTTCTTGCGGTGCGGACGGAATGTAGGTTGCATGGTTTTGTTAAAAAAGAGGGTCAAAGTCAGTGGAGGGGCGGGGGGTGTCAAGCGTCAGGATTTCGACCCGCGGGCACGGCGCAAGCCCCGGGTCGTTACCGGTCGCCGTGGCGATTCCGGCCGCGGGGCGGTCCGGCCGGGCAAAGTGCTGGCCTCGCGAGGGCTTTGTGAACACGTTGCGCGCAAATTCCCTTTGCCTCGCGCCGCCCCCGACACACGGTGGGGCACGTGTCCGACGCATGCAAAAAGACCCCTTCACCGGAGGAGAAACATTCCTCGAAGGCCCCCGGCTCCCCGGCGGCGAAGCATGGGCAGGGATTCTGGACCGTCACGGGCAACGACTTCGGGCGCTCGATCAAGTGGGCGCGAAAGCAGCCCAATGCGCTTTCGGAACACATCAGGACCGCCCGCTCGTCCTCGCCCAAGGAGACGAAGTAGGCCTGCTGGAGTTCGCCGAGCCCCGCTGGGCCGAGCTCGGTGACGCGATCCGGGCGTTCCGGGCGACGCTGCCGCTGGTGCGGCTGGAGGACTTCGGCTTCGACTCGGAGTCGGACGACCCGTTCGAGAGCAACGCCGCGCGCCTGCACCGCATCGGCGGCGGCGTGGAGGCGCTGGCCTTCGCCGATCCGCAGCAGTCGGTCTACAAGTTCTTCCTCTTCCGCGAGGGCGGCGACGTCGGCGCGACCTTCCGCTTCGATCGCGGCGAGGACGGCCTGCTCGTCGCCACCGCCGTGCCGGGCAGCTACCGGCGGTTGTTCGAAAAACTGCGGCTGACGCACATCGTCGGCATGCCGACGGAGCTGGCGGGCGTCACGCCGGAGGGCGTGCTCGTGGCGAAACAGACCTACGGCCAGCCGCTGCCGGAGAAGCACGACGTCTCCGGCCTCGATCCCGACCGGTTCATCCCGATCCCGTCGCGCTTCCTGCGCGCGGACCGCGATCACCCGCGCCTCGCCTTCCTCGATGGCGAGCCGTGGCTCGTCGCCGACACCCACGATCGCAACGTCGTGCGTGCGGCCGACGGCACGCTGCGCGTCATCGACCTGGTCGCCGCGCCGCTGACCCGCGCGCTGCTCGACCGCGCGCCGCTGTTCCGCGAATGGATCGCCCGCGCGCGCCTCGACCCGCGGGCCGAGATCCTCGCGCCGGTGAACGACGATGAGCTCTGAGCCCTCCCGCCGCCGATGACCTGGCTCCGCGCGAACGCCTTCCTCCTCGGGCTGCTGGCGGCGACGGCGCTCGCCTTCGGCTTTCCCGCGCCCGGCGCGCGCGGCGGCTGGCTGCAGCCGGAGCTGCTGACCAACGCCGGCGTGGCGCTGATCCTCCTCCTCCAGGGCTGGTCGCTGCCCTTTGAAAAAGTCCGTGAGGGCGCGGCCAACTGGCGGCTGCACGTCGTGGTGCAGGCGTTCACGTTCGCGGTGTTTCCGCTCGCGGGGCTGGCGCTGAACGCGCTCCTGCCCGCGCTGTGGCCGGCGATCCCGCCGGCGATCCGCGACGGGTTCCTCTATCTCTGCGTGCTGCCGTCGACGGTCTCGAGCTCGGTCGTGTTCACCTCCGTGGCGCGCGGCAACACCGCCGGCGCGCTCTTCAACGCCGCGTTCTCGAACGTCCTCGGCGTGCTGCTCACGCCCGTGCTCGTGCAGCTGCTCATGCGCACGACGGGCCAGACGACGCCGGTCGGCCCGCTGCTGCTGAAGATCACGGGGCTGACGCTGGCGCCGTTCGCGCTCGGCGCGTGGATGCGCACGCGTGCCGCGGCGTGGATCGACGCACGGAAGCCGTGGGTCACGCGCCTGAGCAACGGCGCGATCCTCTTCATGGTCTACGCGGCCTTCTGCGACTCGGTGCAGGACCGCGTCTGGCAGCGGCACGGCGCCGCGGTGACGGTGCAGACGCTGGCGTTCGCGCTCGGCCTCTTCGGGTTCATGTCGGTGCTGATCGCCGCATCGTGCCGCGCGCTGCGGCTGGACCGCGCGGATTTCATCGCCGGCTATTTCTGCGCGGTGAAGAAGACCCTTGCGATGGGCGTGCCGCTGGCGGTCCTGATCTTCGGGACGCGCGCGGACCTCTCCCTGATCCTGCTGCCGATCATGTTCTACCACCCGATCCAGCTCCTCGTGAACGGCGTGCTGGCGAACCGCTGGGGGCGGGCGGCGGCGTGAGCCCAGCAAAAAGCCGCGGCGCGGGCCGCGGCTGAGCGGGGAAAGCGGCGCGCGCGCCTCAGCCCTTCTGGGCGGCGATGAACTCGAGGATCACTTTCGCCTGCTCCGTGGTCGTGCCCTTGTAGTCGGTGTAGACGACCTTGCCGTCCTTGATCAGGTAGGCGGAGCGCGAGGCGAATTCGCCCATCATCGGCACGCTGCGGGTCGGCACGCCGAAGGCGTTGATCACCGCCTTGTCCGTGTCCGCGATGAGCGTGAACGGGAGGTGATACTTTTCCTTGAAGGCCTTTTGCGCGGCGACGTCGTCGTGGCTCACGCCGATGACGGCGACGCCCTGCTTCGTCAGCGCCTCGTAGCCGTCGCGCAGCGAGCAGCCCTGCTTGGTGCAGCCCGGCGTGTCCGCCTTCGGGTAGAAATAGACCAGCGTGTAGGGCTGCTGCTTGTAGACGTCGGCGAGGGCGAGCTTGGCGCCGGTGTCGGTGACGCCGGTGACGGCGGGCGCGGGATCGCCGACCTTCACGGGTTCGGCGTGCGAGGTGGCGAGGAAGAGCATGGCGGCGGCGAGGGCGGCGAGGAAACGGGCGGACTTCATGGTGGAGGAGGGGAGGAAGGGACGCTACTCGCACGCGGCGTGCGCGCAAGTGGCGCGTGTTTCCGGAAAAATTACGGGCGAAATTTCGCGCCGGATGCGCCGGATGTCCCACCGGTGGGAAAAAAGCGGCGGCCCGACAAACGGGGCGCCGCGAGGTTCCGCCCGGGCGCAAAATTTTCTTCCGGAACTTCGTGTGGAGCAGCGTGTTTCTCTCCGCGTGAGCGCACAACCGCGTTTATCGCGCGGCACCAAGTGCGGTCGCAAACCAAGCAACTAACCAAACCCATGAAAAACGTTCCCTCCTTCAAAACTTTGATCCTGGCCGCAGCGGTCTCGCTCGGCCTCGCTTCCGCGTCGTTCGCGCAGAGCGCGAATGTCGCCGTGCCGAACCCGGCCGATGCCAAGCCCACCGGCCTGCTCGGCCAGAATTACACCACGATCGGCTACGGCTACATCGATCTCGACAGCACGAACGTCCACGCGTCGCGCTACTCGCTCGCTGCCAACCAGAGCCTGCGCGAGGGCCTCGACGGCCTCCTCGAGTATGGCTACACGCGCTCCAGCTCCTTCGCCGGCACGCGCCTCACGCAGCACGACCTCATGGCCGGTGCCCGCGCCTACCTGACCTCGGCCGGGTTCAAGCCCTACGTCGAGGCCGGTCTCGGCTGGGTCTGGCAGAAGGCCGCCGGCGTGAGCGACGACTCCTTCGCCTGGGGCCTCGGCGTCGGCGCGGAGATCGACGTCGCCTCCGCCGTCACGGTCACGCCCTACGTCCGCTACGAGGACCTCACCCGCGGCTCCAACAACGATTCCTGGAACTACGGCGTGAAGGCCAACTACTGGGTCACCAGCCGCGTGGGCATCCAGGCCGGCGTCGAGCGCGACGACGACAAGAACATGACCTACTCGGTCGGCGCGAACATCCGCTTCTAAGCCTTGGGTCCAGACCAAGTGTGTGCAACCAGCCGCGGCGGCCGCAAGGCGCCGCGGCTTTTTCTTGGCCGCGTGCTCAGCCCGCGCCCCCGTGGCGCGCTGCGCGAAGTCGGAGTCCTGCGTCAGCGAGCGGCACAGGCCGATGAATGTCTGCTCCGCGAGCGAGAGCGTGCGGTCGCGCGCGTAGGCCACGCCCCAGGTGCGCGTGAGCCGGCGCTTGCCCAGCGGCAGCGCCACCAGCGCGCCGCTGGCCAGCTCCGCCTGCGCGATCCACGGCGCCAATACGGCCACGCCGAGGCCGATCTTCACCAGCTCCTTGATCGCTTCCATGCTGCCAAGCTCGATCACGTGCGCGAGCGGCACGCGCTCGCGCTGGAAATATTCGCTCACGAGCTGAAACGTGTGACTCGTGCGGTTGTAGAGCACGAACGTCTCGCGGCCGAGGTTCTCGCGGTCGACCCCGCCCGCGCTCACCCAGGCGTGCCGCGGAGGCACGAGGAAACACAGCTCATCCTCGAAGAGCGGCACGAACTCGCTGTCGCGGCCCGCGCCGGGTGCGAGCAGCAGCGCGAGGTCGACCTGGCCGGAGTTGAGCAGCTCGACTTGGCGGCCGTGGTCGCCCGGCTGGACCACGATCTCGCAGTTGGGAAAACTCTCGCGGAACTCCCGCAGCACCGTGGGCAGGATATACTGGCACGCCGTCGTGCTCGCGCCGACGCGGAGCCGCGCCTGGCCCCACTCCGAGCTCTCGTCGAGCTCCGCCCGCGCGGCGTTCATCTCGCGCATGATCGCCTCGGTGCGCCGCAGCAGCTTCTCCCCGCGGGCGTGAGCTGCGGCTGCCGGCCGCTGCGCTCGATGAGCCGCGCGCCGACGTCGTCCTCCAGCGCCTTGAGCGCGTGGCTGACCGCGCTCTGCGTGAGGAAGAGATCCTTCGCCGCCTGCGTGAAGCTCAGCCGCCGCGCCACGGCGGCGAAGGCGGCGAGCTGACGGGTGTCGAGCGGCTTGTGCATGGATGAACGGCGCTCATGCGCCGGATTAAAACTTTGCCAAGCAATCGACGGGCCAACTCCGCGCCGTGGCACGGCCCCGGCTCAGTTGATGACACAATGAACGCCTGCCTCCGCGTCCCGCGCCCGTCCTCCACCGCCCTGCGGCTGGGGTTCCTCGCGCTCACCGACGCCGCCCCGCTGCTGGTCGCGCGCGAACGCGAGCTGTTCGCGCGGCACGGCCTGCGGGTGGAGCTGAGCCGCGAGCTCGGCTGGGCCACGATCCGGGACAAGATCGTCCACGGCCAGCTCGACGCCGCGCCGGCGCCGGCGCCGATGCTGTGGTCGACGCGCCTCGGCGTCGACGGTCCGCGCGCCGACGTGCTCACCGGCCTCGTGCTCAACCTCCACGGCAACGCCCTGACGCTCTCGCGCCGCCTGTGGGACGCGGGCGTGCGCACGCCGGCCGACTTCCGCGCCGAGGCGCAGCGCCGCCGCGGCGAGCAGAAGCTCACGCTCGGCGTCGTCTTCCGCCACTCGGCGCACCATCTCCAGCTGCTGCACTGGCTGCGCCTCGCCGGCGTCGATCCGCAGCGCGACGTGCGCGTCGTCGTCGTGCCGCCGGCCCAGACCTTCAGCAACCTCGCCGCCGGCACGCTCGACGGCTACTGCGCCGGCGAGCCGTGGAACACCCTCGCGGTGCAGGCCGGCGCGGGCTGGTGCCCGACGTGGAGCTCCGCGCTGTCGCCCGGGCACGTCGAGAAGGTCCTGATGGTGCGCGACAGCTTCGCCGCCGAGCGCGCCGAGGAGCACGCGCGCCTCATCGCCGCGCTGCACGAGGCCTGCGCCTGGTGCGACGAGCCCGCGAACCGCACCGCGCTGGCCGAGCTGCTCAGCCGCCGCCCCGCCCTCAACGTCCCGCTCGGCGCGCTGCTGCCGGCGCTCACCGGCCAGTTCGACGCCGGCCAGGGCCGCGTCGAGTCGAGCGCCGACTTCCTCGTGTTCGCCCACGGGGCCAACGCTCCGACGCTCGCCCGCGCCCAGGCGCTCCAGGCCGAGCTCGCCGCCGCCGGCCTGCTCCCCGCCGGCGCCGCCACGGCCGCGCTGCCCGCCCAGATTTTCCGCGAAGACCTGCATCACCAAGCCCTCCGTCCCCTCACGCATGAAACCGTCCGTTCCCCGGCCCCGCTCCTCCGCCGCCCCCACCTCGCTTGACCGCCGCCAGTTCCTGAAACAGGGCGCGCTGCTCACCGGCACCGCCGCGCTGTTCGCCGCCCTCGGCAACCGGTCGTGGGCCGCCACCGCCGCGCCCGCCTCGGAGGCCCCCGAGACGCCCGACGTGAAGTTCGGCATCATCGCGCTGACGGACTGCTCGCCCATCGTCGTCGCGCACGAGAAGGGTTTTTTCAAAAAATACGGCATCCGCTCGAAGATCTCGAAGGAGGCCAGCTGGGCCGTCATCCGCGATCGGCTTTCCACCGGCGACAATCAGGCGACGCACATGCTGATCGGCATGCCCTACGCGTCGACGATGGGCCTGCTCGGCTCGCCGAAGAAGCCGATGGTTTACGCGTGGATGCTCAACCGCAACGGTCAGGCCATCTCGCTGAAGAAATCCTTCCGCGGCAAAGTCGCCGCCGACGCGGCGGCACTGAAGCCCTTCGTCGACGAAGCGAAGAAGGCCGGCAAGCCGCTCACGTTCGCGATGACTTTTCCGCCGGGCACGCACGCGATGTGGATGCGCTACTGGCTCGCCAGCGGCGGCATTCACCCCGGCGACGCGTCCGGGGCCGGGGCCGACGTGAACCTCGTCACCATCCCGCCGCCGCAGATGGTCTCGAACATGCGCGTCGGCAAGATGGACGGCTTCTGCGTCGGCGAGCCCTGGAACGCCCGCGCGATCGACGACGGCATCGGCTACACCGCGCTCACGACGCAGGACATGTGGAAGGACCACCCGGAGAAGGTCCTCGCCTTCACGGAGGAGTTCGCGACCAAGAACCCGAAGACCGTGAAGGCCATCCTCAAGGCCGTGCACGAAGCCTCCGAGTGGATGGACAATTTCGACAACCGCTCCGAGATGGCCGACATCGTCTCGCAGCCGTCCTACATCAACTGCCCGAAGGAAATCATCCTCGGCCGCCTGCTTGGCGACTACGACTACGGCGACGGCCGCAAGAAGCAGGACGAGTTCGCCATGCACTTCAGCCGGCGGAACTGCAACTTCCCGCAGCCGAAATACGGCAAGTGGTGGCTCACGCAATTCCGCCGCTGGGGCATGGTCGACGGCGCGCCGGATTACGCGGTCGTCGACAAGGTCTGCCGCCACGATCTCTACGCCGACGCGATGGCCGAACTCGGACTCAAGGACCGCACGCGTGACGATTCGCCGTTCACGCTCTTCGACGGCAAGTCCTTCGATCCCGCCGGCGACCTCGAGGCCTACGCGAAGAGCTTCGCGGTCCACGCGCTGAAGGGTTGAACCGATGAAGGCCTTCAAGTTCGACTGGCTCATCCTCCCGCTCGTGATGCTCGCGCTGTTCGTCGCCGCGTGGCATTTCTACTCGCTCGCCGACAAGAGCAAGGACGACAGCAACTACTTCCCCGGTCCCGTCGAGACCTGGCACGACTCCAAGAGCTACATCACCGCGCCGCTCGCCTACCGCGGCGAACAGGACCAGGGCATCCTCCGCTTCACCTGGAAGTCGCTCTACCTCGTCGCCAAGGGCTACTCGCTCGGCCTGCTGCTCGGCGTCCCGCTCGGGCTGGTCCTCGGCCTCTCGACGCTCTTCACCAAGGCGTTCGACCCGATCATCCAGATCGTGCGCCCGATCTCGCCGCTCGCGTGGTTCCCGATCGGCCTCGGCCTCTTCAAGGGCCTCGACGGCGCCGGCCTGTTCACCATCGCGTTCTGCTCGATGTGGCCGACGGTGCTCAACACCGCGCAAGGCGTGCGCTCCGTGCCGCAGGATTACCTCAATGTCGGCAAGGTCCTGAAGCTCTCGTGGCTCCAGATGCTCCAGAAGATCATCGTGCCCTCCGCGCTGCCCTACATGTTCACCGGCTTCCGCCTCTCGCTCGGCATCGCCTGGCTCGTGATCGTCGCAGTCGAGATGCTCACCGGCGCGCCCGGCCTCGGCGGCTTCCTCTGGCAGGAATACAACGCCCTCAACTACCGCCACATCGTCATGTGCGTGATCGCGATCGGCCTGATCGGCTTCGTGCTCGACCGCCTGATGAGCATGGCCGAGGCGAAGCTCCGCGCCGCGACCTGACCGCTCCCTTTCTGCTGCGCCGTTCCGGTTCCCGTCCCGCCCGGCCTGACACCACACCCGCAAATGACCACGATCCCTCTCCCTTCGTCGCCGCGCCGCGCCGCCCTCGCGTCGCTCGGCTTCCTGCTCGCCGCCGCCCCGGCCGTGCACGCCTACATCTTCGGCGACCCCATCGCACTCGCCGACGGCAAGCTCGCGCTCGACTTCAACGCCCGCGTGCGCGTCGAGCAGCGCGAGAACACCTTCGACTTCAATTCGCTCACCAACACCGCCAACGACGACACCTTCGTGCTCACGCGCCTCCGCGCCGGCGCGAAATACACCGTGTCGCCCACGCTGTCGTTCTACGGCCAGCTCCAGGACGCGCGGGAATACGACTCCCAGCGCCCCAACGTCCCCTACGTCAACGCCGCCGAGGGCGACGACCGCCTCGACCTCCGCCAGCTCTACGTCGACATCGGCGATCCGCGCGACTCCGGCTGGTCCGCCCGCGTCGGCCGCCAGATGCTCGCCTACGGCGACCAGCGCCTCGTCGGCGGCTTCGAGTGGAACAACCTCGCGCGCGTCTTCGACGGCGTGAAGGCGGTCTACAACTGGGCCGACCAGCGCACGACCTTCGACCTCCTCGCCACCGCCGTCGTCACGCCGGGCGAGACGACGACCGACCGCGTGAAGGACTACGCCCTCGACCGCTCGGACAAGGACGACCTCTTCCTCGGCGTCTACGTCCAGAACTCCGGCGCCATCGGGAACACGAAGCTCGACGCCTACCTCCTCTACCGCGGCAAGACCGAGAACTCGCCCAACTACGTCGTGCCCGCGCCCGCCTTCGGCAACGGCAACATCCGCGCCTTCGACGTGCCCGAGAAGATCTACACCCTCGGCCTGCGCCTGCAGAACATCTCCAGCGCGCCGCTCCGGGGCTTCGACTACATCGTCGAGGCCGCCTACCAGTGGGGCCAGGCCCGCCCCGGCCTGCCCGCCACGACCGTCAGCGGCTTCGACTGGTTCGACCACCGCGCCTACGCTTTTCACGCCGAGACCGGCTACACCTGGGAACGCAGCAGGTTCGTGCCGCGTCTCGGCGTGGAATACGATTACGCCTCCGGCGACAAGAACCCGTCCGACACCAAGAACGAGGGCTTCCTGAATCTCTTTCACACGAACCACCTCCACTACGGCTTCATGGACGCGTTCGCTTGGAAAAACCTGGAGGCCAAGGCGGTCACTTTCCGCGCGCGCCCGTTCATCGCCGTCGACAACTCGCTCAAGAAGGGCGTGCTCCGCCTCGATTACTGGTGGCTCTCCCTGGCCCGCACGACGGACTTCTGGTATCGCGCCAACGCCATCGCCGTCGTCCGCCCCGCCGCCTCGCGCACCGGCGCGCTGCCGAAGGACGCCGGCCGCGAGTTCGACGCCACCTTCACCTGGTCGCCGAGCCCGCCCTACGAAATTCTCCTCGGCTGGAGCCGCTTCGACGCCGGCGACTACCTCGCCGCCACCGGCCGCGCCGACGACGCGACGTTCAGCTACGCGCAGCTCGTTTTGAAATTCTGAGGAGAAGGACGAAGGATGAGGGATGATTTACGAGGTTCAGCGACGCGAGCTGCGTCGGATCGCGGCGAAAATCCGGGTAAGTTCGTCCGCCTTCGCTCGCAGCTCCGCCAGTCGCGCCGCGGGCAGCAATTCTGTCCGAGCGATGAACTCGAGCCAGAACTCCGTCTCGTCCGCCTCCTCGAGCACCGGCGTTATCTTGGACGCGAAATCCGCGCGCGACTTCGCCCGCTGGCTCGAGCGGTAATTCGCGGCCACCGAAGCGGCCGACCGCACGACCTGCCCGGCCGCCGTTCTCCCAGTGACGCTCTACGGCAGCGCCTCGACCATCTTCGCCACTCGCAGGGCGAACTGCATCGTCCGCTCAATCAGTTCGTCGCGATCCATGCCGGCACGATGCCTGCATAGCCGGGCCTCATCCATCATAAATCCTCCCCTCGTCCATGCTTCAGCCGCCTCGCATCTCCACTGCCGATCCCGCGCCGGAAACCTACCTCCAGCTCGCCGGCGTCGCGAAGTCCTTTCGCTCCGCCAGCGGCCGCACCGAGGTGCTGCGCGACATCAACTTCACGGTCCGCCGCGGCGAGTTCGTCGCCATCGTCGGCTACTCCGGCTCCGGCAAGACCACGCTCATCAACCTCATCGCCGGCCTCGCCGCGCCCGATGCCGGCACGGTCACCTGCGCCGGCAAAACCGTCACCGGGCCGGACTCGGATCGCGGCGTCGTGTTCCAGAACTACTCGCTGCTGCCCTGGCTCACCGTCTACGAGAACATCGCGCTCGCCGTCGACCAGTGCTTCCCGGTCTGGCCGTCCGAGCAGCGCCGCGAGCACGTCGAGAAGCACATCGCGATGGTCAACCTCGCCCACGCGCGCGACCGCCTGCCGCGCCAGCTCTCCGGCGGCATGCGCCAGCGCGTCGCCCTCGCCCGCGGCCTCGCCATGAATCCCCGCGTGCTCCTGCTCGACGAGCCGCTGGGCGCGCTCGACGCCCTCACCCGCGGCACGCTGCAACAGGAGCTCGCGCGCATCTGGGAGAGCGACCGCAAGACCGTCGTCCTCATCACCAACGATGTCGACGAGGCGCTCCTCCTCGCCGACCGCATCATCCCGCTCACCACCGGCCCGGGCGCGACCCTGGCCGAGCCCATCGCCGTCAACCTCGCCCGCCCGCGCGACCGCAAGGCCCTCAACCACGACCCCGCGTTCAAGCACCTCCGCGCCCACGTCACCGCGCGCCTTCTCGCGATCGGGCAGGCCCGTCGCGGCCGCGCCGATGGCGCACAACTCGCGCCGCCCGCGCTGCGCCCGGCCGATATCTCCGCCCGCGGGCGCCCGTTCTTCCACTGGCACGCCCGCCGCCGCCTCGAGGTCGCCGGCGCCAGCGCGTGAGGCCGAAACCACGAAACGCGCCTCACCCCCGCAACGGACCGCCCGCGCAATGAACAGACGCACCAAACGAGATCACCCCGTCGCGCGGGCGGCCGGATGTCTCCGGCGTCGCTCCGGGCCGTCCGCACTTCGTGTGTTTCGTGGTCCGTCCCCGGCATCGGTCCCGCCCAGTCCTCCGTAATCCGTCCTCCGTCCCCCTTCCTCCGTGTCCACGCCTCTCCTCCAGCTCACCGGCATCCACAAGGCCTACGGTCCGACCGTGATCGTCGAGGACTTCAACCTCGATTTCGCGCCCGGGGAATTCATCGCGCTCATTGGCCACTCCGGCTGCGGCAAGTCGACCGTCCTCTCGATGATCGCCGGCCTCACGCCGGCGACCTCCGGGGCGATGATCCTCGACGGCAAGGCCATCACCGAGCCCGGCCCGGATCGCGGCGTGGTCTTCCAGGCGCCGTGCCTGCTGCCGTGGTTCAGCGTCCTCGACAACGTGCTGCTCGGCGTGAACCAGGTCTACTTCGCCTACCCGCCCGCCCAGCGCCGCGCACTCGCCGAATACTACCTCCAGGTCGTCGGCCTCGGCGACGCGTTGCACAAGAAACCCGGCGAGCTCTCGCAGGGCATGCGTCAGCGCGTCGGTCTCGCCCGCGCCTTCGCGCTCTCCCCGAAGATGCTCCTGCTCGACGAGCCCTTCGGCATGCTCGACTCTCTCACGCGCGCCGAGCTCCAGGACGCGCTGCTCGAGGTCTGGCAACGTCAGCAAATCACCGCGCTGATCATCACGCACGACGTCGACGAGGCGCTGCTGCTCGCCGACCGCGTCGTGTGCATGACCGACGGCCCGCGCGCCACGATCGGCGAGATCCTCACCGTGCCGTTCCCGCGCCCGCGCGACCGCCGCACGCTGCTCGAAGATCCCGAATATTACCGCTGTCGCGAGCACCTGATCTCCTTCCTCGAGGAACGCAGCCACGACCGCCCGGTCAAAAAGACCGCCTCCGCACCGGTGCCGGCCTGATCGCCGTCGCGTCACCACCCCGGGTGGATGCTTGTCTGCGCTGCCATTCGTGTTTGCCTCTCCCGCATGTCGACCCCGCCCGAGCCCGCCCTGCTGATCGCGCTCACCGGCTCCCCGGCGAGGGCCGCACGAGCCAGCTCGCGGCGCTCGCGACGGAATTCCAGCTCCGCGGCCAGCGGGTGGCCGGCCTGCTGGCCCCGGCCGGGAAGCGGGGACGGCCACCGCGGCGCCGACGCCTACCACGTGCACGTCCTCGGCGAGCCGCGCGAACGCCCCTGGGCGGAACGCGACGAATCGCTCGAGCCGCCCTACCGCTTCCACGAGGAAACGCGGACGCATCTCGCCACCTGGGCCGCGGGCCTCAAGTGGCAGCCGCGCGCCGATCTCCTCGTCCTCGACGAGTTCGGCCGCTTTGAGGCCGACGGCGGCGGGCTCCTGCCGCTCTGGCCCGACCTCGCCGCCGCCGCGCCGCGGATCGTCGTCATCGCCGTGCGCGCCGGCTACGTCTCGCTCGTCGAGGCGCGCCTCGGCCGGAAGTTCGACCTCTGCCTCGCCGCCGCGCACCCCGCCACCCCCGAGCGCCTGCGCCAGGCCTGCGCCGACTTCGGCGAGTGGACGCAGGTCGGCCTCTGGGGCGGCGCCGCCGGCTCGATCGAGATGACGCTCGGCTCTGCGCTGCATTCGATGAAGGTCCCGCTGCGCGGCGCCGCGCTCAGCAGCGTGCAGGCCGCGACGCTCACCTTTGCGTCGGCGCGCCTGAATCCGCCGGGCCGCGTCGCGTGGGTCGCGTTCGTCTCCGCCGGCCTGAAGGCCTTCTCGCCCGGCGGCGGCCGCGTGCGCCCGATGGTCGCGATCGCGCTGCAGGGCACGCTCTTCAGCGCCGCGGTGCAGCTGCTGGGCTGGAATTTCCTCTCCGTCCTCCTCGGCGGCGCGGCCATCGGCGCCTGGGCGGCGCTGCAGGGTTTCCTGCTGCAATATCTCCTGCTCGGCGACGATCTCGTCGAGGCCTACGGCAAGGTCGTGCGCTGGCTCGCCGATCACTGGCAGGTCCAGGCGCCCTCCATGCCCGTGCTGCTGGCGGCATGGGCCGCGCTGCACGCGCTGCTCGCCGCCGCCGCCGCCGTCTCGGCCTGGAAGCTCCGCGCACCGCCGCGGGCGCTGCGCGCCATCCTCGACCGCGAGGCGGCGAAAACGCCCGGCGCCCCGTCCGCCCCGGACGGGACGGCGCGTCCGCCGCTGTTCCGGCGGGTCGCGCGCGAGTTCGGGCGCTGGCATTTCTGGGTCCCGCTGGCCGCGGTCGCCTTCGTGCTCCTGGCCAACGGCCGGTCCTGGGAACACGTGGCGTGGCTCGCCGCGCGCTTCGTGGCCGTCGGCGCCGTGTTCTTCGCGTTGCTCTCGCTCTTCCAGCCCGCGCGCTTCGCCGCGGCCCTGCGCCGCCGCGGCTGGTGGGGCCCGGCCGCCGCCTTCGGCGAGGCGCTGGCGCGGCGCGCCCCCGGAAATAGCCGCGGCATGCCGCGAATTCATCGCCGGCATGCAGCGTTCGCGTGATCCCGACCGCGACCGGCCGGGGAACTTGGCACGCCGCCGGCTGGTGGCCCGGCATGACGTCGCAGCCGCCCACGCCGCCCAATCTCGGACCGGACCGGATCTTCGGTCCGCTCGATCAGGACTTGGCGCACCGCACCTCCCTGCGGCCCGGGCGGAAGCGCGCCGCCGAACCGTTCGTGTTGCCGCCGCCCACCGGCGAGGCGACGGACAGCTATTGCGTGTGGCCGGCGCGACTGGTCGAGGGTTCCTGAGCCGGGCGTCCGCGCCGACCGTCCGCGTGAGTCCCGCTCATCCGCCCCGCGGCCGGCGGCGAGCGAAATGAGCGTCGCTCATGCGGGCATGAATTCTTTGCGCCACCGATGAGGCGGCGGCGCGGCGCGCTGGCACGGCCGGCGCTTTTTCCGGACGCATGTCACCGTCCTGCGTTCCCTCCACCGCGCCCGGCCGTGCCTGACCATGGTCACCGCCGCGCCCAGCCCCGGAGGCTTCACCGAGCAGCAGAAGGAATACCTCAGCGGTTTCCTCGCCGGCGCGTTGACCGCCGGTCCCGCGCCCGGCGCCGGCGCGCCGACCCCGGCGGCGGCGCCGGAGGAACGCGTCTTCGGCACGCCCGTCTCGGACTTGTCCAAACCCGAGCGCTGGAAGCTCGAGGAGGATCCGCTCGAGATCTGGGAAAAACTCTGCGCGCACGCCGCCGCCGGCAAGTTTCCCGACGAGGCCGACGCGTTCCGCTTCAAGTTCCACGGCCTCTTCCACGTCGCGCCCGCGCAGGACAGCTTCATGATCCGCCTGCGCATCCCCGCGGGCGAGATCCACGCGCACCAGCTCCGCGGCCTCGCCGACCTCGCCGAGGAGTGCGGCAACGGCCACGCCGATATCACCACGCGCGCCAACCTCCAGCTGCGCGAGCTGCCGCCGCGCGCGATCGTGCGCGTGCTCACCCGCGTGTCGCAGCTCGGCCTGACCTCGCGCGGCGCCGGCGCGGACAACATCCGCAACCTCACCGCGACGCCCACCTCCGGCTTCGACCCGCGCGAGCTGATCGACGTCCGGCCCTTCGCCCACGCGCTGCACCACGCCATCCTCAACCAGCGCGAGCTCTACGGCCTGCCGCGCAAGTTCAACGTCGCCTTCGACTCCGGCGGCACGATCTCCGCCGCGGCCGACACGAACGACATCGGTTTCTTCGCCGTCCGCATCACTGAAACCAGTCTCGCCACTCTCAACCCTCAACTCTCAACCGCCCGGCCTGCGCCGGGCATCTACTTCCGCTGCGAGCTCGGCGGCATCACCGGCCACAAGGACTTCGCGCGCGACACCGGTCTGTTGCTCACACCCGAGCAGCTCGTGCCCGTCGCGACCGCGATGATCCGCGTCTTCCGCGAGCACGGCGATCGCACCGACCGCAAGAAGGCGCGCCTGAAATACCTCCTCGAGCGCTGGCACGGCCACGAGAAGTTCCTCGAGGAAACGCAGAAGAAGCTCCCGTTTCCGCTCCTGCGCCTCCCGCGCGCCGCCGGCGAGCCGCGCGCGCCGGTCGACAAGCGCGCGCACCTCGGCCTCCACCCGCAGGCGCAGCCCGGCCGGTTTTATCTCGGCATCGGCGTGCCCGTCGGCCGACTCACCGCCGCGCAGATGCGCGCCCTCGCCGCGCTCGCCGAGCGCCACGGCACGGGCGAACTCCGCCTCACCGTCTGGCAAAGCCTGCTCCTTCCGCACCTTTCGGCCGAGGGCGCCGCCGCCGGGGCCGAGGCGGTGCGCGGCCTCGGCCTCTACACCGACCCGCACGCGACCGCCGGTTGCGTCATCGCCTGCACCGGCAACCGCGGCTGCAAATACGCCGGCGCCGACACCAAGAGCCACGCCCGCGCCGTCGCCGCGCATCTCCGCACCCACGGCCCCGCGCTCACCGCGCCCGTCAACCTCCACCTCACCGGCTGCCCGCACTCCTGCGCGCAGCACTACTGCGGCGATCTCGGCGGCGTCGCCACGAAGCTCCCCGACGGCCGCGAGGGCTACCACGTCGTCCTCGGCGGCGGCATGGACCAGGAGCAGGGCATCGCGCGCGAGATCTTCCGCCATGTCGCCGCCGCCGATCTGCCCGCGCTCGTCTCGCGCACGCTCGCGACCTTCGCCGCGCGCCGCACCGGCGACGAGACCTTCGTGCAATGGACGCGCCGCCACAGCGTCGAAGAACTCAAAGCGCTCCTCGCCTAAACGCGCCGTCCTCGGTCCTCCGATTTCCGTGTCCTCGCCCTCCGTCCCCTTCATTCCCGATTCCGCGCCATTCACGCCCGAGCAACGCGCGTGGCTGAACGGCTACCTCGCCGGTCTGTTTTCCCGCGTGGCCGCGCCGATCGAAAATCAGAAATCGAAAATCGAAAATTCAGCGGCACCGCAGGTGCCGCTGACGATCCTCTTCGGCTCGCAAACCGGCACGTCGGAGAATCTCGCCAAGAAAGCCGCCAAGCGCGCCTCCGCGCGCGGCTTCGCGCCGACCGTCCTCGACGCCGCCTCCGCCGACGTCCCACGTCTCGCCGCCGCAGGCGCGCTGCTCGTGATCACGAGCACCTACGGCGACGGCGAGCCGCCGGACAACGCCCGCGCGCTGCTCTCCTCCCTCCGCAGCCTCAACGGCGCGCAGCTCACCGCCGTCCGCTTCTCCGTCTGCGGCCTCGGCGACACGAACTACGCGAAGTTCTGCCAGTGCGCGAAGGACTTCGACGCCGCCCTCGCGCGCCTCGGCGCCACGCGCGTGGCCGATCGCGTGGACTGCGACCTCGATTACGAGGGGCCGTTTCAGGCCTGGCTGGAAAAATCGCTCTCCGCCCTCGCGACCGCGTCCGCCAGCTCCGCCCTCCTCGCCGTCGCCCCAATCGAGAATTCCCAATCGTCCAGCGCGAAGCGCCTCGGCCAAATCGAAAATTCAGAGGAGCCGCGCTTTTCCAAGAAGAACCCCTTCGCCGCGCCCGTGCTGGCCGTGCGCTGCCTCAACGCCGCCGGCTCCGCCAAGGAGGTGAACCACGTCGAGTTCTCCCTCGGCGATTCGGAGCTGACCTACGAGGCGGGCGACGCGCTGGGCGTCTTCCCGCAGCACTGCCCGCAGCTCGTCGCCGACGTGATCGCCGCCCTCGGCTGCGACGGCGAGGAGCCCGTGCCGTCGCCGGCCGGTCCCGCGACCTCCCTGCGCCGCGCGCTCACCGACCTCTACGATCTCGGCCGGCCCGCTCCGGCGCTGATCGAGCTGCTCGCGCTCGACACCGCGCAGCACGGCCAGCCGCACGACGTCCTCGACGCGCTCCGCCTCGCCGCCGCGGCGAAGCGCCCGACCGCCGCCGCATTCGTCGGCGCGTTGAAGAAACTCCAGCCGCGTCTCTACTCGATCTCATCTTCGCCCCTGGCACACGCCGGCCAGGTCCACCTGACGGTCGGCGCCGTGCGCTACGAGCTCGGCGGCCGCGCGCGCAAGGGCGTGTGCTCGACCTTCCTCGCCGAACGCGCGCTGTCCGCCGGCCGCGCCGGCGTGTTCGTGCACCGCAACCCGAACTTCCGCCTGCCCGCCTCCGGCGACACGCCGGTCATCATGGTCGGCCCCGGCACCGGCATCGCGCCTTTCCGCGCGTTCCTCGCCGAGCGCCGCGCCGCCGGCGCCAAGGGCCGCAACTGGCTCTTCTTCGGCGACCAGAAAGCCGCGACCGACTTCCTCTACCGCGAGGAGCTCGCGGAGCTGCAACGCGACGGCACGCTGACGCGCCTCGACCTCGCCTGGTCGCGCGACAACGCGGCCAAGACCTACGTGCAGCACCGCATGCTCGAGCACGCCGTGGAGCTCTTCGCCTGGCTCGAGGCCGGTGCGAACTTCTACGTCTGCGGCGACGCCTCGCGCATGGCGCGCGACGTCGACGAGGCGCTCGTGCAGGCCGTCGCCCGCGCCAGCGGCCGGGCGCCGGACAAGGCCGCGGACTACGTCGCGCAGTTGAAATCCGCGCGCCGCTACCAGCGCGATGTCTACTGAGCGCCCGCGATGAACCTCGCCGGTGAATCCGTCGCCGCGGTCCGCGACCGCCGGTCCACCCGGCCGGCCGGCGCGCCGCCGCCGCGCGGTCCGGTGGGAGGCGGCTTGCGCGTCGACGCCGCGCCCGCGCCGGCAGGCAGCCTGCGCGACTTCCTCGCCGAGTTGCTCGCCGAGCAGGGCCGCCTCGACACGCCGGTCGCGCGCGCGAGCCGGGCCTACGATTCGCGGGCGGGGAATCCGGCGGCGAAGCACTTCGAGTCCCTCATCCCGCTCAGCGCGCCGCGCGCGGGCGAACAATACGCCTTCGAGGTCGACCTCGACGCCTGCACCGGCTGCAAGGCCTGCGTCTCGGCCTGCCACGCGCTCAACGGCCTCGACGAGGACGAGACCTGGCGCGACACCGGCCAGCTCATCGGCTGCACCTCCGGCGCGCCGGTCGTGCAGACGCTCACGACGGCCTGCCACCATTGCGCCGACCCCGGCTGCCTCAACGGCTGCCCGGTGCTCGCCTACGAGAAGGATCCGCTCACCGGCATCGTCCGCCACCTCGATGACCAGTGCATCGGTTGCCAATACTGCGTGCTGAAGTGCCCCTACGACGTGCCGAAATACAACGCGCGCCTCGGCATCGTGCGGAAGTGCGACCTCTGCCACCAGCGCCTCGCGCACGGCGAGGCACCCGCCTGCGTGCAGGCGTGCCCCACGCAGGCGATCCGGGTGGTCGTGGTGACCGCGCCGAAGGACGCCCCCGCCGCGCTCCGCGACGAGCCGCGCAAGCCCGCCATCGCGTTCCCGGGCCCCGATCCGACCTACACCCGGCCGACCACGCGCTACGTCACCGCGCGCGAGCTCCCGGCCGACCTGCGCGCGGCCGACGGCGCGGCGCTGCGCCCGCAGCATCCGCACTGGCCGCTCGTGCTCATGCTCACGCTGCTCCCGTGGGCGATTGGCCTGCAACCGCTCTTGCTGACGGTGCTCGGGAACACCGGGAGCCATGCGGCCGCGTCTTCGCCATGGTCCATCATTCGCACCCCCGGCGAACTTGTTGCGTATTACGCCACAAACCGGACGGCCCAGCTTTCGCTGCTGCCGCTCGCCCTCGGTGCGCTCGGCCTCGCGGCGGCGACGTTTCACCTCGGCCAGCCGCTGCGCGCGTGGCGCGTGTTCCTCGGCCTGCGCACCTCGTGGTTCAGCCGCGAGGCGGTGCTCTTCGGCGGCTGGTTCGGCCTCACGGCGCTCGCCGCGCTTCTCCCGCAGCTGCCGGTGGTGACGATGGCCGCGGCGGCGACCGGCCTCGCGGGGCTGGCGTGCTCGGCGATGATCTACATCGACACGCGGCGCCGCTTCTGGCGTCCGGCCTTCACCGTCCCGCGTTTTCTCCTCGGCGGCGCCGCGCTGGCGCTGGCAACGATCTCATCCGGTGTGACGGGCAATTTTGCGTATTACGCAAAATTCGCCGCGGTCCTCGTGCTCGGAGCGAAGCTGGCGGTCGAACTCGCGTCGTTGCGCGGCGAGGCCGCGTCGGCGCGACTGCAGCGCGGTCCCTTGTTTGGTGTGTTGCGCATCCGGCTCGGTTTGGCGGCGGGCGCGGCGATTCTCTTTGCCCTCGTCTCGCCCGCCGCCGCCGAGCCGGATCTGGCGTATTACGCCCGATTGGCCGCACCGCTGGCGCTGTTGCTGGCGGGCGAGATCGCCGAGCGTTATCTCTTCTTCCGCGCGGTCGATGCGCCGAAGATGCCGGGCTACGCCACGCGATGAAGGACACGCTCGACCGGCTCCTGCACGCGCGCACGGGCGTGATGACGAGCGAGCTCGTCCTGCGTCCGGGCGATTTCGGGCTCGGGCGCGTGCCCGCGCGCCTGGCGCCCGAGGGCACGACCTCGAGCATCTGCGGATTCTGCTCCACCGGTTGCTCGCTGAAGATCCATCTCGGCGCCGACGGCGCGGCCGTGAACCTGTCGCCGAATCCGGACTACCCGGTGAACCTCGGCATGGCGTGCCCGAAGGGCTGGGAGGCGCTGACGCCGCTCGCCGCGCCGGACCGGGCGACGACGCCGCTGCGACGCCTGCCGAACGGCGAACTGGCGCCGATCTCGTGGACCGAGGCGCTCGACCGGTTTTGCCGGCGGATGAAGGACGTGCAGGCGCGCCATGGCCCGGCGAGCGTCGCGGTTTTGAGCACCGGCCAGATCGTGATGGAGGAAATGGCGCTGCTCGGCGCGCTGGCGAAGTTCGGCCTGGGCGTGAAGCACCTCGACTCGAACACGCGGCAGTGCATGGCGACCACGCACGTCGCCTACAAGGAGTCGTTCGGCTTCGATGCGCCGCCGTTCACCTACGCCGATTTCGAGGAGAGCGACGTGCTGGTGTTCATCGGGGCGAATCCCTGTCTCGCGCACCCGATCATGTGGCAGCGCGTGATGCAGAACCGCCGCCAGCCGCGCATCATCGTCGTCGATCCGCGCCGGACCGAGACGGCCGCGGCGGCGTGGCGGCACTACGCGCTGCGTCCGAAGAGCGACCTCACGCTCCTCTACGGCCTCGCGCATCTGCTGCTCGTGCGCGGTGCGGTGGACGAGGCGTTCGTCGCCGCGCACACGGAGGGTTTTGCAGGCTTCGCGGACTTCGTGCGGGCGTTCACGCCCGAGCTGGTTTCGCCGCAAACGGGCTTGAGCGTGGATGAGCTGCACGAGTTCGCCGACGCGATCGCGGACCGGACGCAGCGCGTGTCGTTCTGGTGGACCATGGGCGTGAACCAGAGTCACGAGTCGACGCGCACGGCGCAGGCGATCGTCAACCTCGCCCTGATGACCGGGCAGATCGGCCGGCCCGGCACGGGACCGAACTCGATCACCGGCCAGTGCAACGCGATGGGTTCGCGCCTGTTTGGCAACGCGACCTCGCTGCTCGGCGGCTACGCGTTCGAGAAGGCGGCGGACCGCGCACACGTCGCCGGCATCCTCGGCATCGACGCGGGGCTGATCCCGACCGAGAAGAGCATCGCCTACGACCAGATCCTCGACGCGATCGACCGCGGCGAGGTCCGCGCGCTGTGGGTGATCGCCACCGATCCGGCGCACTCGTGGATTCACCTCAACCGCTTCGCCGAGATCGCGGCCAAGCTCGAGTTCCTCGTCGTGCAGGACATGTTCACCACCACGAGCACGGCCCAGCTCGCGCACCTGATCCTGCCCGCAGCCGGGTGGGGCGAGAAGGAGGGAACGTTCATCAACTCCGAGCGCCGGCTCGGTGCGGTGCGCAAGGTCGCGCGCGCGCCCGGCGAGGCGCTGAGCGATTTCCGCATCTTCCAGCTCATCGCCGAGCGCTGGGGCTGCGGGCCGATGTTCCGGCGCTGGTCGTCGCCCGCGGCGGCGCTGCAGATCCTGAAGGAGCTGTCGCGCGGCCAGCCCTGCGATTTCAGCGGCGTGCGCGATCACGCGCACCTGGCCGAGTGCGGCGGCATCCAGTGGCCGTTCCCCGCGGACAGCGATCCCGAGGCGGTGCGGCCGGCGCACGGCAAATTCTCCGAGCGCCGCCTGTTCGCGGACGGGAAATTCTTCCGGCCGAACGGCCGCGCGAAGTTCGCGTTCGATCCGCCGCGGCCGATGCCGGAGCAGCCGTCAGCCGAGTTTCCGCTGATCCTGCTCACCGGCCGCGGCTCGTCCGCGCAGTGGCACACCGGCTCGCGCACGGACAAGAGCGAGGTGCTGCGCCGGCTCGCGCCGCGCGGGGCGACGGTCGAGGTCCACCCCGACGATGCCGCCCGCTACGGCCTGGCGGACGGCGCGCCGGCGCTCGTGCGCTCGGCGCGCGGCGAGGCGCGGGCGACGACGGTTGTCACCGCGACGGTGCAACCCGGGCAGGTCTTCATGCCGATGCACGACCCCGCGGTGAACCGGCTGACTTTTCCGTCCTTCGACCCGCATTCGCGCCAGCCGAGCTACAAGGCCTGTGCGGTGTGCCTCGCGCCCGCTCCAGCGGATCGGCTACCGCGCCGCCATCAGCTCTTCGCAAAATGAGCGAATGCGCTGAACCGCTTCCACCGTTTTGTAACCTAATAGGTTACACATCACCCCCTGTCATTCGGGAGGTAACTAAAAAGTGTAACCTATTAGGTTACACTTTGGAGGAGATGGGGTCGTGCGGACGCGTGTGGCTGGTCGGGGCGGGGCCGGGTGATCCGGAGCTGATGACGCTGAAGGCGCAGCGGCTGGTGGCGGAAGCCGACGCGATCGTGCACGACGCGTTGATCCCGCGTGCGGTGCTGGGCTGGGCGCGTGTTGGCGCGGAGCGGTTCGATGTCGGCAAGCGCTGCGGCGCGCACGCGGCGCGGCAGGACGAGATCAACGCGTTGCTGGTGCGGCTCGCGCGGGCAGGGCGGCGCGTCGTGCGGTTGAAGGGCGGCGATCCGTCCGTCTTCGGACGCGTCGGCGAGGAACTCGCGGCGTTGCGCGCGGCCGGCGTGGCCTGCGAGATCGTGCCGGGCGTGACCGCGGCGCTCGCGGCGGCGGCGGCGTTGCAGGCGCCGCTGACGGACCGGCGCGCGAGCCCGGCGGTGGTTTTCGTCACGGGTCACCCGGCGCCGGACGCCGGGCACGCGCCGATCGACTGGGCGGCCTACGCGCGGCTCGATGCGACGCTGTGCGTCTACATGGGCGTGCGGTCGTTCGGGCGCATCGCGGGCGAGCTGGTCGCGGCCGGTCGGCCGGTCGACACGCCGGTCGCCTTGGTCTCCGCCGCGGCGACGCCGGCGCAGCAGATCCAGGTGGCGACGCTCGGCACGGCGGCGGCGGTGGCCGACGCGGTGGCGTGGCTGACGCCGGCCCTGGTGATCGTGGGCGAGGTCGTGCGCGCGGCGGAGATCGCGCGGGCGTGGCGGACGCCGGAAAACGCGTTGCCGCGCGCGGGGGCGGCGAGTTGATTGCGCGCGCATGATCCGCGTGCGCCACATCTTCGTTTCGCCGGGGCACAACTTCTTCGGCCGCTACGGCAAGCCCGCGGACACGCATCCGATCACGGAAGTGACGGAGGTCGAGTGTGTCGCGGGCTACGGGCTGCGCGGCGACCGGTTCTTCGGCTACCGGCCGGAATACAAGGGGCAGGCGACGTTCTTCGCGGCGGAGATTTTCGATGCGGTGCGGAAGGAATTCAAGGTGCCGGCGCTTTCGGCCTCGGCGTTCCGGCGCAACATCATCACCGAGGGCATCGACCTGAATGCGCTGATCGGCGAGCGGTTCACGCTGCAGGGCGTGACGTTTCAGGCCGTCGAGGAATGCCGGCCGTGCTTCTGGATGGAGCAGGCGGTGGCGGTCGGTGCGGAGGACTGGCTGAAGGGCCGCGGCGGGCTGCGCTGCAAGATTCTCTCCAGCGGCTGGCTCCGGCGCGACGTGCCATGAAACGCGGCGATCTCACCGGCGTGGTCATTGCGGGCGGGCGCTCCACCCGCATGGGGCGCGACAAGGCGCGGCTGTGCGTCGACGGCGTGGCGTTGTGGCGGCGGCAGCGGCGCGTGCTCGAGGCGGCGGGGGCGCGGCCGGTGCTTTTCGCGCTGCGTGCGCGCCAGCGGCGGTTCGCGCCGGGGCTGGTCGTCGTGCGCGACACGCGGAGCGGCGTCGGGCCGATCGCGGGCGTGCACGCGGCGTTGCGCGCGTGCGAGTCGGAATGGCTGGCGGTGCTGGCGGTGGACTTGCCGCGGGTGGATGCGGCGTGGCTGCGGAAGCTCGCGCGGTTGTGTCGGCCGGGGCGCGGGGCGGTGGGAATCTCGCGGGAGGGTTTCTTCGAGCCGTTCGCGGCGATTTATCCGCGGGCGGCGCTGGGCGAGATCGAGCGCGCCGTGGCGGCGGAAGGCAGTCACTCGCTGCAACCGCTGCTGCGCGCGCTGGTGGCGCGCGGCACGATGAGGGCGGTGCGGCTGTCGGCGCGTGCGCAGGCGACGCTGTTCAACTGGAACGCGGGCGCGCTGCCGGAGTAATGAGGCGCCGGCGGATCGCGAATTGTCCGCGTGCCGCGGGCGCACGGAGGGCGGTTGAGGTCAACCGCCCCTACCGAGCTTTATCCATCATCAGAGCGGTGCGTGGAAGCCGGCGCTGGCGCCGACCCAGGTCTTTCCCTTGTTGAAATCGACGCCGTGCATCGCGCCTTTCGTGAGGCGGACGAGTTGGTTGAGGAGCTTCGGCATCTCGCTGCCGTCGCTGGCGAGGATGAGGCGCACCTCGGCCTTGGCGGGGCCGTCGGGCGTCTCGAGGATCGGTGCGTAGACGACCTTGCGCTGCAGGAGCCACTCGGCGGGATTGGGGAGCGCGGCGATTTTCTCGCGGGTGGGCGCGATGTCGACGCCGAGGCCGGCGAAGGAGTAGAGCGGTTTGAGGACGTAGTTATCGAGATCGGCGAGAGCTTTGCCGGCGAGATCGCTGACGAGGCGGCAGTCGGGGACGTAGCGGCTTTTCAGGAGCGGCAGGGTGTGTTTGCTGATGCGGAAATACCAGTTCGGGTGGCTGACCCACTGCACGTCGAGGCGGTCGTCGCGGAGGTTGAAGCCGGGCTTGAAGTCGGGTTTGCGCAGGAGTTCGTCGAAGATGACGCGGTTGTAGATCCGCTGGATCGGCACCTCGCGTCCGCCGGAGAAATACACGAGCTGGCGGCCGCGCTGGCGGACCTTCGAGAGGCACATCGGGCGGACGTTGAGGAAGCTGTGCGTGCAGGCGAAATCGATGCGGGTCTTCTGCTTCTCAGGCTCGATCTCGAGAAGGACGACGTTCTCCGGCAGGCAGTCGCCGACGATGGCGGAGCGCAGCTCGTCGAGGTAGCGCTGGTCGTCGAGGCCGCCGAAGTAGGGCGTGAACTCCGGCGGGATTTCCGGGAAGTGCGCACGGTAGGCGCCGGTGAGCAGAACCTGCCAGCAGGCGACGGTGGGAAAGCCCTGCAGCTCGATCAGCTGCGGCACGACGCGACCATCGGCGTCGAGGCAGAGCGCGAAGTCGATGCAGAGGAAGTGGGGAAAATCGGTCTCGTGCGGGACCGAGAGGTTTTTCGGGACGGCGTTGGCGGAGTGCTGGCGAAACTCCGGCGTGGCGAGCTGGCGCGTGATGTCGGCCGCGGCGTCGACGAGCGCGCGGGTGGTGGCCTCGTCGAGGAAGAGCGGCGACTCGGCGACGCGGAAGTCCACCGGCCAATACATCGAGCGGTTCAGCTCGCGTGTGAGGGCGGCGTAGCGGGCGTCGGTGAACGCGGCGTTGTAGCGCTGGCGGAGGGCGGGGATCATGAGCGGCGACGGGAGTGATGCCGCGAGGAAGCGTCTTCTTTGGCCACGGATTTCACGGATAGAAACGGATTAGGCGAAGGGGGCGCTAGCGGACGACTCGTTTCCAGCGCAGGTCGACGAACTTGAAATTGAGGAGCAGCGCGAGGCGGAGTTGGGTGATGGCGAGGTAACCTTCCATCTGGGCAAGGTGAGTCGGCGTGAAGACTTCAACCACCTTGGGGTCAGCGACGACGAGATCGTCGACGATCATGTCGGGGACCAGCGTGTCGACGAGTTCGCCTTCGTAGCGGACGTCGAAACGGCGCTGCAGATCGACTTTGTGGCCGCGCTTGCGCAGTTCGATCACGAGCGAGTTCTGATAGGCTTTTTCGTCGAGGCCGGGCTTGAGCGTGTTGAGCACCTTCATTGCCGCACCGATGATAGCCTCGCTGATTTCAGCGTGAATCAGTTTCTCGGTGCTCATGCGAATGGGGGTATGATGGGGGGGCGAGTGGGAGTGGCGGCTCGGGCGGACGTTCTATTTGACCACGGATTTCACAGATTGAGACGGATTATTCGGATAGCGGTGGCGAGCGTCGTATCAATGATCGCAGCGTCATCGGTGACATCCGTTTCCATCCGTTCAATCCGGGGTAAAGAAAACGCTCGGTCGCGGCGTGGTGGCGCTCGGTCTCAGATCAGGAATTTGCCCTTCGCCATCACTTGTTCGTCGTCGAGCCAGATGTCGAAGTTCCGGCCGACGCAGTCGATGTGGGTCGTGCTCTTCCAGGGCTGGCCGGTGTGTTCGCTATACGGGTGGCCGAAGGCGATGTGGATGCCGGGGAGTTTCTCGTCCTGCAGGATGTGACCGATGATGTGCGTGCAGGCGAGGTTGGTGCCGATGGCGAATTCGCCCACGCGGTTCGAGTTCTCGTCGGTGTGGCAGTAGGCGTCGAACTCGCGGAGCAGTTCCTGGTTCGCGCAGGCGAGGCCGGCGATGCGGTTGTCCTTGATGTCGATCGTCAGCGGCGTGGCGGCGATGTCGCCGTATTTCTGGCAAAGGTAGTCACCCACCACGCCGTCGACGACGAAGCGGCCGTTCGAGTTGAACGGCGAGGTGAAGATTTCGCCGCCGGGCAGGTTGCCCCACTTCTCGGGTGAGATGAGGCCGGAGGTTTTGACCCACTTCAAAGACTGTGAGAGTTCGGCGACGTAGTCGGTGCCGGCGGCGGTCTTGCAGGTGACGCGTTGCGCGCGGCGGCATTTCTCGATCAGCTTCTGCGAGAGCGCGTCGATGGCGAGGAAGTCGGCGCGCATGCCCTCGAGCATGATCTGGCGATTGATGTTCACCATGTGGCCGTGGCGGATTTTGCGCGGGTTGATGACGTCCATCATCTGCATGCGCGTGCGCAGTTCGCCGGTCTGGGTCTGGCAGGCGTAGATCGAGACCTGCGACTGGGCGAGGTGGGCGAGGATCGCGGCGGGCATGTCGCGGTGCGGGCGCGGGCCGTATTCCTCGAGGATGAAGACGTCGTAGGCCGCGCCGGTCTGCTTGACCTCGGCGACGAGCGCGGCGGCGATCTCGGCGCAGGCGTTGTCGGCGATGATCGTCATGCGCTCGTGCATTTGCAGGCGCAGGCAGACGTGGATCGCGTTGCGGGCGCCGGGCGTCAGCTCCGGGTCGAAGGTTTTCGGGAGCGTGGCGGCGTGCGGCATGGCGGAGGACTGGGGACGGATGACCGAGGGCAGAGGACCGTTGGCAGATGGGCGCGGAGCGTCGGAATACAAGGTGCGGAGGTGTTAGAGAGGAAGGCCGTGGTGGGTTTCGGAAATGATGTAGTCGACCACGGCTTTGAGATCTTTCGTCTTTTCCCACACGGCGATCTGTCGGTCGGCGCCGGTGCCCTGGGCGAGAATGGTTTGGACGTAGTTGATTTCGTCGCGCGAGCCCAGTTCGTCGACGACATCGTCGATGAACTCGAGGAGTTCGGCGATGAGGGAGCGAGTCTCGACCTCCTCCTGTTTGCCGAAGTCGATCATCTTGCCCTTGATGCCGTAGCGGGCGGCGCGCCAGCGGTTCTCGTTGATGAGGCGGGCGCGGTAGGTGCGGAAGCTCATGTTCTGCCGGTGCAGCTGGTAGAGCTTGGCGGTGACGGCCTGCATGATGGCGGCGAGGCAGATGGTCTCGTCGACGCGCATCGGGATGTCGCACATGCGGAACTCGAGTGTGCCGAAGAGCGGATGCAGGCGGATGTCCCACCAGATTTTTTTGGCGTTATCGATGCAGCCGGTCTTCACCAGCAGGTTGACGTAGTTGTCGAACTCCTCGACGGACTCGAACAGGTCGGGGATGCCGGTGCGCGGGAAGCGCTGGAAGATCTGCAGGCGATACGAGGCGTATCCGGTGTTGCGGCCGACCCAGAACGGCGAGTTGGTCGACAGCGCGAAGATGTGCGGCAGGAAGTAGCGCGCGGTGTTCTGCAGCTGGATGGCCGTCTCGCGATCGGGCATGCCGAGGTGGACGTGGAGGCCGAAGATGAGGTTGGCGCGCGCGACCTGCTGGAGGTCGTTGATCACGCCCTGATAGCGCTCGCCGGGAGAAATCTTCTGGTCGATCCAGTGCGAGAACGGGTGCGTGCCCGCGGCGGCGATGCGGAGGTTGGTCTTCATCGCCAGCCGCGCGAGGTCGGTGCGGAGGCCGGTGACGGATTTGCGCGCCTCGGCGACGGTGTGGCAGATGTCGGTGCCGACCTCGACGACCGACTGGTGCATCTCGGGTTTCACGCGCTCCTTCAGGATCATCTTGCCGCCCTCGATGATCTCCTCGATGTGCGATTTCAGCTCGCGCGAGACCGGGTCGACGATTTGGAACTCCTCTTCGATGCCGAGGGTGAACTGGTGTTTTTTGCGCGTGGGCATGGGCGATCGATGGATGAAGGACGAGGGATGAAGGAGGCGCGAGGACGGGGCGAGCGGGTGCCTTAGGGCGGGATGAGGGCGCCGAATACCGTCGTGCACGACGCGGCGGCGCCGAGAGCAGGCGGGGTTCGGCGACCCCGCCCTACAAGTGAGCGGCGAAGGCTGGTCGGCGCGCCGGGCATCATTTTTCTTCGCGGCCGGGGCGGCGCCGAGGCGTTCGCCGCGGGCGCTGGCCTGGACGAACTTGCCCCAGGTGAGGTTGTCGGCGCCGTCGCGGTGGGCCTTGGCGCGGGCGACGAGCATGCGGGCGGCGGCTTCGACGACCCAGGCGAAGTTTTCCTCGCCGACGGAATTGCGGTCGGCGTCGGGCGCGGGATTGCAGAAGTCGATCGCGTAGGGGACGCCCTGGCTCACGCCGAACTCGACGGTGTTGAAGTCGTAGCCGAGCGCCTGGTTGAGCGCGAGGACGTCGCGCTTGATCCGCTCGAGCAGCGCGGGGGCGGCGGGCGGGCGGTTGACGACGTAGCGCAGGTGGTGGGCGTTGCGCGGCTCGTAGGGCATGATGCGGACGTCGGTGCCGCCGATGCAGTAGCAGCGGTAGTAGTCGTCGAACTGCACCTCGGACTGGAGGAGCATGACCAGCTGGCCGGTCTCGTTGTAGGCTTTGAAGAACTCCTCGCGGTTGTTGACCTTGTAGACGTTCTTCCAGCCGCCGCCGGCGTGGGGCTTGAAGTAGGCGGGGAAGCCGACGTAGCCGAAGATGCCGTCCCAATCGAGCGGGTAGGCGAGGTTGCTGAACGACTCCGCGCTGCAGTCCGCCGGGTGGTCCTTCGAGGGCAAAATGACGGTGTGGGGCACGGCGACGCCGAGCTTGGTGGCGAGACAGTTATTGAAGAACTTCTCGTCGGCCGACCACCAGAACGGGTTGTTGACCACGGCGGTGCCGTTGAGCGCGGCGTTCTTCAGGTAGGCGCGGTAGAACGGCACGTCCTGCGAGATGCGGTCGAGGATGACGGCGTAGGGCGACGGTTCGCCCTGGGCGACCTGGTTGATCGTGACCGGCTCGGCGGTGACGGCCGGGTCGTTGAGGGAGTTGATGCGCTCGATGAGGGCGTGGGGGAAAGTGCGTTCGCGGCCGAAGAGGATGCCGATTTTTTTCATGGGAAGGACGGGTTAGACGGGGAGGAGGGAAAGGTAATGCGGGAACATGTCGCGCCAATAATTCCAGTCGTGGCCGCACCACTGGCGGTCGTCGAGGAAGTGCGGGATGCCCTTCGAGTGGAGCAGGTGGGAGAGATGGCGATTGCAGTCGCGGCAGATGTCGCGGTCGCCGGTGCCGAGGATGATGCCCATGCGGCGGATATGGTCGAGGAACCACGGGTCGCCGAGGCCGGGCAGGTAGTCGACGGGGTTGTTGAAGAAGGCGTTGTCGTCGAAATAGCCGTCGAGGAACGAGCGGATGTCGAAGGCCCCGCTCAGGCTGATGCAATACGCGGCGACATCCGGGTGGCGGAAGGCGAAGTTGACCGAGTGATAGCCGCCGAAGCTCGCGCCGGCGACCGCGATCCGCCCCTGGCCGGTCTCGTGCTGGGCGCGCGCGACGACGTCGTGCAGGATCACGCGCTCGTAGGCCATGTGGGTCTTCACGCGGTCGGCGGGGTGGATGGACTTGTTATACCAGCTCCGGTCGTCGATGCCGTCGGGGCAGTAAAGCTTGATGCGCCCGGCGTCGACGAGGTGCGCGACGGAGCCGACGAGGCCGAAGTCCTTGTTCTGGAAATAGCGTCCGAGCGAGGTCGGGAACAGGATCACCGGCAGGCCGCCATGGCCGAACACCAGCATCTCGAAATCCCGGCTCAGGTGCGGCGTATACCAGCGGACATGTTGCTCGTGCATGCGGGGGGCCGGGAGCAGGCGTTGTGCCTTCCTGCATAGGCATCGGCCGGACGGGCGCAAGCCGCCGGCGGGCCGGCGCGGGAGTTTTACGCGCCCGGGCCCCCTTCCGCGCCGGGCTTGCTGTTGGCGGCGCCGCGCCCGTAGCGTCCGCGCCGCCCGATGTCCGAATCCGCCCGTCCCTCCCGTCCTGCCGCCCGCCCGCGCCGTCTCCCCGCGCGCCGCAGCTCCGCGTGTTCGCGCGGTTTCATTCGCGGATCTTCCGCAACAGCCGCGATGTCACGGTCTGGACCCCGCCGGGCTATGGCGACCCGCGGCGGCGGCACCCGGTGATCTATTTTCAGGACGGCCAGAACGTCTTCGAGCCGAAGACGGCGTTCGGCGGCGTCGCCTGGGGCGCGGGCGAGGCGGCGGCGGGGCTCGTGCGTGCCCGCGAGATCGCTCCGCCGATCCTCGTCGGCATCGGCAACACCGGCGTCAACCGCATCAACGAATACACCCCGACCCGCGCCGACTACGAGGGCCCGGACGGGGCGAAGCTCCGCAGCGCCGGCGACGCCAAGCGCTACGCGCGCTTCGTCGAGACCGAACTGAAGCCCTTCATCGACGCCCGCTACCTCACGCTGCCCGGCCCGCGCACGACGTCGGTCGTCGGCTCGTCGATGGGCGGGCTGATCTCGCTCTACTTCGGACTCTGGCACCCGCGCGTGTTCGGCAACGTCGCCGCGCTGTCGCCCTCGCTGTGGTGGGACGACCGCGTGGCGCTGCGCGATTTCGCGCGCCTGACGCGCCGGCCCGACGTGCGGCTCTGGCTCGACGTCGGCACGGCCGAGCCGGGCTGGGAAGTGGTGTCGCTGTTCCGCGACACGCTCATCGGCAAGGGCTGGGCGCAGGGCGCCGACCTCGAGTATCGCGAGATCGCCGGCGGCGAACACAACGAGGCGGCGTGGGCCGCGCGGCTGCCGGACGTGCTGCGCTTCCTCGTCGGCCGCGAGCGCGGCTGAGGCGCCGCGCCGATCGTCCGTGCGTCGCGTCCGCTCGTCCCGGGCGCGGTTGCCGGAGACAGGTGGAGCGTTTCCGTGGCGGCGATGAGCTTTGCCTTCATTCCCGCCAACCGCTCCTCGGGTGTCGTCGCTCGCCCGCCGCCGCCGAAGCTGCCGGAGCGCGCCCCGTTGTCGCGCAAGCGCGTGCTGCTCCTGGCCGCGCTGGCCGTTTCCGGGGAGTGATCGGTTACTGCGGTGTGAAGTGGGGCGGCGCGTTCCTGCCGCCACTCGCCGGGCCGAAGTGGCTGAAGATTTTTCCGCTGCTGTCGCTGCCCCTGCTGTGGCTCGTGGTGGTCGGGTGGCATGAGTTGGGGCACGTGGTCGGGGGCTGGATGGGCGGTGGCCGGCTGCTGCTGTATGTCGTGGGGCCGTTTCAGTGGCGGCGGACGCCGGCGGGCCTGAAATTTGCGTGGAACCGTCACGTAAACCTCGCGGGCGGCCTCGCGGCGTGCCTGCCGCTCGACGCGCGCCTCGTGACGCCGCAGCGTTTTGCCCTGATGATTGCGGGTGGTCCGGTGTTCAGCCTCATCGCTGCGGCGCTGCTGTTCGCTGCAGCGCAGATGCTCGGCGCGGCCGGCACGGGCGTTGGGAGCGTGCTGCGGCAGCACGTCCTGTTGCTGGGCGCGGGTCTCTCGCTGCTGATATTCGTGGTGACCGCGCTGCCGGGCACGGCGGGCGGCTTCAAGTCGGATGGACGGCGCTTCGCGGAATTGCTGCGCGGCGACGAGCGTGCGCAACAGGAGAAGGCGATGATTGCGCTGACGGTCGGTTCGCTGGGCGGCGTCCGCCCGGCGGACTACGACCCCGCGCTGCTGGCGCAGGTCACCGCGTTGCGCGACGGTTCGCTGTTCGACCTCTACGGCCACTACAACGCGTTTCACCACGCGATGGATTGCGGTGAACCGGTGGGCGCGCAGGCGGCGCTCGACCACGTGCTCGCGGGGAGGAGAAGCTCGCGCCGTTCCTCCGGAGCGCGGCGCGTTGCGACTACGCGTGGCTGCTCGCGCGCTACACGACCGAGGCGGCGACGGCGCGCGCCTGGCTTGATTCGGCGGGGCCGCTGACGTTCGATCCTGCCACGCGGTGGCGCGCGGAAGCGGCGGTCTTGCTGGCGGAGGGACGCAAGGCCGAGGCGGCGGCGGCCGCGCGCGAGGGACTCGCAGCGCTCGAGCACAAGAGCATGAGTCCGGTGCAGAACGTGTTCGCGCGCGAAGTGCTGGAAGATCTGCTCGCGCGCGCCGAGGCCTGAGCCCGCGCCTCTGCCGGGCGGATGAGGCCCGCGGCTGGCTATTTTTGGAACAGCGCGGCGAGCAGTTCCGCGTCGGGCGCGCCGATGCCTTCTCGCGTGGCGTGGCGCTCGAAGAGGCCGAAGTTGCCCTTGTAGTCCCAGTTGGCCCAAGCGAGGCCCTCGCTTTCGAGCACGCCGACGAAATCGCGGTAGTAGCGCAGCCGGTCGGCGCGCGGCACGGTCGGCAGGCAGCCGAACTCGCCGCAGTAGAGCTGCAGGCCGAGTTCGCGGGCGCGCCGGATGGCGGGCATGAGGTCCTCGCGGATGCGTTCGGCGTTCCACTCGCGGCGCGCGCTGGCGAACTGGTCGACGACGTGGCGGGGTTGCTGGGCCTCGATCCGGGCGAGTTCCGCGGCGGGGATCGGCCGGCCGGGGTATTGCACGGGGCCGGTGTAGAACTTCGTCGGCACCCAGCTGGCGCGGTAGTGCGTCAACGTGAACGGCTCGTAGTTGTGCACGCTGAGGATGAGGTTCGGATCGCCGGCGGGGACTTTCAGCGCGGGAAATTTCCACGCACCCTGCCATTTGTTGGAGCCGATCACGATCACGCGGGCCGGCTCGCTCGCGCGAATCTGCGCGTGCGCGGCGGCGACGAGGCGGTTCCAGTCCTCGTCGCGGTCGGCCACGGCCTCGTTGAGGATCTCGTAGGCGACGGCGTCGAGCGGCTGGTCGTGCAGGCGGGCGGAGAGCTCTCGCCAGAGGCCAAGGAAATGCTGCTGCGCCGCAGGATCGCGGAAGAGCGTGTTGGCCGGGCCGCCATCGTTTGCAGCGTTGAAGTGGTGCGAGCGCACCGTGTGCAGATCGACGATCGCGCGCAACCCGTGCGCGCGCGCCCAGCCGAGGGCGCGCAGCAGGTAACCGAAGTTCTCCTCGTTCGGCCGACCGTCGTCGGTCCACAGCTCTTTCTCGTCGACGGGCAGGCGCACGTGGTCAAAGCCCGCGCGGGCGATGAACTTGAAATCTTCCTCCGTGATGAACTTGTCTCGCGGCGCGCCGGCGTATTGCGAGAGCCAGTGGCTGAGGTTCGTGCCGCGGTGAATGAGAAAACCGGACGGATTGAGCGGCGTGGCGGCGAGGGCGACCGCGGCGCACAGCGCGTTGAGGCAAAGGAGGCGTAGGCCGGAGAGCATCATGGTGGGTTTTATTTCAGCGGAATGGAGAACAGGGCCACGCCGAAGGCGGGCACGGCGAGCGGCTGCGTGGCGTCGATGCCGGGCTGGGCGACGATGTCGACGGCGCGCGGCCGGCCGGGGGCATTGTGGGCGAACTCGTCGGGCGCGGCGATCGTCCAGCGCGTGGCGGCCGCGGCGGGCCGGTGGCCGGCGAGGGCGAGCGGGAGCGCGACGGCGGCGGCGGTGGGGTTGACGACGGCGACGGTGAGCGTGCGGCCGTCGGCGGTGAGCGCGGCGGCGACGTCGAGCGCGCCGAAGTCGCCCTCGAGCTTGAGCGGCACGGAGCCGAAGTGCGCGCGGTAGAGCGAGAGCACGAGGCCGGTGGTCTCCATCTCGGCGGCGGTCCGGCTGGTCTTGATCGCGCCGATGACGTTCACGGTCTGCGCGTAGAACGCCAGGTGGATGACGTCGCTCTGGCGGAAATACTCGTGCAGGCCCATGGCGACGCCGAGGGCGTCGGCCTGGTCGTAGACGCAGCCGAGTTCGCCGTAGACGTAGTCGCGATGCCAATAATTCCACTCGTCCATCGAGATCGGGATGAAGCGGCCGGAGAGGTTCGGCAGCGAGGCCTGGAGCGCGCGGTGGCCGTCGGCCTTCCGGCGGATGGTGTGCTTCAGCTTCACGACCTCGGCGGCGAGTTCGCCGCGGCCGTTTTTCGTCCAGGGCAGGCGGCCCTCGTAGAAGTGCTCCGAGATCACGTTCATGTGGTCGGCGCAGGCGAGGAGCATGCCGTGCGACCAGGTGTGGCCGGACTTCGCCTGCTCGGGGTCGTTCTTGGCGTTGATCGTCTCGAGGTCGCCGACGGCGGCGAGCTGGAGCGACGGGTCGACCTTCCACATGGCCTCGGCGACGAGGTTGTGTTTGATCGTGTAGTGCGAGAGCTGCATGAAGCCCAGCTGCCACGGGCCGAACATCTCGTTGCCGACGCACCAGTAGCGGACGCCGTAGGGCGCGGGGTGGCCGTTCTGCGCGCGCCAGCCGCCGGCGAGGGTCGAGGCGTCACGGTTGCAATACTCGACCCACTGCGCGGCGGAGTGGGCGTCGCCGAAGCCGGTGTTGGCGGCGATCATCGGCTCAGCGTCGATCTCGCGGCAGAAGGCGATGAATTCGTCGGTGCCGAAATCGTTGTGCTCGACGCCGGTCCAGGCCGGGTTCTTGCGCGGCGGACGGCGGTCGCGGTCGCCGATGCCGTCGCGCCAGTCGTAGCCGCTGACGAAATTGCCGCCGGGCCAGCGGTAGATGGAGCCGTGGAGCTGTTTCAGCAGCGCGAGTGTGTCGCGGCGCAGGCCGTGGACGTTGTCGGCCGGCATGAGCGAGAGCGTGCCGAGGAGGACGTCGGCGTCGGTCGCGCGCACCTCGAGCTGGGCGTGGTCAGTGCTGGCGCCGGCGGTGAAGGCGAAGGGCTGTTTCGCGAAGTCGCCCGGCGCGGCGGTCACGCGGACGGTGGCGCGATCGCCCGCACCCTCGCCCCAGACGAGCGTGACGTCGACGGCGGCGGGTTTCGCGCCCGGCGCGCGGAGCCAGAGGTAACCGGTGTAGCCGCGGCCGGCCACGACGCCGAGGTCGCGCTGGCGGAGGCCGGCGCCGGCGCGCAGGAGGGGCGAGTGTTCGCCGACGAAGGCGTTTTCCTTCACCATGCGCACGCCGTCGGGCGCGCCGATGATCTGCCAGGGCGAGGCGCCGACGACCGGGTAGGCGGTGTCGGTGAGGCTCTTGTAGGGCGCGTAGTCGGGCGTGACGGGGAAGTAGAATTTCCGGTCCTCGAGCATCTCGGCCCAGATGCCGCCGTAGATGCAGCGGCCGAGGTGCTCGATGAATTGCCCGTAAATGAACGGATGGATCGGCGCGCCGGTGCGGGCGGGGTCGATTTTGAGGACGGGGTTGGAGGCGGACACGACGGACAGCGGTGCGACCGCGAACGTGCTGGCCAGCAGCAGGGAGCGAAGAAGGGGCATGGGGTGATTCGGGATCGAGGCCCGATCACTCAAGCCGAAGGGCGCCGACGGGCAAGGCTCGCGGCTTTCTATCTATTGCACGGCGATGGAGTCTGTTTGCCGCCGGCGACGTTCAAGCGGCCGCCAGAGGCGCCCGCGAATTTCGCGCATTCACGCAAGGGAGACTTTCCCGGGCGGAGTTGCCGCATCGGCGTCATCGCGCGAGTGGCAGGGGCGGATTTTCCCCGGCGGCATTCGCGACCATTCGCGTTATCCGCGGGCGGGCTTCTTCCGGAGCTCGCTCAGTCGCGCAGCAGGCGGTCGATCCAGGCCGAGGCGAGCTGGGTGGCGACGACCGAGAATGTGAAGAGGTAGAGCCCCAGCCCGATCTGGAGCTGGGCCAGCCCGGCGGCCTTCATCGTGACGATCAGGATGGCGACGACGAAGACGTCGAGCATCGACCACTTGCCGAGCGTCGCGACCCAGTGGTGCAGGCGCTGGATGCGCGAGAGGTCCTTGTCGCGCTCGAGCCAGATCAGGGCCAGCAGTCCGAGCTTGGCCGCGGGGAAGACGAGCGTGAACAGCGTCAGCACCGCGAAGAGGAAATACTCGCCCTCCTGGAACAGGGTGATGATGCCGCCGACCACCGAGATGGCCTCGTGGAAGATCCAGAATTTCGCCACGTGGAAGAACGGAAAAAACACGCCGCTCAGAAACAGCGTCGCGGCGGCGACGAGCAACGCGGGCACGGCGGCGGACGAACGGGCGGACGTGGACATGGACGAATGCAGACGGAAGCAGGCGCGGCGCGCAAGCGTGGTGCGGAAGCCGACAACGGGGGGGCGGCGACCCCGTCCTGCAGTGGAGGATCGCGGGCAAGAAAGAGGGCCCGCCTTGCGGCGGGCCCTCGCGCACCCAGAAAGGGGCGGAAAGGACGGCGGTTTACTCGAGGCCGGTGACGGTGACGTCGTTCGGGTGGTCGACGGTGAACTTCACCGTGATCTCGCGCTTCTCGCCGGGCTTGAGGTCGAGCGTCCACTTCAGCGTGCCCTCGTCGGTGGGCTTCACCTCGCTCGCGGCGGGGGCGAGCTGCTTGATGACGATCTTCTCGTTGCGCGAGAGCGGGAGCTGGTCGACGACGATGACGCGCTCGGCCGACTTCTTGTTGTTCTGGATCGTGAGCAGATACTCGTAGGTGATGCGCTTGCCGGAGTTGGTCAGGCCGGTGTCCTCGGTGAACTTTTGCACGCGCTTGTGCTTCACGCTGATCCCCTCGTCGGCGCCGAGCGCGAGGTCGAACTTCTCGCCGGCCATCACGGTGCGGAGATTGCTGGTGGCGACGAAGGTGCCGTCGAGGAAGACGTTCATCGCGCCGGCGAGCAGGGGGAAGTCGGTCGAGTTGACCACCTTCGTGGTGAGGAACGCGGTCTGCTGGCGCTTCGGGACGGTGAGGTATTCGGGGTTGGCCGCGAGCTTGGCGGCGGCGATCGGGACCTTCTGCGCGGAGCCGTCGCTCGGGATCGTGGCGGCGGTGGCGATCTTGAAGGACGCGCTGGTGGCGCCGGCTTCGACGGTGGCGGCGGCGGTTTCGGCCTCGGGCGGCGGCGGGGCCATGTCGGCGGGGGCGTTGGTGGTGAAGGCCTGCAGGTTCACGACGCGGGCGGCATTGAGCTTGGCCTGCCGTTCGCGTGTCTCGGCCGCGTAGGCGTCGCGGGCGGCCGCCGCCGCCACCATCGGGCGGTCGACCCACACATCGAGGTTCCAGGCGATGAGCGTCGGCGCCGCGCCGCCGAGCGACGGGCGGGCGGTCGAGAGCGTGAGGGCGACGTTCTTCCAATCCTCGCCGGTGGTCTGGCGGACGACGCCGAAGTAGCCCAGCGCCACGGTGCGTTCGCCGCTGAGGACGCGGGCGTCGTAGCTGGGCGTCCAGCGGGCGTTGCCGACGGTGTAGGAGAGCGCGAGCTCGAGGTTGCCGGCCTGCGCGGCGGAGACGCGGACCACGACGGTCTTGAAACCCTTGCTGCCGGTGCCGCGGAGCTCGTTGAGCTGCTGCTCGAGGGCGGCGATCTTGTTGCCGAGTTCCTCGCGCTGCTGGTCGATCTTCTGGTTCGACTGGGCGATTTCAAGGAGCTGCTTCTGGCCGAACTCGAGCGTGGCGCGGACGTCCTCGAGCTTCGGGCGGCCGGCGTCCTTGGTGGCGGCGACGGCGTTCTTCATGAACTCGTTGATGCTGTCGCGCTGGCTGCCGAGGACAGCGACCTCGTCGGCGAGGCGGCGGTCGTCGTTGCGGAGGGCGCGGAGCTGGTCCTCGACCTCCTTCACCCGGGCGTTGGGGGTGAAGTCGACGAAGGTGCGGCGCGCGGCGACGTCGAGGATGGTGGCCTGCGCCGTGCCGCGGCCGCTGACCTGGACGGACTGGTCGAGCAGCGACTCGGGCAGGTTGGCGAAGACGAGCTCGGTCTGGCCGCCGGCGAGGTCGACGGTGGCGGTGCGGGTGACGACGGCGCGGTCGGTGTAGACCGTGACGGCGGAGATGGTGGACTCGACGGGCGCGGCGGTGAGCGCGCCGGCGAGCAGAGCAAGGAGGGCGGAGAGCCGGAGGGATTTCATGGATGCGATTGGGTGCAAGGAGACCACGGATGGCCGGGGAGGTTCTTAGAGAAAATCTGTTCAAAGCGCCACGCTGCGCTATGAATCGGTCATGCCTCAGCTCAGCGGTCAGGTCGTCATCATCACGGGCGCTTCGTCGGGGATCGGCGAGGCCACGGCGCGCCGCCTCGTGCGCGGCGGGGCGAAGGTGGTCATCTCCGCGCGCCGGCAGGACCGGCTCGACGCGCTCGCGCGCGAGCTCGACCCGAGCGGCGCGGCCGTGCTGGCGGTCGCGGGCGACGTGACGAGCGACGCCGACCGCCGCCGGCTGGTCGAGGCGACGCAGGCGAAATTCGGCCGCATCGACGGACTGGTGAACAACGCCGGCTACGGCACGCGCGGACCGGTGGAGATCATCCCGGTCGACGCCATCCGCCGGAATTTCGAGACCAACGTCTTCGCGCTCGTCGCCCTGACCCAGCTGGTGCTGCCGGTGATGCGCGCGCAGGCCGGCGGCTGCGTGGTGAACATCGGCTCCGTGGCCGGCCGCATCGCGCGGCCGCTCTCGAGCGTCTACGACGCGACCAAGCACGCGCTCGAGGCGCTGACCGACGGCCTGCGCGGCGAACTCGAGCCGTTCGGCGTGCGCGTGACGCTGATCCGACCGGGGTTCATCGTCACCGAGTTCATCGCCGCGGCCGACAGCGCGTCGGAGAAGCACCTGGAGAATCCCGGCCCCTACGCGCCGTTCCTGGCCGGCTTCCGCGTCGGCTACCAGAAGCTGCGGCGCGTCGCCGGCGTGCCGGACGACATCGCGCGCTGCGTGGAGACGGCGCTGACGAGCGCCAACCCCGCGCCGCGCTACAACGCGCCGCTGCACGCGAAGTTCTTCCTCTTCCTGAAGTGGGCGCTGCCCAGCCGCCTGCTCGCCCGCATCACGCGGCTGCGGCGGTAGCGTCGCGCCGCTGAATCCGCGCGCGGCGGCAAAACGTAGCTTCTTCCGATGACTGCTCACCTCACACGCCGCTCGGGTTGGATGCTGGCCGGGTGCATTGCGGCCGCCTTCGTCGCGGGCGCGATCGGCTCGGCGGCGACGTTCGCGAACGTCCGCTCGTGGTATCCGGGCCTGATCAAGCCGGCCTGGAACCCACCCAACTGGATCTTCGGTCCGGTCTGGACGACGCTCTACGTGCTGATGGGCGTGGCGGCGTGGCGGGCGTGGCGGACCGGTCCCGCGGCGCGCCCGCTGCTCGCCGGCTACGGCGCGCAGCTCGTGCTCAACGCGGCCTGGTCGATCCTGTTCTTCGGGCTGAAGCAGCCGGCGTGGGCGCTGGTCGACATCGTCGCGCTCTGGGTGCTGCTCGCGTGGCTGGGCGTGCGGTTCTGGCAGGCCGACCGGCTGGCCGGCGCGCTCTGGCTGCCCTACCTGCTCTGGGTCAGTTTCGCGACGGCGTTGAATGCCGCGATCGCGGCGGCTGAACTGAACGTCGTCCCTCCGAGGAGCGACACAAAACACCCCCGCGGCGCAGCCGCCTCACGCGGCGGCGCGGCGAGGAAGCGGGGCGGGTGCGCGGGCCTAGCGGTCGCTCACCGGGGCCGGCGGCTCCGCCGGCTTCTCCGTCTTGCGAAACGCCAGGCTGCCGACCCAGGCGGCCAGGGCGGCGCCGAGGAGCATGGCCAGGACGCTGGTCCAGAGCGGCAGGGTGTGGCCGGCGATGCGCACCTCGGGTTGCACCAGCAGGCGCCCGAGGTGGCCGAGGGCGAACAGGCCGAAGAGCACGGTCGAGACGCGCAGGGCAAGCGAGCGGGAGTGCAGGACTTCGTGCAGGGTGAAGTGATGAGCGGTCATGACATTCTCCTTTCGTTCGGACGGCGACGTGCCGCCGAGCGTAGGCTACCGGCGGCGGCGGCCGAGGACGAGGGCTTTTCTTGGAATGACCGCCGGGCGGACGGCGCCCGCGACCTCACTCGCCGGCGGTGGGCTTGCCGGCGAGGAAGGCGTGCACTTCCGCGGCGAACTTCGGGCCGATGCCCTCGGCCTGCGCGATTTCGTCCGGCGTGGCGGCGCGCAGGCGGTCGATCGAGCCGAAGTGGGCGAGGAGGGCCTCCTTGCGCTTGGCGCCGAGGCCGGGGAAGTCGTCGAGGATGCTCTCCTTGATCTTCCGCGAGCGGAGGTCGGCGTTGTAGGTGTTGGCGAAGCGGTGGGCCTCGTCGCGCAGGCGCTGGAGGAGGTTCAGGCCCGGGTGCGTGAGCGGCAGGTTCAGCGGCACGCGCTCGTCGGGGAAGATGATCGTCTCGTGCTTCTTCGCCAGGCCGATCATGGGCGGCGGCGGGCACTCCAGCGCGAGGAAGGCCTTCAGCGCCGCCGCGATCTGGCCGCGGCCGCCGTCGATGACGACGAGGTCGGGGAACGGCTTCTGTTCCTCGATCAGGCGGCGGTAGCGGCGGCCCACGACCTCCTCCATGGCGCGGAAGTCGTCGTTGCCGATGAAGCTCTTGATGGAGAAGCGCCGGTAGTTGTCCTTGTCCGGCACGCCGTCGGTGAAGTGCACCATCGAGGCCACGACGAACGTGCCGCTGATGTGCGAGATGTCGAAGCACTCCAGGTGGCGCGGCGGCGCCTCCAGGCCGACGGCCTCCTGCACGGCGCGCAGCGCCTCGTCGTTCGGGCGCAGGCGGGTGAGGTCGCGGGTGAACTTCCGCGTGCGCGCCAGCGTCCGCTCGAGGGCGAGCACGACGTCGCGCAGCTCGGCGGCCTTCTCGAACTCCTGCTTCGCCGCGCGCGCCTGCATCTCCTCGCGCAGCTCGTCGAGCCACTCGCGGCTCTTGCCGTCGAGGAAGTCGCAGGCCTGCTCGACCCGGGTGCGATACTCGGCGGCGCTGACCTCGTTGGGCCAGCCGTAGAGCTCGGCGCGGACGTCCTCGTAGAGCTGCCAGCGGCCGTCGGGGAGCCGGGTCGGGTGGGCGTCGCCGAGGAGGACGCCGAACTGCTTGCGCATGGTCGCGAGCGTGCGGCGGAGCAGGCCGGAGTGGGCGAAGGGCCCGAAGTAGCGCGAGCGGTCGTCCTTGCGGAAGCGCGTGAGCGCGAAATGCGGCAGCTCGTGCTCGAGGTTCACGCGGACGAGGAGGAAGCGCTTGTCGTCGGTGAAGTCGGTGTTGTATTTCGGGCGCCACTGCTTGATCAGCTTGCCCTCGAGGAGGAGGGCCTCGGGCTCGGACTTCACGTCGATGGTCTCGAAGTCGGCGATCATCTCGATCAGGGTGCGGATCTTCGGCTGGTGGCGCAGCTGGCGGGCGCGGCCGGGCTGGAAGTAGGACGAGACGCGCTTCTTCAGGCTCTTGGCCTTGCCGACGTAGATGATGCGGCCGAGCCGGTCCTTCATCAGGTAAACGCCCGGCGTGTCCGGCAGGGCGCGGACCTTCTCGCGGAGGGCGTCGATGGAGCGGGACTCGGGCATGGCGGCGTGCGGCGGCTGGATTTTTGGGAATTTAGCGCTACGGTGCGGCTCCAGACATGGCCGACCACCCGACGAACAATTCCCAGCCCGCCGCGGCTGGCAAATCAACTCCGCGCTTCGAGCTCGTGACGCTCGGCGACGAGTTGCTCCTCGGGCTCACGGCCAACTCGCACCTGACCTGGCTCGGCGCACAGCTCGGCCGCCGCGGCGTCCAGCTCGACCGCAACGTCACCGTCTCCGACGACGCCGACACGATCGCGCGGCAATTCCGCGAGAGCTGGGCGCGGGCGGACGTCGTCATCACCACCGGCGGCCTCGGGCCGACCTGCGACGACCGCACGCGCGAGGTCGTGGCCGAGGTGCTCGGGCAGGAGCTGGTGTTCGATCCCGCGATCATGGCGGCGATCGAGGAGCGCTTCGCGAAGTTCAACCGCCCCTGCACGCCGAACAACCGCAAGCAGGCCTTCCGCTTCTCCCGCGGCGAGGTGCTGCCCAACCCGAACGGCACCGCGCCCGGGCTCTGGGCGCAGCAGGACGGCAAGGTGCTCGTCATGCTGCCCGGCCCGCCGAACGAGCTGCAGCCGATGTTCACCGAGCAGGTGCTGCCGCGCCTGGCGCGGCTCGGGCTGGTGTCCGAGCAGGAGTCCTACCTCCAGCTGCGCACGGCCGGCGTGGGCGAGTCGATGCTTGAGACGCGCTTCCAGCCGATCTTCGACCGCTATCCCGGCCTGGGCATCGCCTACTGCGCGCACCAGTGGCAGGTCGACTGCCGCGTCAGCTCGCCCGACGGCCGCTACCCGCGCGAGACGCTCCGCGCCATCGCCGAGGAGTGCGCCGCGCTGCTGGGCGACGACCTGATCGGCTTCGGCCACGACTTCGATCGCGAAGGTCACCGCCGACCACCTGCGCCAGAGCGGCCGCACGCTCGCGGTGGCGGAGTCCTGCACCGGCGGGTTGCTCTCGAACAGCTTCACCGACATCTGCGGCGCGTCGAAATTCTTCATGGGTGGCATCGTCGGCTACAGCAACGACGCCAAGATGCTCCTGCTCGACTGCCCCGAGTGCCTGCTTTCCCAGCACGGCGCGGTCAGCGCCGAGTGCGCGGTGGCGATGGCCTGCGGCGTGGCCGAGCAGCTCAGCGCCGACTACGGCCTCGCCATCACCGGCTACGCCGGGCCGACCGCGGGCAATTGCGAGGAGAACGGCGTGGGCACGATCTACATCGGCCTGCATTCGCCCGCCGGCGACTGGTCGAAGAAGCTCAGCTACCCCGGCCAGCGCGGCACGGTGAAGCAGCGCGCGGTCACGGCCGCGATCGACTGGCTCCGCCGCGAGGTCGTGCGCGAGGCCCGCCGGGCGACGCAGCCGCTGGTCAACTGAGCCTGCGCTTGCCAGCGGGCGGGGCGGGCGTTGTGTGTTGAGCGATGCCTGCCGCCAAGCCCTTCGTCTTCATCTGCGGTCCCGACGACTTCCTCGTCGGGCGGCTGGGCCGGGAGCGCTTCGAGGCGATGGCGAAGGAGGCGGGCGCGGACGACTTCTCGCGCGAGATCCTCAGCGGCTTCGCCAACAACGTCGACGAGGTCGAGGCGGCGGTGAACCGCTTTCGCGACTCGGTGCAGACCGTCGCCATGTTCGGCGGCAAGCGCGTGGTGTGGTTCAAGGACGTGAACTTCCTCGCCGACACCGTCACCGGCCGCGCCGAGGGCACGCTCAGGCAGGTCGAGGCGCTCCAGGAGATTCTGGCGAAGGTGAACCCCGACGAGGTCGGCGTCATCGTCACCGCCGCGCCGCTCGACCGGCGCCGGAGTTTCCCGAAGTGGTGCGAGGCGCACGCGGATTTCGAGCTGGTGGGCGGCGACGCCGACAGCGCGGCCGAGGGCCTCGCCGGCGTGGCGCTGGCGGAGGCGCGCGCGATCGGCGCGAGCTTCGGCGACGGGGCGGTGGAGCTGCTGCTGACCAAGGTCGGCGCCAACACCCGCCTCATCACCGAGGAGGTGCGCAAGCTGGCGACCTTCGCCGGCGAGGGCGCGACGATCGAGGAGGCGCACGTGGCCGAGCTGACGCCGAACGTGGCCGAGGGCGATTTCTTCGAGGCGGCGGACCGGTTCTTCGCCGGCGACCTGCGCGGCACGCTCGACGCGCTGCAGCGGCACTTCTTCGCCGGCGGCGACTCGCGGCCGCTGATCTCGTCGCTGCAGAACCGCAACCGCATCCTCCTCCAGGCGCGCGTGCTGATCGACGTCGGCGAGCTGAAGCCGCCGTCGGAGCGCTTCGGCTTCGACAAGGCGGCGTGGGCGCGCGCGCAGGGCGTCTACGCGGCGCACTTCGGCGGCGACGCGGAGAAGAGCTCGTTCAACCTCTTCACCCAGAACCAGTGGTATGCCGGCAAGCTGGTCGGCGGCGCGAAGCTCCCGACGCTGCGCCGGCTGATCGACAACCAGCAGGAGTTCATCCGCGCCTTCGAGGAGATCATCCGCCGTCCCAACGAGCAGGAGACGGTGATGCGCGAGATGGTGGTGCGCTGCCTCGGGACCTGAGGGCCCGCGGGCGCGCTCAGCGCTCGACGCTGGAGGGGTCGAGCTCGAATGCGGCCGGTTTCGGCCGGCGCGGGAACCAGCGCGGCACGGCGCGCTTGTAGTCCTCATACATCGCGCCGAAGCGGAAGCCCAGCTCGGGCTCCTCGTGGAGCACGACGAGCAGCTGGGCGACGCACGCCAGGCACAGCAGGTAGAGCCCGATGCGCCACGACTCGAAGTAGAGGACCTCCGCGAGCACGACGAGGCCGAGCGAGAGATACATCGGGTTGCGCACCCAGCGGTAGAGGCCGCGCTGGACGAGCCGGCGCGGGCCGTCCCACGGCGCGACGGTGCCGCGGCCCTTGCGGGTGAACTGCCAGGCGCAGTGCAGGTAGCCGGCCAGGCCGGCCGCGGCGAGGAGCACCGCGAGCCATTCGTGCGGCGCGAGCCCGCCTTGGCTCCACTCCGGATGACGCTCGAACATCACGAGCGGGATCCATCCGACCAGCAGGACGGGAACGAGGAAGGCAAACAGGACACTGCGAGCGAGCAGGATCACGGGCAGATTGGGCGTAGGGAACAAACCCTAGTCGCCCAGCGTGGGCAAGCAAATGTCGGCCGGTCGGCCCGGCGGGCGTGTCACACGCCGCCGATGGGCAGCTCGAACCAGAACACCGAGCCGCCGGCCGCCAGGAATTCGGCGCCGACGGCGCCGCCCTGGGATTCGACGAGCTGTTTCACGATGCTGAGGCCGACGCCGTGGCTCTCCTCGCCGCCGGTCGGGCGCGGGGAAAGGCGGGCGAATTCGGTGAAGAGCGCGCCGCGCTCGGGCGCGGGCACGCCGGGACCGGTGTCGGCCACCTCGACCCGCGCGCGCAGCCCGGACTCGCGGGTGCGGAGAATGACGTGGCCGCCGGGCGGGGTGAACTTGAGGGCGTTGCTGACGTAGTTCGTCAGGGCCTGGTAGGCGAGGCCGGCGTCGGCGCGGACGGGCGGGAGCTGCTCGGCGAGCTCGAGCGAGAGCCGCATCTGCTTGTTCTCCGCCGCCGGCTCCTGCTGGGCGGCGACGGCGGCGGCGAGGAGGTTGAGGTCGCAGCGCCCGGCGGCGGTCTGCGCGCCGGAGCGGCGGAGGTCGAGGAAGGTGTCGACGATGCGCTGCATCTGTTTCGCCGAGGCGTGGATGCTCTCGAGATACTCGGCGATCTCCGGCGCGGGCTTTTTGCGCTTGGCCAGTTCGCCGGACATGAGGATCAGGCAAAGGGGATTGCGCAGGTCGTGGCTGGCGAAGCGCATGAAGCGCTCCTTCAGGGCGAGCTGTTGCTCGAGCTCGCGGCGCAGGCGGCGGATCGTGAGGTGGGTGTGCACGCGGGCGAGCGCCTCCTCGTGCTGGATCGGCTTGGTGATGTAGTCGACGGCGCCGGCCTCGAAGGCCTTCAGTTTCTCCGCGGTGTCGGTCAGCGCGGTCATGAAGATCACGGGGATGTCGCGCGTCTCGGCGCGCTCCTTCAGGCGGCGGCAGGTGGCGAAGCCGTCGATGCCGGGCATCATCACGTCGAGCAGGATGAGGTCGGGGGCGTTGCGCGCGGTGAGGGCGAGGGCGTCCTCGCCGTCCTCGGCCACGAGCAGCGCGAAGCCGGCGTCGCTCAGGCACTCGGCCAGCACGCTGAGATTGGCGGGGGTGTCGTCGACGAGGAGGATGGTTTCGGGCATGTCGGGCGGAGAGGGAGGCGGGGTGCCGCGGCTCAGGCGGGCGGGGGCTCGCGGTAGCGCGAGACGAGCGAGCGGATGGCCTTCATCTTGAAGCGCGCGGCGAGCTCGGTGACCTGCGCGGCGAAGGCGGCGAGGCGGGGGTCCTCGGCGGCGAGCTTCTGCGCGAAGGCGCGCACGGCGGCGACGTCGCCGCTGCTGGCGAGCTCGAAGAGCTGGTCGGCCTGCGCCGGCGCGGGCGGGAAGGGCAGGGTGGGGAACGGCGCCGCGGTCTCGCCCGGAGCGGCGGCGTCGCTGAGCTTCCAGGTCAGGCCGAGGTGGCGGCCGATGAGGGCGAAGAGCTCCTCGTCCTTGAAGGGCTTGGCCAGGAAGGCCACGCAGCCGGCGGCGAGGGCGTTGGCGTGCTGCTGGTCGTGGGCGCTGGCGGAGATGGCGATCGCGACCGGCGCGGCGTCGCCGAGCTCGTCGCGGATGCGGCGGGCGGCGGCGAGGCCGTCGAGGTTCGGCATGCGCACGTCGAGCAGGGCGAGGTGCGGCCGGGTCTCGCGGGCGACGCGCACGGCCTCCTCGCCGTCGGCCGCGGTGACGAGGTCGAAGCCGAGCGGCTGCAGGAGATCGAGGAGGAGCACGCGGTTCGGCTCGTGGTCGTCGGCGACGAGCACGCGACGCCGCGCGCCCTCGTAGCCGGTGATGCGCCACGGCGCGGCGGAGCCGGCGGGGGCGGGGGCTGCCGCCCTCGCGCAGGACGAGGTCGAACCAGAAGCGCGTGCCCCAGCCGACGCGGCTCTCGACGTGCAGGCGGCTGCCCATCTGCTCGACGATGCTGCGGCTGACGTTGAGGCCGAGGCCGGTGCCGCCGATGCGCTGGCGGTGATCGCCGAGCTGGGCGAAGGGCTCGAACAGCTTCACCTGGTCGCCCTCGGGGATGCCGGGGCCGGTGTCGCTGACGGAGAAGCGCACGGCGCCGAAGAGCGCGCGCTCGATGGTGAAGACCACGCCGCCGGTCGCGGTGAACTTCACGGCGTTGCTCAGGAGGTTGAACAGCACCTGGCGGAGCCGCTGCGCGTCGCAGATGACGGTGCGCGGCAGGTCGGCGGCGAAGGAGGTCTCGAGGCGGAGGCTCTTCTCGCGGGCGCGCGGGGCGAAGACCTCGGCGACGCTCTGGCAGAACTCGAGCAGGCCGAACTCGCTCGGGTGCAGCTCGAGCTTGCGCGCCTCGATCTTGGCGAGGTCGAGCACGTCGTTGATCAGGGCGAGGAGGTGCTCGGCCGACTGGTGGATGACGCCGAGGCCGGCGCGCTGCTTCTCGCTCAGGGCGGGGTCGCGGCGGAGGATCTGGGTGTAGCCGAGGATGCCGTTGAGCGGCGTGCGCAGCTCGTGGCTCATGCTGGCGAGGAACTGGGTCTTGGCCCGGCTGGCCTCGTCGGCCGCCTCCTTGGCGGCGCGCAGGGCGCGGTCGGCCTCGCGGCGGGCGGTGATGTCGATGACGACGCCCTCGAAGTGGTCGGGTTCGCCGTTGGGGCGGCGGATGACGCGGACGGATTCCGAGACCCAGACGTGCGAGCCGTCGCGGCGGTAGATCTCGGACTCGAAGTCGCTGACCTCGTCGGCGCTGCGGATGAGCTGGAGGAACTCCTCGCGGCGGCCGGGCTGCACGTAGAACTGCGCGCGGATGTCGTTCACCGCGGCGATCATCTGGTCGGGCGCGTCGTAGCCGAGCATCTCGGCCAGGGCGGGGTTGACGCGGAGGAAGCGGCCGTCGGGCGTGGACTGGTAGAGGCCCTCGACGGCGTTCTCGAAGATGCCGCGGAACTGCCGCTCGGCGCGGGCGAGGGCCTGCTCGGCCTCGCGGCGGCGCACGGCGGCGGCGGCCTGCTGGGCGACGAAGTCGACCAGGGCGAGGTCGTCGGCGTCGTAGGCGTTGACGTTGTCGTAGCTGTGCAGCGCGAGGGCGCCGACGGGCCGCCCGTCGATCAGCAGCGGCGCGCCGAGGCGCACCAGCGGCGCGGCGGCGGGCGGGCGGTAGTCGCCGCGGGCGTAGAGGATCTTCGTCAGCTCGGCCTGGGTGATCAGGGTCGGGCGGCCGGACTCGATGACGTATTCGGTGAAGCCGAGGCCGAGCAGGCGCTCCGGCGGGGTCTGCGGCTGGCCGCCGTCGTGCTGGTCGGAGAAATAGGGGAAGGAGACGCTGCGGCCGTCCGCGCTGAGTAGCGCGATGTAGAAGTTCCGCGCCGGCATCAGCCCGCCGATGATGCGGTGGACCTCGGTGAAGAGTGCGTGCAGGTCGCCGCCGGCGAGCACGGCGCGCGAGATGCGGTAGGTGGCCTCCTGCACCTGCTCGCGGCGGCGGCGCTCGGTCAGGTCGATGGCGGTGATGAGCATGGCGGGCCGGCCGCCGAGCTCGAACACGTCGGCGTTGAGCAGCACGTAGCGCGGCTCGCCCTTCTTGTTGTGGAAGACCGTCTCGTAGCCGTGGACGAAGCCCCGCGCGCGCAGCTCGGCGAGGACGCGCTCGCGCTCGAGCTTGTCGACCCACACGCCGAGGTCGACCGAGGTGCGGCCGATGACCTCCTCGCGGGTGAAGCCCGAGGCGCGGAGGAAGGCGGCGTTGGTCTCGAGGATCTTCGCGGTGGCGAGGTCGGCCAGGAGCATGAGCGCCGGGCTGGCGTGGAAGGATTTCGTGAAGTAGTCCTGCGACTCGCGCTGGATCGCCTCGCTGCGGCGGCGCTCGACCGCGCCGGCCACCTGGCTGGCGACGAAGGTCAGCACGCGCTTGGCCTCCTCGCCGTAGACGGTCGCGTCGCGGTAATCCTGCACGGCGACGACGCCGATGGCGCGGCCCTCGACGATGAGCGGGGCGCCGAGCCAGACGGCCGAGGGCGTGCCGGTGGGCTTGTAGCCCTGGCCGGCGAGGATCTGGATCAGCTCCTCGGTGCGGGCGAGGAGGGTTTTTTTCGAGTCGATGACGTAGTCGGTCAGGCCCTTGCCGCGCGGGCGCGGCGCGGGGCACTGCGAGCACTCGTCCTGATAGTAGGGGAACGAGACCTCGCGGCCGTCGGGGCTGACGAGGGCGAAGAAGAGGTTCCGCGCCGGCATGAGGCCGCCGATGATCTCGTGCAGCTTCTGGAAGAGTGCGGCGAGGTCGGCGGTGGAGTTGGTGGCCTCGGAGATGCGGTAGACGGCGTCCTGCTCGCGCTCGCGCTGGCGGCGGGCGGTGTTGTCGAGGGCGATGATGACGACGCATTTCTCGCCGTCGATGTCGGTGACCTCGGCGTTGAGCACCATGTCGCGCTCGACGCCGCGGTGGTTGCGGAAGCGCGCCTCGAAGTCGCGGGCGCGGCCCTCCTCGAGGAGGAGCCGGCGGTATTCGGCGCGGCGGTCGTCCTCGATCCAGATGCCGAGGTCGGTGATGACGCGGCCGAGCGCCTGCGCGCGGGTGAGGTCGCCGGCGGCAAGGAAGGCCGGGTTGGCGTCGAGGAGCACGCCGTCGCTCAGCCGCGTGACCGCGAGCATGACCGGGCTGGCGAGGAACGCGCGGAGGACGTTCTCGCGGGCGGCGGGCGGAGCGGGGACGGGGCGCGGATCGGCCATGCGGTCGGGGAGTCTTTGCGGCGCGGGGCGCGCGCGGCAATGCCGGAAGCGGCGGCCGGCGCGGCGCGCGCTCAGCGTCGGCGCGGCGCGGCGCGGAGGCGCACGAGCAGCACGGAGAGCGCGGCGACGCAGCCGGCGAGCAGGAGCAGGCCGGCGTCGAGGGCGGGAAAGTCGCGCTTGGCGAGCTGGTCGAGGATGGGAGCCATGGCGGAAAAGGATTTCGGGGTGCAGGTCGAGCCCGCACCCCGAGTGTTACCCCTGTTGTGACCAACGGGCGCTAAGCGCCCACTGGAAGCGGAAAATTTATTTCTTCAGCGAGCGGAGGTAGGCGACGACGGCGCGCGCGTCCTCCGCGGTGAAGCGGAACTGCGGCATGGGCGGGCGCGGCATCGAGCCGTCGGGCTTGGTGCCCTGGGTGAAGAGCGTGACGGCCTGGGCGTCGGTGTAGCCGGGGAGGCCGGCGATCTGCGGCGCCTGGGCGGCCCAGGCGGGCATCGGCACGGTGGGCGCGAACGGGAGCGGCGTGCCCATGAGGTGCTGGCCGGCCGGGATCTGGCCGCGCGGGTCGCGGGGCGAGTGGCAGTCGCCGCAGCCGGCGACGTTCTCGACGAGGTAGCGGCCGCGGGCGACGACGGCTTCGTTCGACTCGGCGAACGCGCCGGTGGCGGCCGCGAGCAGGCTGGCGGTAAGGAGGAGGGTTTTGGTCATGGAGGAAGGACGGAGAGAGAGCGGGAGTGGGCGTCCGTCGGCAAAGGGATTCAGGCCAGGACGAACAGCGTGAGGCTGGCGAACAGGAGGACGGCCTGGACGAGGGCGGCGACGCAGGCCCAGGCGGGCAGCGGGGCGTCGGTCGGCACGGCTTCGAGGACGGGGTTCATGGCGGGGAGCGGCGGCGGGCTCAGGCGACGCGGGCCTGCTGGGCGGCGCCGTCGCGCGCGCCGGCCTTCATGGTCTCGGCGAGGAGCCAGTAGACCTTGGCCCAGGCGGCCTTGGTCTCGGCGGTGAAGTCGGGGCCGAGGCCCTTCTCGAGCGTCCAGAGCAGCGCGGCGCCGACGGTCTCGTAGTGCTCGTCGCGCACCTGGTAGCCGGCGTGGCGCAGGCCCATCTCGCGGACGACGGGGACGATGGTGGCGAGGCGGTCGAGGCTGGCGACGCAGAATCCGATCGCCTGCATGAGCTTCTTGCCCTGGGCGGCCATGTCGCCGCGGAAGAGGTTGCGGAGCGAGGGATCGAGCTCGAACAGGCGCGCGTAGAAGAGCGCGGCGGCCTGGTCGGCGATCGGCACGACTTTGGCGAAGGAGGAGCGGACGAGTTGGGTTTCCTGGGGCGTCATGGCGTGGAAGCGGTGGTGGGTTTTGGTGACGACGAGCATAGCGGGCGGCGGCGCGGCGCGCTATTGGCCAGCGGGCGCGGGCCAGTCGGCTAGGCGATCCGTCCCGATATCGGGACACGCGGCCGCCTGCTGCCCGCTTTACTTCGGCGGGCGGCCTGACCAATCTCCGCGCGTGGAAAAAATCCTCGTGATCGACGACGATGCGAAAATGCGCCGGCAGATCGCCGCGCTGCTCTCCGCCGAAGGCTACCAGACCGCCGAGGCGCACAACGGCCGCGAAGGCGTGGCGCTCGCGCTGAAGGAAAAGCCCGACCTGGTCGTGTGCGACATCACGATGCCGGAGATGAACGGCCACCGCGTGCTCCAGGCGCTGCGCGAGCAGCCCGGCACGGCGGCCACGCCCTTCATCTTCCTCACCGGCTGGGGCGAGAAGGAGGATTTGCGCGCCGGCATGAACCTCGGCGCCGACGATTACCTGGTGAAGCCCGTCGAGCCGACGGACCTGCTCGCCGCCGTCGCCGCGCGCCTGCGCCGCCGCAAGCAGACCGGCGGCGGCCGCGCCGCCTCGGTGGCGGACGCGACGCCCGCCGCGCTCGCCGCGGCCCTGGGCCTGACGCCGCGCGAGGCGGAGATCCTCTCGTGGGTCGTGCAGGGCAAGACCAACCCCGAGATCGGCACCATCCTCGGCATCCAGCTCACGACGGTGAAGAAGCACCTCGAGAGCACCTTCGTGAAGCTCGGCGTCGAGAACCGCACCGCGGCCGTCACGCTCGCGCTGGAGAAGATCGTGCCGCAGGGCTGAGGCGGAGGTGAAAGCGTCTCTCCTCGCAGGGGCCGTGGCCGAGTTCGCACTAGCGGCGGTCTTGGCCGGACTGGTGCTTTACGGGGCGATCAATCAGCGGCTGCCGTTGCGGGATGGCGGGTTTGTCACCCGGACGGGAGAGCCCAGGCGGTTTCGGCGTTGGATGATGATCTTTTCGTTCGCCGCCCTCGTGACCGCATTTGTCGGGAGCGGTTTTCTGCGGCGCGCGCTCGCTCCGTGAGCGCCGGACGCCCCTGTCACAGCTTCGGCAGGTGGCCCTGCGCGTCGTGCTCGATGCGCGCGCGGGTCTTGGCGAGGCTTTCGCGGACGAGCTGGCCCATCGTGCTGCAGGCCAGGAAATCCTTCGACTCGTAGTGGTCGGCTAGGCCCTCGCGGAGCAGGTGCACGTTGTCGTCCGGCGCGATCGGGTCCACCGCCATGGCCTGGAGCAGGGCGTCGAGGCGCGCCTGGGCGAGCTCGGCGCGCTGGAGCATGAGCGTCTGTTCCTCGCGCTGGTATTGGAAGGCGGTCTTGGCGTGCAGGTGCCGGGTGCAGAACTGCACGAGGGGGGCGTTGTCCTTGAAGAACTGCGGCAGGTAGAAGTTTTTCCGGCCGTGGTGGCTCTGCTGGTCGAAATCCATCGCGCGGATGCGGATCTGCGCGCTCTCGAAATCCGGCGTGACGACGAAGACGAAGTTGTAGCTGCGCATGTCGCCGAGCAGGCGGATGAAGCAGCGCTCGTTGAACTTCACCAGCTCCTTGGCGATGCGGATGGGGCGGAGGGTGGGGTCGTCGAGCCAGCGCTCGATGAAGACGTCGCCCGGGATGCCGGCGATGTGCTCCTCGATGAGCGTGTTGCCGTGGGTGAGGAAGTTGAGGCGGTTGGGCGAGAGGAGGTGCTCGAGCTCGAGGCCGTAGACGCGGGAGGCGTCGGCCTTCTTCACGTAGAAGTAGTCCGGGTTTTCGTTGTAGGCGTTCACGATCCGGACGCGGAACGGCATCGAGTTGCCGAAGGAGCAGAAGTCGACGCGGTCGATGTAGAGGTGCTGCATGACCGAGAAGTCGCCGTCGACCTTGAGGAGGGCGTAGATGCGCTTCAGGCCCTCGTTGATCGCGGGCATCTCCTCGGCGCGGTAGACGACGGTGTCCCAGAGGGTGTTCTTGCCCTCGGCGTCGATCAGCGGCATGGCCTCGTGGAAGCCGCGCAGGCGCTCGTAGGTGACGGGCAGGTCGCGCTCGCGGCGGTAGCGGCGGAGGTAGCTGCGGAGCTCGTCGCGGATCGGGTAGGCGGGCTTCTTCGGCGTGCGTTCCTGGATGATGTAGCCCGGTTCAGCCATGGGCCGAGACGGTAGGCGCGAACGCGCGCGGCGCAACCCCGCAGGGCGTGTCAACGGGCCTTGCCCCGCGCGGGCGGGCGCCGGGTGTCAGCCCGCGAGCAGGCGCTCGCACAGCGCGAGCAGGCGGGCGCGGAGCGGCTGGCTGCGCTCGGCGAAGTCGCGCTGGAGGCGCTCGTAGTCGGCGCGGCCCTCGGGAGTCTCGATCGCGATCGGGGCGAGGCCGAACGCCGTGCAATCGTAGGGGCTCGCGCGCATGTCGACCTCGCGGATCGCGCGCGCGAGCGCGAAGCAGTCGGCCGTCAGCTCGCTCGGGGTGAAGGGCGCGAGTTTGAAGGCCCACTTGTAGAGGTCCATGTTGGCGTGCAGGCAGCCGCGCTGCTCGAACTGCGCGGTGGTCGCGCGCTCGGGTTGCAGGCGGTTGAGCGGGCGCGCCGCCGGGGTGAAGAAGCGGAAGGCGTCGAAGTGCGAGCAGCGGATCGCCAGCGCGTCGACGATGCGCGCGATCTCCGCGGGCGGGAAGCGCAGCGGCAGCTGGGCGTGGCGGACCTCGCCGGGCGCGAGCCGGTAGACCATCGCCCACTCGTGCAGGCCGAAGCAGGCGAATTGCGGCGGACGCTCCGCGGTGGCGCGCAGCAGGCCGCGCAGCCAGGCGAGCGACTCCCGGCGCTTGGCGTCGAAGGCGCCGCACTGCACGCGCACCCCGCCGTCGGCCTCCACGTATTCCGGCCAGCGCAGATACTCGCGCGCCGCGTCGCCGAGCAGCACGACGTCCGGGCCCGGGTGCCAGCGCCGCAGCCAGCTCGGCCGATACGAGTAATACTCCCACAGGAAGTCCTCGACCGGGTGCTTCTCGCCGCGCGACTGCCGCGCCTGGTGCGGGTCGGCCCAGGCGTGCACGCGCGCCTCGTGCGCGCGCCGCCGCGCGAGCCAGTCGGGCTCGGCGAGGAGGAGCGGGGCGGCGAGGGCGGCGTTCACGCGGCCACCAGAAGGCCCGCGCGGGGCGAAGGCAACCGCAACGTCGGCGCGCGGGCGCGCCGCTCAGTCGCGGAGCAGCAGGCGGCGGACGCCCTCGGCGGGCGGCTCGGTGATGAAATGGAATTTCACCGGCCAGCCGTTGGACTCGGCGAAGGCCTGGAGGGCGTAGCGGGCGGCGGGGTTGTTCAGCACCGCGCCGCTGACGCCGCAGGTGATGTCCCGCGCGCCGGGGAAGAGCTTCTCGGTGACGAGGCGGCCCTGGGCGACGAGCTCGCCGACGGAGCCGGCGAGCGCGACCTGGGCGGGGCGGCAGCCCTTTGCGCGAGCTCGATCACGTGCGGCGCGAAGGCGGCGACGCGGGCGTTGGCGTCGGGCACGGCGTAGAACATGGCCTTGATCGCGCCGCCGTCCTCGAGGCCGGTGTGGGCCTGGAGGGCCGCGCCGAGGCCGGTGGCGGGGCTCCAGCCGGTCAGCTCCAGCAGCGCGGCGGCGATGGCGCGGCGGCCGAGCTCGTAGCCGCTGCCGGGATCGCCGAAGCGCCAGCCGAGCCCGCCGGCGTAGTGCACGGAGCCGTCGGGCGCGCGGGCGGCGACGAAGGAGCCGGTGCCGGCGTGGAGCACGAGGCCGGGCGCGCCGGCCGTGGCCAGCTCGAGCACGGGCAGCGAGTCGGGGCCGACCGTGACGGGGCCGTAGCCGTGGATCAGCGCGGCGATCTCGCGCCAGGTCGCGGCGCTGCCGGCGACGTAGAGGCGGAGCGCGGCGATCTGGGACTTGAGCGGCGGGACGGGGGACGCGGCGAGCAGCGCCTCGAGAGCGCTGAGCAGGACGGTGCGGGCGCCGTCGGCGCCGAGGTGGCTGGGATTGCAGCCGGGGCCGACGTGGCGCGCCACGATCGTGCCCGTGGAGTCCACGAGAAGGAGCTCGGTCTTGGTGCCGCCGCCGTCGACACCGATGCGATAAGAGGGTTCGCCACGGCGCGACGAAAGACGGGAAACGCCGGCGCGACGAACCAAAATGCGCCGCGGGCGTGGGCCGATGGGCGAGGTGACGGGCCGCCCGCTCAGTAATACGTCGTCAGCGCGATCGAGCCGAAGACGTCGCGGTGCGGCTGGCCGCGGAATTCCTTGGTGCGGTAGTCCTGCGTGTAGGTGAGCTGGAAGCGCGGCCAGGCGAGGACGAAGCCGGCGGAGAAGTCGCCCATGAACGGCAGCTTGTCGACCGAGTGGCTGGCGCGCCAGGTGTTGCCGTCGAGGAAGACGTTGCGGGCGACGGCGCGGCCCTCGGCGCTGAGGTAGCTGTAGGCGGCGAAGCGGCGCGCGCCGCCGGCGTTGGCCATGCCGCCGCCGGCGGGGCGGATGAGGTCGGTGCCGAAGTCGCGCGGCAGGTTCCAGCCGGCGCGAGCCATGAAGCCGGCGGCGAGGTGGGTGTGGACGTTGCCGAGCGTGACCCGGCCGCGGCCGATGACGTCGAAGAGGCGGTGGCGGCCGGCGGTGAAGGTGTAGAGGCGGTAGCGGCGCTCCCACGAGAGCATGAGGCCGGGCTCGTCGTGCAGCTGGTTGGCCCAGCCCTGGGCGTGCGGGACGTGGATGACGTCGTGCCAGCCGTTCTGCGCCTGCTGGCCGAGCGCGGACGGGCCGACGACGCCGACCGCCAGCTCGACGACGCGCAGCAGCGAGCCGTCGCGTTCCTGCGCCTGCGCCATCATCGAGGCGTAGAGCCAGCCGGCGTAGGGGCGGTCGTTGGGCAGCAGCGTCGGCGTGCTGGTGTCGGAGGGGGTGAAGATTTCCTGGCCGAGCGCGAGGCCGACCTTGTAGCGCTGGTGCGCCTCGACGCCGCGCAGGGTGGGGATGACGCTGGCGATGCGCTGCAGAAATTCCTGCGAGCGGTGCAGCGTCGTCTCGCCGAGCCAGATGGCCTTGAAGCCGTTCGTGTAGTGGCGGTCGGTGCCGGCGAAATACTTGTCGTTCTCGGTGACCAGCGTCCACGAGCCGTGCTGGACCTCGAACTCGCCCCCGAACGGCGGGGCGGAGTCGGCGCGCGCGGCGGCGAGCGGCGCGAGGCCGAGCGCCAACCACGCGAGCCAACGCGGTGCGTTCATCCCTTGTAGGCGATGACCTCGATCTCGACGCGGCAGTCGAGCGGGAGCTTGCCGGCCTGGATGGTGGTGCGGGCGGGCTTGTGCGGGGCGAAGGCGGCTTCGTAGATCGCGTTCATCTTCGCGAAGTCGGCCATGTCCTTGAGGTAGACGGTGGACTTGGCGACGTCCTGCAGCGTCAGGCCGGCGGCGGCGAGGACGGCCTTGACGTTGGCGAAGACCTGGTGGGTCTGCGGCTCGATGTCGCCCTCGACGAGCTTGCCGGTGGCGGGATTGAGCGGCGTCTGGCCGGAGCAGAACACGAACGGGCCGGCGTGGATCGCGTGGGAATAGGGGCCGATGGCGGCGGGAGCCTGGGGAGCGGAGATAACTTTCATGCGGGAAGGGAAAGCGGGGTGCGGGGGCGCGCAAGGCCGCGGGCCGGGCCGGCGGCGGGAATTAGCTCGCCTCCCAGCGGCCGTAGATGCCGCAGGGGAGGATCTTGCCGTCGCGCTGGATGGGCAGGCCGACCTCGCCGCCGTGGATCCGGCCGCCGGCGTCGTGCAGCAGGCCGTCGAGGAGGTTGATCACGACCGAGGGCGAGAGGCGCGCGGTGTAGGCGTTGATGAGGAAGAACACGGGCCGGTCGCTCAGCACCTGCCGGCACTCGCTCAGCAGCTCCCAGAGGTGGTCCTCGAGCCGCCACATCTCGCCGGTGCTGCCGCGGCCGTAGGTCGGCGGGTCCATGATGATGGCGTCGTATTTGCGCCCGCGCTTGATCTCGCGGCGGACGAATTTCAGGCAGTCGTCGACGATGTAGCGCACCGGTGCGTCGGCCAGGCCGGAGAGCGCGGCGTTTTCGCGGCACCATTTCACCATGCCTTCGGCGGCGTCGACGTGGCAGACGCTGGCGCCCGCCGCCGCGGCGGCGACGGAGGCGGCGCCGGTGTAGCCGAAGAGATTGAGCACGCTCACCTCGCGGCCGGCGGCGCGGGCGGCCTTGATCTTCGCGGAGAACCAGTCCCAGTTCACCGCCTGCTCGGGAAAGAGGCCGGTGTGCTTGAAGCTCGTCGGGTGGATGCGGAAGGTGAGCGCACCGTATGTGATCGTCCACTGGTCGGGTAGCTTGGTGCGGAACTCCCACTTGCCGCCGCCGCTCTCGCTGCGGTGGTAGAAGCCGTCCCAGCCCTTCCAGGTGCGGTCGCCGGTCTTGGGCCAGATGATCTGCGGGTCGGGGCGGACGAGGGTGTAGGCGCCCCAGCGCTCCTGCTTCATGCCGTCGCCGCAGTCGAGGAGCTGGTAGTCCTTCCACTGGTCGGCGACGATCAGGCCTGGGCGTTCGATGTGCATGCGTCGGGCGAGGTTTGCCGGCGAAACGCGCGGATGGACACGAAAAAATGCGGCTGGCAGCCGCTCAGACGTTCAGGCCGGTGGAGGGCCGCGGGCGCGGGATCTCGATGCGGATGCGGGTGCCGACGTCGAGCTCGGACCGGATCCAGCAGCGGCCGCCGAACGGCTTCGTGACGAGGAAGGCCTTGGTCAGGCCGAAGCCGCCGCCCATCGTGCGCACGTGGGCGACGTTGCGGTCGCGCCGGCCGTAGTGGACGACGAGGGCGAGCTCCGCCTCGGCCGGCAACCCCTCGCGGAGCTGGCAAATTTCGACGTCGAGCACGTGCAGCCCGTTGCGCACCGAGTGCCAGCCAACGGGCGAGGCTTCGCCTGGGGTGAGAGGCGGAATGGAAGCGGCCTCCGTCTCGACGGCAGACACGGCCGGACTCCGGGATGCCGCGGCGGAATAATCGGCGCGGCCGGCGGCTCCGACGGGCATGCGGTTCATCGCCCTGCTGCTTTGCTCGCTCCTCGCCGCCCGCGCGGCCACCCCCGCCTTCACCAGCGACGTCCGTCGCACCCACCTGCTCGAACTCTACTCGTCCGAGGGCTGCAGCAGCTGTCCGCCGGCCGAGGCCTGGCTGGGGAGCTGCGCACGGCGCCGGGATTGTGGCGGGATTTCGTGCCCGTCGCGCTGCACGTGAACTACTGGGATCGCCTCGGCTGGCGCGACCGGTTCGCGAGCCGCGCCCACACCGACCGCGCATACCGCTACGCCGCGGCCTGGCGGCGCGGCAACGTCTACACCCCGTGCTTCGTGCTCGACGGCGCGGAGGCCGGCGCGCGCGGCCCCGCCACGGGGCTGCAGGCCGCCACCGACCGGCCCGGCGTGCTCACGGCGCGCCTGACCGGGGACGGGCGGGTCGAGGTCGACTTTGCCGCGGTGACACCGGGCGACTACGCTGTCACCGTGGCGCTGCTCGGCGGCGGCATCGTCTCGCCCGTGCGCGCCGGCGAGAACGGCGGCCGGACGCTGCGTCACGAGTTCGTCGCCCTGGCGCTGGCCGAGGCGCCGCTGCCGGCGGGACACGCGGTGGTGAGGCTCGCCGCGGCCGCGCCGGCGGGCGTGCCGCGCCGCGCCCTCGCGATGTGGGTCACGCGGCGCGGCGAACTCGCCCCCGTGCAGGCTACGGGCGGCTGGCTCGACGAGCCGCCGGCCGGCGGAGCTCAGTAATCCTGCTCGGTCTTCGCCGCGGTGCCGCGCTCGAGCTCGGCCATCGTGTGCAGGAATTCCTTCTCCAGGTCGAAGCCGTAGAGTTTCGCCAGCACGAGCACGCTCCAGAGGCAGTCGCTCAGCTCGTGGGCGAGCTTGGCGTCGACGTCGCCCTCGACGCGGCGCGCGCCGGCCTTGGCCATGACGAGCTTCATCAGGTCGCCGACGTCGACGACGAAGCCCTGCGCGATTTCCTCGCGCGTCCAGGTGCGGCCGACGCGGCGCTGTTCGTAGCGGGCAAAACACTCGCGAATCTGCATCGCGCGGTCGGAGAGCTGGGCAAGTTCCATGCGCGCACTCCACGCACGCGTCCCGCGCAAGGCAAACCTTGTAGCGCGGCGACCCCGCCCTACATCCGCCCGCCGTTCAGTCCGGCTCCACCGGCAGCTTCACGGCCGGCGGCGCCCCGCGCGCAGGCGCGCGCCGAAGCGGCCGGCGATCAGCAGCGGGGCGGACAGCACGAGCATGACGATGACGCCGAGCGGCAGCAGGTTGCCGCCGGGGTTCTTGGCGAACATCGCCAGCGCCTGTCCGACGGCGAGCGCGGCCCACGTGAACCACGCGGAGCGCGGCCAGGCGTAGGCGAGCGCGAGCGCCGCAACGGCGAAGGCGGGATAGGCCAGCCGCCAGTAAGCCGGTGCGTCCCACGCCTCGCGCTGGCCGCTGAGGCGGCAGGCCACCTCCCAGCCGGCGGCACCGACGAGCAGCGCCAGCCCGACGGCGAGCCACGGGAAGGGCGACGGGAGCGGCGGCGGCTGGTCGGAGGCGCTCACGTGCCGTAGAGCCGGTCGCCGAAATCGCCGAGGCCGGGCAGGATGTATTTGCGGGCGTTCAGCTGGCGGTCGAGCGCGCCGGTGTGGATCGGGATGTCGGGATGCGCCTTTTGGAGGGTGGCGACGCCCTCGGGGGCGGCGACGATGCACACGAAACCGATCTCGGTCGCACCCTGTGCCTTGACCAGCGTGATCGCCTGCGCGGCGCTGCCGCCGGTGGCGAGCATGGGATCGACCACGAGCACGCGCGCGCCGGCGAGCGGCGGGAGCTTGCAGTAATAGCTGCGGGCGATGGCGGTCTCGTGGTCGCGCTCCAGGCCGACGTAGCCGACGGAGACGTCGGGGAACACGTCGTGGAACGGCTGCAGCATGCCGAGGCCGGCGCGGAGGATGGGCACGACGACGAGCGGCTTGGCGAGGACCTTGGCCGTCACCTTCTCGAGCGGGGTCTCGATTTCCTTGTCGGTGGTGGCGAGGTCGCGCGTCGCCTCGAGGGCGAGCAGGAGGGAGATCTGGTAGCTCAGCGTGCGGAAGAGCACGGGCTTGGTCGTCTTGTCCCGCAGGTGGGTGAGGACGTGCTGGGCGAGCGGATGGGCGAGGACGTGAAGGGACATCGGAATTTTCGATTCGGGATTCTCGATTTCGATCGGACGGGATCGGACGACGGCACGATGCCGGAAACGCCCCGGGGCTGGCCAGTCGGAAGCGTGCCCGGATGGCGCCCGCTCACGGGGGCGCGAGCGTCAGCGTGTGGGCGGCCGGACCGGGCCGCAGCGGGCTGGGGCGGCCCCGGACCCAGTCGTCGTGGCCGGCGCGGAAGAAGGGCGAGAGCGGGTGGCCGCTCTGGCCGCCGGGCATCTCGAAAATCGCCTGGTCCTCGTGGCCGGGCGAGACGACGAAGCGCTCGGACGCGCCGAACGCCGGGGCCTGCACGCGCGGCAGGTTGCTGTCGCCCGGCAGCGGCTCGGCCGGCATGCTGACGAAGCGCGCGATCCATTGCGGGAGGAAGCGCGCAAAGGGGTGCTGCATGCGCAGGGTGTTGCGGGCGCCCCAGGTGTATTGCGCGAGGGCGACGCCCTGCTGGGCGGCGTCGGCCAGCACGTCGTCCGCCGCGGCGAGGAGCAGCGAGTCCCAGCTGCGGTGGTCGGGGTTGAGCAGGCGCGCGGGCTTCTCGGTGACGAGCTGCCACACGGCGTCCTCGGTCATGGTGCCCCAGCGGAAGCCCTCGTAGGTGCGCTGCGGCTTGTCGAGGAACGGCGCGAGCGTGCGCTCGGCGACCTTGGCGCGGAAGAGGCGGAGGATGCGGTAGCCGGCGGAGTCGATCGCCGCGTGGCCGGACCAGGCGCGGACGAGCTCGCGCATCTCGCCGCGGGCCTTCTTCTGCGCGACGGCCTCGTCGCTGAGGACCGCAAGCAGGAGCTTCTGCCAGCGGTCGAGGTAGCGGCCGCGGTCGTCGAGCTGGATGGCGAGGAGGTCGGCCGGCGCGGCCTTTTTCTGCGCGACCAGCGCGCGCAGGTCGTCGCGGATGGCGCCGGCGCGCAGGCCGTTGTCGTAACCGCCGTCGCCGATCTTGGCGTAGGCGGCGCCGCCGACGATGCGGTTGTTGGCGGTCCAGAGCACGCCGTCCGCGGGGTCGGCGACGACCGGCACCTCGGCTTCGGGCAGCCAGCCGTCCCAGCGGCGGTCGCCGTAGCCCCACATGACGGGCACGCGGCCGTCGAAGCCGGCGCGCTGGGGAATGCGGCCGGTGATCGTCCAGGCGATGTGGCCGGCGCGGTCGGCGACGAGGAGGTTCTGGTTGGGCATGCCGAGGCGGTGGGCGAGGGCGACGACCTCGCCCACCGAGCGCGCGGTCTCGAGGTCCATCAGCTCGAGGTTGGCCGATTCGGGCGAGTGGGCGTTCCAGCGCACGACGTAGTAGCGGCCTTCCTCGGCCGGCGCGATCACCGGGCCCCACTCGGTCCAGCGCGTGGTGAGGGTGACGTCGGCCTCGCCCTTGACCTTGATCGTTTCGGTGCGCTCCTCGAAATCCTTCCAGCCGGCGGGCGAGCGGTATTGGAGGTCGGCGTAGGTCTCGACGATGACGACGTCGACCGTGTCGACGTAGGAATTGGTGAAGCCCCACGCGACGTCGCCGTTGCTGCCGGCGACGATCGAGGGGGCGCCGGGCAGGGTGACGCCGACGACGCGGTGGGCGGTGCCGGCGGCGTCCGGCCAGTTCAATTCGGCGCGATACCACACGTGCGGCACGGCGAGGCCGAGGTGCATGTCGTTCGCCAGGGTGGCGGCGCCGGTGGTGCTGTGCGCGCCGTCGACGGCGAAGCTGTTGCTGCCCGGCAGCAGCGCGGGCTCATACCAATCCGGCGCGAGCGCGGCGGCGGGTTTTTCGTCCGGCGCCTTCAGGCGCAGCGGCGGCAGGGCCGGGGCGGGGAAGGTCGAGCCGTCGAGCGCGGCGTCGGCGGACGTGCCGCGGGGGCGAAGAACGCCGCGCCGCCCGTGCCGTAGGCGACCTGCAGCGCGCGCTGGGAGAGGTCGTAGTGGCCCACGCTGTCCTGCAGGTCGAACCACATCGCATAGACGCAGAGGAAGGAGTCTTCCGCCGTCCACGCGCGCGGCGGCACGCGGAGCACGAGGTATTCCCAGGGGCGTTTCGGCAGGGCGGCGAGGCCGGCGTTCACGCCCGCCACGTAGGCGTCGAGCGCGGCGCGGCGCGCGGGCGGCAGGGCGGCGACGACCTTGGCCGCGGTGGCGCGGAAGCCGTGCAGGCGCGCGCTCTTGTCGAGCGCCAGGGCGGCGGGGCCGAAGAGCTCCGCCAGCTCGCCCGCGGCGCGGCGGCGCAGGAGGTCCATCTGGAAGAAGCGGTCCTGCGCGTGCAGGAAGCCGAGCGCGCGCGCGACGTCGTTGCGCGTGGCGCCGCTGATCCGCGGCACCCCTGCGCGTCGCGCTCGATCTTCACCGCCGCGGTGAGGCCGGGGAGCGGGCGGGAGCCGTCGAGCTGCGGCAGGCTGCCGCGGAGCTGGAAATAGCCCCAGCCGGCGGCGGCGAGGGCGAGGATGACGAGGACGCTGAGGACCGACAGGAGGAGCTGAAGCCGCTTGGCGAGGGGCGAGGTCATGGCCGGGTGGTCCGGCAGGATTCCCGAGTGCCCCGGGCGACGCCAGACCGAAACTCCGGCCGCCGCCGCGGGAGCCTAGCCGTAAGAACCATTGTTCCCTTCCGCCCGGGCTGCTAGCGTCCGCCCCACTCCACGCCATGAAACGACTGCTTGCCCTCTGCTGTTTGCTGAGCGCGCCGGCCTTCGCCGCCGCTCCGGCCGTGCCGCTGTTCCCCGGCACGGGAAACCACCACCGGCCGGTCACCACGCGTTCCGCCGAGGCGCAGCGCTACTTCGACCAGGGCCTCGCCTTCCTCTACGCCTTCAACCACGACGAGGCGATCCGCTCGTTCCAGGCCGCCGCCGCGCTCGATCCCGCGTGCGCGATGGCGTGGTGGGGCATCGCGACGGCCGCCGGTCCGCACATCAATTTCCCGCTCGTGCCCGAGCCGCGCGCCCGGCTCGCCTGGGACGCGTTGCAAAAGGCCCGGCAGCACGCCGGCACGGCCACGCCGGTCGAGCAGGCGTTGATCGCCGCCACGGCGCAACGCTACGCGGCGCCGCCCGTCGCCGACCGCGCGCCGCTCGACCAGGCCTACGCCGCCGCCATGCGCGAGGTCTGGGCGAAGTTCCCGCAGGACGCCGACGTCGGCGCGCTCTTCGCCGAGGCGGCGATGGACCTCCGCCCGTGGGACCTCTGGACCGCCGACGGCAGCGCCCCGCAGCCCGGCACGCCCGAGATCGTCGCCACGCTCGAGCGCGTCCTGACCCTGGACCCGCAGCACCCGCAGGCGCTCCATCTCTACATCCATGCCCTCGAGGCCTCGCGCGCGCCGGCCCAGGCCCGTGCCGCCTCCGACCGCCTGCGCGACCTCATGCCCGGCGTCGGCCACATGGTGCACATGCCGTCGCACATCGACGTGCTGCTCGGCCGCTGGGACGACGCCGTCGTCGCCAACGAAAAGGCCATCGCGGCCGACATCGCCTACCGCGCGCAGGGCGGCATCCCCAAGGGGTTCATCTGGCTCTACAACGCCCACAACCGCCACATGCTCGCCTTCGCCGCGATGATGAGCGGACGCAGCGCGCTGGCGCTGCGGCAGATCGACGACATGGTCGCGGAGTGGCCGGAGGACTTCCGCACCGAATGGGTGCCGGTCGTCGACGTCTTCTACGCCATGCCGCTGGAGGTGCGGGTGCGCTTCGGCAAGTGGGACGAGATCCTCGCCCGCCCGCTGCCGGCGGAAAACCTCGTGATCTCCCGCGCCCTGGCCTTCGCCGCCCGCGGCGTCGCCCGCGCCGCGCAGGGCGACACCGCCGGCGCCCGCGCGGAGCAGCGCGCGTTCGCCGCGGCGGCGAAGAAGGTGCCCGCCGACGCCTTCTTTTCGAACAGCCCGGCCACCCACGTGGTCGCGGTCGCGGAGGCGATGCTCGACGGCGAGATCCTCCTCCGCGAGGGCAAGACCGTCGCGGGCCTCGCCCGCCTGCGCGACGCCGTCGCCGCCGAGGGCAAGCTCCGCTACGATGAGCCACCGAGCTGGATCATCCCCGTGCGCCACGCGCTCGGCGCGGCGCTGCTGCAGGTCGGGCGCGTGCAGGAGGCGGAGCAGGTTTACCGCGACGACCTCGCGCGCTGGCCGGGCAACGGCTGGTCGCTCTACGGACTGGCGCGCGCCCTCAAGCTCCAGCAGCGCGACGCGGAGGCGGCCGCCGCCGAGCAGCAGTTCAAGGCCGCCTGGCGGCACGCGGACTTCGAGCTGAAATCCTCCTGCCTCTGCCAGCCGGGCGTGTGAACGCGGCGGATGGCCCGGGCGCCGCCGCGCTCAGCGCGTGCGGCGCCAGTAGAGCCAGGTCGCGACGGTGCCGAGCAGCCAGGTCGGGAAGTTCACGATCAGTTGGTGGAACGGCATGTGGTAGCGTTGCACCGCCCAGATCACCGCGACGTGCTTCACCGCGATCAGCACCCAGCAGGTCAGGATGAAGCGCATCAGCCGCGGGTCGCGCGGCGCCCGGGGCTCCGCGACCGCCACGCCGTGCACGAAGGCCCCCGCATAGGCGCCGCTCGTGGCGGGGCGGCGGGCGATCCATTGCGTGAGGCCGGTGAGCATGCGGCTTCAAGCTACTCACCGCGCCCGGATTGCAACCGCGAACTCGTCCCCCGCACCACGTGAGAGCGCGCGGACCAATTTTGCGTATTACGCAAAATTAGCCGCGCGTGTCGACGGGGCGCGACGGGAAACGCCGGAGGGTCCGCTCAGGCCAAGGCCCGCGTCATCTGCCACTGCGAGAGCGGCGTGCGCGCCAGGCCGGCGGCGGTGAAGGCCCCGCCCATCTCCTCGGGAAAAATCGCCGGGGCGCGCCACTCCTTGCCGGGGAATCTCGCCATCGCCGCACGCAGCAGCGCCCGCGCGCCGCCGCGGCCGCGCCGGTCGCGGTGCGTGACGAGGGCGCGGAGGCCGACGACGTCCGCGGCGGGATTGCCCAGCAGCAGCGCCGAGTCCCCGAGACGGAACGCCGCCGCCGGCGGCGTGGCGTGCGCGAGCGTCTCGGCGGAAACCTGCCACGGCAGGTCCGGCAGGCCGTGGGCGCCGACGAAGGCGGCGAGTTCGCGCGCGTCGATCTCCTCGAGCGCGGCGGCGTCCGCCTCCGCCGCGGGCCGGCCGGCGTGGCCGGTGAGCCGGCGGATTTTGCGGAAGCCGCAGCCTTCGTAGAGGCGCACGGCGGGTGCATTCTGCTCGATGACCTCGAGCACCATCGCGCGCTCGCTGCGGCCCTGCGCCTCGGCGAGCAGCTGCGCCATCAGCGCTTTGCCGACGCCACTCTGCCGCGCCTCGGGCACCACGGCCATGCCGGCCAGCCGCGCGGTCCAGCCGCGCCGCGCGATCAGCGCCGCGGCGACGGGTTTGCCGTCGAGCACGGCGACGCGGCTCGCGGTCAGGTCGACGCTGTCGGCCCGCGCCAGGCCGAGCAGGATCGCCGGGCTGGACGCGATGGGGACGAAGTAGTCGGAAAAGCCGCGGGTGAGGACCTGCGCGGCGGGTTCGAGGCCGAAGTCGAGGACGCTGGGGAAGGCGAACAGCATGGCGCGGACGAAAGCGCCCCGCGCCGCGGAAGACAACGCCGGCGCGACGAACGCCGCCCGCGCCGCGACTGGACGTGCGCGCCGGATCGTGTAGCAACGCGGCATGTCCCCGCGCCTGCGCCTGCTGCCCGCCCTTGCGTTGCTCCTTTCGCCGCTCGCCCTGCGCGCGGCGCTCACGCCGGAGGAGGAGCGGATCGCCGCCTACATCGACGCGCATCGCGCGGACTTCGTCCGCGACCTCGAGGCCGCGGTGAAGATCGACAGCGCCACGGAGAACCTCGCCGGCGTGCGCGCGATGAGCGATTTCTTCGGCGCCCAGCTGAGCGAGCTCGGTTTCGCTTATCGATTCGCGCCGCTGCCGGCGGAGACGAAGCGCGCCGGCCACCTCGTTGCCGAGCGCACGGGCACGCGGGGCCAGCGCGTGCTGCTCATCGGCCACCTCGACAGCGTGCTGCCCGGCGGCGCGTTCCGGCTCGAGGGCGACAAGGCCTACGGCGCCGGCACGAGCGACATCAAGGGCGGCGACCTTGTGCTGATCTACGCGCTCAAGGCGCTGCACGCCGCCGGCGCGCTGGAGAACACGCGGATCCTCGTCGTGATGACCGGCGACGAGGAGGCGCCCGGCCAGCCGCTCGCGGTGAGCCGCCGCGATCTCTGGGACGCCGCGAAGCGCTCCGACCTCGCCCTGGCCTTCGAGGGCTCGATCGGCCACACCGCGACCGTGGCCCGCCGCGGCATCATCAGCTGGGAGCTGGAGGTGCAGGGCGCGACCGGGCACTCGTCGGCGATCTTCGCTCCGCACATGGGCAGCGGCGCGGTGTTCGAGATGGCGCGCATTCTCGGCGAATTCCACGACGAGCTGCGGAAGATCGACGGCGTCACCTGCAACCCGGCGCTAGTCGTCGGCGGCACCGAGGCCGAGCTCGACCGGCTCGGCGGCAAGGTGACGGGCAAAAGCAACATCGTCGCCCAGCGCGCGCTGGTGCGCGGCGACCTGCGTTTCCTCAGCGCGGCGCAGAAGGAGGAGGTGAAGGCGCGGATGCGGGCGATCGTGGCGAGGCACCTGCCGCGCACGTCGGCCGAGCTGCGCTTCCCGGACGACGGTTATCCGGCGATGGAGGCGACGCCGGAGAACGCCGCGCTGCTCCGGCAGCTCGACGCCGTGAGCCGCGACCTCGGCTACGGCGCGGTGGAGGCCTACGACCCGAAGAGCCGCGGGGCGGGCGACGCGTCCTTCGTGTCGCCGCCGCTGCCGGCCCTCGACGGCCTGGGCGCCAGCGGCCGCGGCGCGCACGCGCCGGGCGAATTCATGGACCTGGGCACGATGCCCGAGATGGTGAAGCGCACCGCGGTGCTGCTCTACCGGCTGACGCGCTGACGGGTCAGGCCGCGACGGCGACCGGCGCGGGTTTCTTCCGCGCCGCCGGGCGCGGGCCGGAAACGTCGGCCGCCGGGGCGACACCGACGGCGGTCGCGGATGCGTTGCCCGAGACCGAGGCCACGATCCCGAGCAGGCCGTCGGCCTGCTGGCGCAGCTCGGCGGCGGTGGCCGCGGTCTGCTGCGCGCTGGCGGCGTTCTGCTGCGTGACCTGGTCCATCTGCTGCACGGACTGCGTGAGCTGGGCGATGCCGTCGGATTGTTCCTGGGTGGCGCGGGCGATCTCCTTCATGTCGTCGTCCATCTGGCGGACCTTGGCGAAGATCTCGGAGAGGACGGCGGCGGCGCGCTCGCTGATGGCGGCGCCCTGCGTGCTCTTGGCGACGGAGTCCTGGATCTTGTCCGCGGTCTGGCGCGCGGCCTCGGCGGATTGCTGGGCGAGGCGGCGGACCTCCTCGGCAACGACGGCGAAGCCGCGGCCCGCCTCGCCGGCGCGGGCGGCCTCGACCGCGGCGTTGAGGGCGAGGATGTTGGTCTGGAAGGCGATCTGGTCGATGGTCTTGATGATCTCGGAAATGCCCTGCGACGACTCGCGGATCGTCTGCATCGAGCCCTGCATCTCCTGCATCTGGCCGGCGCCGGCATCGGCGATGCGGCGCGCCTCGGTGGCGAGGTTCTGCGAGTTGGCGGTGCGCTCGGCGGAGGAGCGGAGCATGCTGGCGATCTCGGTCAGCGAGGCGCTGGTCTGCTCGATGGCGGCGGCCTGGGCCGACGCGCCCTCGGCGAGGGCGCCGCCCGCCTGCTGCAGGTGGGCGCTGCGGCCGGCGACTTCGGCGGCGACCCGGGCGGCTTCCTCGCCGATCTTGCCCTGCATCGCGGTCATGCGGCCGAACTGGGCGGCGCAGAACACGAGGATGAGGGTCTCGGCGACGACGAACGCGGCGTGGAGCAGCACGATGCCGAAGCCGGCGTCGTAGTTGAACACGCTGCGCGGAAACCAGAACCAGAAACCGACATGGTGCACGGCGATCGTGCCCGCGGCGGCGAGCACGGCGCCCGGGCGGGCCAGGGCCACGAGGGCGGCGAGGGCGACGAAGACGTGGAAGTGCAGCTCGATCATGCCGCGGCCGAGGTGGATGATCAGCGCGCTGAACGCCATCGCGGCGACGCCGGTGGCGACGGCGAAGAGCTGGCTGCCCGGGCGCAGCCAGAACAGGGCGGCCGGGCCGGCGGCGATCGCCGCCGCGGCGCCGACGGCCAGCGCGATGCCGGTGCCGTTGAGCGAGGCGACGAGGACGCAGAGCGGCACATGCGCGGCCAGGATCGCGAGGGCCCAGCGGCCGGCGCGTTGGTGGAAGCGGGTTTCGTAGTCGGTCATTGGGAGGCGGGATACTTGAGGTGCCAGGGATCGAGCCGGTCGCGGAGCGACTGGCTGGTGGCGCAGCCGTAGGCGGCGAGGCGCGCGGGGGCGCGGCCTTGTTCGACGTCGTGCATGAGCGCGGCGTCGAGATTTTCATAACCCGGCAGGCCGGGACGCAGGCGGGCGTAGCCGCCGTCGTAGGCGACGCGGCCGTCGGGGAAATGGAGGCTCAGCCACGGGGCGCCCTGGACGCCCAGCGTGCGGGCGGCGTTCTCGGGCGGGAGCGTCTGCACGGCGAAGCCGGCGGCGCGCAGGCCGCGCTCGAGCTCGGGTTGCGCGTCGAGCAGCACGACGGTCTCCTCCCAGCCGGGGCGCGGACCGCGCTTGATCAGGTCGCGGCCGATGCTGGCCGAGCAGCCGCAGTCGGCACCGAGCACGTGCCGGGCCCGCGGGCGGTCGGCGTGGGCGACGTCGCGGGTTGCAGCCGCGGGCAGGGGCACGACGTGCTGCGCCACCGTCCAGGCTCCGAAGAGGCTGGTGGCGACGAACCACGCGCCGAAGATCAGGACGGCGGCGTGGCGGCGCGCCGAAGCGGCGCGCGCGGCGTGGGCGGGCGTGGAGGACATGGAGGGACCAGGATCCCTTCCATCGGCCCGCCGACGGCGGAAGTTTAGGCCGGACTGTCTTTCGTCAGGCCAGCCGGGCGCACTCGCGGTGGCAGGGGCAGCTGACCAGGTGGTCGTTGGTCATGCCCGTGGCCTGCATGAAGGCGTAGCAAATCGTGGAGCCGACGAACTTGAAGCCGCGCTTCAGCAGGTCGCGGCTCAGGGCGTCGGAGACCGGCGTGGTGGCCGGGATCTGGTCGCGGGTTTTCAGCTTGGGCTGGAGCGGCGAGCCGCCGACGAAGGTCCAGACGTAGCGGTCGAAGCTGCCGAACTCCTCCTGCACGGCGAGGAAGGCGCGGGCGTTGAGCGGGGCGGAGGCGATTTTGAGGCGGTTGCGGACGATGCCGGGGTCGGCGAGGAGCGCGGCCTGTTTCCGCGCGTCGAAGCGCGCGACCTTTTCCGGGTCGAAGCCGGCGAAGGCGCGGCGGTAGTTTTCCCGTTTCTGGAGGATGGTGGTCCAGCTCAGGCCGGCCTGCGCGCCCTCGAGGATCAGCAGCTCGAAGAGGTGGCGGTCGTCGTGGGACGGCACGCCCCACTCGGTGTCGTGGTAATGGTGGTGGACCTCGGCTTCGGCCCAGGGGCAGCGGTTTTTCATCGGGCGCGAGACTAGCGCAGCGGCGCGACAGCGTTATGTCAGCAGCGAAGCGGCGGTCGGCGATGGCGAAACCCGTAGGGGTCGAAACGCGCCGGTGCCCGCCGTTCCGCGCCGCCCGGCCTCGTCTCGCGCCCGCAGGAGGAGGCGTCGGCTATTTTGCGTATTACGCAAAATAGGATTCGGCGCGGCTCACTGGCCTTTGTCGCGGTCGAGGCGCTGTTGCTCCAGCCACAGGAGGAGAAAGATCGTCCGCTCTGCGTCCGGCATGGCGGTGCGGGCCTCGAAAAATTCGTGGATGCGGGACGGATCGAGTCCGAGGACACGCGCGAGGCGGGACTTGGCGCCGCGTGGGCGTAGATGCGGGCGGGCGGCTGCGACCAGGGCGAGCCAGAGCGGAGTCTCGACGCCGGGTCGCAGCGTGGCGCCGCGCGATTGGGGTGCCGGTTTCAGACGGCGCCGCAGTTCGCGGGCCAGCGCGGTGGCCGGGATTTCCAGGAGCGAGCCGAGGGCGAGCGTGCGGTTGAGGCGAGCGGAAGGCAGTGATTCCATATTTTGCGTATTACGCAAAATTGGTCGGACGGCAAGGGGACGGCTGAGTGGGACTCGCGGACGGAAGGAGGGGGCGTTTCCGGGTGGGTCGGCGGGCGGGGGGCCGTCGCGGGCGCGCGGTGGCGGGCGCCGGGGCCGGCGGCTCCCGGGCGAAGGCGGGGCCTCATCCTTGCGGGCTAAACGGCAACTGTGCTCTCGCCAAGGCGGGGCGGCTGTGCAGGGTTCCGCGCGTTACCTCTCTATGGCCCTCCAGCAACTGACGGACGAGCAGACGCGGACGTGGACCCGCGCGCAGAAGGACCGGTGGTGGTTCGAGAACATCTATCGGGGCGACATGCCGCAGCTCACGCTGCGGTCCGGCCTGACCGGCTTCGTGACCGGCTTCGTGCTCGCGGCGACCGCGCTCTACATCGCGGCGAAGACCGGCATCTCGATCGGCGTGAACCTCACCTCGGTGATCGTGGCCTTCGCGCTGTTCCGCGTCATGGCGAAGGCGGGCTTCGCGCGCGACCTGACGATCCTCGAGAACAACTGCAGCCAGTCGATCGCCTCGGCCGCGGGCTACATGGTGACGCCGCTGACGACGAGCCTCGCGGCCTACATGGTCGTCACCGGACACATCCTCAGCTGGTGGCAGATGCTGGCGTGGATGGCGGTGGTGGCGCTGCTGGGCGTGCTGGTGGCGTTCCCGATGAAGCGCCGCTTCGTCAACGAGGACCAGCTGCCGTTCCCCGAGGGGCGCGCGGCCGGCGTCGTGCTCGACGCGCTCTACACCGGCCAGGAGGCGGCGGGGCTGTTCAAGGCCAAGCTCCTCGCGGTCACGACGGTCATCACCGGCGTCTGGCAGTTCATCATCAGCGACGGCTGGATGCGCTTCCTGCAGTTCAACGTCCTGCGCCTGCACCAGTGGGCGGGGCTGAAGGAGCCGTGGAATTTCCAGGAGACGGTCGACCTCTACTACTACGGCGCGGCGGCGAAGTATTCGTGGTGGATCCCGAAGATCCTCGGCACCGACATCCGCCAGCTCGGCCTGCGCCTGACCTTCGACGCGGCGATGCTCGGCGTCGGCGGGCTCATGGGCATCCGCGTGGCCACGAGCTGCGTGCTCGGCGCTTTCCTCAACTACGCGGTGCTGGCGCCGATCATGATCCAGCGCGGCGAGATCAAGAGCTACGTCGCCCCGAGCGGGGCGCTTGTGGCCATCTCGCGCGGCGAGATCGTGAACCAGTGGGCGCTGTGGTGGGGCGTGGTGATGATGGTGGTCGGCGCGCTGGTCGGCCTGTTCGGCAAGCCCGAGCTCTTCACCCGGGCGTTCGCGACGATCTTCCGGCGCCGGAGCCCGGCGGAGGCCGCGGCGGCGCGCGAGGGGGACGTCCTGCGCGACATCGAGCTGCCGCTGTGGGTGTCGTTCGTCGGCGTCCCGATCCTCGGCGTGGTCGGGGCGTGGGTGAACCACGCCTTCTTCGGCGTGCCGTGGCTGCTGTCGCTCCTCTCCCTGCCGCTCATCATCCTGCTCGCGGTCATCTGCACGAACTCGATGGCGCTGACCTCGTGGATGCCCACCGGCTCGCTGGCCAAGATCACGCAGTTCACCATGGGCGCGATCGACCGCTCCAACCCCGCCAGCAACATCCTGCCCGCGGGCATGACGGCGGAAATCTCCTCCAACGCCGCCAGCCTGCTCTCCGACATCAAGCCCGGCTACATGCTCGGCGCGAAGCCGCGCCAGCAGGCGATCGGCCACGTCATCGGCATCTTCTCCGGCTCGCTCGCGGTCATCCCGCTGTTCTTCCTGCTCTTCGCCCCGGCGAACAAGGAGGGCGTGCGCTCGACCGCGACGATCATCTCCGAGCAGTTCCCCATGCCCGCCGCCCTGCAGTGGAAGGGCGTCGCGGACCTCATCGCCAAGGGCGTGCACAGCCTGCCGACCTCCGCGGTCGTCTCGATGATCGTGGCGGCCGTGGCGGCGGCGGCGTTCGAGATCCTGCGCCTCAAGAGCCGGGGGCGCTTCCCGATCTCGGCCGTGTCCGTCGGCCTCGGCGTGGTGCTGCCGCCCGCGTCGTGCTTCATGATGTGGGTCGGCGCGATGATCTTCTGGTGGAAGGGCCGCCAGCACGCCGCGCCCGGGACGAAGGGCCACGACTTCTGGGTCGAAGGCTGCGAGCCGATCTGCGCCGGCCTGATCTCCGGCTCCGCGCTGGTCGGCATCGGCAACGCCATCATCAACGTGCTGCTGGGGTAGGGGCCGCGCCGGCCGGCCGCGGCCCACTGACAGGTTTTCCGCTGGCAACCGCCGGGGGCGTTCCGTAACGGTTGGCGCCTCCCATGCCCGACGCCGCCGTCCCTCCCGCCGCCATCCCGAACGTCCTCGCCGAGCGCTACGCCTCGCCGGCGATGAAGGAAATCTGGTCGGCCCACGGCCGCATCCTGCTCGAGCGCGACTACTGGATCGCGGTGATGAAGGCGCAGCGCGACCTCGGCGTCGCCATCCCGACCGAGGCCATCCGCGACTACGAGCGCGTGAAGGGCGAGGTCAACCTTGCCCGCATCGCCGAGCGCGAGCGCACCACGCTCCACGACGTCAAGGCGCGGATCGAGGAATTCTCCGACTTGGCGAAGCGCCAGTTCATCCACCTCGGCCTGACGAGCCGCGACCTGACCGAGAACGTCGAGCAGCTCCAGGTCGCCCGCGCGCTCGAGCTCGTGCGCTTCAAGGCCGTCGCCGCGCTGCACCTGCTCGCCACCCGCGCCGCGGAGCTGCGCGACGTGATGATCACCGGCCGCACGCACAACGTCCCGGCGCAGCCCACGACCCTCGGCAAGCGCCTGGCGATGTTCGGCCAGGAGCTGCTCGTCGCCCACGCCCGGCTCGAGGACCTGATTGCGCGCTACCCGGTGCGCGGCCTGAAGGGCGCGGTCGGCACGCAGCTCGACCAGCTCACCCTGCTCGGCGGCGACGCCGCCAAGGTCGACGAGCTCGAGGCGCGGATCGTGAAGCACCTCGGCTTCAAGGCCTCGCTCGGCGCGGTCGGCCAGGTTTACCCGCGCTCGCTCGATTTCGACGTCGTCAGCGCGCTGCACCAGGTCGGCGCCGCGGCGGCGAGCTGCTGCACCACGCTGCGCCTGATGGCCGGCGCCGGGCTGCTGACGGAGGGCTTCCAGGAAGGCCAGGTCGGCTCGTCGGCGATGCCGCACAAGGTCAACGCCCGCAACTGCGAGCGCGTCTGCGGTTTTTCGACGATCCTCGGCGGCTACGTGACGATGACGGCGAACCTCGCCGGCCACCAGTGGAACGAGGGCGACGTCTCCTGCTCCGTCGTGCGCCGCGTGGCGCTGCCGGACGCGTTCTTCGCCCTCGACGGCTTGTTCGAGACCTATCTCACGGTCCTGCGCCAGATGGAGATCTTCCCCGCCGCGATCGCCGCCGAGAACGAGCGCAACCTGCCCTTCCTCGCCACGACCACGATCCTGATGGAGGCGGTGAAGAACGGCGCCGGCCGCGAGACCGCGCACGAGGCGATCAAGCTCCACGCCCTCGCCGCCGCCAAGGCCCTGCGCTCCGGCGGCAACGCCGACCTGCTGGAATTGCTCGCGGGCGACAAGCGCGTCGGCCTCGGCAAGAAGAAGCTCCAGGCGATCCTCGCCGAAAGCAGCCGCTTCGTCGGCGCCGCGCCGCACCAGGTCGACGAGTTCGTCGGCACCGTGCGTCCGCTCGTGAAGCGGTCGAAGGGCGCCGCCGACTACCGGCCCGGCAAGCTGCTCTGAGCCCCGGCATCGCCCCCGCGCCCGGCTTTTTACTATTTCCCCGGCCGGCGGGAGAATTGGGTTGCCAGTGCCCGCGGGCCGACCTTTTTTGGACCCTCTTTCCGCTTCTTTAACAGCTTTAACTCCACCCACCCATGGCAGAACTCGCAGGCAACTGTCTCATTGGCCAATCCGGCGGCCCGACCGCGGTCGTGAACGCGACCATCGCCGGCATCGTGTCCGAGGCCCTCAATCACGGTAACATCGAGGAAGTCTACGGCGCCCTCAACGGCGTCGCCGGACTCCTGCAGGAGGAGCTGGTCGACCTCGCAGCCGAGTCCCAGCAGGCCATCCGCGGCCTGCGCTACACGCCCGGCGCCGCCCTGGGCAGCTGCCGCACCAAGCTGAAGAAGCCCTCCGAGGTCGAGCGCGCGCTCGAGGTCCTCAAGGCGCACAACATCCGCTACTATTTCCACATCGGCGACGGCGACTCCCAGGAGTCGGCCGCCAAGATCGCCGAGGCCGCCCGCGTCGCCAATTACGACCTGCACGTCATCGGCGTGCCGAAGACGATCGACAACGACGTCCCGACGACCGACCACTGCCCCGGCTACGGCAGCGCCGCGAAGTTCATCGCGACGACGGTCCGCGAGCTCGCGATCGACGCCGACGCCACCGCGCAGAACGACATCGTGACCATCATCGAGGTCATGGGCCGCAACACCGGCTGGCTCGCCGCCGCGTCGACCCTGGCCAAGCGCCGCGACCACCCGAACGACCCGCCGCACCTCGTCTACGTGCCGGAAGTCGCGTTCGACGCCGCCAAGTTCGCCGATGACGTCCGCCGCATCCTCAAGCGCGAGAAGCACTGCGTCATCGTCGCGGGCGAGGGCCTCGTCGACAAGGACGGCAACTACGTCGCGGTCGAGTCCGGCGACGCCGCGGCCGCCGCGCAGTTCGGCGGCGTGGGCGATCACCTCAAGGAGATCGTCGAGTCCCAGGTCGGCGCCAAGGTCCGCCTCACCCGCCTCGGCGTTTCCCAGCGCGCCGCCGCGCACCTCGCCTCGAAGACGGACGCCGACGAGGCGTTCCTCGCCGGCCAGGCCGCGGTCAAGGCCGCCATCGACGGCGAGAGCGAGAAGATGATCACGCTCGTCCGCGGCGACACCGACCAGTATTCCTGCGAGACGGGCCTCGTGGCGTTCACCGACCTCGTCGGCAACACCAAGAAGCTCCCGCGCGAGTGGATCAACGAGGACGGCGTCAGCCTGAACTTCCAGTTCTACCGCTACGCCACGCCGCTGATCCAGGGCGAGGTCACCGTGCCGTTCGAGAACGGCATCCCGTCCTACGTCCGCCTCGCCGCCGAGCGCGTCGACAAGCAGCTCAATCCCTTCGAGGGCTGAGCCCGGTCCGCCGGGCGCGCCACGGTCCGTGGCGCCGCCGCGCAACGAGCGCAAAGATTTCGGAGCCGGTCGCAAGACCGGCTCTTTTGTTTTGGCGCGGCCGGCGGCGAAGCGAAAACACGACTCACCGCCGAGGGGTGCCTCGTGGAAGGTCGGGGCGGTTGTCCTCGACCGCCCCTCGGTCGCGTTGCGGTCCGCACCAGGGCGCTTGGGACAAGCGCCTCTACCGGTCTGCCCGCTGCGGCGCCGCGGCCTGTAGGGCGGGGTCTCCGGACCCCGCCTTGGGATATCATGCCGCCGCGGTGAAGCGGCGGGGTCGGTAGACCCCGCCCTGCAACGGATGCCTCAGGCCTTGGGCGCGGCGTCCTTCTTTTCCTCGGGCTTCTTTTCGGCGTCGAAGTTCGGCTTCTCCAGCGCAGGCTGGCCGCCGATGTAGCGGCTGAGCCAGTGCTGCATCTCCCAGTGCCAGTAGATCGCGTTCTGCGGGTGGAGCACCCAGTGGTTCTCGTCCGGGAACACGACCAGGCGCGAGGGCACGCCCATCGCCTGCAGCACGCCGTAGAGCTCGAGGCCGTTGCCGTAGGGCACGCGGTAGTCGATCTCGCCGTGGAGGACGAGGGTCGGGGTCTTGAAGTTCTTCGCGTAGAACATCGGGTTCTGCCGCTGCATGCCCTCGAGGTTGTCCCAGGGCTTGCCGCCCATCACCTCGGGGAAGCCGTGCGGGACGTCGGTGGCGTATTGGGCGTAGCTGTCGTTCACGCCGGCGTGGTCGATGATGGCCTTGAAGCGGTCGGTGTGGCCGAGCACCCAGGCGGCCATGTAGCCGCCGTAGCTGGCACCGGCGGCGGCGAGGCGCTGCGGGTCGAGGTTCTTGAAGCGGTCGAGCAGGTAGTCGGTCGAGCGCATGATGTCCTCGAACGGCATGTCGCCCCACTGGTTGAGGATGCTGCGGGAGAACTCCTCGCCGAAGCCGGTCGAGCCGTGGCGGTTGACCCAGGTGACGACGTAGCCGGGCGCGGCAAAGACATGGGTGTTCCAACGGTAGCTCCAGCTGTCGCGGCACATGGTGTGCGGGCCGCCGTGCATGAGCTGGACGAGCGGATATTGCTTCGCCGCGTCGTAGCCGGGCGGGAAGACGAGCCAGCCCTGGATCTCGGCGCCGCCGGCGCCGGCGAAGGTGTAGCTCTCGACCCGGCCGAGGTCGAGCTGGGCCATGAAGGCGTCGTTCACGTGCGTGAGCTGGCGCGCCGTGCCGGTGGCGGCGTCGAGCACGAAGAGCTCGGCCGGACGCGAGGTGGTGTCGTTGAGGAACACGATCGTGTCGCGGGCCGCGCGCACGCCGGTCGACGTGCCCTGGCGGTAGACGGCGGTGAAGCCCGAACCGTCGGCGTTGGCCTTGAAGATCGGCACGACGCCGCGGTCCTCGGCGGAGAGCCAGAGCGTCTTGCCGTCGTCGGACACCTGCAGGTCGTCGATCGAGTAGTCGAGCGCGTCGGTGATCGGGACGTTCCGGTGCGCCGCGAGGTCGTGGCGCCAGACCTTGGCGAACTCGCCCGAGTAGTAGGGCGTCTCGGTGCGGGTGAAGTAGATGCCCTGGCCGTCGGGCGCCCAGGTGGGCGAGCTGTCGTCGCCCCTGTTCTCGGGCGTGAGGTTGGTCATCGCGCCGGAGCCGTCGGTCGGCACCAGGTAGATGTCGGCGTTGGGGAAGTCGCGGTAGGGCGGCGGGGTGGAGTTGAACTCGAGGGCGAGGCTCTTGCCGTCGGGCGAGATCTCGTAGTTCACATCGCCGCTGACGGTGAAGAGGCGGTCGACCTGCGGGGTCAGGTCCTGGATCGCCCTCGTCGCGAGGTCGATGCGCACGAGGCGGTTGGCGGCGCTGTCGACGAGGTAGTGGTCGAAGTAGCGATACTGGCGGTTCTCGGTGACCTTCGCGGTCATCTTCGACTCCTTGCGGCGCTTCAGTTCCTGCTTCATCGCGGCGAGGTCCGCCTTGGCCAGCTTGCCGGCCAGCTCGGGCACGACGGTGGTCGCGACCACGAGGCCCTGGCCATCGGGCAGCCACTTGGGATTCGAGACGCCGCCGGGCAGCTCGAGGATCTTCTCGGCCTCACCGCCGCCGAACGGGATGACGTAGAGCGAGGCCGCCTCGTCGTCGCCGCGCTTCGAGGTGAACGCGATCCGGGTGCCGTCGGGGCTCCACACCGGGGAGCTGTCGCCGGCCGCCGCCGTCGTCAGGCGGCGCACCGTGCCGGTGGCGACGTCGGCGAGCCAGAGGTTGGACGTGCTCTTGTTCTTCTCGATCGACCATTCCTGCTGGGTGAACACCACGGTCTTGCCGTCGGGCGAGAGGGCGGGACTGCCGAGGCGCTTGATGGCCCAGAGGTCCTGCGGCGTGAGCGGACGCTTGTCGGCCGCGACTGCGGCCACCGCGAGCGCCAGCGTGAGGAGAAACGCGACAACGCGAGGGATTTTCATTCTGGCGCGAGCAAACCCAACGCCGGGCGCGAGTCAAAGCCGCTGCGGCGCGAAGCGACGAACGGTGTGCGCCGGCGCGCCAACGCCGCGCTTTCAGCGATACTCGATCCACTCGGGCGACGAGTATTGCTCGATCAGGCCGCCGACCTCGTCCTCGGCCAGCTCCGGCCACGGCGTCTCGGTCGCCGCGGCGCCGAGCGCCTGCGCGAGCGCGGCGGCGAAGCGCGCGCCGAAGTCGTCCCAGTCGAGCGCGCCGACGCTGCTTTTCTCGATCGAGCCCTGGAAGAGCAGGCCGTGCTTGTTGCGCTTCTGCGCGGCGCCGGCGACCTTGGCGCCGGTGCGCGGGTTCACGACGTCGAAGAGCTCCGCGCGCTGGAAGCACACGCCCGGTCCCGGCGGGCAGGCGGCGCCCTCCGGCGGCGGCTCGCACACGGCCTTCAGCTCCACCGGCTGGCCCAGCGCCGCGAGCGTCGCCGCCAGACACTCGTGCACCGCGCGGTAGGATTGCGTGGCGCGCGCCTCCTCGAGCGGGTGGCCGCGCGGGATGACGAGCGCGTAGGTCCAGTCGTGGCGATGGTCGACGATGCCGCCGCCCGTCGGCCGGCGGCAGAGGTCGGCCGGCAGGTCCGCCGCGAGCTGCTCGCGCACGAAGGCGATCTTCTGGCTGAAGCCGAAGGTGAACGCCGGGCCGCGCCACTCGTAGTGGCGGAAGCGCGCCGCCGCGGGCTCCGGGTAGCGCTGGAGCAGGAGGAAATCCACCGCCATGTTCTCGGCGGCGCCCGCGGTGCGGACGGGCAGGATGTGCAGGGAGGGGCTGGCGCTCATGGTCGGCCCACGTTTACGCAGCGCGGCGGCGGTGTCCAATCCGCGTTAGCGCCGGCCGGCGCCGCGCCACCACGCCGGCAGCACCAGCCGGGCGACGGCGGCGGCGAAGCGCTCCGGCTTCACGCGCAGCACGCGGTCGAGGGGCGCGAGGTCGAGGGTGAGGTCGCGGGGGCGCGTGGCGGTGAACTCCGGCAGCGCGGCGCGGGGCACCGGCTCGATCCAGTTTTCCGGGAAGCCGAAGTGCGCGCAGACCGCGCGGCCCATCTCCCAGCGCGAGACGGGCTCGGCGCCGGTCCAGTGGAGCACGCCCGCCAGGTCTGGGCGCGCCGCGAGCTCGAGCAGCGCGGCCGCCGTGCTCTCGGCGCTGCACACGGCGCGGATCTCGTCGGTGAAGAGCCGCATCGTCTTCCCGGCCGACCACGCCTCGAGGAATTTCTCGTGCACGCTGCGGCGGCCCCCGAGGCTGTTGCCGGACATCAGCGGCGCGCGCACGACCGCGGCGCCCGGATCGGCGGCGAGCACGGCGCGCTCGGACTCGACCTTCTGGCGGCCGTAGCGGTGCAGGGGATTCACGGGCGACGCGATGGCGTAGGGCGGCGCGGCGCCGTCGAAGACCTGCTCGCTCGACACGTGGACGAAGCGCGCACCCTGCGCGCGCGCCGCGGCGGCGAGCGCGGCGGGCAGGTCGACGTTCACGCGCTGCGCGAGGGCGGGTGCGGCGTCGCAGGCGGCCGGCTCGGCGAGCGCGGCGCAGTTGAGGATCGCCTGCGGGCGCGTCGCCTGGACGAGGGCGACGACCGCCGCCGGTTCGGCGAGATCGAGCGCGACTTGCCGGGCGACGCCCGGGACCGGGTCCGGCCAGCGGCCGACGACGCCGACGACCTCGTCGCCCTGGGCCGCGGCGGCGCGCGCGACGGCGGCGCCGAGCAGACCGGACGCGCCGGTGAGCAGGAGCTTCATCGCGTGTCGAGCAGCCCGCGCACGGAGCGGAGGAGCGTGCTCAGGGCGAAGGGTTTGGGCAGATGGGCGAAGGAGCGCGGCGGGAAGTCGCGCAGGGCGGAGGCCGGCGAATCGATGGAGACCGCCAGCAGCTTGAGCTGCGGATTGCGCTCGCGCAGCGCGCGCCCGAGCTTGACCGCGTCGGTCTCGCTGGCGTCGAGCAGCAGCAGGTGCGGCGCGGTGCCCTTGCCGGCCCGGGCAAGGGCGTCGGCGACACGGGCGAATTCCTGCACGCGGTAGCCGTCCACGGCGAGGATGCCGCTGACCATCTTGCGCAGCACCTCGTCGTCCTCGACGATCCAGAGGGTTTCCGAGCCGCGGGCGCCGGGCAGGGACGGGATGACGGTGCTGTAGACCTGTTCCTGCTCCGCGGTCTCGGGCAGGAAGATCTCGAACGTCGATCCGGCGCCCGGCGTGCTGCGCACGGTCATGTGTCCGTCGCAGCTGCGCACGACGGCGAAGGCCATGGGGAGGCCGAGGCCGGTGCCGTGGGCCTTGGTGGTGAAGAACGGCTCCCAGACGCGGCTGAGCGTCGCCGCGTCCATGCCGGTGCCGGTGTCGGTCACCTGGATCATCACGTAGGCGCCCGGCGGCAGGCCGGGGCGGCGGTGGCCTGCGCGTGATTGGCGGTGCGCACGGTGAGCTTGCCGCCCTGCGGCATGGCATCGCGGGCGTTGAAGCAGAGGTTGAACAGCACCTGCTGGAACTGCGTCGGGTCGATGCGGGTGTTGCCGAGGTCGGAGGCGAGGCGCAGCTCGACCTTCACGGCGTCGCCGGCGACGCGGCGGAGGATCTCGGCGATCTCGCGGATGAGGGTGTTCGGGTTCACCACGCGGACCTCGGTGTCCTGGCGGCGGCTGAACTCGAGGATCTGGCGGGCGAGGCGCGCGGCCTTCTGGCCGGCGCGGTGAATCTCCTCGAGGTCCTTCTGGGCGGCGGGCGCGGCGGCGAGCTTGCCGCGCATGATCTCGCAGTAGCCGTTGATGATCGAGAGCAGGTTGTTGAAGTCGTGCGCGGTGCCGCCGGCGAGCTGGCCGACGGTGTCGAGTTTCTGCGAGTGGAACATCGCCTCGCGCAGCCGGCGCAGCTCGGAGAGGTCGCGGAAGACCGCCACCTGCAGGCCCGGCTCGACGGGGAGAAGTGCCAGCTGGCGAAGAAGGGCGTGCCGTCCTGGCGATGCAGCCAGCTCTCGCCGACGAGGAGGCGCGGGGGATGGAGCCGCCGGCGCGCAGGGGATGATCTCGGTCTTGGGGCCGTGGAGCAGGCGGGTGTTGCGGCCGACCAGCGCCTCGCGCGCGTAGCCGGTGAGCGCGGCGAAGCGGGCGTTGGCGGCGACGATCTCGACGCCGGCCCCGTCCCACTGGTCGCGGGTGAGGATCGCCGCCTCGGGCAACGACTCCAGCAGCGCCACCGCGGCGGGCGCGGGGACGGCGGCAGGCGCCGCAGGGGCGGGAGTGGTCTTTCGGGGGGCATGCGGAAGCGGGCCGGGCTCGGGCGTGATTTGGCGGGCGCGGGCGCGCGGTGTCAAAGCCTGCGTGGCGGGCGGGGCGCGCGTTTCGGGCTTTCCCCGCGCGGCCGGCCGCGGAATAAAACGGCGTGCTCCCCGAACTCACCGGCGCCCATTACGCCCTGCTCTTCACCGCCGGCCTCGTGGCCGGCACGGTCGACGCGATCGCGGGCGGCGGCGGCCTGATCACGCTGCCCACGCTGCTCGGGGCCGGGCTGCCCGCGCCGCTGGCGCTGGGCACGAACAAGCTCGGGTCGGTCTTCGGCACGGCGTCGGCCACGTGGAGCTTCGCGCGCCAGGGGCGGTCGACGTGCGCGAGTGCGGGCGCGGCGTGCTCTTCACGGCGCTCGGGGCGCTGGCGGGGGCGTTCGCCGTGCGCCGGCTCGATCCGGCGCTGCTCGGCCGCGCCATCCCGGGGCTGCTGGCGGCGATCATCGTCTACCTGGTCTTCCGTCCGCGGCTCGGCGAGACGGACCGGCAGCACCGGATGGAGCCGCCGGCGTTCTACGCCCTGTTCGGCCTCGCGCTCGGTTTCTACGACGGCTTCTTCGGGCCGGGCGTCGGGTCGTTCTGGACCATCGCGTTCGTGATGCTGCTGGGACACAATTTCGTGAAGGCCGCGGCGCACACCAAGGTGATGAACCTCACCAGCAACGCCGCGGCGCTCGCGTTCTTCGCCGCCGCCGGCGCGGTGGTGCCCGGGCCGGGCCTGGCGCTCGCCGCGGGGCAGGTCCTGGGCGGCCGGCTCGGCGCGCACCTAGCGCTGACCCGCGGCGCGCGCTTCGTGCGGCCGATCTTCCTCGTGATGGCGACGCTCACGATCGGGAAGCTGATCTACCAGCACTACGTGCAGTGACGCCCGGCGGCGCTCGCGGCGGGAGTTTGCATCGCCGGCGGTTGCGCCCATGCTTCGGGGCATGAAAGCCGTCCAAATCGTCGCCGTGAAGCAACCGGTCGTCCTCCGCGAACTGCCCGCGCCGGTCGCGGCGCCCGGGCAGGCGGTGGTGCAGCTCCGGGCGGCGGCGCTGAACCATCGCGACGTGTTCATCCAGCAGGGGCTGTATCCCGGCATCGCGCTGCCGGTGACGCCCGGCTCGGACGGCGCGGGCGTCGTGGTCGCGGTCGGCCGCGAGGCGGACGCGGCGTGGATCGGGCGCGAGGTGATCATCAATCCCGCGCTCGACTGGGGCAGCGATCCGCGGGCGCAGGGGCCGGCCTTCCGCATCCTCGGCCTGCCCGACGCCGGCACCTTCGCGGAGCAGATCGCGATCCCGGTGGCGAATCTCGCGCCGAAGCCGGCGCACCTGACCTGGGAGCAGGCGGCGGCGCTGCCGCTGGCCGGGCTGACGGCGTGGCGCGCGCTGTTCACCCGGGCGCAGCTGCGCGCCGGCGAGCGCGTGCTCGTGACCGGCATCGGCGGCGGCGCGGCGCTCTTCGCGCTGCAATTCGCCCGCGCGGCCGGCGCGGAGGTCTGGGTGACCTCGGGCGCGCCGGAGAAGCTCGCACGGGCGCAGGCGCTCGGCGCGCGCGGCGGCGTGAATTACCGCGACGCGGACTGGAGCGAGCAGCTGCTCCGGGCGGCGGGCGGCGCGTTCGACGTCGTCATCGACAGCGCGGGCGGCGACGGCTTCACGAAGCTCGTCGATTGCACGAAGCCCGGCGGGCGGATCGCGTTCTTCGGGGCGACGGCGGGCAACCCGAAGCTGTTCGAGATGCGGAAGTGCTTTTTCCGCCAGATCAACGTGCTCGGCACGACGATGGGTTCGCCGGTGGATTTTGCGGGGATGACGGCACTCGTCGCGTCCGCGCAGCTCGTGCCGACGGTCGACCGGGTTTTCCCGCTGGCGGAGACGGAGGCGGCGCTGCGGCACCTGGAGGCGGCGGCGCAGTTCGGGAAGATCGTGCTGAAGCTCTGAGCGGCCGCGCCGTCCGGCGGAAGTCCCGCCGGCGCGGGGCCTCCCCGCGCGGGAGAAGACCTCCGCGGAGCCGGGCGCGCCGCCGTCCGGTCCGGCTGGAAAACCGCCGGGCTTTTCCACGCCAGTCCGGCTTGCGGCCGCGCGGTCGGCCCGGAATCTCGGCGCCTTCGCCATGACGGAATCGCTCACTCTTTTCCCCTTCGCCGACTACTGGTGGTTCTACGGACTCTTCACGCTCTTCGTGCTGGGCATGCTCGCGCTCGACCTCGGGGTGTTTCACCGCGACGCCCACGAGGTGCGGCTCAAGGAGGCCCTGGGCTGGAGCGCCGTCTGGATCGCGCTGGCGCTCGCCTTCGGCTACGGGCTCTACGCCTACGCGCTGCACCGCTTCCCGCTCGATCCGCGGCTGGCCGGGCTCGACCATGCGGCGCTGGCCCGGCAGACGGGACTGGAATACCTCACCGGGTTCGTGGTCGAGAAGTCGCTCTCGGTGGACAACATCTTCGTCTTCGTGGTCGTGTTCGGCTACTTCGCCGTGCCGCCGAAATACCAGCACCGCGTGCTGTTCTTCGGCATCCTCGGCGCGCTGATCTTCCGCGTGATCTTCATCAGCCTCGGCGCCGTGCTGATGAAGTTCCACTGGGTGATCTGGGTGTTCGGCGCCTTCCTCGTGCTGACGGGCCTCAAGATCCTCTTCGCCCCCGAGAAGCCGATCGAGCCCGAGAAGAACCCGCTCATCCGCCTGCTCCGCCGGCTGGTGCCGGTCACGCCGCAGCTGCACGGCCAGAGCTTCTTCACCCGGATCGACGGGGTGTGGCACGCGACGCCGCTGCTGGTCTGCCTCGTGTTCGTGGAGGTGACCGACATCGTCTTCGCCGTCGACAGCGTGCCGGCGATCTTCGCGCTGACCAAGGAGCCGCTGGTGGTCTTCACCTCGAACATCTTCGCCATCCTCGGCCTGCGCGCGCTGTTCTTCCTGCTCGCGGGCGTCATGCACCGGTTCCGTTTCCTCAAATACGGCCTCGGCCTCATCCTGGTGTTCGTCGGCCTGAAGATGGCGTGGCTGAACGACGTCTTCGGGGGCAAGTTCCCCATCGGCTGGTCGCTCGGTATCATCGGTGCGCTGCTTGGCGCGGCGATCCTCGCTTCGGTGCTGTTTCCGCCCCGTGCGGAGGCGGCGGCAAACCGCGCTTGAGCGCGCGGCGTCCCGGAGCAGATTTCGCCTGTGCCCTTTTCCTCGCCCGCCTCCACGTCCGATCCGCTACGCCGCCTCTCGGACGACCTGCACGCGCTCTCCGTCGCCTTCAGCGACCACGCGGTGACGGTCGGCGAGGTGATGGAAAAACTCGGGGCGAGGGCCTCGGCGCTCCTGATCGTGATCTGCTGCCTGCCGTTCTGCTCGCCGATCACGATCCCGGGCATGTCGACCCCGTTCGGGCTGGTGGTGCTCATCCTCTCCCTGCGCTTCGCCGCCGGCCTGCCGCCGTGGCTGCCGGCGCGACTGCGGGCGGTGCGGCTGCCGCCGCGGTTCTTCGCCCGGGTGCTCGAGGCCGGCAGCAAGGTGGTCGGCTGGATCGAGCGCCAGCTGCGCCCGCGCTGGGACTGGCTGACCGATGCCCGCTGGAAAATCCGCCTGCACACGCTGGTCGTGGCCGCGGCCGCGGTGCTGCTGCTCCTGCCGCTGCCGCCGGTGCCGCCGCTGACCAACACCCTGCCGGCGCTGGTGATCGTGATCCTGACCATGAGCGTGCTCGAGCGCGACGGCTTCGGCATCGCGGCCGGCCACGCGCTGTTCGTGCTCACGGTCGGCTACTTCGCCTTCTGGGCGACCGTGATCGTCGAGACGGTCCGACGGATCCTCGAGCGCTTCGCCGGCTGATCAGGTGCCGCGCCGGTTGCCGTAGAGCTCGACGTGCAGCCGGTGCGCGTAGCGGTAGCCGCGGGCCTTGCACAGCTCGCTCAGCCAGCCGGCGCGCGCGCGCAGGCCCTCGAGCGTCGTGCCCTCGGGCATGAGGAGGACCTTGTGCGGCGGGACGACGCAGAGCGTGTCGCGCAGCAGCTCCTCGATCTCGGCCACGTCGGCCTCGTCGCGGACGACGAACTTCAGCTGGTAGTCGCCCGCCGCGATCCACGCCGCGATCGCCTCGGGCTGGCGGCGGAGCGCCTCGTGCTTCCGGCGCCAGGTGTCGTCGAGCCGCGCGTCGGGCGCGGAGTGGGCGAGTTTCGGGCTGAGCGAGGCGAGGTCGAAGGCGATGCCGCGCGGCGGGACGGTGGCGGCGGTCTCGATCGTGACGTGATAGCCGCGCTCCTTGAGCTGGAACGCCAGCTCGTGGATCTCGGGCGCGATCATCGGCTCGCCGCCGGTGAGCACGACGTGTTTCGCCGGGTAGCGCGCGACCGCGGCCAGGATCGCGTCGACCGTCATCGTCGTGCCCTCGGGCGACCAGGAGGCGTAGGGCGTGTCGCACCAGTTGCAGCGCAGGTTGCAGCCGCTCGTGCGCACGAACACCGACGGCACGCCGGTGAGTTCGCCCTCGCCCTGGATGGAGTGGAAGATTTCGGAGATGAGCATCGTCGCGGTGGGCCGGCAGCGCTCGGCGGTCAGCGGCCGGAGCGGTCGGGGTGGGGCGGCCCGGCGGGCAGCGGCGGTGTGGACGCGTAGACCGTTGGGTCGGCCAGCCCGGCCTGCTGGAAGGCCTCGCGGCGCTCGACGCAGGTCCCGCATTTGCCGCAGTGCACGGCGCCGCCCTTGTAGCACGACCAGGTCTGCGCGAAGTCGACGCCGAGCCGCGCGCCCGCGGCCGCGATCTGGCCCTTGTGCAGGGCGATGAACGGCCGCAGCAGCTGGATGCCCGCATACGTGCCGAGCCGCAGCGCTTCGCCCATCGCGCGCATGAAATCCTCCCGGCAGTCCGGATAGATGGCGTGGTCGCCGCCGTGGGCCGCGATCACGAGTCCCTCCGCGCCGACGCTCTCGGCGAAGCCGCCCGCCACCGCCAGCATGATGCCGTTGCGGAACGGCACGACGGTGCGCTTCATGTTCTCGTCCGCGTAGTGCCCCTCCGGGATGTCGCCGCCGCGCTGCAGCAGGTCCGAGGCGAAATGCTCGCCGATGAACGCCAGCGGCACCACCTCGTGCCGCACGCCGAGCGCCCGCGCGTGCGCCGCGGCGAAGGGCAGCTCCCGGGCGTTGTGCTTGGCGCCGTAGTCGAAGCTCAGCACCGCGCGCACGTCGTGCTCCCGCCGCGCCCAGTGGAGCGCGGTCACGGAGTCCATCCCGCCGGAGCAGAGCACGACGACTTTCATCGCCCAAGGATTGGCCACAAAACCGCGCAAAATCCCACCAAAATATCGCCGGTCGGCGCGCCCGCTCCGGAGTCACTCCGGCCTTGCGGCGCCCGCCGTTTGGGTTTTCTCTCCGGGCTCCCTTCCGTCCGTAGGCGGACACAGTTCAATGCTCCTCTTTCACGATCCCTCCTGCGTTGGCTATGGCTCGCACATGCGGCCGGAACAGCCCGCGCGCGTCGCCCGCACCGTCCCGCACCTGCAGACCGCCCATCCCGCCTGGGACTGGCGCGTGCCGGGCCCCTCGACGAAGCCGCGCTGCGGCGCGCCCACACGCCGGCGCTGCTCAAGCGCATCGAGGAGCCGGGCGACATCGACGAGGACACACCGCACTTCCCCGACATCGCCCGGCACGCGCGCCGCGCCGTCGCCGCGGCCCTCGACGCCGCCCACGCCGCGCTGACGGGACAGCGGGCCTTCGCCCTGATGCGCCCGCCCGGCCACCACTGCACGCGCAACCAGGCAATGGGCTTCTGCTACCTCAACCAGATCGCCGTCGCCGCGCTCGAGGCCCAGGCCGACCGCGGCGTGCGCGTGGCGGTGTGGGACTTCGACGCCCACCACGGCAACGGCACCGAGGACATCCTCGAGGGCAAGCCCGGCACCTTCTTCGCCTCCGTGCACCAGAGCCCCGGCTACCCCGGCACCGGCACGCGCTCCACCGTCAACTGCCGCAACTTCCCGGTGAAGCCGCACACCCCGCGCGAGCTGCACCTGGCCGAGCTCGCCCGCTCCTGGGAGGCGGTGCTGAGCTTCAAGCCCGACCTCGTCCTCGTCTCCGCCGGCTTCGACGCCTTCGAAGGCGACCCGATCACCGAGATGACGCTCGCCCTCGACGATTTCGCCACCCTCGGCCGCTGGCTCCGCCAGAGCGGCCTGCCCGCCGCCGCCGTGCTCGAGGGCGGCTACAGCGACCAGCTCCCCCAACTCATCGACGCCTTTCTCACCGCCTGGGACCAGTAACCCTCTCCGCCGCGTGCATACCGTTCCGCATTACCGCCTCCTCGATCAGGCCGACCAACTGGCGCCGCTCTACGCCGCGCTCGATCGCGTCGACGAAATCGCCCTCGATACCGAGGCCGACAACCTCTTCCGCTACCGCACGAAGGTCTGCCTCCTGCAGATCCTCGCCGGCGACGAGATCTTCCTCGTCGACCTGCTCGCCGCGCTCCCGCTCGAGCCGCTCTGGCCGCGCCTCGCCGCCAAGCACCTCGTGATGCACGGCAGCGACTACGACCTGCGCCTGCTGCGCGGACTGTGCGACTTCCGGCCGCGCAGCCTGTTCGACACCATGTTCGCCGCCCAGCTGCTCAACATCCCGCGCTTCGGTCTCGCCGCGCTCCTCGAGCAGCACTTCGGCGTCAAGCTCGACAAGGACCACCAGAAGGCCAACTGGTCGCAGCGCCCGCTCGACCGCGACATGCTCGACTACGCCGCGATGGACGTGCACTTCCTGCCCGGCCTGCGCGACCAGCTCACCGCCCAGCTCGCCGCGCTCGGCCGCGTCGAGTGGCTCCGGCAGAAATGCCAGTGGCAGATCGACGTCGCCGGCGAGGGCTTCGCCGGCCCCGACGAGAACTCCTGGCGCGTCGGCGGCGCCGAGAAGCTGGGCGGCCGCGGCCTCGCCGTGCTCTACCAGGTCTGGCACTGGCGCGAGCGCTGGGCCGAGAAGCTCGACACCCCGCCCTTCAAGGTCACCGGCAACGAAATGCTCATGCGCGTCGCCCGCGCCGCCGACGACGGCCTGCCGCTCGCGGACGTGCTCAAGGTTCACCTCGGCCGCCGCCACGACCGCCTCTACCCGAGCCTCGCCGAAGCCGTCCGCCACGGCCTCGCCACCGACCCGCGCTCCCTGCCGCGCCGCGAGCGCCGCCGCGAGTTCGCCCCGCTCACCCCCGAGGAACTCGCCCGCCAGGACCGGATCAAGGCCGACCGCGACCGCCTCGCCCAGAGCCTGAATCTCGACCCGACCATGATCGCCACCCGCTCCCAGCTCGTGCAGATCGCGCGCAGCCCCGCCACGATCGCCGAGGTGCTGCTGCCGTGGCAGGCCGAGTTGCTGCGCTCCGAACCCGCCTGGAAAAGCTGACGCCTGCGATCGGCCCCGCGGCGCGCGCCGACCCCGGAGTTGCCCGGGCCCGGCCTGCGCCGCCGGCCGCCCCAACCGAGATGACCGAATCGGCCAACATCGCCCGCCACCTGCCGCTGATGGCGGCCCGCCAGCCCGACCACCCCGCGGTGAAGATCCCGCGCGGCCGCACCGGCGGGCGCATCGACTACCTCACGCTCTCCTTCCGCGAACTCGACGCCGAGGTCGACGCCTGGGCCGCCCACCTCACCGCCCAGGGCGTGCGTCGCGGCGACCGCGTGCTCGTCATGGTGCGCCAGGGCCTGCCGCTCATCGCCGCGGCCTTCGCCCTCTTCAAGCTCGGCGCCGTGCCGGTCATCATCGACCCCGGCATGGGCCGCGCGAGCTTCCTCGCCTGCGTCGCCCGCTCGCGCCCGCGCGTGCTCCTCGGCATCCCGCTGGCGCAGCTCTTCAGCCACGTCTTCCGCGCGGCGTTCGCCTCCGTCGAGGTCCGCGTCTGGGTCAGCGGCTCTCCGACCGCTCGCGCTCCCCGATCCAAAATCGAGAATCAAAAATCGAAAATGGTGAACAGCAGCGCCGCTGATCTGGCGGCGGTGCTGTTCACCAGCGGCTCCACCGGCGCGCCCAAGGGCGTGTGCTACGAGCACGGCATGTTCGACGCGCAGGTGCGGCTCGTGCGCGACACCTACGGCATCCAGCCGGGCGAGGTCGACCTGCCGATGCTGCCGATCTTCGCTCTCTTCAACCCCGCGCTGGGCATGACCACCGTCGTGCCCGAGATCGATCCCTCGCGTCCCGCGACGGTCGATCCGGCGAAGATCCTCCAGGCCATCCAGCAGGAGCGGGTGACGAACTCCTTCGGCTCGCCGACCCTCTGGCGCAAGATCGCCGCGCACGCGCGGGCGGAGGGCGTCACGCTGCCGACGCTGCGGCGCGTGCTCATGGCCGGCGCGCCGGTGCCGCCCGCGCTGTTCGCCGACGTGCAGGCGCTGCTGCCGCACGGCACCGCGCACAGCCCCTACGGCGCCACCGAGTCGCTGCCGATCGCCTCCATCGCCGCGCCCGAGGTGCTGGGCGAAACCAGCATCGCCTCGCTCGCCGGCGAGGGCACCTGCGTCGGCCGCCCCGTGCCCGGGATCGAGGTGAAGATCGTCGCGCTCACCGACGCCCCGCTCGCCACCCTCGCCGCCGCCCGCGAGCTCCCGCCGGGCGAGATCGGCGAGATCATCGTCTGCGGCCCGGTCGTGACCAAGCTCTACGACGCCCTGCCCGAGGCCACCGCCGCGGCCAAGATCGCCGACGGCGCGCGCGTCTGGCACCGCCTGGGCGACGCCGGCTACCGCGACGTCCAGGGCCGCCTGTGGTTCGTCGGCCGCAAGGCCGAGCGCGTCGAGATGCGCGAGGGCATCCTGTTCCCCGACCAGGTCGAGCCGATCTTCAACCAGCACCCGGACGTCCGTCGCACCGCCCTCATCGGCCTCGGCGCCCGCGGCGAGCAGCGCCCCGCCATCGTGGCCGAGCCGGTCTCGCGCGAGGTCGTCGCCACGCCCTCGCTGCGCCGCAAGCTCGTGCGCGAGCTTCGCGCCCTAGGCGCCGGCCGCCGCCACACCGACCGCATCCGCCTCGCGTTCCTGCACCCGGCCTTTCCCGTCGACGTCCGCCACAACGCCAAGATCCATCGCCTCGCGCTCACGCGGTGGGCCGAGAACCACACCGCCTACGAGCTCGACAAGCGCGACGTGCCCGCCGAGGCCCTGAAGCGATGAACGCCGCCGTCTTCATCACCGGAGCCAGCGGCTTCATCGGCGGCCAGCTCGCCCAGCGCCTCCTCGCCGCCGGCCGCGCAGTCCGCGTGCTCGCCCGCCGCCCGCTGCCCGACTTGGAAAGACTCGGCGCCCGCGTCGTCCCCGGCGACCTCGCCGACCCCGCCGCGCTCGCCCGCGGCATGGAGGGCGTCGGCACGGTCTTCCACGTCGCCGGCCGCGTCGGCGTCTGGGGGCCGGACGAGGACTTCTTCCGCGTCAACGTCGAGGGCACGCGCCACGTGCTCGCCGCCTGCCGCGCCGCGCGCGTGCCGCGGCTGGTCTACACCAGTTCGCCCAGCGTCGTCTTCCACGGCGGCGACCTTGCCGGCGTCGACGAATCCGCCCCGCTCTGCACCCAAGCGCCCTGCGCCTACCCGACGAGCAAGGCCGCCGCCGAGCGCCTCGTCACCGCCGCCAACGACGCCGCCCTCGCCACCGTCTCGCTCCGTCCGCACCTCGTCTGGGGGCCCGGCGACCGCAACATCATCCCGCGCGTGCGCCAGCTCGCCCGCCGCGGCCGGCTCAAGATCATCGGCCCCGGCCGCAACCTCGTCGACTGCACCCACATCACCAACGTCGTCGACGCCCACCTCCTCGCCGAACACGCCCTCGCCCACGCCGATTACCCGCCCGGTTCGCGCCCGGTTTGTAACCTATTAGGTTACAGTCCCTCCGACTCCGCTAGGGACACTGACAGAAAATGTAACCTATTAGGTTACACTGCGAGCGGCGCACGCGATCCGCGCGGCCGCGCCTACTTCATCACCAACGGCGAGCCGGTCGTGCTCTGGGACTGGATCAACGAGCTCCTCCGCGGCCTCGGCGAGCCGCCGGCGACGAAGCACGTCTCGCTCGCGACCGCCTACCGCGCCGCCGGCGTGCTGGAGTTGCTCTGGCGCGTGTTGCCGCTGAAAGGCGAGCCGCCCACGACCCGCTTCGTCGTGAAGGAGCTGGCGACCGACCACTGGTTCCGGATCGACGCCGCCCGCCGCGACCTCGGCTACGCGCCCCGCGTGACGATGGCCGCCGGCACGGCGGAGCTGATCGCGCATTACCGCGCGGGGAACGAATGCTGATTTCGGGCGCGGGCAGGGGCGGTTGTCCCAACCGTCCTTGAACGAGTGGGTGGCTGTGTTGCGGGCGCCGGGGCGCTGGTCCTCAACCGCCCTCGCTGGCACCGCGGCTCGCGCGACGATCCGGAAGGGACGTTGAGGGCAACGGCCCCTGCCGTCCGAGCCCGCGCCAGACGCGCCTCACCCGTTCCGCTGCCGCACGGCTTCGAAGAGCGTGATGATCGTCGCCATCGCGACGTTGAGCGAGTCGGCCTGGCCCGCCATCGGGATGCGCACGAGCACGTCGGCGCCCTTCATCCAGAACTCGCTCAAGCCATACTGCTCGCTGCCCATGACGACGGCGAGCGGACCGCGCAGGTCGGTCTGCGTGTAGAGATTGTCGGTGTGCGGCGTGGTGGCGGCGGTGCGGATGCCCTTCGCCTTCAGCCACGCGTGCACGGTGGGGGAGTCGGCGACGACGACCGGCACGGAGAACAGCACGCCGGTGGACGCGCGCACGACGTTGGGGTTGAAGAGGTCCGTCACCGCATCGCACAGGATCAGCGCGTCGCAACCCGCCGCGTCGGCGCTGCGGAGGATCGTGCCGAGATTGCCCGGCTTCTCGATCGATTCGCAGACAAGCAGGAACGGCGGACGCTGTAGGGCGAGGTCTCCTGACCCCGCCGCGCCTGCCGTTGCGGTCTGCGTTCCAGGAGCAGGCGGGGTCGGGAGACCCCGCCCTACAATCTGCTCCAAGTCGTCGAGCGTGCGCTTCCACTGCGGCGCGACGGCGAGCAGGCCGTCGGGGCGCTCGCGGTAGGCGCACTTGGCGAAGGCGTCCTTCGACAGCTCGAACAGCTGTGCCCCCGCCGTGCGCGCCTGTTCGATCAGCGCCGGCTCGTTTTCGCCCAAGAACCAGTCGGGCGAGAAATAAAGCTCCTTCAGCTGCACGCCCTTCTCCAGCGCCCGCCGCACCTCGCGGTAACCCTCGACGAGGAACAGCCCGAGCTCGTCGCGCTCGCGCCGCTCGCGCAGGCGCACGAGCTGCTTCACGCGCGGATTCTGGAGGCTGGTGATCTTTTCGGGGAGGAGGCCCACGGAACACACGGAAGACACGGAAAAGAGCCTCAGCAATTTCCTTTTACCGCCCCCTTCCGTGTGTTCTGTGTGTTCCGTGGGCCGAAACAAGAAATTCAACGACCATCCCTTCCCGTATCGCACCGAGCTCGAGCTGGAAATTTCCACGCTCACGAATCTCGGCGTCGGCCTCGGGCGCGTGCAGTTGCCCACCGCCCCATCCTCGAGCCCCACGCGCACCCCGGAAGTCGCGGGCACGGAAATCGAGAATCGGGAATCCAAAATCCAAAATTCGTCCGGCTGGGTCGTGATGGTGCCGTTCACGCTGCCCGGCGAGCGCGTGAAGGTCCGCGTCTACCGCAACCACAAGAATTTCTCCGAGGCCGACCTGCTCGAGGTGCTCACGCCCTCGCCGCACCGCATCGCGCCGCGCTGCGAGCTCTTCGGCCGCTGCGGCGGCTGCCAATACCAGCACCTGACCTACGCCGAGCAGCTGGCCTGGAAGCGCCGGCAGGTCGAGGAGCTGCTGCGGCACATGGCGGACGTCGAGTTCCCGGTCGCGCCCGTCATCGGCTCGCCGCGCGAGTTCGGCTACCGCTCGAAGATCACGCCGCACTTCCACGTCGGCCGCCCCGACGATCCGCGCACGCCGCCCGCGGCGGAGACGCCGATCGGCTTCCTCAAGCAGGGCACGCGCTTCGAGCTGGTCGACGTGCCGGCGTGCCCCATCGCCACGCCCGAGATCAACGCCCAGCTCCCCGCGGTCCGCGCGCGGACGCGCCAGCGGCTCGCCGCCGGCGAGTTCAAGCGCGACGCCACGCTCCTCCTCCGCCACGCGCAGGAGGGCGTCATCACCGACTACGACGCCGTGATCCACGAGAAGGTCGGCGACCTGAAGCTCCACTTCCTCGCCCGCGACTTCTTCCAGAACAACCCGTTCATCCTCCCGGCGTTCACCGGCTACGTGCGCGAGCAGGCCCGGGCCAGCGGCGCCCGCCTCCTCGTCGACGCCTACTGCGGCAGCGGCCTGTTCGCGCTGAGCTGCGCGCCGGCCTTCGAGCGCGTGGCGGGCGTGGAGGTGAGCGAGACCTCGGTGCGGTTCGCGCGCGAGAACGCCGCCGCCAACGGCATCGCCAACGCCACCTTCTCCACCGGCGACGCGGCCACGATCTTCGCCGGACTCGACGCGTCCTTCGCGCCGGCCGACACCGCGGTGGTGATCGATCCGCCGCGCAAGGGCTGCGACGAGTCGTTCCTCGCCCAGCTCTTCACCTTCGGCCCGCGCGCGGTCGTCTACGTCTCCTGCGACCCGGCCACGCAGATGCGCGACCTGAAGAGCTTCCTCGCCGCCGGCTATGAACTGACGGCGGTGCAGCCCTTCGACCTCTTCCCGCAGACGCGCCACCTCGAGTGCGTGATCACGCTGCGCCGCACTGCGCATCGCTTGGCGTAAAGATTTTCATGCCAACCCGCGCGGAGCCGGGCGGGCAAACGGGAGGATAATCCCGCCATGAAAATCATCCGCGGATGGGCCGGTATCGCGATCGGGCTGGGTCTCGCGGCGGCGAGTCCGGCGCAGACGCTCGACGTCACGCATTCCTCCTGGGGCACGGGCGGCACGTTCCAGGGCGATCAGACCGGCGGCCTGCTCTACAGCGGCGTCACCTCGACCGGCGTCTATTTCGGCACGGCCCAGCTCGATGCCAACACGTTCGCCTTCGGCCTGGCCAGCGCCTCCACCCCGACCACCGCGGCCCACTACGACGTCGCGGCCATCGGCGCCAACACGAGCGTCACGCTGACCTTCACCGGCCTGAGCAGCGTGCCGAAATACATCGCCTACACCGGCGGCGCGCTCACCAGCTACAGCTACAGCGGCGGCACGCTCTCGCTCACGGCCTCGACCGTCAACCCGGTGGCGTCCGCCTCCGACACGACGGGCAACGCGCTGACCAGCGCCTTCGGCCTGATGATCGTGACCGGCGGCTCCTACAACTTCAACGGCACCGTCTTCCGCACCGACATGTATTGGCGCGACGTCAACCCGCTCCAGAACTACGCCGGCTCCACCTATGTCGCCGGCCTCAACGCCGCGGGCCAGAACGGCGCCGCCGCCTCGTTCTACGCCTACCTGCCCAGCGCGTTCCTCGCCGCCAACGGCCTCAACCAGCCCGACGACGCCGTCGCGCGCCTGCAGAAGAGCGCCGGCGCCGGCGTCACCCTCGGCGGCCTGAACTTCGACATCTACGCCGGCAGCAACCCCGGCTTCACCGGCCAGAGCACCTCCTGGAGCTACGCCGGGACGTCCGCCTTCAATTTCGACGGCACGGCGGGCAACGACGACTACGTGCTCGCCACCTACACGAACTCCTCGTGGTCCGACGGCAACATCGGCATCGCGCTCGCCTCGTCGATCCCCGAGCCGTCGACCTACGCGGCCCTGCTCGGCTCTTTGGCGCTGCTCACCGCCCTGTGGCGGCGCCGCGCCCTAAACAACGCACCTATGCGCTAACGCCCCGATCCCGCCGGGATCGTCAGGCCGTTAAAGTTGAAGGCGCCGGTTCACCCCGGCGCCTGATTTTTGGGGGGAAGTCGCCGCGGCCGGCGAACGAACTCTCCCCAGGGCCATCCCGCGGGGCCGGCGGAAGCCGGCCCTACTTCGCCGGCGCCGCCTCGCCGAGCGGCACGTAGGGCTCCTCGCGCAGGTCGGCGGCGCGGCGGCCGCGCAGCAGCTGCACCCAGACCCGCGCGCAGGCGAGGACGACCAGCACCACGAGCACGAGGAACGCGCCGGTCACGGCGGCGTTGACGTAGTTGTTCGTCAGCAGGCGCTGCCACTGGGCCAGCTGCGCGGCCGAGCCGCCGGCGGCGATCTGCCGCTGCAGCGCCTCCGCGGCGCTGAGGAAGCCCAGGCGCGGGTCCGCGGCGAAGATCTTCATCCAGCCGGCCGTCATCGTCACGCTCAGCAGCCACGCCAGCGGCGCCAGCGCCACCCACGCGTAGCGGGCGCGGCCCATCTTGATCAGCACGGTGGTGCCGAGCGCCAGGGCGATGACCGCGAGCAGCTGGTTGGCCACGCCGAAGATCGGCCAGAGCGAGTTGATGCCGCCGAGCGGGTCGATCACGCCCTGGTAGAGGAACCAGCCCCACGCCGCCACGAAGACGGCCGTGGCGAGCCAGTTGCCGGCGGCCGAGCGCGTGTCGCCCAGCGGCTTCCAGGCGTAGCCGAGCAGGTCCTGCACCAGGAACCGCCCCACGCGCGTGCCGGCGTCGAGCGTCGTGAGGATGAACAGCGCCTCGAACATGATCGCGAAGTGATACCAGAGCGCCGCGGCGGCCTTGCTGCCGAGCACGCCGGCGAACATGTGCGCCATGCCGACCGCGAACGTCGGCGCGCCGCCGGTGCGGCCCACCATCGTGTGCTCGCCGACGGAGGCGGCGAGCTCGGTCATCTGCGCCGCCGTGACGGGGAAGCCGAGCGCCGTGACCTGCTGCGTCACCGCCGCGACGTCGCCCTTCAGGTTGATCGCGAAATACTCGCCCGGCTCCATCGCGCAGGCGGCGATCAGCGCCATGATGCCTACGAGCATCTCCGTGATCATGCCGCCGTAGCCGACCACGCGGATGTGGCTCTCGCGCTCGAGCATCTTGGGCGTCGTGCCCGACGCCACGAGCGAGTGGAAGCCCGACACCGCCGCGCACGCGATGGTGATGAAGCAGAAGGGGAACACCGGCCCCGCGAACACCGGCCCGGAGCCGTCGATGAACTTCGTCAGCGCCGGCATCTTCAGGTGCGGGGCGAGGATGACGATCGCCACGCCCAGCAGCGCCACGCAGCCGATCTTCATGAACGTGCTCAGGTAGTCGCGCGGCGCGAGCAGCAGCCAGATGGGCAGGATCGAGGCGACGAACGAGTAGCCCATGATCCACCACGCCAGCGTGGTGCCGCGCAGCGTCAGCCACGACTCGAGCGCGGTGCCGTGGATCCATTGCCCGCCGGCCACCGCCAGCAGCAGGCCGGCGACGCCGAACGCGCTCACCAGCCCGATCCGGCCGGGCAGCCACGCGCGCAGCGCGAGGCCCATCACGAGCGCCAGCGGGATCGTGGCCGCGATCGTGAACGTGCCCCACGGGCTCTCCGCCAGCGCCTTCACCACCACCAGCGCGAGCACGGCGAGCAGGATGGTCATGATCGCGATCACGCTGACCAGGGCGAGGAAGCCCGCGAAGGGCCCGACCTCGTCGCGCACCATCTGCCCGAGCGAGCGCCCGCCGCGGCGCGTCGAGCAGAACAGGATGAGGCAGTCGTGCACCGCGCCGCCGAGCGTGGCGCCGACGAGGATCCAGAGCATGCCGGGCAGGTAGCCGAACTGCGCCGCCAGCACCGGCCCGACCAGCGGGCCCGGCCCGGCGATGGCGGCGAAGTGATGGCCGAAGACCACCCACTTGTTCGTGCGGACGAAATCCTTCCCGTCCTCCTTCACCACCGCGGGGGTGGCGCGCGTCTCGTCGAGCGTGAGCACCTTCGCCGTCAGCCACGCGCTGTGGAAGCGCCACGCCAGCGCGAAGACGCAGCCGGCGGCGACGACCAGCCAGAGCGCGTTGACGGGCTCGTCGCGGGTCCAGGCGAGGACGGCGAAGGCGGTGACACCGAGCGCGACGACCAGCAACCAGACGACGACGCGCAACCAGGAGAGCGGGCGTGGGGGCTCCATAGCGGGGTAGGGGTGCGGCGACCTTACACGCCGCCTGCCGCCGGGCTAGGAAAAACGCGCCCCGCCGCGGCGGCGCAAGATGCGTGTCGCGCTGCGCCGCGCTTCCTCTATCCCTCGCGCCTCGTTCATGAAGCCGCTCCGTCTGTCCGTCGTCGCGCTCCTGCCGGCCCCGTTCGCCGCCGCCGCCCCGCGCCTCGCCGCGGCCCGCGCGATCGACCGCGTGCCGGCCGGCACGAACCACGGCGCGCCTCACGCCCACGACGCCCGCGTCCCGCTCGCCTGGCCTGGCGCCGGCGGGCCGGCGGGCGGGCACGTCGGGCGCGTCGGCAGCGATGCGCTCGCGCCGACGCGGGCGCGGATCCTCGGCGGGCCGGTCCCGCCGCCGGCGCACGCGGCGCCGCGGTTCTGATTCTTATGTCCCCCTCGGCCTATCGCGTTCTCCTGCTCGGCATCGCCGGGCTCGGCGGTTTTCTCTACGGCTACGACATCGGCATCATCGGCGCCGCGCTGCTCTATCTCAACAAGACGATCCAGCTCACCGCCGCGCAGGAATCCCTCGTCGTCGCCGCGGTGCTGGCGGGCGGCACGGTGTCGTCGCTCGTCGCCGGCGCGCTGGCCGACATCATCGGCCGCAAGCGCCTCATGGTCGCCGCCGGCGTGGTGTTCCTCGCCAGCGTCGCGCTGATCGTGGCCGCGCACGGCTTCGCGCCGCTGCTGGCCGGCCGGACGCTGCAGGGCCTGAGCGCAGGCATGATCGCGGTCGTGATCCCGCTCTACCTCGCCGAGTCGCTGCCCGCGGCGATCCGCGGGCGCGGCACGGCCTGCTTCCAGCTCTTCCTCACCCTCGGCATCCTGATCGCGATGGCGGTCGGCCGGCACTACACCGCGCAGGTCGAGGCCGTCACCGGGGCGACCGCCGCGGCGCTGCGCGAGGTGCAGGACGGCGCGTGGCGCGCGATGTTCCTGTCCGCGGTGTGGCCGGGCGCCCTGTTCCTGCTCGGCACGCTGCTCGTGACCGAGTCGCCGCGCTGGCTGCTGCGCCGCCAGCGGGTCGACGCGGCGCGCGCCGCGCTCGCCCGCTCGCGCGCGGCGGAGGAAGCGGACCGCGAGTTCGCCGAGATGCGCGCCTCGCTCGCCGCCGGGGCCGGCGCCGGCGCGGCCGCAGCCGGCAGCCTGTGGCAGCGGCGCTACGTCGTGCCGTTCGTCCTCGCCTGCGCCGTGCTCGGGCTCACGCAGACCACGGGCATCAATTCCATCCTCCAGTTCCTCGTCGTGATCCTGCAGCGCGCCGGCCTCGCCGCCGAGGCGGCGGCGACGCAGGCGACGTGGGTGACGGCGGTGAACGTCGCGTTCACGGCCGTCGGCCTCGTGCTGGTCGACCGGCTCGGCCGCAAGGCGCTGCTCCAGATCGGCACCGGCGGCATCGCGCTGGCGCTGGTGACCGGGGCGGTCGTGTTCTGGCGCCTGCAATCCGGCGCGCTCGCCGCGGGCCCCGCCACCGGCGGGCTCGTCAGCGCCTGCCTGATGCTGTTCGTGGCCGGCTTCGCCACCGGGCCCGGCGTGTGCGTCTGGCTCGCGCTCTCCGAGCTGATGCCGACGCGCATCCGCTCGCTCGGCATGGGCATCGGCCTGCTGATCAACCAGGGCATCTCGACCGCGATCGCGGCCATGTTCCTCCCCGTGGTGGCGCGCTACGGCTACGCGGCGATGTTCGCGTTCTGGGCGGCGTGCACCGTGGGCTATTTCCTCGTCGCGACGCTCTGGCTGCCGGAGACCAAGGGCCGCACGCTCGAGGAGATCGAGGCCGGCTTCGCGCGCTGAAAAACGCCGCCGCGAGGGGCCGCTGGGCCGAAACGCGCCGGCGGCGGGACGAGCGCGGGGAATTACGCCGCCAGGCGGCTGCGGCTTTGGCGCGCCGGTGACGATGAAGGTTGGCGGCGGCGGTTCCTCCGTCGCCGGCGAATCAACCGACAACGCAACCACCCATGAGCATCCCCTCGATCAACACCGCGAACTCCACCGGTGCCCTCGCTCGCCCCGATCCCGGCGAGTTCCTCCAGAAAATGTTCGCCCGCCTCGACGGCGACGGCGACGGCAAGGTCACGCAGGACGAGTTTTCCACCGCGATGGAAAAACGCTTCGGCAAGACCGACGCCGCCAGCGCCGCCGGCCGGCCCGACGCGGCGACGATCTTCCAGCAGACCGACAGCGACGGCGACGGCGCCATCACGGCCACGGAGTTCGAGACCGCCTTCAAGGCGATGCGCGCCTCCGGCACCGGCGCCGGCGGCGGCACCCAGGGCCCGCGCGGCGCCGGCGGCCCGCCTCCCGGCCCGCCGCCGAGCGGCGGCCAGGGCGGCGCCTCCGCGGCCGAGGAGGCCGGGCAGGTGTTCGACGCGATGGACACCGACAAGGACGGCAAGGTCTCCGCCGAGGAGCTGCTCGCCGCGCTGAAGAAGAAGGCCGAGGAAAACGACCCGTCGACCGACGCGACGAGCGCGACCGGCGCCACGCCGGATTTCGAGAAACTCTTCGCCGCGATCGATACCGACGGCGACGGCAGCGTCAGCAAAGACGAGCTGACGAGCCTCTTCGAGCAGCTGCGCCCGCGCGCGAGCCGCACGCGCGCTACGCCGCGGACGGCTCGCCGAGCGAGGAAGCCGCCGTCGGCAGCAACATCGCGACGACAGCCTGAGCGCGCCGCGGGCTCCCGCATACGTCCCTCGATGAGGTAGGGGCCGTGTCCGATGTCGCTACGTTGGGTAGCCCCCAACGGCCCTTCTTCCGCAGCGCGCATCCCATGATCCCGGCGGTCGAGCAACTACGTCGGCCGTCTCAACAACGAGCCCGTCCCTCGGAGCAACGACGTCCGCGGCCAAAGCCACCGCCGCGTCCCTCGAAACAACACGGTCGGTGCCCCAATCAACGCCCGCGGGCATCAAAGCAGCGACCGCGGCACTTCAAGCATCGAGCTCACCCCACCAAACAACGAGCACGACCGTCCAAGCAACACGCGCGGCGCCCCCCGCAACGAGGTCGGCGGACCAAACAATCGAGCCGTCCGGCAAAACAAGGGACTCGTCCGCCGAAACAATAGAGCCGGACGACAAAACAATGGAGTTGGCAGGCGAAGCAATTGAGTTGGGAAACGAAACAATTGAGTTGGCTGCTCAAACAATGAGCTCGGCGGCTCAAGCAATCGGGTCGTCCGTGTAAACAATCGCCTCGGCGTGTAAAACAATCGGGTTGGCGTGGGAAACAATGACGCACGGCGGTCAAACAATCGCCTCGGCGCCTCAAGCAATGAGGTCGGCCGCTCAAACAATCGCGTCGGCGTGTAAAACAATGAGCTCGGCGAGTGAAGCAATGACCCTCTCGCGGGAAGCAATGACCCAGTGCGGTCGAGCAATTGCGCAAGTTGTTGATTCCGGAGCCCGGCGCGGCGCCGCAGGCGCGAAGTGACCGCAAGCACCGCACCCCGGACGCCGCGCAATTGAGGAGCCCCTGTCTTATGGGTAACAATGATCGATTCGCCACTAACACGAAATGCCGAGGTCTTCGCCGCGTAAGCCGACAACGGCACAAAATTCTCATGCTGCTTCGAAAATCCGCCATGCACCAAACTATTCCTGAGCTTCCCCAAAAGTGCCACGTGCTCCCAAGCTTGATTCGTGACCTTCAAATGCAGCTTCGCGTAATCCAGCAAGTAGAGCTTCGCACGGGGAATACCCTGCCCCTGAAATTTCGAGTAACTGAGATCTAGACGCTTCACGGCCTTCACGATCTCGCAAGCCTCGGTAAACCGCTGCTCCAGGTTCGCGTAAATATAAATGGTCGCCGCTGACCAATGCAGCGCGGGTATCGTCTTGGTGTAGAGTCCGTATTCGTCCTCCCCGTGCGCTTCCGCCATCTGATTTAGGAGCCCGTCGACCCTCGCCGCGTATTCCTTAGCAGCTGCCGCGAAGTTGAGGCATTCGAAGTAAAAGCGGGAGTGCTCTGGAAACTTGAGCATGCGACTGCTTTTTTGCCGAACGTTACAGATGAGCCACGACGGATGTCGGCGTTAGCTCTGGCGGCTGGTTCGGCCTTTTCACTCGAATTTTCCCTGATAAATCCGCGGCGCTGAGCTCGGATCGAAGAGGAAGAATTGCTTCCCGCGCTCCCACATGTCGGCTCGGAGAACTACTGGAACACGCCCAGCCATATTCGGAAGCATGAAATAACCGACAAGAGACCACTCCTTGTCCGGAAACTGCGTGATCGTAAACTCATACTCACGAAACTTACCTTCGCCCGGAGTGAAACGCACCGCGATCTTGGCACGATAACTAGGCCAAAGATCGTCGGCCTTCGATTCAAGCCGATCGTAGGTGAGAACAATCTCGATCTTCTCTTCGAGATCGTGGTCGCGTGAAATCCCAATGCCTCGGAACGTCTCTGCGGCAAGCGGGCTTGCTAGCAAAATGAAAAGGAGAGGTAGAAACTTCATTTTGCCGATCGTCAAAGCTCAGCCATGACGCGCAACATCAGAGGATTCATTTCGTCTATCAGGTTCGCTGCGCGTCATTGGATGTGGCGGCTTGTTGGGCTCTTTTCAGGAACGGATAACACGAATCTCCCGCCTCGGCTTCGTAAGACGCGCGATTTCGGCGCGATATGTCGCAGTCAGCTCGGCGATCTCCTTTTTGTGTGCGTCAGCCGTCTCCTTCTTCTCGTCGCGATATTGCGCCTTCAACGCCGCAAGCTCCGACTCCATGCGGACGAGTTCACGCTGCCGCTCAAGCGCTTTCTCTTCTGCCGAAAAATAGCCCGCTTGAACCGTCTGATAGAACGCTTGTAACTCATCCACCCAATCTTTAGGCGCTCGCTCACTCTTATCACATAACAACGATTGAAGTTCGTAACACGCGGTAGCCCATAGCTCGGTGCCCATCTCAACGTATGGCGCCGAATACCGAACTCCAGGCGGCGCGTCGAAATACTGAAGTGCCACTCCGACTTCGAAAACGACCGCGCCATCAGGAAGCTTCTGTAGGCGCTCAATTTCCTTTAAAAGTTTTGGAGTCATTTCTTTGCCTAACGTTTGAGGTCAGCCGCGAGGGGCTTTGCCCCGAGTTGGCTGTGCCGCCTGGTTGGGCGCTTTCTTGGTTTCGAGATAAAGGACATCGTAGTCCTGCATATTTCCGAACTTCTTCCAGTGTTCGACTGCCCTCCACGTGGTCATGACAAAGACTCCGTCGAGCAGGCCGGTGATGCGATAGGGAAACGGAACCGCCGGATGGTCGAGGTAGATGTGATCTGGCGAAATCTTCAAGCCCCCGGACCAGTCAGGAACGATCACCTCTTCCTCAATTACGTCCGTGAAGTATTGATAGCGGAATCCGGCGCCCGACAGCGTGATGATCTCGCCGGCGTAGTGCCGGCTTGAGTCCTCCGACTTACGCCACGGAACGTAGCGACCATCTTTCGGCGGAGCCACGACAAAGGAATTCTTCTTCGGCGCAGCTGCGAAGGACGCTGCAATACCGAACCAAACGCAGAGAAGGAGAAGCGAAAGCGTCTTCATTCTTATTCGCCCAACGTTAGAGGTCAGCCACGCAGGGCAGCGTCAGCTGCCCGGAGTTGGCTGTGCCGGCTGGATCGGCTCTTTTTGTTCGAACGGCATTTCAACGCTTCCATCGGCATACACAATGAAAGGTATGATCGCCGGATAGATACCTCTATCGAGCTTCTTGCTGTGCGAAGCGTGCATCGAGAGAAAGCGAACCACATAATACCAAGAGTCACCCGCACCTTCAATCGCGACGTCGTAACAAGCGAAGTGCTCCACGCCGTGGGGTATCAACTTCTTCAGGGCAATTCGTGCCTCCCTGATCGCGCCGCGAACGGAAAGCGGCGCTTCGTCTTTTTCGGGATTCCAGCGAACCGCTACCGCCTTGGTGGGCGAGACGCCGAATCGCACATCCTTCATCTGCCCCGGATAGGTCGGCGAAATCGGACTTAACGCGAATGCGTGACTTGCCACCGTGAGGGCGAAAATTGCGGTAATGAGAGCGCTCGAGGTCATCTTTCTTCCGCCGATCGTTACAGATGAGCCACGGCGATGGCTGGCGCGACTCGTGCGTCAGCACGAGGCGTGACAGACACCGCCGTTGGCTCTGGCGGCTGGTTCGGCCTTTGAGAGCCAAAGCCAATTCGCAGAGCCGCAATCTTCAGGTTTGGGACCAAAGTCACGCCGCAACTCCTAAGGCGGGTGCTTCGCTCGTCCAGAATCACACAGCTTCGAAGTGAAAACTTACGCTTTTTCACTCGTCCCTCGCTTTCTATGAGCGATCGCGCTGTCGATCATGTGAACTCGCTTCATCGCGAGCTTCCGAATTTTTGGCGCCAATCGTTGCGCGTGATCCGCCCAATGATCCCGCCAACGCTGCAACTCTTCGACGTCCATTTTAGGGAAACGCTTCTCAAATTCAGCGAGCGGACGATAGCGTGACATGGCGACTACTGTTTTTGCCGAACGTTAAAGGTGAGACACGCGCGGGCGAGCGTGCAGTGAGCCCTTTTGAAAAGCTGAAGATGCTGAGCGGAGCATGGGCCATGCGAATCACGGTCACTTCCCGCGCGTTGTCTCTAGTGGCTGGATCGGCTCTTTCAGTTCGAGCGCGACAAGGGGAACGATGTCGTCGGAACCGTCGCCATACTCGACAAGATAGCTGACAACGGGAGCAACGGACTGCGGCGAGATGACCGCAGCCAACGAGCCGCTCTTTCTTCCTTCTTTCACGCGAACCACATCATTCACGGCGAGCGGATAGGTCGCACTACGCCGGCCCGCATAAAATGCCTCCATGACTTCTTGGTTCTCGATCATCTTTCTTCCGCCGATCAGTCTTATTCAGCTTCAGTGAAAAACCTCACTGCAGGTTGGCCCGTGGGGTGAGGCTGGGGCAAAACGGCTTGTGCTCAAGGCTGTTGTGGGAAGGGCGGGCTTTTCGCGGTCGGGCCGGGTCCCGGCAAAAACCTCACTTTTTACGCGGGCCGTTTTACGTCCGGGCGCGGGCCGTCGCGCGGCCGGTCGAGGCGGCCGGGGAAGGGGCCGGCCCGGGCGCGCGCCTCAGGCTTCGACGAGCTCGCGGAAGGGGACCTCGAGGCGGGCGGTCGCGCCGGCCGGGGTGCGGATCAGGTCGAGGGCGGCGCGGCGGCCATAGAGCGTCTCGAGGCGTGCGCGGATGTTCTTCAGGCCGACGCCGGTGGTGGGCCGGCGCGGTTTCGCGTCGACGACGGCCGGGGCGGGCGATTCGTCGGTGATCTCGACGAGCAGGCGGTCCTCGCGGCGCCACGCGCCGATGCGCAGGGTGCCGGGGCGGCCGTGCAGGCCGTGGATGATGGCGTTCTCGACCAGCGGCTGGAGCGAGAGGGTGGGGACGGCCGCGCGCGCCACGCCGGTGTCGATGCGGGTCTCGATCCGCAGCGCGTCGCCGAAGCGCACCTGCTGGATGCGCAGGTAGTGCTGCACCATCTGCATCTCCTCCTCGAGGGTGACTTCGGCGCGGCCGCTCTTGTCGAGCGAGGCGTGGAGCAGGGCGCCGAGCGAGCAGATCATCTCGTCCGCCGCCTCGGCGTCGGCGCGCACGAGCGAGGAGATGGCGTTGAGGGAATTGAAGAGGAAGTGCGGCTGGAGCTGGAGCTGGAGCGCGGCGAGGCGCGCGGCGGTCAGCTGCGCCTCGGCCTGGGCGGCGCGGCGGGCGGCGCGCTGCAGGTAGAGCACGTGGGCGAAGGCGACCAGGCAGCAGTAGAGCGGGAACGATTGCCGGCCGCGGAGGAACCACGGCGGGGGCGCGCGGAACATGCGCGGCGACACCGGCTCGCCGCCGGTGTTGGCCGTGAGCATCGGTCCCTTGCCCGGCGCGAATTCGAAGACCACGTCCTGCCGGGGCTCGCCGGTCGGCCCGCCCGGCAGCCCGGGGACGGCGGCGGGCGCGAACGTGCTGGTGGCGCCCGCCGGCGGAGGGCCTCCGGGCGAGCTGAACCCGACCACGCGCACCGCGCCGCCCTTGCCGTCGTCCCGGAAGGCGAAGCGCAGGTGGCCGCCGCGCGGCCCGTCGATCAGGCTGAGCGGCAATTCCAGGCACACGATCGCGACGATGCTCGCGGCGACGTGGATGAGCAGCGCGCGCGGCCAGCGCGGGCCGGCGATGGGAAAGTGCAGGCAGAGCCACACCGCCGCCGGCGCCACCCCGCCCACGGCAGCAGGCGCAGCGCGGCGAAGCGGACGTTCTCGCTGAACGGCATGAAGCCGCTCAGCCACGGCTGGATCGAAAACAGGAAGCCGAGGGCGAGCCAGCCGGTGGGCAGCCACCACCAGTGGCGGAAGGTGATGACCGCGGCGCGGTCGCCGGCTTCGTGCCGCGGGTCGCTCGAGAACGGCGACGACGTCACGCCGCGTTTCCTTCCCGCGCGGCGGCGCGCACCGCGGTGCGCTTCTCCAGCCGTTCCTGCAATTCGCGGAAGCTCCGCTGCAGGCGCACGCGCGCGCCGCTGCGCAGCAGCAGCACGTGCTCGCCCGGCTCGTCGAAGAGCACCTCGTTCACCCGGTCGAGGTTCACCGCCGCCGAGCGGCCGGTGCGGAAAAACTGGTCCTCGCCGACCTCGACCAGCGTGTCGGTCAGCGTGCCGCGCAGCACGTGGTTGCCGCTGGAGGCGTGGAGGACGACGTAGTTGGCCGCCGCCTCGATCCACTCGATGTCGTTCACGGGCACGACGACGTAGCGGTCGCGCGACTTTACCAGCAGGCGGTCGCTGCGGCCGGCCCGCGCGGCGTCGGGCGGGCGCGCCGCCAGCCGGGTGCGGGCGCGGCCGAGCGCGCGGGCGAAATTCTCCCGGCTGTAGGGCTTGAGCAGGTAGTCGACGGCGTTGGTCGCGAACGCGTCGACCGCGTGGTCGGGGAAGGCGGTGGTGAAGATGATGGCCTGGTTGCCGTGCTGCAGCGCGTGCGCCACCTCGATGCCGTCGAGCGGCGGCATCTGGATGTCGAGGATGAGGACGTCGGGACGGTGCTGCTCCGCCAGGCGGAGCGCCTCGCTGCCGTTCGCCGCCTCGGCCACGACCTCGAGGTCGGCTTCGTTCGCCACCAGCCGGCGCAGCTTGTCGAGCGCCAGCGGTTCGTCGTCTGCGATCAGGACTTTCAATTTCATCATCGGGATTGCTCCGGCGTCAGACCGCGCTTTCTCCCGCAGGAGCCAAAAAATGACACAACCGCCCGGGGCGGCACGCCCGGAAACTCGGCCCTGCATCGTTTCGCCGGGGTTTCGTCCCTGCCCGGGTCGGCTTGGTCCCGAAGTATTCGCGGGAAAAATTTTCGGCTGTCTAAACCGGGCAAATGGATCTTCGACCCGTCCTGCTGGTCGGCGCCGCCCTGGCGTCGACGACGCTCACTTTCGCCCAATCGCTCCCGCCGGCCCCCGCCGAACCGACCGAGGAGGAGATGCTGCAGGATCTGCGGGCCCTGGACGAGCTGGCCGTGCCCAAGAACCAGCTCTCCTTCTCGCTGCGCTTCGGCGGCAAGCTGAAGGCGAACTTCCGGAACGTCGGCAGCATCACCTCGGCGCTCGACCTCAAGGACACCACCACCGAGGCGAACCGCACCTACAACGACGGCTACGTCCACCTCGACAGCCGCGTCGACGGCGACGGCAACGACGTCGCCAGCGACGGCCGCACCAACACCTGGAGCTACAACGCGGCCACCCAGGTCACGGGCGACCTCTCGGCCGTCGACTTCCATCGCTACGAGACGCTCTCCGAGGGCGCCTCGGTCCTGGCCAAGAGCAATCCCACGGTCGGCGTCGACGTCGAGGGCTCGCGCGAGCTCTGGCGCTTCGGCCGCCCGCTCGGGCCCGGCCGCCGCGTCTTCACCGTCGGCGCGCAGTTCGGCTTCGGCCTCAACACCCTCAACGCCAAATCCTCCGGCACGATCACGGCGACGCTGCTGACGATCACCGACACCTACTCGCTGCTCGGCGCCGCGCCCCCGGCGGCGATCCCGCCGACTCCAGCAGCACCGGCTACTCCGCGCCGTCGACCACGACCGTCGACGTCACCAACGCCGACGGCACCACCACCACGCAGACGATCGACAACACCACCTACCTCGCCAGCACGCCCCAGAGCCGCACCGAGACCGCCACGCCCGGCGCCGCCACCGTCAAGGGCATGTGGCAGGTCAAGGGCGCCTACTTCAGCGTCCGCGCCGGCCCCTGGCTGCGCTGGCAGCCGAACGACCGCTTCTCCGTCCGCCTCAGCGCCGGCGCGACGGTCAACGTCGTCGGCCTGCGCATGCGCTACGACGAGCAGCTCGAGCTCGAGAACCTCACCACCGCGGTCCAGAACGCCGACGAGTCCACCGCCGAGACCTCGGCGCAGGCCGGCGTCTTCAGCGGCCTCGACGCCGAGTATTGGTTCACCGAGCGCGCCGGCTTCTTCGGCAGCGCCTCCTACGAGCTCTCCACCCGCGATTCCGAACTCACGTTGGGCGGCCGCTCGGCCCTGATCAAGATGTCCGCCGGCCTCGGGCTGCGCTCGGGCCTCAGCTTCAAATTTTAACGGATGAAATCCCTTCGCCCTTTCCTGGCGCTCCTCGCGAGCCTCGTGCCGGCGCTCGTCAGCGCGTTCGATCCCAACGCCAACGGCAACGTCTACGCCACCGCGGTGCAGGCCGACGGCCGCGTGCTGATCGGCGGCGGCTTCACCACCGTGCAGCCGCCGAGCGAGGGCGCGCCGGTCACCCGGCAGCACCTCGCGCGCTTCAACGCCGACGGCACGCTCGACGCCGCCTTCGGGCCCGCGTTCGACGGCGACGTCTCCGCCCTCCTCGTGCAGGCCGACGGCCGCATCCTCGTCGCCGGCAAGTTCACCGCGGTGCAGCCCAACGGCAGCAGCGCCAGCTGGGCCCGCTCCGGCCTCGCCCGCCTCAACGCCGACGGCACGCTCGACACCAGCTTCGACCCGCGCCCGACCGGCGGCAGCCCGTCGCTCGCGCCGGTCTCCGCCCTCGCGGTCGACGCCGGCGGCCGCATCCTCATCGGCGGCAGCTTCACCACGCTCCAGCCCGGCGGCACCGGCGCCACCATCGCCCGCGGCCGCATCGCCCGCCTCAGCGCCGACGGCGCGGTCGACGAGACCTTCACCGCCAGCTTCAACAACATCGTCTTCGCCCTCGCGGTGCAGCCCGACGGCAAGATCCTCGCCGGCGGCGCGTTCACCACCCACCAGCTCGGCAGCGCCGCCGCCGCGACCGCCACACGCCTCGCCCGCCTCAACGCCGACGGCTCGCTCGATCCCGGCTTCGCCGTCCTCGCCAACAACCGCGTGCTCAGCCTCGCCCTCGAGGCCGACGGCTCGATCCTCGCCGCCGGCGACTTCACCGCCGTGCGCGGCGCGACCGACAGCGACAACCTCACCCGCGCCTTCCTCGCCCGCTGGCACGCCGCGGGCGACCTCGACACCAGCTTCGAGCCGCGGCCCAGCGCCAGCGTCTCCAGCGTGCTCGTGCAGCGCGACGGCAAGATCGTGGTCGGCGGCGACTTCACCGCCTTCCAATCCGCCAACAGCGGCGTGCTCACCACCCGCCCTTACCTCGCCCGCCTCGGTTCCGACGGCGCGGTCGACACCGCCTTCGCCCCCGGCGCCAACGCCGCGGTCCGCGCCCTCGCCCTGCAGTCCGACGGCAAGATCGTGGTCGGCGGCACCTTCACCCGCTTCACCCCCGCCGGCGCCAGCAGCAGCATCCTGCGCAACCACGCCGCGCGCATCCAGGCCAACGGCGACCTCGACGGCGCCTTCACCAGCGAGGAGGACGGCACGATCTGGGCCACCGCCGTCGAAGCCTCCGGCAGCGTCCTCGTCGGCGGCACCTTCTCCACCCTCGGCGGCCAGACCCGCCAGAACCTCGCCCGCATCCTCAGCGACGGCACCATCGACCCGGATTTCCACCCCGCGCTCGACGGCGGCGTCTATGCGCTCGCCGTCCAGTCCGACGGCAAGATCCTCGTCGGCGGCGCCTTCACCCAGGTCGGCGACACCGACCGCCCCTACCTCGCCCGCCTCAACGCCGACGGCTCGCTCGACACCAGCTACTCGCCCGGACCCAACGGCGCCGTCTACGCCCTCTACCTCAAGAGCGACGGCAAGGTCTTTGCCGGCGGCAATTTCAGCGTCTGGAAAACCGACACCACCGACACGGCCGACGACGTCAGCCGCGCCTACTTCGCCGAGGTCGATTCCACCGGCGCCGTCGGGGCGCTGAACTGGAATCTCAACAGCACCGTCTACGCCATCACGATGCAGACCGACGGCCGCTTCCTCCTCGGCGGCTCCTTCACCGCGATCAACGGCGCGTCCCGCGCCGGCCTCGCCCGCATCAGCGGCACCGGCACGGTCGACACCGGCGTGAACCCCGGCGTCGACGGCACCGTGCGCGCCATCGCCGTGCAGGCGGACGGCAAGATCCTCTTCGGCGGCGGCTTCACCACCATCCAGATGGACGACGGCGAGAACGACGACGACGACGGCGACGGCACCACGACCGACGACGCCGACCGCAAGCGCCTCGTGCGCCTCAACGCCGACGGCTCGCTCGACAAGACCTTCAACCCCGCGGCCGACAACGCCGTCACCGCCCTCGCCACGCTCGCCGACGGGCGCATCGTCGTCGGTGGCTACTTCACCACGATCGGCACCGCCACCACGCGGAAATACCTCGCCATCCTGACCGCGGCCGGCGCGCCCGACTCCACCGCCGCCGTGCAGACCAACGACCGCGTGCTCGCACTGGCGAGGACCTCCGCCGGCGCCGTCTACGTCGCGGGCCGCTTCACCACCGCCACCACCGCGGCCGGCGAGTCGGTCGCCGCCCCCAACCACCTCGTCCGCCTCACCAGCGCCGGTGCGCTCGACTCGGCCTGGACCGTCACGTCGACCAACCCGACCGGCGCCCGCGTGCTGGCGATCGCGCCGCAGTCCGACAGCCGCGTGCTCGTCGGCGGCGTGTTCGAGCGCCTCGGCGGCCAGACCACGACCAACCTCGCGCGCTTCACCAGCGAGGGCCTGCGCGACGCCTCGTTCAGCGCCAGCGCCGACGGCGCGGTCAACGCCCTGCTCGTGCAGGGCGCCACCACCTCCGCGGTCTCGAAGACCAACCTGCTCGCCTGGTTCGAGTCGGACGGCGCCGTGCGCACCAGCTTCGGCCGGAGCGACCTCTCCAACCTCGCCGGCCGCATCAACACCACGCTCGTGCTCGGCGACGGCTCGCTGCTCGTCGGCGGCTCGTTCACCCTCACCGGCAGCGCGATCAAGCACCTGGCGCACTTCAGCGCCGCCGGCGTGCTCGACACCGCCTTCAACCTCTCGCTCGACAGCAGCGTCGCCGGCCTGGCCCGGCAGGCCGACGGCAAGATCGTGGTCGTGGGCGCCTTCACCAGCGTCGGCGGCTACGCCCGCACCTACCTCGCCCGGCTCAACGCCGACCTCACCGTCGACACCGCCTTCGCCCCGCCCGCGCTCAACGCCTCCGTCTCCGCCGTGGTGATCCAGTCCGACGGCGCCATCGTGGTCGGCGGCTCCTTCACCGCCGTGGAGGTCGACGACGGCCAGAACGACGACGACGACGGCGACGGCACCAAGACCGACGACACCGGCCGCACCTACCTCGCCCGCTTCAAGTCCGACGGCACGCTCGACACCGCCTACAACCCCACGCCCAACAGCTTCGTCTCCGCGCTGCTGCTGCTGCCCGACGGCAAGCTCATCGCCGGCGGCTCCTTCAGCAGCTGGACACCCAACGGCGCCTCGTCCTCCACCTCGCGACCCTACGTCGCGCTGCTCAACGCCGACGGCACCCTGAACGACTCGCTCGCCCCCGGCCCGAACGCCACCGTCTCCGCCCTCGCGCGCCAGAGCGACGGCAAGATCCTCCTCGGCGGCACCTTCACCAATCTGCAGCTCGACGACGGCGAGAACGACGACGACGACGGCGACGGCACCAAGACCGACGACGCCGACCGCCCCTACCTCGCCCGCCTCAACGCCGACTACTCGCTCGACCAGAGCTTCAACCCCGACGCCAACTCCTTCGTCTCCACCATCGCCGTGCACCCCGACGGCCGTATCTTCATCGGCGGCGCCTTCACCGCGCTGCACGCCACGAGCGCCACGCCGGTCGGCCGCAGCTACGTCGCCGCGCTCACCAGCAGCGGCGGCATCGACACATCGTTCAACCCGTCCGCCGACAGCTACGTCTACACCATCAACGTCGCCGCCGACCAATCGATCCTCATCGGCGGCGCGTTCACCGACCTGCGCTCCGAGTCCGTGCTCTACGTCGGCGGCGAATTCTCGACCGTCGGCGGCGTCGGCGTGCCGCGCCTCGCGCGCCTCACCCTCGACGGCAGCGCCGACAGCAGCTTCGCCCCCGCGCCCAACGACACCGTCTACGCCCTCGGCGCGCAGGCCGACGGCAGCATCGTGGTCGGCGGCGCCTTCACCACCATCGCCGGCACGGCCCGCGCGCGCCTCGCGCGCTTCACCGCCACCGGCGCGCTCGACACCGGCTTCGCCCCTCGGCCGACGGCGCCGTGCGCGCCCTCGCGGTCGCCGGCTCCGGCGCGCTCGTGATCGGCGGCGACTTCGCCAGCGTCGGCGGCGCCGCACACACCCGGCTCGCCCGCGTGCTCGCCTCGGGCGCGGTGGACGCCTCCTTTTCGCCGTCGATCAACGGATCAGTCAGGGCCCTCGCCGTCCTTCCGGACGGGAGGATCCTCGTCGGCGGCGAATTCACCTCCGTCAACGGCACCGCACGCACCCACCTCGCGCGCCTGAACGCCGACGGCTCGCTCGATACCGCGTTCAACCCCGCGCCCGACGGCGCGGTCTACGCGCTCTCCGCCCGCGTCGACGGCTCCGTGGTCGTCGGCGGCGCCTTCGGCACCATCGCCGGCCAGAGCCACGCGCGCCTCGCGCTGCTCAAGTCCGACGGTTCGCTCGACTCCGGGCTCACCGCCACCGCGAACGCGGAGGTCTACGTGCTCGCCGGCCTGCTCGACGGCCGCGCGCTCGCCGGCGGCGCCTTCACCGCGCTGGGCGGCGCGTCCGACTACCTGCTCAGCCGCGTCAGCGGCACCAGCAGCGGCGCCTACAGCTTCAGCGTCGGCTCGGGCCTCACCTCCGCCACCTGGACGCTCTCCGGCCCCGCGGCCGACTTCTCCGCCGTGGCGCTCTCGTATTCGACCAACGGCAACCTCTGGACCGCGCTCGGCAACGCCACGCCCTCCGCCGACGGCAAGACCTGGAGCTGGTCCGGCGGCACGACGCTGCCGGCGAACACCAACTTCCTCCTCCGCGCCCGCGCGCTTTCGAGCGCCGCCGGCGGCGGCTCGAGCGGCGTCACCGAGGTCTACTGGCAGTTCTACAACACCACCGCCGCGGGCACGGTCACCGTCGGCACCTACACCGGCGACTCGGGCAGCGGCACCGGCGGCACCGGCGGCAACGGCAGCTCCGGCGGCTCGAGCAACACCGGCGCCGGCTCCGTCACGCTCACCGGCACCCGCTACGCCGGCAGCACCAACGCCAGCGCGTCGGGCTACTTCTCCGACTTCAGCTCGCTGCTGCGCCTGAAGGGCGGCGAGGTGCAGTTCGTGAACTTCGTCATCGGCGGCTCGGCCTCGCGCCGCGTCTTCCTCCGCGCCGCCGGCCCCGGCCTCGCCCGCATGGGCGTGAGCGACTTCGCCCCGAAGCCGAAACTGGAGCTCTACACCGCCGCCGGCGGCCTCTGGGCCGCCGCCAGCTCGCCCGTGACCGACGCGGGCACCCTCGCGCTCGCCAACTCCCTCGGCGCCCTGTCGCTGGTGTCGACCGAGGCCGACGCCGCGCTGGTGACCACGCTCGCGCCCGGCTCCTACGTGATCGCGGTCTGGGACGGCGCCGGCACGGGCGGCGCGGTCATGACCGAGCTCTTCGAGGCCGACGGCAACACGCCCGCCAACCTCGTCGCGTATTCCACCCGCGCCAGCGCCGCCGCCAACACCGGCACGCAGACGGTCGAGTTCACGATCAAGGGCACCGCCGCCCAGAGCGTGCTCGTCCGCGCGCTCGGGCCCGCACTCACCGCGCAGGGGCTCGGCGGCACGAACGCCGACCCGACCCTCCAGATCCAGAACAGCACCGGCACCACCCTGGCCAGCAACGACAATTGGGAGACGCCGGTGACGACCAACGGCACCGCCGGCGCCACCGCCGCGCAGCTCACCACCGTCGCCGCCAACGTCGCCGCCGCCGCGCTCACCGCCGGCAGCAAGGACGCCGCGGTGCTGCTCTCGCTCAACCCCGGCAGTTACACCGCGACCGTCGCGGGCGTGAATTCCGCCGCCGGCGTCACCGAGCTCGAGGTCTTCGAGGTCCCGTCCGTCACCGGCTCGAACTCGAACGGCACCGGCAGCAACACCACGACGCCCGCGAACAGCACGGGCAGCACCGGTGGCAGCGGCGGCGGTGGCGGCGCGCCCTCGGGGTGGGCCTTCGGCCTCCTCGCGCTCGCCCTCCTGGCGCGGCGCCGCCGGGGCTGACGCCGCCGCCGGCCCGGCCCGCGCTACTCCTGGTCCTCGATGAAGTCGGAGTAGCGCGACGCGTGGTCGTGGTAGGCGCGGTTCCAGAACTGGCAGGCCGGGCCGTAGGTTTCCCGGCCGCGCGTCGCGCGGATGAAATAGGCCAGGCGGTTGAGGAACGCCCGCTCCTCCCGCTCGTTCTCCGGCGAGTAGACCAGCGCCCGGGCGCTCCACGCGTCCTGCAAGGCCCAGAGCGAATCGCGCCGCTCGTCCGCCGTCCGGGTGCGCAGCAGCGGGACCTCGATCGACCGCTCGGCGGGACGGAAGGCGAGGGCGGCGCCGACGAACGCGAGCACCCCCAGACCGCACCAGAATACCTTCGATCTCAACGCATGCACGGCGTCACCCTCCCAAGGCCGCCGGCGCCTGACGAGACGGCGGTGCGCCGCCGTCAGAGATTTACGGTTCGCTTACGCCGCCGGGCGCGCGCGGCGGGCCTACGGCTTCTTCGGCGCCGGCTTCTGCGCCTCGAACGTCACGTGGCGCGTGGCCTCCTCGATCTCCTTGAGGCCCTGCTCGAGCGCGGCGCGGTCCGCCGGCGTGTCCTTCACGACGGGCCGGCCGCTGGAAAAGTCGATCGCCTTGGCGTCGTGCTGTTCGAGGTCGATCGGGCGGCGGGCGCCGTCGTGACCACCGGCCCGAGGGTCCTTTCCGCCGCGGGCTGCGCGTGCCGTTCGGCGCGGCGTTCGCGCACATACCAGAGCACGAACGCCATCACGCCCACGAGCAGGACGAGCAGCACGACGATTTCCTTGGAGCGGCGCACGGGGAAAAGCTACGCGCGGGTCACCCCAGCGCCAGAGCAATCACGCCCGCCACCATGCCGCCGGCGGCGACGAGCCGGCGCGAGGCGTCGGCCTCGTTGAGCAGCCGCGCGCCGAAGAAGGTGCCGATGAGGATGCTGATCTCGCGCGCGGGCGCGATGTAGCTGACCGGCGTGAACGTCATGGCAAAGAGCACGAGGATGTAGGCCGTGGGTGCGAGGAAGGCCACGATGAACGCCTCGCGGCGGTGCTCGCGCCAGCCCTGGGCCACCTCCGACAGCCGCCGCAGCGCGAACGGGGTCAGCACCAGGCACATCACGAGCTGCGTGCCGCCGTCGTAGACCGGCGGCGGCAGGTGCAGCTGCGACACCGCGCGCTGGTCCCAGACGGTGTAGCCGGCGATGCAGCAGCCGCAGACGACGCCGTAGAGCAGCCCCTGCCGCAGGTGCGCGCGGTCGGCGTGGAGGAGCTTCGCGCCGCCGGTGAGGTAGAAGACGCTGGCGACGATCAGCGCCCCGCCGCCGAGCGCGAGCGCGCTGGGGCGCTCGCCGAAGAACGCGATGGCCGCGGCGGTCGAGAGCAGCGGCCCCGTGCCGCGCGCCAGCGGGTAGACGAGCGAGAAGTCGCCGTGGCGGTAGGCCCGCTGCAGCAGCAGGGCGTAGCCGGTCTTGATCAGCCCGCTGCCGAGGATCACGGGCAGCGCCTCCGGCGGCAGTGCGATCGGCCGCCAGAACCCATACGCGATCACCGCCGGCACGTAGCAGGCGAACGACAGCACGCCCGCCGACCACACGAAGGGCAGGCCGCCGCCGGAGCGCTTGGCCGCGAGGTTCCACGTTGCGTGGGCGAAGGCGGCGGCGAGGATGAGCGCGAGGGCGAGGGCGGACACGGCGGGCGATTCAGCGGGCGCCGGCGGGGCGCCGCGAACACAAAACGCCGTTGCGACCGGCACAGTCGCGCGCACGATGCGCGGTCCCATGGCAAGGCCGGCCCAAATCCTGCGCGAACTGCGCGCCACGCTCGCGCTGGCGTTCCCGATCGTGGTCGGCCAGGTGAGCCAGATGCTGATCGGCGTGACCGACAACGCCTTCATCGGCCGCGTCGGCCGCGCCGAGCTGGCGGCGGCGGCGTTCACGCACGGCGCCTTCGGCATCTTCTACGTGGTCGGCATCGGCCTGCTGCTCGGCGCCGGCGTGTTCGCCGCGCGCGACCACGGGGCGGGGGACGAGGCGGGCTGCGCGGCGTGGCTGCGGCACGGGCGCGCGCTGGCCGTCGCGGTCGGCCTCACGGCGTTCGTCCTCATGCTCGGCCTCGCGACCCAGCTGCACCGCTTCGGCCAGCCGCCCGAGGTGGTGGCGATCGTGCGGCCGTATTTCCTGCTCATCGGGCTGTCGTTTCTGCCGGCGCTGTTTTTTCAGGTGCAGCGGCAATTCTGCGAGTCGCTCAACCAGCCGTGGGTGCCGATGGGGCTGATGCTGGCCGACGTCGGTTTGAACGCGCTGCTGAACTGGATGCTCGTCTTCGGGCACCTCGGCGGGCCGGCGCTCGGCTTGGTCGGCTCCGGGATCGCGACGCTGCTCGCGCGCGTGGTGGCGGCGGTCGCGATTTACGCGTGGGTGCAGCGCGCGCCGGCCTTCGCCCGCGTGCGGGCGGCGGCGCACGGGGCTGGGAGCGCGCGCGTTTCGTCGAATTGCTGAAGCTCGGCGTGCCCGCGGGCGGGATGCTGCTGTTCGAGGGCGGCGCGTTCGCCATGGCGGCGCTGATGATGGGCTGGCTCGGCACCGTGCCGCTGGCGGCGCATCAGGTGGCGCTCGGCTGCGCGGCGCTCACGTTCATGTTTCCGCTCGGGCTGTCGACGGCGACGAGCCTGCGGATCAGCCAGGCGCGCGGCGAGGGCCGGCCGGATGCGGTGCGGGCCATCGGCTTCGGTTCGCTGGCGACCGGGGCGGTCGTGATGGGGACGTTCGCGCTGATTTTCGCGCTCGCGGGGCCGTGGATTGCCGCCGCGTTCACGCCCGCGACCGATGTGGCCGGGCTCGCGGCCCGGTTGCTGATCGTGGCGGCCATTTTCCAGCTGTTCGACGGCGCGCAGGTCATCGGGGCCGGCGCCCTGCGCGGCCTCACGGACGTCCGCGTGCCCACGGCGCTGACGTTCGTGGCGTATTGGGTGGTCGCGCTGCCGCTCGGTTACGGGCTGGCCTTCCACACGTCGCTGGGGCCGATCGGCGTGTGGACGGGCCTGGCGTGCGGGCTGGCCGGCGCGGCGCTCGCGCTCGGCGGCCGCTTCCACCGGCTCACGGCGCGCTGACTGCGGGCTCGAGCGCCTCGGCGAGCGCGGCGCATTCGCTCAGCAGTTGGAAATAGTAGCGGATCGCGGCGCCGAGCTGGGCGGTGAGCACGGTGAGACACTCCGTTTCGGTGGTGGCCGCACGCACGCGATCGGCGACGGTGCGCGGGGCGCCTGATTCGGCCAGCGGATCGTCGACGGTTGCGGCGGTCGCGAGCGCGTCGGTGAGGGCCTTGCGGGCTTCGGTCATCGCGCCGTCGTAGGCGATGATGAAGCGCGTGTCCTTGAGGAGCGCGGCGTGGTTCACGGCGAAAAGGCGCACGATCGCCTGGAGTTGGAGGAGCTGCGGCAGGTGGCCGTAGAGCGGCGAGAGGCTCGCGAACGTTTCGAGCAACACGCGGAGTCGCGCTGCTTCGGGCCGCGTGCTGTTTTCGTGGGCGAGGCGGGCGAACGCGCGCAGCCGGTGACGCACGCGGGTGGCGGTCTCGGTGAGGAGTCCGTCGTGTTCGAGGCGGGAGCGGAGCGCCTCGGCCTGTGCTTCGTCGAGCGCGAGGAGCGTCGAGGCTTTCAGGCGGAACGTGGCGGGTTTCACGCCGATGCCGCAATCGATGAAGCGGCGCGCGCCGGCGAGTTCGTGCAGGCGTTCGTAAGCCTGCGCGTCGACCTCGAGCGCGCGACGCAGGCGTTCGGCTTCGTCGGCGAACCACTTTGCGTGCTCCGCGCGCGTCGGGTGCAGGCCGGCGGCGCCGGGTGCGATTTCGGCGAGCGTGAGCAGGACAGGCCGGTCGAGCGCGATGGCGCCGCCGGTGAGGCGCTGCAGGGCGGTGGCGCGCGCATCGTCGCCAGCGATGCGTTGCGCGATTTCTTCGTCCGACAGCGACTGCGCTTGCGCGAGCCGATCGCCGACGGAGTGGCGGTAGAGCGCCGCGGTGACTTCACGGCTGCGGGCGGCGAAGTCGCGGAACAGCTTCGTCGCGGCGCCGTCGTGCGCGAGCACGCCGGGCGCGGCGAGGGCGCGGGCGCGTGCGATGCGGTCGCGCATGCACGGGTGCGTGTGGTGCCAGAGGGTTTTCTCCTCGGCTTGGGCCTTGGCGAAGGCGGTTTCGAGTTCCGCGGGCAGGCCGGAGCGGCGCAGCGTCACGACTTGGGCGAAGTCGGCGACGGCGCGTTTGTCGCGCCACCAGACGTTGATGTCGTCGGTCGCGCGCTGCTCCGCGAGGGCGAGGAGCGAGATGGCGTTGGCGGTGGCGGCGAACGACTCGGCGCCTTGCAGGTGCGCGGCGTAGTAGTCGGCGTCGAATTCCATCTGGCGCGACAGCCAGCAGCTGAGCGCGTGCGCGACGTAGAGGAGGCCGTGAAGAATTTTGCGGCTGACCCAGACGCCGCCGCGGGCGCACCAGAGCGGCGCGGCGAGCCGCCAGTCGTTGTTCTCGGAATTTTGGATCAGCCACGCGTCCCACTGGTCGCGGCCAAACACGACGTGCGCGAACCAGTCGTTGATGGTGCGGATCAGGAACTGCGAAAACATGCCCGTGCGCTGCGCGAAGTGCCCGAATTCGTGCGCGATGACGCCGCCGAGCTGTTGCACGGTCAGGCCGCGGATCAGCGGCGTGCCGAGCGTGAGCGCGAGGTCGCGCCGCCCGAGGCTGAGCCAGCCGCGCCGGAACGACGCGGAGGCGTTGACGGTGGCGTTGAGCTGGACCGACGCCGGCATCGCCACGCCGGTGCGCCGGCAGATTTGCGCGAGGAACTCGCGGAGCACGGGCTCTTGCGCGAGATCGACCGCGATCGGCTGACTCGACGGCGCGCGCGGCGCGAAGAACGGCTTGAAGAGGAACAGCACCGTGACGCCGCCGGTGATCGCGGGCGTCAGGTAGAGGAGGAGGCTCCAGATACTCGTGGAGTGCTTGAAAATCTCGAGCCCGGCGCCGAGCCACCACCAGACGCCCCACGCGGCGGCCGCGGCGACGGCCAGATAGACGAGTGGCAGCAACACCATCGCGGCCGCGGTGGCGACGAGCGCGACGCGGTAGGCGACGGAGAGCCGGGCGGGCGGAAACTCGCCGGTGAAATGACGCGCGATTGACGGGGCCAGCGCCTCGTCCGCCGCGGGAGACACGGTGACGGAAGACATGCGTGCGCTGGCCCAAGCGCGCCCGCAGCCAAGCCGAGCGCGTGGCGTGCTTCAAGCGCGTGTTCCGGCGCGAACACGCGGGGCAGCGGTTCGCCAAAATGTCATAACTGCGTCGCGCGATTTGTTTTTTCGGCAAAGCTGGGCATTTAGTTCGCCATGCAACTATTTTCTCCGCTCCGCCTCGGCGACCTCACCGTCCCGAACCGCATCTTCATGGCGCCGCTCACGCGCGTGCGCGCCGACGAGAACCACGTCGCCTCCGCTCTCATCGTCGAGCACTACCGCCAGCGCGCCAGCGGCGGCCTGCTGATCGCGGAGGCCACGATGGTCGATCCCGACGCGCGCGCGTTCGGCCTCGAGCCGGGCATCTACAGCGACGCGCACGCGGCGGGTTGGAAAAAGTCACCGACGCCGTCCACGCGGCGGGCGGGCGCATGGCGCTGCAGCTCTGGCACCCGGGCCGCGCGACGCACCAGGACCTGAATCACGGGAAGCAGCCCGTCTCGTCTTCGAACAAGCCGATCCGCGACGACGTGATCCACACCCCGAGCGGCAAGCAGGCGTATCCGGCGCCGCGGGCGCTGCGCACGGACGAGATCGCGGGCTACGTGGAGCTGTTCCGCCAGGGCGCGGTGCGCGCGCAGGCGGCTGGGTTCGACTTCGTGGAAATCCACGGCGCGCACGGCTACCTCATCGACCAATTCCTGCGCGATGGCGTGAACGACCGCACCGACCGCTACGGCGGCTCGCTGGAGAATCGCGCGCGGCTGCTCTTCGAGATCGTCGACGCCGCGACCGGCGTGCTCGGCGCGGCGCGGGTCGGCGTGCGCATTTCGCCGCTCGTGGGCTACAACGACATGGCGGACAGCAACGCGCCGGCGCTGGTGGAATACGTCGCGCGCGGCCTGCAGCAGCGCGGGGTGGCGTTCCTGCACCTGCGTGCGGCGAAGCACGACGCGCCCGCCGAGGTCGAGCTCGCGCGCATCGCGCGGAAAAACTACTCCGGCGTGCTCATCCGCAACGGCGGCTACACGCGCGACGCCGCCGAGGCGGACCTCCAGGCCGGCCTCGCGGACGCGGTGGCGTTCGGCCTGCCGTTCATCGCGAATCCCGACCTGCCCGCGCGTTTCGCGCGGAACGCACCGCTCAATTCCGTCGACATGACGACGCTCTACGCGCCGGGCCCGAAGGGCTACACGGACTACCCGGCGCTCGTCGGTTAGCCCGGATGGCAGCTGCGGGTCACCGAAGATAGGATGACGAAGAGGCCCCACCAGAGCCACCAGTTCGTGGCACCGCCGCCGCCGCCCCCGGCCGACGCTACGGAAGCCGAGCCAGACCAAAGCGGCAGGCGGCTGCGCACGCGCAGCCAGCGCACGTCGCCGTCCGCCCCGAGACGGGCGAGGGCCCGGCGGTAGAATTTCTTCAGCACGGGATCCTGGAGCACCGTGGCATTGCCCTTGGCCTCGTCCGCCAGCCGCTTGGCTCCGTCGCGGGCGGCGGCGGTCCGCTGCTCCGGAGCCGCGGTTTGCGTGGCGATCATCGCTTCGGTGAACACGCGCAGCGCGGCGTAGAAATCAGACGGGTTGCCGGCGCCGGCAGCGTCGAGCCGGGCGCGGGCGATTCCGGTCTCGCCGGCCAGGGCGTGTTCGCAGGCGCGGAGGAAGAGATGCTTGGCGTGGAGGTTGTCCGCCGGCGCGCGCAGAAGCTCATCGAGCAGCGCGCGTCCTCCCGGTCGCGGCCGGTGCCGAAGCAGGCGAGCATGAGATTGTGCAGCATCCACGGCTCGGGTTGCGGCGCACGCGTGGACCAGTCGTCCATCCAGCGCACGGCGTCGCCATAGCGGCCGACAGTGACGAGGGCGTAGCCGGCGAGGCTCCAGGTATGCGTGTGAGCGTGGAGGAATTTCCGCCCCAAGCGACAGACGAGGGCGAGCCGCCAGCTGCGCCGCTTCTCGGCCAGGTGGCTGAGGAGGGCGCCGCAGGCGTGCTGGCGGGGGCCGGCGGCCGGACGCGCGCGGTGCAGAAGCCACAGCGTCGGGAGCATCGCCGCGTAGTCGCGGGTCCGGAACCAGCTGGCACCCACCTCGGGCAGCACATCTTCGCGGGCCAGCAGCGGGTGCAGGGCGCGCTCGGTTTCCCGGCGCCAGCCGGCGGCCAGGAGCCGGTCCGTTGCGGTCTGGAGCCGGTCGGCGGCGTGCGTGGGCTGGCGGGCTAAGGCCTCGAGCAGCGGTGCGAGCTTGGTGCGGTCGCCGCGCACGATCGCGAGGCGCAGTTCTGCCAGGAGGCTGTCGGCCTTGGGAAAATGCGCATCGATGTGCCGCCAGACCCGGTTCGCCGCCTCGACCTCGGCGTCCTCGAGATGCATCTGCAGGAGTTCGAAGGCCCCGAAATCGTAGACCGGATCGCGGGCAATCGCGCGGGCGAAGGATTCCTTCGCTTCCCGGCGGCGCCCGGCCTTGCGATGCAACGCGGCGAGGTAGCCGTGCGGGATGGGCGAATCGGGGGCCAGCCAGGCCCAGCGTTCGGCCGCCGCCTGGGTCTCTGGGAGGTGGCCTCCGGCCCAATGCCACTCGGCGAGCTGGATCCAGCCCCAGACGTAGTCGGGATGCTCGGCGACGAGTCCCTCCATCAGCCGGATCGCCTCGTCGGTGCGTCCGTGCTGGTGCTCGATCCATGCGGCGCGGCCGCGCAGGAAGTGCGGGACGCGGTTGCCGAAGGCGGCGGGGCGGCAGCTCTCCAGCGCCTCGTCGAAGCGCCGGTGGTGGGCGAGCAGCTGGGCCCGCAGGTCCCAAGCCTCGTGGCTGGCGGGATCGAGCGTGGCGGCGCGGTCGAGGGCGCGGAGCGCCTCGTCGGGCGCGGGATCGGCGAAATGCAGCTGCGCGATCCGGAGCCAGAGCGCGGGCTCGCCGGCATGGGTCTGCGTGAGCTCGTCGGCGATGCGGCGCGGCAGGTCGGGCTGATCGGTCAGGCGGGCCCACTCGGCGAAGCGGTTCCAGGCCCAGTCGTAATCGACCCTCAAGCGCACCGCGCGCGTCATTGCCGCGACGGCCGCGTCCGGCTGCTTGCGCCGCCAGAGCAGGTCGGCCAGCCAGCCGTGGCTGAAGGGATCGATCGGATCGGCGGCGATGGCGCGCTCGATGGCGTGCCGGGCCTGGTCGAAGGCGAGAAGCCGCTCGTGGGTCGAGGCGAGGCGCCGGCTGACGAGACCCCATGCGGGGCTCAGGGCCAGCGCGCGCTCGAAGGCGACCACCGCCGCCGGGAAATCCTCACGGGCGTCGTGCACGACGCCGAGATCGAGCCAGGTGCGCGGGACGAGCGGGAAGCGTTCGGTGGCCCCGCGCGCGTGCGCGAGGGCCTCATCGAGGCGGCGGACGTCGACGAGGTTGTTGACCAGGGCGGACCACGACGACCAGCACTCCGGGCGCGCGGTGCGGAATTCGAGGAGCCGGGCGGTCAGTTCGTCGGCGGATAGCACCGTTCGTGCGGTAAGGCGGAATTGGTGGCACGCGCTCTCGATGGCCGGCTGCTGCAGGATCTCGCGCTGGAGAAATTGCACGGCCGCACGCCGCGCGGCGTAGTCGGCGCAGGTTCCGAGCAGGGGCTCGTAGAGCCAGTCGGCCTCGATCGAGAGCCGGAGCCCGGCGGCGTAGCTCTCGTGCGCCTCCTCGCGCCGGCCGAGCGACACGAGCACGTCGCCGCGCACGCCGTGGGAGACGGCCGCGCCGGGATCGATGCGCCGGGCGAGATCCGCGGCGACCAGCGCGTCGTCGAAGCGCACGAGCCGGCGGAGCGTCAGCGCCTTTTCGCGCAACGCCCAGGCGTCGACGGGGTCGAGGACGAGGACGCGGTCGATGGCGGCCAACGCGGCCTCGGCCGGCGCCTCACGCAGCCACTCGACGAGCAGGCGGGCGAGCGGGGCGTTATGCGGCAGTTCCCGGACGGCGGCCTGGAGATGCTCGAGGGCCGCGCCGCGTCCGGCGGTGAGCGCGAGCAGGCGGGCGACGGCGGCGTGCACGCCCTGGTCCGTGGGATCGGATTGCAGGAGTTCGCGCCAGAAGCCGAGGGCGGCGGCATGGTCCGTCCGGTAGCCGGCGATGCGGGCGGCGGTGCGGCACCAGGCCGGACGGGAGGCGCGTTCGCGGGCCGTCGCGAGGAGTTCGTCGGCGCGCGCATGATGGCCGGCGCGGGCGAAGGCGTCCGCGGCGAACAGCATCAGGTCGCCGTCGGCGGGGCGAAGGCGGCAGGCCTCCTCGAGGACAGCGAGGCCCTCGTCGGTGCGGTCGAGCAGGTCGAGGCACTGGTGGAGGGTTGAGGCGGGCTGGCTCGAGGCGGTGCCCCACGCGGCGTGGCGCCGGCGGAGGAGGTCGAGACATTCCCCGGTGCGGCCGACGTGCCTGCAGGCGCGGAAATATTCGGACCAGAGGTGCTCCGTCTTCTCGCCGAGCGTGGCGGCAAGGCGCGCGATGTCGGTGGCGGGGCCGGACTGTCCCTCTTCCCAAAGGAAGCGCGAGAAGGCGCGAAGGCCTGGGGCGTCGACCGGTTGGCGGCGGAGCAGGGCGCGCAGAAGGCGGCCGGCATGTGGTCGGGTGCGTGCGTCGCGAAGGAGTTCCTCGGCGTGTTCGCGGCGGAAGACCGGTGCGGCCCCGGCCGGCGCGCCGAGCTCGGCAACGAGTGCGCGCCGCTCGGCGGTGAAACCGAGGCGGCCGAGCAGATGCAGCTCGCGCAGGCGCCAGTTGTAGTCAGAGGGGAAGCGTTCGCGGATGCGCCGGAGCGAGGGAGCGCGACCGCCGGACGGCCATCGTAATGGGCGAGGTCGCAGGTGCCTTCCAGCGTGAGGCGGTGCTCGGGGAGCGACGGCGCAGCGCTTCGAGCGCGGCGGCGGCGGCGGCGCGGTCGTGCCGATGCAGGCTCCGGCGCAGGACGTGCAGCTGGTCGTAGAGCGCCGCGTCGGGCAGCTCGAGGCCGTCGAGCAGGCCGGCCCGGTCGCGCGGCAGGAGGAGCGAGCCGCGCGGGCCGTGGGCGGCGTAGCTCTCGAAAAGCTCGGAGCGTGCCACTCGGAGACGTCGCGCCGGTAGGGGTCGCGGATCAGGACGGTTTCGAGCGTGGCATCGTAGCCGACGACAGCCTGCATGTGCGCGCTCTCGGCCTCGGTCGTGACAATGGCGAAGGGACAGCCACGATCGAGCAGGGTGCGGGTCGTTGCCCAATCGACGGCGAATTCGCGGCAGATCCAGCCGGCGCTCTCGGCCCAGTGGCGTTCCTCGTGGTCGGGACTGCCGTCGTAGCAGATGACACGGGCGATCTCCGCCTGGTCGGCGGGCACGCCCCAAAATCGGCTGAGCGCGGCCAGGGTCGCGGGCGCGCAAGTCATGTGGTGCTGGCGCACGAAGCCGACAGGCAGCTGCACGCGCGGACCCGCCGGCTCGGGCAGCGATAGACGCGCGGCGACGAGGCGGTAATAGGCGGTGTCGACCCGCTGGGCCGCGCGCAGCGCGAGCCCGGATTGGCCGGTGCGGTGCGCGGCGTCGCAGCGGCGGGCGTTGATCCAGTCGCGCTGGGCGCGCTCGGCCAGCGGCAGTAGCTCGGCGATCCGGTCGAGGAGCGGCAAGGTTTCCGCATGGCGACCCTGCTCCTCGAGCGCGACGACGAGGGCCTGGGCGAGCGAGCCGGACTGGAGACGAGGCAAGGCGGACTGGAGCAAGGCGATCGCCTCGTCGTCGCGGTTGAGCGCCTGGAGATAGTGCGCCTCGGCGTGGAGGGCGGGGCGATACCACGGACGGAGGCGGGAGGCCTCGCGCGCCGCGGCGAGGGCGGCTTCGACGCGGTCCTCGCGCTCGAGCACGTAGCTTTTCTCGACCCAACCCCAGGCGTCGTCGGGAAAGCGGACCAGGACTTGCTCGACGAGGTCGTTGGCCGTCGAGAAATCGCGGTAGAGGCTCAGGGCGCGCGCCTCGAGCAAGCGCGTATGCGCCTGTGTGAGCGTAGCCGGCTCCGCGGGCCGCGAGCGCGCGCGGAGGAAGTGCAGGGTCTCGAGCGGCCCGTGCTTGTTCCAGCGTCGCTGGGCGAAGTAGTAGACCGCGTCCTCGTCCTCCGGTGCGATGCGGTAGGCGCGCGTGTGGAGGCGGTCGGAGAGCGTGGAGTCGCCGAGGACGTGAGCCAGACGGCCGCCGAGGAGCAGGGCGGGCACGGAGACGCGCCAGTCGGCGAGCGGGGCGAAGCGGGCGAGGGATTGGTGTGCGTCGAGATGCCGGCCGGCGTCGTAGAGGTCATGAAGCTCGCGGAGCGCAGGGGCGTCAGGCTCGCGGGGAAGGGAGACGGCGCCGGCGACAAGCCCGCCGGCAGGAACGGTGTTCATGCGAAAGGACGCCGGGCCCAGCGGCGAAACGTCCCGCAAGCGAACGCGAGCGCGCGCTACTTGTCGAGCCGTTGTCGCAGCGTCGCCAGGTCGAGGCCGTCGATGCGGACGACCTTCTGGCGCGACTTGTCGCCGCGCACGAGCGTCACGGCGCGGCGCGGCACGCCGAGCGCGTCGGCGAGGAATTCGCAGAGCTCCTCGTTGGCGCGGCCCTCGAGCGCGGGGGCGTGCACCTTCACCTTGAGCGCGGCGCCGAGCCAGCCGGCGACCGCGCTGCGCGGCGCGTTGGGCACGGCCTTGATCTCGAGCGTGCAACTCGGGGCGGGAGCGCGGGGAGCGGGGGCGGCCATGACGGCTCGAGTCGTGGCGCGCGCGGGCGCTTTCCGCAAGCGCGGCGCGGCGGCGCCGCCGGTGCCCGCGGCGAAAGCGGAGAAAATGTCATAGGCGCGGCGCGAAATTTCGCCCGGCTGCGCAAACGTTTCGCCGCGGATTCGTCACGTCGCGCCCGGCCGGTTGGCACGGGGGCTGCATTTCTCCGGGCGTTCTTTGGCAGTCCGCCTGAGGAGTCAGTTTCACGGTGTTATCACTACCCCGCGTCCCCAAAACGCGGCTTTCGCGCGCGAGCGGCCGGATCGGCCGGCGCGGCGCAAACACCCGGCGCAGTGCCGGGTGCCGGACAGAGAAACCAGCAAAACAGAAAGACACCCTACCATGAAAAACGTGATCAAACTGATCCTCGCTAGCAGCCTGCTCGCGTCCTTCGCCCTCGCGAAGTCGACCGAGGAGGCATACGTCGAGTCCTACGCCGGACGCGCCGATGTGCCCGTGCCGATCGCGGTCGTGAAGCCCGTGATCGATCCCGGCTACGTCGGGGCCGAAGTGCGTTTGAGCTTCGTCATCGAAGCGGACGGCACGCCGAAGGAGATCTATGCTCCGGCGGAAGCCGACCGCGACCTGGTGAAGCAGCTCTCGCGGGCCGTGGCGCAGTGGAAATTCAAGCCGCTGACGCGTGACGGTGCCGTGGTGCGCACTCGCGTGGTGCTGCCGATCCGCATCGAGGATGCGGACGCTGCGACGGTTGCGCAGCGCTGATACCCCTTCCCCAAGGCCGCCTCCCTCCCCGGAGGCGGCCTTTTTCTTGGGGTGCGGGCGCGACGGGCCTATTTCTTCGGCGCGGGGACGTCTTCCTCGACGACGCGCAGCTCGCCCGGGGTGGCGCGGCCGGTGCGGTCGGTGAAGCGGGCCTTGCCGGGCAGGGTCTCGCCGAAGAACGGCGCGGCCTTCGCGATCATGGCGGACGCGACGTCGGAGAACTTGGCCCGGTCGCGCTGGCGCACGGCGATGAAGGTCGTCCATGCGCGCGGCGCGCGGTTGCCCTTGGCCTTGAGCGTGGCGACCTCGAAGGCGTCGACCACCACGAGGAAATAATCCTCGGTGGGCACGCCGCCGATCAGGCGGTCCGCCAGGCCCTCGGCGTCGCTGTTCGGATACATCTCCGCGAGCGTCTGCTCGGTCTGGCGGAGGGCGGACTCGTCGCCGCCGGCGCGGTCGTCCCAGGCGGTGGCGGCCGCGAGCGAGGAGCCGCGCTGGCGCGGCACGAGGCCGTGCTTCCACTCGAGGTTGCCCTCGCGCACGAACGGGTCGCGCCAGCGGCGTCCGCCGAAGCTGACGCGGAGCACGAGGTCGACTTTCGCCGTGTCGAAGGTGTTGCGCAGGTTCTTCGTCGCGAGGGCGGGGACGAGGAGCTTGCAGACGTCCTCGTATTTCAGGTCGGCCTCGTAGATCTCGCCCGGGAGGAACTGGTAGAGCTGCGCGGGCCGCTCGCGCGGGGGCGGCGCGGGCACGTCGGTGGCGTCCGCGGGCCGGCGAAACAGCTTCTCCAGCACCTCGGGCGGGGTGTGGGCGTAGTTGGCGGCGGAGACGACGATCTCGTGGGGCGGCGCCGGCTGGGCCGCCCGTGCGCCGGACGGCAGCAGGAGCAGGGCGGACAGGACGGCGAGCGAGGCGCGGGGCGGCATCGGGGGCACGACGGATAACACCAGAAGCGGAGGCACAGTTACGCGAATTTTCCCCCGCCGGCAGGCCAAAAACCGCGCGACCGGCGGGAAACGGTTTGCGAACCCGGCCGCCCTCGCGACCCTACGCGCATGAAATTGCTTTCTTGGAACGTCAACGGCGTGCGCGCCGCCATGAAAAAAGGTCTGCTCGACTGGATGGCCGCCTCGAAGGCCGACGTGATCTGTCTCCAGGAAACCAAGGCGCATCCCGGCGACGTGCAGCACGTCGAATGGCCCGCCGGCTACCGCGCGCACTGGAATTCCGCGCTCAAGAAGGGCTACTCCGGCACCGTCGTCTTCTCGCGCGAGGCGCCGCTCAAGGTCAGCGACGGCATCGGCCTCGACGCCCACGACCAGGAGGGCCGCGTGATCACGGCGGAGTATGCGGACTTCTTCCTCGTGAACGTCTACCAGCCCAACTCGCAGCGCGGCCTCACCCGGCTCGACTACCGCACCCGGGAGTGGGACCCGGCGTTCCTGAAATTTCTCCAGAAGCTAGAGAAGAAGAAGCCCGTGGTCTTCTGCGGCGACCTCAACGTCGCGCACCAGGAGATCGACCTGAAGAACCCGAAGTCGAACCGCCGCAACGCCGGCTTCACCGACGAGGAGCGCGCGAACTTCAGCGCGCTGCTCGCCGCCGGGTTCGTCGACACCTTCCGCGCGTTCGAGCCGGGCCCCGACCACTACACGTGGTGGAGCCAGATGATGAACTGCCGCGCGCGGAACATCGGGTGGCGCGTCGACTACTTCGTCGCCTCGACCGCGCTGCAGAAGCGCCTGAAGCGCGCCTGGATCGAGCCGCAGGTGCTCGGCAGCGACCACTGCCCGGTGGGCCTGGAGCTGGCGTGACGGCGCGGAAGCCCAACCGCGCGCCGTTGCCGCCGGCGCTCCGCCTCGCCCGCTCGGGCCTGCACGGCATCGGGGTGTTCGCCCGCGACTTCATCCCCGCGGGCGAGCGCGTGCTCGAATACGTCGGCGAGCGCATCACCAAGGCCGAGGCCCGCCGCCGCGAGGAGGCCCGGCGCGGGCGCGCCGCGGCCGGGGCCGACGCGTGCGTCTACATCTTCGAGCTCAACCGCCGCTTCGACCTCGACGGCGACGTGCCGGGCAATCCCGCGCGCCGCATCAACCACTCCTGCGCGCCGAACTGCGAGGCGCAGTCCGACGGCCGCCGCGTGTGGATCGTCGCGCAGCGCGACCTCGCGCCGGGCGAGGAGCTGACCTACGACTACGGTTTCCGCGTCAGCGACGCGCGCCGGCACCCCTGCCGCTGCGGCGCGCCGGAGTGCGTGGGCTTCATCGTCGCCCGCGGGCAGCGCTGGCGGTTCCGCCGCGCCGCCGGAGCCTGAAGCGCGGCGTTGCCACGCGGCCGCCACCGGCCCAGCGTGCCGCACATGAACCTCACGCTGGCGGAAGAACTCAAGAAACTGCTCGGGAAGAAGCCGCGACTGACGGTGGCCGTGGCGGAAAGCCTGACGGCCGGCCGCGTGCAGGCGCTGATCGCGAGCGCGAGCGGGGCCTCGGACTATTTCCTCGGCGGCCTCACCGCCTACTCGCTCGACCAGAAGGTGCGGCAGCTCGGCGTGACGCGCGCCCACGCGCGGAAATGCCACTGCGTCTCGCAACAGGTGGCGGTGGAGATGGCGGTGGGGGCGTGCCAGGTGTTCGGCTCCGACCTCGCGCTGTCGACGACCGGTTACGCGGAGCCGTCGCGGGCCGACGGCGTCAAGGACCCGATGGCGTGGTGGGCGCTGGCGCACGTGAAGCGCGGCGGGAAGATCGCGGTCGTTTCCGGCACGGTGGAACTGCCCGGCGCCAGCCGCCTCGAGGCCCAGCAGCGCGTGGCCGAGACGGTGGTGGGCGTGCTCGTGGCGCACCTGCGGGGATTGCGCGCGGGGAAGTGAGGCGCGCGGTGCCGCCGGCGGCCGCCCAAAACAAAACCCGCCGGGGAGCCGGCGGGTCGGGTGATCCGGGAAATGGCGGCGCGCTCAGCGGCTGGTGAGGCGTGCCACGTAATCCATGATGAAGCGCGTCTCGGCCGGGGGCGTGGTCCAGTCGGAGAAGAGCAGCTCGGGGAGGCGGTTGTTGGTGTTGTAGAACACGCGGTTGGCCTCGTCGTTGGGCTGCATGAAGCCGGTCTTGATCGCCGCGCCGAGGTAGTAGCCTTCCTGGAGCGAGTAGGCGAGGACCTGGGCGCCCTCGACCAGCTGCTTGGTGACGGCCTCGCGCTCGCCGCCGCGGACGCCGGCCTGGGCCTTGGCCTCGGCGCCGAAGTTGAAGCGGCTCTTGAGGAGGAGGCGGGCGGTGGAGTCGTCGAGGAGGACGAGGACGGTGTTGACGGCCTTCACACCGGCCTGGAGGCCGAAGGAGGCTTCGCCGGCGCGGAGGAAGACGGGGATCGACCACTTGCCGTTCGGGCGGCGGACGAGGGCGACCGCGTAGCCGTCCTTGATGCCGAGGAAGAGGCCGGCCTGCACCTGGTTGATGATGACGATGCCCTGGGCGCGGCGGAGGACCTCGGCCGGGATGGCGGTCTTGGTGCTCGACTGGAGGTCTTGCAGGATGGCCTCGCAGGTGTCGAGACGCTCGACGAGCGTCTCGCGCTTGATGTTGACGGCGTGGGCGGAGACCGCGGCGGCCAACGTGGCGAGGAGGACAAAGGCGTTGAGAAGCTTCTTCATGTTGCTTGGTCGGGGCGGCCTATGCGGCCGGATGAGGGACGGTTAAACACAATCGCAGAAGGAATGAAAGCGAAGATTGGGAGTGGTTCCCAACGGGATGCGCTATTCCAGGCCGCGCTCGGCGACCTCGTCCTCGTCCCAGCCCAGGTAGTGCCCGAGTTCGTGCAGGTAGGTGAGGCGGACCTCGTCGCGGTAGATGCCCGTGTCGCCCTCGGCGTAGTCCCAGAGGTTTTCGAGGAACAACAGGATCTGCGGCGGCAGCGGGGCGAAGTCCCCCCGCAGCTCGGCGCCGTGCTCGTGGCCGACGAACAGCCCGAGGATGTCCGGCTCCCAGCCCTCGGCCAGGATGGCGTCGTTGGGCACCGTCTCGTAGCAGACCGGCACGGCGGCGGCGGCTGTGCGCACCTCCGGCGGCAGCCGGCGCTGGGCGGCGGCCACGACTTCCTGGGCGATGCGGACGAGGGCGGGGAATTGCACGCCGTGAACCAAGGCCCGATTGCGGACCGGCGCAATGGCGGAGGACGGAGCGTGGCGATTCGTCCTCCTCGGGCTCCCGGGCTACGCTGGAGGGCGGGGGACGGTTACGCGTCCCGGCCAACTTTTCCGCCCGGAAAAATGGCGGAGAATGAAACGCCGCCCCCGCCGCCGCGTCTTTGCCCCTGTAGCCCGATTTACCAACTCCCGAAACCCATGAAACGTTCCAGTGAAGTCCTGTTGTTCGCCGCCGCTCTCGCGGTCGCCGCGTTGGTGCCCCAGCTCAACGCCCAAGACAATCCTCCCGCCGACAAGGGCCCGCGCGGCCCCCGCCCCGGCATGCAGATGATGGGCGAGCGCATGGCCAAGGAACTCGGCCTGACCGAGGACCAGAAGACGCAGATCAAGGCCATCCACGAGGCGGCCCGCCCGCAGCTCGAGGCCATCCGCGCCGACCAGTCGCTCACCCGCGAGCAGAAGCGCGAAAAGGCCCAGGCGATCCAGAAGGACACGCAGGCCAAGGTCGACGCCGTGCTCACGCCCGAACAGCGCACCAAGGCCCAGGCCATGCGCGAGAAGATGAAGGAGCATCGCGGCGGCAAGGGCCCGCACGGCCACGGTCCGGACGGCAAGGACGGCCCGCCGCCTCCGCCCGAAGGCAAATAATTTCCTACCGACACGCATTACGAGGTAGGTTAGCTAGTGTGTGCAGTTGGCGCCGCGGTCCAGGGGTGGATCGCGGCGCTGTTGTTTTCGCCTTGGACAAGCCCGCCGCGCCCCGCACGCTGCCGGCTCCATGAACGAGCGGCAGGTCAGCGTGGTCGGCGGCGGCGCCGCGGGATTCTTCGGCGCCATCGCGTGCGCCGAGGCCAACCCCGCGTGCCGCGTCACGCTCTACGAGGCCACCGCGCACCTGCTGGCGAAGGTCAAGATCTCCGGCGGCGGCCGCTGCAACGTCACCCACCACTGCTTCGAGCCGCGCGACCTCGCCCGGCGCTACCCGCGCGGCGGCCGCGAGCTCACGGGGGCGTTCAGCCGCTTCCAGCCGCGCGACACCGTGGCGTGGTTCGCCGCCCGCGGCGTGACGCTGAAGACCGAGCCCGACGGCCGGATGTTTCCGGTCACGGACAACTCGCAGACGATCATCGACTGCCTGCTCGGCGCCGCGCGCCAGGCCGGCGTGCAGGTGCGCACCCAGTGCGGCGTGAAGAGCGTCCTGCGCGTGCCGACGAGCGGCGGCTTCCGCCTCGAGCTGACGACCGGGGAGGAGGCCGGCGCCGACCGCCTGCTGCTCGCCACCGGGGGCAACAAGTCCAGCGCCGGCTTCGCCATCGCGCAGGCGTTCGGCCATCACCTCGAGGCGCCGGTGCCGTCGCTGTTCACCTTCCACATCGACGATCCGCGCCTGAAGGACCTCGCCGGCGTTTCCGTCGAGGACGCCGCCACTGCCGTCGCCGGCACGCCGCTCAAGGAGCACGGGCCGATGCTGGTGACGCACTGGGGCCTGAGCGGGCCGGCGGTGCTGAAGCTTTCCGCCTGGGGCGCGCGCCTGCTCGCGGAGCGCGACTACCAGTTCGCCCTGCGGGTAAACTGGGCGCCGAAGTTCAACGCCGAGACCGCCCGCGCCGAACTCGAACGCGCGCGCGGCGCCGAGCCGCGCAAGCAGGTCACGACCTGGAGCCCGCTCGGCGTGCCGCTGCGCCTGTGGGAGCGGCTCGTGGCCGCGGCCGGCATCGCGGCGAACGCGCCGTGGACGAGCGTGGGCAACCCCGCGCTGCGCGCGCTGGCGGCGCAGGTCACCGACGCGGAGTTCGCGGTGAAGGGGAAGAGCCTGTTCAAGGACGAGTTCGTCACCTGCGGCGGCGTGCGGCTGAGCGAGGTCGATTTCAAGCGCCTGGAAAGCCGCCTCGTGCCCGGCCTGCATTTCGCGGGCGAGATGCTCGACATCGACGGCGTGACCGGCGGCTTCAATTTCCAGGCGGCGTGGACCACCGGCTGGCTCGCCGGCCGGGCGATGGCGGAGTGAGCCACGCGCGGCGTTATCACCCGAGCGGCACCATTTTGTAGTGTAGCGAATACACGAGGCGATTCCACAGATGCATGGTGTGGTCCGCCCGGAGCGTCCCGTCACCGTCGACATAGACGTCGATGAATTCGTGGAAGGAACGGAGATAGTTCCGCCACTGGCGTCCCCGGCGATCGCGCACGATGAAATAGAACCCGGGTTCTCCGGCCTGGCTGCCCTGCGACGCCAGCCGCAGGCCGCCGTCGGCGCGGGCGTGCGCGCGCATCAGCACCGTGGCGTTTCCATGGGGCAGGGGGAAAACCACCTTCACGCAGGGTTCGCCAGAGGGGAGCATCGTTTCTGAGTAAAAGCCGCTATAGATTGTGGAGCCGGTGTGCCTGAGCTTTCGAAACCACACGCGATGCGCCACCTCGCCGTTGGGACGCGTCAGCAAAATGACCTCGCTCGTGATCCCGCGCGCCGTGGCCAACGGGTCCTGGGGCAGGCTCAGTTGAGAAATCCGTCGCGCGAACAGCGCGTCCACGAGCGCGCCGCCATAACGCCACGGAGTTTCCCACCGGCTCCAAACCTCGAAGCTGTAGCCCGGAGTGCACCGGTAGAAACGCAAAATGCGGTCGTCGACGCCGCGCAGGTGGGGGAATCGTTCAAACGAATCGAGCAGACCGTGGTCGGATTGAGCGCGCACGACGGCGAGATCCTCTTCCTCCGCAATCTGCGCAACCACTCGATCCGAAATGCCCCCGGGCCGACCACACGGACCGGCCAGCCACGGCTCGCGCGCCGGGTCGAACGGCTGCCCTGAAGTGATGTTCCACGCCTGCGTGAGCCAATCCAACGGGTTTTGGGAATAGGGAAGAGCCATGACCGGATCGCCGGGACAGCGTGCAATCGCGAGCGGGACGGCGGCAACGTCAAAGGCCTCCCCGCAGACGCAGTGGATTCTTGAGTTCGGAGCGCGGAACTCGTGTCCTGCGAGCACATGACCAGCTACGCCCAACTCTTCGCCACCGTGCTGCCGGTGTTCCTGGTCGTGCTGCTCGGCATCTGGCTGCGGCGCGCGGGGTGGGTGAAGGCCGAGGCGGAGGAGAGCCTGTTCAACCTCGTGATCAAGGTGGCGACGCCCTGCCTGATTTTCGATTCCGTCGTCGGCAACGCGGCGCTGCGCGAGCCGGGCAACCTGCTGTTCGCGCCGCTGGCGGGCTTCGGGCTGACGCTGGCGAGCTTCGGGATCGCCTTTGCCGGCGCGCGGGCGACCGGGCTGCACATCGGCACGGGATTGCGGACGTTCGCCATCGCGGCGGGGCTGGCGAACTACGGCTACCTGCCGCTGCCGATCGTCGACGCGATGTGGGGCAGCGAGGCGCGCGGACTGCTGCTGACGCACAACATGGGCGTCGAGGCCGCGATCTGGACGGGCGGCGTGCTGATCATCAGCGGCCTGGGCCTGCGCGACGGTTGGCGCCGGCTGCTGAACGTGCCGCTGTTCTCGCTGCTGGCCGCGTTGACGGTGAATCTCGCCGGACTGGGCCCGCTGATCCCGGGGGCGGTGATGAGCGCGGTGCACTGGATCGGCCTGATGCTGATCCCGCTCGGGCTCGTCATGACCGGCGTGAGTATCCAGCCGCATGTCGGCGAGTGGGGAAGCTCGTCGCGCCCCGGGTGCTGCTCGGCGCGGCGGCGGTGCGGCTGCTGGTGCTGCCGCTGCTGTTCCTCGTCGTGGCGAGGTTCGGGCCGTTCTCGCCGGAGCTGAAGCGCATCCTCGTCATCCAGGCGGCGATGCCGTCGGCGGTCATCCCGATCATCATCGCGCGCGTCTACGGCGGCCAGCCGCTGGTGGCGGTGCAGATCGTGCTCGGCACGACGGCGCTGGGGCTGTTCACGATCCCGTTCTGGATCCAGACCGGGCTGGCGTGGGTCGGCGTGTGAGGCGGCGGCCGGCATGACGCCGGCCATGACTTTTGGCACTGGGCGGACCGGGGCGGGGCGGAGTAAGCTGCGGGCACCATGAACGACCGCGTGCCCATTTCCCCCTCGGGTGACATCCGTCGCGGCCGGCTCGTCGCCGGCGGCGTGCTGCTGGCGGTGGCGCTGGCGGCGCTCGCCGGGCCGTATCTGCCGCCGGGCCTGGCTGGGCGGGCGTTCCTGCCGTTCCTGGGCGTGGCGTTCGTCGTCTGGGCGGCGCTGTCGCGCTCGTGCGGCCTCCTGATCCCCGGCGGCGTGCTGCTGGGCGTCGGAGTCGGCGCGTGGCTGCAGGCGAGCTACGGACCGGCGGCGTTTCTCTTTCGTTGGCCGGCGGCTTCCTGTCCATCTCGGTGTTCTCGCGGCTGATCTTCGGCGCGAAGAACCCGGTGCGCTGGACCGTGTTCCCCGCGGGCGGCCTGGCGTTCGCCGGACTGGTCGTGAGCGACGCCTTCGGGGTGCGCGACCTGTTGCGGACGATGCAGGACTACTGGCCCTATGGGCTGATCGTCGTGGCGCTGGCGCTGATCGTTTCGGCCCTGCGCGGCCCGAAGGGCTGAGCGCCGCCGGGCCGGGTCGCCGGTGGATTCCCGCCCGGGGTTTCCAGCGCGCGGCGCGTTGACGTGCGCGGCGTCGTGCGGCTCACTCGCGGCATTATGGACTGGCTCAGCGACCCGCAGGCATGGATCAGCCTGCTCACCCTCACCGGGCTCGAGATCGTGCTCGGCATCGACAACGTCATCTTCATCTCGATCCTGGCGGGCAAGCTGCCGGCCGAGCAGCAGCCCAAGGCCCGGCAGCTGGGCCTCAGCCTCGCCCTCCTCACGCGCATCGCGCTGCTCGCGAGCATCGCGTGGATCGCCAAGCTCACCAACCCGCTGTTCGCCGTGCTCGGCCACGGCGTGTCCGGGCGCGACCTGATCCTCATCATCGGCGGCCTCTTCCTGATCGTGAAGAGCACGATGGAAATCCACGAGAAGCTCGAGGGCGAGGAGGGCCACGCCTCGGCCAAGGTCGCGGCGTCCTTCGCCCGCGTCATCGTGCAGATCATGCTCCTCGACATCGTGTTCTCCCTCGACTCGGTGATCACGGCGGTCGGCATGGCGCAGCACCTCGCGGTGATGATCGCGGCCGTCATCCTCGCCATGGGCGTGATGCTCCTCGCGGCGGGGGCGATCAGCGACTTCGTCAACAAGCACCCGACGCTGAAGATCCTCGCGCTGTCGTTCCTCCTCCTGATCGGCACGACGCTGATCGCCGAGGGCATGGGCTTCCACATTCCGAAGGGCTACGTCTACTTCGCCATGGCGTTCTCGTTCGGCGTGGAGATGCTGAACCTCAAGCTGCGCAAGAAGTCCCAGCCCGTCGCGCTGCACCAGCCGTATCGCTGAGCGCCCTCGCGCCTCCGCGGGGCGTGCGGAGGAAAACAAAAAGCGCGGCCGCGGGGCCGCGCTGCGTTTTTGACGGAGGGATGAAGGGCGCTGCGCCTCAGGCCTTGCCGTGCAGGACGTCCGGCGCCTGGCGGCGGTCGTCGTTGCGCGTGTGCACGCGCTTCGCGTGGCGCTCGCGGAGCAGCTTGTCGAGCTTGTCGACCAGCAGGTCGACGGACTTGTAGCCGTCCTCGGACGTGGCCGACGCGACCAGGTCGGGGCCGTCGATCTCGACCTGGGCCTTGGCGGTGAAGCGCTGCTCCGGCGTCTTCACGTCGCTGAACTCGAGGTCCATCCGGATGCGGACGATGTGCGAGTTGTGGCGGAGGAGGCGCTCGGCCTTCTCGTGCATGGCCTGGGTGAGGGCCGGGGTGAGCGTGACGTGGATGCCGCGGACGTGGATTTTGTCGTTCATGATGGGGAGTGGGAGCTGAGGGAATTAGACACTACCCGGGACGCCACGGGCACGAAATTACACTCTCCGGCGGTGATTCAAGGGAACTTGATGCCGCGAATCGCCGGGCCTGTTACCGGCGCCTGCCGGCAAATTGGGGATTCACTCGGCGCTGGCGAAAGCGGCCCGTCCGCGCATCGTCTCCCGCATGCTCCGCCCGCTCCTCGCCTGCTCGCTTCTCCTCGCCGCCGCGCTGCTGCGCGCCGAAACGCCGGCCGCGCCCGCCGCCGCGCCGCTCGAAGCCGAGGTCGGTGCCCTCGTCGCCGGGCCGCACGTGACGGTGGTGCATTTCTGGGCGCCGTGGTGCCCGAATTGCCGCGCGGAGATGACGCCCGGCGGCTGGGCGAAGTTCATCGCGGCCAATCCCGACGTGAAGTTCGTCTTCCTCAATGTCTGGCACCGCGGCCAGGACCCGGCGCCGAAGCTCCAGGCCGGCCAGCTCGGCGGCCAGCCGAACCTCACCCTGCTCACGCATCCCAGCGCGGTCTCGAAGTCCGGTCCCGACCGCCTGAACACCTTCCTCGGCCTGCCCCTCACGTGGCTGCCCACGACCTGGGTTTTCCGCGACGGCCGGCTGCGCTACGCGCTCAACTACGGCGAGGTCCGCTTCGAGATGCTGCAGACGCTCGTGAACGACACGCGGGACCCGTGGAGCCATTGACCCGGGCGGGCGCGCCTGCCTGACTGCGCGCATGTCGGACCAACTCCGCTGGGGCATCATCAGCACGGGCCGCATCGCGAAGCAGTTCGCCGGCGCCCTCGCCACCGCGCGCACCGGCCGGCTCGTGGCGGTCGGCAGCCGCACGCGCGAGGCGGGCGAGAAATTCGCGCGGGAATGCGGCGGCATCCGCGCCCACGCCAGCTACGAGGCGCTGCTCGCCGACCCGGAGGTGCAGGCGGTCTACATCGGCACGCCGCACGACACCCACGCCGAGCTCACGATCCGCGCCGCCCGCGCCGGCAAGCACGTGCTCTGCGAGAAGCCGCTGGCGCTGAACCGCGCGGATGCGGCCCGCGCCGTCGCCGCGGCCCGCGCCGCCGGCGTGTTCCTGATGGAGGCGTTCATGTATCGCTGCCACCCGCAGACGGCGAAGCTGGCCGAGCTCGTGCGCTCCGGCGCCATCGGCGAGCCGCGGCTGCTGACGGCGGTGTTCTGTTTCAACCGCCCGGTCGACCCCGCGCTGCGGCTCTTCAACCGCGCGCTCGGCGGCGGCGCGATTCTCGACATCGGCTGCTACCCGGTGTCGGTCGCGCGCCTCGTGGCCGGCGCCGCGACGGGCCGGGCCTTCGCCGAGCCGGTGGAGTTCCAGGCGACGGGGCGGCTGCATCCCGCGGCGCAGGTGGACGAGCTGGCGGCGGCGACGGCGCGGTTTCCCGGCGGCCTGGTCGCCCAGCTGGCGTGCGGCATCACGACGGACCGCGAGATCTCCGTGCGCGTGCGCGGCACGACGGGCACGCTCGAGCTGCCGGTGCCGTTCCACCCCGGCTTCATCCCCGGCACCGCCCGCATCCTCGTTCATCGCCAGGACCTGCCGCCGGAGGAGATCGACTGTTCGACGCCCGGGAATCTCTACACCCTCGAGGCCGACGTGGTCGGCGACGCCGTCGCGCGCGGGGCGTCGGAGGCCGCGCCGATGAGCTGGGACGACTCGCTCGGCAACATGGCCGTGCTCGACACCTGGCGCGCCGCCGTGGGCGTGCGCTATCCGGGCGAGGCCTGAGCGGCGCCTTCGCGGGGCTTGCGGCGCGCGGCGGGAGCGTGTTCTCTGCCGCGATATGAATCCCCGCACCCTGTTCGCCGGCTGGGCGCTCGTCGCGCTGGCGGCCCAATCCCTCGCCGCGACCTACACCCCGGAGCAGGTCGCCGCGGAATCCGCCAAGGCCAACGCGTTTTTCGAGCGCGTGTTCGACGTGGCGGTCGACCGCAGCCCGATGCTGCAGACCCGGCTCGGCCTCAAGAAGGACTACGACAAGTGGGACGACCTCTCGGAGCAGCGCGCGCTGGAGGATTTCGTCCTCAACGTGCAGCAGCTCGCCGAGCTGAAGCGCACGATCGCCTTCGAGGCGCTCGACGACCAGACCAAGGTTAGCTACCGGCTCTTCGTGCGCCAGGCGGAGGAGGCGATCGAGGGCTGGAGATGGCGCTACCATTCCTACCCGCTGAACCAGATGTCCGGCCTCCACTCGGAGGCGCCGGCGTTCCTCATCAACTACCACCAGGTCGGGAACGTCGCCGACGCCCGGGCCTACGTCGCGCGCCTGCGCGGGCTGGCGCCGCTCTTCGACCAGTTGATCGAGAATGTCCAGGTGCGCGCCGCGAAGGGCATCCGGCCGCCGAAGTTCGTCTTCGGCCTCGTGCTCGAGTCGTGCCGCGAGGTTGTGAGCGGCGAGCCGTTCGACGCGTCGGGCAAGCCCTCCGCCCTCTGGGAGGACGCGCAGGCGAAGATCGGCGCGCTGCCGGACGCCGACGCCGCCACCAAGCAGCAGCTCCTCGCCGAGGCGCGGGCCGCGCTCGTCCAGTCCGTGCAACCCGCCTACGCGAAGCTCATCGCCCTGCTCGAGGCGCAGGAAAAGGTCGCCACGACCGACGACGGCGTGTGGAAGCTCCCGGAAGGCGACGAATACTACGCCTTCTGCCTGCGCCAGTCGACGACCACGAAGATGACCGCCGAGGAGATCCACCAGCTCGGCCTGCGCGAGGTCGCGCGCATCCACCACGAGATGGAGGCGATCATGCGGCGCGTCGGCTTCGCGGGCGACCTGCCGGCCTTCTTCAAGCACGTGAAGGAGAGCGACGAGTTCTACTATCCGACCACCCCCGAGGGCAAAGCCGCCTACGTGAAGCGCGCCGGCCAGATCATCGACCAGATGCGCGCGCGCCTCGACGAGTTCTTCGGCGTGAAGCCGAAGGCGCCGCTGGTCGTGAAGGTCGTCGAGCCGTTCCGCGAGAAGGGCTCCGCCGGCGCCTTCTACGAGGAGCCGGCCCCCGACGGCTCCCGCCCGGGCGTCTATTACGTCAACACGATCGACATGCGCGGCGTGCCGATCTTCGAGATGGAGACGCTGGCCCACCACGAGGCGATCCCCGGCCACCACATGCAGATCGCCATCGCGCAGGAGCTGCAGGGCATCCCGCGCTTCCGCAAGTTCGGCGGCAACACCGCCTACATCGAGGGCTGGGCGCTCTACGCGGAGTATTTTCCCAAGGAGTTCGGCTTCTACCAGGACCCGATGATGGACTTCGGCCGCCTCTACGACGAGCTGCTCCGCGCCGTGCGCCTCGTGGTCGACACCGGCCTGCACGCCAAGCACTGGACGCGCGAGCAGGTGATGGACTATTTCCGGAAGAACACGCCGAATCCCGAGCGCGACATCTTCACCGAGACCAACCGCTACATCGTCTGGCCCGGCCAGGCGACCTCCTACAAGGTCGGCATGCTCAAGATCCTCGAGCTGCGCGAGCGGGCGAAGAAGGAGCTCGGCCCGAAGTTCGACCTCCGTGCCTACCACGACCTCGTGCTCAAGGACGGCGCGCTGCCGATGGACCTCCTGGAGGAGAACGTCCAGGCCTGGATCGCGCGGCGGAAGTAGGCCCGGCCCCGCTGCGCCGCCGCGTCCGCGCCGTCCGCGCGGGCGCGCCGGCTCACTTCGCGTGGCAGGGCGGGAACAGCTTCACCACCAGCTCGTGGATCATCGCGTCGGACGATTTCTTCGTCACGCCGGGGTGGAAGTAGCGCGCGGTGGACACGATGAGGTTGTAGTCCCTGGTCGGCCGCACGGAGACGTTCAGCTCGATCAGGTAGGCGCGGAAATCCCATTCCTCGCGCGCGTCGTAGGTGACGATCCACTCGGTGTTCTCCGGCATCATGGTGAGCGGACCGACGTCGGCGGTGTAGCCGAGCGCCTGGAGCTCGCCGGCGAGCTTGCGGCCGACGCCGAGGTTGTCGTTGAGGCGCTGCTCGACCCAGACGCGGCGGTGCTTGCCGAGGTCCACCCGGCCCGCGGTGGTGAGGGTGCCGCAGCCGGTGGCGAGCGCGACGAAGCCGAGGAGGAGCCAGGCGAGAGCTTTCATGGTCGCCCGCAGACAGGCATTTCCCCGTGGGGTTCGCAACCGTATCCTCACCTCCCGAAAGCTTGCAGACAAGAGTCCGTATTACGGACTCTTGCGTCTCGTCCGGGCGGCTTCCGCCTGGGCTTTTTGCTGCCGCTGGCGAGCGAGCCACACGATCAACTCGAGCGTTCGTTCGGCGTCGGGCATGGCGTGCTGGTGCAGGAAGAACTCGGTCACGCGCGATTTGTGCACGCCGAGTTCGCGCGCGAGTTGTGCCCGCGCACCATACTGCCTGAGTAATGGTGCGACGGCATCGACCAGCGTGTTCCAGAGCGGAGTGTCTGCACCGGGCCGCAAGGTCTGTCCGCGGTTGCGCCGCCGCGAGGCCGGGCGGCCGGTGTGAGTGGCCTTGATCGCGGCGAGTCGCGCCGCGTCGACGAGGGATTCGACCAGGCTGTCCGTCAGCCGCAGCGCGGCGGGTCCGGTGTATTCCATAAAGTCCGTATTACGGACTCTTGCCCTGGGGTCAACCGGGAGGGCGGCCGACGATTCTGGCGTTGCGGGCGGCGGGGGCGGGCGCCTACGGTTCGCACTCTTATGGGACGTCAATGGCTCCACGCGAAACGCGCGATCGTTAACCTCAAGAAAGGCCAGGTGGTCGGCAAGCTGGTGAAGGAAATCACCGTGGCCGCCAAGCTCGGGGGCGGCGACGTCACCGCCAACGCCCGCCTGTTCGCCGCGGTGGAAAAGGCCAAGAAGGCCAGCGTGACCCGCGACGTGATCGAGCGCGCCATCGCCAAGGGCGCCGGCACCGGCGGCGAGAAGGTCAACCTCGACCACGTCGCCTTCGAGGGCTACGCCCCGCACAAGGTGCCGGTGATCGTCGAGTGCATGACCGACAACACCCAGCGCACCGCGCCCGAGATCCGCGTGCTGTTCAAGAAGGGCGTGCTCGGCACGGCCGGCTCGAACAAGTTCCTCTTCGACCACACCGGCATCGTCGAGGCGCACACCGCCGCCGCGGGCGCCGATCTCGAGGCCGCCGGGATCGAGGCGGGCGCGAACGACTTCGCCCCGCTCACGCACGCCGAGAACGACGACATCCCCGAGGGCGCCTCCGGCGCACGCTTCCTCTGCGACCGCACCGCCGTGCACGCCGTCGCCACCTGGCTGAAGGCCAACGGCTGGAACGTCATCACCGCGGAAATCGGCTACGTCGCCAAGCAGTTCCCCGAGCTGACCGACGCGCAGCGCGCCGAGGTCGGCGAGTTCCTTCAGGAACTCGAGGACCACGACGACGTGCAGCGCGTCTGGGCGGCGGTGAAGTGAGCACGCTGCGCTTCGTCGACGGGCTGCACCTCGGCCGGCCGAAGGTCATCGGCACGGGCGTCGTGGGCGAGGAGAAGCTCGCGCTGGTCGATTGCGGTCCGGAGTCGGTCTTCAACAACACGGTGGCCGGCCTGCTCCACGCGGGGCTGCGGCCGGAGAACGTCACGCACGTGTTCGTGACGCACATCCATTTCGACCACGCCGGCGCGGCCTGGCGCTGGGCGGAGGAATACGGCGCGACGGTCTGCGTGCACCCGAAGGGCGCGCCGCACCTGGCCGATCCGGCGAAACTGCTCGCGAGCGCGACGAAGATTTTCGGCGACCAGATGGGTTACCTGTGGGGCGACATGCGCCCGGTGCGTGCGGACAAGCTGCGCGTCGTGCAGGACAACGAGACGGTCGCGGCGGGCGGCACGGTGTTCACGGCGATCGACACGCCGGGCCACGCGCAGCACCACCACGCCTGGTGGCTGGAGCGCGAGCGCACGCTGTATGCTGGCGACGTCATGGGCGTGATCATCGACGGCGGACCCTGCCTGCCGCCCTGTCCGCCGCCCGACATCCACCTCGAGACCTGGCTGCAGTCGCTCCAGCGCCTCATGGCGCTGCGGCCGGCGCGCGTCTTCCTCACGCACTTCGGCGAGATCGACGATCCGGTGCGGCGCCTCAACGAGCTGGTCGAGCGCCTGCTCGACTGGGCGGAGTGGATCGCCGAGGAGCTGAAGATCGGCATGCCCGAGGAGAAGATCGTGCCGCTGTTCGAGCAGCGCGTGCGGGCCGAGCTGAAGATGGCCGGCGTGAGCGACGAGCTGCTCGACACCTACGAGCAGGCCGATCCCGCGGCGATGAGCGTCGCCGGCCTCGCGCGCTACTGGCGGAAATTCCGCCCCGAGCAACTCAAGTGAGCCGAGGGTTCCGCCGCGGAAAAACAAAACGCCGGCTCCGAAGAGCCGGCGGCTTGGGGTAGAAAAGAGTAACCGAAGTTACTTCTTTTTCTTGCCGGCTTTCTTGGTGGCCTTTTTGGCCGCTTTTTTCTTTGCCATGAAAATTTTTTAAGCAGCTCCGCGCCGTAATGCACGGAAAATCTTCCGTGTGACGTGCGATGCTCGCGCGCGCGAAATTCTCCGCGCGGGAATTTTTTCAGCGCCCGTAGAGCTGCGCGAGCTCGCGCAGATAGTTCGTGGTGCCGCCGAAAAGTTTTTCCAGCTCGCCGGCGCGGTAGCGCCACTGCCAGTTGCCCTCGGGCTTGCCCGGCGTGTTGAAGCGCGCCGCGCTGTCGAGCGAGAGCACGTCATGCAGCGGGATCACAGCGAGGCGCGACGCGCTCGCGTAGGCGGCGCGGAGGAAATCCCACGCGACTGCGTCGCCGGAGACGCGGAAGTAGCGGCGCACGTAGTCGCGCTCGTGCTCGCCGGCGGTGCGATACCAGCCGAGCGTGGTGTCGTTGTCGTGCGTGCCGGGATAGATGACGCTGTTCGGCGTCGCGTTGTGCGGCAGGTAGCTGTTCGTCGCGTCGCCGCCGAAGGCGAATTGGAGCACGAGCATCCCGGGCAGGCCGGTCTGCGCGAGCAGCTCGCGCACGCCCGGCGTGAGGTCGCCGAGGTCCTCGGCGATGATGCGCGCCTCGGGAAACTCCCGCTGGAACGCGCGGAAGAGCTCGAGGCCGGGCCCCGGCCGCCATTCGCCGACGCGGGCGGTCGTGGCCGGCAGCGGGATGCGCCAGTAGGTGTCGAAGCCGCGGAAGTGGTCGATGCGCACGACGTCGTAGAGGGCGAACGCGGCGCGCATGCGCTCGATCCACCAGCGGTAGCCCTCGGCGCGGTGCGCCTCCCACCGGTAGAGCGGGTTGCCCCAGAGCTGGCCGTCGGCGGAGAAATAGTCCGGCGGCACGCCGGCGACGGCGACGGGGCGCTTGGTCTGCGGATCGAGTTCGAAGAGGCCGGGGTTGGACCACGCGTCGGACGAGTCGAGCGCGACGAAGATCGGCAGGTCGCCCACGATCTCGATGCCGCGGGCGCGCGCCTCGGTGCGGATGAGGTGCCACTGGCCGAAGAAGAGGTATTGGGCGAAGCAGCAGCGCTCGATCGGCTCCTCGAGCAGCGCGCGCAGGTCGGACTGCTGCGCGGAGGCGAAGTCGCGCAACTCCGCGGGCCATTCGATCCAGGAGGCGCCGTTGAAGTGCTCCTTCAGCGCGGTGAAGTAGGCGAACGGCATGAGCCACGCGGCGTGGCGGTGCTTGAATGCCTCGAATTCGCCGTAGGGCGCGGCCACCTCGCGCTCCTTGAAGTTCCGGTAGGCGAGGGCGAGGAGCGGGCGCTTTTTCTCGTGCAGGGCGCCAAAGTCCACCCGGTCCGCCGGCAGCGCGCGCAGCGGCGCGAGGTCGGACTCGTCGAGCAGGTCGTGCGGCACGAGCGCCGCGAGGTCGATGAGGTGCGGGTTGCCGGCGAAGGCGGAGAAGCAGGCGTAGGGCGAGTCGCCGTAGCCGGTGGGGCCGAGCGGGCAGAGCTGCCAGTATTTGACCCCGGCCTGCTGGAGGAAGTCGAGGAAGCGGAGCGCGTGCGCGTCGAAGACGCCCACGCCCTGGTCGCCGGGCAGCGCGGTCGGGTGGAGGAGCACGCCGGCGCCGCGCGTGCGCAGCCAGTGGAAGAGCGGGAGCGGCGCGGCGGCGTTGCCGGCGGGGACGGACGGAGCGGGCGTCGTGGCGGAGCGGGCGGTCGGTTTTTTCACGCGGGAAGAGGCAAGGTAGCGCGCGGCGCGCGGCGGTCAAACCGCGCTTCCGGCCGGCCCGCCGGACGTCAGGCCACCTGCACGACGGTGCGGGCGGCGCTGCCGAAGCGGTCGAGGTCGTCGAGCACGGCGTTGATCGCCGCGGCGTCGAGCGGGACGGTGCGCGTGACGATCGGGTCGAGCTGCAGGCGGCCGTCGGCGGCGAACCGGAGCAGTTCCGGGATCTCGGTGGCGAGGTGGTCGGAGACGCCGATGATCTCGGCCTCCTGGTTGATGACCTCGTGGTAGGGATCGACCGCGAGCGGCTGGCGCGTGAGGCCGGCGAGCGCGGCGCGGCCCCGCTTGTTCAGCACGCGGACGGATTGCTGCATGGTCGGCGGCAGGCCGATCAGCTCGAGCGCGACGTCCGCGCCGCGGCCGCCGGTGGCGCGCCGGATCTCGGCGACGGGGTCGGAGGCGCGGGCGTCGACCGGCGTGGCGCCGAAACGCGCCGCGAGCGCGAGCTTGTCGGCGTTGATGTCGACGGCGAAGACGCGCCCGGCGCCGAGGGCGCGGGCCAGTTGCACCGCGGAGGCGCCGAGGCCGCCGACGCCGAAGACGGCGACGGTCTCGCCCGGCGCGAGGCGGGCCTTGCGCAGGGCGTGCAGGGCGGTGGCGGACGAGCACATCATCACTGCGCCGTGGGCGAAGGAGATGGCGTCCGGCAGCGGGAAGACGCTCGCGGCCGGCATGACGATGAACTCCGCCATGCCGCCGTCGCGGTGGCGGCCGATCATCTGGCCGGTGCCGCAGAACTGCTCGTGCCCGCCGGCGCACCAGGCGCACGTGCCGCAGGTGGCGAGGTAGTGGACGCAGACGCGTTGCCCGGACGCGAGAGCGCGGACGTTGGCGCCGAGCGCGGCGACGGTGCCGGCAACTTCATGGCCGAGGGTGAGCGGCAGCAGGCCGTCGAAGTTCGCGATGCCGTTCCGGTAGTGGGCGTCCGAGTGGCAGATGCCGGCGGCGTGCACGCGGATGAGCACGTCGTCGGGGCCGGGCGCGGGCGTGGGCACGTCGTGGAGTTCGACCGGGCGGTGCGGGGCGACGAGACGGAGGGCTTTCATCGGCGGGAGCAGTTTCGTCCGCCCGGCGAGCGAGGCAACCGTGCACTGACGGCGGCGCCGAGTCGGCTCAGGCGCGGCTCAGAGCGCGAGGAACAACAGGATGGCAGTGACGAAAAATCCGGCGGCGAGCGTGAGCGTGTAGACGGCGGAAAGGACGCCGGTCTTGAAGATCGTGAGCAGCCATGAGTTGCGGTAGAGCCGCCGCAGCATGAAGAACGGGTAGAGGCAGAGCCACAGGTTCGCGGCGAAGGCGATCACACCGCCGAGGTGCGCAAACCGGCCGAGGAAGACCCAGCCGTCGCGGAACATCACCCAGAGGTAGATGAAGGTGTGAAAGTGGATCGCGGCGACGAGATGCTGGAGGTAGACTTGGCCGGACTTGCGGAAGAGCACGCGCGTGAAGAGCGCGAAGAGCGGCAGGCAGACGAGGAGCAGCTTGGGCAGCGAGGCGAGGAAGGCGTGGCTCAGCTCTTTGCGGAAATGCGGATCGAGCGAACGCTCGCCCTGGTGATCGAGGAAGCGCTCGAAGTCCGTCTTGTCCTTCTCCAGCTGCTCGCTCTTCACCGAGCCGAGGTGGGGACGGTTGCGCGGCTGCGCCTCCGCTTCCTTGCGGGCGCGGGCGTCGTGCTCGATGCTTTCGGCGGCCGCGCGGAGCTTGTCGACGTTGCGCTTCTCGGCGGTCGCGGCCTTGCTCGCGGCGATGGCGTCGAGAGCCTGCGTGGCCGTGGCGGGCTTGCCGTCGATGGTGAAGCCGACGGGCTTGCCGGCGCCGCTATCGTTGCCGACGTCGACGCCGTCGAACTCGCGGGTCTGGCTCGCGAACAGCAGGAGAAAGAACACGAACGCGGTGAAAAGATAGAGCCGGAACGGCGGCATCTGCGATGCGCGCTTGCCGGCGTTGAAGTCGGCGGTGAGCTGGCCGGGGCGGAAGAGCAGCGTGACGATGTTGCGGAAGAATTTCGCGTCGAAGTGGAAGAAATTCTCCAGCGCCTCCATGAACACGTGCCCGAACGAGCGGTGAAACTCGAAGTCGTGCTGGCCGCACGCGTGGCAGAACGGTCCCTTCAGCTCGGTGCCGCAGTTCTCGCAATGCGTGTGGATCGGGCCGTGGGCCTGGCCGTGCGCTGCGCTCGCCTGCACGGCGGCTTGATCGGCGGTGGCGGTGTCAACGAGCGGATCGTCGTCCGGCAGGGTCGGTTCGAGGGGCACGCGCGGGAGTGGAGCAAACGCCCCGCGGGTGCGCAACTCCGCAGCGGGCGGGCCGGCGCGCTCAGCCGCGCAGCGCGACGATCAGCTTGGCGCGGCTGTTGACGCGCAGCTTCTGGAACACGCCGCTGAGCTGCACCTTCACGCTGCCCTCGGTCTTCCGGAGTTGGGCGGCGATTTCCTTGTTGGTCAGGCCGGCGCAGACCAGCTGGACGAGCTCGCGCTCGCCGGGCGAGAGCTGGCGGAGCCGGCGGTCCGACCCGGCCTCGGGCAGCGCGGTCACCGGCTCGGCCGACGCGCTGACTCGCAGGCGGGCGACGAAGACCGGCTTCGTGAGCGTGCCGTTCTTTTCCGGGCGCAGCGCGATGAGCGCCTCGTGGCCGGGCTGGCGCGAGAGGACGTGGCGGGTGGGGGCGTGGCCTTCCATTGGCAGGGAGCCGCCAGGGCGTGCCTGCCATTCGCGGCGGAGCTCGTCGCAGGCGGCGCGGATTTCCTCGGGGATGGCGAACACCGCCTGGGGCGTGTAGTTGCGGGCGCGTTCGTGGCCGAGGTTCCACACGGCGCAGAGCGCCAGCGCGTCCTGCGAGACGTAGATCGGCTCGAGGTTCCAGTCGAGGAAGAGCACGGCGTCGGGCTTGGCGCGGTAGAAGCCCTCGAGCAGGCGGCGGCGCTGGCGCTCCTGCTCGAAGATCTTCATGCGATCGAAGGCGACCTTGATGTGCGGGTGCACGGCGTGGAGCATCGCCATCTCGCGCGGGGTGAAGTCGCCCTGCTCGGCGCGGCGGCGCAGCGCGAACGACGTCTCCACGCCGCGACCGTGCCAGAAGAGCAGGTGCGCGGAGTAGCGCCAATCGTAGCGCGACATGTAGCGGCGGTAGTAGGGCGCGCGGTCGATTTTGCGCGGATCGGAGACGAGCTGGGAATGCTGGTAGGCCGGAAGACCGTGGTTCAGGTCGAGGAACGGCTGGAAGAACGCGCGCCCCTCGGCCGCGACGAGCTGGTTGGCGTGTTCGTCGTGCGGGTGGCGCGATTTCCCGGAGGAAAAGCGCTTGGTCGAGGCCTCCTGCTTCCAGTCGAGGTAGTTGACCGACATCACCAGCGTGTCGTGCGGCACGAGGTCCTCGAACAGCCCCTGCAGTGCGCCCCAGAGCTCGTCGAACTCGAGCGCGCGGTGCAGGTTCAGCAGCGCGCCCTGCCCGACGCCGTCGGGCAGCAGGCCGAGATTCTGGGTGGGAGAGGCGTGGCTCAACGGCGGAAGACGAGCACGAGGCGGGCCAGCGCCGCGAGTCCCAATCCGGCGCTATGACAAGCGGTCGGGGTTTATTAACCTAAGTTAGTTTGTGCCGGCACGCCGCCCGCTGAAAGGTGCCGACACCCCTCGCACACCACACCTATGAACCGACTCGCCTCTCGTCTGACCCGCGCCGCGCTCTGGCTGGCGCTGCCCGCTTTCGCCCTCGCGCAAGCCGCGCCGAAGGCCGCCGACAACGCCTCCGACAACCCCGCCAAAAAAGTCCCCGTCGTCGCGCCGAAGGATGCGGACAAGAAGGACGACCCGGTGCAACTCGAGCAATTCGAGGTCACCGGCTCGCGCATCCGCACGCTCGGCCAGGAACAGGGCGCGATCCCGGTCTTCTCCGTGCCGCAGATCGAGCTCGAGCATCGCGGCGTCACGCGCCTCGCCGACATCCGCTGGGCGATTCCGCAGCTCGGCGGCTCGATCGGCTTCAACGACAACATGCAGAACAGCGGCACGTCGCGGGCGCAGACCGTCGGCACGTCCTTCAATCTCCGCGGCATCGGCGGCAACTCCACCCTCGTCCTCGTCGACGGGCGCCGCATCCCGCACACCGGCCAGGAGGCGCCCGGCGGCGCCGGCGGCCGCGAGGATTTCAACGTCGACGGCATCCCCGTCTCCGCCATCGAGCGCATCGACGTGCTGCCGCAGGGCGCCGGCGCCATCTACGGCTCCGAGGCCATCGCGGGCGTCATCAACGTCATCCTCAAGAAAAACTACCGCGGCGCCGAGCTGCGCGTGAGCTACGACAACACCTTCAGCAAGGACGCCGCGCAGACGAGCGTCAGCCTCACCGCCGGCGCGCGCACCGGCAAGCTCAGCACCTTCGTCACGCTCTCGGCCGAGAGCCACAACGCGATGAAGGCCTCCGACCGCTGGTGGACGCGCACCTACGACGACCGCACGTTCGGCAGCACCGGCACCAGCTTCCTCTACAACGTCCCGAGCGGCGCCGGCGCGCTCTCGGCGGCCTACTTCCCCTATCAGAGCACGAGCCCGCTCATCACCGGCCTGACCACTCACGTCGTCGGCCTGCCCGCCGGTTCGAACGGCACCACCGCGGCCAACGGCGCCTACACGACGACCGTCCCGGCGCCGTTCGACGGCGCACCCTACGCCTACCTCACCAACGACACCACGCGCCTCAGCACGGTGGTGAAGGCCGACTACGAACTCGCGCCGTGGGCCACGCTTTACTTCGAGGGCCGCGCGAGCAAGGACCGCTTCGATTCCATCGGCACGCCGGTCACGCTCGTGACCCAGCTGCCGGTCGGCTACCCGGGCAACCCGTTCAACCAGGCCGTCTACCTCGAGAAGGTCTTCTACGACCTGCCGCTTCCGCGCACCATCTCGACGCAGGAAAACCAGGGCCTCGTGCTCGGCCTGCGCGGCAATTTCCTCGCGGACTGGCGCTACGACACCAGCGCGTCCTTCGCCCGCAACATCGTGGCCGACGACGTCCTGACCGGCTCGTCGTTCAACTTCGGCCTGCTCAGCGCCGCGATGAACAGCACGAGCAAGCCGATCCTCGCCTACGACAGCGCGACGGTGAAGAACCCGAACGCCGCCGGCGTGCTCGAGGCGCTGATGCCCTTCAACGACCACCAGGACACCTCCGACACCTACCAATACACCGTGATGGCGGACGGACCGGTCTGGAAAGGCTGGGCCGGCGAGTGGCGCGTCGCCGTCGGCGCCGAACTCCAGAACGACAAGGTGAAGTTCTGGCGCGAGCAGAACGCCTCCACGCCGACCTACGTGCTGACGAAGCCCTTCAGCCGCACCGCGACCGCGGCCTTCGCCGAGGCGAGCCTCCCGCTGCTTTCCGAGAAGCAGGGCCTGCCCCTCGTCGAGCGCCTCGAGATCGGCGCCGCCGTGCGCGCCACGGACTACTCCGACATCGGCGACGCCGTCTCCCCGACCTACCGCGCGTTCTACCGGCCGCTGAAGTGGCTGACGCTGCGCGCGTCCCGCTCCGAGGGCTTCAAGCCCGTGCGCCTCTACGACCTGCTCGCGCCGGTCAGTCAGTTCACCACCACGGTCGGCTCGACCAGCACCACCGTCGACCCCGCGCGCGGCAACAGCCTGCTCCCGCGCACGAGCTACAACTACCGCAGCGGCGGCAATCCCGCGCTGAAGCCCGAGGAATCCGTCTCCAAGAACGCCGGCATCGTCGTCGACGTGCCCGGCGCGTGGTTCAAGGGGCTCTCGTTCTCGGTCGACTACTACCAGCTGCGCTACTCCGAGCGCTCCGGCTCCACCAGCCTCCAGAACCTCCTGCGCTATTTCCCGGAGCGCGTCTTCCGCAACCCGCTCACCGACGCCGACCGCGCGCTCGGCTACACCGGCGGCACGATCGTCACCGCGGCCGAGGGCGGCATCGGCTGGGATGCGAGCAACATCAACCTCGCCGGCGTGTGGACCAAGGGCTGGGACTACCGCGCGAGCTACGACCGCAACTTCGATTTCGGCCGCCTGCTCGTTAACGTGGCCTTCTCCGACCCGAACGTGATCTGGGAGCAGGCCACCCCCGCCGCGACCCCGTCCTCCGCGTTTGGCCACCAGCCGAGCCGCTTCACCGGCTCCGCCTTCTGGGGTCGGGGCGCGTGGGAGGCCGGCGTCTCGATGAACCGCCAGGCGGCCTACTACGTCAACGGCCTCAGTGGCGTGCCTTACCCGGCCTACACGACCTGGAATCCGCAGGTTTCCTACAACTTCGCCCACGACGCCCGCTTCGCCCCCAATGCCGCGACCTGGTGGGAGCGCACGCTCAGCGGCAGCAAGGTGACCGTGACCATCATCAACGCGCTCAACCAGGACGCGGACATCATCAACGGCCTGCCGCGCTACGCCGGCGATCCGCGCCTGCGCCGCTACATCCTCACCTTCGCCAAGAAATTCTGAGTCCCATTCCCATGCTGCGCCGCCTCGTTCCCTTCGTCCTGCTTGTTCTCGGTTGTGCCTCGCTCGCGCCGTTGGCGCGGGCGCAGGCCGCCGCGGCCGCCGCCCCGGCCCCCGCCGCGCCGTCCCCTGCGGACCGCGATTACGAGGCGGTGTGGGCGATCTATCGCGCCGCGCCGCCCGCCGGCGTCGAGCACCCGTCGCAGGAGTTCTTCCGGTGGCAGGATCGGCAATTCCAGGAATTCGCCGCCGCGGCCCGCGCGTTCGGTGAAAAATATCCGCACGATCCGCGCCGTTACGAAGGCTGGGTGCAGGCCAGCTTCACCGGTCCGTCGTTCATCGTGGATTTCAAGCCGGAGTTCGCCGACAAGCCGAACGGCGGCAACGTGGTCACCGACCGCGACGCAACGCTGCGCTACCGCAGCGAGCAGGTGCGCCTCCTCGAGCTCGTCGTCGTGGCCGCCGACGCCAACGCGCGCCAGCGCAACGGCGCCTTCTACGCGCTGCTGATCGACGCCGGCACGGTGGCCCGGCTGAAGGGCGAGAAGTTCGACGTCACCGCGCTGCGCCCCTGGTCGACCGCGTGCTCGCGCAGTTTCCCGACGAGCGCGCCGTGCCCATCGCCGAACAGTATGCCGGCCGGCTGCGGTCGCAGTCCGCCGCCGAGGCGGAGGCGTTCGAGGCCGCGCTCAAATCGAATCCGGTGATCGCCGCCGCGTTCGCGCAGGCCGCGGCCGCACGGGCGGCCGAGGAGGAGAAGCGCGCCGCCGCGCAGAAGGTGGCCGCCGCCGAGATCGGCACGATCAAGTTCACCGCCGCCGACGGCCGCGAGGTGGACCTCGCGCAGTTGAAGGGCAAGGTCGTGCTGGTGGACTTCTGGGCCACCTGGTGCGGGCCGTGCGTCGCCGAGCTGCCGAACGTGAAGAAGGTCTACGCCGCGTATCACGACAAGGGCTTCGAAGTCGTCGGCATCACGCTGGAGAACCCGAACACGCGCCCGAGCGACACGCCCGAGCAGGTCGCCGCGAAGCGCGAGGCGGCGAAGAAGAAGATGCTCGATTTCGCCGCCAAGAACGCGATGCCCTGGCCGCAGTATTTCGACGGCAAGTGGTGGAAGAACGACTACGCGGTGAAGTTCGGCATCCAGGCCATCCCGGCGACGTTCCTCCTCGACAAGGACGGCAAGGTCGCGGCCACCGAGGCGCGGGGCGAGAAGCTCGAGGCCGAGGTCAAACGCCTGCTGGGAATCTGAAACCCCGATGGTCGCGGAACGATTCTGCCTCTTGCCCGAGCCGGCGACGAACCGGCACCGGCTCTTTCCCGCTGAGCCGCGGGCGTTGCTGACCGACGCCGAGTGCCGCGTGCTGGAGCTGCTCGGCGCGGGCTACAGCAACAAGGAGATCGCCACCATGCTCGCGAAGGCGGAGGCGACGGTGAAGAACCAGGTCGCCTCCATCCTGCACAAACTCGGCCAGCCGACGCGTGCGCGGCTGATCGCGGCCCTGCGTTGACCATGCGACACGCGGAACACGAGAGCGGCGGCGGGGTGGTGAAACTCACGCCGGCGGAGGCGGCGGTGGTGGCGCAGGTGGTGCGCGGCCTCACGAACAAGGAGATCGCGCGCGCGCTGCGGAAATCCGAGCTCACGGTGAAGAACCAGCTCGCGGCCGTGTATCGCAAGCTGGGCGTGAAGCGCCGCCTGCAGCTGATCGCCCAATTCCGGGCCTGAGCCGCGCGGCTGGCGTCAGAGCTTCAGCGTCTCGGTGACGACGCGCTGGAGGTCGCCGAGGTGGAACGGCTTCGCCAGCACGGCGGCGGCGCCGAATTTTTCCGCCATGTGCAGGTAGAGCTTCGGATCGTGCGCGAGGCCGCCGGACATGGCGATGATGCGCGCCTGGGGGAAGTCGCGGCGCAGGTCGCGGATCGTGTCCAGACCTTCCTTCTCGGGCATCACGATGTCGGTGATGACCAGTTCGGCCGGCTGGGCGCGGAACATCTGCAGGCCCTCGATGCCGTTGGTGGCCTGGCGGACCTGGTGGCCCGACTGCTCCAAGGCGGCGGCGAGCACGTCGCGGAACATGTCGTCGTCGTCGATGATGAGAATGTCAGCCATGCCAGGGGCGACTGAATCCGTCCGTGTGTAGATTGGCAAGAGCGACGAAGGCGGCCGAAGGACGTAGTCACGGCGCGGCGCCGTGCAGCAGCCGGTGCACCTCCTGCAGCAGGAGGTCGTGGCGGAACGGTTTCAGCAGGAAGGCGTCTCCGAGCTCCTCGCCTCCCTCGGCCCCGCTGGTGAGGCCGCTCATCACGAGCACCCGCACGTGCGGCAGGCGGGCGCGCACCAGGGCGACGATCTCGCGGCCGCCGAGGAGGGGCATCATCATGTCCGTGATGATGACGCGCAGGTCGCGGGTGAAGACGGGATCGTCGAGCCAGCGGCGCGCCTCGGCGCCGTTGGCGGCCGTGACCACGCGGTAGCCGTGGCGGTGGAGGACGGTCTGCACGAGGGAACGGACCTGCGGCTCGTCGTCGACGACGAGCACGCGTTCGCCGGAGGCGGGCGGGAGCGTCTCCGCCGTGGCGGCGCGCACGTCCGTGTCGGCGGCCGGCTCGGCGGGCAGGTAGAGCGAGAAGGTTGTGCCCTGCCCCGGGGTGGAGGCCACGGCACAGAAGCCCTCGTGGCGGGCGACGATGCCGCGGACGGTGGAGAGGCCGAGACCGGTGCCGCGGCCGGCCTCCTTGGTGGTGAAGAACGGCTCCCAGATGTGCGGGAGCACCTCGGGGGCGATGCCGGTGCCGGTGTCGGCGATCTCGAGCAGCAGGAACGCGCCGGGGCGCGCGCCCGGGGTGCGCTCGGCCGCGGCGGGGTCGAGGCGGCGGTTCTCGAGACGCAGGGTGAGGCTGCCGCCCCGCGGCATGGCGTCGCGCGCGTTCACGCAGAGGTTGAGCAGGACCTGGTGGATCTGCGTGACGTTGGCCCGCACCGGCCAGAGGTCGCTCGGCACGCTGTGGTCGAAACGGATGTGCCGCGGGAAAGTCTCCTCGATCATCGTGACGATGTCGCGGGCCACGTGCTTGAGCTGGACGACGCGCAGCTCGTCGCCGCCCCCCTGGACGAACGACAGGATCTGCTTCACCAGCGCGGCGCCGCGGGCGGCGCTCTGCTCGAGCGTGTCGAGCAGCCGGCGGCCCTCGGGCGTGGACTGGTCGCGCAGCAGCTGCGTGACCATGAGCATCGGGGTGAGGATATTGTTGAAATCGTGGGCGATGCCGGCGGCGAGCAGACCGAGGTTCTCCATGCGCTGGGCGCGGAGGAACTGCTCCTGGAGCTGGCGGGTTTCCGTGATGTCGCGGCCGATGCCGACGAGTTCGAACGTGCCGTCGGGAGCTTGGCCGCGGCTGACCGTGAACTCGACGTCGGCTGCGCCGTGGACCGTGCGGAGGCGGAGGAGGAACACGCCGGGGTCGTCGCCGGCGAGGATTTCGGCGAAGCGCTTGCGGGCGCGCTCGTGGTCGTTCGGATCGATGAGCCGGATGAAGTGCTGGCCGATCCAATCGTTGCGGGGCCAGCCGGTGATGGTCTCGAAGGCGGGGTTGAGGGTCGTGATGATGCCGTCGGCCGAGAGCGAGAAGATGGCGTCGCGCGCCTGCTCGATGAAACGCTGGTAGCGCGCCTGGGCGGTCCGGAGCGAGCGCTCCACCTCCCGGAGGCGGCGGCGCTCCCGGGCGTCGAGCACGACGCGGCGGAGCGCGGTGGGCAGGCGCCGGTAGCGGTCCTTGATGACGTAGTCCACCGCGCCGGCGCGCACGGCGGCGATCGCCTGGTCCTCCCCGATGCTGCCGGAGAAAAAGACAAACGGGATGTCCGGGGCGTGGGTCCGGGTGAGCGCGAGCGCGTCGAGCCCCTCGAAGCCGGGCATGGTGTAATCGGAGAGGACGACGTCGATGCCGCCGGCCTCCAGGCGGGCGAGAAACTCGGTGCGATTGCCGGCGGTGACGATCTCGCATTCCGGGCACTCGGCCTGCAGCAGCACGGAGACGAGTTCCTGGTCGTTCGGGTCGTCTTCGAGGTGCAGGATCTTCATGGGGTGATGCTCACGAGGTGCATTCCACGGGTTGGTTGATCGCGGCCCAGAACCGGCCGAGCTGGCCGACGGCCTGGATGAATTCCTGGAAGTCGACCGGTTTGACGACATAGGCGTTCGTCCCGGACTCGTAGCAGGCGGCGATGTCGCGCTCCTGGCCGGAGGACGACAGCACGACGACCGGCAGGTGGCGCCAGACCGGATCGGCGCGCAGCGCGCGCAGGACGGCGAAGCCGTCGACGCGCGGCATCTTGAGGTCGAGCAGCAGCACGCCGGGCGGCGGCTGCACGCGGCTGTCCGGCTTGGCGTGGGTGCGCAGGTAGTCGAGCGCCTCGTCGCCGTCGCGGGCGACGACGATTTCGTTGGCGAGTTTCATGGCGCGGAGCGCGGCGGTCATGAGTTCGACGTCGGCGGGGTTGTCGTCGGCGATGAGGATGGGGCGCAGGGTCTTCATGCGGGCGGTGGGGCGGGTTCGTCGGGCAGGGAAAAGAAAACGTCGCGCCCTCGCCGGGGCGGCCCTCGGCCCAGACGCGGCCGCCGTGGCGCGTGACGATGCGATGCACCAGCGCCAGGCCGATGCCGGTGCCGTGGAAGTCGCGGTCGGAGTGCAGGCGGCTGAAGACCTGGAAGAGTTTTTCGGCGTAGCGGGGATCGAAGCCGACGCCGTTGTCGGTGACGGCGAAGACGACCTCGCCCGGCTGCGTCGGGGGAAGGGTGCGGACGTGGATGCGCGGCGGCGTGGCGCGCGCGGCGTATTTGGCGGCGTTGCCGAGGAGGTTGGCCCACACCTGCCGCAGCAGCGCCGGATCGCCGCGGACGGCGGGCAGCGGCTCGATCCGCCACTCGGTGCCGGGCGCGGCCTCGAGCTGGCCCTCGGCGGTCAGGCCGGCGACGAGCGCGGCGGTGTCGACGCGGACGCGCTGGAGGGGGCGCGGCCGAGGCGGGAGAAATCGAGGAGCGCGTCGATGAGCTCGCCCATTTTTTGGCCGCGCTTTCGATGGTGGCCAGGTAGCGGCGGCTGTCGGCGTCGAGGCGCTCGCCCTCCTTCTGCGCGAGGAGGGCGGAGAAGCCGGCGAGGTGGCGCAGCGGCGCGCGCAGGTCGTGCGAGACGGTGTAGGAGAACGATTCGAGGTCCCGGTTGGCCTGTTCGAGCGCGGTGCTGTGGCGCTGGAGCTCGCGATGGAGCGCGGCGAGGCGCTGCTCGGCCTCGCGCCGGGCGGTGACGTCGTGGAGTGTGCTGCGACTGGAGACGTAGTTGCCCTGGGCGTCGTAGAGCGCCGTGGCGCTGATGGAGACGTGGAAGGTGGAGCCGTCCTTGCGCCGGAGCTGCAGCTCGTTGCTCTGGGCCGAGCCCTCGGCCTTGAAGCGCGGGAAATACACGGCGAACTTCGCGACGTCGTCCGGGGCGAGGAGCTCGTCGAAGCGCTTGCGGCCGACGACCTCGTCGCGGGTGTAGCCGAGCCAGTCGAGCTCGGTGTCGTTCATGTCGATGACGAGGCCGTCGGGGTCGAGCGAGTGGTAGCCGCAGGGGGCTCGGTTGTAGAGGTCGCGGATGCGCTCGGCGGAGCGCTGGAGCTCGGCGGCGGCGGCCTTGCGCGCGCTGATGTCGCGGATCGCGGCGAGCACGACGCGGCCGTCCTCCGTCTCGAGGGGGCTGAGCATGATGTCGACGGGGAACTCGGTGCCGTCGCGGCGCCGGGCGAAAAGCTCGAGGCCGGCGCCCATGGCGCGGAATTTCGGCGCGGCCTGGTAGCTTTGAAAGTGCCCGTGGTGACGCTCCTGGAAACGCTCGGGCATGAGCGTCTCCACCGGCTGGCCGATCAGCTGGTCGCGCGGGCAGCCGAACAGGTCCTCGGCGCGGCGGTTGACCCGCTGGATGGCGCCGCGCAGGTCGACCACGACGAAGGCGTCCGTGGCCTGCTCGAAGAACGTCTCGAAGAGCTCGCGGGACCGCCGGAGCGTCTCGGCGGTCTGCCGCTGGGCGCGGAAGTCGAGTTGCACCCGCCGGCCGGCGGCGATGGCGAGCAGGAGGGTGGTCACGCTGGCGAGCAGCAGGGTGCTGCGGGTGATGGCGGCGCGGGTCTCGGCCGCGGCCGCGCGCTGGGCGAGCAGGCGGCTTTCGTCGTGCTCCATTTCGCCGATGAGGGCGCGGATGGAGTCGGTGAGGTCCTTGCCCTCGCGCAGGATGGCCGGGTCGAGCGCGGCGCTGAGGCCTTGGGTGCGGCGGGCCTCGTTGCGGCGGGTCTTCAGCTCGATTTCGCGCTCGATCAGGGCGGCGAGGCGTTCGAGCCGGGCCTGCTGGATGGGGTTGTCATGCGTGAGGTGGCGCATGACGGCGAGGTTTCCCTGCAGGCGGACCACGCCGGTGGCGAAGGGTTCGAGGAACCGGGGGTCGCCGCTGAGACCGTAGCCGCGCGAGCTGCTTTGGATTTCGAGGGCGTCGGTCTGGAGTTGCTCGAGGTGGCTGATCACCACGTGCGTGTGGCTGACGAGGTCGAAGGCCCCTTCCAGCCGCGCCAGACTGATCCATGCGCCCGCGCCCATGGCGAGCAGCACCAGGGTGGCGATGACGAAGGCGGCCGCGATCTTGCGTTCGAGGGACAATGGCATGCTCGCTGTGCTTCCCGGGGCGAGGAAGGAGAATCCGGCGCGCATCGGCCCGTGTGTTGCGCGCGGTTTGCAAGATGCGCCGATGCGTCCGCCGAACCAGCCCAAAACCAAAGAAAAAACCGGGGACGGAAAATCCCCGGCTTGCGGATGGGAAAACTTACTAAGGGCTAACGGCTCACTTCGTTTGGCGCAGAGTGATGGTGCCGTTCATCGTCGAGAGCTGGATGTCGACGCCGCCGCCGTTGAGCGTGCCGACGATCGACTTGCCGCCACCCCAGCCGGGGAGCGGCGGGGTGGGCGCGACGTGCGCGGCCGGAGCAGGAGTGCCGGCGGCGGCCTTGACCGCGACGGCGGCGGGAGCGGCGGCCGCAGCCGGAGCTTCGGGGAGGCGGCGGGCTCGGGAGGCTCGGGGGTCTTGTCGTCGTCCTCGTCCTTTTCGCCGCGAATCATGGCGGCGTGGGTGCGGGCCTGGCGGGCGGCGTCGCGGGCCATGCGCTCGGCTTGGCGGGCGAGTTCGCGGGCCTGATCGCGCGTCATGCCGTAGCCGTAGGAGAAGCCCTTGCCGCTGACCTTCTCGGTCTTCGCCTGAAGGACGCCGTCGGGGAAGTTGGTGCGGATGGTGCCGTTATGGGTGCGCATGCGGAGGTTGGCCTTCGTGTCGGTGGGCAGGCGGAGGTCGATCTCGCCGTTCATCGAGGTGATGGAGACGGGCTTGACCGGCGCCTTCTTGAAGGTGGCGGTGACCTCGCCGTTCATGGTGTTGATGACGGCGGAGGAGCCGATGTCGGTGAGGGCGACCTCGCCGTTCATCGAGTTGATGTCGATGTCGCCGTCGATGTTCTCGACCGCGACGTCGCCGCCGGCCTCGGTGCGGAGGACGAGGTTGGTGTTGCGCGGCACCTGGACGTGGAACTCGGCGCCGTGGGCGGCCCAGATGTTGTCGCCGGACATGACGATGGTCGCGACGTTGTTCTTCTCGGTGATCTCGAAGGAGACGTCCTCGTCGAGGCGGCGGAAGCCGTCCTTGTCGACTTCCTTCTTGCCCGTCTGCTCGAGGGTGGAGGTGACGACGATCTCGTTGCCGTCGGTGCCGGTGACGTGGACTTCGGCCCACGGCAGGGAGACCTTGAGGGTGCCGGGCTTGGACGGGTCGCTGAACTTGGAGCGCACCGTGTTTTGTTCGGCCTCGTCGGCGGCGTGCAGTGCGGCGGCCGAGCCGGCCAGTGCGACGCAGGCGGCGCCGAGGCGGAGGAGGGAGCGGAGGTGGGTTTTCATTTCGTGAGGGTTGGAGGGGGCTCAGGCGGTTTTGCCGCGCGAGGTCTCCGGGTTATGGGCATTCGGGTTCTGTTCAGCCGGTGACAGGGGTGTGCGCAAAGTGGCGAGGGCGCGCTTGGCGGCCTCGCGGACGTTCTTGTCGGCGGCTTCGTCGCGCGCGAGGCGGTCGAAGATCGGGGCGGCGTCGTTTTCGCGGACGTTGGCGAGCAGCTCGATCATGGCCATCTGGACGAGCGGGGCGCTTTCGCGGGGCAGCGCGGCGAGCAGGCCGGCGCGGACGACGTCCTCCTGGGCGTGCGGGGCGAGGGCCTCGACGGCGGAGAGGCGGACGTTGACGGAGGGATCGAAGGCGAGGGCGCCGACGAGGTCGGTGAGGACTTTGCGGTCGGGCGACTTGAGGTCCATCGTGGCCAGGACGCTCTGGAGGCGGTCGCTGGTGGATTTCTGCTGGAGCAGGGAATACGTCACCAGCTTGCCCATGCCGTTCACCTGGGCGCGGAGATCGGCGATTTCCTGCTGGGCCTTCGGGTCGGGCGCGACGACGGCGGGCGGGCGCAGGAAGTGCGCGCCGGTGAAGACGCCGCCCGCGAGCAGGGCGAGGGCGAGGGCGAACTGCAGCGCGGGCTGCGAGGGAGGAGGAGCTCGAAGAAGCGGTCGAGGCGGCTCTTCGCCAGGGCGAACGGGCTCGGCGCGTCGGCGTCGCGCTGGTGCGTCTCGAGCATGGCGTAGAAATTCTCGCGCAGGCGCGCGGACGGCTCGGGCGACGGGAGCTGGTCGAGCTTGCGGGTAATTTCCTGCAAGGCGGACCACTCGCGCTGGCAGGTCGGGCAGGAGGCGAGGTGGGCGCGCATCTGCGCCGCTTCATCGGGCGGCAGGGTGCCGTCCTGGTAGTCGATGAAGAGTTCGGTGACGCGGGAGCAGTTCATGGCGGAAAGGGGAGGGTGGGGCGCCGGTCAGGCGGCCTGGTCGCGGCGGAGTTTGAAGTAGACGTCGCGCAGTTCCTTCAGCGCGCGGTGGACGCGGACCTTTACGGCGCCGACGGAGGTGTCCATGAGGCGGGCGATTTCCTTGTGCTCGACGTTCTGGAGGCGGGAGAGCACGAGGACTTCGCGGTGTTCGTGCGGGAGGCGGGCGATGGCGACGCGGAGGATCTCGAGGTCATCGGTCGTGGTGGCGGAGCGGTCGGGCGAGATGCCGTCGGCGTCGGGGTGCTCGTGCAGGGCGACGGGATCGGTGGCGGCGGCGGCCTTGGCGTGCTTGCGGAAATGGTCGGCGGCGACCTTGCGCGCGAGGTGGTAGATCCAGGCGGTGAACTTGCCCTCGTCGCGGTAGGTGTGGCGGTATTTCAGGATGCGGTAGAAGACGACCTGCACGAGGTCCTCGCTCACCGCGGGCTGGTTGGTCATGCGCACGAAGAACGCGTAGAGGCGCTGCTGGTAACGCTCGAAGAGCGAGCCGAGCTTCGCGATGTCGCCGGCGCGCACGGCAATCATGAGTTCGTGATCGGTGGCTTCCACGTGAGCGGTGAAGCTAACGACGGTCGCGTGCGAGGGAACCCGGATTTCGGTGGCTGGAGCGGCGGCGAGCATGGGGCGTAGGCATGGCTGGTGTGCAGCGGGGAATACCGCGGCCGGCCCGGAGGGTTACAGGAAAGTTGCGGGAAAGGGCTGGCGGCGCGGCGGTGCGCGCGTAAGTTCCTGCCCATGAACCGCCGCGAATTCCTCGCCACGACCTCCGCGGCCGTCTCGCTCAGCTTTCTCGCGAGAGGCTCGCTGTTCGGCCAGACCGCCCCGACCGCCCCGGCGACCGCGGGCACGCCGCCCGCTCCCGCCGCGCCGCCGATCAAGGTCGAGTTCAAGGAACTGCGCCGGGGCGTCGGCTACTTCACCGGCCGCGGCGGCACGATCGGGTGGCTGTCGAACCGCGAGGCGCTCGTGGCGGTCGACACGCAGTTCGCGGAGACGGCGGCGAAATTTCTCGAGGGCCTGCCCGGCCGGGCCGGCCGCCCGCTCGATGCGGTCATCGACACGCATCACCACTGGGACCACACCGGCGGCAACGGCACGTTTCGCCCGGTGACGAGGAAGCTCGTCGCCCACGAGGCGGTGCCCGCACTCCAGAAGGCCGCCGCCGCGCGCAGCCCGCAACTGGGCGAGCCGACGCTGCCCGACACGCTGTTCGCCGACACCTGGCGGATGGACGCGGGCGACGAGGTCGTGAGCGCGCGCTTCTTCGGCCCGTCGCACACGGGCGGCGACATCGCCGTCTACTTTGAAAAGGCCAACGTCGTCCACGTCGGCGACCTCGTCTTCAACCGCCTGTATCCCGTCACCGACAAGGCCGGCGGCTGCCAGGTGCGGCACTGGCGCGACGCGCTCCCGAAGCTGGCCGAGACCTACCCGGCGGATGCGCTCTACCTCTTCGGCCACGGCAGCGCGAAGGCCGGCGTCACCGGCACGAAGGCCGACGTGCTCGCGATGGCCGCTTTCCTCGATGCGCTCGTCGCGCACGTGGCGGCGGAGATCAAGGCCGGCAAGTCGAAGGCCGAGATCGTCACGCGCCAGAACCTCGACGGCTTTCCCGACTACCACGCCGCCCAGAACAGCCGGCTGCCCGGCAACCTCGGAGTCGTCTACGACGAGCTCACCGGGGCGTAGTCACGTTCGGGAGGCCCGCCTCCCCCGTGCGACGAGCCGAGGCGCGCCGCACGGATGATCGCGGCGAAAATGCTCGGATCAGGCCCTTCGGGCGGCCAAATACAGGGTGTTCACCCTAAGTTTTTCGTCGCGCCATGCGGCGCCGCTTCCCATTGTCCGCGCGAGATGTTTCCCCGCGCCACCGTCTCCTTCCCGCGTTTCGCAGCGATCGCTGTCGCCCTGTTCGGCGCGAGCCTCGGCAGGACGGCGACGGCGGTCTCCTGGCAAAGCGGCATGCGCGTGATCGTCGACAAGGCCGGCGCCGGACACCGCGCCATCGTGCTGCGGGCCGAGCCGTCGCGGGCGTTCGTGGCCTACGAGGGCGCCGACGAGGCGTTCGACGAGTGGGTGGAGAACGACCGCATCCGCAGCGCGCGCCCGCTCTCGGCGCCGCCCCCGCCCGAGCCGGAGAAGCCCGAGCCCCCGACCGCGGCCGAGGCCGCCGCCACGCCCGTGCCGGAGCCGCTGCCCCGCACGCTGGAGCTGCCGCGCACGGCGCGCGACGCCGTCGTGGCCGAGACCTGGCTCGAGCAGCTGCCGCGCACGGATCCGAACGCCCCCGTGCGGTTCAACACCGCGACGCTGGCCGTGCCGCAGTTCGTCTTCGGTCCGACCGCCGGCGTCGCCACCGCGCACCCGCCGCTGCGCGCGGCGCTGCTGCATGCGGGCAACCGCGTGCGCGGCTTCGCGGCGATCGAGTCCGGCATCGTCCTCTACGCGCGCGACGACACGCAGGGTTTCAAGACCACCGGCCTGCTCGATCTCGCCAGCCTCGACGGCTTCGCTCCCGAGGTGCTGCTCGCCGCCGACCTCAATCACGACGGCGAGAGCGATCTCGTGGTCGCGGCCGGGCCGATCGTGCAGGTGTTCTTCGGGTCGGCCGAGGGCGTGTTCGTGCCCTCGCTGAAGCCGTATCGCTCGACCGAGCCGATCCGCGGCGCGGCCACCGGCCGTTTCTTCACCGGCGCGCTCGGCTGGGGCATCGCCGCGATCGAGGGCCACAACAGCTTCCGCCTCCTCCAGGTCGCGCAAAGCGGCGTCACGCCCGTCGGCGATGCCTACACGGTGAAATTCGACCGCATCACGCGGCTGGCGGCGGGCGATTTCGACGGCGACGGCTTCGCCGACGTCGCGGTGACGACCGAGGACAAGGGCCGCTGCACCGGGGCGTGGATGTATTTCAACCAGCGCGGCATCTCCAAGCCCTTCCTCTGGCCCGTGGGCGGCCGCGACGACTTCGCGCGCGACCTCTGCGTGGCCGACCTCGACCGCGATGGCCGCGACGACCTCATCCTCACCGACAGCGACGTCGAGCACGGCGAGCACATCCGCGTGGTCTTCGGCGCCGCCGGCCGCGCCGGCTGGGAGGACCCGTGGGAGCTCATCTCGCGGGAGTTCGACCTCGGTCTCGGCACCGCGTCCATCACCGTGGCGGACTTCAACCGCGACGGCCGCCTCGACATCGGCATCGCCGGCCGCAACGGCCTGCGCGTCTACCTCGGCGCGGACTACCGGCGCTTCAGCCGCAATCCCGTCTGGCCGCGCCTGGCCAGCGGCAACGACTTCCCCGAGCAGCGCGTTTTCCTCGCCAGCGATTTCGACAACGACGGCGCGCCCGACCTGCTCGCCTACACCCCGGCCTTCGCCACCGGCTACAACCTCGTCTACAACGCCACGCCGGCGCGCCCTGACGGCGTGCACGTGCCCGAGCCGCTCAAGCAGCGCGTGCCGATGCAGGCCAGCACGACCGTCACGAAGGTCGACGGCCCGCGTTCCGACGTGCCCGAGGGGCGCCCGTGCTGCGCCACCTCGCGAGCCGGGCGGAGCCCTACGGGCAGTGGCGCTACCGCATCGTGGTCGAGGTCGCCGCGCTTTCCGACAGCGTGATCAAGTCGCTCGAGGCCATCTGCCGCTACGACGCGGTCGACCAGCCGACGCAGGAGATCCAGGCCCTCGTGCACCGCGACACCGAGCAGCAGTGGTCGATCGAGGTCACGCTGCCGCGCGGCCGCACCTACGAGTTTCGCATCAATGCCCGCGACGACAAGGGGCGCGCCGCCGCGCCGCTGCGCGTGACGGTGAACCCGTAGGCGCGTCGCCGCTCTGGCCGCGGTGGCTTGGGTGGGAGGGGCTCGCACCGCCCCTCCCACCGAGCACAACCCCACAACACAATGAGCACGCGCCAGCTGAACGGAAACTGCCGGGCCGGCCTGCGCACGGGGCCACTGGCGACAGGCCGGGCCCGGCAGCCTAAGTCTGCAGCGCCTCCGAGGGCTCGGAGCCGACCAACATGCGCCGGGCGACGAAAGCGGCGGGGATGGTCGGGACCGGACGGCGGAAGGCGCTGAAAATCTCCGCGTCGAGCGCGGATTGCGGGCCGCGCAGCAGCGGATGCTGGCTGGTGCCGAGGCGCTGCGCGCACTCGAGGGCGGCCGCCAGCATGACGTTGCGCGTCGTGGCGTGGCGGTGCCGCGCCAGCACGTCGACCAGGGAGCGCGTGAAGGTGCCGCAGGTGCGCGACGAGTAGTCCGCGCGCTCGTCGTCGCGGCAGGCGCTGAGCACGACGTGGTGCAGGGTGTTGTCCGACTGCACGGTGTCGCCGTCGGGATCGGCGCGGTGGCTGCGCCACGGACGCGACCAGACCGGCAGCCGCCAGCGCGCCAGCAGGCCGCCGCTCATCGCGCCCGCATGGCAGGCGTCGATCACGCAGTAAAGCGACACGCGGCTCTCGCCCGGCACGAGCCAGCGCAGCAGCTCGTCGCTGCGGATGGGGCCGGCGGTCTGCGCGTCGTGCGGATAAAGGAAGTCGCCGGCCTCGGTCGCCGCGGCGCCCGACCCGGTCAGGGAGAAGCCGTGGCCGCTGAACGCCAGCACGCAGACGTCGCCCGCGCGGGCCGAGATGACCAGCGCCCGGATCGCGCGCCGGATCTCATCCCGCGTCGCGTGCTCGTTGAGCAGCAGCTCGCAGGCGAAGCCGCGGCTGGTCAGCTCCGGGGCGAGCAGCCACGGGTTGCGGTCCGCCCCGGGCAGCGGGGGCAGCGGCGGCACGCCGGGCGCCACCGGGTAGTTCGAGACTCCGATCAGCAGCGCCCGCTTGTGAAAGCGCCGGCCCGGCGCCAGCGCGCGCGGCGGGAGGACCAGGTGGGAATGCGAGGAGCACTTCGGCATCACCCTCTTAACGGGCGATCCGGCGCGTTTATTTCAGAAAATTTCTTTTTCCGCATTTTCGACACTTCGGCGAAAGATTGGGCTGCACTCTCGCGTTGTCAGGTTATGACTCTTCCGCCCATGGCCTCCGACATCCCGCCTCCCTCCACCTTGCGCACGCGGCCCACGCTCCTCTTCCGGCTGCGCGACTGGAACGACGAGGCGAGCTGGACCGAATTCTACCGCCTCTACTACCAGTTCGTCTACGGCTGCGCGCGTCGCACCGGGCTCTCGCACGCCGACGCGGAGGAGGTCACGCAGGACGTCTTCAAGCGCGTGGCGGAGACCGTGCACGAGTTCGAGGCCGATCCGGCCCGCGGCTCGTTCCGCGGCTGGCTGACGAACCTCACCCGCTGGCGCATCACCGACAAGCTCCGCGCCCGCCGCCCGCACGAGCGCTACGCGGCGCGGCCGTCGGACGACGACCGCACCGATCCGGTCGAGCGCCTGCCCGACGATGCCGACGTGAACGCCGCGTGGGACGAGGAGTGGCAGCGCCACGTGCTCGAGGCGGCGCTGGCGCGGCTGGCGCGCCGCGTGCCGGCGAAGCACTTCCAGATCTTCGATCTCTACCGCCGCCAGGGCTGGTCGGTGATGAAGGTCGCCCGCGAGCTCGGCGTGAACGCCGCCTCCGTCTACCTCATCAGCCACCGCCTGACCAAGCACCTCAAGGTCGAGGTGGAGGTCATCCGCGCGCGCCTCGCGTGAGCTAGCGACGGCGCCGATCCGCTTTTCGCCACCCAACCCGAGCTACGCCGGCGAAAAACGGTGCGGCGCCCTGACCGGGCGCTGATTTTGTCCAGTGCCGGCCGGGGCGCCGCGCTGCTCCGGCGGCGGCGCGCGATTCCGGCCGCGGGCGGCGGGACGCACCGCGCTATCGACTCGCGCGGCCCGACCGGACAAAAGCACGGAGGTCCATGTCTGTCGCCTCCGCCCCCGTGCCGCGCATCCCCGACTATGAGCTGATCCGGCTCATCGGCGGCGGCAGCTATGGCGACGTGTGGCTGGCGCGCGGCATCACCGGCGCGTTCCGGGCGGTGAAGATCGTCTGGCGCGACCGCTTCCCCGACGCGCGGCCGTTCGCGCGCGAATTCGAGGGCATCACCCGCTTCGCCGCCGTCTCGCTGCGCGAGCCGTCGCAGCTGGCGCTGCTGCACGCCGGGCGCGACGACGCCGCCGGGATGTTCTACTACGTGATGGAGCTCGCCGACGACGCCGAGCGCGGCCGGGTGGTCGATCCGGACACCTACCGGCCGCTGACGCTGCGCGAGGTTCACTCGCGCCGCGGCCGCCTGCCGGTGGGCGAGGTGGTGTCCCTCGGCGTGTCGCTCGCGCGCGCCCTGGCCAGCCTGCACGAGGCGGGGCTGGTGCATCGCGACGTGAAGCAGTCGAACGTGATCTTTGTCGGCGGCGTGCCGAAGCTCGCCGACGTCGGCCTGGTGACGAGCGCCAGCGGGCCCGAGGTCACCTTCGTCGGCACGGAGGGCTTCGTGCCGCCGGAGGGGCCGGGCGCGCCGCCCGCCGACGTGTTCAGCCTCGGCAAGCTGCTCTACGAGCTCGCCACCGGCCTCGACCGCACGGAATTCCCCGCCTGCCGCCGGATTTCGCGCAGTGGACGGACCGCCGCGAATTCATGGAGCTGAACGAGGTGCTGCTCCGCGCCTGCGAGGGCAACGCGCTGCGCCGCCACCCCGATGCGGGCGCGCTGCTCGACGAGCTGCTGCTGCTGCAGGCCGGCAAGTCCGTGCGCCGCCTGCGCCGCGCCGAGCTGCACCTCAACCGCGCGCTGCGCATCGCCGCGGGGCTGGCGATCATCGCGGCCATCGCCGGCACCGGCGCGTGGGCCGAGCGGCAGCGGGCGAACAGCGAGCAGCGGCTGCGCGCCGCGGCCGAGGCGGAGCGCGACGCGCTGGCGCGGCGCAGCGTCTACGCCGCGCGGCTCACCCAGGCGCAGCAGGCGCTGGAGCGCGACGATTTCGGCCGGGCGCGGCGCTTCCTCGCGGAATGCGCGCCGGCGCCGGGCGAGCCGGACCTGCGCGGCTTCGAGTGGCAGGCGCTGCAAAGCCAGGCGCAGGGCGATCCGGCGCGCGTGCTGCACGCCGGCGGCGTGGCCGGCCTGCGCGTGTGCGTTTCGCCCGACGGCCAGCGCGCGGCGGCGCTGTTCGCCGAGAGCAAGGTGCGGGTGTGGTCGCTGGCCGACGGCCGGCTGGAGCAGGCGATCGACGGCGTGACCGGGCTGGCGGCGTTCTCCCCGACGGCCGCTGGCTGCTGGGCACGGGCGCGCGCGGACGGCTCAACCGCTGGAGCGTCGCGGCCGGGCGCGCGGACGGCGCGGGCGTCGACGGCATCCACGCCCCGCTCGGCTGGGTCGACGCCCAGCGCGCCTGGACGCTCGTCGTCGACGTCAACGGCCTCGCGCTGGCGCTGCGCCGCTGGGATTTTTCGACCGGCCGGGCCGACGCGGAGATTCCGCTGCCCGATCGCGTCAACCACGGCGGCTATTACTCGAGCGCCCTGGCGGCCGACGGCAGCGCGCTCGCGGTCGCGACCCTGAACAACCACGGCGGCGACGGGAAGTGGCGGATCCACCTGTGGCGTCTGCGCGACCTGGCGTTGATCCGCGAATGGGAGACCCCGCACCGGCCGACGGCCCTGGCGCTGGATGACGGCCGGCTGTTCTGCGGCTGGGCCGACACGGGCGAGGTGGAGGCGTTCCGCTGGAGCGATGGCGCGACGCTGTGGCGCACTCCGCTCGGCGTGCGGCAGGTGGCGGCGCTGGCGTTGCACGACGGGCGGCTTGCCGTGGGCAGCCGGGCCTCGAGCCTGCTCGTGCTCGATGCGGTGACGGGCGCGGCCACGCGCCGCTGGCGCGGACTGGAAAGCGACGGGCAGAGCATCGCGTGGCTGCCGGACGGCGCCGGCGTGCTGGCGACCGGCAACGGCGGCGACGTGCGCGCCTGGTCGGCGGGAGCGGCGACGGACTTGCCGGCGCTGGAGGGTTTCGCGAATCCCAGCGCGGGCGGTCGCGCCCTGTGCCTTTCGGACGACGGGACGCTGGTGGCGGCGACGGCGCCGGGCGGTGCCGTGCGCGTGGTGGAGAGCGCGAGCGGCCGGGAGCGGGTGAGCTTCGCCCGCGCCGTCGCGCCGGTGACCTTCGACGACAGCGAGCTGTGGCTGCTGACGCCGCAGGCGCTGGAGCGGCATCCGCTGGCCGCCGGTGCGCCGGCGACCGCGAGCGTGCCGCTGCCGTGGACGCCGATCCAGGCGGCGATCTCCCTGCGCGGCGGCCGGGCCGCGTTCACCGATCGCGGGGCGCGGCTCGGCTCCGTTTCCCTGGCGGGCGGCGCGCCGGTGACGCGCGACAGCGGGCACACCGGCATCTGGTGGGTGGCGGTGTCGAACGACGGCCGGTTGATCGCCACCGGCGGGCGGGACAGCCGCGTGCGCCTGTGGCGGGCGGACAATCTCGAGCTCGTGCGCGAGTGGAAATCGCCGCGGCCGGCGCTCTACGGCAGCTTTTCCCCGACGACCGCTGGCTGGCCTGGAGCCAGAACGACGGGGACGCCAGCGTGCGCGCGATCTCCGGGGAGGAGGCGCACACGATCGCGACGAGCAGCGGCGTGCTGCAGGCGGTGACATTCCACCCGCACGCGCCGCGGCTGTTCCTCGGCGGCCGCGACGGCGTCGTGCACGTGGTGGACACGCGCGACTGGCGCGAACAGATCGACCTGCACGGCGCGCTGCCCGGCCGCGCGAACGGCGTCGTCGTGCGGACGGCCGTCAGCGGGGACGGCGCGGTGCTGGCCGGTTACCTGGAGGAGGGCGTCGTGCGGGTCTGGCGCGCGGCGCCGGTGCGCTGATCAGCTTTCCATCGCGCAGGGCGGGATGGGCGGCGGACTGCCGTCGTCCAGCTGCGCGGCCACGGTGCCGACCGGATACTGGTCGTAGAAGATCTCGAGCTCGCACCACGGGGCGTTGAAATCGAGTTCGTAGAGGTGGTCGAACTCGAGCCAGCCGCCGCCGGCGATGCGCGGGTTGGAGGGCTCGATGGCGAAGAAGCCGTTGGCCGTCTGCGGCGCGCGGCCCTGGTCGACCCACGCGGGCGGCTGGGCCGGCGAGGCGCCCGGCACGCGCGTGAGCTCGACGAGCTTCGCGTTCGCGTCGGGGGAATTGAGGCGCGCCCAGAGGAGCTTGGTGCGGTGCTGCGCGCCGGTGTCGTGCAGGCCGAAGCGGCCGGGCTGGCCGCCGGTGGTGTAGCGGCCGGTGAGCCAGACGCTGCGGCGCGAGATGAAGCGGCCGGTGGCGGGATCCCACGGGGCGTGGCAGTTCCAGGTGACGCCGGCGCGTCCGCCCATGGTGAGGCGGAGCGAGAGCGAGGCGCATTCACGGTGATTGCCCGGAGGCTGACCGCGGCCGGGAGGCTGCGCCGGGGTCGGCCAGGCGCGGCCGGGATTGTCGTTGGGACGGGGCATGGTGCGGAGGAGTTGGCGACCCCGGGCGCACGACCCGGGGTCTGCAGCGTGGAACGCACGCCGCGGGCGCAATCTTTCGGAAATCCGCGTCCGCGGCGAGCGGCGATCGCGCGGGGCCCGGCGCCGACCGCTCACTTTTCGGGCGAGCGGAGCGTGCCGGCGTCGAACCAGACGCCGGGGGAGAGCACGAAGTGCGGGTCGGCGGGCAGGCCGGTTTCGCCGCGGTGGAGCATGCCCACGACCATGTCGGTCGCGAGGGCGCCGAGGCCGCGCGGATCGTTGTAGATGCCGGAAATGCCGTGCTCGGGGTGGTTGTTGAGCATGGTGGCGAGGCCGATGTCGCGCGGCACGGTGTAGCCGGCGGCGCGCAGCCAGTCGTAGATCGGCTGGCCGCGCGTGCTCACGATGGCCTCGGGCTTCCACTGCTTGAGCCAGGCGAGGAACTTCTCGCGGAAGCCCGGGCCGGGCTCGAAATCGCAGGGCGGGATGTGGTGCTCGCGCGGCAGGAGGTATTGCTGGCGGAGGAAGGCGCCGAAAAGGCGGTTGCCCCAGCTGGGGCTGTCGTCGATGTCGGCGACGACGAAGCCGAGGCGCTGGTAGCCGCGCGCGAGGCACTGCTCGACGATCTGGGTGATGCCGCCGAAGGCGTCCTCGGCGACGTGGTGCAGCGCGGGCGCGCGCAGGGTGTAGCCGAGGGCGACGGCGGCGAAGCGTTCCCAGCACAATTCGAGCGACGCCTGGCCGGGCGGCAGGCGGCCGAGGAGCACGCCGGTGATGGCGCGGCGGCTGAGGATGTCGCTCATGCGCGTCGGCGTCATGCCGGGCTCGGCGAGCCAGAAGTGCTCGAGCTTGTAGCCGAGCTCCTCGGCGCGCTGCTGGGCGCCGGGGAAGAAATCGGGGCGGTCGTGGTGTTCCGGGCGCCAGCCGTAGCGCGTCGGGTAGTTGGTCACGTAGGCGAGGCAGACGTGCTTGATCGGGTGGCCCGAGCGCCGCGACCGCATGAGGGTGGCGACGAGGGGTTCACGCGGTAGTGCATCTCGTGCGCGATCTGCTGGATGCGCGCGCGCACCTCGGGGCGGATGCGCGGGCTGTTGCGCAGGGCAAGCGAGACCGTCGAACGGTGGACTCCCGCTCGCTTGGCGACGTCTTCCAAAGTGGTTTCCAGAGGCATGGCTGGGGGCGGCCGTGGCGTCCGATTCTCCCGGGTGAACGCGCGGAATGTCACGCGCCGCGGGGGAGCGTTCAAGCCCGCAATGGCGCGACCGCGGCGTCAGCGCGCGACGGTGAACGCGTCGAACTGCGCGTAGCCCGGGCTCGTCGCGCCCGGGCGGGCGGCGGCGAAGAGGCCGACCTTGGCGCCGACCCACTGGCTCGACGAGGCCTGGAACTCGGGGCCGATCGGCGTGAAGCTCTGGCCGTCGGTGCTGTAGGAGAAGCGGCAGCGCGCCCCCTCGGCGACGGCGACGCGCAGGTGGATGTCCCCGGCGGGGGCCTCGGTGGCGGCGAGTTCCTGCTCGTTGCTTTCCTTCTGCGCGGCGTGGCAGGCGCGGAGCACGAGCAGCTCGCGGCCGTCCCGGCGCACGCGGCCGAGCCAGGCGTAGTCGTAGCCGAAGACCATCAGGCCGGCGGCGTCGCCGTCCTGCTCGAGCTTCGCGCGCAGGACGGTGGTGGCGGTGAAGGCGGGGGCGGGGAACTTCTGCAGCAGCAGCTGCGGCGTGAGCCAGTGCGAGGCGGCGGAGGGGACGGCGACGCAGCGGAGGCGGAGCGCGCCGGGGGCGGCGGTGAGCGAGAACCACTCGGCGCGCGGGTTGGCCTGCCATTGCCACTGCCGGCCGAGGGTCGGTGCGGCGAAGTCGTCGGAGGTGGCGGGCACCGCCGGCGGCTGCGGCGGCAGGGCGGGCTTGGCGCGGCGGAGCACGGGCTCGCCCTTGCCGTCGCCGTCGGGGTCGTTGCCCATCACCGGCCAGCCGTCGTCGCGCCAGCGCATCGGCTGGAGGTGCACGACGCGGCCGTAGGCGGGCAGCTCCTGGAAGTGCAGGAACCAGTGTTCGCCGCCCGGCGTGTCGACCCACGCGCCCTGGTGCGGACCGTTGACGGGCGTGGCGCCCTGCTCGAGCACGATGCGATTCTCGTAGGGTCCCCAGATGTTTTTCGCGCGGAAGACCGCCTGGTAGCCCTCGGTGACGCCGCCGGCGGGGGCGAAGACGTAGTAGTAGCCGTCGCGCTTGTAGAGCTTCGGCCCCTCGAGCGTGCGCCAGCCGGGGAGCTGGTTGGCGTCGATGACGACCTTGCCCTCGTCGAGCACGCGCGAGCCGTCGGGCGCGAGGCGGTGGAGCGTGAGGAGATTGTTGATGCCGGCGCGGCTCTTGGCCCAGCCGTGGATCAGGTAGGCCTGGCCGTCGTCGTCCCAGAGCGGGCACGGGTCGATGAGGCCCTGGCCGGCCTTCACGAGCTTCGGCTCCGACCACGCGCCGCGCGGATCGGCGGCGGTGATGACGTAGACGCCGAAGTCCGGGTCGGGATAGAAGATCCAGAATTTCCCCGCGTGGAAGCGGAGGGCCGGCGCCCACACGCCCTGGCCGTGGCGCGGGGTGGCGAAGTGCTCGCGCGGCACGAGGGCGGGCAGGGCGTGGTTGACCAGCGTCCAGTTGACCAGATCCCGCGAGTGCAGGATCGGCAGGCCGGGCACGTGGCCGAAGCTGGAGGACGTCATCCAGTAGTCGTCGCCCACGCGGATCGCGTCGGGGTCCGAGTAATCGGCGTAGAGAATCGGGTTCCGGTAGGTGCCGTCGCCGGCATCGGCGGCCCACGGCGCCGGCGAGGCCGCGGTGCCCGGGGCGGACGAGGAGAGGGCCGGGGTGAGGGTCATGAGAAGCGGGAGGGCAAGGGCGCGGAACACGGGACTCATTTGTGCCCGATGCGCGGGACGAGCAAGTGCATGACGAGCAGCGCCGAGACATACATCACCGAGGCGACGCCGAAGATCGACGCATAGCTGCCGGTGTGCTTGAGCACGACGCCGATGATCTCGGCGGTGAAGCCGCCGGTGAAATAGGCGATGAAGCCGCCCAGGCCGACGAGCGAGCTCACGGCGGCCTTGGGCATCGTGTCGGAGGCGAAGCTGAACTGGTTGGCCGACCAGCCCTGGTGGGCGGAGCCGGCGAGGCCGACGATCAACACGGTCAGCCAGACGGTCGGCACGTGGGGCGCGAGGTAGATCGGCAGCACGGCGACGGCGCAGAGCAGCATGGCGACCTTGCGCGCGGCGTTCACGCTCCAGCCCCGGCCCAGGAAATGGCCGGCGAGCCAGCCGCCCGCGATGCCGCCGAAGGACGCCACGAAGTAGAACACGGCGGTCCAATTGCCCACCTCGACGAGCGGGAGCTGGTAGCGCTTCTGGAGGAAATCCGGCAGGAAGAACATGTAGATGGTCCACACCGGGCCGGCCAGGATGCTCATCGCGAGGTAGGCCCAGGTGGCGCGGTAACCGAGCAAGGCGCCCCAGCCGATCCGCTCCGGCGCCCCGGTGGCGGGCGCCGCGGCCGGCTGTCCCTCGCGGATGTAGGCGCGCTCGGCCGCGGAGAGGCGCGGGTGCGTCTCGGGGTTCTCGTAGAGCCACCACCAGGCGACCAGCCAGAAGAGGCCCAGCGCGCCGGTGACGTAGAAGGTGACCGGCCAGCCCCAGCTCGCATACATGCGTGGCACGACGAACGGGCAGAGGATCGCGCCGATGTTCGAGCCGGCGTTGAAGAGTCCGGTCGCCAGCGCGCGTTCGCGCTGCGGGAACCATTCCGCGACGGTCTTGATCGCGCCGGGGAAGTTGCCGCCCTCCGCCAGGCCGAGCACGACCCGCGCGCTCATGAAGCCCACCACGGAGAACGGCAGCACGAGCGAGGCGGTGACGCCGAGGCTGGCGAGCCAGGACAGGTTCACCGTCAACGCCCGGTCCAGCGGCAGCAGCGAGCAGAGGCCGTGCGCCGCCGCGGCGACGCTCCACACCGCCACGGCGATCGGCAGGCCGCGGCGGATGCCGATCCGGTCCATCAGCCGGCCCCCGAGCAGATAGCCGAAGGCGTAGGCGAACTGGAAAGCCGAGGCGATGTGCGCGTAGTCGGTCTCGCTCCAGCCGAGTTCGTGGCTCAGCGGCCCCTTGAGGATGCCGATGATGTTCCGGTCGATGTAGTTTATCGCGACCGAGAAGAACAGCAGGCCGCAGATTGCCCAGCGGAAGCGGCCGACGCGCGCCGGCGCGGGAGAGGGAAGGGCGGAGCTCATGACCAGACGAGCGAGGGTGGGGTGGCGACCGGACGGAAACAGCGGGGTGGTCGCGAAACGGCCCGCACTCAACCCGGCGCGCGGGGACGCGGCAACGACCCGCCTGTTCGCATCGTTGATTGCGGAGCGCGCTCGCGCTCGGTCCGCGGTCTGCCCCGGCGGCGCGATGTTCAACGATGCGAACGCGCCTCGCGTTGCCCGGTCCGGAGGCGAGGCGCATCATTGACCATCATCGGAAAAGCCGCGACGGCGTCTTCCCCGATCTGCCGAGTTCGCTCTCTACCCACCCCTGCACATTCCCCGTCCCGATCGGCCCAGCCGATTGATGCTCCGCAGCAATCGCGTCCGCGTCGGGTGTCATCCCAGCATGCAACCCTCCGGGTTGTCCTTCCCCTCGCTCCGCCCCGGGCGCGCCCTGCCGCGCCTCGCGCGCCTGTGCATGCCGGCGGCGCTGTGGGTGTGGCCGCTGGCGGCGGTCGCGGCGGGCGACGAGGCGCTGGAACCGATCGCGCCGATCACGGCGCCGTTTCCCATGCCGGAGCTGCAGCGGCCGACGTTTCCCGAGCGCACGGTCAGCATCGCCGATCACGGCGCCGTGCCGGACGGCCAGACGAAGAACACCGCGGCCTTCGCGCGCGCGATCGAGGCGGTCGCCGAGGCGGGCGGCGGACACGTCGTCGTGCCGGCGGGCCGCTGGCTCACGGGGCCGATCCACCTCCGCAGCAACATCGACCTGCACCTCGCCGCGGGCGCGGTGGTGGTGTTCAGCGACGTCTTCGAGGATTACCTGCCGCCGGTGCGCGTGCGCGTGGGCGGCATCGACTGCTTCAACTACTCGCCGCTGATCTACGCGCACGGCTGCGAGAACATCGCCGTCACCGGTCCCGGCCGGCTCGATGGCAACGCCGCCGCTTGGTGGCCGTGGAAGAAACAGGAAAAGAGCGGCCTGCCCGCGCTCGCCGCGCAGGGCGTGCCGGTCGAGCAGCGCGTCTTCGGCACGCGCGCCGCCGCCATCCGCCCGAGCTTCGTCTCCTTCGTCGACTGCCGCAACGTGCTGCTCGAGGGCTTCACCATCGGCAGCGGCCCGAACTGGACGCTGCATCCGGTCTACTGCGAGAACGTCATCGTCCGCCGCGTGACCGTCGACACCGATGGCCCAAACAACGACGGCCTCGACCCCGATTCCTGCCGCAACGTCCTCGTCGAATACTGCACCTTTTCCACCGGCGACGACTGCGTCGTCCTGAAGTCCGGCTACAACGAGGACGGCTGGCGCGTCGCGCGCCCGACCGAGAACGTCGTCGTGCGCCACTGCACCAGCCGGCGCGGCCACGGCGGCATCGTCATCGGCAGCGAGATGTCCGGCGACGTGCGCAACGTCTACGCGCACGACTGCGACTTCGCCGGCACCGACCGCGTGCTGCGCATCAAGTCCCGCCCCGACCGCGGCGGCGTGGTCGAGAACGTCTGGGTCGAGGCCATCACCGCGCGCGATCTCAAATACGAGGTGGCGATCATCAATCTGGATTACTCGGCCGACCCCAGCGCCGTCACCCGGCAGCGGCCGCCGCTGATCCGCAACATCACCGTGCGCCGGGTCGCCGCCGCCGGCGCGCCCGTCGCGGTGCGCATCACCGGCCTGCCCGCGGCGCCGATCCAGAACGTCGTGTTCGAGGACTGCGCCATCGTCTCGCAGCGCGGCGTCCTCGCCACCCACGCCCGCGGCCTCGCCTTCCGCCGCTGCGCCCTCGCGCCGGCGCAGGGCGCGCGCTTCGTCCTCGGCGCCGGCGCCGACGTCACCGTCGACGGCCAGCCCTTTCCCGCCGCGCCCGGCCAGCCGTGAGCGCGTTTTCCCTTCGTCAGAAAAGCAAACCCATCCCCCCATGAACATCCGCAATCGACTGCACACCTCGCAGCGCACGCTCGGCGTCGCGCTGCTGGCCTTCGCCGCCTGGACCGGGTCGGCGTTCGCGCAATCGGCGCCGGCGTCGGCCGCCGCCGCGCCCGCGCCGGCCGAGCCGCGCTCGAAGCTCACCGACGCCAACACCGCGAATCCCGCCCCGGCGGCCCCCGCGCCGGAAGACGTGGTCGTCCTCTCGCCCTTCGAAGTGAAGCAGGACACCAAGGGCTACTATTCCTCGAACACGATGTCCGGCACGCGCTTCAACACGAAGCTCGAGGACCTCGGCTCGTCGATCACCGTCATGACCAAGGAGCAGATGGCCGACTTCGCCATGGTCGACATCAACGACGTGTTCCTCTACACCGCCGGCGCCGAGGGCACGGGCACCTACACCGACTACGCCGTCGACCGCAACGGCCAGCTCGCCGACAACGTCCAGCTCAACCCCGGCCAGGCCAACCGCCTCCGCGGCGTTTCATCGGCCAACATCTCCTACAACAACTACGAGATGAGCGGCCGCATGTCGATCGACCCGATCCTCATCGAAGGCATCGAGATCACCCGCGGCCCCAACGCCAGCGTCTTCGGTCTCGGCAACGCCGGCGGCACCGTCAACCAGGTCGCGACCAGCGCCAACCTCTTCCGCGACATCTCGCGCGTCGAGTTCCGCGCGGACAGCTACGACGGCTACCGCACGGCGCTCGACCTCAACCGCGTCCTCCTCAAGGACAAGCTCGCCATCCGGGCCAACGGCGCGTTCCAGCACGAGGGCTTCGTCCGCAAGCCTTCCGGCGTGAACACCGTCCGCTACAACGCGTTCGTGAAATACAAGCCGTTCAAGAACACGACCATCTCGGGCAGCATGCTCTACTACCGGATGAACGGCAACCGCCCCAACTACACCCCGCCGCGCGACTACGTCAGCGACTGGGTCGCGGCCGGCAAGGCTTCCTGGGATCCCGTGCTCCAGCAGGTCCACCTCAACGGCGCGACGATCGGCACCTTCACCTCCGACACCGCCACCGCCACCTACAACGGCGTCACCTACTCGCTGAACAGCCTCGGCCTCTCCCGCGCCGGCACGATGCAGACCCGCGCCAACCTCTACGTCGACCAGAACGGCATCGCCTACTGGACCGCGCCGAACACCAACAACCTCGCCCCCTCCAGCGGCATCGCCACCCCGACGGCCAACAACCAGACGATCCGCCTGCTGCAATCGAGCGAGAACCTCGGCTCCGCCAGCGCCTCCCCCGGCCGCTACACCAACCAGCCGCTCTGGACCACCACGCCGACCGTCAGCGACAAGAGCATCTACGACTGGTCCGACATCAACGTCTCCTCGGTCAACCGCCTGATGGACCGCACCCTCGTCTACAACGCCCAGCTCGACCAGATCGTCTTCGAAACCCCGCGCCAGATGCTCGCCGTCCAGCTCGGCGCGCTCCGCGAGGACAATGAGCGCTACGCCCGCACGCCGCTCGGCAACTCCGGCACCTCCGGCCAGAGCGGCCAGCTCTTCGTCGACGTCAACGAGCGGAACCTCGACGGCAGCGTGAATCCCTTCTTCGGCAAGACCTACCTCGCCTCCACCGAGCCGCTCACCAAGTGGTCGCCGTCGACCTGGGACACCTACCGCGCCCAGGCCGCCTACCGCCTCGACCTCCGCAACGAGAACAACCTGCTCAAGTGGCTCGGCGTGCAGCAGCTCTCCGTTTACGACGAATACAAGTATCGCGTCAGCCGCGTGTATTCCTATCGCGAGGCGATGACCTCGAGCCCGTCGTGGCTCTCCGCCGTCACCGGCAACTACGCCCGCGCCAACCAAAGCGCCGCGCCCAGCGGCAGCCCGACCGCCGGTCCCAACATCCTGCGCCAATACGTTCGCTACTACGTCGGCGGCAACAGCAACGGCCGCATCGATTACGCGCCGTCCACCTACGACTACGGCTCCTATCCCTTCGTGTGGGGCGGCTACACCGTCTCCTCGAATCTCCCCACCAACGCCGGCACCTTCTTCCGCGATGCGCAAAGCCTCGACCTGATCGCCACCACCGACGGCACCGGCGGCGCCAACAACCTCAAGCAGATCATCAAGACCCCGGGCGCCGTGCTCCAGAGCCAGCTCTTCGACGGCAAGCTCGTCGCCGTCGTCGGCTACCGCCAGGACAAGGTGTTCTCGAAGAACGGCGCCGCCCCGACCCTCGTCGTCAACAACACCCAGCACGACTTCGAGACCGACAGCCACTGGGCCGGCGGCGATTACCGCTACAACGTCGGCAAGACCAAGACGCTCTCGCTCGTCGCCCGCCCGCTCCGCGACATCAAGGCCATCAACCGGACGGCGGAGAACAGCACCGGCATCACCGGCTTCGTCGCCGACGTGGCCCGCAACATTTCGCTCACCTTCAACAAATCCGACAACTTCTTCCCGCTGGCCCCCGCGGTCGACCTCTACCTCAAGCCGCTGCCCAACGTCACCGGCGAAGGCACCGACTACGGCTTCTGGCTCCCGCTCGCCGACGGCAAGTTCGTCCTCCGCGTCAACCGCTGGAAGACCAACCAATACAACGCCCGCGACGGCGACGCCAACACGGTCGCCCAGCGCGTGCTCCGCAAGGACATCCTCTACAGCACGGGCTCCGTCGATGCCTGGAACCTGCCGTTCCTCATCGCGGGCGCCTGGAACACCGACGGCCTGAGCGGCGATGCGCTGAACGCGCGAATCGCGCAGATCACCAAGATCCCGACCGCCACCTCGCAAGCCCTCGCGCAGGCCTTCCAGGCCGGCACGATCGCCGCGACCAACGACATCACCGCCAAGGGCACCGAGATCGAGCTCAACTACAACCCCAGCTCGAACTGGACCGTCGCGGCCTCCGCCACCGAGACGGAATCGATCAGCTCCAACATCTCCTCGACCGTCCAGCAGTGGATCGACGAGCGCACGCCCGTCTGGACCACCATCACGGATCCGACCAAGAACAACGCGCTCTGGTGGACCTCGACCTACGGCTCGAACACCCCGCAGGCCAACCACGCCGTCTTCGTCACCGCGCCCTACGCCGTGATCAAGCAGCAGGAAGGCAAGTCGAAGCCCAGCATCCGCAAATACGCCTTCAAGCTCAGCTCGTCCTTCAAGCTCGCCGGCATCACGGAGAACAAATATCTCAAGAACGTGAAGATCGGCGGCGCCGTCCGCTGGGAGGACAAGGGCGCCATCGGCTACTACGGCAAGGACTACCAGGCCCTGCTCGCCGCCAACCAGCAGATCCTCGAGCTCGACCCCAACAATCCGATCTACGACAAGGCGCACGCCTACTTCGACGCCTTCATCGCCTACCGGACCAAGCTCTGGTCGAACAAGATCGCGGCGAACATCCAGCTCAACGTGCGCAACATCCAGGAGAACGGCCGCCTCCAGCCCATCGGCGCCTTCCCCGACGGCACGCCGAACGCCTACCGCATCGTCGACCCGCGCCAGTTCATCCTGAGCGTGACGTTCGACCTCTAGCGTTCAGCGCCACGCCTCGCCTCGTCCGCTCTCATCGCCGCCGGATCTCCGGCGGCGATTTTTTTTTGCGCGCCGGCCCTCGTCCGCGCCCGGGCCCGCCGCGGATGGTGGTGCGCGTCGGAGTGGCGACGGAGCGTGTTGCCGCCCCTTTTCGCTCCGTGCGGCCGCCGCCCCACGGCGGCGGGAGCCTCAGAGCCCCAGCCTCGCCCGGAACCGCGTCACGTCCGGCCGCGCCGCCCATTCCTTCGGCGCCAATCCGAGGGCGCGCTGCAATTCGTCTCTCGCGCGCGCCGCGTTGCCGAGCGCCGCCTCCGCCTGCGCGACGAGGAACCATGCATCCGGGTCGCCCGGCGCGTTGTCCGCCCAGGCGCGGAAATCCTGCAAGGCCTCCGGCCACCGCTGCGCGCTCGCGTAGAGCAGCCCGCGGTGCTTGCACGCGCTCGTCGGCCGCGTGTCGAGCTTGATCGCCAGGGTCAGCGCGATCTCCGCCGGCCGCGGATCGCCGCGCTCCATCAGCTCGACGCCCTTCAATTCATACGTCGCCGGCGCCAGCCGCGGCGGCGGCTCGCGCAGCGCGCCGAGCTCGTGGTTGAGCGTCATCACCGGGACCGCCGACTCGCTCATCACCTGGTGCGCCGGCAACAGCAGCGCCGCCCCCGCGAGCGCCGCCAGCCCGGCCGCGCGCCGCGGCCGCGGCACGTCGTCCGCCGCGCCGAGGCCCAGCCACACCACCGGCGCCAGCAGCAGCATCGATCGGCTGAAATCCTGCGCCGTCAGCAATCCGGCCAGCAGCACCCCGCCCGCCGTCGCGCCGAGCAGCGCCGCCGCCGCCGGGCCGTGCTTCCGCTGCACCGCCCACAGCGCCGCGCCCGCGAGCACCCAGCCGAAGCGCCAGCCCTCCCACGCGCCCCAGACGAACTGCGTCCACGGCGTCCGCGAGAAATCCAGCCACGCGAAATAGCCGCCGACCGTCGCGTTCGCCGCGCTGCCGGGCAGGACGAACAGGCGCACCGCGGCAAACGCTGCCGCCAGCGCCAGCGGCACGCCCCACTCGAGTTTCCACGCTGCGCGCCGTTCGGGGCCGCCCTCGAGGTGGCGGCAGAGCAGCGCCAGCGGCACCGCCAGCACGAAACGCTCGTCGATCCACGGCGCCGCCAGGCACGCCAGCCAGACCCACTCGCGCCGCGGCGCGAACGCCACCGCCACCAGCGCGAGCACCACCCAGGAATCGTAGTAGCCGAGCCAGCCGGTCGCGGCGAAAAACCACGCGCCCGCGCCGACCGCCACCGCCGCCGCTGCCGCTTCGAGCCAGCCGGCGCCGCCCTGGCGCGCCCGCGCCACCGCGCTCCACAGCACGAGCCCCGCGCCGACCGGCGCGAGCCCGAACAACAGCCCCGCCGGCAAACTCAGCGCGCGCCCGAGCGCCGGAAACAGCAGCCGCCACTGGATCGCGCTGTGCAGCGGGTCCGGCAGCGGTGCGCCGAGCGCCTTGACCTGCTCGAGCACGCTGACGCCGCGCCGCACCTCCCAGAGAAAGCCCGCCTCCGGCGCCCGCGCCCATGCCCGCCAGGCGGCGAAGGGCGGACTGAAAAATACAGCAGCAACGCGAAAACGCCGGCGGCAAGCACGCCGGACCAAAGTCTGGGAGTTTTGACTTCCACGCTGCGCCCGAAACTAGCGGCCGCGTGCGCCGCGTCGCAACAGGAATGCTCGCCCGCGCGTGTTTGCTATCGCGCCGCGCCGCGCGCGCCCTACGTTTTTCCCGCCGTGTCCCGCTCCGCGCGAACAGCCTCCGCTCCCGCCGCCGCGCCCTCGGTTCGCCCGTGTTCTGGGGTTGCGCGCTGCTCGTGCTCGCGACGTTCGTCGCCTACCTGCCGTCCCTGCGCGGCGCGTTCCTCTGGGACGACGATGGCCACCTCACCCGGGCGGATCTCCGCTCGCTCGGCGGCCTGCTGCGCATCTGGGTCGAGGTCGGCGCCACGCAGCAATACTACCCGGTGCTGCACTCCGCCTTCTGGCTCGAGCACCGGCTGTGGGGCGACGCGACGCTCGGCTACCACCTCGTCAGCGTCCTGCAGCACGCCGCCAACGCCTGCCTCTTCGCCCTCGTGCTCCGCCGCCTGGCCGTGCCCGGCGCGTGGGCCGCGGCGGCGTTGTTCGCGCTGCATCCCGTGGGCGTCGAGTCCGTCGCCTGGATCTCCGAGCAGAAGAACACCCTCTCCGCGCTTTTCTATCTCTCCGCCGCGCTGGCGTGGCTGCGCTTCGACGCGAACCGGCGGCCGGCGGCCTACGCGGCGGCGAGCGGGCTCTTCGTGCTCGCCCTGCTCACGAAGACCGTCACCGCCTCGCTCCCCGCCGCCTTGCTCGTGGTGACGTGGTGGCGCCGCGGCCGGATCGAGTGGCGCCGCGACGTCGCGCCGCTGCTGCCGTGGTTCGTCGTCGGGGCGCTCACCGGCCTGCTCACGGCGCACTTCGAGCGCGAGCTGATCGGCGCGCAGGGCGCGGAGTTCGAGCTCGGCGCCGTCGGGCGCGGGCTGCTCGCGGCCCGCGTGCCGTGGCACTACGTGCTCACGCTCGTCGCGCCGGTCGACCTGACGTTCATCTACCCGCGCTGGACCGTCGACGCCGGCACGTGGTGGCAATGGCTTTTCCCGCTCGCCACGCTCGGCGCGCTCGCCGCCGGCGTCGGGCTGGCGCGGCGCGGGCGGCGCGCCGGGCTGGCGGCGGCGCTGCTCTTCGGCGGCACGCTCTTCCCCGTGCTCGGCTTCGTGAACGTCTACCCGTTCCTGTTCTCGTTCGTCGCGGACCATTTCCAATACCTCGCCAGCCTCGCGCTCTTCGCGCTCGCCGGGGCGGGCGTCGCCGCCGCGCTCGCGCGCTTCGGCCGCGGCGCGACGCTCGGCGCGTTCGCCGCCGTGCTCGCCGTCCTGGCTGCGCTCACCTGGCAGCGCGCCGGCGTCTACCGCGACGAGGCCACGCTCTGGCGCGACACCCTCGCGCGCAACCCCGACTGCTGGATGGCGCACAACAACCTCGCGCTCGTCCTTCTCGCCGACGGCCGCGCCGCCGAGGCCGTGCCGCACCTCGAGGCGGCGCTGCGCCTGCGTCCGAACTTCCCCGAGGCGCTCAACAACCTCGCCGGCCAATACGTGGACCAGGGCCGCGCCGCCGAGGCGCGCGCGCTGGCGGAGAAGGCCCTCGCCCTGCTCCCGCGGTATCCCGACGCGCTCAACACCCGCGGCCGCGCCCTGCTTGCGCTCGGCGACGCGGCGGCGGCGACGCGCAGCTTCGAGGACGCCGTGCGGCTGAACCCGCGCTTCGCCACCGCGTGGTGCAACCTCGGTCTTGCCGCCATGAACCGCGGCCAGCCCGCCGAGGCGCTGCCGCATTTCCAGCGCGCGGCCGAGCTCGACCCCGCGCGCGCGCCGAACGAGTTCTTCGTCGGGGCCACGCTGCTCCAGCTCCAGCGCGCGGCCGAGGCCGTGCCGCACTTCCAGCGCGCCCTCGCGCTCGACGAGGACTACGCGCTCGCGCACTTCCAGCTCGCGCTCGCGCTGCGCCAGCTCGGCCGCCTGGCCGAGGCGAACGAGCACTACCGCGCCGCCGTCGAACTCAACCCGGCGCTCGGCCGCTGACTTTCCCGCCATGAAAACGCTCGCTGCTGTCGCCCTCCTGTTTGCGCTGCCCGCCTTCGCCGCGGAGGCGCGGTTCGTCCGCGACGTCGAATACGGCCGCGCCGCCGGCGTGAGCCTGAAGCTCGACGTGGACGTGCCCGCCGGCGAGGGGCCGTTCCCGGTCGCGATCCTCGTGCACGGCGGCGGCTGGAGCAGCGGCAGCAAGGCCGGCAGCGACAAGCCCGGCAACGGCGCCGACATCACGCCGTGGTTCGCGGCCTTCCGCGCCGGCGGATTCGTGTGGTTCTCGATCGACTACCGGCTTGCGCCGGCGCACCCGTGGCCGGCCGGCTACGAGGACGTGCTGACCGCCATCCGCTGGGTGAAGGCGCACGCAGCCGAGTATGGCGGCGACCCGCGGCGCATCGTGCTCGTCGGCCACTCGTCCGGCGGCCACCTCGCGTGCCTGGCCGGCGTGCGCCCGGACGCGGACACGCGCGTGCAGGCGGTGGTCGGCTTCGCGCCGGTGACGGACCTGGTGACCGACACGCGCAACCGCGGCGGCGCGAGCACGTCGCTCCAGGCGCTGTTCGGCATCGCGAAGGAACTCACGCCCGAGACCGAGAAGAGGCTCCGCGACGTCTCTCCGAGCGCGCAGGTGCTCCCGGGCCTGCCGCCGTTTCTGATTCTCCACGGCGACGCCGACAAGACGGTGCCGATCGCGATGTCGCGGAGCTTCCAGGAGCAGCTGCGCGCTGCCGGCAACACCTGCGACCTGATCGTGCTGCCCGGTGCGCCGCACGGCCTGCTCACCTGGGAAAAGTTTCTGCCCGATTACGCCGCGCGCATGAACGCGTGGCTGCATTCGCACCTGCCGGCGGCGGCGCGCTGAGCTTCCGGGCGCCGCGCCCGCCGCGCCGAGGAGGTGGGGAACAGCGGCCCCGGCCGCGGCACGTCCATTGCCGAGACGAAAAAGGGCCGGTCGCGCGGACCGGCCCTCGGGGAAAACGTCGGCGGGCTCAGCCCGCGCGGCTCAGAAGGCGAAGGTGTTGGTGATCGTCCACTGCTGCGGCTGCGGGATGCGGAACGAGGCGGTGGTGCCGTTGGGCTGGGCGGTGACGGCGATGAGGTCGTCGCTGCCGAAGAGATCGCGGACGTTCAGCTGCACGGTCCAGCGCACCTTGTCGCGCGCGAGGCGGCGGGTGTATTTCAGCCAGAGGTCGACGTCGAGTTCGTCGCTGCCGTAGTAGGGCTGGTTGACGTCGGAGACCCACTGACCGGCTTCGTTCTTCTTCACGCCGTAGCCGATGGCGACGCGGTCCTGCCAGCGCGTGGCGCCGCCGATGGAGAAGCCCTTGAGCGGGCCGCGGACGAAGTCGTAGTTGGTGACGAAGTTGAAGCGCCACTTGCGCAGCTCCTGCACGGCGGCGTGGTTGGCCGCGAGGGCGTTCAGGTAGGGCACATACATGTTGTTGATCGCCATCACGCCGAGGCGGGAGCCGGTGACGCTGTTGAAATACGGGATGTCCTCGAAGCCGTTCTGGTCGCGGATGCTGGCGGCGATGACGCCGTCGCCGTCGGTCCAGAGCGGGAGGTTGCGGGTGATGAACTCCTCGAAGTCCTTGCCGTAGTTCGAGCGGTAGGCCTCCTGGCGGACGGCGTTGAGGGTCAGGCGCCAGTTCGGGCGCGGATTGAAGGTGGCCTCGAGCTCGGTGCCGCGCGACTCGGTGTCGGCGATGTTGCCGACGTTGGGCGGGCGGGTGGCGGACCAGGTGCCGCTGGCGTTCTGGGTGAAGGCCCAGGTCTGCGCCAGCAGCGGGTCGACGGGACGCAGCCACTCGGCGGGCGTGCGGCGGGCGAACCAGGCGTCGCGCGCGGTGCGCTCGGCGGTGGTGAGGCCGGGGTTGGCGCTGGTGCCATTGGTGAGGCCGGAGCGGAGCGGGAGGTAGTCGGCGTCGCCGGGCTTGAAGCCGAACCAGCGGTTGATGAGCACCTCGGAGGTGTTGGAGCCGCGGAGGCCGTTCATGGCGCGGACGACGTCGTTGCCGGGCCAGAAGGTGTTGTAGAACGTGCTGACGTCGTTGGCCTGGAGCGTCTCGTAGCGGACGACGCGCAGGACGAGCTTGTTGTCGGCGAACGAGAGCGTGAGGCCGTAGTCCTTGGTCGAGCCGCGCGGCGGCGAGAAGGGGCGGCCGTAGACGTCGGCGACGGTGGAGGACGGGCGGAAGTTCTGCGACTGGTTGTAGGAGAGGCTGACGTCCATGCCGCGCGGGAGGCGGCGCTTGACGAAGTCCGGCGCGTGGCCGACGACGCTCCAGCTGACGGTCTGGTCCTTGGCGTGGATGGTGGCCTGTTGCGGATAAGCCCACGAGGCGGCGAAGGGATCGACCTGGCCGGTGGGGCTGACGGTCGGCGGCGTGCCGGCGTCGAAGAGCTCGTAGTCGTCCTGGCGCCAGCCGACGAGGCCGACGAGCTTGCGGTTGAAGAGGTAGCTCTGCCAGATGGCGGAGTAGCTCTCGGTGCGGTTGTAGGAGCGCGAGGCGTTGGAGTAGAGCTTGTCGAGGTCGCGCTCGGGCGTGATGACCGAGACCGGCGCGTAGACCCACTGGTCGATGCGGTTGTCGAAGAGCAGCGCGGTGCCGGTGGCGGCCGGCTCGTGCAGGGCGGTCAGGCCCTGGATGTGCGCGCCGGCGGGCGAGCTGAGGTTGGCGATCGAGCCGCCGAGGTAGTGGATGGCGGCGTAGCCGGGATAGGACTGGGCGGTGGCGCTGTCGGCGTAGACGTTCTGGTCGAGGCTGTAGGCGTAGCCCTGGTAGGTGCGGGAGAGGCGCTCGCTTTCCTGGAGGCTGTAGACGCCGGTGAAGACGTGGCGGCCGAGGTGGCGCAGCCAGGAGGTCTTCTTGGTGAAATCGGCGGTGCCGTAGGTGGTGGCGCGCCAGGCTTCGCGGTCGGTGTCGACCATGTAGTTGCCGATGGAGTCGGAGGCGAAGTAGGGGCGGCCGAAGTTCGGGTTGGGCGTGCCGTCGACGAGCTTGGACTGCATGTCGACGTGGATCATGGCGGCGTCGAAGCCGATGAGGCTGCGGTTGCGGCGGGAGTGCTCCTGCTTGTCGTAGGCGACCTCGACGCCGACGGCGTCGCGGAGGAAGGTCTGGCGGACGACGGCGTTGAGGGCGTGGAAGTCCGCGCGCTCGGACTTGTTCGGGCCGTCGAGCAGCTGGTCGTAGAAGTTGAAGACGGACGGGTCGCTGATTTCCTGCGCGCGCCAGAGGCCGGCGTAGGCCTGCCCGGCGGGGGCGTAGAGTTTGTTGAGGAAGAAGTTCGGGTTGTTGCCGGCGGAGGTGTAGTTGTAGACGCCATACCACTGGGTGTAGGTGGGCGTGCCGCCGCGGCTCATCATGAACGGCGGGACGCCGCCGCCGCCCTGGGTGGCGGAGTTGGGATCGGTGAAGACGGCGCCGACCTGGCCGAACCAGCGGCCGGCGGAGCCGAGGTGCGCCGCGAGCGTGGGATTGTTGAGGACGGTGCTGGTGTTGGTCGGGTCGAGCGCGACCTTGTTGAGCACGTCGAACCAGACCGTGAGGCCGTCGGCCGGCGGGTTGAGGCGCGGGCGGTTGGCCTTGATGGTGCCGTCCTCGTAGCTGACCTGGATCTGCGTGGTGCCGTTTTTCACCAGGCGCGGCTCCCAGCGGACGGCGGCGTAGAGGCGGCGGTCGTCCTCGAAGGCCGGCTCCTGGCGGAACTTCTCCTCGTCGTTCAGGCCGATGATGCGGACGCCGAGGCGGTCCTTCTCGATCATCTGGTTCACGTCGAGCACCTCGCGGTGCGACTCGTAGCGGCCGACGGTCTGGGTGAACGTGTAGCCGTTCTTCCGCAGGTTCGGCATCTTGAGCTGGTTGTTGATGATGCCGGCCGGGCTGCCGAGGCCGAAGAGGATGGCGTTCGCGCCGCGCGAAATGTCGATGCGCTCGGTGTTGTAGGAATCGAGGCCGATGTCGGTGGAGAAGAAGTCGCGCGTGAGGTCGGCGCCGCTGAGGCCGCGCACGCGCGTCATGGAGTTCGGGCTGGCGAGGCCGTCCTCGGCGTTGGAGAAACCCTGGCCGGTCGACAGGCCGGAGTAGTTGCCGCCGAGGCCGGCGGCTTCGGTGCCGGTGGTGTAGACGAGCACGTCCTTCGCGTTGTTCGAGGCGGTGTCGGCGAGGAACTGGGCGTTGACCACCGAGATCGCGGCGCCGACGTCGCGCAGCTCGGTGCGCAGGCGCGTGCCGGCGAGGGTCGAGGTGGCCTGGTAGCCGCGGTCGGTCTCGGCCGCGACGACGAAGGGCGCGAGCTGCACGACCTCGTCGTCCGGCGCGTCCTTGGCCTCGTCCTTCGGCGGCGTCTCGCTCGCGCGCGGGAGCGCGATCTTCTTCGGCTCCGGCTCGGGAGACGTGGACTGCGGGGCGACCGTCTGGGCGGTCGCGCCGAGGGTCAGTCCGAGGAGACCGGCGACGGCGGCGCCGAGCCACCGGACGGATTGCGAGGGCGTGCGGGGAGGGATCATGGGTAGGGGAGGGGTGGCCGTCGCGCCGGGCGCCGGAGGCGGCCGGGAGGCGATGGAGCGGGGTGACAACAGAACCGGGGTGAGCGCGGCGAAGGTAGCGTGCCGGTGGCGCCGCGGAAATGAGTTCGGTTGGCCCCGCGACTTAGAATCTTTGCGTCACGGCGCGGCGGGCGCGCGCGGGGCCTGCGTCTGCACGCGGCGGCGATAGGCGCCGGGCGAGGCGCCGGTGAGGCGCTTGAAGACGACGCACATGTATTCGTCGTGCTCGAAGCCGGTGAGCTCGGCGATTTTCTTCATCGGGAAATCGGTCTCGAAGAGCAGCTGCTTGATCTTGGCGATCTGCACGCGCCGGATTTCCGCCTGCGGCGAACGCCCGAGCAGGCTGCGAAACTTCCGCTCCAGCAGGCTGCGCGAGGCGCCGGTGAATTTCTGCACCTGCGTCACGCTGATGCCGTGGCAGGCGTGCTCGCGGATGTAGCCGAGCGCGGCGGCGACGATGCGGTCGTCGATCGCGAGCACGTCGGTCGAGTAGCGCGGCACGACCGCGACCGGCTCGACGCGCAGGTCGGTCGAGGGCGGCGTCTCGCCGCGCATGAGCTGGGCGAGGCACTCGGCGGCGAGGTAGCCGGACTGGAACGGATTCGTGGCCACGCTCGAGAGCGGCGGGTAGGCGAGCTCGCAGCGGATGGTGTCGTTGTTCACCCCGAGCACGGCGACCTCCTCGGGCACGAGCAGGCCCGCGTTCTGCGCGGCGCTGACGACCTGGAGCGCGCGGAGGTCGTTGCAGGCCATGACGGCGACGGGCTTGGGCATGCCCTTCAGCCAGGCGGCGAGCGCGGTGGTCTGGCGCTCGTCCCAGAACGGCGTGAGGCTGCCGGGGTAGTCGACGTCGAAGACGTGGCAGCTGTGGCCGGCGAGCGCGAGCGCCTCGAGGAAGCCGTCGCGCCGCTCGCAGGCCCAGCCGTCGTTGCGGAAGCCGCAGAAGGCGAAGTTGCGGTAGCCGCGCTCGAGGTAGTGCTCGGCGCCGCAGTGGCCGAGCGCGACGTTGTCGGGGCGGATCTTGGGCACGCCGGGGAACGGCGGCACGTCGTTGAGATCGACCAGCGGCAGGCGCAGCTGGCGGCAGGCCTCGACCAGCGCCGGCGTGGTGTGGCGGCTGATGATGCCGTCCCAGCGCTTGCTGCGCAGCCACTGCGGATCGATCTCGGCCCGCGCTTCGTCGTCGAGGAACGCCGCCCACGGCCGGTGGGTGCGCTCGTAGTGCGCGACGCCCTTGAGCATGGCGTTGCACTCCTCAAAGCGAGTGAGGAAGACGAGGAGGACTTGGGGTTTCACGAAGCGGGAGGTGACGCGCGGGCGGGGCGGCCGGCGGCGCTCGGTCGTCGGTCAGGAGGTTCCCGCGAGCGAGCAGTGCTGGAGACCGGCGCGCAGCTGGTCAAGGGTCACGACGTGTGAATATTCAACGACCACCTGCCGCGGCTCGCGCGGGTAAAGCTCGAACCAGTTGTCGCTCGCGCGGTGCTCGAGCGCGGGGAAGTCGAAGCGGAAGCGGTGCTGGAAGACGCGCGAGGTAAAGGTGAGCAACGCGCGCCGCGGCGTCTCGAGCTCGATCTTCACCGTCGTGCGTCCGCGCGGCAGGGCGACGAAGCGCGGCGGCGCGAAGAAGACCGTGTCCTCGCTCACGCAGCGGCCGTCGACGTCGAGCGCGAAGCGCAGCCAGACCTGCTCGCGCCCGTGGCGGGCCAGCCAGCGCGCGCAGGCCAGCGTGTGCTGGCGCTCGCTCGCGCCGGCGCGCAGCCGCACGGCCTTGCGGCCGCGGGCGAGGCGCCGGCCGTCGGCGTGGAACAGATCCCAGCGCAGCACGCCGCGCGCGTCCTCCGCGAGGTCGGACACGGTGTGCAGGTGCACCTCGTCCACCGTGCTGCGGCGGTAGTTGCCGATGGTGACCTCCTCGTCGCCCGGCACGTGCGCGCTGGCGGTGACGGGAGCGAAGAAGCGGCGGGCGACGTAGTGCAGCGCCTTCCAGCGGCCGGTGAACTCGATCGAGCTCCACGAGGCGACGGGCCAGCAGTCGTTGAGCTGCCAGTAGAGCGCGCCCATGCAGCGCGGCATCTGGCGGCGGTAGTGCTCGACGCCCACCTGCATGCAGTGCGCCTGGTTGAGCTGCGAGAGGTAGATCAGGTCGTCCTGCGACTTCGGGAAGCGGTAGCGGCGCGACACGTAGTCGAGGATGATCTGGTTGCCGGCGCGGTTCTTCTGGTGGCACTCCATCGTGGCGCCGAAGACGTTGGCGTCGTCCGGCGGGCAGAAGGTGGCGTTGGTCGCCGGCGAGCTGTAGCTCTGCATGCCGAACTCGGAGACGAAGCGGAAGGCCCACTTCTCGTAGTCCTTCACCGGGTGGCGCGCGTGCCAGACGTCCCAGTAATGCGTGTCGCCGCGCTGCTCGCCGGCGGCGTGGTCGGTCGCCGTGTCGCCGCGCCAGGGCGAGGACGGCCAGTAGGGCGTGACGCCGTCGTGCCGCGCCACCTCGGCCGGCAGGGCCTCGTGAAACAATTTTTCGTAGGCGGCGCGCCAGGGTGCGCGGTCGCCGCCGTCGGGCGGGGCGTTGATCGACCAGACCTCGTTGTTGCCGCACCAGAGGGCGAGGCTGGCGCGGTGGCGCAGGCGGCGGAGCTGGTGCGCCGCCTCGGCGCGGACGCTGGCGACGAAGCCGCGCGTGCCGGGATAGACGGTGCAGGCGAACATGAAGTCCTGCCAGACGAGCAGGCCGAGCTCGTCGCAGAGGTCGTAGAAATCCTCGCTCTCGTAGATGCCGCCGCCCCAGACGCGGACCATGTTCATGTTCGCCTGCACCGCGCTGGTCAGGTCGCGCGCGTAGTCGGCGCGCTGCAGGTCGGCCACGAAGCTGTGGGCGGGGATCCAGTTGGCGCCCTTGGCGAAGATCGGGCGGCCGTTGACGACGAAGCGGAACGCGCGGCCCCATGCGTCGGCCGACTGGTCGAGCGCGATCGCGCGCAGGCCGATCCGGCGCAGCCAGCGGCCGCACGAGGCGCCGTCGGCGCCGAGCACCTCGACCTCGAGCACGTAGAGCGGCTGCGCGCCGTGGCCGGCGGGCCACCAGAGCTGCGGGTGCGCGAGGCGAATGGCGGCGCCCGTGCCCTCGGCGATGGTGAGGTCGTCGAGCGAGACGCGCCAGCGGCAGGTGGCGCCGCGCTCGGGCCGCGCCAGCTCGGGCTCGAGGGTGAGCGTGACCGCGCCGTCGGCGCCGTGCGCCTGCGTGACGCGGACGGAGTCGAGGCGGTTGCGGCTCCAGCCCTCGAGGCGGAGGTCGCGCCAGATGCCGGCGGTGACGAGCCGCGGGCCCCAGTCCCAGCCGAACTGGCACTGCTGCTTGCGCACGACGGTGCAGCCGCCGACGGGATCGTTGATCTCGCGCGGCGCGTGCAGCCGGCGATGCGCGGCGATGTGGCGCGCGGCGCTGGCGAAGCGGATGGACAGCTCGTTGCGGCCGCGGCGCAGCAGCGCCCGGATCGGCCAGCGGTGGCCGGTGAACATGTTGTCCGTGCGCGCGACGACGCGGCCGTTGAGGGTGACGGTCGCGAGCGTGTCGAGGCCGTCGGCGACGAGGTCGATCTCATCCTGCGCCCGGAGCGCGGCGGGCACCTCGAACCGCGTGCGGTATTCCCAGTCGCGCTCCTCGATCCAGCGCAGGCCGAGCTCATTGGTGCCGACGAAGGGATCGGGAATGACGCCGGCGCGCTGCAGGTCGGTGTGCACGCAGCCGGGGACGTGGGCGGGCAGCCAGGATTTTTTCGCGGGGTCGCGGAACTGCCAGGGACGGGCGGAGAGGGAGAAACTGTGCATGGAAAAAGGCGGGCCGGCGGCGAGGGCGCCGATGAAATTTCAGGGACGGGTCACGTGCCCGGTCAGCCAGCGCTGCAGGGCGTCCCATTGCTCGGGCGGGTAGGAGTGCCCTTGTTCGAGCATCAGCTCGAGCGTCTTCGGTGCGGCGATGACGTTGAAGGCGGCGTAGAGCGACGACGGCGTGCAGACCTCGTCGTTGTAGCCCCAGAGGTAGCAGCCCGGCACGCGCACGCGGCGGGCGAAATTCACGGTGTCGTAGTAGGCGATGGTGGCGCGCTTGGCCGGCGTGGCGTGCGGCGACTGGGCGAGTTTCTCCGCGGAGTAGGGCAACGGCTCCCCGGTGGCGCGGAAATGCAGGCGCTCGGGCGTGAGGTCGCAAAGGCCGGGATGCACGGCGAGCAGCGCGGTGACGCGCGGATCGAGCGCGGCGGTGACGATCGCGAGCTGGCCGCCCTGGCTTGCACCGGCGGCGATCAGGTTCCGGCCGTCCCAGGCCGGACGCGAGGTGAGCAGGTCGTTCGCGCGCAGGCAGCCGAGGTAGACGCGGCGGAAATAATAGGCGTCGCGGTCGTCGAGGTTGAAGCGCCAGTAGTTGTTCAGCGCACCGGCCTGGAGGCGCTCGTAAACCTCCGGCGGCAGGTTCACGGGCAGGCCGTGGATGCCGATCTCGAGCGTGATGAAGCCGAGCTCGGCGGTGGCCTTGTCGCCGGCGTAGGGGCGGACGCCCGCGCCGGGCAGGCGCAACAGCGCCGGGTAACGCCCGGGCGCCTTCGGCTCGCAGAGGATGCCGTAGAGGCGCGCGGCGCGGCTCGCGTCGGCGCCGAGCGTGCGGAAGCTAACGTGGTAGACGTTGAGCCGGTCGGTGCAGGCGTCGGGCAGGAGCGTGAGCACCGGTTCGAGCGGCACGCGCGCGAGCTGGGCCTTGCTCCGGTCCCAGAACGCGTCGAAGTCGGCGGGTTCGCCCTGGCCGGGGCGGATCTGCTCCGGCGCGCAGGCGGCGGTGGCGAGTCCGCGGTAAGTGCGTCCGCCGACCTCGGTTTCGACGATGCAGCGCAGGAAACCGGGCGTGCGCATCGCGCCGGCAGAGACGACGAGGCCCGCGGCGGGCACGGATGCGGTGACTTTGTCGGCGCGGGTGTTTTCCGGCGCGACGGTGTAGGTCGCGACGGCGCCGGGGACGGGATGGCCGTCGGCGAGCACCTGGATGCGGAAGGCCACGGGCTCGCCCGGCGCGTAGGTCCAGTCGGCGCGGTCGGGTGCGACCTGCACGCGGACGCTCGCCAGCCGGCGTTGGGCCGGGCCGGGCACGGGCGCGAGTTCGACCGCCGCGGCGGCGAGCGCCGCGCTGGCGAACCCGAGCGGCGCCAGCGTGCGGAGCAGGACGACGGCGAGGCGCATCACTTGGTGCCCGAGGGGAGACGGCGGGCGCGAATGCCTTGGCCAGCACCGGAGTCAGCGCCTGCGTCCAGAGCGCGTAGCCCGCCGCGTTCATGTGGAGGCGGTCGGGGCCGAAGAGCTCGGCGCGCGGCTGGCCGTCGGCGTCGAGCAGGGGCGAGGCGACGTCGACGAAGGTGCAGCGCGGGTCCGCGGCGCACTCGGCGGCGATGAGGGCGTTGGCGGCGCGGAACTTCGCCGCGTGCGCGGCGCGCGCCGGGCTCGGCTTGCACGAGAGGTAGATCAGGCGCGCGGCCGGCAGGGCGGCGTGCAGCCGCCGGCGGAAGGCGAGGAAGTCGGCGCGGACCTGCTCGGGGGCGGCCCCGGCGGCGAGGTCGTTTTCCCCGGCGTAGAGGACGACGACGCGCGGGGCGCGCGGCGTCACGAGCTGGTCGAAATAGAAGACGCTGTCGGCGAGGTGCGAGCCGCCGAAGCCGCAGTTGACGGTGCGCCACGGCGGGAAGTCGTGCGCCAGGCTCTTCCACATGCGCACCGACGAGCTGCCGATGAAGACGGCGTCGACGGAAGGATCGCCGGGGCGCGGCGCCAGGGCGGCGACCTGGTCGCGCCACTGCGCGGGATCGGCTTGGGCGGCGGGGGCCAGCGCGAGGGCGATGGCGGCGAGGAAAACCAGGGGCGGGGAAACGCGAACAGCACGCGCATGCGCCAAGTTGCCACGCGCACCGCCGCGGGGGAATGAGAACCTTTGTCCGGCCAGCTGAGAATGGTGGAGGCGTGGGTCGCTCCACCAGCTGAGGCGGAAAGCGCGATCGGGCGCGCGCCTTCGAGCAGACGCGCGCGGGAATCGCTATCTTCCGGCCGCCGAGGCTGCGGGCGCGGACGACCGGGGTGCCGTCCCGGCGGTCGCCGCGGCCTGGTCGACGAGGCTGTGGTAGCGTTCGAGCTGGTGCTCGACCATCGCGGGCGACCAGTTCAGCAACTCCGCCATCCAGCCGGCCACGCGGCGGGCCTGGGCCTCGGTGTCGGTGTGATAGTAGTGCCAGCTGCTCCGGCGCACGAGGACGTCGTCGAGGTGGCGCGCCCACTCGTGACGGACGTAATGCTCGACCGCGGCGCGCGTGCAGGCGCCGGGCACGATCGAGCTGAACGCCGCCTCCGGTCCGCTCGCCAGCAGCGGCTCGTCCGCCGTGCGGCTGTGCGCTTCTCCCTTGCCGAGGAAGCGGGCAAGGCGGTCGCCGGCCTGCTCGGCCATCAGGCGGTAGGTGGTGAGTTTGCCGCCGGTGATGTCCCACCAGCCCGGTTCCGGCGAAAGAATCTGGTGCTCGCGCGAGACGTCGGAGGGCGTGCCGTCCGGGTTCGCCACGAGCGGGCGCAGGCCGGCCCAAGAGCTGATGACGTCCTGCGGCTGCAGGTCGACCCGCGGGAAGAACCGCGCCACGGTGTCGAGGACGTAGCGCACGTCCTCGGGTTGCACGCGGACCGCCTCGGGCGCGCCCTCGTAGTCGGTGTCGGTGGTGCCGACGATCGTGCGCTCGCCCCAGGGCAGGACGAAGAGCAAGCGTTTGCCCTCGGTGATGACGACGGCCTCGCGCGTGGCGAGGCGCGCGCGATCGACCACGATGTGGATGCCCTTGCTCAGGCGGAGCTTCACCGCGCTGTGGGGCACGCCCTCGGCCCACGGGCCGGTGGCATTCACGATGGCGCGTGCGCGGACGGTGGCGGTGCGCCCGGTGAGCTCGTCGCGGACTTCGCAGTGCCAGACCTCGCCGCGGCGGCTGGCGTCCACGAGGCGCGTGTAGTTGGCCACGACCGCCCCGTGCTGCGCCGCGGAGCGCAGGGTGTCGACCACGAGCCGGGCGTCGTTGGTGAGGCCGTCGTAGTAGAGCACGGCGCCGGCGAGCCGGTCGATTTTCAGTTGGGGTGCGAGGCCCTGCACCGCCGCGACGTCGAGGCGGCGCGAGGGTTTCAGGTTCCGCCCGCCGCAGAGGAGGTCGTAGAGCTTCACGCCGATGCCGAGCTGCCAGAGCGGGCGGCCCTCGCCGCGATAGGCGGGGAACACGAAGCCGAGCGGCTGCGCGAGGTGCGGCGCGAGCTTGTGCAGGCGCATCTTCTCGACGCTCGCCTCGCGCACGAGGCGGACGCGGCCCTGTTCCAGGTAGCGCAGGCCGCCGTGCAGCAGGCGGCTCGAGCGGCTGCTGGTGCCGAACGCGAAGTCGTGCCGGTCAACCAGCGCGACGCGCAGCCCGCGCATGGCGGCGTCGCGGGCGACGCCGGCGCCGACAATGCCGCCGCCGATCACGAACGCGTCGAAGATTTCTCCCGTCAGTTGTTCGAATACAGTCTCTCTATTCATGGCCGAAGGGATGCCGGGCGCCGCGCCTCGGCGAGGAGGTCGCCGAACTCCGCCAGGCTCGGCACGACCAGATCGGGCGACGGCGTGGCACGGGCGGCGTCATCGGCCGTGGCTTCGCCGGTGAGCACGAGCACGCCCAGGGCGCGGGCGCGGCGCGCCATGGCGATGTCGGTGTAGATGCGGTCGCCGACCATCGCTACGGCCTCCGGCGCGATGCGATGCCGGCGCAGGATGCCGTCGAGCATCGACGGGTCGGGCTTGCCGAAAACCTGATCGGGCGCGCGGCCGGTGGCGGCCTGGAGGGAGGCGCAGATGGCGCCGCAGTCGACGAGCACGGTGGGCTGGTCGGTCGGGCAGACGAAATCGGGATTGGTCGCGAAATACGGCTTGCCCTGCCGCACCCACCACGCGGCGCGGCAGAGGCGAGGGTAGGCGAGCGTGAGATCGAAGCCGACCACGACCGCGTCCGGCACGTCCTCGTCGCGATCCTCCATGAGCAGGAATCCCGCGTCGCGGAACTGCGCCAGCATGCTCGGCGTGCCGAGCACGAAGAGCCGGCGGAAGCCCGGGTGCTGGGTGCGGAGGTGGTCGATGACGGCGAGCGCCGACGTGTGCAGCTCCTCGGGCCGCGCGGTCAGCCCCATCTTGCGCAGGTGCGCGAGGTAGTCGGCCGGGCTTTTCGAGGGGTTGTTGGTCAGGAAGGTGTAGCCGATGCCCAATTCGCGCAGGCGCGCCAGGAACGGCAGCGTGCAGGCGAAGAGTGTGCCGCCCTTGTAGATGGTGCCGTCCATGTCGAGCGCGACATGGGCGATGCCGGCGAGGCGGGCGAGGGGAAGGTCGCTGACGGGAGCGTTCATGGTCAGGCCGGATCGTCGTAGCCGTGCGCCCGCGCCGGCCAGGCGAGGGCGAACAGCAGCGTGCCGACGACCGCGACGGCGAGGAGCGCGGCGAACGCCACGCCCCAGCCCTGCGCATCCACCAGCCGGCCGAGGCCCCAGCCGGAAAGGATGGTGCTGAGATAACCGAAGATGCCGGTGAAGCCGACGGCGGTCGCCGCCGCGCGCTTGGTGGCGAGGTTGGCCGCGGCGATGCCGACGAGGGCCTGCGGGCCGTAGATGAAGAATCCGCCGGCGCCGAGCAGCACCGTCGCCAGCCACGGCGGGGGCGCGGCGAGTTTCCAGAAAAGCAGCAGCACGACGCTTGCGCCCGCCATGCAGATCACGCACACGCGCACCGCGCGGCCGCCGAAGAAGCGATCGGTGCACCAGCCGGCGACGAGCATGCCGGCGATGCCCGAGATCTCGAAGGCGGCGACCATCCAGCCGGCCTGGTGCAGCGGGATGTTCTTCCACTCGCGCAACAGCGTCGGACCCCAGTCGAGGATGCCGTAGCGCACCGTGTAGACGAAGAAGTTGGCGAGCGCGATGAGCCACATCGTGCGGTTGGCGAAAACCTGCCGGCGCACGAACGCCCCGAAGTTGTCGTCCCGGGGGGACGCGGCGACGGAACCGGTCTTGATCTCCGGCAGGCCGACGGAGCTCGGCGTATCGCGCAGCGTGAGCCAGAGCAGCCCGGCGATCACGACCGCGAGAATGGCGGGGGCGAAGAAGCACCAGCGCCAGCCGAAGCCGACGACGTAGCCGCAGAAGATCACGACCAGCGCCGCGCCGATCGAGTGCGAGGTGTTCCAGATCGACATCTTCGTCGCCAGCTTCTCCGGCGGGAACCAGTGCGTCATGAGCCGCGCGCACGGCGGGAAGCCCATGCCTTGGACCCAGCCGTTGATCATCCAGAAGATGCCGAAGGCGACGGCGACCGAGCTCAGGCCGAAGGCGACGTTGGCCAGGGCGGACAGCAGCAGGCCCGCGACCATGAAGACGCGCGCGTTGACGCGGTCGCCCCAGAAGCCGTTGGCGAACTTCGAGACGCCATAAAGCAGGCCGTGCAGCGTGAGGAAGAGGCCGAGGTCGCCCTTCGTGATCCCGAGATCGTGCTGCATCGCCGGCATGGCGACGCTGAGGTTCTTGCGGACGAAATAGAACGCCGCGTATCCCACCATGCTCGCGAGCAGCGTGCGCGTCTGCCAGTAGCGGAAGCGCTCCGGCACGCCCGCGGCTTCGGGCGCGGTGGAGGGGGCGGTGGGCGAAGCGATCATGTGGCTGAGCCCCACGGACCGTTGGGCGCGAAAAGAGTGCCGAGGCACGGCTCCAGCAGCCCGGTGCGAACCGCCAGGTCGAGCACGGTGAACCGGCGCCGCAGGTGATAGGCGCGGATGAAGCTGCCGCGCAGCCGCTCGCGCGTGAGGCCGATCGCCTCGGGGGTCGCGGGCGCGCCGACAAGTTCGAGGCGCCGGCGGAGCTCGCGCGAGGGGACGAGTTGCGCGGACAACTGCGGGCGGAGATCGGGCCAGAGGGCGCTCGCGCGGAGCAGCTGGGCGCGGAGCTCGTCGCGCGAAACGTGCTTGGCGAGCGATTCCTGCACGGCGGTATCGACGAAATCGGTGTCGGCGAACCGGCGGCGGATGTCGGCTTCGAGCTGCGCCCGGTCGGGCCAGCGCGCGCAGCAGGCCTCGACGTCGAGCTGGTGGATCGGCTGCGCGAGGAGCGCTTCGTAGAGCGTCGTGACCGCGAGGGTGGCGACGCCCACCTTGAACCCGTGCGACGGCGCGACGCCGTCATGGGTGTGGTGCTCCATGTCCCACAAATGGCTGAACTGGTGCTCGGCGCCCGAGGCGGGGCGGCTGGACTTGGTCCATTGCATCGCGAAGCCGCCGAGCATCAGGCCCTCGACCAGCGGCGTGATGGCCGTGGGGCGGCCGGCGCGCGCTCCCGCTGGATCGGCGAGCGCCTCGTCGAGACCGCCCTGCACGATGGTCCAGGCGCGCGCCTCGATTGCTTCGACCCCGAGCGCGTCCGCCAGCAGCCAGTCGGCGCCCGCCGTGATCTTGGCCTGGAGGTCGGCGTAGCCGGATGCGGTCATCTCCGGCGGCGCGTGGCGAATGACGTCGATGTCGGCCACGACGGCGCGGGGCGCGGGACAGTTGAAAGTCTGCTTGGCTCCCCGATAGGTGATCGAGGCCCCGAAGGCGGTGTAGCCGTCCATCGATGCCGCGGTCGCCACGCACAGGTAGGAGCGGCCGGTGCGGTGGGCGGCCAGCTTCACCAGGTCGTTGATCGTGCCCGAGCCGACCGCGATCGGGACCGCATCGTGGGCGGCCAGCGCCTGCTCCAGCGGTTCGACGTAGCGGTGCTCGGCGTAGAGGGCGGGATCGCGGAACACGAAGGGCTCCGCGCCGGCCAGGCCCGCCGCGCGCAGGCCCGCCTGCACCGCCTGCCCGGCCACGTTCCAGGTGTTCACGTCACAGACGACCACCGCGCGGGCGCCGGCAAACTGTTCCCGGAACACCGCCGGGACGCGCTCGAGGACGCCGGGCCCGATCAGCAGGGAGCGGGTTTCGCGGGCGGAGCTGAGAGCTTCCGCGACGCCGACCGGGGCGGGGCGGATGGCAACGGAGGAGGGGACGGGGAGCATCGAAAGGAGGAGCCCAGCCGCGCCGCCGACCATGGGGCCGGCGCAGACGGTGGCAGGTGGAGGCAGCAAAGCGGCGCCCCCGGTGCGACGCAAGGAATAAACAGACAGAATAAATATGCAGAGCGACTTGGGCGGGCTACTTCGCCTTGCGCCGGGCGGGCGGCAGGGGAGTGGCCAAGAGCGTCATAGCCCCGGTCTCGTCGATGATGAGCCCGTTGATGAGCCGGCCGCGGATCGCGGCGGAGATGGCGGCCGTGCGGTCGTTGCCGGAAACCACGCCGATCGTCTGCGGGATCTTGCGCAGCTGGGCCGCCTCGGCGCTCATCACCTGGTCGCGCCAGTCGGTCTCGCATTCCTCGCCGTTCTTGTCGAAGAAGCGTCCGCAGACCTCGCCGACCGCGCCGGCGTCGCGGAGCTCCTGAATGTTCTCCGGGCTCAAGGTTCCCCGTTCGACGAAGACGGAATTTTCCAGCGTGCCCACGCCGACGATGGCCACTTGGGCGCGGCCGAGGTGGTCGTGGACGGCGCGCACCTGCGGGAGCTTGAGCAGCGTGTCGCGCGTGCGCTTCTCGGGGATGTAGGCTGGGGCGTTGAGGGCGAGAAAGCTGCCGCCGAGCCGCTGGGCGACGACGCGGCCGACTTCCTGCGCGTCGAACGCGCTGACGTTGGAGTCGACGCTGCCCATCGCCTGCACGACGGTCAGGGCCTTGTTGCGCACCTCGGGAAGGTGGTGCACGAGCTCATGGATGGTGCGGCCGCCGGCGATGGCCACGACGTCGCCCGGCTTGATCAGCGCGTTGAGCGCGTCGGCGGCGAAGTGTCCCACGGCCTTGCGGAGCTCGGTGTTGGTGAAACCCTCCACGGTCTTGATCACCACCACGGTTCCCAGACCGAAACGGGAGCGGATCTGGGCCTCGAGCTCGGTGTGGCGGGGCTCGTAGTCGGCCACGGTGATGCGCACGATCCCGCGCTCGCGGGCGAGGGCGAGCAGCCGGGAGACCTTCGCCTGCGAGACCTTGACGAACTTGGCGACCTCGTTCTGGCCGAGGCCGTCGATGTAGTAGAGGCGGGCGGCGAGGCGGAGCCGGTCGTCGGAATAAAGATTCGGCATGGTAGGAGAATGAAGGCGGAGAAAATGCGAGGGGCGAAAACCCACCTTGAGCAGACCGGCGGGGCTTGTCGATGCCATGTAAGATCGGCGCTCCCCGTGCCGGCGCGGGCTTGACAGCCGGGGAGCAAGCCGTCCAAGGTAGTGAATCGGAATGCGGAATAAATATTCTGCACGCCCGCTACCCCATGACCCTCGACCCCCACCTCGCCCGCATGGGCCGGACCGCGGTTTTTTCCGCGAGCCGGCCGGCGTCTCATCCTCCGCGGCTTGCATGCCGCACCCGTCGTCACCGAATCTTAACCTCTCCGCGCGCTTTCAGGTTTGTCTGCCCGGGGCCCGCTCGTGTGCGCTGTGAATGCATCGTCTGAATAATCATTCAATTTCCCGCCAACTCACCACCCCCATGATTCCCGCCCTTCGTCCTCGTCTCCCGGGTTTTCCGACCCTGCGTTTCCTGCTGTTCGTTCTGCCGCTGCTGCTCGTGGCGCCGGCGCTCCCGGCCCAGACCGCGGCCGTCGGGGCCGTGCGCGGCCGGGTGTTCAATGCGGCGACCCGTGAATACATCCGCAACGCCGAGATCCGGGTCGCGGGCACGCCGATCGCCGTCTACTCGGAGGACGGCGGCAATTTCACCGTGCCGGCCGTGCCGGCCGGGGAGGTCACGCTCGTCGCCAACTACAGCGGCCTGCAGGAGGCCCGGGCCGTGCTCACGGTCGTGGCGGGGCAGACCGCGGCCTATGACTTCACGCTGAGCGAGCTCTCCTACGCCGGCATCGCGGCGGGCGAGAAGGTGGTGCAGCTCGAGAAATTCGAGGTCGCGGGCACCCGCAGCGGCCAGGCGAAGGCGATCATGGAGCGCCGCGCGGCCACCAACGCGAAGAACGTCGTCGCCGCCGACAACTACGGCGAGCTCACGATGGGCGACGTCGGCGAATTCATGAAGTCGATGCCCGGCCTCTCCCTCGACTACGTGGAGGTCGACACCAGCGCGGTGCGCATCGGCGGCCTGGATCCGAAATACTCCAACTTCACCACCGACGGCGCCCGCATGGCCACCGCCACGTCCAACAACACCGTCGGCCGCCAGAATTCCTTCGAGCAGATGTCGATCACCGGCATCGAGTCGATCGAGTTCAACAACACGCTCACCGCGGGCATGGACGCCGACTCGCCCGGCGGCTCCATCAACCTGCGCAGCAAATACGCCTTCCAGCGCAACGGCCGCTCCGTCGTCTTCCAGCTCTACGGCGTGGGCACCTCCGACGCCGACCTGAAGCGCGAGTATTTCCCCGACGACAAGAAGCACTCGCGGATCTTCCCCTCCGGCCAGTTCGGCTACGCGGACATCTTCCTCGATGGCCGCCTCGGCGTGGAGTTCAACACGAGCTACAACGCCAACTTCGTCCAGCAGGACCGCAACCAGGTCCGCTACAACTACACCGCCTCGGGCGCGACGGTCGACAATCCCAAGATCAACGACATCATGTGGCGCCCCGGCCCGAAGATGACGCACCGCGAGGCGGCGAACCTGAGCGTCGACTACAAGCTCACGCCCAACCTGGTCGCCTCGCTCCGCGGCACCTACTCGTTCTACGACGTCGAGTATGTGAACCAATACACCTACCTCTACGCGCCCGTCGCGAATCAGCCGGCCGGCAGCACCCTCACCCACGTGGTCGTGAATCCCACCAACGCCACCACCGGCGCGACCTCCACCGGCAGCAGCAGCCCGCGGCTCAGCACCGAGTATTCGCACCGCTACGCCGGCACCCCCGTCTGGCTGTTCGCGCCGAAGCTCGAATACAAGGGCGACACCTGGCAGGCCACGCTGCGCGGCAGCTACTCGAGTGCGGAATACAACTTCCGCGACACCGCCAAGGGCTTCTTCCAGCGCACCGACAACTGGCTCACGCGCCTCGGCTTCACCGCCGACCGGCCCTCGGAGGATTCGCCGACCTGGACGCTGGCGCAAACCGCCGGTCGCCCGTGGGGCGACGCGAACAACTGGAATCGCGACGACGCGCGCGGCGTCAACATCCGCGCCGCCGGCTCCGACAGCCTCAACGAGCAATACACCGCGAATCTCGACCTGAAGAAGACGCTCACGGTCCGCACCCTTCCGGTCACCCTCCTCGGCGGCGTCGGCGCGCGCACCAACGACTGGAAGACGAACGAGGGCTCCTACAAGGCCTACACCTACGTTGGGCCCACCGGCAAGCAGACCGATCTCGAGGCCGTGATTCCCGCGACGCAGAACTACAAGTTCGACCTCGGCCTCGACGGCAAGGGCGGCAACATCACGGCGCAGAACTGGCGCGCCGACAGCAATTACGCCACCTACGACATCTTCCAGCAGCATCCCGAGTATTTCCTGCCCGACACGAACGGCAACCTGACCCGCCAGCTGCAGAACAACAAAAAGATCTCCGAGGACATCAGCTCGGGTTACCTCGAAGGCCAGACCCGGCTCGGTCGCGCCCGCTTCGACCTCGGTCTCCGCTACGAAAAGACGAAGACCGCCGCGCTGGTCGCCGACGTCCGTCCCGACAAGGAGGTCGTCGCCGCCGGCTACGCGACGAACACCGTCGCCGGCATCCTCTACAAATACCACAACGGCGAGCAGACCACGCGCCGCGGCGAATACGACAACTGGTTCCTCAGCGGCGGCTTCAAATACGACTTCAGCAAGAAGCTCGTCGGCCAGCTCGCCTTCAGCGACTCGATTCTCCGTCCCGACTACGCCAATCTCGGCGGTGTCACGACGGTGAACGACTCGACGCAGATCGTCACGGTGCCGAATCCCGAACTGAAGCCCGAGCAATCGCGCAAGTATTACGCCGGCCTCCAATACTTCCTCGAGCCGTCCGGCGTCGTCGGCCTCTCCTACTACAAGCTCCAGGTAAAGAACCTGCAGCAGACCGGCTTCACGGTGAATCCCGAGGACGTCGGCTACAGCGCCAGCGACTACCCGGGCTACACTTTCGTCAGCGCGCAGAACGCGCCCGGCACCTCGGAGACCGAGGGCCTTACGTTCGAATACAGCCAGCAGCTCACGTTCCTGCCCGGTGTGCTCAAGGGCCTCAGCCTTTACGGCTCGGTCACGCGCGTCATCGCCGACGGCGTGCGCATCGGCACGCCCAACAAGGTCGCCAACTGGGGGCTCCGCTACCGCTATCGTCGCTTCAACGCCCAGATCAACGGCAACTGGCAGTCCGCGTCGCGCCTCGGCGCGGTCAACGACAAGCTCACGACCAACAACACCGGCATCCGCTGGTTGGACTCGCGTGAACTGTGGAGCGTCAGCGCGAGCTACCGGCTCAGCTCGCACCTCGAGCTCATGATCGCGGGCCGCAACATCTTCAACGCGCCCTCCGTCCAATACTCCAACGTGCCCGGCCGCATCTACCTCTACGACACCTACGGGTCGCTGTGGAGTGCCGGCATCAAGGGCACCTTCTGACGCCTGCGGGGCGTCGACGCCGAAAGGTCCCACGCCCCTTTTTTGTGCGCCTGCGCGCCCACCCTCCGTCTCCTCCCCAACCCCGATCCCCATGAAACGTCCGCTTTCTTCCCTGGCCGCCCTGTCTTTCCTGCTGGCGCTGCCGCTCGCGGCCCGCGCCGCCTACTACAACACCTACACGACCGTCGCCACCCTTCCCAACGCGAACAGCTGCGCCCAGACGCAGGGATTCGACACGGGCAGCACCTACGCTTACAGCGTCAAAGTCAGCAGCGACAACGCCCGCGCCATCATCCTGCGCACCGCGAAAAGCGACGGCTCGACGACGCTGATGACCAACGGCGACAACGGCACCACCTACGCCACCTACCTCGATCACGCGAACGACCTCACCCTCTCGAGCATCAACGGCGACACCTGCATGTTCGTCACCACGATGACCTCGGGCAGCCTCAGCCTGGTGAAGCTGCTGTATAGCGGCAGCACCTACTACAAGGTCGGCAACTACACGCTGAGCTATGACGGCAACGCCGTCTCGATGTCCGGCATCAAGAAGATCATGTCCGACACGAACAACGACTACTTCCTCTTCAAAAGCGGCCTGAACTACTACTGGGGCACCGTGCCGAAGAGCGCGAACAGCGGGACGATCACCCTGACCCACGGCTTCACCATCAACATCGTCGATGCGCTCGTGAACGGCAGCACGGTCCCCGACATCACCAGCTACCTCGGGCAGGGCATCGGCTACTCCTTTGCCAACGACCGCCTGTTCGTCCCGCTGACCTACCAGAACGTCAGCATCGTGCTGGTGTATGAAAACGTGACCACCGCGTCCGGCACGATCACGTCGAATCCGAACCTGTCGTTCCGCATCACCTCGAGCACCTACTCCAACCTGTTTGAGATCGAATCCTGCTCGGTCGAGGACGGGAAGCTCTACTTCAACTGCAATCGCCGGACCGACAAAAACGACACCGCCCACGATGCCGTCTGCTACTTCAACGGCTACGTCGACTAGGCCGCGGCGCGCCCCGGCCGCGTTTTCGCCGCTGACACTCCCGCTCCCGTCCCCCCAGCCTCAGCTCCATTGCCCATGAATCTTCGCCACCGCCTCCTCGCCCGCCTGGCGCTGCCGCTTTTTGCGTGTGTCTCCGCGTGCGCGGCGGCCGATGCACCCGCGCCCGCGCGCCCGCTGCCGCCGCTCACCCAGAACGGCGGCACCTGGCCGACCAGCCACGTCCAGGGCATCGCCGTCGACCTCCAGGGCGGCTACATCTACTACTCGTTCACCACGCTGCTCGCGAAATACGACTTCAGCGGAAAGCTCGTCGGCACGCTCGTCGGCTGGGCCGGCCACCTCGGCGACCTCGACTTCAACCCGCGCGACGGTCGCGTTTACGGCTCGCTCGAATACAAGAAGGACCGGGCCTTTTATGTCGCCGTCATCGACGTGCGCCGCCTCGACCGCATCGGCGTCGACGCGGCGAAATCGGACCTCTTCCGCACCGTCTACCTGCCCGAGGTGGTCAAGGACTACGCCGCGGACATGAACGGCGACGGCAAGTTCGACGGCGACGTCGCGCAGACGCCCGACCACCGCTACGGCTGCTCCGGTATCGACGGCGTCAGCTTCGGCCCGGAGTTCGGCCGCACCGATGGCCCGCGCTACCTCACCGTCGCCTACGGCATCTATGCGAACACACAGCGCTCGGACAACGATCATCAAGTGCTGCTGCAATACGACGTCACCGACTGGGAACGCTACGCGCGGCCGCTGACCGAATCCGCGCCGCACCACAGCGGCCCGGCGGAGGTGCACGGCAAATACTTCGTCCGCACCGGCAACACGACCTACGGCGTGCAGAACCTCGCCTACGACGACGTGCAGCAGCGCTGGTTCATGGGCGTGTATCAGGGCAAGAAGCCGGCCTTCCCCAACTACCTCCTGTTCGCCGTGGACGCGCGCACCGCGCCGAAGCGGAGCGATCTGGTCGGCGTTCCCGCCGCCGGAGGCCATGGCACGGAGCAGGGGATGCTGCTCGCGCTGGCGGCCGACGGTCTGAACGACGCCACCACCGGCATCCGCGGGTGGAATCAGAAAGCCGACGTCGGCATCCAGCCGCTCGGTCACGGCCTGTTCTATCTCGCGGTCAACTCCGGCGTCAAAGGCCGGCAGACCGGCGACATCACGCTCCACCGCTGGACCGGCGCGCCGGCGGCGCCGTTCGCTCCCGCCACGGCCGCCGATCTCCTGCCGCTGACCGCGCCCTGACCGCGTTGGAGCGGGGCGGCCGGCGTGCTCCGGCGCGGGGCGGGCGCGCGTTCAGAATTCTCGACCTGCCATCGCGAGGATCTCGCCTCGCGCGGTGCGAATGTGCATTGGTTCTTCTCTCGTTGCTCCCATGATCCGCTTCGTCCGTCCGTCCGCCCTCGTTCTGCGAACTGTTCATGTGCTCGCGATCGCGCTTTGCGCCGTCGGGCTCGCCGCCGCGGCCGAAGAGACGCCGCCTCGCTACCTCGACTCGAGCCGGCCGATCGACGAGCGGGTCGAGGACCTGCTGGGTCGCCTGACCCTCGACGAGAAGATCGCGCTGGTGCATGCGAACACGAAGTTCACCAACGCTGGCGTGCCGCGGCTCGGCATCCCGCCGCTGCGCCTGTCGGACGGCCCGCACGGCGTGCGGGAGGAGATCAGCGCCGACTCGTGGAAGCCCGCGGGCCGCACCGACGATTTCGCGACCGCCCTGCCGGTCGGCGCCGCGCTCGCCGCGACGTGGAACGTCGACCTCGCCCGCGCCTACGGTGGCGTGATCGCGGCCGAGGCGCGCCAGCGCGGCAAGCACATCATGCTCGCCCCGGGCGTGAACATCGTGCGCACGCCGCTCGGCGGGCGGAACTTCGAGTATTTCGGCGAGGATCCGTGGCTCTCCTCGCGCTTGGCCGTCGCGACGATCCGGGGCCTGCAGGCCGGCGACGTCGCGGCGTGCGTGAAGCACTTTGCGCTCAACAACCAGGAGACGTCCCGCAGCTCGGTCGACGTCGCGGTCTCGGAGCGCGCACTGCGCGAACTCTATCTGCCCGCGTTCGAGGCCGCCGTGCGCGAGGCCGGCGTGCTGTCCGTGATGGGCGCCTACAACCGGTATCTCGGCGCGTATTGCTGCGAGAACGACCGCCTCTTGAACCAGATCCTGAAGGGCGAATGGGGCTTCCGCGGGCTCGTGATGTCCGATTGGAACGGCACGCACGACACGCGCGCCGCCTTCTTCGGCGGACTCGACCTGGAAATGGGCACGCACAAGCCCTTCGACGAATTCTACTTTGCCCGGCCGTTGCGCGACAGCGTGCAGCGCGGCGAGTTTCCGCTCGCGGTGCTCGACGACAAGGTCCGGCGCAACCTGCGGGTGCTGTTCGCCACGCGCGCGCTGGACGACCGGCCGCCGGGCGCGATGAACACGCCCGAGCACCAGGCGGTGGCCCGGCGGGTCGCGGCCGAAGCGATCATCCTGCTCAAGAACGCGGCGGACCTGCTTCCCCTGGACCCGGAGCGCGTGAAGGCGATCGCCGTCATCGGCGACAATGCGACGCGCCTGCAATGCCACGGCGGCGGCAGCTCCGAGATCAAGCCGCTCTACGAAATCACCCCGCTCGCTGGCATCCTCGAGCGCGTGGCGGGACGCGCGACCATCATCCACGCTGCCGGCTATCGGCCCCCGGCGCAGCGTCGCACCGGCGCCGTCGACGCCGCCGGCATCGCGCGGACGGAGAACGCCGCGGACGCGCAAAAGGCCGCCGCCGCCGAACTCATCGAGCGTGCCGTGGCCGCCGCGAAGGCCGCGGATGTCGCGATCGTCGTCGGCGGGTTGAACCACGATCACAACCAGGATGCGGAAGGCGGCGATCGCACGGCCTTGGGGCTGCCTTACGGTCAGGACGAATTGATCGCCCGCGTCGCGGCCGCGAATCCGCACACGGTCGTCGTGCTCGTCGCCGGCTCGCCGGTCGCGATGGATCCGTGGCTCGCGCAGGTGCCGTCGGTCGTGCAGGCGTGGTATGGCGGCATGGAGGCCGGGCGCGCGCTGGCCGACGTCCTGTTCGGGGACGTGAACCCCTCCGGCCGGCTGCCGGTGAGCTTTCCGCGGCGACTCGCCGATTCGCCGGCGCACGCCAGCGGCGCGGCCCGGCATTACCCGGGCGAGAAGGGCCAGGTCCACTACGACGAGGATCTGCTGGTCGGCTATCGCTGGTTCGACGCGAAGGGGATCGAGCCGTTGTTTCCGTTCGGATTCGGCCTGAGCTATACGAAATTTGCCTATTCCCCGCTCCGCGTGACCTCCACCGGCCGCGGCGCCGACCTGGCGGTCACGGTCGAGTGCGACGTGCGCAACGCCGGCGATCGCGCCGGGGCGGAGGTCGTGCAGCTTTACCTCGAGCGGGTGGGGGCCGACGCGACTCGCCCGCCGCAGGAGCTGAAGGCGTTCGCCAAGGTCGCGCTTGCGGCCGGCGAGTCCAAGCCGGTGCGGCTGACGCTGAACGCCCGTTCCTTCGCGACCTACGATCCGGCGCTGCCGGGCTGGCGGATCGAGGCCGGGGACTTCCGCCTCCACGTCGGCAGTTCCTCGCGCGATCGCCGCCAGACCGTCGATTACCGCGTCCCCGCGGCCGTCGTGCTGGGGCGGTAGCCGACGAGGGGCATTTTTCATACGCGAAAGGTCATAATGTCGATTCTCGCCAGCGCGGGGCTCGGCTACATTACGCAGGTGCATATAAAACCAGAATAAATATGCATACTGCGTTTCTGATCCCGACCCCGCCTGCTGTATGAACTCACCCCGCAAGCCCGCTTTCCGCGGCGGCATCTTCGCCGCGTCCGCCCTGGCCGCCACCCTGGCCTTCGCCCAGACGACCGTTCCAGCGCTGGAGGAGAAATCCAAGTCCGAGGAACCGGTCCAGCTCAGCCCCTTCGTGGTGAAGGCCGAGCAGGACACGGGCTACGTGGCCACGGATTCGCTCGCCGGCACGCGCCTGCGCACGCCGCTGAAGGACATCGCGGCGTCCGTCAGCGTGGTGACGAAGGACCTGATGGACGATCTCGGCGCGAAGGGCTCGGCCGATCTGCTCGTCTACACCACCGGCACGGAGGTCGTCGGCGTCGGCGGCAACTACTCGGGCTCCACGCAGGAGACCGCCGCCCAGACCTTCGATCCGGTCCGCGAGTCGACCAGCCCCACCACGCGCGTGCGCGGCCTCGCCGCGGCGGATGAGACCCGCAACTACTTCCTCACGCCGGGCATCCCGCTGGATTCCTACAACACGCAGAGCGTGACGCTGAACCGCGGTGCCAACTCGATCCTCTTCGGCTTCGGCAGTCCGGCCGGCATCATCGAGAACAGCCTCATCACCCCCACCTTCAAGGACCGGAGCCAGGTCAAGGTCTCGGCCGGCAGCTACGGCACCTATCGTCAGTCGCTCGACTTCGAGCGCGTCCTCCTTCCGGGCAAGCTCTCGCTGCGCGTGGCGCAGTTGGACGACAACCGCCGCTACGAGCAGGACTTCACCTTCCGCGACCAGGAGCGCTACTTCGGCGCCGTCACCTACCAGCCGTTCCGCCATACCACGCTGCGCGTCAACGCCGAGCACGGCCACCTCGACCAGCGCCTGCCGCGCGTCGACCCGCCGGTCGACAGCCTCACGACGTGGTGGGACTTCGGAAAGCCGACGCGCGACAACAACTTCACCTCCACCGCGACGAAGAATTACCAGCGCGCCAACAATCTCGACGGCATGGCCGGCAACTGGTCGCAGAACGTCGGCCTCGTCTACTACGGCGCCGACCAGGGCAACCCGAGCGACGCGCTCGTGCCTTACGCGAACGCCCCCGGCATCACCTACCGCTTCCTCGCCCCGCGCAGCAGCCAGGAGATCGCGGCCAACGTCACCGCCAACCCGCTCGCGGGCTTCATGGTCGGCAAGCAGCTCATCGACCGCTCGATCTTCGACTACCGCAAGCAGCTCCTCGACGGCCCGAACAGCGGCACGTGGATGGACTTCGACACCCAGAACGTCGCGCTCGAACAGCTCTTCCTCGACGGCGACGCCGGCATCGAACTCGTCTACGACCACCAGCAGGCCGACTCCTCCGTGCTCCGCGGCATCAGCAACAGCTATCGCGGCAACAACATCTTCATCGACGTCAACACCGTCACGACCGACGGCCGCCCGAACCCGAACTTCGGCCGCCCCTTCATCGCCTCGAACGGCTATTTCTACCTTTACGACAACGAATACGAGACCGGCCGCGCCACCGCGTTCCTGCGCCACGACTTCACGAAGCACGGCAAGGGTCTGCTCTGGCGCCTGCTCGGCCGGCAGACGGTCACGGGCATGTATTCGGACTTCAAGCGCGAGCAATACACGCTCGCCGGCTACCCACAGGTCGTCGGCCCCGCCTTCCGCGACGGCCTGAACGGCAACACCATTGCGACGAGCCGCAAGATCACGAGCGTCGTCTACCTCGGGCCCTCGCTGGCCAACCTGGCGAACCCCGCCGGCGCCAACCTGCAGGGCGTGAAGACCGAACTCCTCGTCCCCGACAGCGTCGACGTCATGGTCGAGAACGTCGGCACCGGCTACAAGTGGGTCCGCCAGAGCGTCCCGACCTACACCTACCTCGACGACCTGCCCTGGCTCGTCACCAGCAACACCGCGCTTTCCAACCGCGCGAAATCCAACGCGCTCATCTGGCAGGGCGACTGGTGGGATAATCACCTCGTCTCCATCCTCGGCTGGCGCCGCGACGAGGTCGAAAGCGCCAGCGGCACGAACTCCACCACCGACCCGGTCACCGGCGCACGCACGCTCGACCGGCCGGAGTTCGCCGCCCCGCTCACCACCACGCGCAGCACGTTCAGCTACGGCCTCGCGTTTCACGTGCCGTCGCGCTGGCTGCAGAAACTTCCCGGCCAGCCCGGCGTCTCGCTCTACTACAACCAGTCCGAGAACTTCGACGTCTCCGCCGGCGCCCGCTACAACATCCTCGGCGACTACCTCGCCCCGCAGGAGGGCAAGACGCAGGAATACGGCGTCGGCATCCGCCTGTTCGACGACCGCCTCACGCTCCGCGCCACGCGCTACGAGACCACGCAGGACAACATGACCGACACGCGCGTCTCCGGCACGCTCGTGCGCATCGTCGACCTCGAGTCGCGCATCACCGCGTCGCTCTCCAAGGCGTTCCTCGACTCCATCGGCTACGTCGGCTTCGACAGCCCGCAGGCCTCCGAAACCTTCAAGCGCTACCTCGCAAACTACGACTTCACGGTCGGCGCCGTGCGCACCGACGGCACCCGCAACGCCGAATACGCCAGCCCGGCCGCCACGGTCGAGACCACCAGCTCCATCTCCAAGGGCTACGAGTTCGAAGCCGTGTTCAACCCGACGCGCAACTGGCGCATGTCGCTCAACGTCGCGAAGCAGGAGGCCGTCCGCGGCGACACCAGCCCGATCCTCAGCGCGCTCGTCGCCGAGCGCCTCGAACAGTGGAAGAATCCGCAGCTCTGGCCGCTCACGCTCGCCGGCGGCGTCCAGCGCGTCGATTCCTACGCGACCACCTACATGGTCAACCCGCTCACGACGGCCAAGCTCTCGATCGGCGAGCGCACGCCCGAGCTCCGCGAGTGGCGCGCCAACTTCGTCACCAACTACACGTTCAGCCGCGACTCCCGCCTGAAGGGCTGGGGCATCGGCGGCGCGGTCCGCTGGCAGGACAAGGTCTCGATCGGCTATCCGGTCATCAACGATCCGGTCCTCGGCCTCGTCACGGACGTGAAGAACCCCTTCATGGGCCCCGACCAGACCTACTTCGACGGCTGGATCACCTACCAGCGGAAGCTCTGGAACAACAAGGTCGGCTGGAAAATCCAGCTCAACGTCCGGAATCTGCTCAACGACAACCTCCTGATTCCCGTGAAGGCGAACCCGGTCACCATCGGCGATCTTCACACCTACGACATCGCCGCCTGGCGCATCGGCGAGCAGCGCACGTGGGAAATCAGCTCGACGTTCTCCTTCTGAGCCGCCCGCCGGCCGCCCGCGCTCGCCCCGTCCCGCCTTCGGCATGTCGCTCCGCCTGGTAACGCCGACTGCTCCCCGCGCCCCGCTCGTGCGGCTGATCGGCGCAGCCACCGCGACCGTCGTCGGCTTGGCGCTGCTCGTCGGCGCGCTGTTCGCGCAGCCGCCGGAGGCGTCGGCGACCGCCCCGGCCGCCCGCGCACCGCTGCCCGTCACGGGACGCTTCGACCTGCGCGCGCAGCCGCGCGCGGTCTTTCGCGGGCAATGGCTCCAGGATCGCCGCCACGTGCCGCAGTCGTTCGCGTGCGACGACGCGAACGGCTTTCTCTACGTCCTCCAGGTCGAAGGCACGAACGCCGCCGGCACGTTCGCGGAGCACGGTCAGCGCGGCGACCTGACGCTGACGAAGCTCACGCGCAACGGCCGCACGATCGCCGGGCACATGACGCTGCGCGGTTTCGGCCACGGCGTCGCCCTGGGCGTCGAGCCGGCCGGCGCCGACGTGTTCCTCTGGACCGAGGTCGACTCCCAGCCCAACGACGCCGGCTTCGGTCGCGGCACGCGCATCGGCCGCTTTCGTTTCCAATCGGGCACGACGCTCGGCACGACTTCGCCGCAGTTGGAAAAATTCGATCTCATCGCCGGCGCGCGCACGTGCACGCCGAGCCTCGACCTCACGCACGGCCGCCTCGCGCTGCGCCACGTGCGCGACGGCGGGATGCGCGTCGCGCTCTACGACCTTGCCGCCGTGAAGGCCGGCCGCGCGTCGCCGCTGCGCGACATCTCGCTCGCGTTCCCCTTCGGCACGGCGCAGGGCTGGTGCACCTTCGGCAGCTACCTCTACGTGCTCGCCGGGCAGGCCTACGGTCCGTCCAATCCGCCGCCGGGCAACGCGATCGTGTGGTGCCTCGATTGGAACACCGGCGCGGTCGTCGATCGTCAGCCGGTGTCGGCGCTGGCGGATCTGGTCTATCGCGAGCCGGAAGGCCTCGCGGTGCAGGTCCGCGACGGCACGCCGCACCTGTGCGTCGGCTTCGGCGCCTCGGTGTCTGCGCAGGATTCGCGGCGCCAGTTCAGCCTCGTCGAATTTTCCCGATTTCTTCCCGCCGCTTCCCCATGATCACGTCCGCCCGTCCGTTTCCCTGGCTCAGGTGCTCGCTCGGCCTGTTGGTGCTCCTGGCTGCATCGGCCGCGCGGCTCTGCGGCGCCCCGCTCGAGGTCTATGATCTGCGCTGCGACGTCGCGGAAAATCCGCTCGGCATCGATTCCTCGCCGCCGCGGCTGGCGTGGAAGCTGCGCGGCACGGGCACCGACGAGCGCCAGACCGCCTGGCAGGTGCTGGTCGCGTCCGCTTCGGAGTTGCTCGCCCAGGATCGCGGCGACGTCTGGGACAGCGGCCGCCAGACGGGCGACGCGCAACTGAACGTGCCCTTCGCGGGCCGGCCCCTGCGCTCGTCGGAGCAGGTGTTCTGGAAGGTGCGCGCATGGAACGGCGACGGCGTCCCGTCCGCGTGGAGCGCGCCGGCGACCTGGACGATGGGCGTGCTCACTCCGGACGATTGGCGCGCGCGCTGGATCAGCGACGCGGAATTGCTGCGCTGGGTGCGTCCGAAGGTGGGCTTCCACTCGCAGGCGACGCCGGACGAGCACGCGAAGAAGTGGATCGTCGTCGACCTCGGCGCCGCCAAACCGATCTCGACCGTCCGCGTCTATCCCGTGCGCCAGACGATCGAGGAAGGGCAGGGGATGCCGCTGCGCTTCGTGATCGAGGCGTCCGAGTCCGCCGACTTTGCTCGGGCGACCGTCATCGCCGATCACACGCGGAAGCCGTTCAGCTGGGCCACGACGAAGGAAAAGACCACCGTGCCGACGTTCAACGTGCCCGGCGGTCCGGTGACGGCCCGCTACGTGCGCATGACCACGCAGCAACTGCGCCGCGACGGTGACGTGAGCTATTTCGCCCTCAGCCAGATCGAGATCATCGCCGACGGCAAAAACGTCGCCCCGGGTTCCCGCGTGTCGGCGAGCGACAGCCTCGAGGAGGGCCGCTGGAGCCTCGCCTCGGTCGTCGACGGCCTCGAGGTGCGCGGCGCGAATCCGCGCGACAACGCCACGCTGCTCGCCCGCCGCGAGTTCGCCGTGAAGCCGGCGCTGCGCCGCGCGCTCGTGCACGTCAGCGGCCTCGGCCACTACGAGCTGTCGATCAACGGCCACCGCGTCGGGCAGGATCTGTTTTCGCCGGGCTGGACGACCTACGAGAAGGTCGTGCTCTACGACACGCACGACGTGACCGCGCTCGTGCGTGCGGGCGGCAACGCCATCGGCGTCACGCTCGGCGGCGGCATGTTCAACGTCCGCGCCGGCCGCTACGTGAAGTTGGAGAGCCGCTTCCGCCCGCTCATGGTGATCGCGCAGCTCCGTCTCGAATACGCCGACGGCTCGGTGGAATTCGTCGGCACCGACGAGCAGTGGCAGGTGCGCCCCGGCCCGATCACTTTCTCGAACATGTATGGCGGCGAGGATTACGACGCCCGCCTCGAACCGACCGGCTGGGATCGGCCCGGTTATGCGGCGCAGGATTGGGCGCGCGCCGCCGTCACGCCCGGCCCCGGCGGCGAACTTCGCGGCGCCTCGCACGCGCCGCCGCCGGTCCGCACCTTCGACGTGTTGGCGCCGGCGTCGGTGCGGGCGCTACGTCCGGGCGTGACGGTCTACGACCTCGGGCAGAACGTCTCGCTGATGCCTCGCCTCCGCGTGCGCGGCCCGGCGGGGTCGGTGGTGCGCATCATCCCGGCGGAGTTGCTCGGCAAGGACGGCGCCGTCGATCGCGGCTCGTGCAGCCGCGGCACCGGCGAGGCCTGGTGGCAATACACGCTGGCCGGCCGGCCCGAGGGCGAGGAGTGGTTCCCGAAGTTTTTCTATCACGGTTCGCGTTACCTGCAGGTCGAGGTGGCTGCCGCCGACGGCGCCGCGACGCTCCCGGTCGTCGATTCCCTCGTCGGCGTGGTCGTGCACACGTCGTCGCCGCCGGCGGGCGATTTCGCGTGCTCGAACGAGCTCTTCAACCGCGTCCGCACGCTCGTGCGCTGGGCCCAGCGCAGCAACCTGATGAGCGTCATCACCGACTGCCCGCACCGCGAGCGCCTCGGCTGGCTGGAGCAATACCACCTCAACGGCCCGGCGCTGCGCTACGAGTTCGATCTCACCCGGCTCTACGCGAAGACCTTCGACGACATGGAGGCGGCGCAGACGGCCGACGGCCTCGTGCCGGACATCGCCCCGGAATACGTCATCTTCTCGCAGGGCTTCCGCGATTCGCCGGAGTGGGGCAGCGCGCTCATCCTTGCGGCCTGGCAGCACTACCAGTTCACCGGCGATGAGCGGCCGCTGCGCCGGCACTACGCGGCCATGTGCCGCTACGTGGACTACCTGCGGAGCAAGTCGGCCGACCGCCTCCTCTCCCACGGCCTCGGCGACTGGTATGATATCGGCCCGAAGGGCCCGGGCCGCTCGCAACTCACGCCGATCCCGCTCACGGCCACGGCGACCTACTTCGAGGACCTGAAGACCCTTGCCGCGATCGCGATACTGCTCGGCAAACCGGCCGACGCGCAGAAGTTCACCGCCGAGGCGGCCGAGGTGAAAGGCGCGTTCAACCGCGCGTTCTTCCACGCCGACCGCGGCAGCTACGCGACGGACTCGCAGTGCGGCAACGCCATGCCCCTGGTCTTCGACCTGGTCGAGCCCGCCGCGCGCCCGCGCGTCGTCGACGCGCTCGTCCGCGACATCCAGGCGCGCGGGCTGACCGCGGGCGATGTCGGCTACCGTTACCTGCTGCGCGCGCTCGCCGAGGGCGGGCGCTCGGACGTGATCTACGCCCTGAACAACCAGTCCGAGAAACCCGGCTACGGCTACCAGCTCGCGCATGGCGCCACGAGCCTCACCGAGGCCTGGAACGCCGGCCGCGGCTCGTCGCAGAATCATTTCATGCTCGGGCAGATCACGGAGTGGTTTTACCACGACCTCGCCGGCATCCAGCCGGATCCGGCGGGCCCGGGTTTCCAGAAGATCGTGATCCGTCCCGCGATCGTCGGCGATCTCACCTGGGTGAAGGCCAGCTACCAGTCGCCGCGCGGCCCGATCGCGGTCGCGTGGAAGCGCGATGGCCGCGCCGTGACGCTCGACGTCACGGTCCCGGTCAACGCGACGGCCACCGTGCACGTGCCCGGCGAGGCCGCGCCGCGCACCGTCGGCTCGGGCACGCATCACTTCACCGGCTCCGTGCCGTGATGGGTTTCGGACGTTTGCACCGCTCTCGTTTTTCTCCGTGCCGGACGCGTTGAAGCCGACGCGCTGCGCCTTTCTCTTCGATGTCTCCCAATCCCTTTCTCGGTGTTCTCTTCCACTGGCTCGGCGGCCTCGCCTCCGGCTCCTTCTACGTGCCCTACAAGGGCGTGAAGAAGTGGTCGTGGGAGACCTACTGGCTCGTCGGCGGCGTGTTCTCGTGGATCGTCTGCCCGTGGGTGCTCGGGCTCGCGCTGACAAACGACCTCGTCGGCGTCCTGCGGCAGCAGAGCGCCGGCACGCTGGGCTGGACGTATTTCTTCGGCGCGCTGTGGGGACTCGGCGGCCTGACCTTCGGGCTCACGATGCGCTACCTCGGCATGTCGCTCGGCATGGGCGTGGCGCTCGGGTATTGCGCCGCGTTCGGCACGCTGCTGCCGCCGATCTTCAAGAGCTTCGCGCCGGTCATCCCCGTCGCGCAGGCGATCGGCGAGATCGCGGCGACGACGCCCGGCCGCTGCACGCTCGCCGGCGTCGCCATCTGTCTCCTCGGCATCGGCGTCGCGGCGCTGGCCGGCCTGAACAAGGAGCGCGAGCTGCCCGAGGCGGAGAAGAAGAAGGCGATCGCGGAGTTCGCGTTCACGAAAGGCATCCTGGTGGCGACGTTCTCCGGCGTGATGAGCGCGTGCTTCGCGTTCGCCCTCACGGCCGGCAACCCGATCGGCGACGCCTCGCGCGCCGCCGGCACGGATCCGATCTGGACCGGACTGCCCAAACTCGTCGTCGTGCTCCTCGGCGGTTTCACGACCAACTTCATCGCCTGCGCGGCGCTGCACTGGCGCAATCGCACGGCCTACCAGTATTTCGCGACGCATGTCCGCCCGGAGCACGCCGGCCTGGCGGTTTCCGGCGGCGAGCACGGCGGCGGCCGCGCCCCGCGCGAGCAGGCCGGCGCGTCCGACCGGAAGGTGCCGGTGCTGGCGAATTACCTGTTCTCCGCGCTCGCGGGTGCGACGTGGTATTTCCAGTTTTTCTTCTACACGATGGGCGAAACGCAGATGGGGCGCTTCGGGTTCACCTCCTGGACGCTGCACATGGCCAGCATCATCATCTTCAGCACGCTCTGGGGCGTGTATTTCCGGGAATGGCGCGGCAGCAGCCGGCGCACGCACCGGCTCATCACGGCCGGCCTGGGTGTGCTCGTGCTCTCGACGCTCGTGATCGGCTATGGCACCTATCTCGGCTCGGCCAACGCGCACCCCTGAAGAACTCCCAACCCACCGCTCGCGCGCCATGTCCATATCCGATCTGCCCTCACCCGCCCGCCGCCGGTTCCTGATGCTCGCGTGTTCGCTCGTGATCGCGGCCGGGGCCGCGGCGCAGGAACCTGCGTCGCTGGCATCGCTGCGGCGCGAGTTCGTCGCCCCGCCGGCGACGGCGCGCCCCGGTTGCTATTGGTGGTGGCTCGACGGCCTGGTGAACAAGCCCGCGATCACGCGTGACCTGGAGGAATTTGCCGCCAAGGGCATCGGCGAGGTGCTGCTGGTGAACTCGGCGAACCTGCGCGCGAGTCCGGATTTCGGCGGCGGGGTGAAGTTCCTCTCGCCCGAGTGGCGCGAGCTCTACCGCCACGCGCTGCGCGAGGCGAACCGGCTCGGCATCGAGGTCGGGGTGAACCTCTGCGGCGGCTGGTGCATGGGCGGGCCGTGGATTCCGCCCGAGCACGCCGGCCGCTGGTTCCTGCAGTCGCGCCTCGTGGTCGAGGGGCCGCGCCAGTTCTCCGAGCCGCTGCCGCTGCCCGGCCATCGCGACGGCTACGACCACGTGTTCAATCCGCCCGGCTTCAAGGACTACATCGACCTGCCGCTGGAGAAACTCGATTACCGCGACACCGCCGTCGTGGCGTTTCCGACGCCCGACAACGAATCGGCGACGAAATTCTCCGGCGCGCGCGCGAAGCTCCTGCCGGCGAAGACCAACCGGCGCGACGCCTCGAACTTCACCCGCGCGCGCGACGTGATGGGCCCGACGCTCGAGGCCTGGCAGGATGCACCGTCCGACCAGCCGATCGCGCCGGAAAAGATCGTCGATCTCACCGCGAAGCTGACGCCCGACGGCCGCCTCGAGTGGGACGTGCCGCCGGGGCGATGGACGATCGTGCGCACAGGGCATCGCATGACCGGCTCGCGCGTGATGATCCCCCCGCCGGAGACCGACGGCCTGTCCATCGGCTGGCTCTCGCCTGCCGGCGTCGAATTGCAGTTCAAGCACCTCGGCGAGCTGCTCCTCGCCGACGCGGCGGCCGCCGGTGTGAAGTTGAAGTATTTCTGCGACGACAGCTTCGAGGACGGCTTCCCGAACTGGACCGAGCAGATCCTCGAGCGCTTCCGCCATTACCGCGGCTACGATCCGACGCCGTATCTGCCGGTGTTGTCCGGCTACATCGTCGGCAGCGCGGAAAGATCCGACCGGTTCCTGCACGACTACCGGAAGACGGTGGCCGATTGCATGGCGGATGGTCACTACCGGCGCTTCGCCGAGCTGACCCACGAGCGCGGCCTGCTCGTGCAGAACGAGGCCGCCGGCCCGAGCCGCTCCGGCACGATGTGCATGGACGGCCTGAAGAATCTCGGCCGCAGCGATCTGCCGCAGGGCGAATTCTGGCTGGGCCTCCGCCATGACGAGGAGGGCGGGCTGGACCCGAAACTCGGCTACGGCGTCTCGCGTCTCGAAGACGGCCAGAACAAGGTGACGAAGATGGTCGCCTCCGCGGCGCACATCTACGGCCGCCCGCTGGCGTCCGCCGAGTCGTTCACGAGCAACCGGCACTGGCTCGACTCGCCCGCGACGTTGAAGTCGCCGGCCGATCGCGCGTTTTGCGAGGGCATCAATCGCTTCATGATCCATTGCTCGACCCTCGCGCGCGAGGAGGACGGCAAGCCCGGCTACGAGTATTACGCCGGCACGCATTTCAACCCGAACGTCACCTGGTGGCCGCAGGTCGGGCCGTTTCTCACCTACCTCGCGCGCTGCCAGCACCTGCTGCGGCAGGGACGGTTCGTCGCCGACGTGCTCTACTACAACGGCGACGGCGCACCGAACCTGGTCGGGCCGAAGCACGTCGATCCCGCGCTCGGCCGCGGCTTCGACTACGACGTCTGCAACGCCGAGGTGCTGCTCGAGCGCGTGACGGTGCGCGATGGCCGAATCGTGCTGCCTGACGGCATGAGCTACCGCCTGCTGGTCCTGCCGGACGACGCGCGCATGCCCGTCGAGATCGCCGCGAAGATCCGCGCGCTGGTCGCCGCCGGCGCCACCGTCGTCGGACCGCGGCCGGAGCGCGATCCCGGACTGCGCAACTTCCCCGCCTGTGACGCCGAGGTGCGCCGCCTCGCCGCGGAAGTGTGGGGCGGCTGCGACGGGCGCGCCGTGAAGGCGCACGCCTTCGGCCGCGGCCGCGTGTTCTGGGGCGAGACCCTGCGCGACATCCTGCGCGCCGACGGCGTCGGCCCGGATTTCGAGCCCGCGCCGGCCGAAGGCGGGACGCTCGACTTCATCCACCGCCGCACGGACGAGGCGGACATCTATTTCGTCGCGAACCTCCAGCCGCGCGCCGTCGCGCTCGACTGCGCCTTTCGCGTTCGCGGCGGCGCGCCCGAGATCTGGGATCCGGTGACGGGCGAGGCGAGGGCGGTGCGGAGCTTTCGCGTAACCGACACGCAGACGATCCTGCCGCTGGAGTTCGCAGCCCATCAGTCGTTCTTCGTCGTGTTTCCGAAATCGCCGGTCCCTCGCGTCACGGTCCCGGAGACTCGCGGGGGCCTGCGCGCGAATTTTCCCGCCTTCACGCCCGCAGCCGAGCTGACGGGCGCGTGGACGGTGAAGTTCGATCCGCGCTGGGGCGGGCCGGCGGAAACGACGTTCGCGCAGCTCGACGACTGGACGAAACGACCGGAGTTCGGCATCCGCCACTACTCGGGCACGGCAACCTACCTGAAACGCTTCGACGTCCCGGCCGGGGCGAATGGCCGGCTGTTCCTCGACCTCGGTGTGGTGAAGAACATCGCGAGCGTTCGCTTGAACGGTCGCAACCTGGGCGTCGTGTGGACGGCGCCGTGGCGCGTCGAGGTGACCGATGTGCTGCGACCGACCGGCAACGAACTCGAAATCGACGTGACGAATCTTTGGCCGAACCGCCTGCTGGGCGATCGGGGCTTGCCGCCGACCGAGCGCCTGACGCGCACGAACATCCAGCTCGCGCCCGACGCGCGCCTGTTGCCCTCCGGCCTGCTCGGCCCGGTCCGCCTCCTGCATTCCTCGCTATGAATCCATCTCCGCTCCGTCTCGGCCTCTTCGGCATCGGGCTCGATGCCTACTGGAATCAGTTTCCCGGCTTGAAGGAACGCCTCGAGGGCTACGTCAGCCAGGTCGCGGCGCGGCTCGCCCGGCCCGGTGTCGAGATCGTCAACGCCGGCCTGGTCGACAATCCCGACCGGGCGCACGCCGCGGGCCGCGAGTTCCGGCGCGCGGATGTCGACGTGATCTTCCTGCACGTCACCACCTACGCGCTCTCGTCGACGGTGCTGCCCGTCGTGCAGCGGGCCAAGGTGCCGGTCATCGTGCTCAACCTCGCGCCCTCGGCGGCGATCGACTACGCGGCGTTCAACGCGCTGGGCGATCGCACGCGCATGACCGGGGAGTGGCTCGCGTATTGCGCGGCGTGCCCGGTGCCGGAGATCGCGAACGTGTTTCAGCGTGCCGGCGTCCGCTTTCACCAGGTGACCGGCGTGCTCGAGGACGACCCGGCGTGCTGGCGCGAGATCGACGCCTGGGTCGAGGCGGCGCGGGTCGCCGCCGCGATGCAGGGCAACCGGCTCGGCCTGATGGGACATTACTACAGCGGCATGCTCGACATTCAGTCGGATGTGACGCTCCAGTGCGCCACGTTCGGCACGCACGTCGAGCACCTCGAGGTCGACGAGCTTTCCGCGTTGCGACGGGAGATCACGCCGGCCGACGCGGAAGCGCGCGTGCGCGAGTTTCGGGAGAAATTCGACGTGCAGGGCGATTGCGGAGCCGACGACTTGCTCGAGGCGGCGCGCACCTCCGTGGCCCTCGATCGTCTCGTCGCCCAGCACCGCCTCGGCTCGCTGGCGTATTACTATCGGGGCACCGGCGTGGCCGAGAACGAGGCGACGATCGCTTCCATCATCCTGGGCTGCTCGCTGCTCACGGCGCGCGGCGTGCCGGTGGCGGGCGAATACGAGGTGAAGAACGTGCAGGCGATGAAGATCATGGATCTCTTCGGCGCCGGCGGATCGTTCACCGAATACTACGCGATGGATTTCAAGGACGACGTCGTGCTCATGGGCCACGACGGTCCGGGGCACATCGCCATCGCCGAGGGGCGCACGAAGGTGCGACCGCTGAAGGTTTATCACGGCAAAGTCGGGCGCGGCGTCTCGGTCGAGATGGCGGTCAAGCACGGCCCGGTCACGCTGCTGTCGGTGATCGAGCAGACCGGCGGCCGGCTCGCCCTGCTTTGCGCCGAGGGCGAGTCCGTGCCCGGTCCGATCCTGGAGATCGGCAACACGAACAGCCGCTACCGTTTTGCCAGCGGCGCGCGCGAGTTCGTGCACCGCTGGAACAGCCACGGTCCCGCGCACCACTGCGCCGTGGGCGTCGGCCAGCTCACGGACCAGATCCGGAAACTCGGCGCCCTTCTCGGACTGGAAACGATCCGGGTGACCTGACGCGGGTCAGGATTGCGCGCCCTACGCGCACCGAGCGGACGGCCCGCAAAGCACCGACGTGGGAGAATCGGCGATGCCGCCAGCGCGCGCTGGGTCGCGCCGTTCGCCAAGACGCGTTCCGAAAGAACCCCTCAGCGGTCACCGCCGGATACCAGCACGAGGGGCTTCGCCAGAGGGGGGGACGATTGTTTGCTCCGCCGGCACCGCCCCCTCGGTGATTCCTAGAACCCCACCCCCATGAAGTTCACCCCTCGTCTCCCCCTCCTCCTGCTCGCCTTGGTGGCGAATGCGGAAGCGCAATCGTCCTCTTCCGCCGCTCCATTGTCGTCCGCTGCGACCAACGACCGTCCGGTCGAACTCTCGCCCTTCATGGTGCGCACCGACCGCGATCATGGCTATTCGGCCACCGATTCGCTCGGCGCCTCGCGGGTCGCGTTGCCGGTCGGCGAGGTGCCGTTGTCCGTGATAAGCCTCACGGAGCAGATGTTCGCCGATCGGGCGGCGTTGGATGCGATGGATGTGCTCGGGTTCGTGTCGGGAGTCCAGCAGCAGGCCGACGGTGGACCCGGTCAGGCGGGCTACTCGCTGCGCGGATTCGCCAACACCGGGCTGCGCGTGCGGGACGGCTTGCCCGAGAGAGTGGAGGGCGTCGACTATCCCTTTGACGACGCGGCCGGCTACGAGCGGCTCGAAGTGATCAAGGGTCCGGCCGGCACGCTCTACGGCACCACGAGTATGGGTGGCGTGGTGAACAAGATCAGCAAGTGGCCCAAGTTCCGCCCGGAAACGAAGATCGAGCTGCAGGCGCAGTCGTATGACGAATTCGTGCGCGGCATGCTCGATTCGACCGGCCCGCTGAGTGACAACACCGCCTACCGGCTCGTGCTGTCGGAGCGCCGGGGCCACCGCTATTACGACGAGAAGGACGCGCCGAACAATTTCTCCAACTACCTCTTCGTGCTGAGCCACCGGATCGGGCCTGCTCACACTGGCCGGATCTGGGCCCGCGCGAATTACTTCCGCTTCGAACTCGACCGCGAGAACGGCGCCCAGTTTCCCACCGGCTATCTCGATCCGAAGAAACCGACCGTCGCGGCCGTGCTGACCAACCCGCGCTTTGCGGTGCCGCTCGAGTCCAACCAGGTGCCCGAGGACGATGTCTCGATCGCCAACATCTACAGCTATGAAGGCGGTTATGAGCAGACCTTTGCCGGTCCTCTCGGCGGCGAGTGGACCATCCGTCTCGTCGGCCGGTTCAGCAAGGGCAAGGGCGACAAGTCGCCGTCCTACGCGGTGACGCGTCCCGTGCCGGTGGACGCCTCCGGCAAGATCGTGCCATATACGAATGCCGCCGGTGTGCTCGTGAATGGCGACGCGCGCTTCATCGCCGCCGATGATCCCCGCGTGGCCGACTGGCGCACGACGATGACCGCGCGCGAGTTCGCCGGCTACAACCAGGACTCCGGCGCCTACCTCGATCTGGTCGGCGCCTTCTCCACCGGCCCGCTCAAGCACAAGGCCGTGTTCAACGCGCAGCTCGAATCCGGCGAAACGGAGCGCGCGTTTTTCTTCTGGAACGTTCCCTTCGCGAACAACACCACCGCGGTCGCGAATTCCTTCTCGGTGCTGCACCCCGATTTCTCCCGCTTCAGCTTCGCGACGATCAAGGCCACCGTCCCGACGCAGTTCAATCCGTTCAACGGGCATTCCGAGTCGGACGGTTTCGCCGCCGGTTTCCAGGACAACGTCAACCTTTTCGGCGACCGCCTCATCGGCGTGGTCGGTGCGCGCTATGATTCGGTCGAGAACACGGCCTACAGCTTCGATTCCGCCCAGAGTCTCGCGCAGAAGAAATTCGTGAAGAACGCCGCCAGCACGAGCATCGTCAAAAACCAGGAGTGGTCATTCCGCTATGGGTTGGTCGGAAAACCGTTCGAGGGGGTGAGCGTGTTCGCCCAGCATGGCGAAACCTACATTCCGGTGAACACGCTCGATTCGTCGGGCGTGAAGTATCCCAACCGCGAGGGCGAGATACGCGAACTCGGCGTGAAGGTGGATCTTTGGGGCACCCGCCTCGTCGCGACCGCCTCGGTTTTCAAGATGCAGCTCACGAACGTGCTCGTGTCGGTGCCGAATCCGCCCGAGCTCGGCGGAGGCCTGCGGCAGGAGCCCGCGGGCACGCAGAAGACCGACGGCTTCGAGGTGGACCTGACCGCCGAGCCGGTGCGCGGCCTCAATCTGACGCTCGCCTACAGCGATCTGACGTCCAAGAACGAGGCCGGACAGTATTTCCGCGGTGTCCCGGTCGTGCCCACCTGGTCCGTGCTCGGAAAATATTCGTGGCGCCAGGGGCGTTGCGCGGCGGCTTCGCGGGCGCGAGCTGGCGGCGCATCGGCAAACAGGCCGGCGATCCCGCCAACACGTTCTTCCTGGACAGTGCGGACGTGGCCGATGCCTTCGTCGGCTACGGGCGCGGCCCCTGGAGCGTGCAACTGAACGTGCTCAACCTGCTCGACACCGATGATCCGATCACGGTCACGGGCGACACCGGCGTGTTTCGCGCGTTGCCGCGAATGTATCGCGTGACGCTACGATATTCCTTCTGATGCGGGGAAGCATGGTGGCACCTCCCTCTGGTAGTCCTGGCACTCCGCCCGCCTCCTCCTCGCCCGGCGAGGCGGTGCCGGGTCGGATTGAGGCGCTGGGGCGGGGGCGGAGGAGCGCCTGGCACTTCGCGCCGTGCATCGGCACCTGGCAGGGTTTGATCAACCCGGTGCTGGTGTCGGTGCCGACGGTGCTGCTCAAGTCGCTTGGATTTTCCAACGCGGTGATCGGCTACGCGTCGCTTGCCACACTCCCGATGGCGCTGAAGTTTGTCTTTGGCCCGATGATCGACGCGCACCGCACGCGCCGGTGGTGGTGCGTGAACGGCGCGCTGTGGCTGATGGGCTGCCTGCTCGTCCTCGCGTTGCCGCTGGTGCTGCCGACGTTCTCGCTGTGGTTCTACCTCGCGGCGCTGACGCTGCTCGCGATCGTGAAGTCGATCCACCAGATCGCCCTCAACGGCTTCTTCACCCTGTCGCTCACGAAGTCCGAGCAGGCGCTTTTCTCCGGGCTGGATCCGGTGTGGGGGCGCGCGGCGACCATCTTCAGTGGCTCGGTGCTCCTCGCGATCGCGGGCGTGGTGGGGGAGCGGCATGGCGATCCGCGCGTGACGTGGGGTGTTTATACCGCCGCGCTGATTGCGGTGTTCTTGCCGTTCTACTTTTACACGCGCTGGGCGCTGCCGCGACCGCTCGCCGATCGCACGCCGGACGGACCGCAAGCGCGCGCGGTCGCACTGCCGTTTCGCGACGTGCTGCGCGAGTATCTCACCTTGCCCGCGCTGGTGCCCGGGCTGGCCTACCTTTTCTTCATGCGCTCCGGGGAGACGTTCCTCGCGAAGATGGGCGTCGCTTTCCTGATGGATGCGCGGACCGCCGGCGGCTACGCCCTCAGCATCTCGGAGGTCGGCATGTTCACGGGCCTGATGACCGGCTGCGCCATCGCAGGCGGAGCGATCTCGGGCGTGCTGCTGAAGCGGCTCGGACTGCGCCGGGTGATCTGGTGGTTCACGAGTGCCGCCATCATTCCGCACCTCGCCTACGTGTATCTGGCGCTGACCACTGGACAGATTCGCACGGTGGTGACGCTCGATCTCTCGTTCATGGTCGGCGGGGTGTGGCGCATCGACCCCGTGCTGCTCGCGCTGCTCGGGATCGAGAATCTCGGCTTTGGCCTCGGGTTCACGGTCATGAACTATTACATGTTCCGCATGGCGGCGGGATCGAGGTATCCGGCCTCCTTCGTCGCGCTCAACGCCTCCGTGATCTACGCGAGCTACCTGCTCTTCAGCACGATCAGCGGCGTGTGCCAGGAGTGGCTTGGCTACACGGGCCTGTTCGTCCTCAGCATGATCGTGCCGGCGCCGGCGTTTTTCGTCATCCCGCGCCTAAACTACCAGCTCGACGAGCGCCGCGAGTAGCGCGGCGGACGAGCCAAATTTCCATGAGTATTGCCGACCAAGCCATTGCCGTTGCCGACGCGAAGCACCAGGGGCTCGCGCGCGGCTGGAACACCTGGGACACCCGCAGCGTGCTGCGGCACGTGCTGCTGCCGGAGGGACTGTGCCTCAGTCTCGGCTTTGCCGCGCTGGACAAGCTGGTGTGGCTGAACGACGCCCAATTCGGCCGCCAGCAGCTCGGCCGGACGGCCGGCACGAAGCTCACGAGCACGGACAAGACGCTGCCGATCGCCAACTCGGTGGAGGTGCTGCCGGGCATCCGCGCCTACGACGGCAGTTTCACCGAGCTGGAGGTGAACTTGCGCGGCGCGCGCTTCCGCGTGCAGACCGCGGCGGACGAGGGGTCGCACGCCTGGGTCGCGCTGATCACGCCGCTGCAAGACGAACCCTGGCCGCGGATCCTGACGGTGCACGCCGGCATGGTCTGGAACCGCCCGGGGCACGCCGGGCGCGACGACGCGCATCGCCTGACCGCGCATCTGCCCGGGCGCGCGCTCGAGATCCATGCCGACGGCACTCCCGTCGACGAGCCCAACCTGCCGGCGCCGTCACCTTATCTGGCGCTGCGCTTGGACCGTCCCGTCGCGGTCAGCGCGGGCGCGCGCGTCGACGTCGCGCAAGCGGGCCGGATCATCGCCGCCGCCCGGGCGAAGGTGGAGCAGCTTCACGCGGGTTATGGTGCGCTCGCGGACGGGCACGAGGCGATGCAGAGCAGTCTCGCGTGGAACATCATCTACGAGCCGAAGCATCGACGCGTGCTCTGCACCGTCGCGCGCGACTGGAACTGCCTGCGGGGTGGCTATGCGGTGTTCTGCTGGGACACGTTCTTTACCTCCTGGATGATCGCGCAGGACCATCCGACGCTTGGCTGGGCCTGCATGCTCGAGGCGTTCCGCGAGATGGTCGACGAATCGTTCGTGTCCAATGTCGTGCAGGGCACGGGACGGCGCGCCCTCGATCGTTCCCAGCCGCCGGTCGCGAGCATGTGCGTGCTCGGCATGCAGCAGAGCCGGCCGGACCGCGCGGCCTTGGCCGCGGCGTGGGGGCCGCTGCTGGCGTGGAACCGGTGGTGGGACCGCGCGCGCCGCAATCCCAGGGATCGCTCTCGCTGGGATCGAATCCGTTCGCCCCGCGGGTCGGCGACCCGGCGGAGTTCGTGCAGCCAAACACCGCGGCGGGCGCCGCGCTGGAGGCGCTCGATAACTCTCCGATGTATGACCAGGCACCCTTCGATCCGCAGACCCACCTCATGCAGATCGAGGACGTGGGGCTGAACGCGCTTTACGTCGCCGATTGCGAAGCGCTGGCGGAGATCGCGTCGCTGCTGGGCCACTTCGGCGAGGCCGCGGAACTGCGCGAACGCGCGGCGCATTACGCGGCGAAATTGCAGGGTCTGTGGGCCGACGGGTCGGGGCTGTTTCTCAACCGCCGCCTCGATGACGGCGCCTGGAGCACCCGGCATTCGCCGACGTCATTCTACCCGCTCTACGCCGGCGTCGCGACGCCGGCGCAAGCGGAGCGTCTCGTGCGCGAGCACCTGCTGAACCCGGAGGAATACGACGGCCCGTGGACGATCCCGGCGGCACCGCGCAACGACCCCGCGTTCGCGGAGCAGCTCTACATGCGCGGCCGCATCTGGCCGCCGTTGAACTTCCTGGTCTACCTGGGCCTGAAGCGCTACGGCTTCGCCGGGCCGCGCCGGGCGCTGGTGGAGAAGTCGCTGACGCTGCTGGTCCGCAACTGGCGCGAGCACCGGGTCGCCCCGGAGAACTTCTCCGCGCTGGACGGCAGCGGCGGCATCGGGGCGCACACGCATCCGTTGCTGACGTGGAGCGGGCTGCTGGCGTTCATCGCGATGATCGAGGAAGGACGGGTGCCTTCCCCGCTGGCGAATGTGCCGATGGCGACGCCGTCGTGACCGGGCCGAAGGGCGCGAACGAACCCGCGTCGTCCGCGCCCGGCTGGCGTCGGCTTACTGTTTCTGGAACATGACGGCGTCGGCCACGCACGATCCGGCGTCCGAAGCATACAGCTTCACCGAGTTGCCGGTGCCGGTCGCGAGGTTGAAGGTCCCGAGGTAATACCAGCTCCCGCCCTCGCTCTTTTGATTGAGCGTGGCCGAGGCAACGGAGGTCCCGCCGTTGTAGCGGACCTCGACCGGCGCGGCGTCGGGACGGTTGGACTCCGCGGTCCAGCGGATGTAGACCTCGTAGTTGCCGGCAACCGTGATGTTCGGGGTCCACGTTGCGGTGTTCGTGCCCGAGGGCGAATGGACGTAGCCGCTGCCGTAATAGCCGGCGATGGTGGAGGAGGATCCCCAGGTCCCGGTGGTCGTGAAACCCGGATCGGCGTTGTCGATCACGAGGGTGGGCGTGTTGGTGCCGGTCACCCACTCGAGATTGAAGCGCGCCACCGTCACGCGTGCGGCGGGATTGGCGGGATCGAGATCGATGTTGTGGTTGTTGCCGTCGCGCCCGAAGACGCAGTAGATGTTGCCGAGGGAATCGCGGGCGAGGTCGGAGTAGGTGGCCGGACCGGTGTAGATGGTCTGAGGGGTGCCCCACGAGACCCCGCCGTCGGCGCTGCGCGCGACGGCCATGTTGAGGCGCGTCGTTGAACCGGGATTGTTGGAGAACGAGTAGAGATGGCTGGTGTCGCTGAAACGGATGAAGCCGCCGTCGACCATGCGCGTGCCGATGATGCCGCTGGCATCGGCCCAGCCGTTCCAGTCGAAGCCGTTCGCGATCGCGGAGCCGGAGACGCGGGCGCGGGTGTAGGTCGTGGTGTTCCATCGCTTGCGCGCGGTGAGGGCGAGGGTGCCGTTGGCGCGCTCGGCGACGCGGGATTCGTTGGGCCCGATGTCGTTTGCGCTATCCGTGTCCGTCTCCTGCGTGAGCGGCGGCTGCGTGCCCTGCGCGCGGGCCCAGGCGCCGTTCGGATCCCGATACAGGAGGTCGACGCCGTATTTCGCGTTGGCGGCGGGGGTCGTTGCGCTGGTCCGGTGATTGAAGACGAGGGCGAGGCGGCCGCGGTAGGGGTCCTTCAGCTTCTTGATTCCGTGGCCGATCGTCCCGTGCTGGACCCATCCATTGGGAAACGAGGCGCCCCACAGACTGTTGATGTCCTGGCGTGCGCTCCACGTCTGGCCGTTGTCGGTCGACGTCTTGTAGTGCAGGGTCTTCGTGCCGGAATAGTTGGAACCGTAGAACAGATACGTGGTGATGCCGTCGGTGACGAACGCGGGATTCGTCCAGCTCGCGCCGTCGCCCCCTTCGATCACAATGTCGCTGCTCCAGCTGGCACCGTGATCGGTGCTCCGTTTCACCAGCAGATACTTTTCGCCGGTGTCGGGACTCGCCGGGTCGTGACTAAAGCGTCCTTCGCAGGCGACGAGGATCGTGTCATCCCAAGTCACGCCGATGGCATAGACGAAATGCGGTTCGGGGCCGTTGGCCAAGTTGCCGTCGAGCTCGCTGTTGGCTGGCGTCCAGACGTCAACGAGCGAGAACTGCGGCGTCGCGCGCAGGCGGGTGGAAGCGAGCGAGGCGAGGGCCAGCAACGCCGCCGCGACGAAATGAGCGCGGCGTTTCCGGCCAATGAGCATTGAGGGGTGGGTTTTTTTCATGGGGGTGGTGGCCGAGACAAAACGACTCCGCCGCCCGCGCGAAAACACCACCCTTCCGGTCGCCGCTGGAGACCAAGCTCAGTGCTGCTGGAACATCACCGCGTCCGCGACGAGCGTGCCGGCGTCCGCGGTCAAGCGCACGCGGACGGTATCCGCGGCCTCCAACGCGACCGTGCCGACGAAGAACCACGCCCCGGGGTCGACGGCCTGATCGACCGCTTGGCGCGCGATCACTTGATCGCCGCGGAGCAGCTCCACCGTCGCCGCCGTGCTCGCGCCCGGGCACTCTGGCCAGCGCAACAAGACCTCGTGGCTGCCCGCCGCGAGGGAGGCCGTCCACTCCGCGCGGACAGAACGCCCCGGCTCGGCGCGCGCGATCCTGGCGGTCGGGCCAAAGCGGCCCGCCACGGCGGTCTCGCGCCAGTCCCCGGCGGCGGCAAATCCGGCGTCGCGATCGTCGACGAGAACCGTGGCGACCGGACGGCCCACGGCCCACTCGAGGTTGAAGCGCGCCACGAATACGCGATCGCCCATGAAATTCGTGCCGTCGCGACCATAGATGCAGTAGATGTTGCCGTGGGAGTCGCGGGCCAGGTCGGAGTAGGTGGCCTGGCCGCGGTGAAGCATGCGCCCCGCGTTCCAGTGTTCACCGCCATCGATGCTCGCCTTGATCGTGAGATCCTGCCGCTGCTGCGCCGAGCGGGCGACCCCGGCCGGGAACGAGTAAAGCAGGTGGGCATCGCTGAAGCGCAGCAGTCCGCTGTCGCAGACAGTGCCGCGAAGGTCGGCCTGCGTCTCCCACGCGCTCCAGCTGCGGCCGCCGTCGCTGCTGACCGAGCGAGCGCGAAGCTGATTGTTGCCGGCGGCTTGTCGGGCGATGAGGAGCAACGATCCGTCCGCCCGCTCAGCGAGGCGGGCTTCGTTGGTGCCCCGCGCCGGCTCGAGCGGTGGTCCGCCGGCGATTTCCCAACCATCCGGCCCCAGGAGGATCACGTCGTTGCCGTAGCCGCGCTGGACGGGCGGCCGGTCCACCTCGCGGCGATGGTGGAACGGCACGAGCACGCGGCCGCGGTGGGGCTCCTTGAGTTTCTTGATCCCATGCCCGATGGCCGAGAGCTGAGTCCAGTGGTGCGGGTTGCCTGTCCACAGGTGCGTGAGCTCGGTGCGCTCGCTCCACGTGCGGCCATTGTCGCGCGTTGTGCGAACGAACACCCGGCCGAGGTCGCTGCTGACGCTTTGGGTGTAGAAGAGGTAAGTGGTGAGGCCGTCGGTGACGAAGGTGGGGTTGCTCCAGCTGGCGTGGTCGGAGGCGCCTTCGATCACCTGGTCCGGACTCCAGGTCCGGCCTTGGTCGGTGCTGCGCTTCACGAGCAAATCCTTCTCGTCGGCATCGCCGCCGCCCACCCGGGCTTCGCAGGCGATCAGGACGGTGTCATCCCACGTGACGCCGATGCCGTAGACGAAATGCGAAGCGTAGCCGCCTTCGGCGCGGGTCCACACCTCGGTTTGCACGAGGAGGGGGGCGGGCCGTGCCAGTGACGCCAGCAACACAAACAGCGCGGATAGTCTGACCAACATCGCCCGACCATCCGTGCATTCCCGTGGCGAGGCAACGGCGCACATCCGGTCTCCGGGAGGAACCGAAAATGGAGGGTGGTTTCGGGCGGCGGGTTGAGTTTCTGTCGGGAGATGCTCCACGCCTCGAGATTGGGTCTCCGCGTTCTTCCGCCGCTCGTCGCCCTCTCCGCCGCGACGGCGGCCACCGCGAAGGCGCGGAACGGAACTCCGTCGTGAGGGTGCGCCTTCAGTCGGTGGAGGCAGACGCGCTCGCCCGCCCGGCGGCCGCCGGGCGTCGATCGGCGGCGCGCGCACTTCACGATCGGTGGTATCCCAGAGGCACCGGTTTGATCACCTTGAGACTCCGCCGGAGGTCGAACCTCCTGATGCGACTCCCCGATGAATTATCCAACCCCACTTGTTCGCGGGCTGTTGCTACAGCTCTGTTTCTGCGGTGCGGCGTGCCTGAGCGGCACGGCCGGTCTTTTCGCCCAACCGGCTCCGCTGCCGGCGCAGGAAGCTCCGGTCATGCTGTCCGAGTTCACGGTCCAGGCCGACCCGGCGGACAGCTACACGGCGTCGGAAACGATCACCGGTTCCCGCGTGGCGGAGAAGATCCGCAACCTGCCGTATACGGTGAACGTGCTGACCTCTGAGTTCATCGAGGATTTCGGCTTCGTGGATTTCGGCGATGATTTCGCCTACACGAGCTCCTTCGGCGGCTACGATCCGGGTGGCGGCAGCGCCAACGTGCGCGGGCTCGCGGTCGGCAAGTCCCTGCGCAACGGCTTTCTCCGCATCGGCGTTGTCGATCGCGGCAACATCGACCGCATCGAGATCATCAAAGGACCCTCCGCGGCGGTTTACGGCGAGGCGTTGCCTTCGGGCCTGATCAACATCGTCACCAAGAAGCCGAAGGAAAAGCCCGGCTACAAGCTGTCGGTCATGGGCGGCTCGCGCGACCTCGTGCGCACCGACTTGGAGGCGACGGGCCCGCTCGGCACCTCGAAAAAGACCACCTACCTGTTGAACGCCTCCTTCCTCGAGCAGGGTTACGACCAACCCTATGCCCAGCTCCGGACGAAGGTCCTTTCCGGCGTCGTGCAGCACAAATTCAATCCGACGACCACGGTTTCCGTGGAGCTGGAATACATCGATCGGCACAACAACCCGGTGGCTTACGTGCCCGTTGCGCGCCGCACGGTGGGCGGCACATACAACGGCCGTCTCGCCACCGAGATTGCCGGCATCAATTGGTATGGACCGGCGGAGTCCACCGACCGAACCGTCACGACGCTCAACGCGACGTTCGAACACAAGTTCAACGCGGTTTGGTCGATGCGCATGGCGGCGAACTGGTTCACGCGCGAGGTTTCCAGCCGCAACAGCAACGTCACCGGCGGCGCCGCCCCGACCTACCAGATCGACGGCACGAACGCCGGCCGGCTCATCGACCGCCTGCCGGCCTACGGCACGGGCGAGGAGGGCGGGGCCGGCTTTCAGGCCGACTTGACGGCCCGCTACTGGCTGGCGCAGCACCGGCTCGAGAATCGAACGCTGCTTACGTTCGACTACTCGCGCTACACGCGCACCGACCCGCAATGGCGTGCGGCCGCCGGCACGGCCCTCAACAATTCGGGCTTCGCGCGCATCTGGGATCCGCGCAACCCGAACTACACCTGGCCGACGCCCGAGGCGTTCCCGACGCTTTACACGCTCAACCGCTGGAACGACAACCGCACCGACATCTACGGCCTTTTCCTGCGGCACCAGACCGCCGCGTGGAAGGGACGCGCCATCCTCGTGGGCGGCATGCGCTACGATTTCGTGAAGGAGGACCTCAAACGCGAGACGGAGGCGCGCCTCGGCACCGGCCCCGTCAGCCGACTGCAGCGCGACCAGGACCACTTCACTCCGAACATCGGTCTCAACGTGGGCGTGACCGACAGTGTCCGCGCCTACGTCAACTACGCCGAGTCGTTCTTCGTCAATTCGCAGACCAACACGGCTCCGGTGGCCGGTGGAACCGTCGATCCCGTGAACGAAGGCGGCTTTGGCTGGGACTACGGCTTCAAGGCTTCGCTGCTCGACGAGCAGCTCACGTTCACGCTCGGCGGCTTCTACATCGTGCGCCAGAACATCCGCGTGACGGATGAGAACGGCGATTCCCGCCGCGTCGGCTCGATTCTCTCGCGCGGCGTCGAACTCGATGCGAACTGGGCGGTGACGCCCACGTTCAGCCTGCTGTTCGGCGGCGGCCTCAACAACGCGGCCTACACGGAGGCGGGTCAGGACCTCGATCAAGTCGGCCGGCAAATGTCGGGCGTGCCGAAGGAGAGCGGTTACCTTGCGCTGCGGAAAACCTGGAAGAGCGGGCGATTGAAAGGCCTCAAGGTGAATTTCGGCGTGACCTACACCGGTGAAACGAAGCCGTTCCAGGATCGCGGCGGCATCGTGACCACGCTGCCCGACGGGCGTCGCGTCGTTGCTTCGCACAGCGGCTATCGCGACATCGTCATCCCCGAATACTTCAGCACGCGCGCCGGAATCTCCTACGGATGGAAGCCGCGCGGCTCCCGCCTCAACCACTCGCTGGCCGCGAACTTCACGAACCTGCTCGACGACGACTACATCGAGCGCAGCCGGCGGGTCGTCGAGCCCTTCGGGGCGTCGTTGACCTACACCGTCAAGTATTGACGCGCTCACCCCGGCCAAACGTGACGGCGGCGCAGGCCGCTGGGCCCCCGCCGTCCCTGCCTCTCATGCCGCACCTCAGCTCAAGTTTCCGTCGGGCCCGCCGCGCGGTGGGGCCGTGGTTGCTTCTGCTCGGCGCCGCCGCGGGACTCCGCGCGGAGCCCGACAATGCCGTGGAATTCGTCGCGACGCCGCCGGTGGATCGGCGCAACACGCATTACATCAGCAATCGCGCGCCCCTGGCGCCGACTCCCTTGGTGCCACTGCCGCTGCGGGCGATCCGCCCGGGCGGCTGGCTGCGCCAGCAGCTCGAGCTGCAGGCGGACGGCTTTCACGGCCATTTTGCGGAGATCAGCAAGTTCCTGAAAAAGGAGAAAAACGCCTGGCTCGATCTGCGCGGCGAGGGCGACCACGGCTGGGAGGAGGTGCCGTATTGGCTGAAGGGCTTTGCCCACAACGCCTACCTGCTCGGCCGGCAGGATCAGATCGCTGAGGCGCAGGCCTGGTTTGAAGGTGTGTTCGCGGGCCAGCAGCCGGACGGATGGTTCGGCCCGCGCAAGGCCAAGCCCAGCGTCCGCAGCGTCCGGGAGGGCGAACGCGATCTGTGGCCGAACATGATCATGCTCTTCGCGCTGCAGAGCTACTACGACTATTCCGACGATGTTCGCGTCCTGGAGCTGATGCGGCGTTACGCGCGCTGGCAGATGGATTATCTGCGCTCGCGGCCCGAGCGCGGAGCGACGCGCCCGGAAACGCCCTATTGGAACTGGCAGCAGCAGCGGGCGGGCGACGCGCTCTGGAACGTCTATTGGCTCTACAACCGCACCGGCGACGAATCGCTGCTCGCGCTGGCCCGCGAGATCTTTGCGTGGAGTGCCGACTGGACGTCCGGCCTCGCGAGCGCGCACAACGTGAATGTCGCCCAGAGCTTCGATACCGCGGCGATCTTCTGGCAGCAATCGCACGACCCGCGGCATCTCGCCTCGGCCGAGCGGAACTGGACCTCGGTGCGCGCGGAATACGGCCAGGTGCCCGGCGGCATGTTCGGCGCGGATGAGCAGTTCCGCCCGGGCTTCACGGGGCCGCGGCAGGCGGTCGAAACCTGCGGCATCGTCGAGGAGATGCTCAGCGACGAGCAGTTGCTCCAGGTAACCGGCGATCCTCGCTGGGCGGATCGGGCGGAAAACGTCGCGTTCAACAGCTTTCCCGCGTCGATGACAGCCGACCTGCGTGGCGTGCGCTACCTGACCGCGCCCAACCAGCCGCTCAGCGACGGGGCGAGCAAGGCGCCCGGCATCCGGAACGCCGGAGCGATGTTCCTGATGAGTCCGAGTCGCTATCGCTGCTGCCAGCACAATTTCGGTCACGGCTGGCCGTATCTTGCGAGCAGCCTTTGGTTCGCGACCGGTGACGACGGCGTGGCGGCGGTTTTCTACGGCGAAAGCGAAGTGACGGCGCGAGTCGGCGCGCGGGGAACGGAGACGAGAATCACCGCGCAAACCCATTATCCCTTCGATGAGACGGTGCGACTGAAGCTTTCACCGGCCGAGGCGACTCGCTTTCCGCTCTACCTGCGCGTGCCGGAGTGGTGCCGCGACCCGCAGCTCACGGTGAATGGCCGGACCATCGGGATCCGCCGGACCCCGGGTCCCGGATTCGTGCGGCTCGAGCGCACCTGGCGCGCGGGCGACGCCGTGGAGTTGACGCTTCCGATGCGCCTTCAACTCCGGCGTTGGGAGAAAAACGGCGGCAGCGTCAGCGTGGATCGGGGTCCGCTGACGTTTTCGCTGCAGATCAAGGAGGACTACCGGCGCGCTGGCGGCAGCGAGGCGTGGCCGTCGTGGGAGATTTGGCCGGCGTCGCCCTGGAATTTCGGACTGGTGCTCGCTCCAGGCGATGAGACGCGGTCGTTCGCCGTGGAGACGCGGCCCTGGCCGGCAGACGACAGGCCGTTCACGCAGGCTGGCGCGCCGATCGTGCTACATGCCCGCGGCCGGCGTATCCGGGAGTGGGGGCTCGACTCGCGCGGACTGATCGACGAAGTGCAGCGCAGTCCGGCTTTCACGCCGGAGCCGGCGGTGCCCATCACTCTCATCCCGATGGGGGCCGCGCGCCTGCGGATCAGTGCCTTTCCCGTCGCTGGGGACAAACCGGAGGCGCATGCGTGGATCAAGCCGTCCGCCGCACCGGCGGCGTCGGCCAAAAATTGAGAGAAGGCGACGGACACGCTCCGCGCGCAGCACGGCTCCTCAGGTAGCGGCCGCGAGAGCGGAGTGGGGGCGGCCGAGCGAGGCACCGTGCACAAAATCCGGCATGATGCGCACGTCGAAGCGGCGAGGGTCGTTTCGCCCCAGCACGCGCTTGATCGCCTGGTGAATGGACGTGGCGAATTTCGCCGGTGGAATCGTGTAGCGGGTCGGCGCCGGCAGGAGATGCGAAAGGAACGGCTCCTCGTCTCGCGAGATAAGCGACACGTCTTTCGGCACCCGGCGGCCTTCCTGCGCGAGATGGCTGAGCACGGTCAGGTAGGAAAAGGAGTTCGATAGCAGGTAACCGGTCGGCGGCGAGGCCAGGCTGCGGAGACGGCGAAGCTCGTTGGCGATCGCCAACGGGCCCTTCGCCGGGCGGCAGATCAGCGGCGGCTCGGCGCCTTCCAGGCTGGCAATGCCCTCCCGGAAACCCAGTTCGCTGTCTTCATCCCCGCCGTGGCCCGCCTTTTCCAGGAAGAGCGCCAGTCTCCGGTGGCCTTGGCGCAGGAAGGCGGTCGCCGCGTGGCGGCAGAGCGCGCGATGGTCGATATCGACGCTGGGGAGCTCGATGCCCGCGTGCGTCGATCCGGCGACCAGGCAGGGAAGGTCGGATTGCTCGAACCAGCGTTGCATTTCGCGGTGCGAACGGGCGAGCAACCAGCAGCGCGCCGGGTGCGAGTCGACCAGCCGGCGCAGCGAGCGTCCCGCGCGGGCGCCGAAGTATTTCCAGCCCGAGACCGTTTCGAGCTGCATGCCGGCTTCGTGCAGCATGGCCATGAGGTGGTTGACCCACAGCACGGTGAAGGGGCGCGCGCCTTCGAGGGGTTCGGGCAGCAGCAGCGCGACCGTCCGGATCGGGCCGCTCCGGCGCGCGGCCGACGGTCGCATGATGGCGCTGCCGCGGCTGCGGTCCGTGCGAATGATGCCGTCCGCCCGCAACAGGGCGAGCGCCTTGCGGATGGTTTTCCGGCTGACACCCAGCCGCTCGGCGAGCGAGCGCTCGCCCGGAAGTTGCGTTCGCCAGTTGCCCTTCCGGAGCTCCGTCCGCAGGGTGCCCGCCACTTGGGCGCTGATCGATTGATACGAAGACGACATGGAAAGTGCAGGGGCGAGGTTGGCGGATCGGGGAAAATTGGGAACCTGACGCAACCGGTCCCTTCGGGAAACCATCAGGTCAACATTGTTCTTCGGCATCGCGCCACGCTTTAGTCGCCTGCTCGCATCGTTCGCCGCCACCTTGACGTTCACCGGAACGGTTCCGCGGGATGACAACGTCCCACGGTGGCGAGGTCGCTGCAGCTCTCCTTTATGAGTATGGCTCTCCCCCCGAATCGCGCCCTGGAAAAAATCCATGCCGGCGAGGTCGTGCGCGTTTACGTCACCGGCAACTTCGCGTCGCCGCGACATGTGGATTTCGTGGGCCGCTCCGGCGTTTTTGACGCGATCTGGTTCGACCTCGAGCATTTCGACATCCCCACGCAGGACCTGGCCACGCTTTGCCTCGTCGCCCGCGCCCACCCGGTCACGACGATCGCGCGCTTGAAAGCCACCGATTATCAGGTGGTGATGCGAACGCTTGAAACAGGGGTGGGGGGGCTGATGTGCTCCATGGTTGCCGATGCGGAGGAGGCGCGACGGATCGTATCCTGGGCGAAATTCAACAACCCGAAGCCCATCGCCGGCGAGATCACAGGCCAGCGCGGCTGGAACGGCGGCAACATCGACAGCGGCTACGCGGCCTATCCGGCGATCGATTACATGCGGCATCAGAACACGCAGACGATGATCCTCTGCCAGATTGAGAACGAGCAGGCGCTGGCGGAAGCCGCGGCGATCGCGGCCGTGCCGGGCGTCGACGGCCTGTTCTTCGGCCCCGGGGACTACTCGGTGAGCATCGGCGTGCCCGGACAGATCGGCCACCCGGCCGTGCAGGGCGCGATCGAGCGCGTGGCCGAGGCTGCGCGCCAAGCGGGAAAATTCTGGGGCACGGTCGCGGTCGGCCAAGAACTCTACGAGCGGGCCGTGAAGCTCGGCGCGAAATTCCTCTGTCCGGGCGGCGACCTCAAGGTCATGACGCTCGGACTGCGCGAACTCGCCAAAACGTTCGACGTGGCCACCGGCACCCCGGGCGCGGCGGTCGCTCCGGCCAAGCCCCGCTACCCTGACCCGGCCGCGCTGACGGGCTCGCGCAAGTGCGCGCCTCGCGCGGACGTCCCTCCCTCCGGATTCCCTTCTCCATGTCGGAACCTGAAACTCTTCACGCGGACGTGATCATCGCCGGCGCCGGCGTCGGCGGTTGTGCCGCCGCGCTGGCATTGCTCGAACACGGGCATACCGTCGTCCTCACCGAGGAATATGCCTGGATCGGCGGCCAGTTCACGTCCCAGGCGGTCCCCCCGGACGAGCACGGCTGGATCGAGCGGTTCGGCGGCACGCGCCGCTATCGGATGTTTCGCGAGGCCGTGCGTGGCTACTATCGGTCGCACTATCCGCTGAAGCCGGCCGCGCGGGAAAACCCTCGCCTGAACCCCGGCAATGGCTGGGTGTCGCCGCTCTGTCATGAGCCGCGGGTGGCGTTGGCGGTGCTGCAGGGCCTGTTCGCGCCGCATCTCTCCAGCGGCCGTCTGCGCCTGTTGTGCGAACACGAAGTGGTGGCCCTCGAGCGCGAGGGTGCGCAGCGGTTTCGCCAGTTGACCGTCAGCGACCGCGCGACGGACGCGCAGCGGCGCTTGCGGGGACGCTACTTTCTGGACGCGACGGAAAACGGCGATCTCTTGCCGCTGGGCGAGGTGCAGCACGTGACCGGCAGCGAATCGCGCCGGCAAACGGGCGAGCCCAGCGCCGCCGCGGAGGCGCGGCCGCGCAACGTTCAGGCGCTGTCGGTCTGCTTCGTGCTCGAGGAGCAGGCGGGGGCCAATCACGTGATCCCGCGGCCCGCCCGCTACGATTTCTGGCGCGACTACCGTCCGCGGCTGTCGCCGCCCTGGCCCGGACGGCTGCTGGCGTGGGAGGGGCTGAATCCGCGGACCATGGCGCCGATGCGCTACAACTTCGACCCGCACCGCGAGAAGCCCGGTTTGTTCTCGGGCTTGTGGGCGTTCCGCCGGATCATCGATCGCGCGCAATTCGCGGACGGCTTCTACCCGAGCGATCTGTGCCTCGTGAACTGGCCGATGATCGATTACATGGAGGCCGACATCCTGACGTGCAGTGCAGACGAGAAGCGGCGCCGGCTCGCGGACGCGCGCGAGCTCAGTCGATCCATGCTTTACTGGCTGCAGACGGAGGCACCCCGGCCGGATGGCGGGACTGGCTGGCCCGGCCTGCGCTTGCGCGGTGACGTCACCGGCACGGCCGACGGCCTCGCGATGGCTCCATACATTCGAGAATCCCGGCGCATCCGTGCCGTCACGACGATTCGCGAACAAGATGTCTCGGCCAAATTCCGTCCCGGCGACACGCTGGCGGAGCGCTACGAGGACTCGGTTGGCCTAGGCTACTACCGCATCGACCTCCACCCGTCGACGGGCGGCGACAACTACGTCGATGTGCCTTCGTTGCCCTTTCGCATCCCGCTCGGCGCGCTCATTCCGGTCGCGGAGGAGAACCTGCTGCCGGCCGCGAAGAACATCGGCACCACGCACATCACCAACGGCTGCTATCGGCTGCATCCGGTGGAGTGGAACATCGGCGAGTCGGCCGGCCTGCTGGTGGCGCACTGTCTGGCCACCGGTCTCACGCCGCGGGCGGTGCAGGCGGATGCGGATCGCATGCGCGCGTTCCAACGGCGGTTGGGCGAGCAGGGCGTTGAGCTGGCATGGCCCGAAAACCTCAATCTCGACGATGGAGATCCGCATGCGCATGCGCGCTGATGTCCGCACGGTGGCATGACATTTCGCTCGCCGTCGCCATGACCATTGCCGCGGCCGCGCTGTGCGGATCACCCGCCCCAACGCCACTCGTCTGGCGGCGCTGGGAAGACCTGCCCGATGCGGTCGGCCGGAAGGGCATGTATGCCGGCGTCAGCCAGGGGTGGGTGCTGCTGGCGGGGGGATCGAATTTTCCGGTTCCGGCGGCAACCGCCGGCCGGAAGACATTTCACCGGGATGTCTTCGTGCGGCGCCTGCCGCTCTCGCCCGCCCAACCCTGGCGCATCGCATCCTTCCGTTTGCCGGTGCCGCTCGGAGAAGGGGCGTCGGCGACCACCCCGGAGGGCGTCGCGTGTGTCGGCGGCCATGACGGGCGCGCCGCAGTGGCGATGGCGTTCCTGCTCCGGTGGAACGCGCGAGAGGACGAGGTCGAATCATGTCCTCTGCCCGCGCTGCCGGTCGCCACGGCGAATGCCGCCGCGGCGTGGCATGAGGGTTGGCTCTATGTCCTGGGGGGCGAGGATGCGACCGGTGCGCATGCGCGGTTTTGGCGCCTGCCACTCGCCCGCGCCTTGGCGGACCCGGCGGGAATAGCGTGGGAGGAGCTGCCGTTGGCGGAAGGAGCGCCTGGTCGCTTCGGCTGCATCCTGGCGGTGACGGCGACACCGTCGGGGCCGCAGCTGGTGGCGGCGGGTGGGCTTTCCGGGCCGCCGAAGTCTCAGGCCGACTATCGATGCGACGTCTGGCGGTTCCATCCGCTTACGCGGCAGTGGACGCGCGGCGCGGAAATGCCGCGCGGAGCCGTGCTGGCGTCGGCAGTGCCGGTCGATGGCGGCGTGCTGGTGCTGGGCGGCTCCGACGGGCATGATTTCGCGCGGATCAAGGAGCTCGGTGAGCGCTATCGGTTGCCGAACGAGGTCCTTCTCTACGACGGCAGGCACGACCGCTGGCGGCGGATGGGCGAGATGCCCATCGGAGCGGCGGGAGCGTCCGTCGTGCCGCTGGACAGAAGCTGGTTGCTTGTCGGCGGGGAATACGCGCCGACGCTGCGGACGCCAGCGGTGCACGAGCTGACCTGGGTGCCGTGATGAACCGGCTTTGGTGGCTGCTTGAGCCGCGGTGGAGGCTCGTCTGGTTTCTCGCCCTGGCCTCGGCCGTGAATTTCGGCGACCGGTCGGCCATGTCCGCCGTGATGGCCGTGGTGCAGGCGGAATTCCGGCTCGATGACGTGCGGCTTGGGATGCTCGGCTCGGTCTTTCTGTGGAGCTACGCCCTCGGTTCGCCGATCGCGGGCTGGCTGGGAGACCGCTGGTCGCGGACGCAGCTCGTCGTGGGCAGTCTGGCCGTGTGGAGCGTGGTGGTGGCGTTAACGGCCTTGGCGGCCGGCTATCCGATGCTGCTTCTGCTCCGCTTTGCGCTCGGGGCGAGCGAGTGCCTCTTCCTGCCGGCGGCGATCGCGCTTATCGCCGCACATCATCCGGTGGAGACGAGAGCACGTGCGATGAGCCTGATTACGGTCGGGGCGAATGGCGGGATGATCGCCGGCGGCAGCCTCGCGGGGTCTTTCGCCGATCACGTGAGCTGGCGGGCGGGAATTTTCGTGCTGGGGCTCGCGGGCGTCGCCCTCGCGTTGTGTGCGCGGACGGCGTTGCCGAAATCGGTCTCGGCGATCACGGATGCGCCGCGGCAGTCGGCGATCGCGGCCGTGCGCGAGGTGTTGGGCGTGCCGGTCTACTGGCTGCTGCTGGGGGAGGCTTTGCTCTCCGGCGTCGGGGTCTGGATCTTCTTCACGTGGCTGCCGTTGTATTTTCGCGAGAGCTTTGGCCTGTCGTTGGGCGCGGCGGGCTTTGCCGGCACGTCCATCCTTCAGGTTTCCGTGGTTCTGGGCATGTTCGTGGGCGGCTGGGTCTCGGATCTCGTGGCGGCGAAGGCCCCGCACCGCCGGCTGCTCCTGTTCTCCGCCGGATATTTGGGCGCCGCGCCGTGCCTGCTGCTCTTCCTGGGCAGGCCGAGCTTCACCGTGGTTGCGGTCGCCGTGTCGGCGTTTTCATTCCTGCGCGGCTTTGCGCAATCGAACGAGCGGCCGACGCAATGTGAAGTGGTTGATGCCGCCCACCGGGCGACGGGCATCGGGATCATGAATGCCGTGGCGACGGGAGCGGGAGGCTGCGGCGTGCTGCTCGCCGGGATGCTGAAGCGCGAAATCGGACTGGGCGGCGTTTTTGCCGGGGTGTCGCTCTGCTACGTCGGGGCTGCGGTGCTACTCTTATTCGCCTTCGCGCTTCGCCGCCGACGTTAGCGGGCTGGCTCAGTTGCCCGCCGCAATTGTCCTAGGGCAGAGCGATGAAAATGGTGGAGGTGAGGGGAGTTGAACCCCTGTGCCCCGGGCCTTCGCGCGCCGCATCTACCGGTGTAGGGTCAGATTTGAATCTCGCCTCGGGCGCGCGTTGACCCGCGCTCGTCCCTCAGCCAGCCGTGGGTCGAAGATACGGCGGGCCCGTCACGACGGCCAAACCCGCTATTCCTGCTGTCGACGTTCCTATCCCCTAGCAGGAGTTAGAGTAGGAACGAGGCGGCCTTAGGCCGCCAGGGGCATTTCTTCGTAGGTGCCGTTTGTTTGTTTCGAAGGGAGATTTGCGAGCGACCCTCGACGCTCGACCGGCAGCTGCGCACTCCAACCAAGGGTCGAATCCGGAACACCCCCAAAAAATTGGGAATGACGGGCGACAGGTTTTGATGCGCCGTCAAAGAACAGGACGGTCAACCAATCACGCCGGCGCGGAAACGCAAGCGGTCGCTCGCCGCGCCTGCGGGACTCGCTGACGGCCGCGCCTTTCCGCGCGCTAGAGCAGCTCCGGGGTCACCAGCCAGCGGGCCGACCAGCCGTCGCCGCTGCGGTCGAGGCGGAGCGCGGCGCCCTTTTTCAAGCGGAAGCCGGCCGGCTCCGCCGGTCCGCCGACCAGCAGCGAGGCCAGCGCGCTCAGGTGCGGATCGTGCCCCACGATCGCGACCGGCCGGTTCACGGCGCCGAGCCGGCGCGCGGTGACGGCGGGATCGTCCTCGGGCTTGAGGCCGCTGATCTCCGTCAGCGGCGCGCCGCTTTTCAGGCGCCGGCGGAGCTCCGCGGCGGTCTCGCGGGAGCGGACGAGCGGGCTGTGCCAGATCTCGGCGACGTCCAGGGCGGACGCGGTGCGCAGAAAGCGGGCGAGGCGGCGGATTTGCGCGCGACCCTTCCGACTGAGGGGCCGGGCCTGGTCGGGCCGGCCGTCCTCGGCGTGGGCGTGGCGGATGAGGTAGAGGTGCACGCGGGCGGTCAGGAAACGGGGAAGAACCGCGCGAGGGTGTCGGCGATCTGGCGGTCGGAGCGGCAGCGCGGAGTCTTGTGCTGCCCGCCCCACTTGCCGGCGTGCCGGAGCCACTGCTCGAAGCCGCCCGCGGGCACCGGGCGCACCAGCGGCAGATCGAGTCCGCGCCCGGCACGCTTGGCGGCGTAGTCGTCGTTGCATGCGGCGAGCTCGCGGTCGAGCGAGGCGGCGAAGGCCTCCCGTTGCCCCTCCTCCGGGGCCTCGCCGCGAAACTCGATCCACCATTCGTGGCGGCCGACGGCGCGGGTGCCGGCGGCGGGGAACAGGGGCGCGACATGGAAGTTCTCCACCGACGCGCCATGCAGACGGCAGGCGCGGGTGAGGGCGTCGGTGATTTCCCGCTCGATGACGTGTTCGCCGAACGCGCTGAGCTGGAGCTTGGTGCGGCCGACGTAGACGAGCCGCGGCGGCGCCACGCTGACGAAGCGCACGAGGTCGCCGATCACGTAGCGGACGAGGCCGGCGGGAGTCGTCAGCAGCAGCGCGTAATCGACGCCCGGCCGCACGCCCGCGAGCGGCACGGCGCGGGCGGCGGTGCGCACGGGGTCGCTCTCGTCGTAGTCGGCGAACGGCACGAACTCGTAGAAGATGCCGTGGTCCGCCAGCAGGCGCAGGCCGCTGTCCTCGGTGTCCTGCGCCGCGATGAAGCCCTCGGAGGCGGGATAAACCTCGTGGCGCCGCGCCGTGGGGCCGAAGGCGCGCTGCAATTCCGCGAGGAACGGCTCCACCGGCACGCCGCCGTGGACGACGCACGCGAGATTCGGCCACAGTTCGGCGAGCGACTCCGGGGTGCGCCCGGTGTGCCGCCGGGCGGTTTCCCGCAGGGCGTCGGCCAGCACCAGCAGCCAGCTCGGGATGCCGGCGACGAGGGTGATGTCGCGGTTCCAGGTGCGCTCGGCGATGGCGCGGACCTTCGCCGGCCAATTCTCCATCCGCGCGATCTCGCGGCCGGGTTCGTAAAGCTGGCGCTCGGCCCACCAGGGCAGGTTCAGCGCGGTGATGCCGCTGAGGTCGCCCGCGTGGATCGGCGGCGTGACGCCCGGCAGGGGCACGAGGCCGGTGCTGCCGCCGAGGAAGAGGTGCCGGCCGCGGAAGAGGCGGCCGTCGCCCGTGCGCAGCGCGTGGAAAAAGAGCGCGTCGAGCCCGGCGGCGCGGAAGTGGGCGAGCATCGCGGCGTTCACCGGGAGCCATTTCGACGGGCCGGCGGTCGTGCCCGAGGAAACGGCGAAGTGGGCGCAGCGGCCGGGGTGCAGGACGTCGCGCTCGCCGCGCTTCATCCGCTCGAGGTAGGGGCGAAGCCCTCGTAGCCGCGCGGTTCGATGCGCGTGCGGAAGTGCTCGTAGGACATGCCCGCCGCGAGGCCGTGGTCGCGACCGAAGGCCGTCGGCGCGAGCGTGCGCACGAGCCGGGCCAGGACCGCGTCCTGCGCGGCGGTGCCGTCGCCCTGGGCGGCCAGGCGGTGGCCGGTGCGCGCAGCGAGCCGGCGGCCGATGGCGCCGGCGAACTGGCCGGCGAGCGACGGGGTCGGGGGGCGAAGGCGGCGGGCATGGTCAGGCGGCGCGGGCGGCGCTCTCCCGGATGAGGCGGTAGAGCCGGGCGAGGTGCGGCTCGAAGTTGCGCGAATGGAAGATCAGGGAGGCGTGCTGCACGGGATGGTCGGCGTGGTTGGTCACGACGACGCAGCGGCCCGCGGGCAGCCAGGCGCGGGTGCGCTGGCTGAACTCGCGCCAGGTCGGGGCGTTTTCCTGGAGCACGGCGCTCTCCTTCTCGGCGTAGAGCACGAGGGCCGGGCCGGCGAAGAGGACGCGCGGCTCGCCCGGTTCGGGGAAGAGGCTCAGCGCGCGCACGCGCTCGAACGCGCCGGCGGCGTCGATGGCGTTGATGCTGCCGACGACGGCGGCGCGCAGGCGGCGGGTCTCGGCCCGGGTGAGAAGAAAGCGCAGCGCCGACTGGTTCTGCGCGCCCGATTCGAACATCCGCAGGAAGACGCTGCGGGACTTCTCCACGATCGCGCCGTCGGGGCGCCGCCGCCGCGCAGGTAGGGCAGCAGCACGCGGCCGAGGAGCGTGGTGGGCTTGGGCGCGCGCACGTCGATCAGGTCGGCGGTGCAGGCGACCGGGCTGACCAGCGTGAGGCCGGCGAGCGGGAGCGTCTCGCCGCGCGCCGCGGCGCGACGCAGCAGCTCGAGCACGAGCCCGGCGCCGAAACTCACCGCGATGAGCGCCGGGCGTTGGCCGCGGAGGGTCGCGATCTCGGCGATGAGGTCCTCGAGCTGGGCGAGGAAGAGATCGGTCGAGAACCCGCGGCGCGGGTAGTTGAAGTAGAACACGCTGCCGTGGCGCAGCAGGCCGCCACGGAGAAGGTAGAACGCCTCGGTGGCGTCGGGCACGAAGCCCCCGACGACGATCGCGGGCAGGGCGCCGCCGCGTTCCTCGACGCGCACCTGCGCACGCGCCTGCGGGCCGACGAGGCCGGAGGCGAGCAGCGGCGCCTGGCGGGCGGTCACCCGGGGCGGGTGCTCGAGCGCGCGGGGCGGACGGAGCTTGTAGCCGGTGGTGCGGAGCAGGGCCTGGAAGGGCGCGGCGGTCTGCTGCGAGAGGCGCGCGAGCGCCGGGAACGGAGGCAGGAAGCGGGAGGCGTGCATGGGCCGCCGGCAGCCTACGCCGCGCGCGGCGCGGCGGGGCAAAGCCAATCCGCGTGCGTCACCGCGGTTTCACCTGGCCGTGACCAGATCGACGCAATCCGCCGGCGGCCGCGCTCAGTCCGCCAGCGCGGCCTCGATCTGCCGGGCCGCGGTGCTGAGGACCTCGATGCGGGCGAAGCGCTTGTCGTCGGCCGGCACGAGGTGCCACGGCGCGGCCCGGCGGTCGGTGAGCGCGAGCATGTCGCCGACGGCGATCTCGTAGGCGGCGCGCTGGCGGCGGTTGCGCCAGTCCTCGGCGTTCAGCTTGTGGCGCTTGTGCGGCGTGGTCTCGCGCTCGCGGAAGCGGCGGAGCTGCTCGGCGTGCGAGATGTGCAGCCAGAACTTGATGACGATGACGCCGTGGTCGGTGAGCTCCTTTTCGAAGGCGTTGATCTCGCCGAACGCGCGGCGCCAGTCGTCCGCGCGGCAGAAGCCCTCGACGCGCTCGACCAGCACGCGGCCATACCACGAGCGGTCGAATACGGTGCAGCGTCCGTCGCGCGGGATGTCGCGCCAGAAGCGCCAGAGGTAGTGCGCGTGCTTTTCCTCGGGCGTGGGCTTGGCCACGGGGATGACGCGGTAGTCGCGCGGGTCGGCGGCGCTGGTGAGCCGGCGGATGGCGCCGCCCTTGCCGGCGGCGTCCCAACCCTCGAAGACGAAGACGACGGCGCGCCGCGCCTGGAAGGCGGAGCGCAGCGCGAGGCCGAGGCGGCCCAGCCACTTGTCGCGCAGGGCGTCGTAGGCCGACTCGGCCATCTCCTGGTCGAGGCGGAGCGCGCGCAGGCGGCGGAGGCCGGACGGGCGCAGCGGCTGTAGGCTCCGCGGCGGCGCGGGGGCTGGAGCCGGGCGAGCGCGCGCCGGTGCGCGGCCACGCGGGCGAGGAGCAGGCGTCCGACCTCGAGGTCGCGGCGGCGCTCGTCCTCCGCGTCGATCGCCGTCCAGCGCGCGCCGGGCTGGCTGGTCTTCCGGCGGATGAGCGCGGCGGTCTTCTCCAGCCGGCGGTAGATGCGGTGGTGGTGCCAGTCCTCGTCGGTGACGCGCCACGCGGTGGCGGGGTCCGCGCGCAGGGTGCGCAGGCGCCGGCCCTGCGCCTCCTCGGAGAGGTGGAGCCAGACCTTCACGACCAGCGTGCCGCCGTCGACGAGCTGCCGCTCGAAGGCGCGGATGCGGCCCGCCTCGTCGGCGACGTGCTCGAGCGCGCGCTTGTTGCGCGCCTCCTCCCGGAGCGTCTCGGTATACCAGGAGCCGGCGTAGAGCCCGATGCGGCCCATGGCCGGCAGGTCGCGCCAGAGGCGCCACTGGTGCGGGCGCTGCTCCTCCTCGGCGGTCGGCGCGTGCCACGAGAAGGTCTCGACCCCGCGCGGATCGAGCCACTCGGCGAGCGTCTGGAGGAGGATGCCGCGGCCCGCGCCCTCGGGGCCGGCGACGATCAGCAGCACCTTGAACGGCGCATGCTTGAGCGCGACCTGCATCTGGACGAGCTGCTCGCGCAGCTCGCCCGCCTGAAGCTTGTATTCGCTGCGGGTGATTTTCCGCCGACGCGACGCCATGCGCTAGTGAATGCGGCGCGGCGCGGCCGGGGCAACCGTTTCCTGCCGCGGGAATGTTACAATGCTCAGCTCGCCACCACGCGGCGGTAGAGCGCCTCGTAGCGCGGCACCACGGCGGCGGCGGAGAACCGCTCGCGGGCGCGCGTGCGGCCGGCGGCGCCGAGCGCGGCGCGGCGGGCGGGGTCGCGGAGCAGCGCCTCGATCTTGGCCGCGAGCGCGGCGGTGTCGCCGAACGGCGCGAGCACGCCGGTCTCGCCGTCGCGCGTGACCTCGGGGATGCCGCCGACGGCGAACGCGGCGCTGGGAATCCCGACGCTCATCAGCTCGAGGATGCTCAGGCAGAAGCTCTCCACCTCGGAGGTGAACAGGCCGAGGTCGGCGGCCTGGAGGTAGTCCTCGATGTCGGTCACGCGCTCGCGGATCACGACGCGCTCTCCCAGGCCGCGGCGGGCCGCCTCTGCGGCCAGGCGGGCGCTGTCGGCGCCGGCGAGGATGACGAGCTTGCAGGGCAGGCGCGGCTGGAGGCTGGCGACGGTGTCGAGGAGGAGGTCGGTGCGCTTGAGCGGACGGAGGTTGGAGAGGTGGAGGAGCATGGCCTCGCCGGGCGCGAGGCCGAGGTCGCGCCGGATCTCCTCGCGGCGGTGCGAGGGGGCGTGGGGCTCGAAGAAGTTGTGGATGACCTCGATCGGCCGCTGCACGCCGAGCAGGCGGACGGTCTCGGCGCGCATGAACTCGGAGACGGTGGTGATGGCGTCGGAGTGCTCGAGGGCGTGGCGGATGGCCGGGCCGTAGCCGGGATCGCGGCCGAGCAGCGTGGTGTCGGTGCCGTGGAGCGTGGTGATGATGCGCAGGCGGTGCTCCTCGTGCAGCATGGCGCGCGCGAGGATCGCGGCGGTGGCGTGCGGCACGGCGTAGTGCACGTGCAGCAGGTCGAGCGCGTGCTGTTTCGCCACCTCGGCCATCTTGACCGAGAGCGGCAGCGTGTAGTCCGGGTATTTGAAGAGGTCGTAGCTGTTGACGGCGACGGGATGGAAGAACACCCGCGGGCCCTGCGGCATGCGGAACGGCTGCTCGTAGCTGATGAAGTGGATCTCGTGCCCGCGCGCGGCCAGTTCCTCGCCCAGCTCGGACGCGAGGATGCCGCTGCCGCCGACGGACGGGTAGCAGGTGAGGGCGAGTTTCAGCGGGCGGTCGGGCATGACGGGACGAATTCTGACTAAACGCGAAGACGCGAAGAGGCGAAGAAGTTCCCTGACGTGCTGCGCGCCATCACCGCTTTGCGTTTCATGGGGGATTTCCGATCAGAAGCGCCGCGCGCCGCGGGCGATGTCGCTCAGCGAGTGGAAGACGAGCGGGTCGTTCGGCCAGAGCAGCTGGGCGTGGGCGACGCCGGCGTTGAGGCCGTGGACGCGGGCGCGGGCGAGCTGGAGCTCGACGTAGTTGCGGGTCTTCATCTGCGAGGCGTGCGCCTCCATGGCCTTGGTCCACGCGGTCATGATCGGCTTGTCGGAGATGTCGATCACGACCGGCGAGACATCGCGCGGTTCCGCGCCGGGGCCGAGGGCGTAGAAGAAAAGCTGGCCGACAGCGTGCGGCGTCTGGGCCTTGAGCTCGGCGACGCCGCCGTAGCGGGCGATGCGCGTGGCGTCGCGCACGAGCTGGCCGAGGCGCCAGTGGTCCGGGTGCTGGTTGGGCTCGGGCGTGGGCGCGAGGACGATGCCGGGGCGGACCGCGCGGATGACGGCGGCGAGCCGGAGCGCGTGGGCGTTGCGGAGGTCGAGGTGCGAGTCGCCGTCGAGGTCGACGAACTCGAGCTTGGCGCCGAGGAGCTTGGCGGCCTTCTCGGCCTCCCGGGCGCGCTCGGCCGGCGTGCCGTTGGTGCCGGCCTCGCCGTGCGAGCAGACGGCGAAGTGCGCCGGGCGGCCGGCCTGGGTCTCGCGGGCGACGATGCCGCCGGCGCCGAACTCGATGTCGTCGGGATGCGCGCCGAAGGCGAGAAGGGAGCGGTCGAGAGGTTCATGCGGCGGGAGAGATTGGGGGCGGAAAGCAACAAAGGTCAGGACGGGAACTCGGCCCACGCCTCGTCGGATCGCTCGATGGCATCGCGGGGCACGAAGGCGATCTCGGGGGCGTCGGCGGGGTTGAGGTAGGCCTGCTCGCCCGCGCCGCAGATGTAGTGCGTGCAGTGGATGACGGACTGCATCCAGCGCAGGCGGCTGTCGCGCGTCGGGCTGACCTGCGCCTTCGCGAACGGCTGGGCGGCAAGCGTGACGTAACTGCTGCCGCCCTCGTGGAGCTTGAGCACGCCGTCGAGTAGGCGGGCGCGGACGATCTCGCCCTGGTGCGGCACGTCGACGAAGCACTCGGCGATGTCGCACGCGGCCTCGCGCACGGCGCGGTCGCCGGAGCGCACGACCCGCACGCCGTCGAGCAGGCCCATCGCGCGATACATCTCGAGGCAGAAGTCGGCGACGTTGTCGGCGCGGACGGCGCGGAAGGCCTCGAGCGCGCGCGGCGCGACGTAGGCGCCGAGCTCGCGCGCGGTGTGGGGCTGCCAGTCGGCCGGGATGCGCTTGAGGAAGAGCGGGGAGAACTTGCGCTGGAGCTTGTTCGCGAAGGCGAAGTTCAGCGTGTGCGGGGCGTCGGTCTTGTGGTGGCGCAGCGTCGTCTGCGTCTCCCGCGGGTCGTGGTCGCTGTCGTGGTAGAAGAACACGATCTCGCCGCCGATCTCCCGCTGGAGCCGGCGGGCGGTGACGAACTTGGCGTAGAGGAAGCGCCGCGGGAGGATGCCGCAGGGTTGCTGGCCGAAGCAGATGACGGGCGTGCTCATGCGGCGGCGGCCGCGCGGTCGCGCGGGAGGAAGAGCTGGAGGATCACGGCGAAGAGCATGCAGGCGACGCAGCCGATGACGTTATACCAAAGGTAGGAGATGCCGAGCGTGGCGAAGAGCACGAAAACAAGCACCTGGGCCGCCAGCGCGCCCCAGAAGACGGCGGTGCCGCGCACCCACTTGAGGAAGAACGCGACGAGGAACAGCCCGAGCACGACGCCGTAGAAGATCGAGGCGACGATGTTGGCGAACTGGATGAGGTTTTCCGCGAGGGTGACGCTCATGGCGAAGACGATCGCGGCCACGCCCCAGAAGGCCGTGGCCCATTTGCCGGCGGCGAGGTAGTGCGCGTCAGAGCGGCTCGCGCCGCGGAGCTGATGCAGGTGCCGGTAGAAGTCGACCACGGTGGTCGAGCCGAGGGCGTTGAGCTCGCCGGACTTCGAGGAGAAGGTCGCGGCGAAGAACACGGCCACGAGCAGGCCGATCAGGCCGTGGGGCAGGTGGTCGACGATGAAGGTGATGAAGACGTAGTCGGCGTCGGTGGTGGGCGTCTTCGGGTCGGCGGCGCGCAGGGCGGCCTTGGTCTCGGCGCGGGCGGCCTCGGTGCGCTGGTGCGCGGCGAGCGCGGCGGCCTGGGCGGCGTCGGCGCGGCGCTCGTCGCCGGCGCGCTCGGCGGCGACCCAGTCGTGCAGGTGCTGCTGCTTCTCGGCGTGGGCGGCGTTGAAGTCGGCCTCGAGCGCGCGGAGTTTCGCGCCCGACGCGCCGGCGGCCTGCTGGTGCCAGGCGGTCTGGTTGAAGAAGACCGGCGGGCGCTCGAACTGGTAGAAGACGAACACCAACGCGCCGAGCAGCAGGATGAAGAACTGCATCGGGATCTTGAAGAGCGCGTTGAACATCAGGCCGAGCCGGCTCTCGCGCAGCGAGCTGCCGGCGAGGTAGCGCTGCACCTGCGACTGGTCGGTGCCGAAATACGAGAGCGCGAGGAACATGCCGCCGAGGACGCCCGTCCAGATCGTGTAGCGCCGGTCGGGGTCGAGCGAGTAGTCGACCGCGTCGAGCTTGTGGAAGCCGCCGGCGACGGTCAGCGCCTCGTGCAGCGTGAGGCCGGCGGGGAGTTTCGCGAGGAGGACGAAGAACGCCGCGACCATGCCGGCGAAGATGACGCCGATCTGGTATTTCTGGGTGAGGTTCACCGCGGGGGTGCCGCCGGTGACGGTGTAGGCGACGACGAGCACGCCGCTGCAGAGGATGGTGAGGTCGAGCCGCCAGCCCATCACGGTCGAGAGCACGATCGCGGGCGCGTAGATGGTGATGCCGGCGCCGATGCCGCGCTGGACGAGGAAGAGCGCGGCGCCGAGCAGGCGCGTCTTCGCGTCGAAGCGCTGGCCGAGGTATTCGTAAGCGGTGTAGACGTTCAACCGGCGGAAGATCGGCAAAAAGACGAGCGAGATGACGATGAGCGCGAGCGGCGCGCCGAAGTAGTTCTGCACGAAGCCGAGGCCGCTTTCGTAGCCCTGGCCGGGCGTGGAGAGGAAGGTGACGGCGCTGGCCTGCGTCGCCATCACGGAGAGGCCGATGGTCAGCCAATGCGTCTCGCCGCCCTTCACGTAGGTCTTGAGATCGTGCTGCCCGCGCGTGCGCCACATGCCGTAGGCGGCGATGGCGACGAGCACGCCGAACATCACGAGGTAGTCGGCGGCGTTCATGCGAAGTGGCGCGTCAGCCAGGTGAGAAGGGCGACCCAGAGCGCGAACACGCCGAGCACGGTCCAATACACCGCCGGCCACGTGCGCAGCACGGGCAGGCCGGTGCGCCGATCGTCCGGCGCGGGCGGGGTGTTTTCAGGCGCGGGCGGCATGGCGCGAGGGCGCGTTTTTCTTTTCCACGGATGGCACGGATGGAGGCGGATTGGACGGAGCAGACGTGCGGAACGTGATCCGTGAAAATCCGTGTAATCCGTGGCCAAATGAAACGTGCGCGCGCGGCATCGGGTTTATTCGCCTTTCAGGGACACGAGATTGGCGAACAGGCGCCAGGCGCCGGGGACGCCGGCGGGGAGCTGGCGGAAGAAGGCGAGGCCGGTGTAGACGTAGTAGCCCTTGCCATGGCGCGCCACGAGCAGGCTGCTCTTGAGCGGCGCCTCGCCCGGATCGCTCATGGCGAGCAGGGGCGTGAAGTGCGCTTCGTCCCACTTCGAGGGGAAATAGGCGCCGCGTTCCTGCACCCAGCCGGCCCAGTCGGCGGGGCCGATCAGGTTGGGCGAGGTGAGCGCGGGATGCTTGGCGAGGGCGGTGACGGCGGCGCGCTCGTCGGTGACGCGGAGTTGCGGGGCCGGGCCGTCGATCGAGAGGGCGTAGGGGGCGAGGGTGGGAGCGGCGAGGCCGTTGGGCCGGTTGTATTGCGCGACGACGGTGCCGCCCTGCTCGACCCAGGCGAAGAGTCCGGCGAGGTGGTCCTTCAGGTCGACGCGCTCGTTGAAGGCGCGGACGCCGATCACGACGGCGTCGAGGCCGGCGAGCTTTTCCGGCGTGAGGTCGGAGCCGGTGAGGCGGCGGACGGTGCAGCCCATCTGTTCGAGGCACTCGGCCACGGAGTCGCCGGCGCCGGGCAGGTAGCCGATGTGCCGGCCGCGGACCGCCAGGTCGAAGCTGACGAGGCGCGCGCTGGCCGGCGGCTGGAGCAGCAGCAGCGGCAGGTGCGCGTAACGGAGCTCGATGCGCTGGTGCGAGTAGGAACGCCCGCCGAGCTCGGCCACGGCGAGGAGCGCGCCGGTGCCGCCGCCCGCCGGGGCGGTGAGGGTGAACGTGCGGGTGAGCTTCTCGTCCGTCCGCTCGAACGCGAACGGTTGCGCGGCGGGGGCGACGGTCCAGCCCGCGGGCGCCTGCAGGCGCAGCGTGCCGGCGCCGGGGCGGACGGCGGAGAGCGTGACGGTCACTTCCTTGGCCGCGCCCGGCGCGAGGTAGAGCGTCTCGGCATTGAGCGCGAGCGTGACGGGCGGCACGACATCGAGGCGACGGCGATGCTCGCCCTGCTCGTCGCGGGTGACGCAGACCGGCTCGTCGGTGATCGTGAGCTCCTGGTCGGCGATTTGCAGGACGTAGCTGACGGAGACGGCGGGCGGGTTGTCCGGCCGGCCGATGAGGCGCGGGTCGGAGACGCGGGCGAGCCCGGCGGCGCCCGGTTCGCGGAGCCAGTAGGGCTGCGTCGGCGGCGTGCCGAGCGGCAGCGTGCCGGTCAGCTGGTCGGCGACGACGAGGAGGCCGCTGAGGATGCCGACGGGACCGCGCGCACGCACGAAGTCGCCGCCGCTGGCGCGGGTGTCGAGGTGCTTGATCTCGATGCCGGGGGCGCGCGGCTGCCAGCTTTGCGGAAAGACGACGCGGCAGTTGATTGTGACGGCTTCGCCCGGGGTGATCTCGGGGCGGTCGACGGTCGTCTCGACCGTGATGCCGAGGCAGGAGGTGAGGATGCGGTCGAGCTGCGCGCGCTTGTCGGCGACGACGGGGTCGGTCGGCAGCGCGGCGAGTTGCCGGCGCAGGTCGAGCAGGGCGGGCGCGCTGGCGCCGGGGGCGTCGGCCTTGAAGTCGGCGATGATCCGCTCGAGCGCGGCGTCGATCGCGGCGCCGCCCGGGTAGCGCTTCCAGGTGGTGTCGACGCCGTCGAGCAGGTCGCTTTTGGCCGGCGTGCCGGCGAGGAGGAGGAAGGTCTGGCCGTTGGGGCCGGTGCGCGGGCGGAGGGCGAAGCCGCCGAGGCCCTGCGTCTTGTGCTGCGAGCGGCTGAGCGCGGCGATCTGGCCGAATTCCTGGCCGGTGGTCGCGTCGGTGCCGGCGATGTCCTGGTTGAAGGTCGGGCCGTCGAGCGGGAGCGGGGCGTTGGCGCCGCCGCCGAAGCGAAACACGTTCCAGAGAACCCGTTTCGGCTGCCAGGGCGTCAGGCCCTGCGCGAGCTGCTCGGGGTAGGCCTTGGGGTCGCCGGCGAGCTTGAACGCCTCGACCGCCAGCATGGCGGAGGCGGTGTGGTGGCCGTGGCCGCCGCTGCCGGGCGGCACGGGGAAGCGCGTGACGATGACGTCGGGGCGGAACTGGCGGATGACGCGCACGACGTCGCCGAGGACCTGCTCCTTGTCCCAGAAGGCGAGCGTCTCCTCCGGCGTCTTGGAGAAGCCGAAGTCGATCGCGCGGGTGAAGAACTGCCGGCCGGTGTCGAGCCGGCGGGCGGCGAGGAGCTCGTGCGTGCGCAGGACGCCGAGTTTCTCGTCGAAATCGCGGCCGAGCTCGTTCTGGCCGCCGTCGCCGCGGGTGAGGGAGAGGTAGCCGGTGCGCAGGCCGCGGCCGCGGGCGAGGTAGGTGATGAGCTCGGTGTTCTCGTCGTCCGGGTGCGCGCCGATGTGCAGCACCGTGCCGACGGTGCGGAGGAGCGGAGCTCCGGCGCGATGGCGGTGGGAGGCAGCGGCGCGGGCGCCGGATCGGCGAGCGCGCGGAGGGCGAGGCTGAGGCTGAGGACGGCGAGCGGGAGGCGGCGGGCGAGCATCAGGGCGGGAGCGGACGGGCGGGTGGGGGAGGGGCGACTGCCCTCAAGCGTCCTCGCGTGAGGGACCGGGGAGGGCAGCGGCCCCGACCGGAAAGGCGCCGCGTCGTTCGACGCGGCGCGGGGCGAGCGGGTTACTTGACGCGCGCGAGCAGCGCCTGGTTCAGGCGGACGTATTCCTCGCGCAGCTCGCCCGGCTTCTCCTTCTCGGCGAGGGCGAGCGATTCCTCGGCGGCGGCGCGGGCCGCGGCCTTGTCACCCATTTTTTCGAGAATGAGACCCTTGCGGTAGATCATCCACATCTGGTCGGGGCGGGCGGCGATCGCGGCGTTGATCCACTCGAGGGCCTTCGGGAGGTCGTGGTCGTTCTCGTAATAGAACATGGCGGACGAGAAGAGCAGCATGGCGTTGGGCTTGGCCTGCTCCTTGATCGCGGCCTCGATCTTGGGCGCGAGCATGCCGACCGTGTCGACGGTGAGCGGGACGCTGACGCGGGTGTATTCCCAGTTCAGGTTGAGCGTGGCGGAGGTGTCGCGGACGTCGTTGATACCGATCCAGAAGGTCTCGACGAGCGAGGGGAGCTTGCTGACCCGGGCGGTGACGCGGGCGACGTCGTTCTTCGGGTCGTAGGCGTAGGAGCCCCATTGCGACATGTTCTTGTGGATGATGACGGTCCACTCCTGTTCGCCGGGGATGGAGAAGAGCTCGTAGGTGCCGGCGGGGACGGCGGCGCCGCCGATCTTCACGTCGGTGCTGAAGGTGATCTTGGTCGCGCTGTTGGCGCCGGTGCGCCAGATCTCGCCGTAGGGGACGAGACCGCCGAAGATCTTGCGGCCCTTCACGCCGGGGCGGTTGTAGGTCACCTCGATGTCGGTGATGCCGACCTGCTGCTTGAGCGTGGCGGGCGGGCTGGCTTGGGGCAGCACGAGCTTCGGGGCGGCCGGAGTCTGGGCCAGGGCGGTGCCGGCGAGCGCGAGGCCGACGGCGAGGAGCGGGATCAGTTTGGATTTCATGGGGTGAGGAAAAGGGTCCGGACGGGCACGCTAGGCATCGGCGCGAAAAGAACAAGCGCCCGCCCGCAGGAAGAGGCCGGCGGAGGCGCGGGTATTCCCGCAATTAAGAACGCTCACACCGGCCCTCGGCCAAGTTTTACCCGGCGAGCGGCGGCGGCGGCCGGTTGACCGGGGGATTTTTCGGGACGTAGTTGGACCCAAACGAACCCCCCGACCCGGCCGCGCGACGCGCGGCTGCTGCCCCATGTCCGCCGTCCCCCCGACTTCTCCCCCGAAAACCGAAGAGACCAAGTCCGTCATCGACATGTCGAAGATGAACGAAGGTCAGCGCGCCGCGCTCCAGGTGACCGAGGCCGCCCGCGAGGCGCACGACGACCTGAGCTTCGTCGCGCAGCTCTTCATGGGCCGCTGGTCGCCGGAGAAACTCCACCCGGTGACGGAGGTCGACGCGGACGAGAAGGCCCGGGCCGACCGGTTCCTGGCGGACCTCGCGGCCTTCTTGCGCGCGCACGTCGACCCCGAGGCGATCGACCGCACCGGCGAGATCCCCGACGCGGTGATGGGCGGCCTGGCGCAGCTCGGCGCCTACGGCATCAAGGTGCCGCAGCGCTACGGCGGGCTCGGCTTCTCCCAGACGACCTACTGCCGCGCCTGCCAGCTCATCGCCAGCCACTGCGTGAACACCTTCGCGCACCTCTCGATCCACCAGTCGGTCGGCGTGCCGCAGCCCCTGATGCTCTTCGGCACCGAGGAACAGAAGCAGAAGTTCCTCCCCCGCGTCGCCGCGGGCGAGATCTCGGCCTTCGCCCTCACCGAGGGCGGGGTCGGCTCCGATCCCGCGCGGATGAAGACCACCGCGACGCCGACGGACGACGGCCAGGCTTTCCTGCTCAACGGCGAGAAACTCTGGTGCTCCAACGGCACCCGCGCCGGCCTGCTCATCGTCGCGGCGCAGACGCCGCCCAAGCTCGTCGACGGCCGGCCGCGCACGCAGATCACCACCTTCGTCGTCGAGGCGAACTCCCCGGCGTCGAGATCGTCCACCGCAGCCAGTTCATGGGCCACCGCGCCATCTACAACGGCGTGCTGCGCTTCACGAACGTCCGCGTGCCGCGCGCCCACATCGTCGGCGGCGAGGGCCGCGGGCTGAAGGTCGCGCTCACCACCCTCAACGCCGGCCGCCTCTCCATCCCCGCCTCGAGCCTCGGCGTGGCCAAGCGCGCGCTCCGCATCGCGCGCGAATGGTCCGGCACCCGCATCCAGTGGGGCGTGCCCATCGGCCAGCACGCCGCCGTGGCGGAGAAAGTCCGCCGCATCGCCGCGCACACCTTCGCGATGGAGGCCATGCTCCTCGCCACCTCGCGCATCGTCGACCGCGACAAGCACGCCGACATCCGCCTCGAGGCCGCCCTCTGCAAGCTCTGGGGCACGGAAAAGGCCTGGGCCTGCCTCGACGACCTCATGCAGATCCGCGGCGGCCGCGGCTACGAGACCGTCGAGTCGCTCCGCGCGCGCGGCGAGCAGCCCTACCCGGTCGAGCGCATGATGCGCGACGCCCGCGTGACGACGATCTTCGAGGGCTCCTCGGAAATCCTCCGCCTCTTCATCATGCGCGAGGCGCTCGATCCGCACCTCAAGGTCGCCGGCATCGCCCTGAACTCCGAGCGCCCGTGGCGCGAGCGGCTGGCCAGCGCCGCCCGGGCCGCCGGCTTCTACGCCTGGTGGTATCCGCGCCAGTGGCTGCCGCTCGGCGGCGGCGCGCCGGCGGACATGCACCCGCGCCTCGCGGCGCACTTCGGCGCCGTGGCCGGGCTCTCCCGCCGCCTCGCGCGCACGCTCTTCCACCAGATGGTGAAGTTCGGCCCCCGGCTCGAGAAGCAGCAGGTGCTGCTCGCGCGCTTCGCCGACATCAGCGCCGACCTCTTCGCCATCGCCGCCGCCTGCGCCTACGCGCAGAAGCTGCTCGGCGAGGGCGAGGACGCCGCGAAACTCTGCACCGTCGTGGACGATTTCGCCGCCCAGGCCCGCCTGCGCATCCGCCAGAACTTCGACGGCATTGCGCACAACGCCGACGCCCACGGCTACGCCCTCACGCAGCAGGTGGTCGCCGGCGAGCACGCCTGGATCGAGCGCGGCATCCTCTGAGCCGCCCGCGCGGTGGGTCTTAAACCCCGCCGCGGCGAGAAAAACGTCGTGACGGCGCCCGGTGTCCGTTGAATGCGTCCGGGTCGGCCGCGGCGGCCGGCCGCGATCGCCTTGCCCCGTCATTCCGCTCCCATGTCGATGAATCGTCCCGTTTCCCCGGCCGCCGGCGCCCCGCGCCGCGCGTGGATCTTCTCCCTGCTGCTGGGCGCCCTCGGCGCCGCGTCGGCCGGCGCGGCCGAGCCGGCGTGGACGCTCTGGTATCGCCAGCCGGCGCAGCAGTGGGTCGAGGCGCTGCCGGTCGGCAACGGCCGGCTCGGCGCGATGGTCTTCGGCGGCATCGAGCAGGAGCGCCTCCAGCTGAACGAGGACACGCTCTGGGCGGGCGGGCCCTACAACCCGGCCAACCCCGACGCGCCGGCTGCGCTGCCCGAGATCCGCCGGCTGCTCGCGGCCGGGCAGAACGAGGCGGCGCAGAAGCTCGTGCAGGAGAAATTCATGTCCCGGCCGATCCGGCAGATGCCCTACCAGACCGTGGGCGACCTGCTGATCACGATGGCCGGCGGCGACGCGGCGAGGGATTACCGCCGCGAACTCGACCTCGACCGCGCCGTCGCGCGCACGGAATTCCGGATCGGCAGCGTGCGCTACACCCGCGAGGTGTTCGCCAGCGCGCCCGACCAGGCGATCGTCGTCCAGCTCACCGCGCGCGAACTCGAGCGCGCCGACCGCCCGGCGAAGCTGAACCTCACCCTCGCGTTCCAGTCGCCGCAGCGCGCGACGGCCCGCACCGAGGGCGACGACACCCTCGTCCTCGCCGGCGTCAACGGCGAGGCCAACGGCGTGCCCGGCGCGCTGAAATTCGAGGCGCGCCTGCGCGTGCGCACCGAGGGCGGCGAGGTGTCCGCCGACGGCGCGCAGCTGCACGTCAGCGGCGCGACGAGCGTCACGCTCGTGCTGGCGGCGGCGACGAGCTACCGGCGCTTCGACGACGTCGGCGGCGATCCGGTCGCGGCCAACCGCCGCACGCTGGCCGCGATCGCGGACGCGAGTTTTGCCGCCCTGTGTGAGCGCCACGAGGCGGCGCACCGCGCGCTCTTCCGCCGCGTCACCCTCGACCTCGGCCGCAACGCCGCGGCGGAAAAGCTCCCGACCGACGAGCGCGTGCGCCGCTCGCCCGACGAGGAGGACCCGTCGCTCGCCGCGCTGTATTTCCATTACGGCCGTTATCTCCTGATCAGCTCGTCGCGCCCCGGCACGCAGCCGGCGAACCTGCAGGGCATCTGGAACGACAGCCTCACGCCGCCGTGGGGCAGCAAATACACGATCAACATCAACACCGAGATGAATTACTGGCCGGCGGAGATCGTGAACCTCCCCGAGTGCACCGAGCCGCTGGCCGGGCTCGTCGGCGACCTCGCGCAGACCGGCGCGCGGTTCGCGCGCGAGCACTACGGCGTCGCGAACGGCTGGGTGGCGCACCACAACACCGACCTCTGGCGCGCGGCGGGCCCGATCGACGGCGCGTTCTACGGCATGTGGCCGACCGGCGGCGCGTGGCTGGCCACGCACCTGTGGGAACACTACCTGTTCACCGGCGACCGCGCCGCCCTCGCCCGCGCCTACCCGCTGCTGAAGGGCGCGGCGCAGTTCTTCCTCGCCACGCTGGTCGAGGAGCCGACGCACCGCTGGCGGGTGACGAGCCCGTCGCTGTCGCCCGAGAACGCCCACCACCGCGGCGTGTCGAGCGCGATGGGGCCGACGATGGACAACGCGATCCTGCGCGACCTCTTCAACGCCTGCCTCGCGTCCGCGCGGATTCTCGGCACCGACGCCGCCTTCGCGGCGCAGGTGCGCGCCGCGCGCGACCGCCTGCCGCCGTTCCAGATCGGCAAGGACGGCCAGCTCCAGGAGTGGCTCGAGGACTGGGATGGCGATGCGCCCGACCGGCACCACCGCCACGTGTCGCACCTCTACGCGTTTTACCCGAGTAACCAGATCACGCGGCGCGGCACGCCGGAGCTGGCGGCGGCGGTGCAGAGGACGCTCGAGCTCCGCGGCGACCGCTCGACCGGCTGGGCGATCGCCTGGCGGCTCAACCTCTGGGCGCGGCTGCACGATGCGGAGCGCACGCACGCCATCCTCCGCCTCCTGCTCGCGCCCGAGCGCACCTACCCGAACCTCTTCGACGCGCACCCGCCTTTCCAGATCGACGGCAATTTCGGCGGCACGGCCGCGATCGCCGAGATGCTGCTGCAATCGCACGAGCCCCTCGCGCGCGCGGCGATCGCCGCGGACGGCGCGCCGACCGCCTTCGAGATCGAGCTGCTGCCCGCCTTGCCGCGGGCGTGGCCGACCGGGCAGGTGACGGGCCTGCGGGCGCGCGGCGGCTTCGAGGTCGACCTGGCGTGGCGCGACGGCCGGCTTGCGCACGCGACGCTCCGCTCCGCCGCCGGCGGCACCACGCGCCTGCGTTACGGCGAGGCGACGCGCGACGTGACGCTCCCCGCGGGCGGCAGCTTCGGGTGGGACGGGAAATAGCGGTGCGCGGCACGGCGCGCCGCAACGTTTGCAGGCGGCCGGCATAGCGATGTCGGCACGAAGCGGTATCACGGCGACAACCGGCTAAAACCTCAACCCAAGCCAAGCCGAGTTTCGCTGTTACCCATCCCCCATGAAATCGATTCCCTCGATCATTCCGCAGCCTTCCCGGTCCCGGGCCGACAGATCGCCGTCGCGCCCGTTGCGCACGGTGCTCGCCGCGGCGGTGCTCGCGTCCGTGCCGAGCGCCTTCGCGCAGACCGTGCCTCCCGTGCCTGAAAAACCCAAGGCCGAGGAGGAAGTCGTCCAGCTCTCCCCGTTCGAGGTCAAGGCCAGCGACGGCCAGGAGGGCTACTCCGCCGCCACCTCGCTCGCCGGCAACCGCCTCAACACCGAGTTGCGCGACATCGGCAGCGCGGTGACGGTCGTCACCAAGGAATTCCTCCAGGACGTCGGCGCGACCGACAACAAGTCGCTGCTGCAATACACCACCGGCACCGAGGTCGGCGGCCCGCGCGGCAACTTCGCCGGCGTCGGCGACGCGGCCCAGCTCAACGAGGACACGCTCCGCCCGAACGACAACACGCGCGTGCGCGGCCTCGCCGCCGCGGACAACACCCGCGACTTCTTCCGCTCCGACATCCCGTGGAATTCCTACAACGTCGAGCGCGTGGACATGCAGCGCGGCGCCAATTCCATCCTCTTCGGCCAGGGCAGCCCCGCCGGCATCATCAACACCGGCCTGAAGACGGCGCAGTTCCGCAACTTCGGCTCGTTCGAGGCGAGCGTCGACAACTACGGCACCACGCGCGGCACGCTCGACATCAACCGCGTGCTCGTCCCGAAGGAGCTGTCGCTGCGCCTCTCGCTGCTGGCCGAGAAGGACAAGTTCCGCCAGGAGCCCGCGTTCTCCGAGGACCGCCGCGTCTACGCCGCCCTGCGCTATGAGCCGAAGGCGCTCAACCGCGACGGCACGCTCACCTCGATCAAGGCCAGCTTCGAGACCGGCAACATCGACAGCAACAACCCGCGCATGCTGCCGCCCGCCGACGCCATCACGCCCTGGTTCACCGCGCTGCATCAGGCGACTTACAACCAGTTCCAGGCCTTCGACCACCTCTCGAATCGCCCCAACCACGGCCAGTTCCGCGTCAACCTCGCGTCCACCGGCGCCGCCAATCCCGCCTACCAGCCCTGGCTCGGCACCTTCGCCTTCCCGTCCGGTCGCGGCGGCCCGACCGTCTTCATGAACGGCAGCGGCCAGACCATGATGGTGACGGACATCATCGGCGCGTTCGTGGCCGGCGGCCGCGGCGCCGACGGCAGCATCGACGGCGGCATCGCCGCCATGCCCGACAACGGCTGGGTCTCGCTCAACGGCACCGCGCAGTGGGCCATCAACGCCAACGCCCCGTATTCCAAAGCCGGTTTGTGGAAAAACGCCCTGCTCACCGACTCCTCCGTCTTCAACTTCTACGACCAGCTCATCGACGGCGATACGAAGCGCGAGTGGCAGGACTTCAACGTCGGCAACGTCAGCCTGACGCAGACCTATTTCCACAACCGCGCCGGCGTCTCGCTGGACTTCTCGAAGGAGCGCTACGAAAACGGCCAGAAGGCCCTGTTGCCCGGCGAAGTCCGCCTGCAGATCGACCCGATGGCGGTCTACGGCGACGGCTCGCCCGACACCGGCTTGGCCGCCAACGGCGAGCCCTACTCCAACGGCACGAAAAATCCGAACGTCGGCCGCGCCTTCGTCTCGTCCAACAACGCCTGGGGCAACCGCTCGCTGCTCAACGAGCGCGAGGCGTTCCGCGCCACCGCGTTCGCGCAGCACGACTTCAAGGAGAAGGACCACACCCTCTGGCGGCGCATCCTCGGCGTCCACACGCTCACGGGCCTGCTCGGCCGCGACAAGGTCGAGAGCGACGCCCGCACCTGGCAACGCTACGGCATCTTCGACAATTCCATCTACACGCTGGCCGGCCGTCAGGACCAGCGCTTCAACGGCGCGCTGACGCCCGTGCAGGTCATCTACCTCGGCGACTCGCTCCTCGGCCGCTCGCTCTCCGGCGCCAACCTGCCCTCGGTCGGCGGCAACACCACCATCGCCAACGGCGCGCTGCGCTATTTCAACTCCACCTGGAATTCCAGCGTCAACCCGGGCGATCCGTGGCAGAACGGCTTCTACCTGCCCGGCGATCCCGCCCGCAACTCCACCCAGGCCGAGAACCCGGCGAACTACGTCGGCTGGACGACGACGCAGCTCAACTTCGTCGATGCGGACGCCTCCGCCGCCAACCGCGACCGCCTCACCACGCGCGCCTCGCTCGACAAGGCGATCACCGAATCCAAGGTCCTCGTCTGGCAAGGCAAGTGGCTCGACGACTCCCTCGTCAGCACGATCGGCTGGCGCAAGGACATCGCCAAGTCCTGGGCCTTCGACATGTCGCCGAACGATTTCCCGGTCACGGCGGACCGCGGCGCGGTCAACCTCAGCCCGGACTACTACAAGCTTCCGGCCATCGGCCAGCGCGCCGAGGTGGACTCGAAGTCCTACAGCCTCGTCGCCCACGTCACCGAGCTGCCGTTCCTGCGTCGGGCGCTCGAGCGCCTGCCGGTGAACGTCAGCCTCTACTACAACCGCTCGACGAACTTCAAACCCGACGCCAGCCGCGTGGACATCTACGGCGAGGCGCTCGCTGCGCCCGCCGGCAAGACCGTCGATTACGGCGTCCGCTTCGAGACGAAGGACGGCCGCTACTCCCTCCGCGTGAACCGCTACGAGACGAGCAACTTCAACGCCACCAGCACGCAGATCAACGCCGCCTCCATCGGCAACTGGATGCAGCTGACGCAGAACTACGCGAACGTCTTCCAATACAACATCCGCCCGTGGGGCTACGACGCCACCGCGCCCGGCCAGACCGGCAGCGACAGCGACATCTTCAACGGCAACACCGGCGTCTGGGAGCCCATGCGCTACAACTTCCATTTCTTCGCCAACCGCCCGCTCCAGCCCGGCGAGATCCTCTCCGCCGACGGCGCGTGGATCGTGTCGCCCGCCCTCGAAAAGAAGATCCTGGACAACACCCGCATCTTCCAGCGCGCCGTCGACCCGCGCTTCTGGAAGGCGTGGCGCATCGACACCTTCGGCGACTTCGGCCCGTCGACGCACGAAGTCACCTACAGCGTGCCGACCGGCTTCGCCATCACCGAGGACAACGTCTCCAAGGGCTGGGAAATCGAGCTCGCCGCGCAGCCGAAGCCCAACTGGCGCGTCATGCTCAACGCCAGCAAGACCGACGCCCGCCGCACCAACATCGGCAACGCCAACATGCGCGAGTTCATGGCCCTCGTTGCCGCGGCGCTGAAGGTCCCGGACGGCGTCTCCAAGCTCCACCACTACTGGGGCACCGAGGACGTCGTCACCGCCGGCAAGAACTGGTTCGACGGCGAAGGCCTCGTCGGCGCGCCCGGCAGCGAATGGCGTCTCGCCCAGCTGGTCGAAGGCACCACCGTGCCCGAGCTCCGCGAGTGGCGCGTCAACCTGATCAGCAATTACGAGCTCGAGAGCGGTCCGCTCAAGGGCGTCCACTTCGGCGGCGGCGTGCGCTACCAGAGCGCCGCGACCGCCGGCTTCCGCCCGACCGGCAATCCGAACGACCCGACGACCGTCGAGTATGATCTCGACAATCCGTTCAAGACGCCGAGCGAGACCAACGTCGACCTCTGGGTCGGCTACAACCGGAGGCTCGCCAAGAACCTGCACTGGCACGTCCAGCTCAACGTGAAGGACGCCTTCTCCGGCAAGGAGCTGATCCCGATCACCTACCAGCCGGACGGCTCCGTGGCCGCCTACCGCATCGCCCCGACGCGGACCTTCACCCTCACCAACACGTTCACCTTCTGATCCCGGGGAAGGGCGCGCGGCGCGTGGGTGCGCCGCGCGCGTTTACGACCCGGGTGGGCCGCTCCGCAACGCTTGCAGGCCGCGTCCGTTGGCCTGTGCCGGGCGGCGTGTTTCCTCGGGCGACTTCCGGGGCGGCCTGCGCGTCCCGCCACCTCCTTCCGTTTCGTGAATCCGTCCTCCCAGTCCGTCCGTTCCCCGGCCGCGCCCGCCGCCGCCGGCGCGCCGCCGGCCCGGTCGTTCGACGCTGTCATCTTCGACATGGACGGCGTCGTCACCGACACCGTCGCGGTGCACGCCCTGGCCTGGAAGGAGATGTTCGACGACTACCTCCGCACCCGTGCCCGGCGGCTCGGCGGCGGGTTCGAGGAATTTTCCCCGAGCGCGATTACCGCGCCTATGTCGACGGACGGCCGCGCTACCAGGGCGTGGAGGCCTTCCTGGCTTCCCGCCACATCGCGCTGCCGGCGGGTGCGCCCGACGATGCGCCGGCGTGCGAGACGATCTGCGGCCTCGGCAACCGGAAGAACGAGCGGTTCAACCGGATCGTCGCGGCGAACGGCGCGAAAGTCTACGGCTCCACGCTCGTCCTCATCCACGATCTGCGCGCGGCGGGCATCAGGATCGGCCTCGCCACCTCCAGCCGCAACGCCGCGCTCATCCTCGCCCAGACCCAGACCGCGCCGCTCTTCGCCACCGTGGTCGACGGCGTCGTCTCCGAGCGGCTCGGGCTCAGGGGTAAGCCGCAGCCCGACATCTTCGTCGCCGCCTGCGCCAACCTCCGCGTGCCGTGCGCCCGGGCCGTCGTGGTCGAGGACGCCGTCGCCGGCGTGCGCGCTGGGGCCGCGGGCGGCTTCGCCCTCGTGATCGGCGTCGCCCGCGAGGGCAACGCCCCGGAGCTGCGCGCCGCCGGCGCCGACCTCGTCGTGCGCGACCTGGCCGAGGTCAACCTCGCGGCGATCGACGAGCGGGTTCGCCTCAAGCGCGATTCGGTGTGAGCCTCGCGCCATGTCTTCCCCCATGACCCCCAAGCCCCGGCTGAATTTCTGGCAGCTCTGGAACATGAGCTTCGGCTACGTCGGCATCCAGTTCGGCTTCGCGCTCCAGAACGCGAATGTCAGCCGCATCTTCGAGACGCTCGGCGCCAAGGTGGACGAGATCCCGATCCTCTGGATCGCCGGCCCGGTCACCGGCCTGCTCGTGCAGCCGGTCGTCGGCTATATGAGCGACAAGACCTGGAACCGCCTCGGCCGCCGCAAGCCCTACTTCCTCGTCGGCGCGCTTTGCGCCTCGGCCGCGCTGCTCGTGATGCCCAACTCGCCCGCGCTCTGGTTCGCCGCCGGCATGCTCTGGATCATGGACGCCGCCATCAACATCACGATGGAGCCGATGCGCGCCTTCGTCGGCGACATGCTGCCCGACGACCAGCGCACGACCGGCTTCGCCGTGCAGACGTTTTTCATCGGCGCGAGCTCCGTCATCGGCTCGCTGCTGCCCTACCTGCTCACGAACGTCTTCCACGTCGCCAACACCGCGCCGGAAGGACAGGTGCCGGCCTCGGTGAAGTGGTCGTTCGGCCTCGGCGGCGGCGTCTACCTCGCCGCCGTGCTCTGGACCGTGCTCCGGGTGAAGGAGTATTCGCCCGAGCAGCAGCGCGCCTTCCACGGCGAGACGGAGCCGGCGGCGGACGCTGTGCCGGACACCGTGGTGCTCGATCCTGCGCGCTACTACCGCCTCGGCGGCGCAATCGCGCTGGCCGGCGCGGTCCTCACCGCGGTGATCGCGGGGCTGCGCTGGGACAAGGGACTCTACATCCTCTCCGGTGGCGCGATGTTCTACGGGCTGCTGCAGGTCGTCACCGCCTGGCGCTACGGCGCCGGCCGGAAGCGCGGCCTCGTCGAGCTGGTCTACGACGTGAACAACATGCCGCGCTCGATGCGCCAGCTGGCGCTGGCGCAGATGGCCACCTGGTTCGCGCTCTTCGCCTTCTTCATCTACGCGACCGCCGCGGTCACCGAGCACCACTTCGGCAGCGCGGACCCGAAGAGCGCCGCCTACAACGCCGGCGCCAACTGGGTCGGCGTGCTCATGGCCGTCTACAACGGCGTGGCCGCGCTCGCGGCTTTCGCGCTGCCGCCGCTGGCGCGGCGCCTCAGCCGCGTGCGCACGCACGCCGCCTGCCTCGTCGTCGGCGGGCTCGGGCTCGGCTCGATGTATTTCGTCGGCGATCCGCGGTGGCTGGTCGCCTCGATGGTCGGCCTCGGCATCGGCTGGGCCAGCCTGCTCACGCTGCCCTACGCCATTCTCAGCAGCGTCGTGCCCTACCGGAAGATGGGCGTCTACATGGGCATGTTCAATTTCTTCATCGTCATCCCGCAGATCCTCGCCGCCGCGGTGCTCGGCCTGCTCGTGCGGACCGTCTTCCACGGGCACGCGGTCAACGCGCTCCTGCTCGGCGGCCTGTCGATGCTCGCCGCCGCAGGCCTGATGCTGCGCGTGCGCGACGAGCCGCGCGCGCCCGCGCCCTAGCCTTTGATGAATCCCCTTGGCAAGTCAGCACGACCGAGTGCGCCGGCGGCAAGGAAAGCCTCATGCGCCGGGGCAATGTGTATCAGATCGCCAACGGCTACATGGGCTGCCGCGGCACGCTCGACGAGTTCGGGCCCGACGAGGCCGTGGGCCTCACGCTCGCCGGGCTCTTCGACCAGGTCGGCTCCGCGTGGCGCGAGCCGGTGAATGCGCCCAATGGCGCCTTTACCCAGGTCGAACTCGACGGCGCGCCGGTCTCGGCCCTCGGCGCCGGCGTCGTGCAACACCGCCAGACCCTGCACTTCGCCCACGCGCTCTTCGAGCGCGAGACGCGCTTCGCCCTCGGCGGGAAGCACCTGACGCTGCACTCGACGCGCTTTCTCAGCGCCGACCAGCCGCACCTCGGCGTCGTGCGCTTCACCGTGACCTGCGATCAGGACGCGGAGCTCACGCTCCGCACCGGCATCGACACCAACATCTGGGACCTCAACGGGCCGCACCTGCGCGACCTGGCGGCGGCGCCCGCCGGCGACGTGCTCGCCGTCGCCGGCCGCACGCACGAGCTCGGCAAGCGCGTTGCGGTCGCCGAGGCGCTGTCGACCGAGCTGGCCGGCGAGCGGCGCGAGGAACGCGGCGGGCGCCACCTGCGCGTCTTCACCGTCCGCGCCCGCGCCGGCGTGCCGGTTAGTTTCGTCAAATACTTCGCCGTCTGCACCGACAACGATGCCGCCGCACAACCGCCGCTGGCCGCCGCGATCGAAGTCGTGCGGCAGGCGCGCGCCCGGGGCCACGCCGTGTGCCTCGAACGCCATGCCGCGGCCTGGGCGGACAAATGGGCGCAAGGCGACGTGGTGATCGAGGGCGACGACGTGGCGCAGCACGCCCTGCGCTACAGCATCCTCCAGCTGCTGATGGTCGCGCCCGTGCGCGGCAGCGCCAACTCGATCCCGGCGCGCGCGCTGTCCGGCCAAGTCTACAAGGGCGCGATCTTCTGGGACACAGAGATGTTCATGCTCCCGTTCTTCCTCCACACGTATCCGGAGAAGGCCGTCGAGCTGCTGCGCTACCGCATCCGCACGCTCGACGGCGCCCGCCGCAAGGCGCGGACCGAGGGGCCGGGCTATCGCGGCGCCTTTTACGCCTGGGAGAGCCAGGACACGGGCGACGACGCCTGCACGTATTTCAACATCGGCGACCCGATCACCGGTCGCGAGCTGCGCACGCACTTCCGCGACAAGCAGGTCCACATCAGCGGCGATGTCGCCCTCGCGTTCTGGCAATATTTCAAGCTCACCGGCGACGACTCGCTACTCCTCGATGGCGGCGCCGAAGTCATCCTCGAGTGCGCGCGGTTCTACTACTCGTATGCGCACTACCGGCCGGACCTCGGGCGCTACGAGATCCTCGATGTCGTCGGCCCCGACGAATACCACGAGCGCGTCAACAACAACGCCTTCACCAACGCCGTCGCCCGCGAGACCTTCGCCGTCGCGAACGCCGCCGTGGAGCACCTGCGCCGGCACCATCCGGCGGCGCTGCGGACGTTGTTGGAAAAGCTCGCGATCGCGGACGAACTGCCGGGTTTCGTCGACGTGGCCGCGCGGCTCCATCTGCCGGCGCCCGATCCGACGACGGGCGTGATCGAGCAGTTCGACGGTTACTTCAAGCTGCGCGAGGCCTCGGTCGAGGAGTTGCGCGCCCGGATGGTCCACCCCAACGAGTATCTCGGCGCCGGGCAGGGGCTCGCCGTGCCGACGAAGATCATCAAGCAGGCCGACGTCGTGATGATGCTGAACCTGTTCAAGGCGCGCTACCCGGCGGAGGTGAAGCGCGCCAACTGGCGCTACTACGAGCCGCGCACCGAGCACGGCTCGAGCCTCAGCGCCTGCGCCTACGCGATGGTCGCGACGGAGATCGGCGACCTCGAGTCCGCCTACCGCTATTTCCTCAAGACCGCGACGATCGACCTCCAGGCGGCCTACAAGATTTATGTCGGCACCGTCTTCATGGGCGGCTCGCACCCGGCGGCCAACGGCGGCGCGTGGATGACCGCCGTGCTCGGCTTCGGCGGCGTGCAGGCCGACGAGCACGGTATCTGCATCGCGCCGCGCCTGCCCGCGGCGTGGCGCCGCCTGGAATTCGGCCTGACCTGGCGCGGCGACCGCTTCCGCGTGCGCATTGAGGCGGCGACGGTGACGGTCACCGCCGCCGCGGCCAACCGCGCCGCCCGCGCCTTCGCGGTCGCCGGCGAGAGCTTCGACTGCCGTCCGGGCGAGTCGCGCGTCGTGAAACGCGCGCCGGACGGGGCGATGCTTGCTCCGGGCCAGCCGTGCCGCGACGCTGCCGCGCTCCCCTCGAATCCATGAACCGGTCACGCTTGTCCCCGCTCCCGCTTCTCCTCGCGCTGGCGACGCTGACGCCGGCCGCCCTGGCCGCGAGCGCCGCCAGGATCGGCGCCGACATCCCGTGGACGACGGTCGAAGCCGAGGACATGCGGACCACCGGCACCGTGCTCGGCCCCGTTTACGCCCCGCATCGCGTTGAGATGGAGTCTTCCGGCCAGCGCTGCGTGAAGCTCGCGCAGGCGGGCCAGCAGCTGGAGTTTGCCGCGCCGATCGCATGCGACGCCCTCGTCGTGCGCTATCACCTGCCCGACGCCCCGGGCGGCGGCGGCCGTGTCTCGAGCGTCACGCTGTCGGTCAACGGCAGGAAGGTGCGCGAACTCGCGCTCAGCTCGCGCCAGCAGTGGCTCTACGGCGCGTATCCGTTTTCGAACGACCCGCGCCAGGGTAAGCCGCGGAATTTCTACGACGAACTGCGGGTGAAGGGCATCGCCATCGCCCGCGGCGATGTCGTGCGCCTGAGCAAGACCGCGAGCGACGGCGTCGATTGCGTGATCGACCTTGTCGACCTCGAGGTCGTGCCGCCCGCCGTGGTGCGGCCGGCTGGGTCGCTCGCGGTGTCCGACTTCGGCGCGGGTGGTCAAGGCGTCACGGACGACACCGCGGCGCTCCGTCGCGCCATCGCCGCCGCACGGCAGCGGGGCGGCGGCATCGTCTGGGTGCCCGCCGGCGACTACCGGATCACCGGCGACATCGTGGTGCCGTCCGGCGTCACGGTGCAGGGCGCGGGCATGTGGCACACGACGTTCGTCGGCGATCCCGCGCTCTACGGCGATGCCGCGCGACGCGTGCGGTTCAAGCTGGCCGGCGCGAACGTGCACGTGGCGGACTTCGCCATCGTCGGCGCCCTGAATTACCGCAACGACGGCGAGGAAAACGACGGCATCGTCGGCACCGGCTGCCGCGACGCCTCCATCTCCCGCCTCTGGATCGAGCACACCAAGGCCGGCGCGTGGATCTACAACGGCGTGGCGCTCGTCATCGACGGCTGCCGTTTCCGCAACCTGCTGGCCGACGGCGTCAACCTCTGCGTGGGCACGACGCGCTCCGTCGTCCAGAACTGCACCGCGCGCGGCACGGGCGACGATTGCTACGCGATCTGGCCGGTGCCGTCGGACCAGGGCCACGTCGAGGGCGCCGAGAAGCCCGGCCACAACGTCATCCGCCGCTGCACCGGCCAGCTGCCCTTCCTCGCCAACGGCGGCTCGCTCTACGGCGGCGCCGCCAACCGCATCGAGGATTGCCTGTTCACCGACATCACGACCGGTTGCGGCATTTTGATCAGCACGACCTTCCCGACCTCCGACGAAGCCGGCCGGGTCGACAACAACTTCAGCGGCGAGACCGTCGTGCAGAATTGCCGCCTCGTCCGTTGCGGCGGCTACGATCACGCGTGGGCGTGGCGCAGCGCGGTCCAGCTCTGCCTCGACCGGCGGAGCATCGCCGACGTGCGCCTGCGCGACCTGAACATTCGCGACAGTCTGTCGGAGGCGTTCTCCGTCGTCGCGCCCGGCCGCGCGCAGGGGCAGGGGACGCTCGCCGACACCCGACTGGAAAACGTTGTGATCGCCGGCGTCGCGCTCGGCGCCCCCGGCCGCCCCGCGGTCTGGATTCGCGGCGATGCGGCGGGCGGCCTGAGCCACACCGCCTCGGTGCTGGGCGAAATCCGCAACGAGTCCGCCGACTTCGCCCTCCGCGCCGAGCCACGCTGACAGTTGGGCCGTGGCGGCGGCAAACGCCCATTCCAACCCAGAATGCCCGGGCCGGGTTCCGTTGCAAACGTTGCAAAACCGGCCCCGCGGGGTTGACCCCCGGAGCGCGTTCGAGCATCAGGAAGCCATGCTTTCGGTCACCCCAGCCGGAAAGGTCACCCTGCAGGACGTGGCGGTCCGCGCGGGCGTGTCCATTTCGACGGCCTCGCGCAGCCTGACGGGAGCCGTGAGCATTTCCAAGGACACGCAGGCGCGCGTCCTCTCCGCCGCCGAGGAGCTCGGCTACCGCCACAATCCGCTGCTCGGCGAGGTCATGCGCTCCACGCGCCGCGGCACGCCGAACCAGCATCTCGGCACCCTGGCCTACATCACGCCCTACGACGACGTGCAGGAGTGGCGGGCGACCCCGACGCTCTGCCGGCACTGGTCCGCCGCGCGCGAGCAAGCGGCGCTCTTCGGCTTCGGGATGACGGAGTTCGCGTTGACCTCGCACGGCATGACCGCGCGCCGCTTGGGCGACATCCTGCGCGCGCGGGGCATCACGGGCATCTTGCTTGCGGCGTTTCCCAAGGACCCGTTCGAGCTCGTGCTGCCGTGGGAGTATTTCGCCACCGTGCCGGTCGGGCACATGGTGCAGAATCCGCCGCTCGACTGCGTGGTGAGCGACCACACCCAGGCAGTCCTGCTCTCCGGTCGCGTGCTTGCGGCGCGCGGCTACCGGCGCATCGGGCTCGCGATCGAGAGCTACCAGGACTCGATCACCAACCACGGCTGGGCTATCGGCAGCGCGGCGATCCCGACCGAACACCGCGAGCTGGCGGGCATTCCCTCCTACCTGCCGGACAAAATGACGGAGGCGGGCTTCCTCGCGTGGGTGCGGGCGCACCGGGTGGACTGCGTGCTCACGCTCTCGACCTTCCGCAACACGCCCAACCCCATGCGCGACTGGCTGGCCGGTGCCGGCCTGGTCTGTCCGCGCGACATCGGCCTCGTCTCGCTCGACATCACCGCGGCCACGGCGGCATGGGCGGGCATCGACCAGAATTCCGACGAGATCGGCAAGGCCGCGGTCGACCTCGTGCTGTCGAAGATCCGCGCCGGCGAGCACGGCATCCCGAAGGTGCGCCGCAGCCTCCTTGTCCACTGCCAGTGGCGCGACGGCGCCACGGTGCGCGCGGCGTGCTAGTCGTCCGTCCGGACGCTATCGGGAGAAGCCCCGTGGTGCCAGGCGGCGTGGGCCTCAGTCGAGCCGCAGGCTCTTCACCTCGATCAGGCCGTCGAGCATGAGCACGACCGACTGCACCATCGGGCACGGCGGGCAGGAGAAGCGCACGCGGTCGCGCACGTAGGCGATGTCGTCGACGTTCAGCGGGCGCAGCTCGTCGTTGATCAGCTTCAGCAGCGCCTCGTCGCGCATGTCCTGTGGGCCGGCGGCCAGCTGGCGCAGGGCGGCGCGGACGCGGGGCGTGAGGGCGCGGTGCTTCATGGTGGAAGGGGCAGCGTGCACACCCGGCGGCAAATCGCCAGCGTCGGATGCAGGGGCGTGCAGTCCGGCTTTGACTGTGGCGGCCGGGAGCTTTCGATAGCCGGCGTGCTCAACGAATGGCTCCAGGACCGCGCGGCCGACTTCGTCTCCGGTGCGATGCCGGCGGACGAACGCGACGGCTTTGAGGTGCTGGTGGCGGCCGATGCGGAGCTGCGGGACCATCTGAGCGTGCTGCAGGAGGCCGCCAATCTCGCGTTGTGGCGGACGGCGCCGGCGCCCGTGGCGCCGCCGGCGGAGCTGAAGGCGCGCATCCTGGCCGCGGCCGGGGTGCTGCCGCAGGAAAAGCGCGCCGAGGCCTTCGTGCTGGCGGATGCCGGCGGCCGCGTGGTCTGGGTCAACGACGCGTTCACCGAGCTTTGCGGGTATTCGCTGACCGAGCTGCGCGGACGCAAGCCCGGCGAGCTGCTGCAGGGGCCGGACACCGATCCGGCGACGGTCGCCCGCCTGCGGGCGGCGCAGCAGGCGCGGGTGGCGTGCCGGGCCGAACTGGTGAACTACCACAAGGACGGCTCGCGCTATCGCGTGAGCGTGCGCCTGTGTCCGTTGCTGGACGAAGCCGGCGAACCGCTCTGGTTCACCGCGCGCGAGCGCCAGCTCGCGTAAGCGGGGTCGCCGCCGGGCCGCGCGCCGTCACCGCGCGAGCGCGAGCGGCGCAACCGGGAGCGAACGTCGGCATCGACCGCGAGAAACGGCCGGATGGCCGGGAGCACCGGGAAGCGCGGGCCTCGCTCAAGCCCGCCGCCGGCGCCACAGCCCCGGGCCGGCGGAAACGGCGAGGGCGAGCGCGATCTCCACGGTCCAGACGAGCACGGGAGCGGGATGGACGAAGCGCTCGATCGCGGCGTCGGTCATGATCAGTTCGCCGCCGATCTTGCCCAGGATCGCGGCACCGAAATACACGAGGAGCGGGTATTTCTCGGTCAGCGCGGAGAGCAGGTTGCTGGCGAAGACGACGAGCGGGATGCTGAGCCCCAGGCCGAACAGCAGCAGCACGAGGTTGCCGTGCGACGCGCCGGCGACGGCGAGGACGTTGTCGAGCGACATGGAGACGTCGGCGGCGACGATCAGGCCGATCGCGCGCCAGACGCTGCGCGCCTGCGCGGTCGGCTCGTCACCCTCCTCGGTGTTGTCGAGGAGCAGCTTGACCGCGATCCAGAGAATCATGAGCCCGCCCGCGAGCTTGAGGTAGGCGACGTCGAGGATGCGGCCGGCCACGAAGGTGAGCGCGATGCGCAGGACCACCGCCACCCCCGCGCCGAGGCTGATGGCGAGCAGGCGCTTCTCCTTGGGCAGCGTGCGCGCGGCGAGGGCGATCGCGATGGCGTTGTCGCCCGCGAGCACGATGTCGATGAAGACGATGCTCAGGAAAGCGAGGAGCCACTGGGCCAGGGAACCGGGGGCGGCGTGCATCAGGAGTCCTTGGCCTCGACCACGATGCCGTCGCGCTGGAGCTGCGCGTAGCGCTCGGCATCGCAGCCGATCTCGCCGAGCAGGGCGCGATTGTGTTCGCCGAGCCGCGGGGCCGGCGTGCGGATGCTGCCGGGCGAGCCGAGCAGGCGGGGCACGACGTGGTGCATCGGCAGCTGGCCCATCTCCGTGTCCGGGTAGTCGGCGACGATCTCGCGGGCGTTGAAATGCGGATCGTCGAGGATCTGCCGCACGTCGTAGATCGGGCCGACCGTCACCTCGGCGCGCTCGAAGAAGGCCACGTTCTCCGCCTGCGTGCGCTCGGCGATGAAGGCGCCGATGATCGCGTCGAGCTCCGCGGCGTGGGCGACGCGGGCGGCGTTGGTGCGGAAGCGCGGGTCGTCGATCAGCTCGGCGCGACCGATCGCGCGCAGGAGCCGCTCGGCCATCGCCTGGGTCGAGCCGGAGAGGGCGACGTAGAGGCCGTCGCGACAGCGGTAGCAGTTGCGCGGCGCGGAATTCGTCGAGCGGCTGCCGGTGCGCGGCTTCACCTGCCCGGTGAGGCGGTAGTTGGCGGCCTGCGGGCTCAGGATGGCGAACAGTGGATCGAGCAGCGGCAAGTCGATCACCTGGCCGCGGCCGCCATTCTGCTCGACGTGGCGCAGCGCGATCATCACCGCCGAGGCGCCGTAAAGGCCGGCGACGCCGTCGGCGAGATACATCGGCGGCAGCACCGGCTCGCGGTCGGCGAAGCCGTTGAACGAGGCGAAGCCCGACATGCCCTCGATGATCGTGCCGAAGCCGGGGCGCTGGCTGTAGGGGCCGTCCTGGCCCCAGCCGGAGATGCGGACGATCACCAGGCGCGGGTTGAGCCGCAGCAGCTCGTCCGGCGCGAGGCCCATTTTTTCAAGCACGCCGGGACGGAAGCTCTCGACGAACAGCGCGGCGCTCGGCACGAGCTGGCGGACGATTTCGACGGCCTCGGGACGGCGCAGGTCGAGGGCGAGGCTCTTCTTGTTGCGCGCGTAGATTTTCCAGTGCGTCGAGACGCCCTTCGTCTGCCAGGCGCGCAGCGTGTCGCCCTCCGGCGGCTCGACTTTGATCACCTCGGCGCCGAAGTCGCCGAGGACCTGCGTGAGCACGTTGCCGGCGAACAGGCGCGAGAGGTCGAGGACGCGCACGCCGTTCAACGGGCCCGGCGCCGCGGGAGTGTAGTCGCGTTGCGGGAGCGGCATGGCTCAGCGAGTGGCGGCGCCGGCCGCGGCGGCGAGGACCGCGTGGGCGCGGCGGATGAACGGCGCGTCGATCATGCGGCCGTCGAGGGCGAAGGCGCCGGCGCGGGTCGACGCGGCTTCGACGACGCGGCGCGCGAAGTCGATCTCCGCGGCGCTGGGTTGGAAAACCTCGTTGGCGATCGCGATCTGGCTCGGGTGGACGCAGGACTTGCCGAGGAAGCCGAGGCGCTTCGCGCCGACCGCCTCGGCGCGGAAGCCGTCCGCGTCCTTGATCGCGCCGTAGGCGGCGTCGTAGGCCCACACGTTCGCCTCGCCCGCGGCCAGCCGGAGGGCGAGCTGGAGCTGCTGGACCACGGCGGCGTTGGTGCGGTCGATGCCGAGCGGCTCGAGCAGGTCGGCGAAGGCGAGTTGCAGGCCGACGACCCGCGGATCGGCCGCGGCGATCTCGGCGGCGCAGCGCAGCGCGCGCGGTGTCTCGATGTTGGCGAGGAGGGCGATGCGGCGGTCGAGGCCGCGCGCCTGCTCGAGCGCCGCGAGCGCGGCGCTGGCGGCGCGGATGTCGGCGGCCGAGTCGACCTTGGGCAGGTTGACGTAGTCGAGACGGGGGTGGACGACGGCGGCGAGATCGGCGGCGAAGTGCGGCGTGTCCGGCGCGTTCACGCGCGCGATCATGATCTTGGCCGAGGCGGCGAACTCGGGCGAGGCGAGCGCCGCGGCGAGGTTCTGCCGCGCGGCGTCCTTGTGCTCCTCGGCGACGGCATCCTCGAGGTCGAAGGAGAGACTATCCGCGGCGCTGGCGAGCGCCTTGGGGAAGAGCTCGGGACGCGAGGCGGGGACGAACAGCTTGCTGCGCATGGGTATCAGGAGGCGTCAGCCGCGCAGCGGAAGCCGATCATGCCACTGCGGTCCTTGCCGGGCGCCATGAGCAGGTATTTGCCGTGCTGGTCGAGCTGGTAGGCTTGGGGAAAATACCAGTGCGAGGTCTGCGGCTGGTAGGCGCTGCCGCCGCGCAGCGCCGCGGCGCGCGTGTGCGCGTCGCGGAACTCGTCGGTCCATTGCCAGACGTTGCCGACGAGGTCCATGACGCCGAACGGGCTCGCGCCCTCCGGGTGGGCGTCGACGTCATCGGGCGGCGTGAGCGTGCGGCCGCGGTTGGGCTTCGGCATCGCGGCGGGGCGCCAGTCGTTGCCCCACGGGTAGAGGCGGCCGTCGGTGCCCTGGGCGGCGTAGTGCCACTCCCACTCGCGGGGCAGGCGCTTGCCCGCCCAGGCGGCGTAGGCGCGCGCGTCCTCCAGCGAGACCCAGGTGACGGGCTTCTTTTCCCAGCCGGCGGGCGGCGCGCCGTGCTGCCAGTGCCGGAGGAAATGGTGATCGTCGGCGGGGTGGTAGCCCGAGGCGTCGAGGAAGGCCTTGAACTCGGCGTTGGTGACCGGGAAGCGGTCGAGGTGGAACGCCGGCACCTGCAGCCGGTGCCAGTGTGCGCGGCGCGGCGTGGATTCCCACGGGTATTGGAAATCGAGTCCGCTCCAGGTGAAGCCCTCGATCTCGACGCCCAGCACCTTGAAATCGAATTCGCCGGCCGGGATCGTCACCATGCCGTGCGGCGCGGTGGCGTGGGGGCGGGTGGGGGCGACGGGCACGATCTCCTGCAGGAGCGGGCGCCACGTCGCGGAGAGCGACTGCAGCGGCGTGCGGGCAAGCGCGGCCATGCGGGCGAGGAATTTTTCCAGGTCCGCGACCTCGCGGCCGGGTTCGACGGCGAGGACGGCGCCGAAGCCGCGGGACTCGAGCGGGAACGCGAGCGTGGCCTGGCCGCCGGCGAGACGCGGCGTGAGGGCGCTGCCGTTCCAGAGATCGAAGTAGCGCCGGCCCTCGCGGTGCGCGACGACCAGCTGGTCGCCGGCGACCTCGTATTCGTTGCGGTTCACGACGGTCCAGAGCGTCGAGTCGGCCGTCGGGAAGCGCGACGCGAACACGCTGTGCTGCACGGTGGTCGCGTAGGGTTCCCAGTCGAGGCTCACGACGTGCGACGGGAACTGCCGGTAGATCGTGGCGATGCGGCGCAGGGTCTCGGCGTCGCGCGGTGTGAGCTGGTTCCAGACGCCCCAGATGTTTTCCCAGGCGTTGTAGCCGATGCCGTTGAAGAAAATGTAGTGGAAGTCGTTCGTGCGATCGCGGCCCCAGCGGTTCTCGATGTTGCTCATGTGCCGCGGCTCGAGCCATTTCAACTTGCTGACCGCGGGGATCACGTCGGTGGGGATGTGTTTGCCCCAGCTCTGGAGGTTCCACATCAGCGCCTCGTCGGAGAGCGGCACGGCCTCGGGCTGAAACACGAGCGGGTGGCCGATCGCGTCGGCGGCGTCGAGGAAGGCGCGCGGGACGCCGCTGTAGGTGTCGCCGTTCACGCCGTCGGCACCGATCTCCTTCGCGAGGCGCGCGATCGCCACCCAGTCGGGGACGCCGGCGGGGCAGGTGCCGTTGTCCCAGGGCATCGTGGGGATGAAGACCTTGACGCCGCGCCGGTGGAAATCGGCCACGACCTGCTTCAATCCCGCGAGTCCGCCGGGCAGATCGGCAGCGAGCTCGAACTGGTTGCGATCGTCGATGCCGACGTTCGGGTAGACATACCACAGCAGCACGCTATCGATGCCGCCGAAGCGCGCCTCCAGGTCGTCGAGGTAGCGGTCGACCGTGTAGCGGCGCGCGACGGGGTCGTAGAAGAAGCGGTCCTCGACCATCATCTGCGCGTGCACGAAGTTCCGCTGCGCCCAGGCGAACTCGGGGCGCTCGTAGTTCGCGCCGCTGTAGCCCATCCGCGTCAGGTGCTCGCGCCGCCAGTCGCGGAAGTCGCGGCGCCAGGCCTCCGCGCGCGGCCGGATGTCCATCTTCCAGTGACCGATGTTCTGGAACGGCCAGCCGGGCGCGCTGGCGGGCAGGGGCAGGTGCGGGCCGTTGCGGGCGTGCGAGAGTTGAAACTCGGCTGCGTGCGCGGACGGCGCCCGTTGCGGCGGGGGCAGGGGAGCGGGGGTTCCAGCGGCGGGGGCGTCGGACATGGCTTCTGGGACGGCAGGATGGCGTTTTGCGCCGCCGGTGCAGCGCGAAACTGCCGGTGGGGGCAAAAGGTAAGGCAAACGTTTGCGTGACGTGGGCGGCGAAGTCGACCAAATTAATCCGCCGCGGGCCGAGGCGGGGCTTGCTTGGCGGCGGCGGCGGGCGCAAAACATCTCCCGGTCGCGGCGGCCTCCGGTCGTCCGGCCCCGCCCCCTCCGCTCATGCCAAAATCTCCCAGCCTGATCGACGTCGCCCGCCGGGCGAAGGTGAACATCTCCACCGTCTCGCGCGTGTTGAACGGCACGGGCAAGATCGGCGAGGAGACGCGCGCCCGCGTGCTCAAGGTCATGCGCGAGACCGGCTACAAGCCCAACCGCGTCGCGCGCCGCCTGCGCACGACCGACGGCACCAGCCACCTGCTCGGGCTGATCATCCCGAACATCCAGAACATCTTTTTCGCCGACCTCGCGCGCGGCGTGGAGGACGTGGCCTACAGCAACAATTTCGCCGTCCTGCTCTGCAACTACGACGAGGACGAGGCGCGCGAGCGCTTCTACCTCGACGTGATGCAGTCGGAATCGGTCGACGGCATCATCCTGCCGCCGATCCACGAGCACGATCCCGCCGTCATGCAGGTGGTGAAGTCGGGCCTGCCGGTGGTGTGCGTCGACCGCAGCCTGGCGGCCGGCAATCTCGACAAGGTCGAGGTCGACAACCACCGCGGTGCGCTCGAGGCGGTGAACCACATCATCGCGCAGGGACACCGGCGCATCGGGCTGATCGGCGGCCCGGCCGACTCCTCCACCGGCCGCGAGCGTCTGCGCGGCTACAAGGACGCGCACGCGGCGGCGGGCCTGGCGGTCAAGACCGAGCTGATGCGCTTCGGCGACTACAAGCAGGGCTCCGGCCAGGTGCTGGCGAACGAGCTGCTCTCGCTGTCCGACCCGCCGACGGCGCTGTTCGTCTGCAACGGCCTGATGACGGCCGGCGCGCTGGAGGCCATCGCCTCGCGCGGCCTGAGGATCCCCAAGCAGGTGGCGATCGTCGGCTTCGACGAGATGCCGCTGGCGAGCGTGTTCAACCCGCCGCTCACCGTCGTGCGCCAGCCGGCCTACGAGGTCGGAAAATGCGCGGCCGAGCTGCTGCTGAAGCGCATCGAGGACCCGAACCGCCCCGCCACCAGCCTGCGCCTGGTGCCGGACCTGATGGTGCGGAAGTCCTGCTGAGCGGGCGAACCGCGACAGGTTTCACTTGACGCCGAAATAAGGCAAACGTTTGCTCTGATTTCGCCCCTCAACCCCTTTCGCGTTTCATGGCCTCCGCTCCTCAGGTCGTCGTCGTCGGCAGCATCATGCAGGATCTCACCCTCGCCTGCGCCGAGTTCCCGCAGCCGGGTGAGACCATTGTCGGCCAACTGCGCACCGGCCAGGGCGGCAAGGGCTCCAACCAGGCCATCGCCTGCGGCAAGACCGGCGTGCGCACGACCTTCGTCGGGGCGATGGGCGACGACGCCTATGCGCGGCAGGTCGCGGCCTTCTACCGGCGGGAGAGGATCGGCTGCCGCCTGGCGCTGAAGCGCGACCAGGCCACGGGCACCGCGGTGATCCTGATCAACGGCCGCGGCCAGAACGAGATCGTCATCGAGCCCGGGGCGAATGCGGCCTTGCGCGCGGTCGACGTTCCGGCCGCGCTGATCGCGCGGGCGAAGGTCCTGATCACGCAGCTGGAGGCGAACCTGGCGACCACCGCGCACGCGCTGCGCCAGGCGCGGCAGGCGGGCGTCGTCACCGTGCTGAACCCGGCGCCGATGCGGGCGGATTTCGAGGCGCGACTGCTGCGCCACGTCGACGTGCTGATCCCGAACGAGAGCGAGTTCGCCGCGCTGGTGCGCGTGCTGCCGCAGGTGCGGGAGACCGGCTTCGACGAGCGGCGACTGCATGCGCTGGCGGATGCGGAGCTGCACGCGCTGTGCCGGAGGATCGGCGTCGCCACCGTCATTGTCACGCTGGGGGAGCGCGGTTGCTTCGTGTCCGAGCGCGGCGGCTTCACGCGCGTGCCGGCGCATCGCGGGCTGAAGGTGGTCGACACCACCGGCGCCGGCGATGCGTTCTGCGGCGGCTTCGCCGCCGGGCTGGTGCGCAGCGGGGGCAAGATGGTCGAGGCCGTCCGTCTCGGGACCGCCGTCGCGGCGCTGTCGGTGACGAAGGCTGGCGCGGCCCCGTCGATGCCCGGTCGCGCCGAGCTGCGGCGTTTTCTCGGGCGCAAGCAGGCCGCCGTCTGGCGGCTCTGAATCAGTCCGGGGCGAGCGAGAACCAGGTGAGCCGCCAGGTGCGGTCGCGCCGGCCGCCCGCCTCGAAATACGGCTGCAGGATGAGCGGCGCGCGGTAGCCCAGCTCCAGGCGCAGCGCGGGGGCGCTCGAGCCGTCCGGCGGCGGCAGCGTCTCGATGCGCGGCGGGTCCGGCAGGCGCAAGGTTTCCTCGGTCTTGAAGCCGTCGATCAAGGCCGAGGCGTAGACGAGCGGCCCGCGCGTGACCGCCGCGTAATCGAAGTGCAGCACCTCCTGGGCGATGGGGGAACCATCGGGCGCGCGGGATTCCTGGATGTTGCGGTTCGTCCGCCGGTGCACGCGCGGCGGCATCTCCATCTCGACCGCCACGATGTCCCCGGGCGTCCAGACGCGCTCGAGCGTGAGGAAGCCGGCGGCCGGCGGCGGGGTGACGTGCGGCGTGCCATTCACGGCGACGCTGAAGCGCTCCGCCCAGACCGGCACGCGCAGGCGCAGCGCGAATGGCGCCGGTCGCTCTGGCGAAACGTGGATCCGGACGGAGCCGGCGAAGGGGTATTCCGTTTCCTGCCGCACGCGGACGGAGCCGGCCGCCGGGTGCGCCAGCGCGGCGTCGGACGCGCCGTAGAGATTCACCGCGATGCTCCCGTCGGCGGAGACGGAATACGCGCTGAGCGGCAGCTCCTCCAGCGCCATCGGGCCGCTCGACTTGCAGCAGCGCCAGTAGGTCGTGAAGACCCGGCGGCCGTTGGGGAAGGAGTAGTAGCACCAGTTGTCGCCGTTCGGGGCCTGGGCGCCCAGCAGGTCGTTGTAGGCGGACTTCTCGATTTCCTCCGCGAACTGCGCCTCGCCGGTTTGCCGCAGCAGCTCGCGGTTGAGCTGGATCCACGCGAGCGTGGAGCAGGTCTCGACATACCCCTGCGGGCTGAACACGGGGCGGGGATTGAAGACCTCGCGCGAGCGATGTGCCACGCCGCCCCACGGGCCGCCGCCGAGGGTGAGGTGATGGTCGCGGATGTTCTGCCAGGCGATGCGGACGGCGCGCGCCAGGCGCTCGTCGTTCGTGGCGCGGCCGAGCTTGGCGATGCCGACGAGATTCCAGCAGAGCTGGTAGGCCTTGCCCGTGGCCAGGTTCGCGGCGTCCGTGTCCGCCAGGATCTGCGCGATCAGGTTGAGCGCCGGCGCGGCCTCGATCTCCGCGAGGATGAGACGCGCCAGCGCGAGGTAGCGCGGCTCCTGCGAGGCGAAGTAGAGCTCCATCGCCGGGTCGATCAGGATCGTGGCGGAGAGGCCGTGGTGATTGCCGAGCGAAGTGACGGGAATCTTGTCCGTGTGGAAGGTGCGCCAGCACAGGTCACCGATGCGCCTGGCCGCCTCCAGATAGCGCGGTTCGCCGAAGGCCCGCGCGGCCTCGAGCAGGCCGAGGATCAGGTAGCTGTGCACCCAGATGTCCCAGGTGCGCTGGGCCGGCGCTCCGTCCCAGGTCAGCGGCGCCGGACCCTGACGGCACATGAAGCGGCGGTTCGGCGCATAGGTCCCGAGGTAGCCGTCGACATCCTGCCGCTGCACGAGGAAATCGGCCACGCGGCGCACGCTCGCGGCGAGCGGCGAGGCCGGAGCGTGCCGCGCGGCGCGCGCGGCGGCGACGAGCCACTTGCCGGCGTGCTCGCCATACCAGTCCCCCTCCTGGTTGCCGCACACATGCTCGGCGCGGAACAGCGCGATCGCCGGGCTGGCCTCGCTCTCGATGAAGGTGGCGAGGTGATTCTCGCGGCTCCGCTGGAGCGCATCGCCCAGGACTCCGGCCAAGGTGACGCGGACGGGATCGGGAGAGTCGGACCGGGCCGAAGGATTCACTGGAGGCATGACAAAAAAGTTGACACCGGGCGTAAAACAAAAATGGTCGGGCGCGCAAACGTTTGCCTTAAGGGTGACGTTTGCTGAGTCACCCCCATCCGCAAGCTCAATCATGCCTCAGCCCACCCCGGCTCTCCGGTTCGCTCGCGTTGCCCTTGTTCGCCGCCGGGAATCATCCACGCCCTGAAGTCGCTCCGGCCTCCGCCGGCGGGGCGCCCCTTTCACTGTAGAGCAAACGTTTGCCTGACCCCACACCCCATGAACTCGAATCAGTCTAGCAAGAAGACCCACGCAGCGGCGGCCTGGTCGCTGCTTCTCGCGCTCGGCGTGCTGCCGGCGTTCGCCCAGCCAGCCGCGCCGGCGCCGAAGGACGACAAAGAGCCGGCGAAGAACGAGGACGTCGTCAACCTCGGCACGTTCACCGTCACCACCGGCTACCGCTCGCCGAAGTCGGTGGACCAGATCCCCGGCGCGGTGAAGCTCATCACGCCCGACGAGATCGCGCACACCAATCTCCTGACCGAGGACGCGACCGCGGTCCTCTCCCGCACCATCCCGGGCTACGCCGAGGCCACGCAGGCGATGAACAACACCGGCGAGACGCTGCGCGGCCGCGTGGCGCTGCGCCTGTTCGACGGCATCTCCCAGACGACGCCCCTGCGCGAGGGCAGCCGCAACGCCACCTTCACCGACATGGGTATCGTGGACCGCATCGAGGTGATCAACGGCCCGTCGGCCGTCGAGGGCATCGGTGCCGCGGGCGGCATCATCAACTACATCTCCAAGAGCGCGACAAAGGAGGGCAGCGAGACGACCCTGACGACGCGCTACTCCTCCCAGGGCTACGACGACAGCGAGAACTGGAAGGTCGGCCTCAACTACGCGCGCAAGGAGGGCGCGACCGACTTATATTTCGCGACGGCGTTCGCCGATCGCGGCATGGCCTACGATGCCCACGGGCGCCGCATGGGCATGAGCCAGAGCGGCTCGATCAACGACACGGAGGAGCGCAATCTCTTCATCAAGGTCGGTCGCAACTTCGGCGTGAACAACGCGCAGCGCGTCTCGCTCACCGTCAGCCGCTTCATGGTCGAGGGCAAGGGCAACTACGTGCAGGACCTCGGCGATCGGAGCAAGGGCATCACCGATTCCTCGAAGCGCGGCGTGCCGTTCGGCGCCAAGACGGAGTTCAACCGCTTCAACCAGGTCGCGCTGGGCTACACGAACAACAATCTCCTCGGCGGCGTCCTCACGCTCAACGCCTACAAGGCCAGCCAAGCCATGCGCTTCGTCGCGGAAAAGGGCGGCGCCGACAAGCAGGACCCGCTCATCGCCCCCCTCGGCGAGCTCACCGACCAGTCCGAGATCAACTCCCAGAAGAAGGGCGTGCGCAGCTCCTGGTCGGGCCAGAACCTGTTCAAAATCGACGGCTCGGAGCTGCAGGTCGGCTACGACTACCTCGACGAGACCGCGCAGCAGCTGCTCGCGCTCACCGGCCGCATCTGGGTCCCGCCGATGAACTACACCAGCAACGCGCCGTTCGCTCAGGCCTCCTACACGCAGGGCCCGGTCACCGTCAGCGGCGGCGTCCGTCACGAGGACGGCCGCCTGCAGGTCGACGACTACACCACGACCTATTTCCGCAACCGCGTGTTCGTCACCGGCGGCACCCTGAAATACAAGGCCACGCTCCCCAACGCCGGCGTCATCGTGCGCCTGCCGCAGGGCTGGTCCGTGTTCGGTTCCTACAGCAAGGGCTTCACCCTGCCGAACGTCGGCATCCCGCTGCGTAACGTGAACACCCCGGGGCAGTCCGTCGCCGGCATCCTCGATCTCCAGGCCGTCATCGTCGACAACAAGGAGGGCGGCATCTCCTGGCACGGCAAGCGCGCGAGCTTCGGCGCCTCCTACTATCGCTCTTATTCCGCGCTCGGCGTCTCGCTGACCGTGGATCCGGTGACGAAGGACTTCATCATGCAGCGCCGGCCGGTGCGCGTCACCGGCTTCGAGTTCACGGGCGACTACAAGATCACCCCGGACCTCAAGTTCACCGCGCTCTACTCGCACACCAAGGGCATGACCGTGGCCACCGAAGGCGGCCCGCTCGTCGTCGAACAGGGCGTCTCGACGGTCAGCCCCGACAAGGTCGGCACGTCGCTCAGCTGGAACGTCAACCCGAAGGCCAACCTCACGCTCAGCAGCACCACGCTGCTCGATCGCGAGATCAATGTCGGCCTCAGCTCCTACGAGAAAACCACGGGCTACACGCTCGTGAATCTCACGGCCACCTACCGCACGAAGTGGGGCGACTTCTCCGTCGGCGTCGAGAACCTCCTCGACAAATACTACATCCTCACCTGGGCGCAGATCGACCAGTTCCAGAACTATTTCGCCGGACGCGGTCGCGTCGTCTCGCTCACGCACTCGATCAAATTCTGAGTTTGCCGCCGCCGCCGGCGTTCAGCACCAACCCTCATGCGTTTCCTGCCGGCCCGGCTTCTCGGACTGCTGCTTCTGCTTCCGGGAAGTCTGGCGCTCGCCGGAAACCTGATCTCCGTCCGCACGGAAACACTGCCCGCGCCCGACGGCGCGGACGGACGCGGGGTGCTGATCGCGGCGGAGGAGCCGATCCTCGTCCAGGACGCGCAGGCGTGGCGGCTCAAAGGCAGCCCGGCCCGCTGGACGGCGCTGCCGGCGCCGGTGCCCGGCGTCGTCGCAGCCATCCCGCGCGGAGCGGATCCGTTTCTGCTGTTGGGGGACCGGGGGCAGCCCGGCGCGGTTGAAGTCCGCACCTGGCTCAACGCGGCCGCGCTGCCCCCTTGCCCGTGCGGCTCACCAGCGTCGTCGGCGCCGTCGCGGGCGACGCGCTGCAGGTCGCCGGAACTGGCCCGGCGGGCGAGGGCAGCCTGTTTGTGCTTCCGCTGGGCACGCCGGGAGCGGCGTGGCAGCGTTGCGCCGCATGGCCGGCCACCGGTGAGGCGCGCGGCGCCGCCGCGCAGGACGGGGCGCTCTTCCTCGTCGTGCGCGAGGTCGCGGCGGATTCGCTTTGGCGGTGGACGGCGCTGGACGGCTGGGCGAAGCAGGGAGAGCTGCCCGGCCGCCTCGTCGCCGGGACCCTGCGCGCGATCGGGCAGGCGCACCTGCTTTTCGCGGTGCATCGCGCGGGCGCCGCCGACCGCCTGGCGACGTTTCACCTCGTGACGCGCTCGTTTGCCTTCCAGGGGACGGATCTGCCCGGCCGGACGGAGCGCGGAACGGCGTGGCGCAACGGCCTGCTGCTGGAGTCGCGCGACACGACGGGACGAGCGGGATTCGTGGCCTGCGAGCTGGACGGCAACAAGCAGCTGCTCCGGCCGCTCGACTGGGTGGCGCTCTTCGCCTACCTCGGCGGCATCGCGGCGATCGGCTACTGGTGCTACGTGCGCGAGAAGAAGCAGTCGACGGCGTCGTTCTTCGTCGGTGGCCGCTCGATCCCGTTCTGGGCGGCCGGCATCAGCCTCTACGCGTCGAACTCGAGCTCGATCGGCTACATCGCGACGACGGCAAAGGCCTACGCGACCAACTGGCAGTATTTCCTCGGCAACATCGTCAACGTGTTCGCGCTGGTGTTCGTCGCGCTCTGCATCGTGCCGCTGCTGCGGCGGCTCGAGCTGATGTCGGTGTTCACCTACCTCGACCAGCGCTTCCATCGCTCCGTGCGCATGGCGGCGAGCGGCATGTGCATCCTGATGCACCTCGGCGGGCGGATGAGCGTGATCCTTTTCCTGCCCTCGCTGGCCATCTCCACCGTCACCGGACTCGATGTGATCTGGAGCATCCTGATGATGGGCGTCATCACCATCGCCTACACCGCGCTCGGCGGCATGAAGGCCGTGATCTGGACCGACGTCGCGCAGGTGATCGTGAAATTCGGCGGCCTGTTCTTCGCCCTCGGCTTCATCGTGTGGTCGCTCAAGGGCGGCTCGCGCGAGTTCGTGGCCGTCGCGGCGGCCGACGACAAGATGCGCCTGGTCGACTGGAGCTTCGATCTCACGAAGGCGACGATCTGGTGCTTCGTCTTTCTCCAGCTGATGGAGACGGTCCTGACCTTCCCCAAGGACCAGGTGCTGATGCAGCGCGTATTCGCCACGAAATCGGTCAAGGAGGCGGGCCGCTCCGTCTGGATCTTCGCCGCCCTCGTGCTGCCCGGCAGCCTCATTCTCTACCTGATCGGCACGGGCCTGTATGTCTACTACCACAGCTTCCCCGAGCGCATGAATCCGCTGTTGCCGAACGACGCCACGCTGCCGCTCTTCATCGCCGCCGAGCTGCCCGCGGGCGTCACCGGCCTCGTGCTCGCGGGCCTGTTTTCCGCGGCGATGGGCACGCTCTCGAGCATCCTCAACAGCGTGTCGACGCTCGTGTCGGTGGATTTCTACGAGCGCCTCGCGGCCCGGCCGGACCCGAAGACCAGCATTCGCATCGCCGAGTGGGTGACCGTGCTGGCGGGCCTCGTCGGCATCGGCCTCGCGATCCTGCTCTCGCGATTCAACATCAGCTCGTTTCTCGACGTCGCCCTCGAGCTGGCCGGCCTGTTCGGCGGCGCGTTCGGCGGCGCCTACACGCTCGGCATGTTCACCCGGCGCGCGAACTGGCAGGGGGTCCTGATCGGCATGGGCTTCAGCTTCGTCGCGACCTTCGCGGTGTGGCTCGGGAAGCTCGTGCACCCGTTCCTCTACCTCGCGATCTCGATCCTCTTCTCGATCGTGGTCGGCTACGTCGCGAGCCTGTTCTTCCCGCCGCCCCCGCCCGAAGCCCTCAAGGGCCTCACCATCCTGCGCGAGCCCGGCCATGCACGTGCTGAGGGCTGACCTTCTTTCGCGCCTCGCGATGGCGGGCGCGGTCGTTCTCGCGGCGCTCGCCGGGCGCATGGCTGCGGCGCCGGCCGAAGCGAAGCTGATCGAGGAAACTGTGCGTCGCCGGCGCTCGGTCGCCCGCTCGACTATCTCGTCTATCTGCCGGCCGGTTACGACCCCGCGTCCGCGCGCACCTATCCGACCCTCTACCTCCTGCACGGCCGCGGCGACTCGATGCAGGCGTGGCGGCCGGTGAAGCCGCTGCTCGACAGCTTGATCGCCGCGGGGAAAATCCCGCCGCTGATCGCGGTCATGCCCGATGCGCCCGCCAGCCGCCGCGCGGGCTACTATGTCGACTCCCAGTTCGCCGGTGGGGACGACTTGCCTGCGGGCGCGGCGGTGGAAACCGCGTTCACGCGCGATCTGGTCGCGCATGTCGATCGCACGTTCCGCACCCGTCCGGACCGCGCGGAACGCGCGGTCGCCGGCTACTCGATGGGTGGCTACGGCGCGGCGCGCTTCGCCTTTGCCCACCCGGAGCTTTTCGCGGCGGCGGTCGTCCTGAGCCCCGCGCTCTACGAGCCGTTGCCGCCCGCCGAATCCAGCGTGCGCAGCTTCGGCGCCTTCGGGCGCGGCGAGATCCGTTTCGACGAGGCCATCTATCGGCGCCTGGCCGAACCGTGGCGCGTCCCGAGCCCCGACCGGCCGCCGCTACGCGTGTTCATTGCGGTTGGCGACGACGAGCCGGTCCGTGACGCCGACGGGCGGAGCCTCACGACCGACGCCGTGCTTTTCCACCAGCGCTGCCGCATGCAGGCGAACGTGCAGACGCAACTGCGCGTCCTCGATGGCGGCCACGATTGGACCGTGTGGCGCGCCGGGCTCGCCGCGGGGCTGGAGTGGTGCTGGGGCCGGTGAGGGGAAGCCCCGCCCGGTGAGGCCGGGCGAGTCCCTGCCGAAGCGAGACACGGGCTCGCTCCAACGCACTCGGTGCGCCGGAGTCCTCGCCCGCGGCCGGCGCTTGCGCGCGAGAGGCGAGCGCCAAGCCCATCTCGCGGTGCGGCGGGAGTGCGGTCCTTTAGCTCGCACTCCGGCGCGCACGCATCACGGCGCCCCGGATTTCGCTCCCCTCATTGGTTGAACCCACATAACCAATTCGCTGCATGAACATGGAAATCAAAGCCCGCGACCTGATCGCGGCCGGCTGGCACGAAGGTCGTCGCCTGGGGCCCGCCCTGCGCCGCGCCCGCGACCTCGAGGCGTCGGGCCTGCCGCGCGCGGATGTCCTCGCGCAACTCGAGAAGGAATTTCCCAAGCAGCTCGCCGTCATCCTGCCGCGCTGCGAGCCGGCGCCGCTGGCCGAGGCGATCGACGCCGAAACCACTCTCGAGGCGGAGAACGTCGCCGCCGCGCGCGCCTGCATGCAGGAACTGCTGCTCTCCCCGGTGATCCAGCGCGGCGTCATCATGCCGGACACCTGTCCCACCGGCGGCGGCCGCGCGACGATCCCCGTGGGCGGGGCGATCGAGGTCGCGAACGCCATCATCCCCGGAGCCCACTCGGCGGACATCTGCTGCTCGATGTTCGCGTCCTTCTTCCCGGCCAACCATCCCGTCGGCGAGATGATGGATCATCTCCAGAAGGTGACGCATTTCGGCGCCGGCGGCCGGCCCCGCGGCCACCAGTGGAGCTCGCCGGTCATCGAGGAGCCGGTCTGGGACAACCCGTTCCTGGCCGGGTTGACCAGTCGCGCGCGCGACTTCCTCGGCACGCAGGGCGATGGCAACCATTTCGCCTACTTGGGCCGCATCGAGTTCACCGAAGCGCAACGCGCGGCGCTGGAGGCGGCCGGCTACGCCGAGCTGTCCGACTGGATCACGCGCCGCGACGGCAGGTTCAACGTCCTGGTGACGCATCACGGCTCACGCGGCCTGGGGGCCGACGTCTACAAGCGCGGCCAGGTCGCGGCGCGCAAGTGGTGCGACGAAAACGCCAAGGACATTCCCGATGCAGCCGCCTGGCTGCCGGCCGACTCGCCCGAGGGGGCCGCCTATTGGGAAGCGCTGCAATACGTCGGTCGCTGGACGCGCGAAAACCACGCCTTGATCCACGACGCCCTGCTCCGCCGTCTCGGCCAGCGCGCGCTCGTGCAGATCGGCAACGAGCACAACTTCGTCTGGAAGCAGGGGGACGTCTTCCGGCACGGCAAGGGGGCGACGCCGGCCTGGCGCGATCGCGAGGGCCGTCCGCTGCTGGGACTCATCCCGCTCAACATGGCGAAGGAAATCCTCCTCGTGCTCGGCGCCGACAATCGCGACTACCTCTCCTTCTGCCCGCACGGGGCGGGGCGCAACCAGTCGCGCTCGGCGATGTTGCGCCCGTTCAAGGATGCGGAGGGCCGCATCGAGCCCGCACGCGTGCAGCAGGTGATGAGCGAACTGACCGCCGGCCTCGACATTCGCTGGTTCTGCGGCGCGCCCGACCTGTCGGAGTCGCCGCTGGGCTACAAGGACGCGGGCAAGGTGAAGGCGCAGATCGCGCGCTACGGACTGGCCAGCCTCGTCGGCGAAATCCAACCGCTGGGCTGCCTCATGGCCGGCGAGGCGCCCGAGCCGCCGTGGATGCGCGCCCGCCGCGAGAAGCAGGCACGCCATCGTGCGGAGCGCCGCGAGGGGTGCAACAGGCCGCCGAGGAGGCCTGAGGGGCGCCGCGGCAGGACCGCTCTTCCCGCGGAGCGCGTGTCGGGGAAGCGCTCGTGTCGGTGAAAGTGAGGATGCTCGCGCGCCTCCTCGGCTCCGCGGATCCTCGGAGTCAGAGCGTGGCGCTCAACGATCCGGCGCCGGCCGCGCTGCGTGGATCAACGCGGTGGCGTCGATGCGGATCGACGCGTAGGGGTTGACGTCGGTGCTGGTGCCAGCGGCCGATCGCGACCGTTGTGCCCGCGGAATCGCTTCGGGCCCGCCCGTGGGAATCTCCGTGGTTGAGACCGCACGCGGTGCTCCTGGATGCGCGGCAGCGAGGCGCCGGCTCGACTGCGATATCCAGGAATCTGCCGCAGAGGAAACGGCGCACGAAGCGATGCTCGGAGGCGCGGCGCACCGGGCAGTTTTCGCTCGAGCGGTCCTCAGTGAGAGTGCTTGAGCGCGCGCAGCTTGACGGGATCGCTGCCGGCGGCGTCCAGTTGCTGCAAGCGCTGGAAGAGCTGCAGAATTCGCTTCGCGTTCGCGTCCTCCCAGCCGGCGGAGGTGTAGAGATGCACCTCGGTCAGGGTCTGCGAGTAGCTCTCCGCGGGCTTGGCGTGACGGTCGTATTTGTCGTGCCACACCAGGCGCGGCTCCGTGAAGGTGATCTTGAGGTCGAGCAGCCGTCGGGTGAAGACGAGTGGTTCGAACGAAACCTGCTTCAGCTGCGTGAAGCGCGCGAACGAAAACCATTTCTGGAGCCGCACGTTCGGGACCGTGGCGCGAAGCGAAGTGTCCTCCACGTCGCGGTCGTAAACGCTCGTGAGCTGATATTCTCCCTGCTGGAGGGAGAGACGGATGGGGGTGTGGTAAACGATCCAGCGTTTCCCGAATTCGTTTTCGCGGACCGGCTCCGGGTTCGCCAGCAGCTGCGCCAATTCCTGGACCAGGCGATTGCGCTCTTCGTCGCGCCAGGCTGGCAGCGTGCCCTCCTCGGCCTTCTGCTCGGCCAAGCGGCGCTGCTCGGCGGCGGCGTGCGCGATGCGGTCGCGCACTTCGGCCAAACGGTCTGGCCCGAACGCATCGTTGACGAAAGTGCTGAGGGGCTCCGACGAGCGTTCGCCCATGAACGCCAGGACCGCGTCCTGGCGCACGAAGTCCTCGAAGCTCATGCCGAGGCGGCTGGCCTGCTTCAGGTGTTCCAGCGTCTGGCTCTCCTCGCGCCGCTCGGAGTAGATGCCGGCGAGGATCAACTGCAGCCCCAGGTGATCCGGGAAGGCCTGCGCCAGGCGCAACGGCTCAGCGACATCGCGGCTGCGCCGCCAGGCCGACTCGCGGCGCAGCGCTTGGTCGAGGAGCGCGACCAGCGCCGTGTGCCGACGGGATAATTCGTCGTTGGCCGTTTGTGCTGACTCTCCGCCCTGCTGAACGACTTGTTGCCAGATGACGGCTGCGTCCAGAAGGCGGTTCAAGCGATCAGCGAAAAGGCCGGCGGCCTTGAGCCCGGTCTCGCCGGAGCTCGGATCTGCGGCGAATGCCTCCGCGTAGGCCTGCGCGGCCTTCGCCATGAGTCCGTCGCCGTAGGCGGCATCGCCCTCGCTTAGCTTGGTCGCCGCGGTGCGCTTCTGCTTGATCAGTTGGACGACTTCCCGGATGCGCCCGGCCTGCGCGCCGTTCGCCCGCTGCAGCGCCTCGTCGCCCAAGCTTGCGGCCTCGTCGAGATTGCCCAGCCGATAGGACGCGATCGCGCCATAAAAATAGCCATCGCTGGATTGCGGGTCGGCGGTGATCGCGTGCCTGAAATCCAGGAGCGCGCCGCTCGGGTCGCCCTGATCGAGTTTCGCGCGTCCCGCTTGCACCAGCCCGGCCGCGGAATCGGCCGCGTGCGCAACGGCGGTCACGCCGAGGCCAACGCTCAGGACGATCCGCAAGATCAGCATTTTCATCGCCATAAAATCGTGCCGAGGCCGCTTTCGTTACTTGCCCTCGAGGAGCGAGCGCGCGCTGGGTTCCTTGCCGGCGGCCTGCTTCTTGGCCGTTTCCTTCCTGGCCCCCTCGAGCAATTCCTGCGCGGAGTTCATCGCATCTTTCGTCCGATCCACGCCTGAGACGCCATACACGACATAGGTGAGCGGAGCGGGCACGCCACGCACGACCTTGTCGATATACCAGCCGTCGGGGATGCCGAACACCGCGTCGATGCTCGAGGCCAGGGTGCCGAGCCGGTCCAGGTCGGCGCTCGCGGCGGAGACGAATGCGCGCTGGTCCTGGGTGGCGCGCGACGCGGCGGCGCGGGCGCTCTCGGTGTCGCGCGCCAGTTGGCGGGCCAGTCCGGCGATGCGCGACTCGAGCGCTTGGCGCACGGCCACGTCCTCTGCTTTGACGAGGGAGGCTTGGGCGGATTCGAGTTCGCCCCGCCGCGCGTGCAATTTCTTCTCCCATTCACCGGCTTCCTGCCGCCACTGCGCGAGACGATGATCGCGCTCGTCCAGGAGCTGATGGTGATACGCGGGGTAGAGGTTCATGAACCGAAAATAGGCATCGCCCAGACGATCGCTGGCGTCGCGCTTTTGTTTTTCCAGTTCATTCAGGCGCAGGCGTAGTTTCGCCAGCCGATCGTCGAAATCCTTTTTGCACTTTTCCAACTCCTCGGGCGTGGCCGGCCGGACCTGCTGGCCCGGATGAGGAAAGTGCTGGCCGGAGGCCTCGATCTGACTGCGGGTCTGGCCGCAGCCCGTGCAGAATTCTCCGCGGCGCAGTTCGTCGAGGGCCTTCTTCTTTTGGAACTCCAGGTCCCGAATGGCATCGTTCTGCTCGCGGATTTTGCGGTCCAGTTCGCGCACCTGGTCGGCGCCGTCCTTCATTTTTCGCAGCACATCCGCGATCTGGTTGGAACTCGAGACCCACGCCGCGCGATCCTGCGCAATCAGGCTGGTGTAATTGACTGCGGCCGGCGCCGCCGCCGCGGTCGCCGGCGGAGTATCGGCCGCACGGACGAGGAAGGGCAGGGCGGCGATGACTGACGCGATGAAAAGAGAGAAGGGGCGCACCTAGGGGATAAACGTGGGCCAAGGTGGTTTTCTTAGGCGGCGAGGCAAGCTCGGGCGCTTGCTGGCAGACTCGGGGCGCACGATCCGAGGCAATTTGGCGCTACGTCGCACCAAACCGACCGCGCGGAATGGTATTGCCCCGCGATCGCATAGCGCCCGTTGGGAGGACTCTCGCGGAACGGCACTCGATACTGGTAAGCCTTTCGAACGCACCTTGCCATCGCTTGTGCGGCCCGAAGAAGCGGGACTGCGTGCCTCGGGAAAGTTTTCGGATCCAAACCGTAGATAAAAAACCTGCGGCAGGGAGGGGCGGTTTCGTTTCGCCTCTCTTCCTGCCGCAGGCTTTGGGAATCTAGCGGCGGGTCGGCTGTGGGCCGAAGCCTGACTGCGCTTAGAACGTCGTGTTCATGCTCAACGTCCAGCTGATGGGTTCGCCCCAGCGGCCGTTGCCGAGCAGGTAGTTTTCGTCCGTGATGTTGGCGACACGCAGGTTGAAGTTCACCGGCTTGCGCCAGAGCTTCGTGTTGTAGCGCGCGAAGACGTCGAAGAGCGTCGCGGAAGGAACGATGCGGAGGCTGTTGGCCACGGTGTTGTTCGCCGTGCTGTAGGCATTCTTGTAGTTGATGGAGTGTCCGATGGAGAGCCCCTTCAACGCGCCGCGGAAACTATAGCGTTGGATGAAGGCGATGGAGCGCGTGGGCGCGTTGGCGAGCGGGAGGCCTTTGCGGCCGACCACGACTTCGTCTTCCTCGACGCCGCCGTGGAAGAAGCAGCCGTCGAGGGCGACCGTCCACGCGTTGTTGAGCTCGTAGTCCAAGCGGAATTCGACGCCCTCGGAGCCTTCGCGGCCCGACGCGATGAAGATGCCGGTCTGGCGCTCGTCGGCGGGAGTGGCGGGGTTATCCACCGCTTGGGGCGGGACGGCTTGCGCGAGGTTGACCTGCTGCTGATCGAAGTAGGCGAAGGAGCCCGTGAGGCGCTGCTTGAAGAGGCCGAACTTCACGCCGAGCTCGGTGATCTTGCCGCGATTGGGCGGGACGGGATTGAAATACGCGTCGCGGGCGAACTGGTTGCGGAAGCTGGTGGCCTTTTGCGCGTAGACGCGGGCGTAGTCGACGGCGCCGCGGTTCTGCAGCACGTCCAGCATGACGGCGAGCTGGTAGGGATTGTCCTTCTGCGACTGAACGGTGCGGGTGGGCGCGGCGCCGATGTTGGTGACCTCGGCCCAGGAGTAGCCACTGAGCAGCATGAGGCGCTCGTCGAAGAATTTCAGCGTGTTGAGTGCGCGGTGATTGGTGAACTCGGAAGTGATGTCGCCGCCGTTGCCGCGGTAATAGATCGGCTGCTTGATGTCGGCGAGGGTGGCGATGGGGTAGCCGTTGGCGGCGTCCGCGGTGTTGCGGAAGCGGAGTTGCGCGGGCGTCGCGTTGACGATGCCGTTGGGGAAAATGAGGCTCGTGGCGACGTTGTTGTTCGTGAAGCGATACTGCTGCGTGAGGAAATAGTTCGTGTTGAATTCGGAGCCGAGGAGAAGGCTGCCCGTCACCTTTTTCTTGAAGCCGTAGCGCAGGAGCACGTCGGAGTTGTAGCCGTGGACGCTGTTGGAGTTGTCGTTGAACTGCGGGCGCTGGGTCGAGTTGTCCTGATTCCAAGTCACGAAGCCCGGGTAGATGCGCTTGCTGACGTTGTATTGAGCGCGGACGGTGAGCCAGTCCTTGTAGGAGTAGGTGCCGCTCAGGTTGTAGGCGTCCTGAGTGTTCTCCTCGACGCTGTCGGCGCCGGCGAAGTTGATGTCACGGCCGCGGCCGCGGTTGGTCAGGTCGAACGTGCCGTTGACGATCGGAGCGGGATTCAGGGTCGAGCGGTCGCGGTGCAGTTTCTCGTATTCCGCCGTGAGTTCGAGTCCGGGCAGCGGACGGATCGTGAGCGACGGCGCGATGACGTCGTATCTCGCGAATTGGTCGGGGAAGCTTCCGTTCTTGTCGGACCCAGCGATGACGAGGCGGTAGGCCAGCATCTTCTTGCCACCGATCTCGATCGGCGCGGTGGTGTCGAACATACCTTGGATGAGCGAGTCGGAGCCGGTGGTGACGCCGACCTTGGTGGTGTTCTTGAACGTTGGGCGCTTCGAGATGTAGTTCATGCCGCCGCCGGGATTCGAAAGACCGTAGAGCACGGAGTTCGGGCCCTTCAGGATTTCGACGCGCTCATAGGCCGCGGTGATGTAAACGCGGCCGCCCGGCGCGTAGCCGTTGCGGAGAGGCTGCAGAGGGAATCCGCGGGCGTTGGCGGTCTCGTTTTGCCCGGCGGTGCTGTTGACGGTGGTGAAACGGGCGACGTCGTCGAAGGTGATCAGCTGGAGTTCCTCGATCATCCGGCTGTCGATCGCGCTGATGGTGAAGGGGGACTTGGCGACATCGAGCGCGACGAGCGAGCCGGTTGTGGCTTGGCGAGCGCCGTAGGTGTTGTCGACGTTGTCGCTGACCGTGAACGGCGAAAGGGTGACGACTTCCCCTTCCAGCGGCGTGGGCGCCTGCGCATTTGCGGAGAGCGCGAAGACGCCGGTTGCAGCCGTGATCAACGTGAGGAGGAGCTTCGAACGGAAGGCGCTGTTCCCGGCAAGGCACGGGTGTGCGCTAGCGAACGGGGTGGCCGGGAAAGCGTCGCGATGAAGGGGGGGGGGCGATAGGTGCATGGGTGGGTCTTGCTTCGAGGTGAGTGGGAACGGTCGAAGAGTGGGGGCGATCGGGGTAGAAGGGGGATGCGGGAGAAGCGCCGAGATGAGAGGAGGGCGCTCGGCGAGGGGTATGACCTAAAAAGAGACACAAAGTGCTCAATAATTGCAATCAAAATTGCGCCGAATCTTCTAAACCATTAATCGAAAGCTAAAAAAATAGCGCGAAACACGCCCAAGCCGAGGAGCGGCGATTGATTCAGCTAAAATTTGTTCATTTCACGCGTCGGCTGAGAGAAGGCTCGGGCGGCCCAATCTGCGCCTCCTCGGCTCGCGCTCGCCCCGTCGGCTCTGGACCCGGTGGGAGCGGGTGACGCTTACTGGAGCAGGGTGCTGCGGCAGATATCCGCCCCGGCCTCAGGTCTAGGCTTCGCTCTCCAGCGCGGGGGTGCTTTTGCTTCGCCGGTATTCGGTGGGGGTCATGCCCGTCACATCGCGAAATACCTTGGTGAGGTAGCGCATGTTCTGGAACCCGGCCTGCCGCGCCGCCTCGGTAACGCTCAGATTGGTGGACGTGAGTAAATGCCGCACCCGTTCCATCTGAACCCGCTGGATCTCGTCGTGGATCGAGCGGCCAAGCGCCTTCATGAATTTCCGGTAGGCGGTCGAATTCGACATGCCCGTCACTTTCAGGACGTCGGCCGGCGAAATCGGGTCGCAGGCGTGTTCCTTGATGTAGCGGATCGCAAAGGCCACCTGCGAATCTTCGAAGGCGAGATAGCTGCTGGAATCGCGCTCTTCCACCTTGGCCGGATCCACGTAGGTCACGCCGGCGGGGGCGGGCTGTCCGGACATCAACTTATGCAGAATGTCGGCCGCCATGTAGCCGGCCGTTTCGACGTTTGCGTCGATGCTGCTCAGGCTCGGTTGGGAGAGGTCGCAGAGCCACCGGTCGTTATCCACGCCGAGCACGGAAACCTCCTGGGGAACCTGCAGGCCCTGAAGCACGCAGGCATCGAGGACCCACCTCGCCCATCCATCGAAGAAGACGAAGACTCCCGCCGGCTTCGGAAGGGTTTCGAGCCAGCTCCCGAGTGAGACGATCGCGCTGGGCATGCTGGCGACCGACTCGGCGTCGGGCTCATAGACGGCACAGTCGAAGCCGTGCTTCGAGAGCTCTTCCGCGAAGCCCCTCTTGCGCTCATGGCACCATTGGGCGCTCTCGGCACCGCCGCAGAAGGCGAAATGGCGCAGGCCTTTGTTGATCAAGTAGCGTGCCGCCATGCGCCCGATTTCAGTCTGGTTGGAGCTGACAATCGGAAATTTCAGGTCGCCATCTTGCTTTTCCGAATAACTGCCGAAGCCCACGATGGGCACATCGGTGGAGGCCGCGATTTCACGGATCGCGGGGAGTCGGATGCTGGTTATGATACCGTCTGGCGCCCAATGCCTTAAACCCTCCGTGGAGGCCTCGGTCATGGGGTCCATGAGGATGATCCAACCCGTATGGCTGTGGATGTAGTGACCCACGCCCCGGGCAATCGCCCGGTCGAATGCCATATCTGATTCAAGCAGCAAGGCCACCCGCTTCACGCGACTCAGCTTTCGGCTTCGGGAAGTTGGGCGCTTTTCGTTCGCCATTTGGCACATCGGAATGGCCATCGGAGCAGGAAGGGACAAGGGAAAACTCGACGCCGATCGGTCAAAATGAGGATAAGAAGTCCAATAAATTGCCATTTTTCTTGAATCGACGGCTTGCAGCGTCACATTGCGGGTCATGGACGTGAGTTCCGGAATCATCCCCCGCGTGCGGTCAGCACTAGCCGCTGGGATCCTGCTCGCAACGGCGGCGGCTTGCGGGGCATCGGAGCCGGGCGAGGCGGCGCCTTTTGCCGGTCTCGCGGTGGGAACTCAGAGCATCGGCGTCCGCTACCAATTTACCTCGGACAGCGCGTTGGAGGAGTCGGCCAAGCAGATAGCCGCGCTTGGCTCGGACACGCTCAAGATCGCCCTCACGCCGACTTACTCGAAGGACTACCTGATCAAGCGGGATCCGAACATCCGCTCGCTCATGGATCTGATGCGATCGCAACCCGCCTTCGAGAGGGTGATGGATATGCCGTTTCGGAACATCATGCTGTGGGTGTATCCGTTCAGCGACTCGAAAACGGCGTTCGCAACCGGAGTGATCAGCGAACCGGAGGCGGCGAGAGTCTATCGCGAAATCTATGAGCTCACCGCGCACCTCCTGAAGCGTTACTCGGGGAGCGGAAAGACGTTCTACCTCGGCAACTGGGAGGGCGACTGGCACATGCTTTTAGAGAAATATGATTACAACCTGGATCCCACGCCCGAGGCGATCCAGGGGGCAATCCAGTGGTTCAACCTGCGCGAAAAGGCGGTGGCGGATGCGCGGCGCGACACCCCGCATGACGACGTGAAGGTGTATTTCTACATCGAGCTGAATCACGTCCGCAAAGCGATGGACAATGATCGCCCCGCCATCGTTAACCGGGTGCTGCCACACATCCGCACCGATTTCGTTTCTTGGTCGAGCTACGATGTCACGAAGCCGGCGGCTTTGCTCGGGGGAGAGGCGGGGCGCGCGCTCGTCTTCAAGGCGCTGGACTATATTGAATCCCATTTGCCCAAGAGCGATATCCCGGGAAGGCGGGTGTTTATCGGCGAGTATGGCTTCGAGTTGGCGTCATTCAAGGATGCCGACCTGCAAAGGCAGTATACCGCATCGATCATGAAGTGGGCCCTGGAATGGGGTTGTCCGTTCGTGCTCTACTGGGAGCTTTACTGCAATGAGGTGGAGCCGGCGACAGGCAAGAGTCGCGGCTACTGGCTGATCGATGACCAAGGGGTGAAGCAGCCCGTGTGGTTCCTGCACCAGGAGTTCCTCGCACGGGCTCGCAAATACCTCGAGGAGTATCGAGCGAAGCACGGCACTTACCCGAGTCAGGAAACTTACAATAAGGTGGCGGCTTCGTGGATCGAGGAATTCGTGAACCACGATGTCCGCACGCGCTAGCCACGCGCACTGCCTCGCTCGCCCATCGCCCCGCGGCAGAGAGTTTCCAGACGAGTCTCAGTTTCGATTCCGGCAACCAACAAGAACGACGAGAGCCCCAACCCCATGAATACCTCCACGCTTTCACCCCAGACCGATCCGACCATGAAAATAGGTTGGTCGGAAAAGTTAGGCTACGCCGCCGGAGACATGGCCTCATGTCTCTACTTCGGCATCTTCATGAACTTCCTGGCGATCTTCTACACCGACGTGTTCGGCATCGCCCCGGCTGCGCTCGGCACGATGCTGCTCTTCGTCCGGACGTGGGATTGGATCAACGACCCGATCATGGGCGCAATCGCGGACCGCACGGAGACGAAGATGGGCAAGTTCCGTCCATGGATCCTGTGGATGATCGTTCCTTACATGGTGTTTGGCGTCCTGACGTTCACGACGGTCGATTGGAGCCCGACGATGAAGTTGGTCTACGCCTACTTCACCTACACGACGCTCATGATGATCTACACGGCGATCAATGTGCCCTACGGTGCGTTGATGGGCGTGATGACCGCGAAATCTGAAGAGCGCACCGTGCTCGCGGCCTACCGCTTCGTGGGCGCGAACGCGGGCATCTTCGCCGTCACGCTGATGCTTCCCTACTTGGTCAAGGTCATCGGCCGGGGCGACGTGCGGTTCGGCTACTCGGGTGCGATGGTCATCATCGCGCTGCTCGCCGGCGGGTTGTTCTTCTTCACATTCAAGACCTGCCACGAGCGGGTGCGCCAAGTGGAGCAGAAGCAGGAGTCCTTCCGCGAGGAGCTGAAGCAACTGGCGCGCAACGGTCCCTGGCTCATGGTGATTGCGATCAGCGTCTTGACGGTGATGGGACAGGCGATCCGCGCCACCACCACGCTCCACTACTTCAAGTATAACGTGGGCAACGAAGCCTGGGGCACTTCGCTGCTCCTCTACAATTCGGTCATGGCCGTGATCGCGGTGCTGTTGAGCAAGTCGATCTGCAGTTTGATCGGCTGCAAGCGTCGCGCTTACGTGATCCTCAACCTGTTGTTTGCGGCGCTGCTGGTGTGGTTCTACTTCATTCCCGTCACCTCGTTCCCGTTGATGCTCGCGAACCAACTCCTCATCGCGTTGGTCGCCGCGCCCATGATGCCTCTTTTCTGGTCGATGATCGCGGACACGGCCGACTACGGCGCGGTCAAGTTCGGTCATCGCTCCACGGGCGTGATCTTCTCCGCCGGCACGGCCTCGCAGAAGATCGGTTGGACGGTCGGCCCGGCCGTCGCACTGATGTTCCTCGGTGGTGCGGGCTACGTGGCCAACGCGGAGCAAACACCGGCGACGCTGAACATCCTGCGTCTGGAGATGAGCCTCATCCCGGCGGTCTTCGCCGTGCTCACGGCGATCGTCACCTGCTTCTACAAGATCGACCGCAAGATGGAGCTCGAGCTCGAGGCGGCGATTTCACAGCAGACGGCTGCGGCCAAGGCTTAGCTCGCGAGCGGCGGCGCTCAGGGGCCGCACCAATTCGGTTTCGCGCGTTAACGGCCTACCCTTTCGCCATGCAACGTTGTCTCTCCCGTCTCCCCCTCCTCGCACTCGCCAGTGCGCTGATTGCTTCTGCCGCACCGTGGCAGCCCGAACAATGGCCGGTCCTGCGACAGTATGACAGCTCGCACCTGGCGCGGATTGCTCTTCCGCTCGGTGGCATCGGCACCGGCACGGTGTCGCTCGGCGGCCGCGGAGAATTGCGCGATTGGCAGATCATGAACCGGCCGGCTCGCGGCTACAGCACCGTCACGACAGGCAACGAAGCGCCCTTCTTCGCGCTGTTCGTGCGCACTCCCGACGGCGCGAAAACGACCAAGGCCCTGCTGGGGCCTCTCGATCCGGCGGAATACGAGCACTACGAAGGGCGGCCGGCCAACCACCACGGGCTACCTCGATTCCACGAGGCTCGCTTCGAAGCGGCCTACCCCTTCGGCCAAGTCCATCTCTCCGATCCAGCGCTGCCCGTGCGCGTCACGCTGCGTGGCTTCAACCCGCTGATTCCGGGCGACACCGATAACAGCAGTTTGCCCGTCGCCGTGCTCAGCTACGAGGTGACCAATCTCTCCTCCTCTGCGCTCACCGTCTCGGTTTGCGGCACGATGCGCAATTTCATCGGACGCGACGGCAGCAAGATCGAGCGCGACTGGAAGGGTGACTACATCCCCGTCGGGGCCAAAAAGAATCGCAACGTGTTCCGCGCCACCCCCGCGCTGCGCGGCCTCTATTTTGACTCGCTGGGCGTCGATCCGAAAAATCCCGCTTGGGGCACGCTGGCGCTCGTCACCGAGGAAACCGCCGGCGTCACTTACCGGACCTCGTTGGCCACCAACGACTGGGCGGGCGCGCTGCTGGATTTCTGGGACGATTTCAGCGTGGACGGCAATCTTACCCAGAGGGACACGCGGGCCGAAGACGACCCGATGGCCTCCCTCAGTGTGCAAAAGGAAATCCCCGCCGGCGCCTCGCGCACTTTCACGTTCTTCCTCACCTGGCATTTTCCGAACCGCGCGGCATGGAGCACGTTCAAGTTCCCCACCGGTGAAGAGCCCCTCGTCGGCAACTTCTACACGACGCGCTTCGCCGACGCGTGGGCGGCAGCGGAGGACATCGTGCCCCGCATGGCCGAACTGGAGCGCGACACGCGCCGCTTTGTCGACGCGGTCGCCTCCTCCAGTGCCCCGGTCGCCATCCGCGAGGCGGCGCTCTTCAATCTGCCAACGCTGCGCTCGCAGACTGTTTTCCGGCTTCCGACCGGCGAACTGATGGCGTGGGAAGGCGTGATGGATGAAGCGGGTTCGTGTTTCGGCTCCTGCACCCATGTGTGGAACTACGAAACCGCCACGCCGCTGCTCTTTGGCGATCTCGCTCGAACGATGCGCGAAGTGGAATTCGCCCGGGCCACGGACCAAACGGGCCGCATGGCGTTTCGTGTCGTCTTGCCCCTGGACAAGGCCACCGCGTGGAAAGGCTCGGCGGCCGACGGGCAGATGGGCTGCATCGTGAAATTCTACCGCGAGTGGCAGCTCAGTGGTGATCGCGCATTTCTGGAGCGGCACTGGCCGAAGGTCCGCTCCGCCCTCGCCTATGCGTGGACGCCCGGCGGATGGGACGCGGATCAGGATGGCGTCATGGAAGGCCGCCAGCACAACACGATGGACGTCGAATACTACGGGCCAAATCCCCAGATGGGCTTCTGGTATCTCGCGGCGCTGCGGGCCGGCGCCCGCATGGCCACCGCGATGGGTGACGGCGATTTCGCGGCGCACTGCGAGGATCTGTTCAAGAAGGGCAGCGCCTTCATGGATGCCCGACTCTTCAACGGAGATTATTTCGAGCAGATCATCACCGACCCCAAGACTCACGCCTTCGTGGATTGGAGCGGTCCCCGCGCTGCCGAGCTGCCGCACTTCCAACTGGGCTCCGGCTGCCTCGTCGACCAACTGGTCGGTCAAAGCCTCGCCCATCTCACCGGTCTGGGACAACTGTCCAATCCCGCCAACCAGCGCCGAGCCCTGGAAAGCGTGATGCGGCACAATTTCCTTCCGAGCTTCGCGAATCATTTCAACAACATGCGATCCTTCGTCCTGGGCGACGAGGCGGGCCTGCTGATGGCGAGTTGGCCACGCGGTCGCCTCGCGGTGCCTTTCCCGTATTTCGCGGAGGCGATGACCGGCTTCGAATACACTGCGGCCGTCAGCATGATCCAGATGGGCATGGACGACGATGCACTGCGCGTCATTCAGGCGATTCGGGATCGCTTCGACGGTCGCAAGCGCAACCCCTTCGACGAGCCCGAGTGCGGTCACCACTACGGTCGCGCGCTGGCGAGTTGGAACACCCTCGTCGCTTGGAGCGGCTTCCGCTACTCAGCGGTCGAGCGGCAGATCAATTTCGGTGCCCGCCCCGGGCGCCATTTCTGGTCGAACGGTTCGGCTTGGGGCACGTGGGAGTTGAAGGACCAGCGAGCCGTGCTCCGTGTGCTGCACGGCACCTTGGTGGCGGACGCGCTGGTCGTGGCTGGATACCGCAAACATGCGCTCAGTCCCGGGCCGGTTTCCGCCGGCGAGGCCCGCGAATTCGTCCTCTCGCCGGAATAGTCACCGGAAGCAGCGCGCGGCCGAGGTGGACCGCGCGCCCGGGGCCGCCCCAGACGCGTTCACAGTAGGTCGGTTCGAGGAGGAAGGAGCGCATCCATCCCCTGGTGGAGGTAGAAAATAAAACAGGCCGGTCTCGGCCGGCCTGCGAAAAGGAAGTCAGACTGTGGTGAACGCGAATCAGCGGACCGGATTGGCCAGCAGATGGCTGAGGAACTGGTCCAAGGGAGCGGTCGCCACGCAGCAGTGCACGTCGCCGCCGCCGTAGTAGAGGAAGTAGGTGCCGTTCATCACGACATGGCCGCAGGGGAAACACACGCCCTTGTAGATGCCCTCTTTTTCGTAGGGCGCCGTCGGCTCGTAGATCGGTTCCGGCGTGCGATGCGTGACCTTCATCGGGTTATCGAGGTCAAGCAGCAAGGCGCCGAGGCGGTATTGTTTGTCCGCACCGACGCCATGATAGATTTGCAGCCAGCCGTGGGGCGTCTTGAGCGGCGGGTTGTTTGCGCCGATCTTCTGTTCCCACGCATACTCGCCCTTCGCCAAGAGCTTCATGTCCTTCCACTCGAGCAGGTCTTCGCACTCGGCAATCCAGATCGCGGGATGGGCGTTCGGGAAGCCCGCGCCGTGCCACTGCATCGGACGGTGGATCGTGAACCACTTGTCCTTAATCTTCTCCGGAAAGATAATGACGTCCCGATCGTCCAGCTTGGCGTTGGTGAGACGTCCGGCGCGGATCCACTCCTTGAAGTCGCGGGTCAGATACAGCTGCGTCGAAGTCAGGTTTTTCCGCAGTGCGACGGGAAAGTCCTTCGGAAAATGGCCATTCGTATTGGCGTGGTGATTTTCATTCAGCCAATATTGACCAGGAGGGAAGGGGCGGGTGGCCGCGGTGATGTAATACCATTCGCCGATCTTGATGATGCGCGGGTCTTCCACGCAGCCGTTGTCGATGCTCCCGACGAGCGGTGAGAGGATCGGCTCCCTGTTGACGCGGCGGAAATTGAAACCGTCCTTGCTCACCGCGAGGCCGAAATGGACGCGGTGTTCCACGTCGTGGCCGGCGGCGCGGTAGATCATCTGCACTTCGCCCGTGGCTTCGTCGAGCCAGGCGGCAGGATTGGTGGTAACTTCGCTTTCCCAGCGAGAGCCGGGAAGCGGGCTGAGGATGGGATTCCCCTCGTAGCGTTTGAGTTGAAACGTCTTGGAAAGCATGGTGGGTCAAGCGTCGTAAGTGCGGGGCTATTTGCAATCTCGAAATGAACAAATAGAATACAAAAACACCGAAAAACAATCAATTCGCCTTGCCAGGCGCCTTTTTCTGACAACAATGAATCTCACAGACACCGACTGCGTTCCTCAGCGGCAGCTCGCGACCGCATCAAACTCAGCCCCTGCTGAATGCCGTAAGCTCCACCCCTAAACGGATTATAAATTCATTAATTCATAATCACTTAAGATGGATCGAATGGGGTGCTGATAGCAAAATTCCATTCTTGTCCACAATCACAGACTCGTTGTCCAGTCCCCCGATCTCTCCCGGCCAGCGAAAACGAACTCCAGACGAGTGGCAAATGGCTGACCTCCGCGTTTATTCCGGCTGAGAGCTCAGACCCAGCCTTACCCCCCTCACTCTCCACGATGAAAACCATGCTCCCCCGGCCCCGGCTCCTGCTCGCGCTCCTCACTTTGTTTTTCTTCGCCACTCAGCTTCGTGCTGCCGAAACGAGGAAGCCGGATGTCCTCTTCGTGCTGGTCGATGATCTGCGCTGGGACGCTCTCGGCTACATGAATCATCCCTACGTCAAGACGCCCAACATCGATCGCCTGCGGGCGCAGGGTGCGATGATGGCCAACGCTTTCGTGACGACCTCCATCTGCTGCCCGTCGCGCGCGACGTTCGTCACCGGCACGTTGGCGAACCGCCACGGCGTCATCGACAACGAGTCCTCCGACTACAACCCCGAGGTCACGCCGCCGCTCACGAAATACCTTCAACAGGCCGGCTACCGCACCGCGATGATCGGCAAGTGGCACATGGGCAACTCCGGGGCGCCGCGGCCCTACTTCGACTTCTGGCTCAGCTTCAAAGGGCAGGGCGTCTACAACGACCCGCTCTTTAACATCAACGGCCAGAAAGTGCCGCAGAAAGGCTACACCACCGACCTGCTGACCAACTACGCCATCGACTTCATCAAGCAGCAGCCGAAGGAGCAGCCCTACTTCCTGATGCTCTCGCACAAGGCCGTGCATGAGCCCTTCACGCCCGCGCCGCGCCACAAGGACGCCTTCGGCGCCGACGCGAAACTCGCGGAGCCGCCGAGCTACTCGGAAGACTTCGCCGGCAAACCCGCGTGGGAGCGACGCCAGGCCTCCCGTGAGGTGCGCTGGCACTACCGCACGCGCGAGATCGAGGAGGAGAAATTGCCCGCCGCCGTGCCCGCGGAGCCGTGGAAGGACTACAACAAATACGTCGACCAGCTCCGCTGCCTCGCCGCCGTCGACGAGAGCTTGGGCAAGATCGTCGACCTGCTCCGCGAGCGCGGCACCCTCGACAACACCCTCATCGTCTTCACGAGCGACAACGGCTATTTCCACATGGAGCACCGGCGCTGGGACAAGCGCCTCGCCTACGAGGAGAGCTTGCGCATCCCGATGCTCGTGGTCTATCCCGGCCACATCCAGGCGGGCTCGACCGTCAACCAGCTGGTGACGAACGCCGACTTCGCTCCGACCATCCTCAGCTACGCCGGCCTGCCCATCCCGCCGCAGATGCAGGGCGCCAGCATGAAGCCGCTGTTCGAGGAGAAAGCCCCCCGTTGGCGCAACGCCGTCTTCTATGAATACTGGAAGGAGCTCGTGCACTCGATTCCGGCGATGGCGGGCCTGCGCACGGACCGCTACAAGCTCATCACTTATCCGGAGATCAAGGACATCGACGAGCTGTTCGACCTGCAGAAGGACCCGCACGAGATGAACAACCTCGCCCTCGATCCCGCCTACGCCGAGCTGCACGCCTCGTTGAAGGCACAGCTCGAGGAGGCGAAGATCATCTCCGATTGGCGTCCGAATGCTTTCCCGAAGAACTTCCCGCGCATCAAGGGCGAGGAAGGCATCCAGCTCGACTTGACGGTGCAGAACGGCGCCTTGGTCGACCGCGCCAATTCCGGTGTCTCATTCAAGCCACAGAGCCTGAAGATGCAGGAGGACAGCGCCTCCTTTGACGGCGCCACCGCCGTTGTCCGCGTGCCGTTTAACAAGGCGATCGATCCCGCCGGTTGGCCCTTCCGCCTCGACCTCACCGTGAAGCCGAACGCAGACGGCGTGATCGCGGTGCAATCCACCGGGGACTACGGCTACAAGGTCTTCGTCCAAGACGGCCGCCCCGGCGTGGCCGTGCATTGCAAGACGTGGATCGATACGACCACCGTCGTCGATGGCCCGGCGTCGATCCTCGGCAAGTGGACCGACCTCCGCGTCCTCATCGACTACAACCGCCTCGTGCTGCTGGTGAATGGCGCGGTCGCGGAGAGCGTCTCCTTGCCGCTGCCTTTCTCCGGTTCGCCCAAGACACCGCTCCTGATCGGCCAAAGCGGTCCTCATCCGGTGGTCGCGGGCGTGCCCGACAAGCCGTTCGCCGGAGAGATCAAACGCTTCACGATCCAGCGGGGCCTCTGATTGAGCCGCCTTTGACCTCCCGCCGGTCATTTCTCAAAAACGATGGGCACGGCGGCCGCATCCCTTGCGGTCGCTGCCCTGACCCGACTTCGCGGGGTTGAGGAGGTCGCTCCGCCGGGTCACTTCGCCGCCCAACCGTCCCCCTCAATTGTCATGAAATCCCCCGGCTCTCTCATCGTCCTGGCCGCCCTCCTGGGGGCGACCGCGTTCTCCGTCGCCTTGGCCGATGTCGTTCCCGTTCCGCAGGTGATCCTCCCCGAACGCCTGCCGGGCGCCAAGCCACTCAATGTCGTCTTCATCCTCGCCGACGATCATCGCTACGATGCGATGAGTTTCATGGGTCACCCGCTGGCCGAGACGCCCAACCTCGATCGCCTCGCCCGCGAGGGCGCCCACCTGAAGAACGCGATGGTCACCACGTCGCTGTGCTCGCCGAGCCGCGCCTCCATCCTGACCGGCCTCTACACCTTCCGGCACCGCGTCATCGACAACCAGCGCGCCATCCCGCCCGGCACCGTCTATTTTCCGCAGTATTTGCAGAAGGCCGGTTACGCGACGGCCTTCATCGGCAAATGGCACATGGGGGTCGATGGCGACGATCCGCAACCGGGCTTCGACCACTGGGTGAGCTTCCGCGGCCAGGGGCAGTATTACGCGCCGAACAAGAGCTACACCCTCAACGTCGACGGGAAACGCGTTCCGCTCAAAGGCTACATGACCGACGAGCTCACCGATTATGCGATCGACTGGCTCAAGCAGCAGAAGCCCGGCGAGAAGCCGTTCTTCCTCTACCTCTCACATAAGGCGGTGCACGCCGACTTCGCCCCGGCCGAGCGCCACCGCGGGAAATTTGCCTCGCGGACGTGGACGCGGCCGAAGTCGCTGCCCCTGACCGAGGAGGGGATCCGCAATCAGCCGCGCTGGCTGCGCGACCAGCGCAACAGCTGGCACGGCGTCGAGTTCCCGTATCACAGCGACCTCGACATCGACGCCTATGTGCCGGCGACAAATTGCTCGCCCGCGCGAACGACAAAACGGCAAACGTTATCAATGGTGAAGTTTTCACGGTGGCGGAAATGTGCGGAGGAATCATCACGACCGCGGATGGTCGGGCAATAGATACGAAGCAGTTTGCCCACTTGGCGCATGGGTTCGCGGTGACGAGTCACCGTTCGCAAAGCAAAACGGCCGAGCACGTGGTTGTCGCCGCGGCGCGTCTGGATGCGAAAGCGGCTTATGTTGCGTGCTCGCGTGGCCGGAGCAGCTGCACGCTGCACACACCCGATAAGAACGCGCTGATTGGCGGGCTTCCGAGCGGCGAAAGGAAGGCCGCGCTGGACGTCGTCGAATCGGCCGGGCTGTTTGCCCGCGCACTCAAGGATATTTCAACCAGGGCGTGCGAGGAACCGTCGAATATGCCGAGCCAGGCTTTAGGCCACATCGGTTGGCGCGCGATCTTTCAAAGTCTGTGCGGGTGGAGCCGGGGCTGGCTGCCGGGGTGCCAAGTTGACGGACTGCAAAAGGTGCGCGGGCGAGACATCGCATGAATTCACCAGCTCAACCTCCGTTCGAGATTCATCCGCAAGGTATCGGTGGATTCACTGCATTCGAGTGCGGCAACGAGGTTGTCGCTCTGCCGCTCCTTGCGGTGGTGAGGGCATCTTTGCGCGGAACGACGCAGCAGGAGGTCGTCATCGAATTTCCGCGATTCCTCGCGCGCATAGGCGGCACCGGACTCGCAGACGTGTTTTCCCATTTTCTCACCGGGCGGGTGCGTGTCATGCGGCGCGGCCAGCACGGGCAATGCACGATCAACAGCATCGAAATCACGGAAACCTAGACCTGTCCATGAAAGCACCGATCAAATCCACACACATTTCCGGCGACGATGCCGCGCGCATTCACGCGGCAGCCGCGATCGAGCAACTGAGTCGTTCCGAGCGCGGCTTCCAAGCACTTTGCGACTTCGCGGTGCTCTACGAGAACGGCGGCAACTCGCTCGATGGGGCCAATTGGGGCGCGCTGCGAGATCTCTGCGAGCTGGGCGCCGTAGGAAAGGGTTTTGCGATCGCCGAGCGGCTCCCCGCCAAGAACCGCCGCTAAAAAAAGGGGGTCACACGACCCCTGCCTCACGAAACGAATAGAAGCCGCGACCTTTCGGGTCAGCCTCGGGATACCTCCGCAAGATCGTAGTAGACGAAATGGCCGACCCGGTGATGTGGAATTCGACGCAGCTTTGTCCATGTCCGCAGGGTGCGAATCGAGGGCTCACGACCGACCGGAAAGATACCGCTATTCCGGAGACCAACAATGTCGGTGAGCGGGCGCTTGGAATTCGTGGCGGTCTGCGGCGTTTCCATATGCCCAAGATACTGCGTCAACCAACTGGTCATGCAGCCCAAGCCGCCTGCTTCTTCGGCATGATTCCAAAGAACGCATCGGCTTCCTCCGTGCTCTTAAGGTCGAGGTAATGCTTTCGGATGATGCTTTCCGAGTTCCCGGCTTGAATGGCGGCTTCGCCAATGGAGCGATACTTTGCCACGAACATCGAAATGAAAGTGTGGCGCAGCACATCGTGAGTGAGGTTGAACCGATCTTTGAAGCGTTCGCGGCGCTTCTTAAAGTTGCCCACGATTAGCGGGTATTTTTCGAGGGGATAGGCGCGCAACCATGCAGCGAGGTTCGGTTGGATCGTGATGCGGCGAGGCTCCCGAACTTTCGAAACGGTCGAGGGAATATGAATGATGCCGGTATCCAAGGAAACGTGCTCCGGACGCAGCTTCGTGATTTCGCCGTCCGGCACGCCGGGACGCACACCCGCAAACAGGCAGATGGCGAAATAGGGCACCCAGCGACCGCCTTCGTAGGTTTCGGCAAAGGTCATCAGCTCGCGTGCCTGCTGCGCAGTGAAGGTGATGGCGGAACCGCGCCGCATGCGAATGCGGTGGTGCGGAACGCGAAGGATCGTGTTTTCAACTGCCCAACCGCGATGGAAGGCGAACTTGAAGAAGGTCGAAAGAACGCCGCGACGGTTGTTGAAGGTCTTCAGGGTCGAATTGTTCACCTCCAGGAACGCGGTGATATTTGCCGGAGTGATCTCGGCCACCGTCTTCCCTTTGAAGTGCTTTTCGAAGCGCTTCATTTCCCAATCAATTCGACGGTATTGGGGTTTCGAGAGTTGGTCCTGTTCGAACTCGCGCTTCTTCGCCGCAACGTAGTCCGTCACCGCGTCTGAAACGCTCTTCTGGTGTTCGGGCTCGCGATAGTTCGCGAGTGCGTAGTCCACGTAGAACGCCAACGGGCGTTGCTTGCCTGCGATTCGATGGAAGACGGACTCAGCTTCGCGAAGCTGGGCATCGCTCAGCGAAGTGATTGCAGTCCGTTGGCCGCTCTCATTCTGAATCGCGCGGATTTCCAGCGCGGCTTTTTCTGCGCCTGCTTCTTCGCGGGTCGCGAAGTTTTTTCGGATGCGGACACCGTGAAGGTATCCCGTGACTCTCCATGAAACCGTTCCGGTCCGATTCTCGAACCGGCTGACGTTGAACTTAGTTTGCTCCATGCTTCGGTTGCCACGTCAACTGGCAACTAAGCTTCGGAGAAAAGTGATCTCCTTCTTATCGAAGGAGATAAATTGGCGTCCCCACGGGGATTCGAACCCCGGTTCTTACCGTGAAAGGGTAGTGTCCTGGACCGGGCTAGACGATGGGGACGTAGCTCGGAGTTGAGCGAAGGAAAAAACGGAAGGGCGACGCTACGGCGCGCCCCCCCTCGCGCAAGGATTTTTTGGTGAGCCCCTCGATGACGCGCGAAACGACGAAAAAGTAGGCACTTCCGTTGAAAATGCCTTTGAGGTCCCGGCCCGTTTCGCGCGAGATTCGGCCCATGAATTTCGCCGAGATTGCCGCCGCACTCCCGCGCCAAGCCGTCACCTCGATCGACGATCTGCCGTTCCGCCGCATCGCCTCAGGCAAGGTGCGCGAGATCTTCGACCTCGGCGATGCGCTCCTGCTGGTCGCGACCGACCGGCTCTCGGCGTTCGACGTCATCATGCCCGAGGGCATCCCGGGCAAGGGCGCGATCCTGACCCAGATGAGCCTGTGGTGGTTCAAGCAGACCGAGCATCTCATCCCCAACCACCTGCTGCCCGATCAGGAGCGCGAGTTTGCCCGCCATGGCATCGGCAGCCGCGACCTGCGTCTGCGCAGCATGATCGTGCGCAAGCTCACGCCGCTTACCATCGAGTGCGTCGCCCGCGGCTACCTCATCGGCAGCGGCTGGAACTCCTACCAGAAATCCGGCGACGTGTGCGGCATCCGGCTTCCCGCCGGCCTCCGTCAGGCGGACAAGCTGCCGGAACCGATCTTCACGCCCACGACCAAGGCGCCCAAGGGCCAGCACGACGAGCCGATCAACGACGCCCAGGGCGCAGCCGCCATCGGGGCGGAGCTCTACGCCCAGGTTAAGGCCACGAGCCTCGCGCTCTATCGCTTCGGCCACGATCGCGCGCGCCAGGCCGGCATGATCCTCGCGGACACGAAATTCGAGTTCGGCACCGATGCCGCCGGCAACCTGATCCTGATCGACGAGGTGCTGACGCCCGACTCGTCGCGCTACTGGCCGGCCGACAGCTATGCGCCGGGCATGTCGCCGCCGAGCTACGACAAGCAGTTCGTGCGCGACCACCTGCTCGCGCTCAAGTGGGACCAGCAGCCGCCCGCGCCCCACATCCCCGAAGACATCATCCGCCGCACGCAGGAGAAATACCTCGCGGCGTTGAAGAACCTCATCGGCTGAACCCATGCGCGCGCGTATCCTTCCGATGCTCACTTGCGCGGTGGCGGCGTGGACGCTTGGCGCCCCGCTGCACGCGCGCGTTGGCGAGAAGGCGGCGGAATTGCGCCAGCGGCTCGGCAAGCCCGAGGCGCAGCCGCAGAAGAACATCCTCGTGTGGCTGGTCGAGGAGTCGGCCGGGGCGCTGCTCTACACCGTGACCTTCGATGAAAAGGATGTGTCCATCGCGGAGGGCCTGAAACCGTTTCGCCAGGCGAAGCTGACGGACCAGACCGCGCGCGCCTTCATCGCGGAGCAGCTCAGCGCGCTGCCATCCGACCACAAGGCGCGCGAGCTGAAGACCGGCGAGGCCTACACTTTCGCCGGGGAGAAGTTCACCTGCGGGGCGAACGAGCGCGTCGTCGTCGACGCCGAAAACGGGCTCCTGGTCATCTGGACCATCGCGCCCGCGCCCTCCGTGCTCGCCGTGACGCGCGAGATGGTGGAGCGGACGCGGCGCTGAGCCCCGCGTCCCTTTCCGGCTGCGCCGCGCGTGCGGCGCGTCAGTTCTTTGCGGCCTCGGCCAGCGCGTCGAGGACCTTGCCCGGCGTGAGCAGCTCGGGCAGCACGACCGGGTCCTTCTTGTTCGGGGCGTAGATCAGGTTGAAGGGCACGGCGGAGCGATTCCAGCGGGCGAGCTCGGCGGTGATGAGCGGGTCCTTGTTCGTCCAGTCGCCGCGCAGCAGCACGACGCCCTTCTTGCCGAACTCGGCGAGCACGTCGTCGTTGTGGAAGACGGTCGCCTTGTTCGTCTGGCAGGTGGCGCACCAGCGCGCGGTGAAGTCGACGTAGACGAACTTGCCGGCCTTCTGCGCGGCGGCGATGGCCTCGGGGCTCCATTTCTCCCAGGTGACCTGATAGCCCGCGTGCGCGCCGGCGACGGGCGCGGCGGCGGCGTCTTTCGGCCAGCCGAGCCACAGTCCGCCGGCGAAGAGCGCGAGGGCGGCGAGCTTGCCGACGAGCTGGCGCACGGGCTTGCCGTAGGTCTGGCCGAAGCGGCCGTAGGCCCACGCGGCCATGGCGACGAGGACGAAGCCGAAGGCGATGTTGAGCAGTGCGTAGTCGTCGCCGCTCGTCTGGCCGGCGAGCACCCAGAGCAGCCAGCCGACCGTCGCGTAGAGCGGGAAGGCCATGAACTGTTTGAAGGTCTCCATCCACGCGCCGGGGCGCGGCAGGATCTTGATCGCCTGCGGAAAGATCGAGAGCAGCAGATACGGCAGCGCGAGACCGACGGCGATGGCGGTGAACACGAGCAGGGATTCGACGGGCGAGAGCGTGAGCGCGGCGCCGAGCGCGGGCGCGAGGAAGGGCGCGCTGCAGGGCGTGGCGACGAGCGTGGCGAGCGCGCCGGTGAAGAACGAGCCGGCTAGGCCCTCCTTCGCCTGGAGGTTGGCGCCGGCGCCGGTGGCGCTCAGGCCGACCTCGAAGAGGCCGCTCATGTTGAGCGCGAAGACCAGGAGGAACGTCGCCATGCCGAACACGAAGGCGGGCGACTGCAGCTGGAAGCCCCAGCCGAGCTGCGCGCCGCCGGAGCGAAGCGCCAGCAGCACGCCGGCGAGGCTCCAGAAGGACACCAGCACGCCGGCCGCGAACACGACGCCGTGCTGCACGACCTTGCGCTTGTCGCTGCCGGACTGGTTGACGAAGCCCATGATCTTGATCCCGAGCACCGGGAAGACGCAGGGCATGAGGTTGAGGATCAGGCCGCCGACGAAGGCGAGGAAGAGCGTGCCGAGGAGGGACGCGGGTTGAGAGTTGAGAGTTGAGGGTTGAGAGCCCGAAGCACTGGAGGGCGGCGCTCCGTTGCCGCCGCTTTTCGGTGCAGTCGCGGCTTCATTTTTTGCGGCGGCCTTGGCCGGCTCCTTCACGACGAACAGCTCGTCGATCAGCGCGCCGTGCGAGGCGTAGAGGCCGCCGAAGCCGTTGGCGGCGGTGAGCACGCCCTTGAGGCCGGGCGCGTCGGCCGCGGCGTCCGCGGCGGCGGCCATCTCGAGGACGAAGGTCCGGCCGTCCTTCTTGAAGGTCTGCGGCACGGCATAGTCGACCACGCCGGCCTCGTCGAAGTAGTGCAGCTCGGAAAATTCGTGCGTGTTGCCGTCGGCGCGGGGCGTGATGCGCAGCGTGATCTTCGCGCCGTCGCGTTGGGCGGTGAACGCCCAGTCGGCGGCCTTCGCCGGGACCTCGGCGCGCGCGTTGTTGAAGGCGCGGGCGATCGTCATGTCCGGCTCGGGCTGCTCCGTCTTCACCGGGCGCGTGAGTTCGAGCTGGGCGTCGCCGGGCATGCACGAGTCCTTGCACATGAGCCACTCGGTGGCGGCCTTGAGCGTGACGCTGCTGCCGGGGGCGAGGTCCGCGGGCGGCGTGATCTGGGTGAACAGGAAGATCGTCCCCTCGTAGCCGTTGCCGGTGATCTTGCCGGAGGTGTCCTTCACGGTGTGCGGCGTCGGCCAGACGATCGGGCCGGCGGTGAAGCCCGCGGGCAGCGTCCAGGTGATGGAGGTCGGGTAGCCCGTGCCGGCGTTGATCCAGTAGCTGTGCCAGTGCTCGTCGTGCGTGAGCTTCACCGCGACCCAGAACGGCTGGCCGGGCTGGATCGAGGCCTGGGCCGAGACCAGCTCGGCCACGACGGCGCCGTTGCGGACGGGCTTGGCCGGGGCGGAGGCGGCGGCGACGCAGACGAGGAAGACGCCGAGCGCGGCGTGGAGGAGACGGCGGAGGGTCATCACGGTGAGAGTAGGCGGGACGGGTATTATTTCAAACGACGGACGGGGCTCTGTTCTTAGACGGACGAGCCGGGCGTTTCCGCGAAGAGTTTGGTGGAATAGTAGCGTTCGGCACGGTCGCAGAGGATGGTGACGACCTGTGCGTCCGGCCCGAGCTTCACGGCGGTGCGCAGGGCGGCCACGACGTTGGCGCCCGACGAGGTGCCGACGAGGAAGCCGAAATCGCGCGCCAGGCGGCGCGTCATCGCCAGGGCGTCGGCGCTGGCGACCTTTTCCGGCCAGTCGACCTTCACCCCCTGGAGCAGGGGCGGCAGATAGCCGCCGGCGACGCCCTCGATGCTGTGGCAGCAGGGCGACTCGCCCGAGAGCATGGCGGCCTCGGCCGGCTCCATCGCGACGACCTTGAGCTGCGGGTGCGCGGCGCGCAGGGCGCGGCTGCAGCCGTTGAGCGTGCCGCCGGTGCCGTAGCCGCTGACGAAGGCGTCGATCCGGCCTGGCAGCTGGGCGAGGATCTCGCGGCCGGTGTGGTCGACGTGGTCCTGGGCGTTGAGCGGGTTGGCGAACTGGCGGGGCAGGAAGATGCGCGGGTCGCGGGCGGCCATTTCCTCGGCGATCTCGATGCCGGTGATGTAGCCGCGGTCGGCCTTGAAGAGCTGCAGCTCCGCGCCGAAATGGCGCATGAGGTGGCGGCGCTCGACGGAGGCGCTCTCGCTCATGAGGATCTTCACGCGGTAGCCGAGCGCGGTGCCGACCATGGCCAGCGCGATGCCGGTGTTGCCGCTGGTGCACTCGAGGATGACCGAGTCGGGCCGGAGCAGGCCGCGCTCGCGGGCGTCGAGCAGGATGCAGGCGGCGAGGCGGTCCTTGATCGAGCCGCTGGGGTTGAGGAACTCCGCCTTGGCGTGGAGCGTGACGCCGGCCTCGGGGAAGTGCAGGGGCACGAGCGGGGTGCGACCGATGAGGCCGAACAGCGGCGGGAGCGCCGTGGCCGGGGCAGAGGGAGCATGGGAGTTCATCGCGCGAGCGGCCAACCTAGCAGATTGGCGGTCGCGGAACCATAGGCCGTTGGGGCCACGCTCGTCGAGTCAACCGGTGCGCTCTCGCGCGGTCATGAGCGAGAACAGGATCACCCAGAAGCAGTTCACCAGCGAGCACAGCGGCAGCTGGAGGGCGAGCGGCAGGGCGTAGACGCAGCTCACCGCGGGGATCCACACCGCCCAGACGGCGATCATCACCGGCAGGACGCGCCGGTAATACCAGCGCGGCGAGCGGAGGTCCGCCCGCGGCACCGCCCAGTTCCACCCCGCGTCCTTCCAGGCGTAGACGAGCACGGCAATGGGCGCCGCGAACAGCGGGTTGTAGACGAACTGATCGACGGCGACCTTGGGCAGGATGGAGGCCAGCTCGGGGCCGTCGCCGAACATCAGCGCCTGCGCGCGGTAGAAGACGTCGACCTCGATCCCCTTGTAGGCCCAGAACAGGACGAAGAACGCGCCGTGCCGCGCCGGATGCATGGCCCGCGTCGCGGGATGGAAGTGCAGGTAAAGGAACGGGATGAGCCCGGCGCACAGCGCCTGCGCGGTCGCGGCGTAGGCCCAGCCCCAGCGGGTGCGGAACTCCGCCACGCCGTCGAGCCACGTCCGCACCGTCGGCATGTGGTAGTAGCTGGTGACCACCATCGCCGCCGCCGACACGAGCACGAGGCCGGGCAGCGTGAGGCGCCGGGCGCTGTCCAGGCCGACGCGCCACGGCGGCTCCGGCAGGATCGTTTCGGTGGCGCAGGTGGACATAGGGACCGCCAGCAGAAACCACCCCCGCCGGTCCGGCGAGCGCGAAGCGCTGCGCCTTTCGGTCAATCATTAGCCTCCGGGGACTGCCAAGACGAACGGCCCGCGCGCTTCCATTAGCGCCGGGCGGAAAAATTTCACCCGTTCGTTTCCAAGCTGGACTCACCCCGCCCGCCCGCATGGGGTGGCGCCGGTCCCTCTCCGTCCTTGCCCGAGAACAACGACGAGCTCTCGCGTTGGTTTGCGGCTGAAGTGCAGCCGCACGAGCCGGCGTTGCGCGCCTGGCTGCGCAGCCAGTTCCCTCAGCTGCCCGATCCGGACGACCTCGTGCAGGAAACCTTCGCCCGCGTGCTCCGCGCCCGCGAGCGCGGCGAGGTGCGCACCGCGCGGGCGCTGCTCTTCACCACCGCCCGGCACCTCGCGATCGATTGGGCGCGCCGGAACCGCCTCGTCGCCTTCGAGCCCATAACGGAAACCGAGGCCTCGCCCGTCTACGACGAGGGGAGGGGAGTCGCCGAAAGCGCCGCCCATCGCCAGGAACTCGAAATCTTGACTCACGCCATCCAGTCGCTGCCCGACCGCTGCCGCCAGGTGCTCACCTTGCGCAAGATCTACGGCTTGTCCCAGAAGGAGATCGCGGCGCAGCTCGGCATTTCCGAGCACACCGTCGAGGTGCAGGTGGCCAACGGCATGCGCCGCTGCACGGAATATCTCGCCCGCCACGGCCTGCCCTGAACCCCATGCGCCCCCCGTCGGAATCCACCCCTGCTTCCCCGCTGCCCGAGGCGGTCGTCGCGGCCGCGTCGGCCTGGCTCGCGCGGCGCGACCGCGGCTTCACGCCGGCCGAGCAGGATGGCTACCTGCAGTGGCTGCGCGAGGACGAGCGCCACGGCGCCGCCGTTGCCCGCCTGGAAAAGGCCTGGGGTGCGCTCGACCTCCTCGCCGAGTGGCGGCCCGAGCACAGCCAGAAGCCGAATCCCGACCTCCTGGCCGTGCCGCACCGGCGCTTCTGGCGCCGCACCTCCGCGCTGCTCGCGCTCGCCGCGGCCATTGCGGTGGCGTTCGTGCTCTTCAAGCCCTTCGGCGCCGCGCCGGCGACGGTGCAGGTCGCCCGCTCCTCCGAGCTGCGCACCCTGGCCGACGGCTCCGTGGTCGAGCTGAACAAGGACGCCGAGATCTCCGTCGACTACTCCGCCACCGAGCGGAACATCAAGCTGCTCCGGGGCGAGGCCTACTTCACCGTGGCGAAGAATCCCGACCGCCCCTTCATCGTCACCGCCGGCGGCGTGCGCGTGCGCGCGGTCGGCACGGTGTTCAACGTCCGCCTGAAGGGCGACGACGTCGACGTGCTCGTCACCGAGGGCAAGGTCCGCATCGACCCGCCGAAGCCCGAGGAGCCCGAGCTCAAGGGCGCGCTCAACGCCGCCATGGTCGGCGCGCGCGAGCGCACCACCGTCAACGCCGCCGTCCCCACGCCGCTGGCGCCCGAGGTCGTGGAGGCGACGACGGACGAGATCGAATCCGCGCTCTCCTGGCAGGGCATGCGCATCCGGTTCCGCGACACGCCGCTCGACGAGGCCGTGGCCGAGTTCAACCGCTACAACAGCGAGACCCGCATCGTCGTCGCCGACCGCCGCATCGCGAAGATCCCGCTGCGGGGGAATTTCCGCGCCGACAACGCCGACGCCTTCGTCCGCCTCATGCAGGAGATGCTGGGCGTGCACGCGGACCTGGAGGACGGCCGCTACGTCCTGCGCGCCACCGCGCAGCACTGAGTCATAAGCGGGCGCCGCGCGGGAAATTTTCCCGCGGTGCTAATGGAAACGACGGCGCGGGTCGTCGTCCTTCTTGTCCGGGCGCCCCTTACCCATCCCGGTCACCTCTCACACACCTATGAACACACCGAGCTCGTTCCCCTGGTTGCGCCGGCTCCGCGCCGCAACCTTTCTCGCCTCGCTCGCCCTGTCGACCCTCAGCCCCGCCGCCGAGGCGGCGAAGAAGACCTACGCCATCCCCGCCGGCGCCGCCGCGGAGGCCCTCGCCGCGTTCACCGAGCAATCGGGCGAACAGATCGTCTATCCCGTGGACGTCGTGCGCGGCGTCCGCACCAACGCCGTGCAGGGCCAGCTCTCCGCCCGCGCCGCCCTCGAGCAGCTCGTCGCCGGCACTGACCTCGTCGTCGTCCAGGACGCGAGCACCGGCGCCCTCGGCCTGCGCCGCGCGAGCGACAAGCCCGCGCCCGGCACGCGGGTGATGGACCTGCAGCCCGCGGTGAAGCTCCAGGAGTATCGCGTGCTCGGCTCGCGCATCCGCCAGACGGATGCCGAGGGCCCGACGCCCGTCAGCAGTTACGACCTCAATTACATCCGCTCCAGCGGCGCGCTCACCCTGGCGGACTTCCTGAAGACCCTGCCGCAAAACTACACCGGCGTGCCCTCCGGCCGTTCCAGCGCCCCGAACGAGCTCAACCCGGAGTCCGGACTCTTCACCGAAAGCTCCACGCCGACGTGGAATCTCATCACGAACAATTTTGACACCCCGCTCGGCCAGACCGGCGTCTCCGGCATCAGCCTCCGCGGCCTGGGCTCGGGCTCGACGCTCGTGCTCGTCGACGGCCGCCGCGCGCTCCAGTCCGGCGCCGGCAATCGCGGCAGCTCGACGCAGCAGGGCTTCGTCGACCTGAACACCATCCCGCTCGGCATGGTCGAGCGCATCGAGATGATCACCGACGGCGCCTCCTCCCTCTACGGCGCCGACGCCGTCGCCGGCGTGATCAACATCATCCTCAAGAAGGACTGGCAGGGCAATGAGCTGACCGGCACCTTCAAGGGCGCCGAGCACGGCGGCGGCCGGGAGCGCTCGCTCTCGCTTACCTCCGGCTTCACGGCCGGCAAGCTCCGCGGCACCGTCAACGTCAGCTACTACGATCGCGCCGCGCTCAAGGCCAGCCAGCGCCGTTTCTCCAAGAACCAGGACCACCGCGCCATCGTCGCCGGCTACGATGCCACCGGCGCCCCGGTCTACGGCCGCGATCGCCGCCTCAACTGGGGCTACCCCGCCGTCGTCATGGCGCGCCTCGGCACGCTCGCCGGCCTGACCGACCCGAACGGCAACCCCACGCGCTTCGCCATGCTGCGCTCCGGCGTCACCGGCACGCCCACGCTGGCGGATTTCGTCGGCGTCACCGCGACGACCGCCTCCGGCCTGCAGAAAGGCAGCACCGCCGCCTTCGACGACCTCATCCCCGCCAGCGAGCGCTACAGCGTCGGCGGCAACTTCAACTACACCGTCAACGAGCACCTCGAGCTCTATGCGCGCTACTCCTTCAGCGACACGCGCAGCAAGACCGACACGCAGCCCGGCGTCACCGGCGCGGCGACCTCGTCCGGCTTCGGCAACTTCGCCAGCGTCGTGCCCGCCGCCTACAACCCGTTTGGCCAGGACATCGCGGTCGGCATGATGCACCCGGAGTTCGGCTCCGTCTGGCAGCGCGTGCACACGCAGGCGCACAACTTCCTCGTCGGCGCCACCGGCTCGGTCGGCCGGACGTGGCGCTGGGACGCGGGCCTGAACTACCAGGAGCAGGACGTCTTCCAGCTCACCCGCAACTTCAACGGCGCCGCCATCACCGCCGCGCTCAGCAACGCCGACACCTCGCTGCGGCTGAACCCGTTCATCGATGCGCGCGTGGCCGGCGTCACCCAGGACGCGGCCTACGAGCGCCTGGCGATCTACCCGGCCGTGGCCAGCGGCAGCCAGGGCACCAGCTTCGACTTCAGCGCCGACGGCTCGCTCTTCGACATCTGGGGCGGCCCCGTGCAGCTCGCGGCCGGCGGCTCCTACTCGCGCTTCGAGAACGACAGCACCGCGACCAACTACTCGATCGCCGCCACGCCGGTCGTCACCACCACCACCGTGGCCGGCGCGCGGCAGAGCTTCGCCGCCTTCTCCGAGCTCAACGTCCCGCTCTTCGGCAAGCCCAACGCCCGGACGCTGCTCCGCCGCCTCGACCTGAACGTGTCCGCGCGCTACGAGGACCAGGACTCCGCCGGCCACACCACCGTGCCGAAGTTCGGCGCCTCCTGGGCCCCGTTCCAGTCCGTGCTGCTGCGCGCCAGCTATTCCGAGGGCTACCGCGCCCCCGCGCTCACGGAGTATCAGACCGCCAACACCACCGGCACCGCGAGCGGCATCATCGACCCGCGCCGCAACGAGACCTACAGCGTCACGGTCACCCGCGGCTCGAACGCCAGCGTGAAGCCCGAGACCTCGAGCACCACCTTCTACGGCCTGGTTTACGAGCCGGCCTTCGCCAAGGGCCTCAACCTCCAGGTGAACTACTACCGCACCGTCCAGCAGGACGTCATCCAGGTGCCGTCCGCGCAGACGATCGTGAGCAACGAGGCGCTCTTCCCCGGCCGCATCGTCCGCGCCGCCTCCGCCGACGCGCTGCCCGGCCGCATCTCGACGGTCGACATCACCTACGCCAACTTCGGCGACGTGCGCAACGAGAGCCTCGACTTCGTCGTCGACTACACGCTGCCCTGGGAGCAGCTCGGCCGCTGGCGCGTGACCGCCAACGCCTCCCACGTGCTCGCCGCCGAGCGCAACCTCCGCCCCGGCGTCCCGCTCGCGGACGACAACGGCGACACCTACAGCCCGCCCGACTGGAACTTCATCACCTCGCTCTTCTGGAACCGCGGCGCGTGGAGCGGCTCCGCCTTCGCCACCTACCTCAGCGGCTTCAACACCAACTCCGGCGGCAACATCTGGACCAACAACACCGCCATCGTTTCCAGCATCTATCCGTCCGTCTGGAAACTCGATCTGCGCGGCGGCTACGAGTTCAAGAACGGCGTCTGGCGCGGCCGCGGCAAGAATCTCCGCATCCAGGCCGGCATCAGCAACGTCTTCGACAAGGAGCCGCCGTTCGCCGACAACATGTATGGCTACAACGGCTCGCTCCACAGCCAGTGGGTGCTCGGCCGCAGCTACGAGATCTCCTTCGTGCTGCCGTTCTGATCCCCGTTCCCTTCCGCCGCCGCGGCCCTCCGCGGCGGCGGATTTTCCCTCCTCCCATTTCCCTATGAAGTTCCTCCCCCTCCTCGCCTGCGTCGGGCTCTGCGTCTCCCTCGGCGCGCAGACTCCGGCCGCCGCGCCCGCCACCGTCGCCCCTTCCGCGCCCTCCACCCACGCCGGCCCGAAACCCGGTGAAGTCGCTCCCGACTTCACCGTCGTCGGCCCCGACGGGAAGGAGCTCCGGCTCTCCGATCTCCGCGGCAAGCTCGTGCTCGTCGACATCTGGGCGACCTGGTGCGGACCGTGCATCGCCTCGATGCCGCACAACAGCGAGTTCGCCGAGAAATACGCCGCCCAGGACCTCGTCGTCCTCGCCGTCTGCGCCGACGACTCGCGCGCCAACTACGAGGGCTGGGTGAAGCGCAACGGCGCCAAATACAAGTTCCGCACCGCGCACGACCCCGCCGGCAAGGACGGCTGGGCCGGGTCGGTCTTCAACACGCAGTATGGCGTCACCGGCTTCCCGACGCTCTTCCTCATCGGCCGGGACGGCCGCCTCATCGGCACCACCGGCGGCGGCGGCAACGCCGTCAACCCGAACGTCCTCCGCCTCCTCGCCAAGGGCGGCCTGCCGGTCGACCTCAGCGGCCTGCCGCCCGAGGAGGCGAACCGCCCGCAGTCGATCCCCATGATCGCCAAGACGGCGGCCACGGCCGTCGCCAATCCCACGCTCCGCTTCGCCAACATGGCCGCGGGCGAGACCGTGCCGGACTTCTCCACCACCGACGCGGCGGGCAAGACCGTCAAGCTCTCCGATTTCCGCGGCAAGACCGTGTTCATCAATTTCTGGACCGGCCCCCGCAACCCGCCGGACGACGTCGCGAAGATCGCCGCCGCCTACCAGTCGCCGAACCTCGCGGTCTGGGCCATCAACACCGCCACCGACCGCGCCGAGTTCGAGAAGTGGGCGAAGGAGGCCGCCGCGCCGGGCTACACCGTGTCGTGGGACCCCGCCGGCAAGGCGATGATGGAGGCCGCCTCCTACATGATCTTCGGCGCCGGCATGTATCCGGCCTACTGCGTCGTCGGCCCCGACGGCAAACTCGTCGGCGGCATCATCGGCATGGGCCCGCGCGTCAGCGGCTGGCTGCGCGAGATCCTCCAGCGCGCCGAGGTGAAGCTCGCCGCCGCCGACAAGGCGCTGATCGAGCAGACGCTCGCCGCCGCCCGCGCCAACCCCCGGCCTCCGTCCCGATGGGCGGCGGCCTCCTTCCCGCCGCGAAGACGGCCGCGCCGGGCAGCGTGGCCGCGGCCGCCATCCAGCCGAAGGGCGGCGCCGGCATGACCCCCGCGCAGCGCATCCCCACGCTCGGGGCGGGCGCCGTCGCGCCGGACTTCGTCATGCAGGACGTCGCCGGCCGCACGGTGAAGCTCTCCGACTTCAAGGACAAGGTCGTCATCCTCGATTTCTGGGCCACGTGGTGCGGACCGTGCATCGCCTCGTTCCCGCACACGCAGAAGATCGCCGCGAAATACAAGGACCAGGGCGTCGTCGTCCTCGCCTCCGGCACCAGCGACACCATCGCCAAGTTCAAGGAGTGGATCCCGAAGCACCAGCCGAAGTATGCGGACATCCAGTTCTTCTTCGACCCGAACGAGCGCGGCAGCGCCACCTTCGAGCAGCGCGCCTCCAACCTTCTCTACCACGTCGTCGGCATCCCGACGCAGTTCGTCATCGGCCGCGACGGCAAGATCGCCGCGACCATCGTGGGCAACGGCGGCGAGGACGACGCCCGCACCGAGGCCGCGCTGGCCAGCGTCGGTGTGAAGGTCGACGACGCGATCGCCGCCAAGGGCAAGGAACAGCTCGCCAAGTCCGCCGCGGAGGAGAAGGCCCGCGCCGCCGCCGCCGTCGACGCGGAAAAGAACCCGCGTCCGCCCTTCTACGAAAACCTGGGCAAGCTCCAGGCCGGCGACCCCGTCCCGGACATCGACGTGCTCAAGCTCGACGGCTCGACCGCCAAGCTCGCCGCCCTGCTGCAGGGTCACGCGACCGTCGTCGGCGTCTGGAGCGGCGGCCACGGCCCGGGCGACGAGTTCCTCGCCGCCTGGAAGGCGTGGGGCGAGAAATATCCGAACGTCACCTTCCTCGGCGTCGGCGGCTACGCCGCGCTCGACGCCGTGCAGAAGTGGCAGGCGGAAAACGCCGCCAAGTTCGCCGGCACGCTCGTCGCCGATCCGGCCGGCGCGCCGCCGCGCCCCGCCAAGGAGATGGACGAACTCACCGACGAGGAGCGCGCCGCCTTCCGCAAGGCGTCGTCGGAGCACTTCGGGAAGATTTTCACCTTCAAGCTCGGCGGCGCCATGACCCCGATCCCGACCACTATCGTGTTCGACGCTTCCGGCCGGCTCGCCGGCTGGAGCGCGGGCTTCGGCGCCCGCTACGGCGAGACCCTCGGCAACCTCCTGCTCCGCGCCGGCGTGAAACTCGCCGCCGCCGACATGCCGGCGAAAGTCTGGACCAAGGACGACGTCGCCGCCGCCACGCCCAAGCCCGAGCCGAAGGTCGCGATGGTCAAGGTCGGCGCCACCGCGCCGGACTTCGTTTCGCAGACGCTCGACGGCAAGGCCGTGAAGCTCTCCGACCTCCGCGGCAAGGTCGTCGTGCTCGACTTCTGGGCGACCTGGTGCGGCCCGTGCATGGCCTCGATGCCGCACACGCAGGAAGTCGCCGCCCACTACAAGGACCAGGGCGTCGTCGTGCTCGCCAACTGCACCAGCGACACCCGGGCCAAGTTCGAGCAGTGGGTGAAAGCCAATCAGGAAAAATATCCCGACATGCTGTGGACGCACGATGCCGCCGAACGCGGGCCGCAGCGCGTGTCGCACGCGCTCTACGGTGTGAACGGCATCCCCTGCCAGTTCGTCATCGATCGCGAGGGCAAGGTCGTCGACATCGTCGTCGGCTACCTGAAGGGCGAGTCGATCCTCGAGGCCGCCCTGTCCAAGGCCGGCGTCAACGTCGATCCCGCGCTCGTCGCCAAGGGCGCCGCCGACCTCAAGCGCCGCGGCTGAGCCGCCGGAGCGCTGCGCAAAATGGACCGAAAGGCCCATGGCGCCGCGCTCCCGAGGCTGCTACACTTCGTAGCGTTGTAATGTGTGTGTGGAAGCCCGCACCTCGCCTAGCGGGGGCGGGCTTCACTTTGCCGCCGCCACGGTGTGGCCGCGGTAGGGGCCGTTGCCCTCAACGGCCCTGGACTTTCCCCGGCGGCCGCCCGCCCGGTTTCCCGCTGGCCCGCAAGGCCAGGCCGAGTGAGCTTCGCACACGGTCCGGACGCCGGCGCCGCAAGCGCGGTCCGACCCTGCCTTTCAGGAAGTCCCATCATCCGGCGCGACTCAATGATCCGTCCGCCGCACCCTCAGTCCAGCGCGGCACGGAGCGCCGCGATGATCTCGGTCGCGGATTCCGTCCCGATCGAGAGGCGCAGCAGGTCCGCCGGCAGGCCGGCCTCCCGCAGCACCGCGCCGCTGCTGCGCGCCGGCAGCAGGTCGTAGTGGGCGAGGTAGACGTAGGGGCAGATCAGGGTCGTCGCCATGCCGAAGCTCGGCCCCTTCGGCAGCTCCAGCCGGTCGTAGAACTCCGCCAGCGGCCGGCGCAGCGTGAAGGAGACGACGGCTCCGACTGACTCCGGCGTGCGCGCGAGCTTCGCGTAGTTGGCACCCGTGGCGTCCTGGCCGGACCACCACACGCGCTCGACGCGCGGATGCCGCTCGAGAAACGAGACCACCAGCGGCGTCGTGGCGTTGATGCGGCGCACCACGTCCGGCGCCGTGCGGATCTCGGCGGCGAGCCGGGCGAGGTCGCGCGGGTAGAGGGCGTCGAGTTCGTCCCCGATCGTGGTGCGCAGGAGGTCGGCGTCCGGTCCGGCCGGGTTGACCACCGCGGCGCCGACCATCACGTCGCCCTCGTGCGAGGCGTATTTTGTCAGGCTGAAGGCCGCGATGTCCGCGTGCGGCAGCACGTCGACGTTGAACGGCGAGGCGATGGCCGGGTCCGCGATCACGCGCGCCCCGTGCCGGTGCGCGAGCGCCTTGATGGCGGCGAGGTCGCCGGTCTGGAGCAGGGGTTGGTCGGCGCCTCGGTGATGACGCCGGCGATGCGCGGGCCGTGCGCGGCGAAGAGCCTCTCCAGCGCCGCGAGGTCCGTGACGTCGTGCTGCACCAGGTGGTCGCGCGCCGGATCGGGCGTGAATTTCTTCAGCAGGGCGATCGTGTCGAGGTAGAGCCAGCCGAGCTGCACCCAGGCGGTGCGGCCGCGCGCCGCCTGCGCGCGCGCGATGGCGCGGAAGGCCGCATGCATCGCGCCCATGCCGCTGCCGGCGAGGAAGAGGTCGCGGCCGCTCGCGCCGGCGAACAGCGGCAGGAGCTGGCGCTCGACCTCTGCGCGCGCGTCGCCGGAATGAACGGCCTCCGGTGCAGCCGCGGCCCGGCGGCCGAGGCGCACCAGCGCGTCCTCCGCCCCGCGGGAACTGAGCAGGCCACCGGTGTGCTGGAGCCAGAGCTTGGCGCGCTGCGCGAGTTCGGGCTCGGCGGCGTGTAATACGACGGCGACCCCGGCGTGCGCCGTCGCGCGCGCGCGGCCGGCGCCGAGCTGCGCCACCAGCGCGGCGGCGGCGCGGGCGGTGAGGACGGGCCAGAGCTGCTCGCCCGGCCGGGCGACCTCGGCGGCGAGCGTGCGCGTCAGCTCCTGCACGAGCGGGTGCACCGCGAAGCGCGGGTAGCCCGCCCGCATCGCCTCGAGCACGCGGGCGTCGCGCTCCTCGTAGCCGATCACGTCGGCCATCGTCGGCAGGCTGCACGAGACGGAATGCAACGAGCCGGGGATCGGCGTGCCGAGGGGAAGGGGACGAAAAACGGACATGGCGCGATTCGCGCCCAAGCCGCGCGGCGCGGCAACACGGGGGCCGGTCACCGTCGCGGTTTCCATGTCATATCCCGAATGGGCCGACCGGCCCACGAGCTATGACTTGGAGTTACGTTGAGAGCCGGCGTCGCGTTTGGTGCGCTCTCGCGTCATGGTCGACCGATGTCCTGCCGCAGCGCCGCAGCACTTCATCCTCGCGCTGCCGGATCTCCGGCTGGCGCGCGGCGGAGTCGTGCGCCGGCATCGCATCGCCGCCTGGTGGTGGAGCCGCCCGGACGACACCCCGGCGGAGCCGCGGGCGGACGTGCCGACGGTGCTCCTCGTGCACGCGCTGACCGGCGGCGCGCAAGCCGGCGGCGCGGGCGGCTGGTGGGAGCCGTTGATCGGCCCCGGCCGGGCCCTCGATCCGGCGCGGCACCGCATCCTCTGTTTCAACAACCTCGGCTCGTTCTACGGCAGCAGCGCCCCCGGCATGCCCGGCTGGCCCAAGTCGAAGAAGACGCAGCTCACCAGCGTCGACCTCGCCGACGCCATCCTCCAGGGCCTCGACGCCCTCGGCCTGAAGCGCGTGCAGCTCGCGGCCGGCGGCTCGCTCGGCGGCATGGTCGTGCTCGCGCTGGCCGCGCGCGATCCGAAGCGCTTCGCCGCGATCATGCCCTTGGCCACCAGCGCCGCGGCGACGCCGTGGACCGTGGGCTGGAACCACGTCGCGCGCGCCGCGCTGCGCGTCGACCCGGGTTACCCGCACCACGCCGCGCGCGGCCTCGAGGTCGCGCGCCAGATCGCGATGCTCACCTACCGCGCCGAGCCCGGCCTGGCCCAGAAGCAGACCGCGCGCACCATCGGCAGCTACCTCGAGCACCACGGCAAGAAGCTCCACGGCCGCTTCACCGCCCAGTGCTACGAGTCGCAGCTCGACGCCATGGACCACCACGACCTCACCCAGCCGCTCCCCGGCGCGCGCGGCCCCGCGCTCGCGCGCATCGCCGCCCCGGCGCTGGTGGTCGACGTCGACACCGACCAGCTCTTCCCCCGCCCAATCCGAGGCGCTCGCCGCCGCCCTGCGCGCGCACGGCACCCGCGTCGAGCGCGCCACGCTGCGCAGCCCGCACGGCCACGACGCCTTTTTGCTCGAATGGGACCAACTGGCCAAGCTCCTGCGCCGCGCCCTTTCCCTCTCTCCGTCATGAACGCCCCCTGGCAGATCTACAAATTCGGCGGCACCTCGGTCGGCACCCCCGGCCGCCTGCCGCGCGTGCTCGACCTGATCGCCGCCGCCCCCAAGCCGGTCGCGGTGGTCGTTTCCGCGCCGGGCGACACGACGGACTGGCTCATCCTCGCCGCCCGCTCCGCCGCCGACGGCGAGATCACCCAGGCCCGCGGCGAACTCGCCCGCGTGCGCGAACTCGCCGCCACCATCGCCCGCCCCGTCCTCACCGCCCACGGCCTCCGCGCCTTCAAGGCCGACCTCGACGAGGTCCTCACGCCGGTCGAGCGCACGCTCTCCGGCATCGAGCTGACCCGCGAATGCTCCCCGCGCTCCCTCGACGCCGTCATCAGCGCCGGCGAGCGCATCTCCGTCGCCCTCGTCGCCCGCGCCCTCAGCGAGCGCAACTGCCCGGCCAAGGCCGTCGACGCGCGCGACTTCGTCGTCACCGACGCCACCTTCGGCTCCGCCGCCGTCGACCGCGCCGCGACCGCCGACAAGTTCAACGCCCTCCTGCCGTCCTACCAGGGCCTCACGCCCATCGTCACCGGCTTCATCGGCCGCACCCGCGACGGCCACACCACCACGCTCGGCCGCAACGGCTCCGACTACACCGCCACGCTGCTTGCCGCGCTCTTCAAGGCCGAGGCGGTCACCGTCTGGACCGATGTCCTCGGCGTCATGACCGCCGACCCGAACCTCGTGCGCGAAGCCTCGCCCGTCGACCGGCTTTCCTACGACGAGGCGCTGGAGCTGGCGTATTTCGGCACGCGCATGTTCCACTCGCGGACGATCATCCCGCTGCGCGAATGCGGCGCCGCGCTCGTCATCCGCAGCACCACGCATCCCGACGCCCCCGGCACGCGCATCGACGCCACCGGCAACCCCGATCCGGCGCGCCCCACCTGCGTCACCAGCCTGGAAAACCTCTCGCTCATCGGCGTGCAGTCCCGCCGCACCGGCATCGGCCGCCCGGTCGTCAGCCGCGCCGTGGCCGCCCTCGACGCCGAGGGCGTGCGCGTCTGGCTCAGCACCGAGTCGACGCTCGGCCAGACCTTCTCCGTCGTCGTCCCGATCGCCGACGAGGCGCGGGCCAAGGAAATCCTCCAGCAGACCCTTGCCGCCGACCTCCTGCGCGGCGACCTCACGCTCGGCCCGGTCCTCTCGCCCGTCTCGCTCGTCACGCTCGTCGCCGAGTCGATGGGCCGCCGCCCGAACGTCGCCGGCCGCATGCTCCACGCCATCGGCGCGGTGGGCGTGCCCGTGCGCGCGATGGCGCAGGGCGCCTCCGCCCGCAGCATCTCGGTGATCGTCGACGCCGCCGACACCGCGCTGGCCGTGCGCACCGTCCACGCCGCCTTCAACCTCGCCCACGCCGAGCTCAACGTCCTGCTCCTCGGCAAGGGCATCGTCGGCGGCAGCCTGTTGAAACAGCTCGCCGCCCACGGCGACGCGCTGCGTTCGCAGCACGACGTCAACGTCCGCCTCGTCGGTCTGGCCGGCAGCAAGGGCGGCATCTTCGCCGCCGCCGGCTATCCGCCCGCCACCGCCGCGCAGACGCTCGCCGACACCCCGGCGCCGCGCGTCGTCGCCAAGCTCTTGCCCGAGCTCGCCCGCCTGCCGAACCCGGTCCTGGTCGACTGCTCGGCCTCCGCCGGCATGGAGCAGCTCTACACCGCCGCCTTCAACCTCGGCATCAACGTTGTCTCCGCCAACAAGCAGCCGCTCGCCCTCCCGCGCGCGCCATGCGAGGCCCTGCACGGCGCCGCCCGCCGGCACTTCCGCGCCTACCACTACGAGACCACCGTCGGCGCCGCGCTACCCGTCATCGAGACGCTCAAGAACCTCGTCCGCACCGGCGACGTCGTCGTGCGCATCGAGGGCGCGTTCTCCGGCACGCTCGGCTTCCTCTGCGAGCAGCTCACCCAGGGCGTCCCCTCTCCGCCGCCGTGCGCAAGGCCAAGGACCTCGGCTACACCGAGCCGCACCCGCGCGACGACCTCTCCGGCCTCGATGTCGCCCGCAAGGCCCTGATCCTCGCCCGCGAGCTCGGCCTGTCGCTCGACCTCGCCGACGTGAAGCTCGAGCCGTTCGTGCCCGCCGAGCACCTGCGCGAGGACGACCCGGAGAAGTTCATCGCCAATCTCACCGCGGCCGACGCCGCCTTCGTGGCGCGCGTCGCCCAGCTCAAGGCCGAGGGCAGGCTCCTGCGCTACCTCGCGCGGATCGAGCCCGGCGCCGCCGGCGCCAAGGTCACCGTCGCTCCCATCGGCGTCGACGCGGCGCATCCCGCCGCGGGTCTGCGCGGCGCGGAGGCGTTCGTGGCCTTCCACACCGAGCGCTACAGCCAGTATCCGCTGGTGGTGCGCGGTGCCGGGGCGGGCGGCGACGTCACCGCCTCCGGCGTCCTCTCCGACATCCTCCGCCTCGCGCAGAACCTGCGCAGCGGCCGCGGCAGCTGAGGGCCGGGGATGGGTCGGGAGCTCCGCCCGCCCACTGAATCCTCCGTCGCGCCGCGAACCGGCGCGGAAAGCGGGAGCCGCGGGAGCTACGCAGCGCTGCGTATGGCTCGCGCCGGCGGGAGGCGTTATGCTGCGCCGCATGGACGACGAGAGCCTCATCACGCGGATGCCGCTGCGCCGGGTGGGCGTGCACGAGGGAGCGTGGCACGTGCTGGCGTTCGCGGCGGCGTTCGTGCTGCTGGGACGGGCGTTCGAGGCCGAGGTCGCCGGCGCGGTGCCGCCGGCGGCGGGGGTTTTCTGGACGGGCTGGTATGGCGCGCTCCGCGCCGCGCGCGTGCGCGACTGGTTCGGGCGCTGGGATGCCGTGTCCTTCGGCTTCGTTGCCGGCTACGCCGTCGTCCTGGCGCTCGCGGCGCAGGTGGTGGGAGCGCGTTGGCTGTAGCGGACGGCCCGCGCCGCAACACACTCGTAATTTTTTGGCAAAATTTTTCTGCGCCTCCGCGCGCGAAAGAATTTTTTCTGCGTCAGCCGCGACATTTCGCAACCGATGGTTAGCGCGCGCGAACGCACGCGCGTATGATCCGCGGCTTTCCCCGCACCATCCATGACTGCTGCTACTTTGCTGGCTCGCTTCTCCGCTCGTCATCACGCCTCCGCGATCGCCCCCGCCGACCGCCGCGTCGTCAAACGCGACGGCACCACCGTGCCGTGGGACCCCGCGAAGGTCACCCGCGCCGTCGCCCTCGCCTTCTTCGAGGTAAAGAACGGCGTGGTCGAGAACCCCGCGCGCAACGACCCCGCGGCCCGCTACGGGCTCGACGCCGACACCTTCGCGCGCTGCGCGGCCATCGCCGCCCGCGTCGGGCGCATGATCGAGCTCGTCTACCGCCTCGGCCGCCACCCGACGATCGAGGAGGTGCAGGACACCGTCGAGAAGGCCATCGCCGCCGACGGCGAGTGGGAGGTCGCGCGCAGCTACATCATCTATCGCGCGAAGAAGTCGGCCAACCGGCTGAACCATTACGCCGAGAACGGCCTGAGCGACTACATCGCCACGGCCAAATACGCCCGCTACCGCCGCGACCTCGGCCGCCGCGAGTCCTTCCCCGAGGCGGCGCGCCGCGTGATGGCGATGCACCTCGAGCATTTCAAGGACCGCCTGGGGCAGAAGCTGCCCGCGCCGGGCGAAGACTCGCCCGCGCTGCCCGGCGACCGGCGCTTCCTCGCCGAGTGGCTGGCCGGCGGCTCGCTGCAGGACGCCATCCACCGCGCCTTCGGCGCCGTGGCGATGAAGCGCGTGCTGCCCTCGATGCGCTCGCTGCAGTTCGGCGGCGACGCCATCCTCAAGAACCACGCCCGGCTCTTCAACTGCTCGTTCAGCCCGATCGACCGCCTCGAGTTCTTCCGCGAGTATTTCTTCCTCCTGCTCGCCGGCACCGGCTGCGGCTTCTCGGTGCAGAAGCACCACGTCGACCTGCTCCCGACGCTGCCCGTGCGCGGCGAGGAGATGGAGCTGCGGGTCGAGCACTACACGATCGAGGATACGATCGAGGGCTGGGCGGACGCGCTGCACTTCCTCCTGCGCAGCCACTTCGAGCGCTTCAAGGCCGAGTTCAACTTCTCGAAGATCCGCCCGCGCGGCGCGGCGCTCGTCACCGCCGGCGGCAAGGCCCCCGGCCACCTGCCGCTCAAGGGCGCCCTCAACGACGTCGACGCCATCCTCGCCACCGCCTCGGGCCGCAAGCTCCGCCCGATCGAGGTCTACGACGTCTGCATGTTCACCGCGCGCGCCGTCCTCAGCGGCGGCATCCGCCGCTCGGCGACCATCTGCCTCTTCTCGCCCGACGACGAGGAGATGATGTCGGCCAAGACCGGCAACTGGTTCGAGAAGAACCCGCAGCGCTCCGCCTCGAACAACTCCGCCGTGCTCCCGCGCCAGCAGGGCGACGACACGCTCTTCCGCCGCCTCTTCGCGGCCCAGAAGGAGTTCGGCGAGCCGGGCTTCTACTTCGCCGACCATCCCGACTACGGCTGCAACCCGTGCTGCGAAATCGGCCTGCACCCGGTCGTCAAGGGCGAGCTCGACGACGAGGTGGAGGTCGCGAAGCTCCGCGCCCTCGGCTACGCCGGCTCGGTCGAGCCGGGCACGCGCCTTTCCGGCTGGCAGATGTGCAATCTCAGCACGATCAACGGCGCGGCGCTGCAGACGGTCGACGACTTCCTCGTCGCCTGCATCCACGCCTCCGTCATCGGCACGCTCCAGGCCGCCTACACCGACATCCCGTATCTCGGGCCGGTGACGCGCTACCTCAACGAGCGCGACGCCCTGCTCGGCGTCTCGATCTGCGGGTTCATGGACAACCCGGAGATCCTCTTCAACCCCGAGGTGCTCGAGCGCGGCGCGCGCCTCTGCCGCGCGGCGAACCAGATCGTGGCGAAGGCCATCGGCATCCGTCCGGCGGCGCGCGTCACCTGCGTGAAGCCCGAGGGCACGGCCTCGCTCCTGCTCGGCGCGGCCTCGGGCATCCACCCGCACCACGCCCGGCACTACTTCCGCCGCGTCCAGGCGAACCGCAAGGACCCGATCTACCGGCATTTCCACGACCTCAATCCGCACATGACCGAGGCGTCGGTCTACCGGCCCGAGACGGACGACGTGATCACGTTCGCCGTCGAGGCGCCGGCGCACGCCATCCTGCGCGACGAGATCGGCGCGGTGGACTTCCTCCACTTCGTCCAGCTCGTGCAGCAATACTGGGTCCTCAACGGCGAGGCCCCGCTCTCGCGCTCGCCCGGCCTGCACCACAACGTCTCCAACACCTGCACGGTGAAGAACGACGAGTGGAACGCCGTCGCCGACTTCATCTGGAAGCACCGCGAGCACTTCACCGGCGTCTCGCTGCTCGGCCACGACGGCGACAAGCGCTACCCGCAGGCGCCGCGCGAGGCCGTCACGACCGAGGACGACGTCGCGAAGTGGAACCGCCTGCGCTACAACCCGGTGAACTACACCGAGCTGATCGAGCAGAGCGACGAGACCAAGCTCAAGGAGGTCGTCGCCTGTGCCGGCGGCGCCTGCGAGCTGACGTAAGTCGCCGCGAACGAGGCGAAGGCTTGCCCGTCGGCCGGGGCGCTGGCCCTCGAACGCCCTGTGCTCGCCGCGGACGGCCTCTCCGAGGGCCGTTGAGGGCAACGGCCCCTACCGCCCGGCGCCGCCCGCGCTGCGCGGGTCCGGCGCGCGCAAACGGCGTTTTCTGTCCCCGCGGCCGCCGTGCCGACGCGGCGTCACTCCTCGCCGAGGTTGTGGCGCAGCATGGCGGCGAGCTTGCCGGCGTCGTGCACCGCGATGCTCTTCGCCTCGACGGTGATCAGCTGCTGGTCGCGCAGGCGCGCGAGCGTGCGGGAGAGGGTTTCGCTGCTCGTGCCGAGCTCCGCGGCGAGCACGCGCTTGGTGCCGCGCAGGTGGATGACGCCGTTCTTCGCGTCGCGGGCGTGCTTCACCAGCCAGTTCAGCAGGCGCGTTTCCACGTCCTTGAGCGTCAGGTCGTCCAGCATGCCGACGAGCACGCGCAGGTGGACGCTCATCGAGCCGAGCATGCGCAGCGCGAGGTCGGGCCGGCGGCCGATCAGCTCGAGCAGCGGCGCCTTGGGAATCAGCAGCACGGTGCTCGGCTCGACGGCGCGGGCGTTGGCGGGATAGCCGGTGGGCGACGCGAGCGAGGCCTCGGCCATCGACTCGCCGGGCCGGAAGACGTGGATCACCTGCTCCTTGCCCGCGGCGTTCACGCGGTGGACGTTCAGCGCCCCGCTCTGCACGAGGTAGCAGCCGCGCGACGGCTCGCCCTCGTGGAACAGGTAGTCGTCCTTCGCCAGCGTGACGGTCTGGGTGAAGCTCGCGATCGTGGTCAGGTCCTCGCCGGAGAGCCCGCTGAACAACTGGGCGCAGCGGAGCGTGCCGATGAGACCGGTGAGCTTGAGGTCGGCGGGGCGGGGGGACGTGGTCGGCATGGAAATCGGACGGGACGAGCGCTTGACCTGCAGGGACGCGGCGGCGCTCAATCTCCACCATGCGAGGAGAAGAGCTGCTGGCAACCCTGCGGGAGGAGGCACGCACCGGCCGGCCGGTGGCGGCGGTGATGCGGCATGCCGCGCGGCACCCGATCGCCGATCCGCGGCGGCCGGAGCTGGCGGAGCTGACCGCCGACGGCTGCGCCGCCGCCGAGGCCTTTGGCGCGCAGCTCGGGGATTTCTCCCGCGTGCGCCTGTTTCACAGCCCGGTGAAGCGCTGCCAGCAGACCGCCGAGTGCATCGCCCGCGGGCTCGCGGGCGCCGGCGGACGCGCCGAACTCGTCGGCGCGCACCCGGCGCTCGGCATCGACTACATCCGCGACCTGGCCGAGGCGGGACGGCTCACCGTGCAGCACGGCGAGCATTTCGTGCGCCTGTGGTTCGAGGGCGCGGTGCCGCCGGCCGTGATCGACCCGGCGCCGGCCCTGGCGGCGATGAAGCTGGATTTCGTCCGCGCCCAGCTCGCGGGCGCGGCGCCCGGCACGCTCGACCTGCACGTCTCGCACGACTGGAACATCATCATCCTGCGCGAGCATCTGGTCGGCGTGCGGCATGAGGAGGCGGGCTGGCTGACCTTTCTCGACGGCGTCGCGTTCCGTCCGGCCGGGCGCGGCGTGCGCGCGGTCTACCGGGAACGCTTCCGCGAAATCGCCTGAGCCGTCAGGCCGCCGCGGGCGGCATGGCCTGGATGACGAGCAGCGTGAGGTCGCCGACGGCCTTGACGGCGTGCGGCGCGCTCGGCGGCAGGTGGAGCAGCTCGCCCGGCTTGATCAGCCGGGGCTGTCCCGCGAAGGAGAATTCGCACTCGCCCGCGATGACCTGCACGAGGACGCGCGCCGGGCTGGTGTGCTCGGAGAGCTCCTGGCCGGCGGCGAAACGGAAGAGCGTCGCGCGCAGGCCGGGCGCGGTGAGCAGCGCCTGGCTGACGATGCCGTGGGCGACGCGGTCGCCGGGGATCTGGAGCGCCGCGACACCGTCGCGGTCGAAGGGAAGCAGGGCGGAGGGTTTCATTGGGAAACGAAGTCAGTTGAACCAGGGAAAGCCGCCGAGGCGCAGGCTGGCGCCGGCGAGCACGAACCGCACGCTGCGCGCGGTGACGCCCGCGATGCGCGCGCCGAGCGGGTGCAGCGTCGGGATGGCGTAGCAGTAGGAGACCACGGCGTCATTCCCTCCAGAAATTCACCGCCCACGCGCCGTCGGCGCGGCGCTCCATCGAGGACTCGAAGCCCTCGCTCTTGAGCAGCTCGATCAGCGGGGCGGGCAGGAACGGGGCGATGACGGTCACGCCGTGGCCCGGCGTGAGCGCGTCGACGCGCTCGCGGATGGCGGCAAAGGGTTCGGTGCCCTCGGCGAGCAGCGGGCGCACGTCGAGAATCTTGAAAGTCTTCGGTTTCATGGGGAGGCGTGGAATGGTCCGAGTCTACCGCGGCGCCGGCCGCGGCGCCTTGATGCAGGTCATGCCGCGGCGCGATGCCGCTTCACGGCTCCAGACGGAAACCCGTTCCGGGCTCGAACGCCAGCACGACCAGCCGGCCGCGCCGGGCGACGACCTCGCCGCTCCACTCGGTGCGCGGGGCGTCGGCGCCCTCGCGCGTGGCGAGGCTGACGGCGATGCGGTGCGCGCCGGGCGCGAGTGGCAGGCGCAGCTCGCCGATCGAGGCGCCGTCGGACTGGAGGCCCTTGGGCCGGAAAACCTGCTCCTGCGCCGCGCCGTCGACCGTGAGGCGCACCACGACCGGCGCGCGCGAGCGGTTGACGTGCACCGCGGCGCGCATGTGCACCGGGAGGTTGTCCTGCGCGGCGGCGGCGACGGTGGTGGCGTCGACCCAGTCGCCGAACGCGCGGAAGGTCAGCACGAACTCCGGCTGCGCCGCGGTCGGATGGCGGAACAGGGCGGCGCTGACGGCCAGCAACGCCGCCAGCGCGGCGGTCGTGAGCGCGAGGCCGGTGAACCAGCCGCGGGCGGACGAGCCGCGCGCCGGCTCGGGCGAGCGCTCGCCGTCGAGGAGGTCCGCCGCCGCGGCGCTGAGCGCGTGCGGCCGCGTCGGGTCGTAGCGGAGGTGCGCGACCTTGCGCGGATCGGCGCGATTCGGGCGGAACTTCGGTTCGCGTTCGCCGCTGAGCCGCAGCGGGAGCCAGCGGTCGCCTTCGCGGCAGAACGGGTCGGCCGACACCGTGCTGACGACCAGCACGGCGCGCGCGCCCTTGGCGATGAGGCCCTCGATGACCTTGGGCTCGACCCAGCCGGACGACGGCACGGGGCGGACCTCGTAGCCGGGCAGGCGGGCGCGCCACGCGGCGTGTTGGAAGAAATCCCAGCCGCCGTCGGTCTGCGCGCACACCAGCGCCAGCGCCGGCGGCTCGCCGCGCGCGACGGCGGCGGCGACGAAATCCTGCAGCTCGCGCGTCACCGCGCGGGCATCGAACCACGCCATGCCGATCGCCTGCGTGTCGCAGGAGCCGGTGCAGACACCGCAGCCGATGCAGCGCGCCGGATCGATCTGCGCCTGCGAGGGCCACGGCTTGCCGTCGGTGCGCGGCACCATCGTGATCGCGCCGAACGGGCAGTCCTGCGAGCACTGCGTGCACGAGAAGCAGCGCGCGGTGTTCACGGTCGCCTGGTAGCTCGCGCGCGGGCGCGACCGGCCGAGCCACCACGGCACGGTGGCGCCGCCGAGCACCGTCAGGGCCGCCGCCAGCCACACGCCGCCGCCGGAGAGGCGCGCGGAGAGGTTGAGCGGCCAGAGGAACCACCAGTCCATCGAGAACGCCTCGGGTTTGACCGCCATGTGCGCGGCGGCGGCGTTGGTGGCCGGCAGCACGAGCGCGGCGACGATGACGGCGCCGGTCAGCCACGCCAGCATCGGCCGGCTCGGCAGCAGCTGCGCGCGGCTGAGCCGCGCGAGGTGCACGGCGAGCCCGCCGGCGATGGCGAGCGGCAGCAGCATGTGGAGGAAGAAGACGACGAAGAACAGCAGCGACGGCACCGTGTGGTCCGCGGTGAAGAGCCGGCCCATCGGCTCGCCGAAGATCGGGAGCACGTCGAGGGCCTTCATGCTGTCGAGCGCGACGTGCTGCGCCCGCACGTCCCAGACGAGCCAGTAGCCGGTCCAGCCGATGAACCACACCAGTGCGGTCAGCGCGATGCCGCTCGTCCACGCCAGCCAGCGCGCGCCGGCGAACTTGCGCCCCAGCCACGTGCGCAGCGCGTGCAGCGCGATGGCCAGCAGCGCGAGGTCGGAGGCGTAGCGGTGGACGCTGCGGACGATGCCGCCGAGCGAGCGCGGGCCGAGGTCGGCCAGCGAAGTCCAGGCGGATTGCACGCTCGGCGAATACCAGACGAGCAGGAGGACGCCGGAGAGCGTGGCGAGCAGGAGCGCGGCGTTGGCGAGCGGGCCGAGCTGCGCCAGCGGGTTGAACTCCCGCGGCAGCGCGCGCTCGATCCGCGCGTCGGCGCGCACGAAGAGCGACTCGCCCGCCGCGAGCAGGCGGGCCAGGCGGATGGCCGGCGCCGGCGGCGGTGTGGCAGCGGAGCCCGGCGTGCCGCCCAGCGTGTCCGCCAGCGCCTCGCAATCCGGCTCGGGATGCACCGGCGCACTCATCGCAACGCTCCCTGGCGCTCGGTTAATCTGTAACCTAATAGGTTACAGATCACACGATCTAGAGTGAGCAGGGTAGTAAAACTGTAACCTATTAGGTTACAGTTGGCCGGGACGATCTGAGAAAACGGTGGTCGTGGCATTTTCGTGGAGGAGGGAGCGGAGGGAGGCGCGGAGCCAGGCGCGGTGGCGCGGCTCGAGGTTAAAGCGGTAGGCGATGCGGCCGGCGCGATCGACGACGAGGAAGAGGTTCACGTGGTCGATGACGCCGGTCTCGGGATTGCGCACGCGGGCGAATTGCAGGCGGGAGAGCAGGTCGAGCATCGCGGCCGGCCGCTCGCCGTTGACGTAGCGGAACTCCGGGTGGGTGAAGCCGCGGGCGGTGGCGACGCCGTCCATCAGCTCGCGCGTCTCGTATTCGGGATTGAGGGAGAGCGCGACGACCCGCAGCGACGCGCGCTCGGCGGGGTGAATTCGCCGAGGAGCTGGTGGACCTCCTCAAAAATGGCCGGGCAGGCGGTCGAGCAGGCGGCGTAGACGCCGGTGATGAGCACGACCTGGCCGCGGAGATCGGAGAAGCGGAACGTCGCGCCCTTCTGGTCGACCAGCGGCACGTCCGGTAGCGGCAGGGCGACGCGGATCGCCTCGCCGGGGAACGGCGGCAGCGCCTCGGCCCGCGCGGTGTCGAAGCGGGCGTAGGCGACGAGGCCGGCGATGCCGGCCGCGATGACGGCGAGCGCGGTCGCGGCGGCGGCGGCGTGCGCGCGCCAGGTGGCGAAGCGGCGCAGCGCGGCGACGGTGTCGCGCCAGAGCACGGTGGCGACGCCGACGACGAAGAGCGGTTCGAGCAGCATGACGCTGACGGCGGCCCACGACATGCCGCCGGTGCGCGGGTCGGCGCGGTAGCACCAGAGCTGGAAGTCGCGCACGAAGCCGCCGAGCCAGGCCGCGTCGGTCGGCCAGAGCAGGGTGAAGAGCAGGAAGCCCTCGTAGGCGGCCAGCGCGGTGGCGAGGAAGACCATGAGCCCCGGCCCGGTGAAGAAGCGACCGGCGCGCGCGGCGCGGGTTTCCGCGTGCGCGACGGGCGGAGGTGCGGCGGTGGAGACGTGGACGGTCATGGGCGCGGGTTCGGGCGGAGAAAAAGGGGCGGTGCTCCGTTGAGCGGCCGCCCTGGGACACACGGAAAACGACGGGGCGGATCAGCGCACGGGCCAGACGTCGGCCAGCGCCTTCCAGTTGGCGAAATAGTAGACCGCGAAGCAGGCGAGGAACACGAGGGTGAGGATGATCGTGCCCTTGGTCGCGGTGTGGTTGTCGGCCAGCGAGCCCTCCTTCGCGCCAGCGAGCGCGGGTGGCGTGCCCCAGTTGTAGATCGGCTGGCCGTCGGCGACCTTCTGGCCGAAGAGCAGCGTGCCGACGCAGAGCAGCACGAAGATCAGCAGGCTGGTGAAGGCGAGGATGCCGCCGATGCCGACGAGGCCGAGCCAGAGGTGGGCGGCCGGGCTGTAGATGCCCTGGGTGTCGATGTCCCACGAGCGACGCGCGACGCCCATCGAGCCGGCGAAGGACATGCCGAACGACAGCATCGTGATGCCCACGGCGAACAGATACGGCTGCACGCGGGCGAAGGAGCGGCCGATGAAGTCGCGCTGGAAGATCAGCGGGATGACGTAGTAGGTCAGGCCCATGAACGCCAGCGACGTGCCGCCCACCACGGTGGCGTGGAAGTGGCCGGGGATGCGCAGCGTGTTGTGCGCGATGATGTTGATCTGCTGCGTGCCGAGCGTGACGCCGGTGATGCCGCCGATGAAGCCGAAGATGCCGACGGAGAGCGCGGCGGCGGCGAAGGCCGGGTTCTTCCACGGCAGCGCCGTGACCCAGCCGAAGAGGCCGCGGGTGTAGCCCTTCTCGCGCATCGCGAGCTCGACGCCCGCGGGGACGGTGAAGCCGTGGACCATCGACGCGAGCACGGCGAGATACATGGCGTAGGACGTGTTCCAGATCTTCCAGGTGGAGCCGACGCCCGGGTCGACCAGCAGGTGGTGCGCGGAGGCGATGTTGATGAAGAGCACGTAGAGCGCGAAGGCGGTGCGGCACACGGCCTCGTTGATCGGGCGCGCGCCGGTGGTGACGTTGCCGATGAGATACCAGACGGCGACCATGGCGCAGACGTTGACCTGCTGGGACTGGTGGCCGAGGCCCCACCAGATGAGGCGATACCAGGCGGGGTCGGGCTGCGCGGTCCAGCCCATCGAGTAGGTGAAGGTCGGGATCATCACGATCGCGCCGTGGAGCAGCGTGATGACGGCGATGATGGCGGCGGCGAGGGCGCCGAAGGTCACGAGCGGCATCGAGCCCTCGTAGGCCTGGTCGCGCTTGGCGACGTAGATCGTGGCGAAGAAGTTGAAGACGCCGATCAGCGTGCCGACCGCGACGAGGATGATGCCGAGATAGAACAGCGGGTGCGCGAGCAGCGGCAGGTAGGACGTCATCAGCACGTCGGCTTTGCCGGCGAGTATGATGTAATCCACCATGAGCGCGCCCGTGAGCATCATCGCGAAGGACGTCCAGGCGACCTTGCGCGAGAAGAGCCGGGCGTTGAGCGGCGTGGTGCAGGCGAAGGTGAGCACGGCGATCTCGAAGAACAGGATCCAGTGGATCAGCATGTTCAGGCCGTGGAAGGTGAGCACGCGGTAGAACCAGTCGGTCGGCAGGAGGTGCACGGTCTGCCAGCGCGTGAGGGCGAGCAGGAGCGCGGCGATGCCGCCGAGGAGGAGAAACACGACGGCGGCGACGGCGTTCAGCTTGATGAAGCGCTGGGCGTCGAAGCAGACGCTGAGGCCGGTGGTGCCGCAGACGCGCTTCGGCACGCCGGGCGCGGCGAGCGAATGCGAGTCGCTCGCGTCAGAGGGAAAAGGGACGGTGGCGGTGGTCATGGCGAGGGGGCGGGAGGGCGGCGGGGTTACTCGACGAAGATCTTCCCGGTCATGGCGTGATGGCCGATGCCGCAGAATTCGTTGCAGACGATGGTGAACTCGCCCTTCGACGTGGGCGTGAGGGTGAGGACGTGGTCGTAGCCCGGCAGCACCTGGAAGTTCATGTTCAGCGGCTGGAGCGAGAAGCCGTGCTGGAGGTCGAGCGACGAGAGGTGCAGGCGGTAGGTCTCGCCCTGGCGCAGGCGCAGCGCGGGATACCACTGCCACATGCGCGCGGTGAGGTAGGCGTCGCCGCCCGGCGCGGGCTCGACGATCGGCAGCTCGGGCGCGAAGGCGTTGGCGACCGGATTCTTGAAGGTGCCGACGCGGTTGGCGGCGACGAACTTCTCCGTGCGGGCGAGGAAGTCGGCCGGCTTGACGGTGTAGGCTTCGCCGCGGCTGTTTTGCTTACCGCGAAAATGCCAATACGGCATCATCAGCGACATGACGAAGCACCAGAGGATGGCGACGCCGAGCCAGAGCTTCTCGTGGCCGGCGGGCGCGTGGAACCAGGGGGAGGTGAGGGGACGCAGGCTCATGGGCGGGTTCCTTTCAGGGGAGCAGCGCGGGCTTGGTCATGAGCAGCTCGATCCAGCCCCACACGGTGTAGGAGAGGAACGGCACGATGACGCCGAGGGCGAGCAGCAGCCAGGGATTGTCCAGGACCTTCTGCCACGGGTGTTTTTCGGTTTCGTTTTTCATTGGGTGCGAATCTCAGGGTTGGGGTAGCGCGCGCTGGCGCCACGAGCCGACGGCCCGCAGCATCACCGCGAGGAAAAGAAGTCCGCCGGCCACGGCCAAAATCCCGCCGACGCCCATGACGCCGAGGCCGACGTATTCGCCGACGGAGCGCACGTGCTGCTCGACGCCGTATTGCTTGCGGCCGAGGCCGTAGACGCCGGCGAGGGCGAAACCGAGGCCGAAGGTCGCCTGGCCGACGCCGAACGTCAGCAGCTGGCGCCGGCCGCGTCGGGCGAGGTCGGCGGCGAGCGAGAGCGGCGAGAGCGCGGCCACGAGGTCGTAGGCCGCGGTCATGAGCGCGAGCGTCACCGCGCCGATCGCGGCGTGGTAGTGGCCCGGCACGAGCGTGTTCGAGCCGCGGATGAAGGCGCCGAGCACGATCCCGAGCCCGGCGAGCGTGGCGCTGCCGGTCAGACCGGTGAGGCGGCGGTCGAGATTGAGCGCCGCGCCCGGCGCGCGCGTCTGGAGGACGTGACGCCCGCCGAGGCCGAGCACGATCAGCAGCACGGGGAAGATCGTCCAGCGCATGAGCGCGGTGGCGGTCTCGGTGTAGGCGCCGTCGGAGGTGCCGAGCAGGGCGAGCACGGGCAGGCTGGCGTGCGGCAGCACGAGCGAGGAGAGCAGCCAGCGGCTGGCCGTCGGCGACAGCACGGCGCGGCCCGACCAGCGGTGGAGCAGGAACAGCCAGAGCCCGAGCATCGCGGCGACGTTGGCTGCCTGCAGCGCATGGCCGCCGCCCCACATCAGCAGCTCGTAGTAGCCGATGGCGGGCAGGCCGGGCAGCGTCGTGCGCCAGGCGGCGACGAAGGTCGCCAGCGCGATGAGGTTGCCGGCGGCCGCGGTGCGCAGGGCGACGAGCGCGTCGTCCGGCAGGTCGCCGTGCGTCGGCGCCGGGGCGGCGAGGGCGGCGGCGAAGAAGAGGCCGGAGCCGGCGAACCACGCCGTGAGGCCGGTGAGAAACACCGGGTGGTCGATCACCGGGACGTAGTTGGAGAGGATCGGCTGGGCGCCCGGCATGAGCGCGCCGGCGAGCAGGCCGGCGATGCCGGCGCCGCCGAGGGCGAAGGCGAGGCCGACGACGTGGCGCGGCAGGCGGTCGCCCAGCGCGAAGGCCAGGAACGCCGCCGTGCCCGCCTGGAACCACACGACGAGCGCGAGATCGACGTGCACGACGAGCGCGCGCTTGAAGAAGAGCGGATCGGTGAACACCGCGCCGAGGAACGGCAGGCGGCCGACGACGAGCAGGAGCGAGAGCAGGCCGGCCAGCACGAGGCTGCCGATGGCGAAGAGGAACCAGCCGCGGGCGACGGAGACGCGAAGGTCGGTGGCGCGCGCGCCCAGGCGTCGCACGGTGGTGTCGAGCAGCGGGGAGGCGGAAGCAGCCGAAAGCGTGGCCGGGTGCGGAGGCATGAGGCTGTTTTAGCCGAAGCGCCCCGCGCCCGCCTTGACGGGCATCAAGCTTTCGCGGCGCGCGGCGACGGGATCGGTCGCGGAGGCGGAAAGAAAAGGACCGGCGCGAGGCCGGTCCCGGGGCGCGGATCGGGGCGAGCGGCGGACGGCTCAGTAGGCGAACTCGACCTGGAGCCAGACCTTGCGGACGTTGGCGAAGGCGAGGCTGTCGCGGCGGAACTCGGCGGCCTTGACTGCGGCGGTGACGCGCGAGCCGAATTTGCGCGTGGCCATGACATCGAACTCCGTGCCGTAGTCCGCGCCGCCCTTTGCCGCCTCGAACCAGTGGTAGAACGCGGTGAGCGCGACGGCCGACGGGAGCGCGGCGGTGCCCTTTACGTAGACGTCGCGCAGACCGGCGGCGGGCGTGGCGAGGAAGAGGTCGGCCCAGCCGTTGAAGGCGTGGAGCGTGGCGAGCGGAGTCTTGAAGCCGACGTTGCGGTCGGAGCCGAGCAGCTCGTGGCCGAGCGTGAGGCTGCCCGACTTAGCGGCGAGGCCGGCTTCGAAGCAGTGGTAGAGCGTCGTGTAGCTCAGCGGACTGGAGCTGTAGTCGCTCTGGGTGGCCAGCTCGGCGCGGTAGGTGAACTTGAGGGCGTCGTTCACCTTCTGCGCGCCGGCGACGCTGACGCCGTAGGTGGCGCAGGAGTTCGCGGCGGCGTTGGCGAAGTCGAGCAGGTAGGCGTAGCCGGTGACGGTGGCGGCGGGCGAAGCGGCATAGGCGACGTTGAGGACGTGCGAGTCGGAGTTCCAGCGGCCCTGCGCGTGGCGGCGGGAGAAGACGCGGTTGATCTGGTCGAGGTAGGCGTAGGTGACGGTCGTGTGCGCGAGCGTCTTGTCCTGCACGACGAGGGCGTCGAAGGTCTGCTGGTTCTGGCGCCAGCCGACGTCGCCGACGAAGCGGGCGTTGTCGAGGATGAGTTTCTGGCGGCCGAGCGTGGCGGTGGTCTGGTCGAAGCTGTAGGCGAGCCAGAGCTGGTTGAGCTCGGTGGTCTCGGGGTCGCCGACGACGGCGCGGCGGGCGGCGGCGGGGTTGAGACCGGACTGGCTGTAGGCGTCGCCGTCGAGCGCGGCCACGTTCTCGCCCTCGGCGGAGAGCTGCCAGCCGGCGAACTTCGCCGTCGTGTAGCCGAGGCGGGTGCGGAGCGTGAGCGCGTTGGCGTCGAGCAGGCCGGTCTGCTGCACGCCCTCGTAGCGCAGGCGCGCGTTGAGGGAGTATTTGCCCTGCGCGAATGCGTCGGACAGCGAGGCGGGTTCGGCGGCGATAGCCGGCAGGGCGGCGAGGGCCGCGAGGGAGAGGAGGACGAGGCTGGGTTTCACGGGAGGAGGGCCGGCCGGGGCCGGTCGGACGCGATCCTACCGGATGGCGCGCAGGGACGCCTTGACGGGCATCAAGATCCGGCCAGGGCGGGGGCGAGCGACGGGGAGGACGGCACGGGCGACGGATCGCTGCGGCGGCGTCCGCCAGCGCGCGGCTGTCCCGGCCGGCCCGCGGCATCGCGGTTGCGGCGGCCGCCCACGAGCACCAGGAGCTCGCCGACGACGGCGGTGAGCTCCACGGCCTGGGCGTTGAGGTGCTCCGCCTGGGCGGCGGTTTCCTCGGCGGTGGCGGCGGTGGACTGGGTGACCTGGTCCATCTGCGCCGTGGCGCGATTCACTTCCTGGATGCCGGTGCTCTGCTCGCCGGAGGCGGCGGCGATCTCGGCGACGAGTTTTTCGACCTGACGCGTGCCTTCGACGATCTGGGTGAAATGTCCCGCGGCGCGCTGCGCGCTGGCGACGCCGCGTTCGGAATTGCGCACGGCGGTTTCGATCTTGTCGGCGGTGTCGCGCGCGGCCTGGGCGGAGCGCTGGGCCAGGGTGCGGACCTCGTTGGCGACAATGGCGAAGCCGGCGCCCGCTTCGCCGGCGCGGGCGGCTTCGACGGCGGCGTTGAGGGCGAGGAGGTTGGTCTGGAAGGCGATTTCGTCGATGGCCTTGAGGACGCCGGCGATGCTCGCCGCCGAGGTGTGGATGGCGTCCATGGCCTGGCGGAGATCGTCCATGTCCGCGGCGCCGGTGTCGGCGACGGTGCGCGTCCGCTGGGAGGCGCTCCGGGCGGCCTGGGCGTCGGCGGAATTGCGCTGGGTCATGCCGGACAGCTCCTCGAGCGAAGCGGCCGTCTCCTCGAGGGCGGCGGCCTGCTCGCTGGCGCCGCTGGCCGAGCTTTGGCTGGCGGCGGAGACCTGGGTGGCGGCGGAGGAGACCTCGGCGGAACCCTCGGCGAGCCGGCCGGCGAGTTGGAGCAGGCGGCGGCTGAGGGAGCGCACGACCAGGCCGGTGGCGGCGAGGGTGAGGCCGATGACGAGTCCGGTGCCGAGGGTGAAAAGCACGAATTCGCGCCAGGCTTCCTGGCGGATGGCGGTGGCCGCGCGGTCGTAGTCGCTGGCGAGGCGATCCTCGATCTCCTTCAGCAGATCGATCCGGGCGGTGCTGGCATCAAACCAGTCGTTCGGGCGGACGCCGAAATGGCCGGCGGCGGCGCGGTCGGCGGCCTGCTGGCGGAGGCGGTCGACGGTCTCGACGGCCGGGCCGGCGACGCGGCGAGCGAAGAACTGCCGCTGCGCCTCGGAAGCGAAGCTCTCGTAGACGCGGAAATAGGTCGCCTGGCTGGCGGCGGCGCTGGAGAAGCGCCGGAAGGTCTCGGGTGTGAACGCGTCGGCGGTGAACGCGGCGGTGAGCGTGGCGCGCTCGATGCCGGCCTGTTCCTTGCCCTGCAGGAAGTTCACGTAGCAGGAAATGCCGTTGGCGATGACGGCGTCGTTGCTGAGGTGGGACAGGGCGACGACGATCTCGAGCAGCCGGGCGATGGTGTCGGTGTAGTAGGTCGCGGATTCGGCGGCGGTCAGGCTCAGTCCGGAGATGCGGCCGCGCACCGTGGCCAGCTGGTCGAGCGCGGCGAGGCCGGTGCGGAGTTTCTCCGTGAAGGCCGGGCCGAATTGCGTGGCCTGGAAGGTGGCCAGCCGCAGGTGAAGTTCACGCAGCGCGCCGTCGGTGGCGGCCCGTTGGTCGCGCAACTCCGCGACGAACGTGGTGCCCTGGCCGGAGAGGAAACCCGCGGAGCGTCCGCGTTCCCGCTGCAGCTCGTGGACCGTCTGCCCGATCTGCTGGAGCACGGCGGAATTCTGGGCGAGGCGGGCGTAGTCCCGGTAGACACGCCATTTTTCCCAGGAGGTGTTGAGGCCGAGCACCGCGATGGCGGCGAGCGGCAGGCACAGGGTGAGGGCGAGTTTGGTGGCGAACGAGAGGGTTTTCATGGGCCGGCGTGGAGGTTGATTTCCCATCGGTCCGAACCGGCGTCCGCTGGGGACGGAAACCGGGAAACCTTGAGGGAGGTCAAGTGCCGCGCTGGCCCGGGCGCGACACGAGGGGAAGAGGGATCAGCGCATCGGCGGCGTCGGTGTCAGCGCAGTTGCTCGATCGCGGCGACGGCGGCGTCGAGGCCGCTCTGCAGGCCGATGCGCTGGTGGACGACCTCGCCCTCGCGGTTGAGGACGGTGAAGAGATTCGAGTGGGCGAAGGAGCCGTCGGCCTCCTGCTTGTATTTCACGCCGAGGAGCGCGGCGAGTTCGCGCACGGAGGCGTCGTCGCCGCGGAGCAGGATCCAGTTGCCGTCGAGCTGGCGGGCGGCGCGGTATTTCGCGAGGGCCTCGACGGTGTCGCGCTCGAGGTCAAAGGAGACGAGGACGAAGACGGTGTCCTTCCGCTGCGCGGGCGAGAGGCGCGCCTGCACGGCGAGGAGGTCGGTGACGGCGAGCGGGCAGGCGTAGCCGCAGGTGGCGAAGAACAGGTTCACCACGACCGGGCGGCCGCGGAGCGAGGCGAGGCGGAAGGATTTCCCGGAGTCGTCGGTGAACACGCCGTCGGCCTGGTAGAGCGAGGTGCGGGTGAACGGCGCGGCGGCGGTCTCGGCGGTCTTGCAGCAGTCGTCCTTCGCCGCGGCGACGGGTTTCTCCGCGGCGGCGCAGCAGGCGTCCTTGGGTTCGGGTTTCGGCTCCGGCTGGCAGCAGGAGCCGGCGTGCGCCGCGACGGCGGCGAAGAAGGCGGCGGCGGCGAGGAAGGCGAGGAGCGGCAGGCGGGAGAGGAGGGAGGACGGAGCGTTCATGGCGGGTCAGAGGTCGTGCGCGCAGCGGAAGCCGAGCGAGGAGGTGGCGTTGTTGGCGCGGAGGGAGGAGCGGAGCGCCTGCCGCATGAAGGCGGCGTAGTCGGTGGTGTCCTTGGCGCCGACGGAGCCGGCGCCGCAGAAGAGGTCGCGTTCGAGGCCGGAGTCGGCGCGCGACTCGCCGGTGACGAGCGCGGTGTTGAAGTCCGAAACCCACTCCCAGACGAGGCCGTGCAGGCCGCGCACGCCGTGGAAGTCCGGGCGGGCGGTCGTGACCGCGGGCAGGATGGCGGGCACGGGGCGGGCGAGCCAGGCGTAGAGGTCGCGGTTGAGCTGCTCGTCGTTCTTGCCGTCCGCGCGGGTGTAGCCGGCGCCGGCGGCGAGTTCCCACTCGGCGGTGGTGGGGAGGCGCTTGCCGGCCCAGGCGGCGTAGGCGCGGGCGGCGAACCAGGAGACGCGCACGACCGGGGCGTCGGCCGGCGCGCGCGGACCGAGTTCGAGATCGCCGGCCCAGGTTTCGAGATACGACGCATCGGCGAAAAGCGGACTGACGCGCGAGCGCTGCCACTTTGGATTAGCGCGGACAAAGGCGAGGAACTGGGCGTTGGTGACCGGCGTGACGTCGAGGCGGAACGCCGCGACGGGCACGGCGGCCAGGTCCTTGACCGAGCGCTGGAGCGGGACATAGCTGCCGGCGGGGATCACGACCGACGCAGGAGCGTCGGCCGGATTTTCGATTTTCGATTTTGGATTGTCGATTGCGGCAGCGGCCGGGGCGTCGGCGGCGCGGAGCGCGGCGGTGCCGCCGAGGAAAAGGATTCCGGCCGCGACGAGCACGCGCCAGGCGCACGGCGTCGCGGCCGGAGTGCAGTTCAGGTTTCCACTAACCCTAACGCGGGACAAAGTCGCCGCCGTGTCCGGGCCGCAACACGCCGCGCCCGCGCCGGCTCGGGCCGGGGCAGGAGGAGTGCGGCGGACGGTGACGGGAGTCGTGGACACGGCGGGAAGCTCGGGGCGGGGCGCTCAGTTGCTGCGCGCCTCGTTGCGGATGGCCTTGACGTGGTCGGCCTTGAAGGCGTCGCCGCTGTTGCCCCAGGAATTGAAGACGTAGGTGAGGACGTCGGCGATCTGCTGGTCGGTGAGCGCGGCCTCCTGCGGGGGCATGGCGCTGTTGATCGTCTGGCCGTTGACGGTGACGGGGCCGGTGAGGCCCTTCAGCACGATGCGGACGGCGCGGTCGCGGTCGGCGAGCATGAAGTCGGATTGCGCGAGCGGCGGGAAGACGGCGGGCATGCCCTTGCCGTCGGGCTGGTGGCAGGCGAAGCAGAGGCCCATGTAGACCTGCTTGCCCTTCTCGATCTGCGCTTCCTTGGTCAGGCCGGCGATGGCCGGGTTGTTGGCGATCTCGGCGGCGATCTTGGCCTTGAGCTCGGCGGCGCGCTTGGAGGCCTCGGAGTCGACGGCGGCGCCGAAGTAGACGGCGTCGATCTCCTTGCCGGAGTAGGTGACGCGGTCCTCGGGGCCGCTGACCTTGATCATGCCGAGGGCGCCCTTGTTGAAGGCGCGGGTGAGGGAGTGGTCGACGAGGACGAAGGTGCCGGGGACGTCGACCTTGAACTCGACGACGGTGGCGCCGCCGGAGGGCACGAGGGTGGTCTGGACGTTGGCGTTGGGCAGGCTGAGACCGGCCTCGGGGTAGACCTTGTCGAAGATCTCGCCGATGATGTGGAAGGACGAGGTAACGTTCGGGCCGCCGACGCCGAAGTAGATGCGGACGTGCTCGCCGACGTTGGCGGTGATGGCCTTGTCGCCGGTGAGCGAGCCGACGGCGCCGTTGAACACGATGTAGGGCGGGCGCTCGTCGATGGCCTTGGCCATGTCGAAGGATTGCAGGCCCTCCTCGCCGTATTTGCCGGTGGTGTAGAACTCGCCCTGCATGACGTAGTATTCCTTGTCGACCTTGGGCAGGCCGTCCTTGGGCTCGACGAGGATGAGGCCATACATGCCGTTGCCGATGTGCATCGGGACGGGCGCGGTCGCGCAGTGATAGACGTAGAGGCCGGGATTGAGGGCCTTGAAGGTGAACTGCGAGCTGTGGCCCGGCGCGGTGAAGGTCGACGCGGCGCCGCCGCCCGGGCCGGTGACGGCGTGGAGGTCGATGTTGTGCGGGAGCTTGGAGCTCGGGTGGTTGTTCAGGTGGAACTCCACGACGTCGCCCTCGCGGATGCGGATGAAGGAGCCGGGGACGCTGCCGCCGTAGGTCCAGAAGGTGTATTCGACGCCGTCGGCGAGGCGGCCGACGACTTCGCGGACCTCGAGGTTCACGACGACGCGGGCCGAGTGCTTGCGGGTGATCGGCGGCGGCACGTGCGGCGGGGCGGTGAGGATGGCCTGCTCGACGGGCATGGCCTGCACTTCGGGCGGGAGGAGGACGGGGCCCTTCGCGTCGGTCGGGCCTTCATTGGCGCCGGCGAGCGTGGCGGTGAACAAGGCGGCGGCCAAAGCGAGGCCGGCCGTCGCGAGGACGGTGAAGCGTGGATTTTTCATCGTGGAAACAAAAGGGTAGCCGGGGGCGCAGCGGAGGTCGTCTGGGGTTTTGCGATTCATGGCGTGAGTTTTGTCGGGGTTGCGGGGACAGAGTAGCGCGGCGGGCGGCGCGGCGCCTTGATGCGAATCAAGCTCCGCGTGCCATGAGGGCGGTCACTGGGTGCGATAAGCGAGGGCGAGGCCGGCGAGGTAGCCGAGCCCGACGAACGCCTCGGTCAGGCCGACGCGGCGTGCGCTCCAGGCCGGCGAGAACGGCGAGAGCAGCCAGAGGGCGCGCAAGGCCAGCAGGCCGGCGAGCACGCAGGTCGCGAGCGGCGAGAGGCGCCCGGCGGCGAGCGCGGCGACGGCGGCGAAGGAGAGCGCGGTGCTCACGAGCGCGGCCGCGGGCTGGGCGGGCTTGTGCTTGGCGAGGCGCAGGTAGGCGCGGACGGTGAGCACGGTCGGCACGCTGCGCGCGAGCATCAGCGCCGCGAGCGCCAGCCCGGGGCCGGGCTCCAGCCGGCGAGAGTGGCGAAGGTCGCGGGCACGAGCGCGAACGCGCCGCTGCCGGCCAGCTCCGCCTCCGCCTCGCGCATTTCGCCGCGCAGGTCGAACCAGAGGAACGCCGCCCCCAACGGCGCGGCGAGGAGCAGCGGCCAGAGCGCCGCCCACCCGCCGACGTAACCGGCGGCGGCGAGCGCGGCGAGGGCGGGCAGGGCGAAGCCGAGCGTCCAGCGCACCGCGGCCGCACGGCGCGCGTCGCCGGGCGCGAGCGTCCAGGCCAGCTTCAGCGGCCGGCGGGTGAAGAAGCCGGCGAACACGGCCACGGCCAGGAACAGGCCGGCGGTCGACGGCGCGACGAGCAGGCCGAGCGCGATCGGCTCGAGCGCGAGCGACCAGCTGCCGTGCTCACGGGGCAGGACGAGCGAGCGGAACGAGGTGTTGGCCGGCGGAAGCGTGGGTGGCGTGGACATGCCCAAAGTATGCGCAGGCGTGGGGCGCGGCGCCTTGAGCAGCGTCAATCTGTGGCAAAGAAAAGCCGCCGTCGAGCCGCGGCGGCGGCCGCCGTGCAACCGGGGGCCGGTGGGCGGAAACCGGGGCGCGAGAGCGTTGCGCCCCGACGGGAGCCGGCTCAGAGCAGGCTGCGCTCCTTCGCCCAGCGGACGAACTCGTGCTCGAGCTGGTCGAACGAATCGATGACGAAGAGCGGATCCTGGAAATGCCAGATGTCGTAGGCCTGCTGCGCGAGGCGCTCGGGCTTGTAGGGGAGCTTCGTGACCTTGTCGGTCAGGCAGTGCTGCGTTTCGCCGGAGGACGAGATGATGCCGTTGCCGTAGATGCGGAGGCCGGCGGGATTCTTGATCAGGCCGAACTCCACCGTGAACCAGTAGATGCGCGTGAGGCCCTCCTCGGTGGCGGCGTCCTGGCATGCGAGGGCGGCCTGGCCGATCTTCTGATAGAAGTCGGCGAAGCGCGGGTGCACGATCATCGGCGTGTGACCGAAGATGTCGTGGAAGCAGTCCGGCGCGGGCGTGTAGTCGAGCTCGCTGCGGGCGCGGATGTAGTCGGTCGACGGGAAGACGCGGTGGGCGAGGTAGGTGAAGAAGTCATGGGCGTCGAGCAGGCCCGGCGTGCGGGCGACGCGCCAGCCGGTGGCTCGCTCGAGCTTGCGTGAGACGTCGGCGAGCGCAGGGATGCGGTCGCGCTCGAGGTCGAGCGTGCGCAGGCCGGTGAGGTATTCGTCGGCGGCGCGGCCTGGCAGGAGCGTCTCCATGCGCGCGTAGAGCGTGCGCCAGACATCCTGTTCCTCGGCGGAGTAGTTCGGGTATTTGCACTCAGCGCCGACGGGGAGCGGCTTGACGAGCTTGTGGGGGATGCAGCGCGGATCGCTGCCGTCCGGGGTCGGGGTTTCGGGGTGATCGGTCGTGGGGGCCGTGGGGGGCATGGGGTGGTTCGGTTGCCCCTTGCTGTAGCCGAAAGCGTTTATGACACCACCGGAAAGCGGTAGCCCGAAAGGAGGAAAGTGGAGGCGGGGATGCGGCGGAGGACGGAAGACCAAGGACGGAGGCGCGTGCAGCCATGCGGGCGTGAGCCCGCGCGCGGTCCTCGGTCTACCGTTCTCAGCCCGTCACCGGCGGCCGCGGCGCGCGGCGGCGCTCGACGCCGTCCCAGGGCTTCGGCTTGAGCTGGAGTTCCTCGAGGAGGCGCAGCGGGATCTTGGCGGCGAGGTAGAGCAGGGGCGCGCCGGCGAAGACGGCGAGGGCGGAGGTGTTGGGCGTGAGGCCGCCGAAGATCGCCGCGCTGATCGACATGAAGAGGATGACGACCCACGCGAGCGCGCTGGCGAGGAAGGGGCAGAGCAGCGCCTTCAGCCAGCGTCGGGCGGGCCGGGCCGAGGTCCACAGCGCCACGGCCGAGAGCGCGAACGTGCCGCTGAAGAGCAGGAAGCTCACGGTGCCGGCGCTGAGCGTGCGGCGGAAAAGGTGCAGGGCCGCGTCGGGCAGGCCGAGGAGCTTGGTGACGAGGCGGCCGAGGCGCACGCTGGCCGGCGGCACCTCGAAGGGGTGTCGTCGGGATAGAGCCGGGCGAAACGCCGGGATTCGATCGCGTGGTGGCGGGCGAGATAGGCGGCGGCGCGCGCCTCGCGCTGGGCCGTCGCGGTGCGGTGCAGGGCGGAGCGGCGCAGCTGGATCGGGCGGCCCTCCGGGTCGACGCCGATGAACTCCGGGAAGTCCGCGCGCAGTTGCTCGCGGGCGGCGGTGACGTTGAACGGCTCGGTGAGCGAGAACAGGCCCCAGCCGTATTGCGCCTGCGCCAGGCGGGAGGCGAAGGCGTCGAGCAGGGCGGTCGGGTGCTGGTCGAGCGCGGTGGCGGTGAGCTGGTAGTTCACGCGCGTCCACGCCGGGCCGAAGCGCGGGGAGACGCGGTCGGCGGCGAAGACGAGGCCGAGGCCGACGAGCAGGAACACGCCGCTCAGGCGGAGCTCGCGCAGGAATTCCTGGCGCAGCCAGGCGCGGAAGGTCGACGGGGCGGGACTCGGCGACGTGGAGGCGCTCATGCGCGGCAGCAAGGCAGATTCGGGACGGGTTGCAATGCCGCCGTGCCGGGGCCGCTCAGCGGTTCAGCAGGGCGGCGACGCGGGTGCGGCCGCGCACGCCGAGCTTGGTGAAGATGGCGGCGAGCTGCGTCTTGATCGTGAGCGGGCTGCGGCGCAGCTCGGCGGCGATCTCGGCCGTGCGCAGGCCCTCGCGCACGCGCATGGCGACCTCGCGTTCGCGCTCGGAGAGGCGGGCGAGCAGCGCGACGGCGCCGGGCGAGAGCGGCCGGTGGCGGTCGCCGCGCGGCCGGCGGTAATCGAGCTGGATGTGGAAGGCGTGGCCGGCGTCGGCGACGCGCGCCGGCTGGAGCTTGATGCGGGCGTGCAGGCCGCGGGCGTTTTCCGAGACGACCTTCACCGGCTCGGCCGTCGGGTCGTCGCGCAGTTGCACGCAGGCTTCGGCCAGCACCGGCGGCACCTTGAAGGCCGAGCGCGCGCGCAGCGCGGCGGCGTGGCGCTCGCCGTGGTTCCATACCGCGCAGGCGCGCGCCGCCTCCTCGTTGAACCAGAGCGGCTGGCACTGGGCGTCGAGCAGCAGAAGGCCGACGGGCACGTCTTCGAGCATCGTGAGCACGTGGTCGAGCAGCGCAGGGGCGAGAGAGGACATCGGAGGGCGGTGAACGGAGGACGGAGGACAGAGGGTGCCATCGTCCGTCTCCGGTCGTTGGTCCTCCGGGCTCGGAATCCCGTCCTCCGTATTCCGTCCTCCGTCCGCGGGAAGGCAAGGGCGATTACTCCGTTCGGGTTATGGACCGGCGCGCGCTTCGCGGCTATGGTCTGCGGCACCCCCACGCATCCACGCCTGCCCGGACGCCGATTTCCATGAGCAGAACTTTCTTCGACAAGCCCGTTGAGCGCAAAACCGCCGCGAATCCGCTCGGCCTGAAGCAATTCGACCACATCGAATTCTGGGTCGATAACGCCGACCAGTGGCGCGACTTCTTCGTCACGAAATACGGCATGGTGCCGCGCGCCTACGGCGACAACGCCACCGGCCTGCGCGGCCGGCGCGCGCACCTCGTCGGCCAGGGCCGCGTCAACTTCCTCGTCACGGAGCCGCAGGGCACCGGCCCCGAGGCCGACGCCGTCCGCGCGCATCTGGCGAAGCACGGCTGCGGCGTGCGCGACGTGGCGTTCCGCGTGAAGGATGCGGCGCACGCGTTCGCCGAGGCGCAGCGGCGGGGCGCGAATCCCGCCAAGGAGTTCTTCAGCGACGACTTCGTCGCCGGCGCGGCCATCGCGGCCTACGGCGACACGATCCACAGCTTCATCGAGCGCAAGAAGCAGGGCGAGTTTCTCCCCGGCTTCCAGAACGTCGCCGGCGGCATCGACGACCGCGACATCAACTTCGCCATGATCGACCACATCGTGGCCAACGTGGAGCGCATGGACGAGTGGGTGACGTTCTACGAGCAGGTGTTCGGCCTCGACCTGTTCATGCACTTCGACATCAACACCGGCCGCTCCGCCCTGATGTCCAAGGTCGTCAGCTCGACCGACGGCTGGATCAAGATGCCGATCAACGAGCCGTCGTCCGCCAATTCGCAGATCCAGGAATTTCTCGACCAATACAACGGCCCCGGCGTCCAGCACATCGCGCTGCTCACGCCCAACATCATCACGACCATCGACGAGATGCGGAAGATGGGCCAGGAGTTCCTCGACGTGCCGGACAGCTACTACGACGAGAAGTTCGAGGAGCGCGTCGGCCGGATCGACGAGGACAAGGAGACGCTCCGCCCGCTGCGCATCCTCGTCGACCGCGACAACGAGACCGGCTACCTGCTGCAGCTTTTCACCAAGTGCGTCTTCACGCGCCCGACGCTGTTCTTCGAGGTCATCCAGCGCAAGGGCACCTCGATGGGCTTCGGCGAGGGCAATTTCCGCGCGCTCTTCGAGGCCATCGAGCGCGAGCAGATGAAGCGCGGCACACTCTGAGAATTTCGTCGCAGGCGGGAGCTGCTTTTCGCGGCTGTCTACCCCAGCCTCCCAAAGCCAGGCAAACACAACACACAACACAACCCCCCGGCTCCCGCCTGCGGCGACCCTCTGCGGAATTTTCGATTTTGGATTCTCGATTTTTGATGGTTCGGGAATCGACGCGTGAAATCCCCACGCGCGCCAAGTCGGTCTGAATCGAAAATCCCCAATCCCCAATCGAAAATCCTCCGATGCCCTTCTACCGCACCCTCGGGGCGATGCCCCGCAAGCACCACCTCAAGTTTCCGCGCGACCCCGCGACGAGCTACAAGGGCGAGGGCCTGCACTACGAGCACATCATCACGACCGAGGGCTTCGATCGCGCCTACTCGATCGTCTACCACCTGCGCCCGCCGACGATGGTGAAAAAGGTCGAGCTCTTCCGCGAGCAGCCGACCAAGGTCGCCGCGCACCTCCCGCTGCGCCACCACCACCTCAAGTCCGCCGGCATGGCGCGCGCGGGCGATCCCTACACCGGTCGCGTGCCGCTGATGTTCAACGCCGATATCACCTGCTCGCGCTGCCGTCCGGCCAAGGTCATGGAGGCCGGCTACGAGTTCTACCGCAATGGCGCGAACGACGACGTGATCTTCGTCTTCTCCGGCGGCGGCTGGCTCGAGTCGAATTTCGGCAAACTCCGCTACAAGCAGGACGACTACATCGTCATCCCGCGCGGCACGATCTACCGCCTCGTGCCCGACGACATCGCGAAGGAGGACTATCTCATCCTCGAGTCGACGCATCCCGTCCGCATCCCCGAGCGCTACCGCCACCCCGAGGGCCAGATGCGCCTCGGCGCGCCCTACAGCGAGCGCGACATCCACGGCCCGACGGAGATCATCGCCGAGGACAAGGATGGCGACTACGCGATCCTGGTGAAGGACCGTGGCTCGCGTTTCACCCGCAACATCATGGCGTCGCATCCGTTCGACGTCGTGGGCTGGGACGGCGCGCTGTATCCATTCACCTTCAACGCGAACGATTTCGAGCCCATCACCGGCACCGTCCACCTGCCGCCGCCGATCCACCAGACCTTCGAGATCAAGGGCTACGTCATCTGCACCTTCGCACCGCGCTACCTCGACCATCATCCGGAGGCGATCAAGGTCCCGTGGGCGCACGACAACACCGAGGCCGACGAGGTGCTGTTCTACGTGCGCGGCCAGTTCGGTTCGCGCAAGGGCGTCGAGCCCGGCTCGTTCACGCTCCATCCGCAGGGCATCCCGCACGGCCCGCACCCGGGCACGACGCTGAAGAGCTTCGAGCACACCCGCACCGAGGAGCTCGCCGTGATGTTCGACACCGCCTTCCCGCTCGAGCTCACCGAGCAGGCCTTGGCGATGGACGACCCGAACTACCCGCTCAGCTGGCTGGGCTGAGTGCGGAGCGGGCTCGATGCGAGGGTAGGGGCGCTTGCCCCCAAGCGCCCTTGGGTTCGCTGCTAATTCCACAGGCGAAGGGCCGTTGCGGGCAAAGGCCCCCAGCGGTTGCAGGCGGATTTTGCACAGCGAAAACCACTCCGCGCACACACACGGCCTTTGCCTTCCGGCGCCAAACGCGTTTCCTCGTCCGCATGATTTTGGATTTCGAAAAACTCGCCCCGCGCGACGGCTACGCGTGGATGACCCAGGCCATCACCCCGCGCCCGATCGCGTGGGTCTCGACCATCTCGCCCGACGGCAAGCCCAACCTCGCGCCGTTCTCGTTCTTCCAGGCCATCTGCTCGAATCCGCCCACGCTCATGTTCGTGCCCACGAACAACCGCGACGGCGGCAAGAAGGACACCCTGCGCAACATCGAGGCCGTGCCCGAATTCGTGGTGAACCTCGTGCCCTACTGGCTGGCCGAGCCGATGAACGCCACCGCCGCGCCGCTGCCCTACGGCGAAAGCGAGTTCGCGCACGCCAAGGTCACGCCCGCGGCCTCGACCAAGGTCCGCCCGCCGCGCGTGGCCGAGTCGCCGGTCGCCATCGAGTGCACGCTGGACCGCGTCGTCACGATCGGCAGCGGCGTCGGCGCGGGCAACGTCGTCTTCGGCCGCATCGTCGCCATGCACGTCGCCGACGCGGTGATCGTGGACGGCAAGATCGATCCGCGGAAGCTCGACCTGATCGCGCGCCTCGCCGGCGATTTCTACATGCGCTCGGGCGAACTCTTCACCGTCGCGCGCCCCGCCGGCGGCTCCGCGCTGCGCTGATGGAGGGGCGGGTCGCCGGACCCGCGGCAACGCCCCTTCGGCGCGCTCCGCCCACGCACCCGCGCTCGTCGGCGCGCATGTTCAGCTCGTCGAGAGGGCATATTAAGCCGCGAAATACACGAGCGGCACGACCGCCTGCCCCTTTCCTTTCGTGGGCTTCGTGTGTTTCGTGGTGGTCAACCCCCAACCCCGTTCTCGCCATGCCAGAGATCGTCATTCTCTCCGCCACCCGCACGCCCATCGGCGCATTCCAAGGCGGCCTCGCCGCCGTCCCCGCCTCGCGCCTCGGCGCCGCCGCCATCAAGGGCGCGCTCGCGTCGGCGGGCGTCGCGCCCGCCGACGTCACCGACGTCCTGATGGGCAACGTGCTCCAGGCCGGCCAAGGCCAGGCGCCCGCACGCCAGGCCGCCATCCACGCCGGTCTCCCGCCGTCCGCGCGCGCCGTCACGATCCACAAGGTCTGCGGTTCCGGCCTGCAGGCCGTCATGCAGGCGTCGCACTCGCTCCGTGCCGGCATGGGCACGCTCTTCGTCGCCGGTGGCATGGAGAACATGAGTCAGGCGCCGTATCTGTTGCCGAAGGCGCGCGACGGCTATCGCATGGGCCACGGCCAACTCGTCGACTCGATGATCTCCGACGGCCTCTGGGATCCCTACCACAACGTCCACATGGGCAACTGCGCCGAGAAGTGCGCGGCGAAATACACCTTCACCCGCGAACAGCAGGACGCGTTCGCCATCGAGAGTTTCAAGCGCGCCAACGCCGCGCAGAAGGACGGCCGGTTCGCCGCCGAGATCACGCCGGTCGAGATCACGGACGCCAAGGGCAACGTCACGAAGGTCGAGCACGACGAGGGTCCGGCGAAGGTGAAATACGACAAGATCCCGACGCTCCGCCCGGTCTTCGACAAGGCCGGCACCGTCACCGCCGCCAACGCCTCCACCATCAACGACGGCGCCGCCGCGCTCGTCGTCACCACCGCCGCGCACGCGCAGGCGAAAGGCCTGAAGCCGATCGCGCGCCTCGTGGCCTTCGGCGGCCACGCGCAGGACCCGGTGTGGTTCACCACCGCGCCCGTGCCGGCCACGCAGCAGGCGCTCGCCGCGGCCGGCTGGAAGGTCAGCGACGTCGATCTCTGGGAAGTGAACGAAGCCTTCGCCGTCGTCCCGATGGCTTTCGCCCAGGAGCTCGGCGTGCCCGCCGACAAGCTCAACGTCCGCGGCGGCGCGATCTCGCTCGGCCATCCCATCGGCGCCAGCGGCGCCCGCATCCTCGTGACGCTGATCGCCGCCCTGAAGGAGCGCGGCCTGAAGCGCGGCGTCGCCGCCATCTGCATCGGCGGCGGCGAGGGCCTGGCCGCATGTGTCGAGCTGGTGTAATCTTTTGAACCACGGAGGCACAGAGAACACGGAGAAAGGCCGGCTGATTTTGACTCTGTGCCCTCTGTGTCTCCGTGGTTTCTCTCTCTGTCGTGAAGCCGCCCCAGCAGCCGATCATCGTCCGCCGGATGCGACCCGCTGACCGCGCGTGGGCCGCTGGCGTGATGGCCGCATCGGAGCCGTGGCTCACGCTGGGCCGCGGGCGCGCCGACGCGCTCAAGCTTCTCCGCAACCGTCGCAAGCAGTGCTTCATCGTCCGCGCCGCCGGCGAGCGCGCGGGATTTCTCGTGCTCGACCTCAACGGCCCGCTCGGCGGCTACATCCAGACCATCGGCGTCGCATCGGAGATGCGCGGGCGCGGCGTCGGCTCGGCGGCGTTGCGCTGGGCCGAGGCGCGGATTTTCCAAAAACACCGCAACGTCCTGCTCTGCGTCTCGTCGTTCAACCGCGACGCGCAGCGCCTCTACCGTCACGCCGGTTACGCAGTCGTCGGCCGCCTGCGCGACTACGTCGTCGCCGGCCACGATGAGATATTGATGCGCAAGACGCTCGGTCCGCTTTCCATCCACCCGAAAAAAGAACCACGGAGGCACAGAGAACGCGGAGCCTGAGTTGGTTTCACCCTGTGTTCTCTGTGCCGCTGTGGTTCATCCTCCTGCTGCTCCGATTCCCCACGCCATGAGCAAAGTCCACTCCTCCGCCGAGTCCGCGCTGGCCGGCCTGCTCCATGATAACATGACGATCGCCGCCGGCGGCTTCGGCCTCTGCGGCATCCCGGAAAATCTCATCCTCGCGCTGCGTGACAGCGGCGTGAAGGGCATCACCATCGTCGGCAACAACGCCGGCGTGGACGACTTCGGCATGGGCCTGCTCCTCAAGACCCGCCAGATCCGCAAGGTGATGGCCTCCTACGTCGGCGAGAACAAGGAGTTCGAGCGCCAGGTGCTCGCTGGCGAACTCGAGCTCGAGCTCATCCCGCAAGGCACGCTCGCCGAGCGCTTGCGCGCGGGCGGCGCGGGCATCCCCGGTTTCTACACGCGCACCGCGTTCGGCACGAAGCTGGCCGAGGGCAAGGAGACGAAGGTCTTCGACGGCAAGGAATACGTCCTCGAGCGCGGCATCCGCGCCGACGTCGCGCTCGTGAAGGCGTGGAAGGGCGACAAGTCCGGCAATCTCGTCTTCCGGAAAACCGCGCGGAACTTCAACCCGATGATCGCCACCTGCGCCGCCGTCTGCGTGGCCGAGGTCGAGGAACTCGTCGAGGTCGGCCAGCTCGAGCCTGACTCGATCCACACCCCGGGCATCTACGTCGACCGCATCATCCCGGGCCCGCGCTACGAGAAGCGCATCGAGTTCCGCACCGTGCAGGGCGCCGCCGCGTCGAAGAAGGAGACGCCGATCCGCGAGCTCATGGCCCGCCGCGCGGCGAAGGAGCTGCGCGACGGCTACTACGTCAACCTCGGCATCGGCATCCCGACGCTCGTAGCCAACTTCATTCCCGCCGGCATGAACGTCACGCTGCAGTCGGAAAACGGCCTGCTCGGCATCGGTCCGTTCCCGGCTGAGGACAAGGTCGACCCCGACCTGATCAACGCCGGCAAGCAGACGATCTCCACGATTCCCGGCTCGGCGTTCTTCTCCAGCGCCGACTCCTTCGCCATGATCCGCGGCGGACACATCGACCTTTCGATCCTCGGCGCGCTCGAAGTCGCCGACAACGGCGACATCGCGAACTGGATGGTCCCGGGCAGGATGGTGAAGGGGCCGGGTGGCGCCATGGACCTTGTCGCCGGCGTGAAGCGCGTCGTCGCCGTGATGGAGCACTGCGCGAAGGACGGCAGCCCGAAGATCCTGAAGCAATGCACGCTGCCGATCACCGGCAAGGGCGTCGTCAGCCTCATCATCACCGATCTCTGCGTCTTCGAGGTGAAACCAAACGCGGGCGGCCTGCGCCTGATCGAGCTGCACCCCGGCGTGACGCTCGACGAAGTCCGCGCCAAGACCGGTGCACCGTTCGAGGTGGCGCTGTAGGAAGGTTTGGCGCGCGCGGCGTCCCAACGATGTAGGGCGGGGGGACTCCCGACCCCGCCCACTCAGTGTCAGGCGTGTCGGGTTGGAATCACCGCGCGCCACCGTGACGTTGTCTTCATCCCCTTCGGACCGTCCGCGCGTCACCGCGGCAAATCCCCGTTGAGCCGCGCGCGATGTTCGCGCACGCTGCGGCACGATGTCGTCTGCCAGCCCCTACATCCCCGCCCCCAACCGCTACGAAGTCGGCCGCTATGCGCGCTGCGGTCGCTCCGGCCTGAAGCTGCCGCGTCTCTCGCTCGGGCTCTGGCACAATTTCGGCCACGTCGACGCGCTCGAGAACCAGCGCGCGCTGCTGCGCCGCGCGTTCGACCTCGGCTGCACGCATTTCGACCTCGCTAACAACTACGGCCCGCCCCCGGGCAGCGCGGAGGAGAACTTCGGCCAGTTGCTGCGCGACGACTTTGCCGCGCACCGCGACGAGCTCATCATCTCGACCAAGGCCGGTTACTACATGTGGGCCGGGCCCTACGGCGAGTGGGGCTCGCGCAAATACCTGCTCTCGTCGCTCGACCAGAGCCTGAAGCGCATGGGCCTCGACTACGTCGACATCTTCTATTCGCACCGGCCCGATCCCGACACGCCGCTTGAGGAGACGATGGGCGCCCTCGCCGACGCCGTGCGCAGCGGCCGCGCGCTCTACGCCGGCATTTCCAACTATGATGCCAAGCGCACGCGCGAGGCGGCCGCGATCCTCAAGTCCCTCGGTGTGCCGTTGCTCATCCACCAGCCGAAATACCACATGTTCGAGCGCTGGGTGGAGCCGGAGCTGCTGCCGGCGCTCGCGGAGATCGGCGCGGGCTGCATCCCGTTCTCGCCGCTCGCGCAGGGCTTGCTGACGAACCGTTACCTCCAAGGTATCCCCGCCGACTCGCGCGCCGGCCGCGGCGTGTCGCCGTTTTTGCCCACCGATCGCATCACGCCGGAGCTGCTGGCGAAGATCCGGGCGCTGAACGACGTCGCCGTCGCCCGCGGCGCGACGCTGGCGCAGCTCGCGGTGCTGTGGCTCTTCCGCCGGCCCGAGGTCACGACCGTGCTCATCGGCGCGAGCAAGGTCTCGCAGCTCGACGACCTGCACGGCGCGCTGGCGCAGCCGCCGCTCGGCGCCGCGGAGCTGGCGAAGATCGAAGCGGTCCTCGGTTGATCGGGGCGGCGGCGTCCCGCGGCGCGTTATCGCGCCGTCGGCCGCAGCACGTCGTTCGCGCGGGCGGCGGCGGCGAGGCGGTTCTCGACGCCGAGCCGTTCCAGCAGTTGCTCGACGTGCTTGTCGACCGTGCGCGGGCTCGTGCCGAGGATGACCGCGGTCTCGCCGTTGGTCTTGCCCTGGGCGATCCAGTAGAGCACCTCGGCCTGACGCGGGGTGAGTCCGAGCGCGACCAGGTCCGCCGGGCCCGGCGGCGCCGATTCCTCGGCGAGATGGACCACGACGAGCGGTTCGCCGGCCTGGCCGCCGCTGAAGCGCTGCACGAGCAGCGTGCCGGCCGGTCCGACGACGCGATCGCTCGCGAGGATCTCGGCGGGGACGCGTCCGGACGGCGGCTGCGGCAGGTGCTTGTGCAGCAGGTGCGTGGCCGCGAGGGTCTGGAACACCACCCGGCCATCCCCGTCGGCGATGATCACGGCGCGGTCGAGCGAGTGCGCCAGCTGCGCCTCGGCGTCGAGGCGGACGGCGATCTCGGCCTCGAGCAGGGCGTTCTGCCGCTGGAGCTCGCGCCGCGCCGCGCGCAGCTCGAGGTGCGTGCGCACGCGGGCCAGCACCTCCGGCGGATGGACCGGCTTGGAAATGTAGTCGACCGCGCCGGCTTCCAGGGCGCGGACTTTCTGCGCCGGATCGTCGACCGCGGTCATGAACAGCACCGGGATGTCCGCCCAGGAGGGATGGGCGCGGATCTCGGCGAAGGTCGCGAAGCCGTCGCGCCCGGGCATGATGACGTCGAGCAGCACGAGGTCGACCGGCTGCCGCGCGAGCAGCTCGAGCGCCCGGGTGCCGCTCTCGGCCATGAGCACGCGCAAGCCGGCGCTGTGCAGCGATTCGAGCACGATGCCGAGGTTCGCGGGCGTGTCGTCGACGACCAGGACGGTGGGGCTTTTCATGCGAGGGCGGAGCGGAGCAGCTGGCGGACGCGCTCAAGCTGATAGGAAGCCGCGGCGGTTTCAACCTGACTCAGCGTCTCGTCCGCGGCGTGGCGGCGGCGGGCGGCGGCCACGGCCGCGCGCAGCGCGGCGATGTCGCCGCTGTCGGCGAGCGCGAGCAGCTGCTCGAGCGTGGCGCGGGCGGGCGGGGCGAGGTCGCCGCCGGCCGCCGCGGGCGCGGGGCCGTAGTGCCACTCGAGCCGCAGCAGGCGCGTGAGCAGTTCCTGGAGCTGCGTTTCGGCGAAGGGCTTGGGCAGGAAATCCGGGCAGCCGATCGCGGCGGCGGCGGTGCGGTCGAAGGTCAGCACCGAGGCGGAGGTGAACACCAGCGGTAGCGCGCGCGAGTCGCCCCGGGTGCGGAGACGGCGGGCGAGCTCGAGGCCGTCCATGCCGGTCAGCTTCACGTCGAGGAAGGCGAGATCGGCGCGCAGCTCGCCCGGCCCGGCGGCGAGCATGGCCTCGGCGCTGGCGAACTCCGCGACGGCGAAGCCGAGCGGCGTGAGCAGGTCTGCGAGCAGCGCGCGGTTCACGGCGTTGTCGTCGACCACGAGGATGCGGCGGCGCGGGCCGGCGTAGCCGGTGACGGGCCGGGCGGACGGGGCCGGGACCTCCGGCGGGAGGGCGGCGGGGAGCGGAAGGGCGAAGGTGAACCGGCTGCCGCGGCCGGGCGCGCTCTCGAGTTGGAGTTCCCCGCCGAGCAGCTGCACCAGCCGCTGCGTGATGGCGAGGCCGAGGCCGGTGCCGGGCTCGGCCGGGCGGTCGCGGCGCGCCTGTTCGAAGGGCTGGAACAAGCGCGCGCGATCCTCGGCATCCAGGCCGACGCCGGTGTCGCTGACGGTGAAGCGCCAGCGATCGGTGCGGGAATCCAGGGCGGCGTCCGCTCGCTCCACTTGCAGCGTCACGCGGCCCTGCGCGGTGAACTTCACGGCGTTGGAGAGGAGGTTGTCGAGGATCTGGCGGAGCTTCTGCGCGTCGCCGGTGACGTGACTCGGCAGGTCGTCCGGCGTCGCGAGCGCGAAGGCCAGGCCGCGGGCCTGGGCGGCCGCCTCGTGGGCGACGGCGAGCTCGCGCAGGAGCTGGCCGAGGTGGAACGGCGCGTCGTTCCGCTCGATCTTGCCCGCCTCGATCTTCGAGAAATCGAGCACCTCGTTGATCATGCGCAGCAGGTGAAGGCCGCTGGCGTGGACGATGTTGACCCGCTCGCGCTGGCGGCCGGCGACAGCGTCGTCCTTGAGCAGCACCTGCGCGTAGCCGATGATGCCGTTGAGCGGCGTGCGTAGCTCGTGGCTCATGTGGGCGAGGAAGGTGCTCTTGGCCCGGCTGGCGGCCTCGGCCTCGTCGCGGGCGGCGGCGAGCTCGCCGGTGCGCTGCTGCACGATGCGCTCGAGTCGCGCCTGCTCGCGCCGGGCGGCGGCGAGGCGCCCGCGGACGAAGGCGGCGATGGCGGCGAGCAGGGCGACGGCGTAAAGCGCGTAGGCGAGCGGCGAGCGGTGCCAGGGCGGGGCGACGGTGAAAACGAGCCGCGCGACTTCGCTGACGGTGCCGGTGGCGTCGACGGCGCGGGCCTCGAGCGTGAAGGGTCCGCCCTCGAGGTTGGTGAAACGCACGCGCGGCTCGGCCGTCAGCTCGGACCAGCGGTCGCTGAAGCCGAGCAGGCGCGTCTGGAAGCGCAGGCCGTCGAGCGCGTCGAAGCGCGGCGCCGCCAGCTCGGCCACGAGCGGCTCGCGCGAGTAGCGCAGGGCGAGCGGGGCGCCGTCGCGCGGGAGCGGCACGAGGCGGCCCTCGGCCTGGAACGAGCGGATCAGCGCCGGCCACGCGCGCGGCGCGGCGGCCGGCCGGCTGAGATCGAGGCGGATGGCGTTGTTGTAGCCGCGCGCCCACAGCACCGGGCCGCGGGGGTGTCGTCGAGCCACATCACGGCGGCGCCGGAGAAGCCGATCTCGCTCAGGGCGTCGGCCGGCGCGGATTGCCAGGTGAGTTTGCCGCCGTCGGCGCGGAACCGGCCCAGGGCGGAGGCGGCGACGATGGTCGAGTCGCGGAAGAGCGAACCCCAGGTGTCGGTGCCGTTGACGAGGGTGGGGGTGAACAGTGGCGCGGCGGAATCCGGCAGTGCGAAGCGGTCCTCGGGCACGAATGCGCCGCGCTGCGGATCGAAGCGGCGTTGGCCCTTGTCGGTGAAGAACACCGGGCCGCCGACGCCGGGCGTGACGTTGGTCCACACCATGTTTCCCGGCAGGCCCCGGCCGTTGAAGAACTGCTCGGGCACGAGGGTGGAGACGTCCGCCGTGGTGTCGGCGCGGGGCAGCCGCCAGAAGCCGCGGTTGTAGGTGCCGAGCCAGAGCGAGCCCTCGTCGTCGAGGACGGCGGTGTGCGCGTCGCCCAGCGTGCGCAGGTCGGCGCGAGTGTGCCAGCCGGTGGCGTCGTGCTCGACGATGACGAGGCCGGATTGGGCGGGCAGGTAGAAGCGCCCGGGGACGCGCGGCGAGGGCAGGAGGCCGAAGGGGGAATTGGCGCGGCAGTCGACGACCAGTTCGGGGCGGTCGTCTTCGTCGAACTGGTAGAGCCCGGCCTGGGCGGCGACGAGGAGACGGCCCCGGTGGGAGGCGAAGCCGAAGATGTGCACGACCTGGTCGCTGATGCGGGCGAAGCGCGCGGGCGCGCCGTCGGCGGTGGCGGGCTCGAGGCGGTAGAGGCCGTCGTAGGTGCCGGCGTAAAGACGGCCGGCGTGGCGGCCCCAGGCGTCGACCGTGCCGGGTGTCGGGCCGTTGGTGGCGTCGAAGACCGTGACCGGGCTGTCGATGGCGAGGCGGGCGAGCCCGGAGTTGAAGCCGACCCAGAGACCGCCGTCGCGGTCGAGGGCGAGGGAGATGACGCCGTTGTCGGCGAGCCCGGTCGAGCGGTCGAAGCGGCGGATCCTTCGCAGGTCGGGCGACAGCACGACCAGGCCCTGCGCCGCGGTGGCGACGGCGATCTCGCCGCTCGGCAGGCGGAGCGCGTCGTTGATGCGCGTGCCGCGCGCGATGTCGTCGAGCGGGCCCGGCAGGGGCGCGGCGGTGCCGGTGCGCGGATCGAAGACGTAGGCGCCGCCGTGGGTGACGACGAAAAGCACGCGCCCGTCGGGCAGCGGCGCGCTGGCGGTGCGGGCGGAGCCGCGGAACGCCGGCGCGTCGCTCACCAGCGTGCGCCGGCCGCCGGGCTCGAGGCGGAACAGGCCGGTGCCGGCCACCAGCGCGAGCATCTCGCCGCCGACGCGGTGCAGCGAGACGCCGCCGGGCGTGGGATTGGGCCAGGCGGTGAAGCGGCCGTCTTCGCACTGCACGACGCCGCGCGGGCCGGTGATGTAGGTCCGCGGCCCGTCGGTCACGACGGCGGCCGGGCCGAAGGGCAGCATCTCGGCGGGGAGCTGGTGGCGGACGGAGTGATAAACACGTCGGCCGCTGGCATCGGGCAGGTAGTAGCCGACCTCGTCGTTGCCGCCGGCCCAGAGTTTGCCGTCCGCGCCGAAGGCGAGGCGATAGACGAGCGACGTAGGCGCGGGCAGGTGCGTCCAGCGCGCGCCGTCGAATTCGATCACGCCCTCCTGGTTGCCGAGGTAGAGGAAGCCCTCCGGGCTCTCGACCAGGCTGAAGGCCTGCGGGTGGCCGCGGTAGTCCGTCGGCCGGAAGTCGCGGAACACCGGCCGGCCCGCCTCCTCCTGCGCCCGGATGCCGGGCAAGGCAGCCAGCGCGGCGAGCACGCAGGCGCCGGCGAGGCGGAAGCGGAACGGGTGGGGCGACATCACCGCAGCGTGGTGGGCGCGCCGGTGCGGGTCAACGGGCGGAAGCCGGCCTACGTAGTCTTGCGCAGGGCCGGCTCAGCCCAGGCCGATCGCACCGGGCGGCGCGGACCACCGGGAAGCGTCGCTTGCCGGCGCCATCGGGCGCGTGGGGGCTGAAATCGACGGCGGAACCGGCCAAGGCCGACGCGGCGGAATGCGGCGCCCGGGCGGCGACGCCGGAGCGAGACCGCCGGTTTTTCGTCCGAAGAGTGGCCCGCGGCGGCAAACCGGCCGGCGGGACCGCGGATGGCACCCCACCGCCCGCCGTGGGGATTGCGGCGTTCGTCGTGGCGATTCGCCCGCTGGTCAGGGCGGCGTTGCCGCCCGTCCCGGCGCGGACCTAGCGTGGAGCCTTCATGAACCAACCCCGTCTCTCCCTGGCCGCGCTCGGCGCGGCGTTGCTGCTGCCGCTTGCCGCCACCGCCGCGGTCGTGCCGGCCGCCGACCTGAAATTCTCCCCGGCGCACATGGACCGCTCCGTGGCCCCCGGCGTCGACTTCACCAAATACGCCAACGGCGGCTGGGCCGCCCGCACCGAGATCCCCGCCGACAAGGCGCGCTGGGGCTCGGGCGACATGCTGGGCGAAAACAACTGGGCCCGCATCCGCGGCATCCTCGAGGACGCCGCGGCGAATCCCGGCGCGCCGGGCAGCTCCGCGCAGAAGGTGGGCGATTTCTACGCCTCGGCCATGAACACCGCGGCGATCGACGCCGCCGGCCTCAAGCCGCTGCAGCCCACGCTCGACCGCATCGCCGCGATCCAGTCCGTCGACGACCTCATCGCCGTCGTGGCCGACGCGCACCTGCACGTCGGCGGGCCGCTCTTCGGCACGTTCATCTACGCCGACCTGAAGGACAATTCGCAGATCCGCTTCTACCTCGCGCAGGGCGGCCTGAGCCTGCCGACGCGTGACTATTACTTCGACGAGAAGTATGCGAAGTTCCGCGACGCGTTCGTCGTGCACGTGGCGAAGATGCTCGAGCTCGCCGGCGCCACGCCCGAGGCGGCGAAGGCCGATGCGGCCACGGTGTTCGCGCTGGAGAAGGCGCTGGCCGAGGTCTCGAAGGCCCCGACCGAGCTGCGCAACCCGCTCGAAAACTACCACAAGATGACCCGCGCCGAGGCCGCCGCCGCGATGCCGGGCCTCCCGCTCGAGCGTTACCTGAAACTGGCGCTGATCCCGGACAGCCAGCAGGAGATCATCGTCATGCAGCCGAAGTTCTACGCCGCGCTCGGCACGATGCTCGCGCCGCGCCTCGGCGAGTGGAAGACCTACCTCCGCTACCACGCGATCAAGGACTCGGCCAACTTCCTCGCCGCGCCGTTCGAGGAGGAGAACTTCCGCTTCTTCAGCAAGGAGCTGAACGGCACGCCCCAGCCCGAGCCGCGCTGGCAGCGCGTCGCCCGCCGCATGGACGGGCTCGTCGGCTACGCCGTCTCCGAGCTCTACATCGCGAAGTATTTCCCGCCCGCCGTGAAGGCCCGCCTCGACGCCATGGTCGCCCTGATGAAGGAGGTGCTGCACGACCGCATCCAGAACCTCGAGTGGATGACGCCCGAGACGAAGGCCAAGGCGCTCGACAAGCTCGCCTCCTACCGCGTGCTCGTCGGCGCCCCGCCGAAGTGGCGCGACTACTCCGGCCTCACGATCACGCGCGACAGCTTCTACGCCAACGTGAACGCCGCCGCGTTCTTCGAGACCAAGCGCCAGCTGGCGAAGTTCGGCCAGCCGTTCGACCGCGACGAGTTCCTCGCCTCGCCCCATCAGGTCAACGCCTACAACCAGCCCTCGGCCAACCAGCTCGTGTTCCTCGCCGGCATCCTCCAGCCGCCGTATTTCGACGCGGAGATGGACGACGCGGTGAACTTCGGCGCCATCTGCGCCGTCATCGGCCACGAGATCACGCACGGCTTCGACGACCAGGGCCGCCTCTACGCCGGCAACGGCAACCTCAGCGACTGGTGGACGACGAAGGACGCCGAGGAGTTCAAGGCCCGCGCGCAGAAGCTCGTCGACCAATACAACGCCTACGAGCCGCTCCCCGGCCTGCACGTCAACGGCCAGCTCACGCTCGGCGAGAACATCGCCGACCTCGGCGGCGTCTCCATCGCCTACGAGGCGCTGCAGCGCTCGCTCCAGGGCAAGGAGCGCAAGCTGATCGACGGCTTCACGCCCGAGCAGCGCTTCTTCCTCGCCTGGGCGCAGGTCTGGAAGACGAAGACGCGCGACGAGCGCATGAAGTTCTACCTCCAGGCCGACGTCCACTCGCCCGGCGAGATCCGCTCGTTCGCGCCGCTGCGGAACTTCCAGCCCTTCTACGACGCCTTCGGCATCAAGGAAGGCGACCCGCTCTGGCTGAAGCCGGAGCTCCGCGCCAAGATCTGGTAAGCTCCGTTGTCCGCCCGGGCGCCGCGTCCCCGACGCGCCGCCGCCCGGTCCCGCCCGCGACGTCCGTCGCGGGCGTTTGCTTTCGGGCCCCGGCGCCCGTCGCGTTCCGGCCTTGAGCGCGGGAGCCGCTTCTGGCTTCCTTCGTCCCGGGCCACCCGCGGCGGGTTTCGCCGCGCGATTGCGGATCGGAGGCATGTCCCCATGAAGTTCTCCCGGATTCTTGCGCCGGCGCTCGCGCTGGCGGCCGTGGCGCTGGCCGCGGCCGAAGTTCCCGACCGCGCCCAGATCGTGCGCGAGCGCGACGCGATCCTGGTGCGCATCGCGGCGGTGCTGGAGGAGCGCCACCACACGGGGGCGGTGGACGACGCCGCGCTGTTCGCCGCGCGACTGGCGCTCGCGGAGTTCCGGGCCCGGGCGGAGGCGGGATTGGCCGACGAAGTCGAGCGGCTGCGCGCCACCGACGACCTGCTCGCCGCCCGGCAAGCGCTGGCCGAGTGGCAGGCGCGGGAGGGCAAGGGCTGACGATGGAAATCGTCTTCCTTTTCCTCCTGTTCGGCTTCGTGGCCTTCGCGGTCGTGGCGGCCTGGCGCGCGCGACGCGGCGCGGACCGCGGCGGCGATGCGAGCGGCCCGGCCTGGGGCGTGCCCACTGCGGCCGACGATCTGCTCCGACCTCATCCCGGCGCAGCGGCCGATGCGCACTGCCAGCACAGTCACTCCGGCGAGTGCGGCCCGGAATGCGGCTCCGCTGCGACCGGCGACGACAACGGCGGCGCCGAGGGCGGAAGCGGCGGCGACTGAACCTCCGCGCCGGGGACGGGATGGCCGCGACCCGGTGCCCGCCGTCCGCTCGGATGCGACGAACGCGGGTTTTTTCGCGACGAAAAATGGAACCCGGATGAGTTCGAAAGAACTATGTCCTGCTTCGCGCTTGCGGGCACGCCGCGGCACCGTCGTCATGAAGTCCCTCGTTTCTGCTTCCCAATGAGCCTCACGGTTTGGGCCAACCACGAGCTCCGTCCCGGTGCGCGTGAACTTTTCTACGACAGCCTGGCGCGCCTGGGCTGCCGCGTCATCCAGTCGGCGAAATCCTCGCGCTCCGTCCTCACGCCGGGCGAGCCCGATCCGACGCTGGCCGAGGCCGACATCGCCTACGGGCAGCCCGATCCCGACGAGGTGATGCGCTGTCCGAAGCTCCGCTGGGTGGCGCTCTCCACCGCCGGCTACACCCGCTACGACCGCGACGATTTCCGCGCGGCGATGCGCGCGCGCGGCGCGCTGGTGACCAACGCCTCCGGCGTGTTCGCCGACCCGTGCGCCGAGCACGCGTTCGCGATGATGATGGCCTTCACCCGCGAGCTGCCGCGCTACATCCTGAACAAGCAGGGCGCGCGGGAGTGGAATTACACCGAGGGCCGCTACTCGATCGAAACGCTGCAGGGGAAGACCGTCGTCATCCTCGGCTACGGCGCCATCGGACAGCGGCTGCGCGACCTGCTTGCGCCCTTTCGCTGCCGCGTGATCGGCGCACGCCGCGCGCCGCGCGGCGACGAGGGCATCGAGATGCTGCGCGACACGGAGGTCGCCAGCGTGCTGCCGCTGGCGGACCATGTGGTGAACTGCCTTCCCGACGCGGCCGGCACGCGGCGGTTCTGCGACGCGGTGTTCTTCGCGCAGCTGCGGCGCGGGGCGTATTTCTACAACATCGGCCGCGGCTCGACGGTCGACCAGGACGCGCTGCTCGCGGCGCTGCACCGCGGACAGGTGCGCGGCGCGTTTCTCGATGCGCTCGACCCGGAGCCGCTCCCGCCCGAGCACCCGTTGTGGGTGGCGCCGAACTGCCACATCACGCCGCACCTCGCCGGCGGGCACCGCGAGCAGGACGAGAGCCTCGTGCGGCATTTCACCGGCAACCTGCAGCGGTTCGTCAGCGGCCTGCCGCTGCTGGACCGGATCGGGTGAGCGCGCGGCGCAGCGCCCTGAGCGGCGGGTAGATTTTCCCGCCCGTCACGGCGAAGGCGCTTCGTCGCGAGCGTGAGATCGGCGAGCTTGCCGGCATCGGCGGTGTCGCGGTCCATCTCCATGCCGACCAGGCGCGCGGCCATCGCTGAGCCGGCGGGCGTGGAGCAGGAGCGTGACCGGGGCGGACGCGAGCAAGGGTGGACTTCTCGCGTGGCGCCGGCGGTTCGTCGCAAAGGGATTGGCGGCCGGCCCGGGGTCGGGGAGGATGCGTCCGTTCCCGTCCGGCGAGCGTAATTTTTCGGGAATAACTCCACGCCCCACGGCTCAAACCCGCCATTACTCCACGCTTTTGTTGTCCGCCCCGGCACGGTGCCGCGCGGCGGCCGGCAAACTACAACCCCCAGATCACGACCATGAACAAATCCACCCGCTCGATCATCGCGGCCGCGGCCATCGCCGGCCTCTACGCCGGAGCCCTTGCCCTCAAGGCCTCCGCTTCCACCAACGTCAACGCCGGCACCCAGATCGTCGGCGACGAAAAGGGCAAGGACTCCTGCAAGGGCAAGGACGGCTGTAAGGGCAAGGACGGCTGTAAGGGCAAAGACGGTTGCAAGGGCAAGGACGGCTGCAAAGGCAAGGATGGCTGCAAGGGTAAGGATGGCTGCAAGGGCCACGACAAGAAGGACGACAAGAAGGACGAGCCGGCCAAGTAAGCTCGTTGCCGACGGGTGGATTGAATCCGCCTTTTAAGGTGTGTCTCAGCGGAGACCGGCGCCGATGCGCGTCGGTCTCCTTGCTTCGGAAGGTTTGCTTCGCCCTGCGCTCGCGCCACGCTCCGGACGCAGCGCTCAGCCCGCTCTCCCGCCTCCCCGCAATGCCCGCGAACAAGTTCAACGGTTACACCGACTACGGCATCGGCATCGGCCTGCGCGTGCCGCACTACGACCACATCCTGTCGGAGCAGCCGACGGTCGACTGGTTCGAGATCATCTCCGAGACGTTCATGGTCGACGGCGGCCGCCCGCTCGAGGTGCTCGACCGCATCCTCGCGCAATACAAGGTCGTCCAGCACGGCGTCTCGCTCTACCTCGGCTCGACGGATTTTCCCAACCGCGACCACCTGAAGAAGCTCAAGGCGCTGACAAAGCGCACGAAGACGCCGTGGATTTCCGACCACCTCTGCTGGGGCAGCGTCGACGGCACCGTGTCGCACGACCTGCTGCCGATGCCCTACACCGTCGCCGCCGCCAAGCACGTCGCCGCCAACATCCGCTACGCGCGCGACTACCTCGAGCTGCCGCTCGCGGTGGAAAACGTCAGCTCCTACACCGAGTTCCACGCCTCCGAGATGACGGAGTGGGAGTTCCTCGCCGAGGTGGTGGAGCGCGCGGACTGCGGAATTCTCCTCGACGTGAACAACATCTATGTCTCGTCGAAGAACCACGGCTTCGATCCCTACGATTACCTCAACGCCATCCCGCACCACCGCGTCGCACAGATGCACGTGGCCGGGCACACGAAGTTCGAGAAATACATCCTCGATACGCACGACCACCCGGTGCTCGACCCGGTGTGGAAGCTTTATGCGCACGCCACCAGGCTCTGCGGCGTCACCGCCACGCTGCTCGAGTGGGACGACAAGATTCCCTCCTTCCAGGAAGTGCATGACGAGGCGCTGAAGGCCAACGCCTACATCGCCGAGGCCCGCGCCGCGCTCGGCGCCCGGCCCGCGAAAACCGCCGTCCGCTGATGCCCCGCCGCGCCGCGAAACTTCCCGTCGCCCCGCTTTCCGCCCGCTCGCGCGCCGAGCTGCGCGCGCTCCAGCGCGCCACGCTCGCGGTGGTGATGAACCCGCTCACGCGCGCCAATCGCACCGCGCCGCGCCTGCGCGACGGCCGCGCGACCCGCCGCGCCGTCGCCGCGATCGCGAAGCCCAACGACCGCCTGACCGCGCTCGAGCGGCTCGAGATCTACAACCGCATGTATTGGTTCCGCGTGCTCGACAGCCTGCACGAGGACTGCCCCGGACTGCGCGCCGCGCTCGGCGAGCGACGCTTCCTGCGGCTCGCGGAGGCCTTTCTCCAAAAACATCCCTCGCGCTACTGGACGCTCCGCGACCTGCCGCAGCGGCTCGCGCAATTCATCCGCGCGCAACCCCGCTGGACGGCACCGCACACCGACCTGTGCGCGGACCTCGCGCGCTTCGAGTGGGCGCAGGTCGAGGTCTACGACGGCGCGGCGTTCCCGGTCTTCACGATCGACGACCTGCTCGACGCCAACCCCGCGAAGCTGCGGTTGAATCTCCAGCCCTACCTGCAGCTGCTCGAGCTGCGCTATCCGGTCGATGACTACCTGATCGCCATCCGCAAGCGCGAGGCGCTCCTCCGCGGCGACGCCTCGAACGCGCCGACCGCGCTGCGCGTGCGGGCCGACAGCAAGGTCCCGCGTCCGCGCCGCGCGCCGTGCCGCGTCGCCGTGCACCGGCACGAGGGAAAATCTACTTCAAGCGCCTCGAGCCCGCGGCGTTCAAGATCCTCGCCGCGATCCGCGCCGGCCAGCCGCTCGAGCGCGCGCTCGCCGCCGGCATCCCGAAGGCGAGGCGCCCGCGCGGCGATTGGGCCGCGACCGTGCAGGGCTGGTTCCGCACCTGGATGGAGCTGGGCTGGTTCTGCCGGCGCTGAACGCGCCGCCGGATGACGAGTGGCGCGGGAGCTGATTTTGCGTATTACGCAAAATTGGCCTGGGACGGAACGCGAGGTTTCCGAACGAGCGGCATGCGGGCGCGTGAAGCGGAAGGTCGAACGGCGGCGGCGAACGGGCTCGCGGCGCGGCGGATTGCGCGGCAAGTTTCTGCGACGATGACTACGCCTCCTGTCACGCTCCGCCAGTGGCGCGACGACGACCTCGACGCGTTCGCCGCGATGAACGCCGATCCGGAGGTCATGCGCTTCCTGCCCGCGCCGCTGACGCGCGAGGAGTCCCTGGCGACGCTGCAGCGACTGCGCGACGCCATCGCCGCGCGCGGCTGGGGGCTCTGGGCGGTCGAGTGCGAGGGCGAGCTCGCGGGCTGGACCGGGTTGAACCCGCCGGCCTGGACGGCGCGCTTCACGCCCTGCGTCGAGGTCGGCTGGCGGCTGCGGCGAAAGTTCTGGGGGCGCGGCCTCGCCACCGCCGCGGCGACCGCGGCGGTGCGCTACGGCTTCGAGGAGCTGCAGCTGCCCGAGATCGTCTCGTTCACCGTGCACGCGAATGAGCGCTCGTGGCGCGTGATGGAGCGGCTCGGCTTCACTCGCGATCCGGCGGACGACTTCGACCACCCGCGCCTGCCGGAGGGTCATCCGCTGCGCCGGCACATCCTTTATCGGAAGAAAAATCCCGCGCGCCGGGAATAGCGCGGGAGGCAGCGGCTCTGATTCACCATGAATCTGCGCACCCCGCTCGACACCTTCGACCGTCTCGCCGCTCACCTGCAAACGCCGCTGCTCTTCGTGCTGCGCGCCTACTGGGGCTGGTCCTTCGCCCAGACCGGCTGGGGCAAGCTCACGCATCTCGACCGGACGACAGAGTTCTTCGCCTCGCTGGACCTGCCCGCGCCGAAGCTCAACGCCATCGCCGCGGGCTCGACCGAGTGCCTCGGCGGCGTGCTGCTGTTCCTGGGCCTGTTCGCGCGGCCGGTCAGCGTGCCGCTGACCTTCACGATGCTCGTCGCCTACGTGACCGCCGATCGCGAGGCGGTGCAGGCGATCTTCAGCGACCCCGACAAGTTCACCAGCGCGGCGCCGTTCCTGTTCCTGCTCGTGGCGTTGCTCGTGCTCGCGTTCGGCCCGGGCCAATGGTCGCTCGACCATTGGCGCGCGTCCGTCGCGGACAAGAAAAAGGGCGCAGCCTGAGCTGCGCCCCCGATGGAAGGCCGCGGGCGCGCGGCGCGCCTCACGCCTGCCGCGGCCCGACGAGCTGCTCGTAAGCGGCAGCGAGCACGGCGTAGAAATACGGGGCGGTGAGGACGTAGCCGATGAGCAGCACCACCGTGCCGAGCGAGGAAAGGATGGCGGCCACGATCACGAGGAGGAACATCATGAACCAGTTCGCCGTGATGACGCGGCGGCTGACCTCCATCGCCGGCCAGAAGTCGAGCTTGTGATCGAGGATGAGCAGGAAGGTGAAAAGGTAGGCCACCGCGAGGTAGATGCCGGGGAGGATGAGGCAGATGACGCCGAGCACGATCAGCACGACGGACACGAGGCTGCCCAGGATGAGCGGGCCGGTCATGGAGCTGAAGCCGACGAAGCAGTCGCCCAGCTCGGGCCGCTCGCCGCGCAGCTTGCGCACGAAGAAGAGCTGCAGGCCGCCGGTGAGCAGACCGGTCAGCAGCAGGCCTGCGAGCGGGATGAAGTTCACCGCCGCGAGCACGAGCGTCATCACCAACGTGACACCGACGAAGGTCCAGTAGTCGGTCTTGAGCAGATCGAGGCCGCGGCTGAGCGCGCCGCCGAAATCGAGTTTCGCGCCGCGGCCGAGGAGGGCGTCGGCGTAGGCCTTGGGGTCGAGGCTGAGCGCGGGACTGGCCCCGCTGGGCGTCCGGCTCCCGGCGTCGGCGCGGGGCGGGGAGCGGCGAAGGCGCTGGAAAATTCCGGCAGCGAGCCGAGGGTGCTCCACGCGGCTTCGCCGTCGCGGCGCGCCTGCGTTTGGGCGTTTGCGCGTCCGCTCGCGATCCACTCGCGCAGCTTGTCGGCCGAGACCGGCCCGTATTCCTTCCCGTCGGCGCCAATGATGGTGAACATGGTGCGCCCATTCTTCAGGTTGCGGCCGGCGCGTCAACGGCACGCCGGTGAGCGGTTCACCCGGGGGACAAGCGGGAGGCGCGGCCGCTCCGTCGGCGCCGGTCGCGTGGCCGTGCGGGCAAGACCCGGGCGCTGCGGGACGCGACCGCGCGCCGCGCGCTCACTCGTCGCCGCGCTTCTCGCGCACGCGCTGGCGGAGCTGCTTGGTGACCTTCTTCCACTCCGTCTTGTGCTTCTGCGAGGCGCGGCGGTCGACGCGGCGGACCTCGAAGGCCGTCTCGCGCTGGAGGCGCTGGTAGCTTTGCCAGCGGGAGGGATCGAGCGAGCCGTCGGCGAGGGCGGCGCAGACGGCGCAGCCGGGCTCGGTGGTGTGCGAGCAGTCGGTGAACTTGCAGCGCAGCGTCAGCTCGCGGATGTCGGCGAAGACATCGTCGACCGCCTCGTCGGCCTGCCACGGCTGCAACTCGCGCATGCCGGGCGTGTCGATGATGAGCACGCCGTCGGGCGAGACGACGAGCTCGCGCAGGGTGGTGGTGTGGCGGCCCTTGCCGTCGACGGCGCGGACCTCCTGGGTGGCCAGCAGCTCGTCGCCGACGAGCTCGTTGATCAGGGTGGATTTGCCCACGCCGGAGGAGCCGAGGAAGGCGACCGTGGTGTGCGGCCGCAGCCACTCGCGGAGCGGCTTGGTGCCGCCGCGCTTGAGGGCGCTGGTGACGGCGATCGGCGTGCCCCGGGCGATGACTTCGACCTCGGCGCGGAGCGCGGCGGCTTCGCGGGTGAGGTCGGATTTGTTGAGCACGACGACCGGCTGCGCGCCGCTGGCGCGGGCGGCGGCGAGGTAGCGTTCGATGCGGCGGAGGTTGAAATTGGCGTCGAGCGAGCTGACGAGGAAGACGGTGTCGACGTTCGCGGCCACGACTTGCTCGACGTCGCGCTCGCCGGCGGCCTTGCGGGAGAACTTTGTCCGGCGCGGCAGCACGGCGTGGATAAGGGCGCGGGTGTCGTCGCCCGGCAGCGGCTCGATCGCCACCCAGTCGCCCACGGCCGGCATGTCGGAGATGGCGGTGGTCTCGGCCAGGAACTTGCCCGTGCACTGGGCCAGGCGGGCGGTGTCGGGGGTGGTGACTTCCCAGAAGCCCTTCAGCTGGAGCGTGACGCGCGCGGCCTGCAGCCCCGCCGCGGCGTGCGGCGCGAAGGCGGCGGCGAGTTCGTCGGTCCAGCCGAGGTCGGCGAGGGTCATGGCGGGACAGGGTTGGCCCGCGCGCGGGGCGGCGCAACGCCGCACTTACGGGCACCGCGGCGCCTGCGTAAGTCGCGCGTTGATTAGCCTTTTTGGGGTATTGCGTCGCTTCAAGACATGCGCACCCTTGCGCAAACGATGCAGGGGCCAAATAGGCTATTAGCCGTATGATAGGTTCATGCTCGACACGATCCACGCACTGCCAGCGACGGACGTCATGAAACGCCCCGCCAAACCCCTCCCCGCCTCCGTTCTCGCCAGTCCGCGGTTCGCCCCCGGTTCCTGGCGCTACTATGGGTGCACCAACCCGCGCGGCACCCTGATCATCGCCATCCTGGTCTCGGTCGGCCTGCACCTGACTTTCCTCTACGGCTTCAACAAGAAGCCGAAGGTCGTAAAAGCCGCCGCCCCGGTCGAGGAGATCATCCAGATCGCCATGCCGGACCTGAAGGAGGAGGAACCCGACAAGGTCGAGGAGCTCAGCGACTCGTCCGAGGACCAGACGCCCGCCGTCGCGGTCCCGCAGCTGGCCGACGTGCCGTCCTCGGTCTCCGTCTCGACCTTCGTGCAGCCGTTGCAGGTCGCCCCGCAGATCGCCGACAACCTGAACGCCGCCAAGGTCGCCAAGATCCCGCTCAGCGCCACCCGCGCGCAGAAGATCGCCAACCTCGGCAAGGTCTTCGAAATCTCCCAGCTCGACCGCCCGCCGCAACCGATCGCGCAGCCCGCGCCGACCTTCCCGTATTCGCTCCGCCAGCAGGTCTCCGAGGCGAAGGTCACGCTCGAGTTCATCGTCGACTCCAACGGCGACGTCGTCGCCCCGATGGTGACGGACACCAGCCACCACGGCTTCGATGACGCCGCCATCATCGGCGTGTCGAAATGGAAATTCCGCCCCGGCATGAAGGCCGGCCGCAAGGTCAACACCCGCGTCCGTCAGGTGATCAACTTCACCATCGGCGACGAGTGAGACGGTTCCGCTTTGCCGGGCAAGGGGAGAGCTACGCCCCGTAGCCCGGCTCGATTGGCGCGCGACCCCGCGTAGTGTTTTCCGCGGGGTCGCGTCGTCTCGTCCGGCCCGCCCGCGCCTACGCAGCCCTGCGTATTCGCGGCCGACGCCGAGCTGCTAGGATGGGCGCGCACGATTGCGCCTCATGAAAAAGCTCCTCCTGCCCCTCGCGGCGTGGCTGCTCGCCGCGCCCCTGTTCGCCGCCACCGCCGCGAAGCCGCTCTGGACCCAGCCGCTCGGCGCCGACGCCAAGTGGTATCAGCTCACCGCCGCGGGCACGCTCCTCGTCGGCACGCCCGACGCCCTGCTCTCGGTCAGCCCGGACGACGGCAAGGTCCTCTGGAGGCGCGCCGACATCGCGAAGTCCACCCGCAACAACGCGGTCGAGATCGCCGGCACGCCGTGGATCGTCGCGAACAATTTCGCCGGCCTCGGCAACAGCAAGGTCACCTTCCAGGCCCTTGACCTCCTCACGGGCGAGACCGTCTGGAAGACCCCGCAACTCTCCGGCCAATACCTCGACACCCTCGCCGTGCCGGCGCAGGGACTGGTCATCTTCGTCGTCCAGACGTGGGAGGAGAAGGACAACGGCATCTACCTCCGCGCCCACGACCTCGCCACCGGCGCGCTGAAGTGGGCGACGAAGTTCTGCAAGTCCAACGGCATTCCGCTCCATCTCGCCGACGGCAGCGGCAAGTTCATGCCGACGATGGACCTCTCCGGTTACCACGATCCCGTGATCGACGGCGACGAGATGTTCCTCGGCTACCTCGGCATCCACTGCGTCGACCTCCACACCGGCGCGATCAAGTGGGGCGTCGAGTTCCCGCCCGGCGCCAAGGGCCTGAAGAAAACCTACGCCCCGCTCCGCCTCGACGGCGACCGCCTCTACGGCGCCGGCGGCGGCAGCGTCTGCGCCATCGACCGCCGCACCGGCCGCCAGCTCTGGAAGAGCGAGCGCATCTCCGAATACGCCGGCCTCTTCAAGGCGCGCGACAACGCCATCGTCTCCCAGCTCGAGATCGTCGACGGAAAGATCTTCGCGCGTTTCGGCGGCAACTTCTCCGACGGCAACCAGGTGCAGCTCCGCGAGCCGCTCGGCGTGGTCGTGCTCGACGCCGCCACCGGCAACCCGGTCTACAAGGACCAGAAGATCGAGGGCGGCCTGACCAACCTGCTCGTGCTCCCCGAGGCGCACGCGGTGATGTTCGCCGACGGCAAGGAGCTCGTCGGCCTCTCCACCACCGGCGCCACCGTCACCGAGTCCTTCCGCGTGCCGATCGAGTTCAAGCGCAAGCTGGGCGGCGGCGATGTGGCCAAGATCGGCCTCGGCCTCACCGGCGGACTCATGGGCACGATCAAGGCCGTCAGCTCCACCAACAAGGCGCGGCTCGACGTCCCCGTCGCCATCACGCGCCAGAACGGCCACATCGTCGTGCAGGGCAAGCAGCACCTGCTCGGCTTCGACCCGCTCGCCCGGCAGCAGAAATGGTCGCTCTACTACGCCGCGCCGAGCGACGCCTTCGCCACGCTCGCCATGTTCGCCGTCACCGCGCTCGCCTCCGCCCAGGGCAACATGCAGGTCGCGCAGAACGGCGGCATCATGAACCGCGGCGGCCAGCAGGGCATGAACAACATCCAGAGCGCCCTCGACCGCTACAACGCCTACACCGAGAAACGCGCCGCCCAGGCCGGCGGCTCGAAGGCGACCGAGGCCTACACCTACATCGTCACCAAGCTCCCCAAGTCCGGCCTCGGCCTCTACGGCGTCAACCTCGCCACCGGCGCCACCGACCGCGAGCTCCCGCTCGGCGCCAAGGATCCCGACTACCTGGCCGACGAGCGCACCGGCCGGATCTACTATTTCAAGGGCCACGACACGCTCGTCGCCTACGCGTTCTAAACGCCCGGCGGAACCTCCGGCTCCGCCCCGCGTCAGACGCCTCGAACCCGTTGTCCTGAACGCGAGCGGGAGACATACGCCCGCCAGCTCAGGTGAACAAACTGCGGCCCTGCTCTCCGGTGTTCGGAGGCGGGGCCGCGCTGTCCCGCCGGTCGACGCCGGAGTGGGGCCGCCGGCGCGCTCAGCCGGCCGCGAGCAGCTTCGAGCCGTCCGCGCCCGGGCGCCAGAAGAGCGCGGTGTGGCCCACGGCGCCGACGCAGAGGCAGGCGGCGTCGCCCTCGACCTGCGCGCACAGCGCGGCGCGTTCACGCCGGTCCTGGCCGCCGGTGAAGCGCAGCTTCACCAGCTCGCGCGCGTCGAGCTGGCGGAGCAATTCGGCGAGGAACTCCGTCGTCACGCCGTCGCGGCCGAGCCACGCATGATCGGGCAGCGTCTGGCCGCGACCGCGGAGCTGGGTCTTTTGCGCGCCGGTGAGAGCAGGGAGGGACATGCGCGCAACAGAGGCGAAACAGTCGCGCATGAAAAGCCCCGAATGACTGTGCCGGTGGCGGCGCGGCGATTTTCCCACGCGCGGGACGGCCGTTTCCCGCGCGCATCCGTTTTCGCGCCTAGCCGAAAGGCGAAGCGAAATTTTAAGTCGTTGAGCGCGCGGGCGCTTCGACGGAAGGCGGGCGTTGGCACGCGCGTTGCAAAAGGGAAGGCGCACCGCGCGACGACGAAAATTCAGTTTCTGAAACTTCGGCGCCGCGTCCGGTGTGAGAACAGCAACCACACTCCACGCTCCCTTTCCCATGAACTCCACGAACACCCGCTCCCCGTCCCGCCGCCCGCGCCCGCACTTCCCGCGCGGCGCCGCCAGCGCGCTGCCGATGACGCCGCCGCCCGCCGGCAGCTGGCGCTATCCCGCCGCGCCGAAGACGCACTGGACGTTCGCCCTCGCCATCGTCGCCGCCGTGAGCCTGCACGCGGCGATGTTCTACGGCTTCGAAGCGAAGCCCGCGCGCAAGGTCGCCGCGGTGGCGAAGCCCACCGAGTCGGTGATCCAGATGGAAATGCCGCCGCTCCCGCCCGAGGAAACCGAGGACAAGCCGACGGAGCTCGTCGAGGAGCAGACGACCACCGTCGCGGTGCCGCAGCTGGCCGACGTGCCGTCCGCCGTCTCGCTCACGGAATTCTCGCAGCTGGTCGACCTCCGCCCGAAGGCCGAGATCGACGCCAACGCGCTCCGCTCGATGACGATCCCGGTCAACCACGGTCGCGGCGGCAACGGCCTGGGCAACGGCGGCTCGATCTTCAAGCTGTCGGACCTCGACCGCATCCCGCAGGCCGTCGCCCAGCCGTCGCCCCACGTCCCGCAGACGCCGGGTCTGGAGAACGGCGTGGTGCGTGTCAGCTTCATCGTCGACGCCGAGGGCAACGTGCGCGAGCCGAAGGTCGTCGATTCCACGAACTACGAGTTTGAGAAGCCCGCGCTCGAGGGCGTGAAGCGCTGGAAGTTCCGCCCGGGCATCAAGGGCGGGCGCAAGGTCGCGACGCTCATGGAAGTGCCGATCCGCTTCCAGTTCGACGAGCCGCAGGGCTGAGCCGCCTTTCCCTCACGATTGACTGCCGCGCGCCGGTTCGCTCCGGCGCGCGTTTGCTTTCGCCCTGGTCCGGCGGCGCGTCGCGGTTCCGCCGGACACGCGAGTGTCGCCGAAAATTCACCTGCGGTCGCACCGGCCGGGGCGCCGAATGCAGAAGATTCGGTTACGCGGCGTGCGGCCACTTGAGTTCGGCGGGGTTCGGCGCTTCCTGTCGCCGGCCGGAAAATCCGGCCTCCGCCTTCCCGCCATGAAAACTCAGGACTTTCCTCGCAAGCCGCGTCCCGCGCGCCCGCACTTCCCGTCCGCGCCCGCCGCGGCGCTCCCCGCCCCGGCGGCCCGCGCCGGCGACTGGCGCTACGCCTCCGCGCCGAAGACGCGCGGGGCGACCCTCCTCGCCGTGGCCGCCGCCGCCGGCCTGCACGCGGCGATGTTCTACGGTTTTCCCCGCCGCCGGCGCGCCGCGCGGTCGCGGCGCCGGTGCCGGTCCCGGCGGCGATCGAGATCGCGCTGCCGCCCTTGCCGCCGGAGGAGGCCGAGGAGCAGCCGCGCGAGCTCGTCGACGCGCCTGCCGCCCCCGCCGTGCCGCAGCTCGCGGACGTGCCCACGAGCGTGGCGCTGAGCGATTTCGCGCAGGCGCTCGACCTGCGTCCGCGGGCGGAGGTCGATGTCGGCGCACTGAAATCGATGACGATCCCGGTGAGCCGCGGCCGCGGCGGCGCCGGACCGGGACCCGCGGGTGCGATCTTCAATCTCTCGCAGCTCGACCGCGTGCCGCAGCCGGTCGCGCAGCCGTCGCCCAGCTTTCCGAAGGGCGTGCGGATCGCCGGCCTCGAGCAGGCGGTCGTCGTGGTCGAGTTCATCGTCGATGCCGAGGGCCGCGTGCTCGAACCGCGCGTGACGCACTCGAACGCCCCCGAGTTCGACCGCGCCGCGCTGGCCGGCGTGGCCCGCTGGAAGTTCCGCCCGGGCATCCTGTCCGGCCGCAAGGTGGCGACGCGGATGGAGGTGCCGCTGAAGTTCGACCTGACGGCGCGCGAGTGACGCGCGCCGCGCCTCACCCGAACGTGTCCAGCGGCAGCTCGCGCCACGCGCCCGGCGCGAGCGCGCCGAGCTCGAGCGGGCCGAAGCGCACGCGGTGGAGCGTGAGCACCTCGCAGCCCTGGCTGGCGAACATGCGGCGCACCTGGTGATACCGGCCCTCGGTGAGCGTCAGCTCCGCCTCGCGCGGGCCGAGCACGCGCAGGTCCGCCGGCGCGCACGGCTCGGTCTCGCCGCGGAGCACGAGCGTGCCGCCGGCGAAGAGCTCCCCGAGGCCCGGCGGCAGGTCGGCATCGAGCGTGGCGCGGTAGATTTTCGGGACCTTGTGCTTCGGCGAAGTCAGGCGGTGCACTAGCTCGCTCCGGTCCGTCAGCAGCAGCAGGCCGCTGGTGTCCTTGTCGAGCCGGCCGATCGTCGTCACCGGCGGGTTGCGGCGCTGCCAGCGCGGCGGGAGCAGGCCGTAGACGCTCGGACCCTCGCGGCCGTCGTGCGAACAGACGAGCCCGGTGGGCTTGTGCAGCAGCAGCAGCAGGCCGTCGGGGCGGTCGAGCGGCTCGCCGTCGACGCGCACGAGGCCCGGCGCGGTCTTCTCGCCGGGATCGTCGGCGACGCGGCCGGCGACCTCCACCCGGCCGTCGTCGATCCAGGCGCGGGCCTCGCGGCGCGAGCAGTAGCCGAGGTTGGCGAGGAGTTGGTCGAGGCGGCGGGACATTGGAGGACGGGAAACTGAGGACGCAGGACCGCGGCGGGCGCGAGGCTGAAATTTTGTCGTCCGGGCGGCGCGGACACCCGTAGCTTGGTTCGTGCTCCCCGTGCTCCTCGGTGTCCTCCTCCTCGCGCTCGCCTACGCGGCGTCGTTCACGCTGCATCACGCGCCGCAGCGGTCGTGGATCTGGAAGGTCGCGCTCGCGGTCGGGGAATACGGCGTGTGGTTCGTCCCGCTTGCCCTCGGTCTCGGCGCCATCGCCGGGGTCGCGACGGACGGGGCGACACGGGTGGTGCTGCTCGGCCTGAGCGCGGGGGCGACGGCGGGGCTGCTGCGTCCGGTCGCCAGCGCGGCGCGGATCGGCGCGCGTCTGCCGGCGGCGCTGCGCGCGGCCTTCGGCGCGAGCGCCGTCGCACCGGCGCCGGCCTTCTCCCTCGCGCGGCTGTTTCTCCACGCCGCGCCGCCGCGCGCGGCAAGGGAGACGCACGTCTTCGCGCGCCCGGAGGGCGTGGAGCTGTCGCTGGATTTCTATCGCGCCCGCGGCGCCGGCGCGGACGGCGCCCCGTGCCTCGTCGTGGTGCACGGTGGCGGGTGGGACGGCGGCGACCGCGAGCAGATCCCGGAGTGGAACCACCGCTGGGCGGCGCGCGGGTGCGCGGTGGCGGCGGTTTCGTATCGGCTCGCGCCGCGCTTCGTCTGGCCGGCGCAGCGCGACGACGTGCGCGCGGCGCTCGCTTGGCTGAAGGCGCACGCGCGCGCGCTCGGGATCGACGCCGGCCGCTTCGTCCTGCTCGGCCGCTCCGCCGGCGGACAGATCGCCACCGCGGTCGCCTACGGCACGCGCGACCCGGCGATCCGCGGGGTGATCTCGTTCTACGCGCCGCAGGACATGGAGTTCGCCTGGGGAGTGTCGCGCGAGGACGACGCGCTAAACTCGGCCAATCTCATGCGCCAATACCTCGGCGGCCCGCCCGACACGACCGAGCGCCGGGCGCGCTACGCCGACGCCAGCGCGCAGGCGATGATCGGCCCCGCGACGCCGCCGACGCTGCTGCTGCACGGCGCGCCCGACACGCTGGTGTGGCACCGGCACAGCGAGCGACTGGCCGCGGCGCTGCAGGCGGCGGGCGTGCCGCACCATTTCCTGTCGCTGCCGTGGGCGACGCACGCGTTCGACTTCAACCCCGACGGCCCCGGCGGACAGCTGACCGACTGTGCGGTCGGCAGCTTCCTGCGGGCGACGGTGGGCGCGGGGTGACCCCCATTCGAGTTTAGGCTGGCCAGCCATGGCCCATTGCGGGTTTATGGCCGCTCGCATGTCCAACTGGGAATACAAAGTCATCACCAGCGGCAAGGGCGGCTTCGCGTCGCCGGACCGCATGGAGAAATTTCTCAACGACCTCGGTCAGGAGGGTTGGGAAGTCATCACCTTTCACACGCAACCCGACAACCTGCTGGCGTTCACCGGCCTCGTGCGTCGCCCGACGCAGCGCGACTGGACGCTCGAGGATGCCGCCGCCGCCGCCGCGCGGGCCGAGGCCGACAAGCTCCGGGCGGAGTTCGAGGCGAAGTTCAAGGCCGCCAGCAGCAACGCGCCCGCCCAGCCCGCCGAGGAAGGCGAGACCTTCCTGGCCGAGGAGAAGGTCGGCACGGACGACGGCCTGCGCCGCCTGCGCGACACCTCGCGCGACGACGACCCCGACGCCTCCGAGGAGGAGGGCGAGAAGGACGACTGGGACAAGCTTTCCGAGGAGGACGAGCTGCCGACGTTCTTCGACGCCATGCGCCCGCACATGCGCAAGAACCAGCGCGGGCCCGGCATGAGCGTGGGCCTCGACTACCTGGCGAAGAAATGGCGTCTCGAGGAGGCCGACCTGAAGGGCGCGCTCGTCGAGTGCGGCCTGCAGATCCCGGCGGACGAGAACGCCAAGCCGGTCTACGTCGAGTTCGAGGGCGACCTTTACTGGGTGAACATCAACCGCCGCGGCGAGATCTGGATCAACACCCGCGAGAAGCCCGAGCCCGTCTTCCGCATCGTCCCGGGCAAGCGCCTGAGCGACGAGGAGGCGCCCGCCGACAGCGCGCCCGCGCCGCGCGAGGAGCGCCGGCAGCACGAGACCCGCGCCGAGCGCCAGGCCGAGGCCACCGCGCAGCCCGCGCGCGAAGCGCAGCCGACCTCCGCGCCGCAGCAACCGGCGACGCCGAAGACCTTCCTCGACAAGGTGCGCGCCCTCATGCGCCGCAACCGCCGCGGCCACGGCTGGTCCGGCAGCTTCGGCTTCCTCACCAAGGCGCTGAAGACCGACGAGGCCGGCCTCCTTGCCCAGCTCGCCGAGCAGGGTCTGAAGATCAAGGAGGACGGCGCCGAGAAGCCGCTGTTCCACGAGGAAGGCGACTTCCTCTACTGGATGGACAAGAACCAGCGCGGCGAAATCTGGATCAACGCGCGCAAGAATCGCGGCGGCCCCAAGGGCGACGGCAGCGATGCCGCCGAGGGCGGCGACGAGCCGGCCGAGTCCGGCGCCCGCGAGGCGCCCGCGGCCGAGACCCCGGCGGCTCCGGCCCCCGAAGCCGCCCCCGCGGCGGAGGCCGCGCCGGTCGCCGAGGCCACTCCCGCCCCGCAGACCGAACGCGTGCGCGCGGACGTGCTCGAGGCGCTGCGCCTGCTGCTCCAGCCGAAGAAGCGCGGCGAAGGCTTCACCGCCAAGATCGACGATCTGTCGACCCAGCTCGGCCGCCCCGCCATCGAGATCCTGGAGGCGCTGGTCGGCGCCGGCCTCAACGTGCCCGACGACGCGAAGACGAAGCCCACCTTCGGCGAGCGCAACGGCGAGATCTTTTGGCTGAACCGCAACGCCAAGGGCGATCTCTGGCTCAACGCCAAGGACGCGAAGGCCAGGCGCGCGCGCAGCAAGAAGAAGGAAGACGGCGAAGAGTCCGACGACGACGGCGACAGCGACGAGTAAGCCGCGTCGCGGCGCCCCGCCGCGCATCCCTTTCCCGCGGAGCCTCCGGGCTCCGCTTTTTTTTGGCCGTGCAGGCCGCGGCGCGCATTTGTTGGTTACAAACGCGCCGCCGGGGCGACCAAGAAATGCGGAGCGGCTTTCCCGGCCCGGTGGAAAAATATCCGGCCGCAGCGCTGTGCTGCGCGGCATTCAACCAGGAGGAAATCATGAAACCCGCTCCGATTCTCCGCTGGAATCCGCTCCGCGAGATGGAGGACATGCAGAGCCGCATGGCGGCTCTATTTGGGCCGGACCCGCTCCGGATGATCGATCCGAACCGGGAGGAGAAACTCGTGACGACGGATTGGATCCCGGCCGTCGACATCACCGAGGACGAGAAGGAATATCTCATCAAGGCCGACCTGCCCGAGATGAAGAAGGAGGACGTGCACGTCACGTTCGAGGACGGCGTGCTCACCCTCACCGGCGAGCGCCGGGTCGAGCGCGAGGAGAAGAACCGCAAGTATCACCGCGTCGAGCGCGAACACGGCCGCTTCCTGCGCAGCTTCACGCTGCCCGAGAACGCGGACGCGACGAAGATCCTCGCCGAGTTCAAGGACGGCGTGCTGCTGCTGCGCCTGCCGAAGAACGAGAAGGTCCGCCCGAAGGTGATCGAGGTGAAGATCGCCTGACGTGAATCGCACGCGCGCCTCAGGGGTTGGCGTCCGCGGCGCGCGCAAGTCCCAAGGATGCCAGGGAAATGCCGGGCGACGGATTGCACTCCGCCGCCCGGAACACCCGCGGGCCGGCCGGCCGGCCGCGGCTCAGTGGCCGTTGGCGCGGAAGGGCGGCTGGGTGTGGAAGCGGGCGATGCCGGCGAGCTGGTCGGCGACGAGGCGGTCGCTGCGGCAGCGGGCGAACTTGCCCGTGCCCTCGCGCGCGCCGTGTAGGCGCGCCCACTCGCTGAAGGTGCCGGGCATCACCAGGCGCACCAGCGGCGGCTCGAGCGCGCCGTTGGCGCGGCGGGCGGTGTAGTCGGTGTGGTGGCGGCTGAGCTCCGCATCGAGTTCGGCGCCGAGCAGCGGGCCGGTCGGCGTGCGCACCGTGCCGGGGCGCAGCTCGACCCACCACTCGTGCGCGCCCTGCGGCCGCGGCACGAGGCGGGTGAAATACGGCGCGACGTGGAAGTTCACCGGCGTCCAGTCGTTGCGCGCGCACACGGCGAGGAGGGCGGCGGTGACCTCGCGCTCCGTGACGTGCTCGCCGAAGGAGTTCAGGAGCAGCTGCGTCCGGCCGGTGAAGACGAGCCGCGGGGGCTTCACCGACAGGAACCGGACGCTGTCGCCGACGAGGCAGCGGCAAAGGCCGGCCGGCGTGGTGACGACGAGCGCGTAGTCGGTGTCGGCCTGCGCCTCCTCGAGCGGCACGCAGCGGCCGCCGAGCGCGGCCAGGTTGCCCTCGGCCAGCTCGCGCAGCGGCAGGAACTCGAAGAACAGCCCCTGGTCGGCGAGCAGGCGCAAGCCCGCGCCGGAGTCGCCGTCCTGGGCGGCGTAGACGCCCTCGGCGCCGGCGTAGATTTCGTGCAGCGCGACGTCGGGGCCGAGGCCGGCGCGCAGCTCGGCGCCGAAGATGCCGAGGATCGAGCCGGTGTGCACGCAGCCGGCAAGGCGGGGCCAGACGGCGCGCAGGTGCTGCACGCGCTGCTTGCCCGTGCTGCCGTGCGCGCGCACGGCGTCGATCAGCGCCACGAGCGCGGCCGGCGTGCCGGCGACCAGGCGGACGTCGGCGCCGGCGCACTGCTCGGCGATGGCGCGCATCTTCTCCTCGCCGGCGGTGAGGCGCGCGATGCCGGGGGCGGGGGCGTAGAGGTTCTTCTCCGACCACTCGGAGAGCGCCAGCGGCACCATCGCGTCGAGGTAGCCGGCGTAGGCGCCGCCGGATTCGTTGAGCGCCGTGCTCGTGCCGGCGTGGAGGTGGCGGCCGAGGAAGAGCTCGGGCTGGCCGGTGTGCACGGCGTGCAGCAGCAGCGCGTCGCCCAGCGCGCCGCGGTAGTGGGCGAGCATGGCGGGCGTGGCGGGCAGGGGCTTGGGCGTGCCGTCGACGGTGCCGGCGGTGTAGACGAAGAAGCGGCAGCGGCCCGGCCAGAGCACGTCGGCGGCGCCGGCGGCCATGCGCTCGATCCAGCCGGCGAACTCCGCCGGCGTGCGCAGCGGGACCTGCGTGCGGTAGTCGGCGTAGGTCGTGCGCGGCCCCAGGCCGTGCAGCCGGCCGAACTCGGTGCGGGCGTGCGCGGCCATGAACGCGGCGAACGCGCGCCGCTGGTGCGCCGGCCCGGCGTCGGCGACGCGCAGGCGCTTCTGCAGCTGCCGCATGCGGTGGCTCGCGATGAGTTTCACGAGAAAGCGCGGCGCGAGCGTCATGGCGGGTAGTGAAAGGATTACGGGCGACGAAGCCAGAAAGGAGCAGGCGTCAGCGGCAAAAATTTCTTAAAACGCGTGGCCCTTTCCCGCGGTTAAGCGTTGCCGGGGCCGGCCCGATGGCGTTCAAACGCGCTCCATGCCGTCGCTGCCGCCGGTGATCTACGAGGACGAGGCGCTCATCGCCTTCGACAAGCCCAGCGGGTTGCTCATCGCGCCCGACCGGTGGGACAAGTCGCGCGCCAACCTCATGGGACTGGTCCATGAGGCGATGGGACACGGCGTGGCGAACGTCCACCGCATCGACGCCGACACCAGCGGCGTCGTGCTGTGCACGAAGACGAAGCCCGCGCTGGATTTCGTCAGCGGGCAGTTCCAGTCCAAGACGGTCGAGAAAGTCTACCTGGCCCTCGTCGTTCCCGCCGGCCCCTGCGCGGCGCCGTGGGCCGGCGGCACGCCGCCGCTCGCCGACGCGGCCGGCGCCCTGCCGGACGCGTTCAGCGTCGACCTCGTGCTGAAAGAGGACGACGCCGCGCCGGGCCGCATGTGCGTCGTGCGCCGGCACGGCAAGGGCGCCGTGACCGACGGCAAGGTGCTCGAGCGTTACGGCACCTTCACGTTGCTCGAGTGCCGGCCGCAGACCGGGCGCACGCACCAGATCCGCGTGCACCTCGCCGCCAGCGGGTGGCCGATCCTCAACGATCCGTTCTACGGCAACGACACGCGGCTGCTGCTCTCGGGCCTGAAGCGCGGCTACAAGGGCCGCGACGACGAGCGCCCCTGATCGCGCGCCTCGCGCTGCATGCGAGCGCGCTGACGTTCACGCATCCGCTGTCGCGCGCGCGCGTGACGGTCACCTCGCCGCTGCCGCACGACTTCGAGGTGGCGCTGAAATACCTGCGCAAATTCGCGGGCCCGGGGGCGCGCCGGCGCTGAAAGCCGGGCGCCTTACATTTGTCATAAGGCGACTAATAGTTGGGTGCCGCGCCGGGCTTGGCGTTGTCAGCCGCGGGGGCGGGGAGTTCCTTGGGCCCAACTCCTCCCCCATGAGCACCCCCGTTACGGTTACCTCCTCCGTCGATGCGGACGGCATCGGCTGGATCGTTTTCGACGACCCCGCGAGCCGCGCCAACGTCTTCAACCCGCCGACGCAGGCCGCGCTGCGCGCCGCGATCGAGACGCTCGCCGCGCAGCCGGTGAAGGCCGTGGTCGTGCTCAGCGGCAAGGAGAAGATCTTCATCGCCGGCGCCGACCTGAAGTGGCTGGGCAAGATCGCCACTCCCGCGGAGGGCCAGGACGCGTCGCGGGCGGGCCATGCGCTCTTCGGCATGCTGGAGCAGTTCAAGGTGCCGGTCGTCTGCGCAATCCACGGCGCGTGCGCCGGCGGCGGCTACGAGCTCGCGCTCGCCTGCCACTGGCGCCTCGCGAGCGACGCCAAGGAAACCGTCATCGGCCTGCCCGAGGTCGGCATCGGCCTGATCCCCGGCTGGGGCGGCTGCGCGCGCCTGCCGCGGCTGATCGGCGCGAAGGCGGCGGTGGAGCACATCCTGAAGGCGCAGCTGCTGCCCGCACCGGAGGCGCACCGGGCCGGCCTGATCGACGAGGTCGTGCCGGCGGCGGAGCTGAAAGCCCGGGCGAAGGCCGCGGCGCTCCGGCTCGCCGCCAGCGGCCGGCCGGCGCGCACCGCCGGCCAGCCGGCCGACGCGGCGTTTTTCGCCGAGCAGCGCAAGACGGCGCTCGCGCGGCTGCGCGGCCAGCCCGCGCCGCTCGCCGTGCTCGACACGGTGGAGCAGGGGGCGGCGCACCGCTCGCGGCCGCGCTCGAGCTCGAGGCGACGCGGTTCGGCGAGATCGCGGCCGGCGACGTCGCGCACAACCTCGTCCACGTCTTCTTCCTTAAGGACGCGGTGAAGAAGCTCACGGTCGACGCCTGGTTCCCGAAGCCGGCGGCGGCCGCGGCGCCCGCGCCGTTCCGGAAGATCGGCGTGATCGGCGCCGGCGTCATGGGCTCGGGCATCGCGCAGTGGTGCGCGGCGCGCGGCTACAGCGTCGTCATGCGCGACGTGCAGCCGGAATTCGTCGCACGCGGGCTGGCGGTGATCCAGGGCCTCTTCGACGAGGCGGCGAAGCGCGGCAAGATGACCGCCGCGGCGGCGGCGCAGGGCGTCGCCCGCGTGCAGGGCACGACCGAGCTGGCGGCCTTCGCCGACTGCGACCTCGTGGTCGAGGCGATCGTCGAGAACGTCGCGGCGAAGCAGGCGCTGTTCGCCGAGCTGTCGCAGGTGGTGCGCGCCGACTGCGTGCTGGCGTCCAACACCTCCGCGCTGCCGATCGAGGAGCTCGCCGCCACCGCGATCCATCCCGGCCGCACGATCGGCATCCACTTCTTCAATCCCGTCAGCCGCATGCCGCTGATCGAGATGGTGCTCTCGCCGCACACGACGCGCGACACCGCCGATCGCGTGCTGGCCTTCGCCAAGCACCTCGGCAAGACGCCGGTCATCTGCCGCTCGTCGCCGGGCTTCCTCGTGACGCGCGTGCTGTTCTTCTACCTCAACGCCGCGTGTGCGCTCTGGGAGCAGGGCGTGCCGACGGACGTGATCGACCGCGCGATGCGCGACTGGGGCTGGCCGATGGGGCCGATGCGCCTGATCGACGAGGTTGGCGTGGACGTGACGGATTTCATCTATGGCGAGATGAAGCACTACTTCCCCGCGCGCTTCGCCGGCACGAGCGTCTGCGGCCAGATGCTCGCCGCGGGCCTGAAGGGCCGGAAGAACGGCGCCTCGACCGGTTTCTACACTTACGAGGGCGGCAAGGAGGCGCTGAATCCCGCGCTGGCGTCCTTCGCGCCCGCGGCGGCGAAGACGATGGATGCGGCCGCGATCCAGGATCACCTCAACGGCGTGATGATCGCCGAGACGCAGCGCGTGCTCGACGAAGGGGTGCTGAAGACGGCGGACGACGCCGACTTCGCGCTGCTGATGGGCACCGGCTTCCCCGCGTTCCGCGGCGGCCTCATGCGCTACGCGCGCGCCCACGGCCGCGCCTGAGCGCGCGCTTACCGGCACAGTTCCCCCACGCAACTCCGCATCGCGGCATCCGAGAATTGCCGTTGCCGCGCCGACCGTTTCCCCAAACCTACCCCCCACGTCCGACCATGGCCAAAGCCACGTCTTCGAGTCTGAACCAGGAACAGCGGCGCCACCTGCTGCGCACCATGCTGGAAAGCCGCCACGGCGACCTCCGCGAGGAGAGCCTGAACCGGCAGGGCAAGGGGCATTTCCACGTGTCCGGGCGCGGGCACGAGGCGTTCAGCGCGCTCGGGGCGCAGCTGCGCGAGGGGGATTTCATCGTGCCCTACTACCGCGACCGCGGCCTGTGCATGGGGCGGGGGATGAGCACGCGGCAGCTGGCGCTGGAATACTTCGCGAAGCGCGAGTCGACCTCGCGCGGCCGCATGATGCCGTCGCATTTCTCCGCCCGGGAGCTGAACATCGTCAGCGTGCCGACCCCGCTCGGCTCGCAGCTGCTGCCGGCCTGCGGCATCGCGTGGGGCATGAAGCTCGACGGGAAGGACAGCGTGGTCGTGACCACGATCGGCGACGCCGCGACGCGCCAGGGCGACTTCTACGAGGCGGTCAGCTTCGCGCGGGAGAAGCAGCTCCCGATCCTCTTCATCGTCGAGGACAACGCCTATGGCATCTCGACGCCGACGCGGAAGATCAACCCGCTCGCCCTCGACGTGCTCAACCAGGCCCCGTGGCACGTCATCGACGGCTCCGACCTCGAGGTCGTGCACGCCGAGACGCAGCTGGCCGTCGCCAAGCTCCGCGCCGGCGCGGGCCCGGTCTTGCTCTGGGCCAAGGTCGAGCGGCTTTCCAGCCACACCAGCTCCGACGACCACACGCTCTACCGCTCCAAGGAGGACATCGCCGCGCTGGAGAAAGCCGATCCGATCCGCGTCCTGCGCGACAAGATGATCGCGGCCGGCGAGCTGACCGAGGCGGAGTTCGCGAAGCTCGACGAGGAGATCAAGGAGAAGGTCCGCGCCGACTACGCCGCCGCGGAAAAGGCCGAGGACCCGCGCGCTGACGAGCTCTTCCTCGACGTCACCGGCGCGTCGCCCGTCCTGGACGAGGAGCTCTTCAAGCCCGGCAAATACCGCATGGGCGACGTGATCAACAAGACGCTCCGCGCCGGCCTCGACGCCGACCCGGGCCGCCTGATCTTCGGCGAGGACATCGAGGACCCGAAGGGTGGCGTGTTCCGCCTGACGCAGAAGCTCTCCACGGATTTTCCCGAGCAGGTCTTCAACTCGCCGCTCGCGGAGTCGACCATCTTCGGCATCGGTGGCGGCCTCGCGCTCTACGGCCGGCGCCCGGTGTTCGAGCTGCAGTTCATCGACTTCAGTTTTCCCGGCTTCAACCAGATCGTGCAGAACCTCGCGAACCTCCGCTGGCGCTCGAACGGCGCCTGGAAGGTCCCGGCGGTGTTCTACGCGCCCTACGGCGCCTACCTGCCCGGCGGCTCGCTCTGGCACTCGCAGGCGAACGAGTCGGCCTACGCGCACTTTCCGGGAATCAACATCGTCATCCCGTCCACGCCCGAGGACGCCGCCGGTCTGCTCTGGACCGCGATGCACAGCGAGGACATCACGCTCTTCCTCGCGCCGAAGCACATGCTCTGGGCCGAGGTCGAGTCGAAGCAGCCGATCAAGTCCATCCCGCTCGGCGCGGCCCGGATCGTCACCGCGGGCGAGGACCTGACGGTCGTCGCCTGGGGCAACACGATGGAAAAGGCCCACGAGGCCATCGCGGAGCTCAAGGGCGAGGTGAGCGTCGAGCTCATCGACCTGCGCTCGATCATGCCGTGGGACCAGGCGACCATCGAAGCCTCCGTCCGTAAGACCGGCCGGCTCATCGTCATCCAGGAGGACACCGAGGCCTGCTCCGTCGGCCAGATGATCGTGCAGCACGTCGTCGGCCGCACGGAGCTGTTCGTCCTGCTGAAGGCGCCGCCGCGGCTCATCACCAAGGGCAACGTCATGATCGGCTACAACCCGATCTACGAATACGCCGCGCTGCCCGCGGTGCCGCAGATCGTCGAGGCAATCTGGGAACTGGTTTCGATGAACGTCGCGCGCGGCGAAGTGCCGCCCACGCCGGCGCCGGCCGTGCCGGCGGCGACGCCGATTGCCGCCCCGGCCGCCGCGGCGCCGGCGGGCGCGTCGTCCGCGCATGGTCCGCAGAACACCGTCCTTCCCGGCACGAGCGACATCCTCGTCCGCGTGCCGATCATGGGCGAGGGCCTGCGCTCCGCGCGCGTCGTCACGCTCAACAAGAAGCCCGGCGACGCCGTGAAGCACGACGACGTGCTCTGCGAGCTCGAGACCGACAAGGCCGTCTATCCGGTCGAGGCCTCGTTCGCCGGCACGTTCAAGGCCTGGCGCATCCAGGTCGACGCCACCGTGCTCATCGGCCAGGAGATCGCGCTCGTCACCGGCGACGCCGCCAGCGTGGCCGGCTTGCCCGTCGAGGGGCCGCCCCTGCGCCCAAGCCCGCCGTCGCGCCCGCCACGTCGGTGGCGAAGGCCGCGCCCGCCGCGCCGGCCGTCGTCAGCAAGCCCGCGGCGCCGTCCGCCCCCGTTTCCTCCTCCCCCTCCATGAATGGCAACGTCCGCCCGCCCGCCCTGCACCCCGCGATCACGAAGCGCCTCGATGCCGTCGTGCCCGCGAACATGCTGATGGACGTCCGTTGGGAGCCGCTGAAGAAGGCCCGCGAGGCCGCCAAGGCGAAGCTCGGCAAGGCCGCGCCGTCGCCCTCGGCCATGATGGCGTGGTGCGTCACGCGCGCGCAGGAGCTGCACCCGGCGTTCCGCTGCATCGTGGGCAAGGACGGCACCATCCTCGAGCAGCCCGTGTTCGACCAGGGCGTCGCGGTCGCGCTCGAAGGCGACCGCCTCGCCACCGCGGCGATCGGCGGCGCGAACCAGCTTTCGTTTGCCGACTTCAGCGCGGCCTACAACCGCGCCGTCGAGGAGACGCGCGCCGGCAAGCTGCTCGACGTGCAGGCGCCGCTCAACATCACCAGCCTCGGCGCCTTCGGCGTCGAGAGCGCGACGCCGATCGTGGTGCCGCCGGCGATGGCGACGCTCTTCATCGGCACGGCGCACGAGCGGATGATCAACGACGGCGGCCTGATCTACCCGTGCGAAGTCGTGACCCTGTCGCTGACCTTCGATCACAAGGTGGTGAACGGCGCCGGTGCGGCGGTGTTCCTGCAGGACGTGAAGAAGCAGTTCGAGGGCTTCACGCTGCCGGCCTGACCGTCTCCCGCCGAACGGCCCGGGCGGAGCGGCCCGGGTCCAAGGGCGCGGCATAAAATCCGGCCTCGCGGGACAATCCCCCTCGCCTCGGGGCGGCTTTGTGCCGATAAGGGGACGCGTCACCCGTCCGTCGGCGCGCTGGCGCATTTCTCCCGCGTGAAGCTCCCGTTGCCGTTGCTTCTTCTTCTGGCCGTTCTCACGGCCGGCGCGCGCGCGGCGTCCCCGGACGTCGACATCGGCCTCACCGCCGACGAGAAGCGCTGGATCGCGGAGCACCCGGTGGTGCGCGTGGGGCACGACACCACCTACGCGCCGTATGCGTTCCGCGACGCGAAGGGGACGATCGTCGGGCTCGATCCCGACGTGCTGGAGCTCATCGCCCAGCGGACGGGCCTGCGCTTCCGCCACGAGGCGCGCGCGAGCTGGACGGAGGTGATGAACGACTTCAAGGCCGGCCGGCTCGATGTCCTGGCCAGCCTCGGCTACGTCAAGGAGCGCGAAGCCTACCTGATCTACACCCGCGCCTACGGCTATGCGCCGAATGTGATCGTCACGCGCGACAACACGCCGCTGCCCTTCGAGCTCGGCGAGCTCCGCGGCCGGCGCATCGCCGTCGTGAAGGGCTACACCGCCATGCGCGCCATGGTGGAGGCGGTGCTGAGCGAGCCGAGCATCGTCGAGTATCCGACGTCGGAGGCGGCGATGATGGCGGTCGCCCGGGGCGAGGTGTTCGGCGTGGTCTCGGACGCGGTGAACGCCGCCTACACGATCAAGGCGCGGCAGCTCACCAACCTGCACCTCGGCGTCGTGCTCGAGAGCCGGGGCGTGGCGAACGAGAACTACCTCGGCGTGCGCAAGGACCTGCCCGAGCTCGCCGCCATCATCAACAAGGCGCTGGCGAGCATCACGCCGGCGGAGCGCCACGCGATCTCGAACCGCTGGGTCGGCGTCGAGCTGGACGAGAACATCTGGTCGACGCGGGTGGTGCGCGTCGGCGCGCTGCTGATCGTCTGCGCCGTGCTCATCGGCGGCCTCGTGCTCTGGCACAACCGCCGCCTCGCCCGCGAGCTGGCCGAGCGCCGGCGCATCCAGACCGAGCTCGAGCAGGCGCACGAGCGGCTGACCCGTGCGAGCGAGGAGAAGTCCGAGCTCATGCACATGCTCGCCCACGACCTGCGCAATCCGCTCACTGCGGTCGTGATGGGGGCCGACCTGCTGCGCATGGGCGACCTGCCGCGCGAGCACGCCGAGACGGTGGCGCGCCTGCGCAGCCACGCGCAGAAGATGAGCCGGCTGATCGACGACCTGATGGACGCCAACGCCATCGAGGCCGGCCAGCGGCAGTTCCATTTCGATCCGGTCGACCTGACGCGGACGGTGCGGGCGGCGGTGGAGTCGTTCGCCGAGCCGGCGGCGCTCAAGCAGCTGCGGCTCGAGCTGACGCTGCCCGACGAGCCGCTGGTGGTGTGCACGGACGAGGGCGCGTTCCGGCAGGTTGTCGACAACCTGATCTCGAATGCCGTGAAATACTCGCCGGCGCGGCAGTCGATCGAGATCGTGCTCGCCCGGCGCGAGCACGGCATGCGGCTCACGGTCACCGACCACGGCCCGGGTCTCAGCGCCGACGAGGTGGCGCAGCTTTTCCGCAAGTTCGGGCGCGGCCGGGCGCGGCCCACCGGCGGCGAGAAGAGCTCCGGCCTCGGGTTGTGGATCGTGCAGCGCGTCGTGGATGCGCTGGGCGGGACCGTCTGGTGCGAGAGCCAGCCGGGCGCCGGCGCCAGCTTCGTGTTCACGCTGCCGCTCGAGCGCGGCGTCCCGGGTCAGGCGTGACCGACGGTCCGGCTGCGCCGCTCGAGGAGCAGCGTGTCGCACCACTGGCCGGCAAGCGGGCCCTGCGGCATGCGGCCGATCTTTTCCCGGATGCCGACGATGTGGAAGCCGTGGCGCTGCTGGAGGGCGACGCTGGCGGCGTTCTGCGGGAAGGTGGACGACTGGAGCGTCCAGAAGCCCTGCGCCTCGCTGAGGCGGATCATCTCGCGCATGAGCGCGTCGCCGACGCGCTGGCCGCGGTGCGAGGCGGCGACGTAGAGGCTCATCTCAGCGACGCCGCGGTAGACGTAGCGGGAGGAGACGGGAATAAGGACGGCCCAGGCGGCGAGGGCGCCGTGGGCGTCGCGTGCGACGACGCAGGCGTCGGGGAGCTTGGACTTGATGAAGTCGGCGAACGTCTCCGGCGGAGTGGCCTCGAAGGTCGCGATGCCGGTGGCGATGCCTTCGGCATAGATGCGCTGCACGTCCGGCCAGTCGGCCGCGGTCATGGGCGCGAAGGTGAGCGAGGGCGGGGGCATGGAGGCGGTGCAGCGCGCGCCGTGCCAAGGCGGCGCGGGTTTCGCCGGCCGCCGGCGCGGCCGGCCGGGCTCAAAGGCGCTCGACGGTGTGGTCGGCGTTGCGCAGCGTGCGCACGGCGTCGTCGACCTGGGCCTGCTTCACCAGGACGTAGTCGGTGTCGAAGGTCGAGTGGGCCAGGATGCTGATGCGGGAGAAGGCGAGCGGGTCGAGCACGGAGGAGAGGATGCCGGTCTCGGTGAAGTTGAACGGGCCGCGGAGCTTGAAGAGCCGCCAGCCCGCCTCGTGCTTCACCTGGGCGGGGATCTGGGCGGCGGGGCAGAGGATCGACAGCTCGTCGGTGGTGCGGGTGGTGGCGCTGAAGACATTCGAGCGCACCCAGTCGGGGATGGCGGCGTCGGCGGGCAGGCGGGCGATGGCGAACTCGCCGGGGAGGAGCTGGATGACGAGCGGCATGACGGCCCGAGCCAAGCGCGTCGCGCGCGCGTTCGCAAGCGCGCGGGCCGTGTCATTGGTCCAAAGAAGAACCCGCGCCGGGGTGGCGCGGGTTCGGCAAACGCGGAGCGCCGGCGGCGCGCGGTCAGAAGAGCGCGTTGGCGACGACGCCGACGGCCTGGATGGGGCCGGAGTCGCCGAGGCCGTCGAGGGCGCGGTCGGCCTTCTTCATCACGCCCTGGAGGTCCTTATACATCGCGTCATCGGCGAGGAGCTTGCCGAGCGTGCCTTCGCCCTTGGCGAGCTTGTCGGAGACGGTGCGGGCATTGGCGACGGTGGTCTTGAGGTTGTCGGCCGTGGCCTGGTCGTAGAGCAGGGCGCCGACGGCGCCCTTGCCGGACTTCACGTCGGCGATGATGCCGCGCGTGTCGGCCATGAAGACTTTGGCGTCGACCGCAGCGGCCTTGATCTCGCCCACGGCGACGACGAGGTCGTCGTGGAGCTTGGGATCGTTGACGAGTTTGCCGAAGGTGCCGTCGCCGTTCTTGATCTTGGCGGTGATGTCCTGGAGGTTGGCGATGGTCTCGGTGAGCTTGGGGCCGTTCTGGTCGACGAGTTTGTCGAGCTTGGAGAAGAGGGAGCCGGAGCCGCCCTCGCCGCCGAGGGCCTTGCCGATGTTGTCGGCCACGCCCTCGAGCTTGGAGCCGAGGGAGCCGAGCTGGGCGATGACCTCGTTCATGTCGGCGGTGTTCTTCGTCTTCATCGTGTCGCCGTTCTTGAGCATGACGGCGGAGGTGCCGAAGCTGACCGCGAGGTGCTGGCTGCCGAGGAGGCTGGAGGTCTCGACCGAGGCGACGGCGTCGTTCGGGATCTGGACCTTGGGGTCGATCGTGAGCACGGCTTCCACGCGCTGCGCGCCGAGGCGGGTCTCGGCGACGGTGCCGATCTTGACGCCGGCCATCTGGACCTCGTCGCCGGTCTTGAGGCCCTTCAGGTTCGCGAAGGGCGCGACGAGGGAGTAACCGCTCTTCTTGAAGATCTGGCCGCCGCTAAGCGACTCGAACGTGATCCAAGCCAGCGCGCAGCCGAGGAGGAAGAAGAGGCCGACGCGGACGGTCTGTTGCGTGTTATTCATGGGAATTCTCCAGTTGTTTGAAGCGGGGATTCTTGAGATCGATGACGGGCGTCAGGAAGTCGGCGATGTCGCGTTCCTTCGGCTCGCGGAAGTCGGCGGGTTTGCCGGTGGCGCGGATCCGGCCGTCCATGATGATGGCGATGCGGTCGGCGATGCTGAGGGCGAGGTCGCGGTCGTGGGTGACGACGATGCTGGTGACGGCGGTCTGCTCGCGGAGGGTGGCGATGATCTCGCTGATGGTGGCGCCCATCACGGGGTCGAGCTCGGAGGTGGGCTCGTCGTAGAGGAGCAGCTGCGGCTCCATGACGAGGGCGCGGGCGATGGCGACGCGCTTCTTCATGCCGCCGGAGAGCTCGGAGGGGTATTTGTTGGCCGCCTTCTCCAGCGAGAGGATGGAGAGCGCGTGCATGACGCGTTCGCGGATGCCGGCCTCGTTGCACTGGCGGTGTTCGCGCGGGTAGAGCGCGAGGTTGTCGTAAACGGTGAGCGAGTTGAAGAGCGCGCCGGCCTGGAAGACGAGGGCGAGGTGGACCTTGTCGCGCGTGTCGGGGTCGCCGGCGTCGAAGTCGCCGATGCGCACGGCGCCGCTGGTGGGCCGCTCGAGGCCGGCGATGTGTTTCAGGAGGACGCTCTTGCCCGAGCCGCTGGGGCCCATGATGCAGAAGATCTCGCCGGGCCGGACCTCGAGGTTGATGTCCTTCAGCACGGTGGTGCCGCCGAACTTCTTCGTCAGGTGATCGACGGTGACGCCGAAGGTTTTCCCGGCGAAGGGCGTGGAGGTGTAGCTGGAGGGGGAACTCATGGCCGGGTCAGAGGAGGGCCTTGGTGACGAAGTAATCGAGCACCAGGATGAGGATGAGCGAGGTGACGACGGCCTTGGTCACGGAGGCGCCGATCTCGCGCGGGCCGCCGCGGGTGTTGAGGCCGATGTAGCAGCAGACGAGGACGATGACGAAGCCGAAGGTCTCGGCCTTGAGCAGGCCGTCGGTGATGTCCTTCCAGTCCATGTAGCGCTTGAGCGCGGCGAAGTAGGACTCGCTGTCGACGGAGATGAAGTGGGTGTATTGGCAGATGAGCGCGCCGCCATACCAGCCGCAGAGGTTGGCGATGAGGGCGAGGACGGGCATCATCACGAGCACGGCGGCGAGGCGCGGCAGCACCAGCATGCGCTCGGGCGGGATGTTCATGGTCACGAGCGCGTCGACCTCCTGGTAGACCTTCATCGAGGCCAGTTCCGCGGTGATCGCGCTGCCGACGCGGCCGGCGATGAGGATGGCGACCATGACCGGGCCGAGTTCGCGCGCCATGGAGAGGCCGACGAGCGTGCCGATGAACTGCTTGGCGCCGAAATTCTCCATCGAGTAGCCGGATTGCAGCGCGAGCACCGAGCCGATGAAGAAGCTCAGGATGGTGACGATCGGCAGCGAGGTGTAGCCGATGACGAAGCACTGCTCGACGAAACGCCCGAACTGTCGCGGGAGCGTGCCGACGTATTTCAGCGTGCGCGTCGTGAGGAGCACGACGCCGCCGATGTGGCCGATGACGAGGGTGAGCTGTTTCATGGGAGGGCGGCCACGGGGGCCGGGGTGTCGGCGGAGCGACGGAAATCGAAGACGGAGAACTTCCAGCGGCGCTCGCCGGGCGCGCGGCGCCAGCTGAGCAGGCCGTTGCCGAGGGCGACGCGTTCGCCCGCCTGCGGCGTGGCGCGCGTGCTGAAGAGCGGGCCGAGGTGGAACTCGCGCTCGGCGGGCGAGCGGCGGCGGCTGATGAGGCTCCAGAGGATGCTCCAGCGGGTGTCGTCCGGCGCGCGCTGGTCGTAGCGGTAGAGCGCGAAGAGCGGCGTGTAGAGTTCGCGCACGGGCTGGTTGGTGGGGAAAAAGACCTCGAAGGGGCTCACGACCTGGAGCTGGCGGCGGCCGGCGCCGTTGTCCCAGACGCTGAAGAGCGGCCAGAGGTGCTTCTTGTAGGCGGGCGCGGCGGCGGGATTCGCCAGGCTGCGCTGTTCGTGGGACCAGTAGACGACGAAGAAAAACTGGTTGCGCTCGTTCGCCACGCCCTGCTCCGACCAGCGCGCGTGGCGGAAGAGAGGCCAGGCGATCCAGGTCTTGTCGTAGCCCTTGACGACGCTGTGGGTGTAGAAAGGCGCCCAGCGGTTCACGTAATGCTGGTCGCCGCGGCCCTGCACGGCGAACGGCCAGAAGTAGCGCGTCTCGTGGTAGCGCTGCGGCGCGGTGCGGTCGGAGTAGCCGAAGAAGGGCCAGAGGTAGTTCTCGTTGATGTAGCCCGGCTCGGTGGCGCGGGTGTAGAACGGCAGGAAGCCGAGGCTTTCGCGCCGGGCGCCGGCGGGCTCGCCGAGCTGTTTCTCCTGCCGGTAGATCAGCGGCCAGAGGACGTAGCGGTTGTCGTAGTCGCCCGCGCGCGCGACGTGGCCGTAGAGCGGCCAGAGTTCGAAGCCGCGGTGGCCGGCGCCGCCGGTGAAACGCAGGAAAGGCCACGGCACGTAGTCGGTGTGGCGGCCGTCCTGTTCGACGCGGAAGTAAGCCGGGAAGGCGAGCCAGGTCAGCCGGTCCTTGCCGAAGCGGTTCTTGATCTCGCCGGCGACGGGCAGCAGGGCGCGGTAGCTGGTGGCGGGGTCGCCGGTCTGACGGGAGAAGTAGAACGGCCAGACGTCGAGCCCGTGCACGCGCCCGCCGCCGAGGCCGGTTTCACGGCGGTCGTTGACGAGCTGGAAAAACGAAAACCACGTGTCTGCGCCTTCGTGCCGCCAGGTCAGCAGCGGGTAGAGGAAGTGCATGGTTTCCCGGTCGCCCTTCTCCTGGCGCAGGAAAAGCGGGCGCAGCATCCGCACCTGCGTGCCGTCGGGCTCGGTGCGCTCGGCCAGCAGCGGCCCGAGACCCTGCTGGGCCACGACCTCGCCTGTCCGGTCGTCGACCGCGGCGACACGCAACGGCCAGCCGTTGAGTTCGGAGCCGCTGAGCGGCCGCGCGAACCCAGCCGCCAGGAGCAGCCAGACTGCGAATCGGGACTTCATGCTTGGTCAGTTATTGCCTTTGCGTCCGCCCGGGCCAGTTAGGTGATGGCTCAGACGGAATTGGGACAGGTAAATCCCGGCCCGCTGGGGCGCAAACAGTATGTTAAAACCCCAACGAGCAGAAAGTGTTCCGCCTCAACGGCGCCACGCGGCATATTCGAACCCTGAAACTGACCGAAAGGGGAGTGTCGGATGCGCATAACCGGCGGCCTTGCGCGCGGCATCCCGTTGACGCTGCCGAAGGGCGACGCGGTGCGGCCCGCGACGGATGCGATGCGCCAGGCGGTGTTTTCCAGCATCGCCAGCCGGGTGCCGGGCGCCCGGTTCCTCGACTTGTTCGCGGGCAGCGGGGCCTATGGGCTCGAGGCGCTGAGCCGGGGCGCCGCCGGCGGGGTGTTCGTGGAAAGGAACGCCAAGGCGGTCGGCTGCATCCGGGCCAATCTCGCCGCGGTGTGCAAGAGCCTCGCGCGCGACCCGCACGACCTCGCCGTGCTGAACGCGGACGCGACCAGCGTCGCCGTCCCCGGCGCGGCGCCGGACCTGGTTTTCATCGATCCGCCCTATGACGTGATTGCGGACGTGGCGCCGAAGCTGTTCACGCGCCTGACCGCGCTGCTGGCGGGGCAGCCCGACCCGGTGATCATTTTCGAGATGCCCGGCGAGCAGGAGCTGGCGGCGGAGGGCTGGACCTGCGTGAAGCGCCTCGGCAAGGGCTCGCGCCAGCCCACGGCGTGCTTCTTCAAGCGCGCGGGCTAGAGCGTGCCGCGGGCGGATTTCGCCAGCGCAAGCGCCGCGATGACGGCGGTCTCGAGCCGCAGCACCCGCGCGCCGAGGTGCGCGAACGCGAAGCCCGTCGCGCGCAGCTGGGCGCGGTCGCGCGGGCCCCAGCCGCGTTCCGGACCGAGCGCGAGCACGAGCGGCTGGTCGCCCGGCAGGGGCAGTCGCGCAGCGCGTGCGGCGCCTCGTAGTTGTCGAGCGCCACGCGGACGGTGCCGGGCGCGAGCAGCGCGACGGCGGCGGCGAGTGTGGGCGCGGTGGTGACCGCGGGGATCTGCGTGGCGAAGGCCTGCGCGGCGCCGGCGAGGACGTGGCGGCGCCACTCGCCGTCGCGCCAGAGCGTGCTTTGGGCGTAGCTGGGCTCGGATTTCTCGGTGGCGGCGAAGTGGAGCGCGGCGACGCCGAGGGTCGTGGCGTCGCGCAGGATGTCGCGTGCGGTCTGCGGGCGCGGCAGGCCGAGGAGCAGGGTGACGGCGTCCGGCGGCGGCGGCGGCGCGCCCCAGGTGAACGAGAGGACGAGCGCGTCGGCGTGCACGGCGTCGATCCGCCCCTTGCCGCGCGGGCCGTCGACCAGGCCGGCGTCGAATTCCTCGCCCGGGGCGCGGCGCAGCACCTCGAGCAGGTGGCGCGCGCGCACGTCGCCGCGCGGGAGCGGCGCGGCGACCTCGTCGGCGGTGAAGAGCACGAGATTCACGCGCCGGAGCTAGCGGCGCGCGCGCGTAGTGTCCACCCTTGGCTTGATGCGTGGGGGCTTTGGCCTAGCCTGCCGCGAGTGAATCCCACCGCGAAAGCTTCCCGCCTTTCTCCCGACGATCCTTTGCGGGGTCGGACGGCGATCATTGTCGAAGACCAGAAGCTCTTCGCGGATTTCCTGGCGGGTTGTTTCAAGGAGTGGGGGATCGAGGTGGTGCTGAACACGCCATCCGGGGCGGAAGGGCTGGCGGCGGTGAACCAGCGGCCGCCGGATCTGCTCATGCTCGACTTCTCGCTGCCGGACATCGACGGCCTGGAAATCGCGCGCCAGGTGCTCACGGACCGGACCAAGTCGGGCCTGCGGGTGGTCGGCATCTCGTCGCACTGCGATCCCTGGACGATGCTGCAGGTGCAGAAGCTCGGGCTGCACGGCTTCGTGGACAAGCTGGACCAGAGCGCCGATGGCCTGCGCATGGCGCTGGTGTCGGTGCTCAGCGGCAACGTCTTCTACACGCGCGCGGTGACGGAATCGAGCGCGCGGCTGCGCCAGGACCCGCGGGCGTTCAATCGCGTGCTCTCGGACTACGAGCTGAAGATCCTGGCGCTGATCGGCCAGGCGATGACGGACGAGGAGATCGCGACGGCGCTCGGCATCAGTCCGACGACGATGCAATCGCGCCGGCGCGACATCATGAAGAAACTGGACATCCACACGACGCCGAAGCTCATCCACTACGCGATCGTGAACGGACTCACTCGGCCGACGCGCACGTGAGGCGCGCGAGCGACTCGCGCAAAGTGGCCCAGTCCTGGGCGAGTTCCTCCGCCAGCGGGCGGGCCGCGCTCCACTCCCGGGTGCGGCAGAGCTGCTCGAGCTGCAGGCCCCGGCGCATCGGCACGGCGGCGTGCAGGAAGCCGAAGCGGCCGGCGATCTTGTGGGCGGCGCGGGCGGCGGTCTCGGCCTGACTGGAGGCCAGGGCCGCGGTCAGCGTGCCGAACTCCGCCTCGGCGTCGGCGGCGAAGGCCGCGAGCTCCGCGTCCAAGGCGCGGGCGTGCTGCTGGGCGAGGCGGAGCAAGCTCTGGAGCGGATCGAGGTGCTTCGTGTCCGGCAGCGCCACGTGCTGGGCGCTGGCGGGATTCCGGTGGCGGATCGCCTCCTCGAGCGCGGCCTGCAGACGCTCCTCGACGACGGGTTTGCCGAGGAAGCCGTCCATGCCGGCCGCCAGGCATTCCGCGCGCTTCTCCACCGTGGTGTAGGCGGTGGTGGCGAGCACGAGCGGGTGGCGGCCCAGCGGGGCGAGGGTCTCGCGGATGCGGCGCGCGAGCTGCGGCCCGGTGGTGTCGGGCATGTCGTAGTCGAGGAAGATGATGTCGGGCGGGTGCCCGGCGGCGACGCGGAGGGCGGTGGAGGCGTCGAGCGCCCGCTGCACGGAGAAACCGCGACGCTCGAGCATGGCGGCGAGGGAGACCACGTTGTATTCCTCGTCGTCGACGACGAGCGCCCGGCGCGGCAGGGCGTCCAGGGCGGCCTGCGCCGGGGCCGGGGCGGGGGCGGCGGCGGCGACCGGCAGGGGAAGCTCGAGGTAGAAGGTCGAGCCCTGACCCGGGGCGCTTTCGACCCACGCGCGGCCGCCCATCTTCTCCGCCAGGCGACGGCAGACGGCGAGGCCCATGCCGGTGCCCGGGATGCGGCTGCTGCGCGCGCCGGCGCCGCGCTCGAATTTCTCGAAGATGCGCGCCTGTTCCGCGGCCGGGATGCCCGGGCCCTCGTCGGAGACGGCGCAGGTGAGCGCGACGCTGCCGGGATCGAGGGGCGCGCCCACGCGGTGACTTCGATGGTGCCGCGCGGGGCGTATTTCACGGCGTTGCTCACGTAGTTCAGCAGCACCTGGCGGATGCGGCGCGCATCGCCGAGCAGGCGGGGCGGCACGGTGGGGCCGAGCGCGAACTCGACGCGCACGCCCGCGGCCGCGCTCAGCGGCAAGGTGATGGCGGACACGGCGTCGAGCAGCTCCGCGGGCGAGAACGGCTGGGGGTCCAGCTCGATGGTGCCGGCCTGGAGCTTGGAGAAGTCCAGGATGTCCTCGAGCAGCGAGGCGAGGTGGGAGGCGCAGTGCCGGAGGAGGCCGAAGCGATACCGGCCCTCCTCGTCGAGGAACGAGATGTCGATGGCGGCTGAGAGGCCGACGACGCCGTTCATTGGGTTGCGGATCTCGTGGCTCATGCTGGCGAGGAACTCGTCCTTGGCCGCGTTGGCCTTCTCGAGCTCGGTGGTGCGTTCGCGGACGAGGCGCTCCAGCTCCTGGGTGCGCTGGCGCATGCGGCGCTCGCGGTAACGCAGGGCGCCCAGCAGGGAGAGGCCCGCGATGGCCGCGTAGCCGGCGTAGGCCCAGTTCGAGCGATACCACGGGGGGAGGATGGTGAACGCGAAGTAGGCGGGCGCGCTGACCTGCCCGACCGGATTCACGGCGCGCACGGAAAACGAGTAGCGCCCCTCGCGCAGGTTGGAGAACTCGAACGACGTGCGCTCGCTCGGCGCGGTCCAGGCGCCTTCGTCCTGACCGAACTGCGTCTGGTAGCGCAGGGCGGGCCGCAGGGTGATCTCCGGCGACGCGATGCGCAGCTGCAGGCTCTCGGTGTAGCCCAGGGTGGTGTGCGCGGCATCCGGGCCGACGGCGCTGATCAGCGGCGTCGCGGGCGGGCTCCACTCCGGAAGCTCGGCCGGGCGCGCTTGCAGCAGGGCGTCCGACCCGCCGACCCACAGCGTGTCCGCCCCAGCGACCGTGGTGGCGACGAGCCGGTTGATCGCTCCGGCGGCATGGAGCTGGGGGAAGACGAGCGGACGCAAGCCCGCGGCGCGGCCGTCGTCGGCAAATTCCAGGACGCTGATCCCGTCCTGGTAGCCGGCCGGTGCGGCGATGCCGTGGTGGATGGCGAGGTAGAGGCGTTTTTGGTCCGACGAGAGGGCGCAGGCCGTGACCGGGCCGGCCAGTTGGCGCAGCAGGAGCGGGGAGTGTCGCCGCGGACGAGATAGACTTTGTTCCCGGCGATCACGATGACATCGCGCGCCCGCTCGACGACCAGGCTCGGGGCGGCGTCCTCGGCGGCGAACGGCGGCGGGAGCGGGGCCGGGGCGAAGCCCACGGGGCTCACGGTCCATTTTCGGGGCGCTTCGGCGGAGGCGGCGGTCCAGAGGACGCCGGCGCCGTCCTGCGCCGCGGTTTGGAAGAACGGCAGGCTGGGGCGGAGGTCGGCGCGCCACGCGCCGGAGGCGGCGCGGGTGATGTCCATCCAGCTGCCGTTGAGCGCGGCGATCCAGCGGTCGGAGTTTCCGAGGCGCGAGAGCGCGAACGCGTGGCGGCCCGCCCCGTCGAACCGTTGCGTGGTCCGGCCGTCCTCGCGCAGGACGACGCCGCCGAAGCCGCCCAGCCAGACGCGATGCTCCTCGGCCAGGGCGGAGTGCAGTTGCATCAACGGGACGTCGGCGACTTCCACGACCTGCAGCTGGCCCTTTTCGGAGCGCTGCAGGTGGTAGAGGCGGTTCTCCGCCCCGACCCACAGCGACTGGTCGGGCGCCCGGCTGATGAAGCGGGTGAATTTCGGACGCGGGTCGCTGTCCAGGCGGATCTGGGCGGTGGCGCCCGTCGCATCGCAGCGGAGCAGCCGGTCCTCGCCCAGCAGCCACAGGTCGCGGTCGCGGCCCACGAACTGCCCGTAGAGCGTTCCCGACAGGTCGCCCGTGCCGGGGATCCGCCGCACGACCTGAAAGTTCGAATCGACGATCGCAACCCCGCCCGTGAGCGTGCCGACGGAGCGGAAGCCGCCGCCGAGGTCGGCGACTCCGGTCACGCGGTGCTGGATCGTGAAATCGTTGAGCTCGGCGGAGGAGATGCAGCGCGGCGTCGGCTCGATCGTCCAGCAGCCGCGGTTGGAAACGCCGAGCAGCTGGCCGTCCCGGCGCTCGAGCCAGAAGAGCCCGTTGTCCCGCGGCACCCCGGCCGTGACCATGCGCTCCGGGCCGTTCTCGGCCAGCCGGTAGAGCCCGCTCTCGACATGGTGGAACCAGAGCGCGCCCTCGAATTCGAGCGTGAACAGCCGGATGCCGGTGGGGTAGCGCCAGACCTCGAACTTCGTCCCGTCCCAGCGCAGCACGCGGTCGTCGGCGACGTAGTAGATGCCCTGCGGCGTGACGCGGCAGGCCCGCACCGCCTGGAGTTCGGTGGCCGCGAAAGGCAGTTGTTCGCGGAGCGAGTGGATGCGGGGCGTGCCGTCCGCCGACAGTTCCGCCCAGCCGAGGTCGCACCAGGAGCCGAAAGCCAGCCGGTTGCCCTCGGGGGCGAAGGCGAGGGCGGTCACCGCGAAGGCCGCGGGGTGGTAGCGCCAGGTCCGGCCGTCGAACGCGAGCAGCCCGTGATCGGTGCCGAACCACAGCGGGCCCTGGCCGGGCTGGGCCGCCGCGGCATACACGACGGAGCCGTTGCCGGTCTGCTGCTTGCGGAAGGTCTCCAGGATCGGGTCACCCCAAAACCGCGTGTCCCACGCGGCGTGGGCGAGGGCAGCTCCTCCGCAGAGGAGCAGGGCGAGAGCGGCGCGGACTCGAGTCATGCAGCGACGATGCCGGCACAATGGGCCACCGACGAATCCCGGAAACACCTAAATTCAGGTTTCGCTCCACCTGCGCCCAGTTGGGTTGGCGGCCTAAAGATTGGCGAAATGCCGCAGGGGATTGATGCGTTCCAAGAGAGAGAATGGGCGCGTCATGAAAAACCTCTCGCTCCTCATCGCTGGCCTTGGCGCCAGCTTGCTCCTGTCCCTGGGTTTTCAACGCGCCGCCGAATGGATCGGCCTCGCGCTGTTGCCCTATGTCTCGCCGGCCGCCGCCGAATCAGCGGCGGAGACCTGTGTGCTGCCGACCAACTGGGCCTGACGCCGCGCCATGCTCAACCTCGCGGCCTATCGCTATCGCAACGTGCTCGCCGCCCGCGGCGGGCCGGTGGAACGCTTGAGCTGCGCCGAGACGACCGTGCTGGGGGCGCGCTGGTTTCAGTCCAACGCCCACCTCCGGCCGGAGTGCCTGGCGGGCGTGTGGAAAAACGGGTCTTCAGCGACGCCAGCGGCAGCGGCACGGACCGCTCGCCGCTGGTGGCCCGCTGCAAGGCGATCTCCGAGGCGCTGGAGCGCTGGGCGCACTGGGCCACGTTCCGCGCGGGCGAGGCGTGCCGCTACGGCTTCGACATCGATCCGTCGAGCAACGGCATGGCGGCGTTCCCCGGGCTCTTCGCGCGCCAGGCCCGCGGCCCGGCGCTGATGGAGGCGGCGGAGCGCTTCAACCTGCTCCACTGGTGGGAAGGCCGCTTGGCGGCCCGCGCGGCCACCTCGCCGGGGCCGGGCACGGACGCGTTCGTGATCGAGTCCGATGCCCCGGGCGTCACCGTCATCCTGCACCGCCGCTCGGAGCGCGGGCACCACGCCTTCGGCCACGCGGCGCGCCCGACCTTCGCCGCGGCGTGCGACGCCGCCGCGGTGGAGATGGAGCGGCACGAGACGGTCGTCGGCTACTACGTGCTGACCGCCGGGGGCGCGGAGGCTGGATCGACGGGGACATGCACCCGATCGAGCAGCGCAGCCTGTTCTTCGCCTCCGCGGAGGGCTACGAGGTTTTCCGCGCGCACGTCGCCGGAGGCATCACCGGTCGGCGTGCGCTGCCGCGCATCGTCTTCGATGGCGCCGTGCCCGGGCCGTGGGAGCGCTACGCGCACGTCTGGCGGGTGCTCTTCGAGCCGCCGAGCCTGCGGTTCCTGTCGCGCGAGCAGGACTATTTCCTCTGGTGAACGCGCGGGCGCGCCGCAACCCGGGGGTTGTGGAGCGGCTTGTTTCGGGAGCCTGGCCGTCCGGCGCTGAGGCTTCGGACGACAGCCTTCGCCGCTGCCGCGCGCGTTTCTTCAGCCGCCGCATGTGCGCTCGCTCCCTGCTGGCTTGCCAACCGAAGCCTTGGCGAAGGCTGGTGCGGGCAGACGGAATCGAACCGACGATACCTGTTTGGAAGACAGGAGTTTTACCACTAAACTATGCCCGCGGGGGCTCGCGCGTGAGAGTGCCGGGGCGGGACGACCATTCAAGCTTTAGTTAAAGTCCCGCCTTCCGGCAAAAGGGGTTGCGGGAGCAAAATCGTTGCGCTTTAACCGCCCCACTATGGCAACTCCCGCGGCCGCCAAACCCAAGTCGAGCGTCCAGCAAGCGCAGGCGCTCGCCAAGCAGAAGGCCCTCGAGAAGAAATCCAAGACCTACAAGCTCGCCCTCGGCGAGCTGGCGATCTTCACCAGCCAGCTGGCCTCGCTGCTCCAGGCCGGCCTGCCGCTGGTCTCGTGCCTGGAGGCGCTGCAGGACCAGACGGAGGACCAGATTTTCCGCATCGTCATCCGCGACGTGCGCAACGACATCGCCACCGGCACGTCGTTTTCGGCCGCGGTGAAGAAGTTCCCCGGTCGTTCAACTCGCTCTTCGTCTCGATGGTCGAGGCGGGCGAGGCCTCCGGCGGCCTGGCCGAGATCCTCCAGAAGGTCGCCGCCTACTTCGAGTCGACGGTCAAGCTGACCAAGAAGGTGAAGTCCGCGATGACCTACCCGATCGCCGTCATCGGCCTCGCCATCGCGCTGGTGAACGTCCTGCTGATCTTCGTCATCCCGGTGTTCGCGGAGATGTTCAAGGACTTCGGCGCCAAGCTGCCGGCGCCGACGCAGATGCTGATCGACCTGTCGAACTTCCTGAAGAGCTGGTGGTGGGCCATCGCGCTCGGCGTCTACGGCCTCTTCACCGTGGTGAAGAAATACACCGCCACGCCCGCCGGCCGCCGCCAGAAGGACAACTTCCTCGTGAAGGCGCCGATCTTCGGCAACCTCGTCCACAAGATCGCGCTCTCGCGCTTCTGCCGCACCTACGCGACGCTCATGCGCTCGGGCGTGCCGATCCTTCGCACGCTCGAGATCGTCTCCGCCGCCTCCGGCATGGTGCAGGTGGAGGACGCCTGCGTCGAGATCGCCAAGCACGTCTCGCAGGGCGGCCAGGTGTCGGAAGTCATGGCGGCGAATCCGTTCTTCCCGCCGATGATGAAGCACATGGTCAAGGCCGGCGAATCCACCGGCAACGTCGACGGCATGATGAACAAGATCGCCGATTTCTACGACACCGAGTGCGACGCCACCGTGGCCGCGCTCACCTCGCTGATCGAGCCGATGCTCATCGTGTTCCTCGGCGTGGTGGTCGGCGGCATCGTCATGGCGATGTTCCTCCCGATCTTCCAGCTGGGCGCCGTCGCCGGCGGCCAGGGTTGACCGCGGGCGCGCCGCCCCGGATGGCCGCGGAGCCCGGGCGACGGGCGCCGCGGCCCCGTCGCCGGCGGCCCGCCGGCATCGGCACCGCTCGTGAGGCGGCGTGCAACTAAACATGTCCTTTACGCGTTCGGCGCCGATTGACCGAAAGCCGCTTGCGTGCAGGATACCGCCTCCGCAAAGTCACGGTTCCTCTCGCCCATGCCTTCCATCCTGATCGTCGACGACCTCATCTCGATTCACGAGATGCTGGAGGCCGTCATCCAGCCGACCGGCTACGCCACGGCGTTTGCCACGGATGGCGAGAAGGCGCTCGTGCGCTACAAGGCGGAGAAATTCGACCTCGTGCTGGCCGACATCGACATGAAACCGATGGACGGCATCACGTTGCTCAAGCAGCTGAAGCAATACGACCCCGCCGCCGTCGTCATCATCATGACGGCCTACGCCAGCACGGAGAGCGCGATCCAGGCGCTGAAGTTCGGGGCGTTCGACTACCTGCAGAAGCCTTTTCGCGTCGAGGAGCTCATCCAGACGCTCAAGCGCGGCGTCGAATTCAAGCGCGTCGTCACCGAGCGCGAGGCCTCGCGCGGGGCCGGCGGCGGGGCGGCGTCGGCCGCTGACTTCGATGCGCGGCTCGTCGGCTCCAGCCCGAAGATCAAGCGGCTCATCGCCCAGCTCCGGAAACTCGCCACCGCCCACGCCCCGGTGCTGGTCAGCGGCGAGCTCGGCAGCGGCCACGAGATCGCGGCCGAGCTGCTGCACGCCGCGGGTTCGCCCGCCGGCAGTCCGCTCATCAGCATCGACTGCAAGCTCATCGATCCGGCCACGCTGCACGACAGCCTCATCGGCCCCGAGGGCACGGGCGGCAAGTGGGTGCAGCAGGCCAAGGGCGGCACCCTGGTCCTCCAGCACGTGCAGTGCCTCCCCGGCGAGGCGCAGGAAAAGCTCGTTTCCATCCTCCGCACGAACGCGCCCCACCTGCGCGTGATCTGCACGACGGAGAGCGACCTCGAGAAACTCACCGAAGAGGGCGGCTTCAACGAGGAGCTCTTCTACCGCATCGCGGCGCTGCCCGTGCACATGCCGGCGCTGCGCGAGCGGCCCGAGGACATCCCGCTGCTGCTCAAGGATGTCGCCGCCCGGTCCGCCAATCCGCAGTTCGACGCCCGCCAGATCGAGTTCACGGACGACGCGACGGCGACGCTCCGCGCCTACCGCTGGCCGGGCAACCTCGCGGAGTTCACCCAGGTGATCTCCCAGGCGATCTCGACCGCCGAGGCGCGCGTGATCACTTCGGCCCAGCTGCCGCTGCGCATCCACGAGCTCAAGGACTGGCCGGCGCTCGCCGACTACCTCGCCGGACAGGAGAAGCAATACATCGCCCGCGTCCTCCACGCCTGCGGCGGCGACAAGGCCAAGGCCGCCAAGGTCCTCGGCATCGATCCGACCAAGCTGATCTGAGCCGGCGCACCGCCGCGCGAGGATGCGGGACCCGCCGCCGCACCCGGATGGCGCGCAGCGGCGCTCATTTTCCGGGCCCGGCTGTTTTCGGTTTCGGCTCCCCGTCGTCGAGAATCCGCCCGCGATCCGCCGCGCCCCGCGTCATGCCGCGCTGCGGGCCCTTTTCCCGCTTGCGGAGCCTAGGCACGGTCCCAACCCTCGCCGAAATCTGCGCTCATGCCTAAACGCACTGACCTCGAGTCCATCCTGATCATCGGCGCCGGCCCCATCATCATCGGCCAGGCCTGCGAATTCGACTATTCCGGCACCCAAGCGTGCAAGGCGCTCAAGGAGGAGGGCTACAAAGTCATCCTCGTGAACTCCAATCCGGCCACGATCATGACCGATCCGGAGTTCGCCGACGTCACCTACATCGAGCCGCTCACGGTCGAGATCCTCGAGAAGATCATCGCCAAGGAGCGCCCGTCCGCGCTGCTCCCGACCCTCGGCGGCCAGACCGCGCTCAACCTCTCGATGCAGCTGCACAAGGCCGGCATCCTCGAGAAATACCACGTCGAGATGATCGGCGCCAAGCCGCCCGCGATCGAGAAGGGCGAGGACCGCCAGCTGTTCAAGGAGGCCATGCTCAAGATCGGCCTCGATTGCGCGAAGTCCCGCGTCGTCAAGACGCTCGAGGACGCCCGCAAGGCCGCCGACGAGATCGGCATGTTCCCGCTCATCATCCGCCCGTCCTTCACGCTCGGCGGCACCGGTGGCGGCGTCGCCTACAACCGCGAGGAATTCGAGCAGATCGTCAACGGCGGCCTCGAGGCCTCGCCCGTGCACGAAGTCCTCGTCGAGGAATGCCTCCTCGGCTGGAAGGAATACGAGATGGAGGTCATGCGCGACCACAAGGACCAGTGCGTCGTCATCTGCTCCATCGAGAACTTCGACCCGATGGGCGTGCACACCGGCGACTCGATCACCGTCGCGCCCGCGCTCACGCTCACCGACAAGGAATACCAGGTGATGCGCGACGCGTCGTTCGCCGTCATCCGCGAGATCGGCGTCGAGACCGGCGGCTCCAACATCCAGTTCTCCGTCGACCCGGCCACCGGCCGCATGGTCGTGATCGAGATGAACCCGCGCGTGTCGCGCTCGTCCGCGCTCGCGTCGAAGGCCACCGGCTTTCCCATCGCCAAGATCGCCGCCAAGCTCGCCGTCGGCTACACGCTCGACGAGCTGCGCAACGACATCACGCGCCTCACGCCCGCCAGCTTCGAGCCGACGATCGACTACGTCGTCACGAAGATCCCGCGCTTCACCTTCGAGAAATTCCCCGGCGCCAACGCCACGCTCACCTCCGCGATGAAGTCCGTCGGCGAGGCGATGGCCATCGGCCGCACCTTCAAGGAGTCCTTCCAGAAGTGCCTGCGCTCGCTCGAGACCGGCGCGCGCGGCTGGGGCGGCGGCGGCAAATACGGCCACGACGAGCTCCCCGACGACGCCACGCTCCGCCAGAAACTCGGCACGCCGAACGCCGAGCGCGTCTACTACATCCGCTGGGCGTTCATGGCCGGCATGTCGGTCGACGACATCTTCAACCTGACGAAGATCGATCCGTGGTTCCTGCACCAGCTGCGCGAGCTCCACGAGATGGAGCAGCACCTGAAGACGCTCTCCCTCGCCACGCTCGACCCGCGCACGCTGAAGCGCGCGAAGCAGTTCGGTTTCTCCGACGCGCAGCTCGCGCACTTCCTCAAGGCCGACTTCGACACCATGCGCGCCGCGCGCAAGAAGGCCGGCGTCCACACGACCTACCGCCTCGTCGACACCTGCGCTGCGGAGTTCGAGGCGTTCACGCCTTACTACTACTCGAGCTACGGCGACGAGAACGAGATCCTGCCTTCGAAGAAAAAGAAGATCATGATCATCGGCGGCGGCCCGAACCGCATCGGCCAGGGCATCGAGTTCGACTACTGCTGCGTGCACGCGTCGTTCGCGCTGCGCGAGGCCGGCTTCGAGACCGTGATGGTCAACTCGAACCCCGAGACCGTCTCGACCGACTACGACACTTCCGACCGCCTCTACTTCGAGCCGCTCACGCTCGAGGACGTGCTTGAGATCTACGAGCAGGAGGGCTGCGTCGGCGCCATCGCGCAGTTCGGCGGCCAGACGCCGCTCAATCTTGCCAGCGCCCTGAAGGCCCGCGGCGTGAACATCATCGGCACCTCGCCGGAAAGCATCGACACCGCCGAGGACCGCAAGCTCTTCGCCGCCGTCCTCGACGCGCTGAAGCTCAAGTCGCCCGCCAACCGCATCGCGATGTCCGAGCCCGAGGCCATCGCCTCCGCCGGCGAGCTCGGTTACCCGGTGCTCGTGCGCCCGTCGTTCGTGCTCGGCGGCCGCGGCATGTTCATCCTCTACAACGAAGCCGAGCTGCGCGAGGTCGTGCACCAGGTCTTCGCCGTCATGCCGGGCAAGCCCGTGCTGATCGACAAGTTCCTCGAGGACGCGATCGAGCTCGACGTCGACTGCATCAGCGACGGCGAGACGACGCTCGTCGGCGGCATGCTCGAGCACATCGAGTTCGCCGGCGTGCACTCGGGCGACGCCGCCATGGTGATGCCGCCGCACACGCTCTCGAAGGAGATGCTCGGCACCGTCCGCCAGGCGACCTATGCGCTCGCGAAAGCGCTCAAGGTTGTCGGCCTGATGAACGTCCAGTTCGCGATCAAGGACAACCAGCTCTACGTCCTCGAGGTCAACCCGCGCGCGTCGCGCACGGTGCCGTTCGTCGCCAAGGCCATCGGCGTGCCGCTGGCCAAGCTCGCCGCGCGCGTCATGGCTGGCGCCAAGCTCAAGGACCTCGGCTTCACCAAGGAAATCCAGCCCAAGCACTGGTGCGTGAAGGAAGCCGTGTTTCCCTTCAACCGCTTCCCCGGCGCCGCCATCGTGCTCAGCCCCGAGATGCGTTCGACGGGCGAGGTCATGGGCATGGACGACGACCTCGGCATCGCCTACGCGAAGACGCAGATGGCCGCCAAGCCCTCGCTCCCGCTCAAGGGCAAGGTCTTCATCTCGGTCAAGGACTCCGACAAGCCGCAGGTGGTCGAACTCGCCAAGGGTTTCATCGCGCTCGGCTTCACCGTCTGCTCGACCACGAACACGGCCAAGCTCCTCCAGTCGCACGGCCTCGCGGTGCAGCCGGTCTTCAAGCTCAACGAAGGCCGCCCGAACTGCGTCGACATGATCAAGAACGGCGAGATCCAGTTCGTGGTGAACACGCCTCGCGGCATGGTCCCGCGCCAGGACGAGAACGCGATCCGCGCCGCCGCCTACGCCAACAACGTCGCCATCTCGACGACGCTGACCGGCGCCCAGGCCGCGCTGAACGGCATCCGCGCGATGAAGAACCTCCAGGTCGGCGTCCGCCCGATCCAGCAATACCGCCACAACACGGTGCCGATGGCCTGAGCGTGTCTCCGGTGAAGGGCGGGGTCTCGCGACCCCGCCTTCGCCACACCAGGCATCGCTCGCCGTCTCGTGCCGATAGGCGAACGTCGCGGCGGGGTCGGAGACCCCGCCCTACAGCGGGGCTATGGCGTTTGGCAGGGCCCCGATGGGCAGCCGATGACGTCTCGGCCGGGATGATGCTTTTCCCGAAGCGACCCGATTGAAAGGGAGCGGGTCGGAGAAGAGGGGAGGAACGGAGATTGATTGATCCGGCGCTTCGGCAGCAAAGGGGGACGCGTCGGGACAAAAAGGCATGATGGTGGGAGTTAATCGGAGCGCGGTCCCCTAACGGTGAGGCGCGGCGGGAGAACGCTGGAGCCCGTAAGTATTTAGATCTGCGACACGGGAATTTTGTCGACTCGAGTCGGGATCAAGGGTGGGGCAGGCGATCGCATGACACGCGCCTTGCTCCCCAAGGTCGCTCGGCTCGGCTAGGGTTGCCCGCATGCCCTCCGATGCTCCGCTCACGCTCGTCGCCCTGCTGCACGGTCCCGACCAACGGGGCCTCGTCGCGCGGGCGTCGGGATGGATCTTCCAGCGCGGCGGCAACATCCTGCACGCCGACCAGCACCGCGACGAGGACGAGGGGATTTTCTTCCAGCGCATCGAGTGGGTGCCGCCCGCCGGCGCGAAGCCCGCGGCCGAGGAGAAGGCCTTCCTCGCCTACGCCCGCAACGACCTGCGCATGAGCGCGGTCGTGACCGACTCCGCGCGGCGGGCGCGCGTGGTGCTCTTCGTGTCCAAGGCCGAGCACTGCTTCCACGACATCGTGCTGCGCTGGCGCGCCGGCGAGTTCCCGTGCGAGATCGTCGGTGTCGTCTCGAATCACCGCGAGCTCGCGGCGGCCGCCCGCGGCTACGGGCTGAAGTTTTTCCACCTGCCCGTCGCGACCGGGACGAAGGCGAAGGCCGAGGCCCGCCAGCTCGCGCTGCTGCGGCGCCTGCGGGCCGATGTCGTCGTGCTCGCGCGCTACATGCAGGTGCTCTCGGCGGATTTCCTCGCGGCGTTCGGCCGGCCGGTGATCAACATCCACCACTCGTTCCTGCCGGCCTTCGCCGGCGGCCGCCCGTATCACCAGGCGCATGAGCGCGGCGTGAAACTCATCGGCGCCACGGCGCATTACGCGACCGCCGTCCTCGACGACGGCCCGATCATCCATCAGGACGTCACGCGCGTGACGCACCGCCACAGCGTCGAGGACCTCGTCCGCAAGGGCCGCGATCTCGAGAAACTTGTCCTCGCGCAGGCCCTGCGCTGGCACCTCGAGAACCGCGTGCTCGTCTTTGGCCGCAAGACGGTGGTGTTCGACTGAGGGTCCGGCGCGCCCTCAATCGGGGTAGGGGCGGTTGTCCTCCACCGCCCTTCGGTCCGCCGACCGCATCGCACGACGAGGGCGCTTGGGGACAAGCGCCCCTACCGCTTTGCCCCGGTCCGTCGCGCCTTGTCCGTCGCCCCTCATCCCTCGGGAATGGCTGCCGTCGCCCTCCGATTCCGGGCTTGAGCGCGCCCGGGGCGTTGCCCATGTTGCGCGTTTCCCATGAGCAACGTCCCCTCCGCCACTCCCCGCACGATCCGGCCAACCCGCCGCCGCCCGCCGGTGCCGACGCCTTCGCCGCCGACGTGCACTCGTTTTGGGAGAAGAACCGCTCGTTCATTCTCGTTCTCGTCGCCGCCGTGCTGCTCGGCCTGATCGGCCGCGAAGGCTGGCAGTGGTTCCAATCCTCGCGCGAACAAGGCGTGCAGGAGGAATATGCCAAGGCCGGCGACCGCGTCGACCAGCTCGCCAAATTCGCCGAGGCCAACAAGGGCCACGCGCTGGCCGGCGTCGCCCTGCTCCGCGTCGCCGACGACGCCTACGCCAAGAACGACTACAAGTCCGCGGCCGCGACCTACGCCAAGGCCGGCGACACGCTGGAGAACGACACCCTGAAGTCGCGCGCCAAGCTCGGCGCCGCGATGAGCCAGCTCGCCGCTGGCGACCAGGCTGCCGGCGAGGCCGCGCTCAAGGCGCTCAGCGCCGACACCAAGGCGATGCCCGCCACCCGCGCCGAGGCCACCTATCATCTCGCCGTGCTCGCCAAGGAAGCGGGCCGCGTCGACGACGCCAAGAAGCTCATCGACGAGATCGCCAAGATCGAGGCCGCCGGCCTCTGGGCGCAGCGCGCCGCCGCGCTCAGCGTGCAGCTCGCCGCCGGCAAGCCCGCCGCTCCCGCGGCCGCCGGCACGCCGAGCGTGGAGTTCAAGCCGAAGGGCTGACCCCGCCGCGCGCTCCGTCTCTCCGATCCTCCGCTCGAACCGCGGAGGATTTTTGTTTCTCCGCGCCAGCGCGCCGCACAGGAGCGCGCCGAGGCCGGCCAGCGCGGCGGTCGCGGCCGGCTCGGGCACGGCGGAGACGGCGCCGTTGATCGCCACGTTGTCGAGGCGGAACTGCCCGGCGCCCTCCGCGTTGAACGCGAAGATCCGGAACGTGAGCGCCGAGGTCAGCTGGCTGAAGGCGCCGCTCGACAGCGTGATCGACTGGCCGGCCACGAGGTTGGTCGTGGTGTTGTCGGTCAGCTGGACGATGTTGTTGCCGACGACGCTCAGCGGACTCGTCGCGCTCGCCGCCAGGTTGGAGGTGTAGTTGTCCGCGCTCGAGCGCACGACGAATTGCCGCGGCCCGGTGGAGGTGCGCCCGGCGGAGAAGGAGATGCTGCTGAGCGAATACTGGAAGCCGTTGCCGGGCGTGACGGTGAATTCGAGATACTCGGTCGCGTCGGGGCTGCCGGTGAAGGTGTTGCTCCCGTCGGTCGCCCCGCCGGCCACCCAGGAGCCGAACGCGAACACGCCGGCGGTGTTCGAGTTGGCCGAGAGAGTGTTCGTGGCGGTGAAGCTTGAGAACGTGAGATTGTTCGCCGTGCCGCCGGCCGAGGACCGGCCGGAGAAGGTGCTGACGTCGTCGAACGCGTAGGTGAACAGCTGGGCGTGCGCCGCGAGCGAGCAGGAGGCGGTGACGAGCGCCAGGGCGCGGCAGAGGAGGTGGGCGGCGGTTTTCATGATGGGGAGGCGCAGACAACGGTGCGCAATGCCGGCCCAAAACGTCGCGTGGTTAGGTCGGGGCGCTGCCGGTTGCACGTCCTTTTTCTACTCCGGCCCCGGGAGGGCGCCCGCGGACGGCTCATCCGCTCCCTTGACTCCCCGCGCCGCTTGGACTCCGCTGGCGCCCGTCATCGGGGTGTAGCTTAGCCTGGTAGAGCGCCTGGTTTGGGACCAGGAGGTCGCGAGTTCGAATCTCGCCGCCCCGACCACTCTGCCCGTGGCGGAGGAGAAGCCCGGGCCCGCTTGGCCGGGATTCATCGGATTTTGGCATATGCGGCGCGCAGTTGTGCAGGTTGCGGCAGGCCAGTGAGAAGCCGCCTTCCCGGTGCCAATTTCGTGAACAAATGCTTCTTGCGTCACTCCGACGCGCTCCCTACACAAGTTTCCTCAATCTCTCACCAAATGGACACTCTTTCCCGCGACAGCAGCTCCAGCTCCAGCAATATCGTGCCGATGATCGGTGCGTTTACCGGCGTCATCGGCCTCCTCCTGGCCGTGGTCGCCCTCGTGCAACTCTCCACGGTCAAGAAGACCCTGGCCGCGCATGGCGACGAGATCGCCAAGATCGCGACGCTCGAGACCGAGGTCCGCTCGCAGGGCGCGAAGGTCGACGGCGACATGAAGAATCTCCGCGATGGCGTGCAGAACGCCCTCAATCAGGTCGGCACCGAGATCGGCGCCATCCGCGCGCAGCTGACGAAGATGGAAGAGGCGATGAAGAAGCCCGCTCCGGTCGCCGGCGGCAAGGGCGGCAAGGCCGCTCCGACGGGCGTGAAGAACGCCGACGGCACCTACACCGTCGCCGCGGGTGACGGCCTCAGCAAGATCGCGCGCAAGTTCGGCACGAGCGTCGATGCGATCCTCGCCGAGAACCCGGGCCTCAACCCGACCAAGCTCCACATCGGCCAGAAGATCAAGCTGCCGGCCGGCAAGTAAATCGCCTGCCGAAAGAGTTTCCCCAAGCCTCCGCCACCGCGGAGGCTTTTTTATTGGGCGGGAACGCTTCCGCCCCGCCGGCGGGGCGGAAGCGCGCGGCGCACTCGTCACTTGTCTCCCGCCGGGGCGCGCTCTTTCCTCCGCCCATGAGTTCCTCGGAAAAGCCGCAGCGCTGGAAAAAGCTCGGGGCGCGCGCCATCGCGCGCACGCGCATCTTCGACGTGCAGAGCGTGGACTTCCAGCATCCCGCGCATCCGGCGCCGCGCGATTTTTTCCTGATCAACGCCCCGGACTGGGTGAACGTGGTCGCGCTCACCCCGGCGCACGAGATCGTGCTGGTGCGGCAATTCCGCTTCGGCACGAACGATCTCTCGCTCGAGATCCCGGGCGGCGTGATGGAGGCCGGCGAGGATCCGGTGACTGCGGCCCTGCGCGAGCTCGCGGAGGAGACCGGCTTCGTGGGCGAGCGCGCGCGCCTGCTCGGTTCGGTCCACCCGAATCCGGCGATCCAGACCAACCGCTGCCACCTTGTGTTCGTCGAGCAGGCGCGGCGGACCCGGGAACTGGCGTGGGACCCGAACGAGGAATTCGAGATTCTCGCGCTGCCGGCGGACGACGTCTACGCCCGGGCGTTCCGCGGCGAAATCACGCACGCGCTCGTGCTCGACGGCCTGCTGCTCTTCCGCCCGCTGTGGGAGCAGTTGCGGGCGCGGTGACCCCGGGAACTGTCCTGCTCCCGCGCGCCGGCACCTGCGCGCGGCGGCGGCGAATATGCCCGGTCGGTCGTTTGACTTTGCCCGGGGGGCACGTTTACTGCGCCATCCCCGATGGAAAGCGCCGTCTCCACGCCCGCGTTCGCCAACTCGCCCGACACGCTCGGCGAGCTGGATGACTGTCGCCTGCCGGCGACGCTCGAGTCCGAAATCCGCGCCATCTACGGGCGCAGCCCGCTCTACCCGCAGCGCTTCCCGCTCCATCGCGAGCCGCTGCAGTGGAGCTGTTACCGCGAGATCCCGGTGCTGACGAAGCAGGAGATCGTGCAGCGCGGCCACACGGCGTTCTTCGCCGACTACCGCGAGATCGAGCGCGGGTTCGCGCAGAAAAAATACGAATACGAGCACACCTCCGGCACGACGAGCGGCCCGATGACCGTCGTGATGGAGGACGGGTGGTGGAACGCGCAGACGCGCCGCGCCTACCTCGCGCATCCAGTGCTGGCGCAGTATGTCGACCGGCCGTATCGCAAGTGCGTGCTCGCCCCGGTCGGCTGCTCGAGCAACCTCTGTCCCTACGAGGACCATCCGTTCCCGCACCGCTATTTCGACGGCACGGTCTACCTCAACCTCTCGAGCGATCCGTTCGCATTTCCCGAGGGCGAGTGGGAGCGCATCGCGCGCGAGTTGCAGGCCGTGCAGCCCGAGGTGCTCGAGGGCGAGCCCGTCTACCTCTCGCTCCTGGCGCGCGCGCTGAAGAAGCGGCACGTGCAGGTGCCGAGCGTGAAGACCGTCATCCTCACCTACGGCAAGGCCAGCCTCCAGCACAGCCGGCGCATCGCGGAGGCTTTCCCCGGTGCGGCGCAGGTCGACCTCTACGGCTCGACCGAGGCGGGTTACCTTTTCGTCGGCGACGCGTTCCGCGACAACCTGCAGGTGGTCGATGCCAACTGCTTCATCGAGCTCGTGCCGTGGCGCGAGAACGATCCGGACGCGTTCCAGATCTACGTGACGACCCGCGATCGCGTGGCGATGCCGCTGCTGCGCTACCACACGGGCGACATCGTGCGCCGCACACCGACGGGCTATCGGATTCTCGGTCGCGAGAAGGACCTGCACACGCGCGGCGACGGCGTCGTCGTGTCGGCCTTCGAGATCGATCAGGTGCTGCCGGCGGAATTCGAGTGCTGGCACTGGAGCCTGGTGCAGGTCTCCGAGCAGCGCTGGGAGCTGCAATACGTGGCGGACTCGATCGCGCCGGACGGGTTTGCGGACAAGATCGCGGCGGTGCTCGGCGACGGAGCGCGCGTGACGCTGTTCCGCCGGAAGTTCATCCAACCGGCCGCGAGCGGAAAGTTCGCGCTGCTGAAGCCGCTGGCGAGGTAGCCGCGCGGGCGCGCGGCGGGGGCTGGGGGATCAACGCCCCGGCGTCGCGCGAAGCGCGCGCCAGCGCCGGAGGCCGAAGCAGGCCAGGCCGGCGCCCAGGAAGAGCGCGCCGTAGGTCGACGGCTCGGGCACCGGGCGCGAGATTTGCGCGCCGAAGCCCATGAAATCCATGTTGCCCCACGAATTCGGATCGGTGTTCGTGAGGTAGACGGAGCTGTTGTTCCAGTTGACCAGGTCGGAGCCGCTCGAGGCGGTGACGTCGCCCGCCATGAGCGAGTAGCCGTAGATGGTCTGGCCGACGGAGAGGCCGAGATCGGTGAAACGGATCAGGATGCCGACGAGGTAGAGATCGTTGCTGTTCGGCGTGCCGGAGTTGGTGTCGAGCGTGGTGATCGACTGGCCGCTGGCGAGGTTGTCGCCGCTGGTGGTGGTGGCGCGGAGGTATTTGGCGTTCGAGCCGTCGGGCGTGGCCACGGCGTTGCCGAAGGTGCCGGGCTGGACGAGGAGGCCGGAGTTGGCGTAGGCGTTGGGCGCATTGGCGACGCCGTTGACGGTGCCGACGGACGTGAAGGCGGAAACGCGGAAGCCGTCGCCGTAATTGCCGACGTTCTCGAGGTCGAAGAACACCATCGCGTCTCCCTCCTGCACGGTGTAGCCGCCGGAGAAGTAGAAATCGATGCGCTCGATGTTGGAGCTGGTCGAGCTGGAGCTGTTGGCGAACGGATTGCGGAGGCCCTGCGTGAGGTCGTTGCTGAGCATCACCTCGGACATCGTCGGCGAGGAGTCGCCCTTGCCGAGGACGGTGGCGTTGCCGTTGCTGGTCGACGAGTATTGGTAGAAGACCGTGGAGTTGTTCGGATTGCCGGAAGAGGTGTTGCGGCGGAAATTGACGGCGCTCGCGAGCGGGCCGTTGAAATTGTAGGTGCCGAGCGAGGTGGAGATGTATTCGACCGGCGTGTATTGGTTGAGGTAGGTGACGTTGCCCGCTGTGCGGTTGGTCGTATCGACTGTCGTGCCGTAGTCGACCGCCGTCACGGCGATCTGCGCCGATAGCGGGAGAGCCAGCGTCCCCATGGCCGTGCCCACGCACAGCGCACGTAGGTAACGAAGCAGGTGGGGGACGGGAGGCATGGACCTAGCCATGCTAGGGCCATCGGGCGCAGTCAAACAAATAGGTGAAAACACCTATTATGATCGGGATTGATCTCTCCCTCTGCGCTGCCGGCGCGCGCGTCCCGGGACTACTATCCCGCTTTAGATGCTTCCCTGCAGATGTTTGTGTAGGGCTTCGCGCGGCGGAATTTCCACAGCCCCCAGACCATGCCGACGGCGAGGAAGAGAGCCCCGTAAACGCGTGATTCGGGCACCGGACGGGCAATCTGTGCTCCGAAGCCGGCGAAGTCGGCGTTGCCCCAGGTGCTGGCGTCCGTGTTCGTGGCGTAGACGGAGGTGTTGTTCCAGTTCACCAGATCCGAGCCGCTCGAGGCCGTGACATCGCCCGCCATGAGCGAGTAGCCGTAGATGGTCTGGCCGACGGAGAGGCCGAGGTCGGTGAAGCGGATGAGGATGCCGACGAGGTAAAGGTCGTTCGAGCCCGGCGTGCCCGTGTTGTAGTCGAGCGAAGTGAGGGACTGGCTGCTGGAGAGGCTGTCGCCGTTGGTGGTGGTGGAGAGCAGATACTTCGCGTTGGTGCCCGTGGGAGTGTCGACCGGATCGCCCATGGTGCCGGAGGCGACGAGCAGACCGGAGTTGGCATAGGCCGTCGGGGCATTGGCGGCGCCGTTGACGGAGCCGACCGAGGTGAAGGCGGCGACGCGGAAGCCGTCGCCGTGATCGCCGTAGTTCTCCAGGTCGAAGAGCACGATGGCGTCGCCGGCTTTCACCGTGTAGCCGCCGGAGAAGTAGAAATCGATGCGCTCGATGTTCGATTCGGAGGAGCTGCTGCCGTTCGCGAAGGGGTTGCGGATGCCCTGGCTGAGGTCGCCGCTGAGCATGACCTCGGAGAGGTTGGGGGAGGTGTCGCCCTTGCCGATGACGCTGGCGGTGGTGTCGGTGGCGGACGAATACTGATAGTAGACGTTCGCCGAATTCGCGTTGCCCGCGCTCGTGTTGCGACGGAAGGAGACCGAGGAGGCAAGCGAGCCGTTGATGCTGTAGGTGCCGAGCGAGGAGCTGACGTAGCTAACCGGGGTCACCTGGTTGAGGTAGGTGAGGTTGCCGGCGGTGCGATCGGTGCCGTTGGTCGTGGTGCCGTAGTCCACGCTGGTGATCGCCACCTGTGCGACGGCCGGGAGCGCGCCAAGGATCGCCACCCCCATGCCGAGGAGGAGGCCGAGCCGGGAAAGACATGGCGCTGGAGAGTTCAACCGCTACGGTGGCATCGGCACGCGGTGCCGGGGGCTTGAGCGCAATCGGGGTGGAGCCCGCGGTGACACCGCGCTTCTCGCCCGGGTTAGGGAGCCTAATAAACCCCCGGGGGCGTCCGGCCGCCGGGCGGCGCACTTTACATCGGTGAGGGGCGTTGGTTTCTTGCCGTCGCTTCGACGTCCCACCCCTCCACGCGCGCTTCGAATCCTTTACGCGATGAACCTCCTCGGCTCGCTCTTCACGTCCTCTATTGGCCGGAAGTTCCTCATGGCGTTCACCGGACTTGTCTTGTTCGGCTTCGTCACGGGGCACCTGATCGGCAATCTCCAGATTTTCCTCCCGCCGGAGAAGATCAATCACTACGGCCACTTCCTCGAGTCCCTCGGCTCGGCCCTGTGGCTGATCCGGGCCTTCCTGCTCGCGTGTGTCGTGGTGCACATCTGGCTCGCCATCCAGCTCACGCTGGAGAACCGCGCCGCGCGGCCCGAGGCCTACGGGGTCGACAAGGTCAACCGCGCCACGCTCGCCTCGCGCGTCATGGCCCGCACCGGCCTCGTGGTCCTGGCCTTCATCGTCTACCACCTGATCCACTTCACGCTGCGCCTGCAGCACCCGGAATGGAGCCAGCACACCTACGCGCTGCATGACGGCACGATGGTGCGCGACGTCTACAAGATGGTCGTGCAGGGCTTCAGCAGCCTGCCGGTGTCGCTCTTCTACATCGTGGCGGTCGGCCTGCTCAGCTACCACCTCGCCCACGGCATCTCGTCGATGTTCCAAAGCCTCGGCCTGAAGAACGAGAACTGGGCCGCCGGCCTCGACCGCTTCGCCAAGGTCTACTGCTGGGCCTACTTCCTCCTCAACGCCGCCATCCCGCTCGCCGTCCTCAGCGGCTACGTCCACCTCTAAGCCTTTCCCGCCATGGCCAAACTTGACTCCAAGATTCCCTCCGGCCCGCTCGCCGACAAGTGGCGCAACCACAAGGCCTCGATCAAACTCGTCAATCCGGCCAACAAGCGGAAATACGAGGTCATCGTCGTCGGCGCCGGCCTGGCCGGCTCCTCCGCCGCCGCCACGCTCGCCGAGCTCGGCTACAAGGTGAAGTGCTTCGTCTTCCACGACAGCCCGCGCCGCGCCCACTCCATCGCCGCCCAGGGCGGCATCAACGCCGCCAAGAACTACCAGAACGACGGCGACAGCGTCTACCGGCTCTTCTACGACACCATCAAGGGCGGCGACTACCGCGCCCGCGAGGCCAACGTCCACCGCCTCGCCGAGGTCTCGGTCAACATCATCGACCAGTGCGCGGCCCAGGGCGTCCCCTTCGCCCGCGAATACGGCGGCCTCCTCGCCAACCGCTCCTTCGGCGGCGCCCAGGTCTCGCGCACCTTCTACGCCCGCGGCCAGACCGGCCAGCAGCTCCTCCTCGGCGCCTACAGCGCGCTCTCCAAGATGGTCGGCGCCGGCGGCGTCGAGCTCCACACGCAGTCCGAGATGCTCGACCTCGTCCTCGTTGACGGCCACGCCAAGGGCATCATCGTCCGCAACCTCGTCACCGGCGCCATCACCCGCCACAGCGCCGACGCCGTCATCCTCGCCACCGGCGGCTACGGCAACGTCTTCAACCTCGCCACCTACGCGCGCGGCTCGAACGCCACCGCCATCTGGCGCGCCTACAAGCGCGGCGCCTGCTTCGGCAATCCCTGCTACACGCAGATCCACCCGACCTGCATCCCCGTCTCCGGCGACTACCAGTCGAAGCTCACGCTCATGTCCGAGTCGCTCCGCAACGACGGCCGCATCTGGGTGCCGAAGAAGAAGGAGGACGCGAAGAAGAATCCCGCCGACATTCCCGAGCAGGACCGCGACTACTACCTCGAGCGCATCTACCCGTCCTTCGGCAACCTCGCCCCGCGCGACGTCTCCTCCCGCGCCGCCATGCGCATGTGCGACGAGGGCCGCGGCGTCGGCGAGTCCGGCCTCGGCGTCTACCTCGACTTCGCCGACGCCATCAAGCGCCTCGGCGAGGCCGGCGTGCGCGAGCGCTACGGCAACCTCTTCGACATCTACCACGAGATCACGAACGAGAACGCCTACAAGCAGCCGATGCGCATCTACCCGGCGGTGCACTATACCATGGGCGGCCTCTGGGTGGACTACAACCTGATGTCCAACATCCCCGGCCTCTTCGTGCTCGGCGAGGCGAACTTCTCCGACCACGGCGCCAACCGCCTCGGCGCCTCCGCCCTCATGCAGGGCCTGGCCGACGGCTACTTCGTCATCCCCTACACCGTCGGCGACTACCTCGCCGGCCAGAAGCCGAACAACAAGCCCTCGACCGACCGCGCCGAGTTCAAGCAGGCCGAGGAAAACGTCGCCGGCATTTCGCAGCGCCTCCTCTCGATCAACGGCAAGGAGCCGGTCAGCCATTTCCACAAGCGCCTCGGCCAGATCATGTGGAAAAACTGCGGCATGGCGCGCACCAAGCAGTCGCTCGAGACCGCGCTCAAGGAAATTCCCGCCCTGCGCGAGGAGTTCTGGCAGAACGTCAAAGTTCCCGGCTCCGCCGACACCATCAACCAGTCGCTCGAAAACGCCGGCCGCGTCGCCGACTTCCTCGAGCTCGGTGAACTCATGTGCCTCGACGCGCTCACCCGCGAGGAGAGCTGCGGCGGCCACTTCCGCGAGGAATACCAATACCCCGACGGCGAGTGCAAACGCGACGACGAGAAGTTCGCGCACGTCGCCGCCTGGGAATACCAGGGCGAAGGCAAGGCGCCGCTCCGCAACGTCGAACCGCTCAACTACGAATTCGTGAAGATGAGCGTCCGCTCCTACAAATAAGAAGCCCCCCGAGGACAAAACGCCATGGTTGCAGAACACTCTTCCAAGAAACTCTTCAGCGTCACCCTCCGCGTCTGGCGCCAGGCCGGCCCGTCCGCGCCGGGCAAGTTCGTCGATTACCCGGCGGCGAACGTGAACCCCGACATGTCCTTCCTCGAGCTGCTCGACGTCGTGAACGACGAGCTGACGAAGAAGGGCGAGGACCCGATCGCGTTCGCCCACGACTGCCGCGAGGGCATCTGCGGCACCTGCTCGTGCACGATCAACGGCAAACCCCACGGCCCCGGCAAGGGCATCGCCACCTGCCAGACCTACATGCGCAGCTTCAAGGACGGCGACACCATCCTCGTGGAGCCCTTCCGCGCCCGTGCCTTCGCCATCCAGAAGGACCTGATGACGGACCGCTCGGCCTTCGACAAGATCCAGCAGGCCGGCGGCTTCATCTCCGTCCGCACCGGCGCCGCGCCGGATGCGAACTCGATCCCCGTGCCGAAGGAGGACGCCGACCTCGCGATGGACGCCGCGCAGTGCATCGGCTGCGGCGCCTGCGTCGCCGCGTGCAAGAACGCCTCCGCGATGCTCTTCGTCGCCGCCAAGGTCTCGCAGTTCTCGCTGCTCCCGCAGGGCCAGCCCGAGCGCGAGAAGCGCGTGCTCGCGATGGTGAAGACGATGGACGACCTCGGCTTCGGCAACTGCACCAACCAATACGAGTGCAGCGCCGTGTGCCCGAAGCTCATCTCGCACGACTTCATCGCCCGCCTGAACCGCGAATACATCCGCGCGCTCGTGAAGACCAAGTTCAGTCCCGTCTCCAACGCCTCCGGCGGCGGCGCGGGCTGAGCCGATCTCCCGGCCTTTTCCCGACGGCGCGGTCCCCCGCGCCGTTTTTATTTTCCGCCGACCGCTCGTCCCGCGCCTCAGCCGTTCGGCCCGGGGGTGCAACTTTTCCTCCGCCGCGGTGTTTTCATGGCATCAACCCGCTTCCCACCATGAAAACCGCTCTGATCTCCTTCCTCGCCGCGACCGCCTTCGGTCTCGTTTTCTTCGCGAGCGGTGCCTTCGACGCCGCCGAATTCGCCGCTGTGTTCTTCGCCGCCGGTCTGGCGGCCTGGACGCTCGCGCAATACAGCCGCGAGTATCGTCCGCTGACGATCGCCCGCCCCATCCGTCTCCCCGCGCCGCTCCGCGTGTCGCCCGCCGCGCCCCGCGTCAGCCAGCTCGCCGCCTGAGACGATCGGACTTCGAACCGCGGCGCCGGAGCGATCCGGCGCCGTTTTTTATTTCACGACCACCGTGCCGCTGCCGCTGAGCTTCGAGGTCTGGAGGTTCTCGCCGTAGAGCACGAGCGTGAGGGTCGACTCCACGCGATAGCTGGCCGAGCCGGTCGGGAGGCTCGCGCCCTTTTCCGCGACGAAGGTGCCGCCCTGCTCGAGATTGCGTTGCTGCGGGATGCCGATCGGGGCCTTGATCTCGACCGTGCCGGCGAGCTTGCCGTCGAGGTAGACGCGGTGCGACGACCGCTCGACGTTGTAGGCCACCACGGACGGATTCAGGTAGCGGATCGTCGCCTTGCCGCCGGCGGGGTCGAGCGAGGCCAGTTCGATGCCGAGTCCGACGGGAATGGGGGAGGAGCAGCCGGCCAGCGACACGATCAGGGCGACGGCGGCGCACAGCGCCAGCAGGGTGTTTTTCATGGAGAAGGGCAGTCTGCGATCCGTCGCCCGCGCGGCAAGGCGTTACTCCTTCGCCGGCTTTTCCTTCTTGTCCTTTTTCTTCGCCCCGCCGCCCTTGCCGCCGCCGATCTCGAACTGCGCGATCGATCCCACCGCGGCGAGCACGAGCACCGCTGGCAGAAACCAGGCGTTCGTGTCGATCACGGCCGGGATCTGCTGCGGCTGGCGGAAGTAGTAGACCCAGTCCAGCTGGTGCGTGAAATACATCAGCGCGAAGACCGCCCGGAACGCCCCCAGCAGGGCGGTGGCGAGGATGATCACGACGCGCTGCAGCTTCACCGCTGCGATGCCGCCGATCACGCCGACCACCAGCGCGCCGAGCAGCGCCACCATGTGGTGGAAATGCGACAGCAGCAGCAGCGCCAGCGTGGCGCCGAAGCCGAAGCCCGCCACGAAGACCGCGGCGATGTAGGCGAGGAACGCCAGCCCCGCGCCGAGCAGCGCGCCCACCGCGAGCCCGGCCAGCTCGCCGCCGCTGCCCCAGCCGGCGGCGTGGGCCGCGGCCTGGCCGAGCAGCGCGCCGGCGAGGGCGCCGAGCAGGCCGATCGCCAGCTTGAAGACCCGGTAGCCGAAAAAGCAGTCGAGCAGGCCCCAGATGATGGCGGCCACGGAAAACCACGGATACAGCTCGGCGTCGATGTGCACGGCGCGAAGCAAGCGCGCCTCGCCGTGCCGCGCAACCTACTTTGCGCGCCCGCGCGCGCGGCGCTCAGAAAATCGAGACCGCCCGCGCGCTCTCGATGACGACCCACGCGATGGCGAACGCCGTCGCCCACATGAAGGCGGCCTTGGCGAAGCGCCGGCGCTGGAGCGAGCGCTCGTAGGTGTCGACGTTGTGGGTGCGGTAGCCGCTCGATTCGAGGAAGCTCACGAACTGCGCGCGGCGCGAGCTGGTCGTCCGCAGCCGCTGGTCCAGCCGCCGCGGGGTGCGGGACGGCAGGCGTTGCAGCAGGCGGCGCAGGAGATGGCTCACGCCCGCATTGATTCGGCAACTTCCCGGCGCGTTCAAGTGCTTTCCCGAAAAAGTCCGGGTTTTTGACGCAGGGTTTACGGTGGCCAGTAGATTTGGCACTGGTCCGACGGCGCGGGCGGAGATCGCGACCGCGCCGGCCTATGCCGGAACGTTCGGCGGGCCGGGGAAGAATTGGGTGGTTTTTCCGGGCGAAAGGCGCAATTTCGGCCCTCCAACCGTCGCCATGCACCACTTCCGCTACGTCGGGAACCAGCTCCACGCCGAGGGCGTCGACCTCGCCACCATCGCCGGCCTCCACGGCACCCCGACCTACGTCTACAGCGCGCAAACCATCGCGGACAACTACCGCCGCCTCGCCGCCAGCCTCGCGGGCCTGGACCTGAAGATCTGCTACGCGATGAAGGCGAACTCGACCCTCGCCGTGCTGCGGCACTTCGCCAACCTCGGCGCGGCCTTCGATCTCGTGAGCGGGGGCGAGCTGCGCCGCGTGATCGCCGCCGGGGGCGCCCCGGGCGAAAGCGTCTTTGCGGGCGTGGGCAAGTCCGAGGCGGAGATCCGCCTCGCGCTCGAGACCGGCGTCTACGGCTTCCACGTCGAGAGCGAGCCGGAGCTCGCCCGCCTCGATCGCATCGCCGGCCAGCTCGGTCGCCAGGCGCCGGTCGCCATCCGCATCAATCCCGACGTCGACGCCCACACCCACGCCAAGATCACCACCGGCAAGAGCGAGAACAAGTTCGGCATCCCGCTGAAATTCGCCGCCGCCGCCTACGCCGCCGCCGCGAAGTATCCGCACGTCGAGCTGAAGGGCGTGCAGATGCACATCGGCTCGCAGCTCACCCAGATCGGTCCGTTCGTCGAGGCGGTGCAGAAGGTCCTGCCCTTCGTCGAGGAGCTGAAGAAGCTCTACGGCATCCGCTATTTCTCCGTCGGCGGCGGCATCGGCATCGTTTACCCGGACGCGCTCGCGAGCGGCGACGCCGCCTGGTGGGCCGCCAAGCCCGAGGGCGAGCGCCCCTCACGCCCGAGGCCTACGGCGCGGCGCTGAAGCCGCTGCTCGCGCCGCTCGGGCTGAAAATCCTGCTCGAGCCCGGCCGCTTCCTCGTCGGCAACGCCGGCGTGCTCGTCTCCCGCGTCGAATACGTGAAGCACGGCCAGGGGAAAACTTCCTCATCCTCGACGCGGCGATGAACGACCTCGTCCGCCCGGCGATGTATGAGGCCTACCACGAGATCGTGCCGGTCGCGCGCGACTCCGCCCGCCCGGCGCTCACCGCCGACATCGTCGGACCCGTGTGCGAGAGCGGCGACTGTTTCGCCAAGGGCCGCACGCTGCAGGAAGTGCGCGAGGGCGAACTCGTCGCCTTCATGAGCGCCGGCGCCTACGGCTACACCATGGCCAGCCGCTACAACACCCGCCCGATGCCGGCGGAGGTGCTCGTGTCCGGCAGCCGTTTCGAACTGGTGAACGCGCGGGAAGCCTACGAAAACATGTTCGCCGGGGAGCGAATTCCCGGTTTTCTGAAAAGCTGAACTACCCCTTGCGTGGCTGAAGAGCCGTCAGTTCGTTTCGCCGTTGTCGGCGCCGGTGCCTGGGGCACCGCCGTGGCCGCGCATCTGGCGCGTTGCGGCCAGACCGTCGCGCTCGTCACGCGCCGGCCCGAGCACGCGCTGGCGATGCAGCTGGCGCGCGAGAACCGCGACTACCTGCCCGGCATCAAGCTCCCGGAGAATCTCGCCGTCACCTCGGATCTCCGCGCCGCCCTGCTCGAGGCCGACGTCGCGCTGATCGCGAGCCCGTCGCACGCCTTGCGCGCGTGGTGCGAGCAGATCCAGGGCGTGCTCGCCGCTGCGCGCCGGCTCCAGTTGTTCATCAGCCTCGTCAAGGGCCTCGAGATCGGCACGCATCTCCGCCCGAGCGAGGTGATGGCGCAGGTCCTGCCCGGCGTGAACGTCGCCACGCTCACCGGCCCGACCAACGCCGCCGAGGTCGCGCGCGGCCTGCCCGCGGCGATGGTCCTGGCGGCGAAGACGCCCGGGCCGTTCGTCGATCGCGTCCAGGCGGCCATGAGCAGCCCGTCGCTGCGGCTCTACACCAGCGACGACCTCGCCGGCGCCGAATACGGCGCCTGCCTCAAGAACATCTACGCCATCGCGGCCGGCCTCTGCGACGGCCAGAAGCTCGGCGACAACGCCAAGGCCGCCCTGCTCACCCGCGCGCTCACCGAGATGGTCCGCGTCGGCGAGGCTCTCGGCGCCAAGAAGGAGACGTTCTACGGCCTGTCCGGCTTCGGCGACCTCGTCGCCACCTGTCACGGCGCGTGGAGCCGCAACCGCGAGTTCGGCCAGCGCATCGGCGAGGGCAAGACCGTCGACGAGCTCATGGCCGGCCGCAAGACGGTGGTCGAGGGCCACCGCTCGACCGACGCCTTCCACGGCCTCTGCCTCGAGCGCGGCATCACGGCGCCGATCATGGCCCAGGTGCACTCGATCCTCTACGAGAACAAGAAACCGGCCGACGCGCTCTACGCGCTGATGACGCGCGAGCTCAAGCGCGAGACCCACGCGCCGTTCGCGGTGAAGGGCTGACGCCACCGCCGGCCGCCGCGCCCTCCCGCTCCCGCCCATGCGCGTCCTCGTCGCCTTCGACAAATTCAAGGATGCGCTCGGCGCCGCCGAGGCGTGCGACATCGCCGCGGCCGCGCTCCGTTCCGCGCAGCCCGGCTGGCAGGTCGATCTCTGTCCGCTGGCCGATGGCGGCGACGGCTTCGCCGCCCTGCTGACCCGTGCCGCCGGCGGGGAGCTGCGGCGCGCGACCGTCACCGGCCCGCTGGGCGAGCCGGTCGAGGCGCACTACGGTCTCGTCCCCGCCGCCCGGCTCCCGCTCGCCGCACAGGCGCAGCTCGAACTCGCCGCGCGCGAATCCGCCGGCGGAGCCGCGCCGCGGGTCGCCGTCGTGGAAATGGCGCAGGCCTCCGGCCTCGCCCTCGTTCCGCCCGCCCGGCGCAACCCGTGGCGGACGACCACGCGCGGCACAGGCGAACTCATCCTCGCCGCCGCGCGGAGGGCGCGGCCGCGATCGCCCTCGGCGTCGGCGGCAGCGCGACACACGACGCCGGCCTCGGCGCCCTGGTGGCGCTCGGTCTGACCGCCCACGCGGCCGACGGCTCCGTCATCGCCGACCCCGTGCCGGAGACCTGGGCGGCCCTGGCGCGCGTCGGCGGCCGGATCGCCGCGCCGCTGCCGCCGCTCTTCATCGCCACCGATGTGACGAACCCGCTCATGGGCACCTTCGGCGCGGCGAGCGTCTTCGCGCCGCAGAAAGGCCTGCACGAGGAGGATTTCACCCGGCTCGAATACATGACCGGCCGCGTGGCGGCCATGCTCTGCACGCTGGCGGGCAAGCACCCGCTGCTGTGCGAGACGCCCGGGTGCGGCGCGGCGGGCGGCCTGGCCTTCGGCCTGCACTGCGCGGCGGACGCGCGGCTGCGCCCGGGCTTCGAGCTCGTCTCGGCCTGGCTCGGCCTCGACGCGCGACTCGCCGCGGCCGACGTCGTGATCACGGGCGAGGGGAGTTTCGACGCCAGCTCGCTGGCCGGCAAGGCCCCCGGCGAAATCGCGCGCCGCGCGGCCGCGCTCGGCAAGCCGGTCCACGTCTTTGCCGGCCGCGTCGCGGCGGCGCCGGCGGGATTTTCGACGCACGCGATCACGCCGCCTGGCACCGCCCTCGCCACCGCGCTGCGCGAGGCCCCGCAGCACCTTGCGGCGAGCGTGCGCGCGACCTTCTCCGCCTGGAAATGAAATCCTGCCTCACGCCCCTGTTTGTCGGCGCCCTCGCGCTCGCCGCCGGCCGCTTGCCCGCCGCCGCGCCCGTTTTCCCGGTCCACCCCTGCCGGGCGGCTCCTTCGTCGTGCACGCGGCGGAGGTGAAGGACGAGACCAAGCCCACGAGCCTGCGCGCCGCCTACTGCGACCAGCCCACGGCCACGCTCTCGCAGTTCGAGCTGCACCGCACCATCCTCCAGCCCGGCAAGGCGCCGCACGACCCGCACCGGCACGAGCGCGAGGAGATGATGATCCTGCTCGACGGCCAGCTCGACGTGACGATCGAGGGCGCCAAGACGCGCATCGGTCCGGGCTCGGCCTTCTTCGTCGTGTCCAACGACCACCACGGCGTCTTCAACCCCGGCAGCCAGCCCGCGACCTATCTGGTGCAGAACTTCTACACCGCGGCCGGCGCGAAGATCCCGCCCGGCGAGCGTCCGGCGATGGCTTCGACCGTCTGGGAATGGGCGACGGTGCCGGTGAAGGCTTCCGCGAACTCCGAGCGCCGCGACTTCGTGAGCGCGTCCACCCGCACGCTGCCGCAGTTCGACCTGCACGTCACCACCCTGCGGCCCGGCGCGCCTGCGCACGGCGGCCAGCACCCCGACGAGCAGTTTTTCATCATAAAGGAGGGCGAGATGGAGGCGACGGCGGGCGGACAAACCCTCCGCGTGGGCCCGGGCGATCTCTTCTTCGTGGCGTCGGGCCAGAAGTTCGGCTGGCGCCACGTGGGCGAGCGGCCGTCGACTTACTACGTCGTCCGGTTCCGCACTCCCGCCACGCCGGCGCTGGCCACGACGCGCTAATAGGGCGGTCGCGGCCGGCTGCTGAGCCGCGTTTCTGGGAGTTTCCCCTTAAGCGCATCGGAGAAAATCCGATGCTCGTCCTCGGATGATCAGCGCCCCCATTTCCGAGAAAGACCTGCAAGCCGTGGCGGCCCGGCTGCCGACGGCGCCGCGGCTGCTCGTGGAGCTGGGCCAGTTGATGAACGATCCCGGGGCCGACGCAACGGACGTGGTGGGACTGCTGCGGCGCGATCCGCCGCTCGTCGCCCAGATCATCCGCATGGCCAACAGTGCGGCGTATGCGCCCAGCGAGCCGATCGGCTCGCTCGAGCGCGCGATCGCCTTCGTCGGCTTCGTCGAAGTCCACCGGCTCGTCGGCGTGGTCGCCAACGCCCAGCTGGCCGAGCAGAGGCTGCGCCTGTATCCGTTCGATGCCGCCCACCTGCGCCAGAACACGCTGTTCGTGGCCGTGCTGATGGAGGAGCTGGCGAAGCCGGCCGGCGAGCGTCCGCGGAGCTGTTACACGGTCGGCCTGCTGCGCACCATCGGCATGATGGCGCTCGAACGCCTGGCGCCGGCCGGCGCGGCGATCCCGCCGTTCCGGGAGAGCGGCGAGACCGCGCTCGACGTGTGGGAGCAGAAGCACTGGAGCCTGACCAACGTCGAGGCCGCCGAGAAGATCCTCCTGCACTGGCGCCTGCCGCACGAGACCGTGTCGGCCATCCGCCACCACTATCATCCGGCCGGGAAGCACAACCCGATCATTCACCTGCTCAAGCTTGCCGCCACCGCCGCGTCCGACCGCTTCGGCGGCCTGCCCGGCGAGGAGGGTTACTGGCAGCTGACGAGCGAGAATTTCACCAAGGCCGGCGTCGCCGAGCGCGATTTCCGGATCGCCTGCGAGCGCGCCCAGGTGAAGTTCGAGCAGCTCAAGGCGGCCGTCGCCTGACCGGGCACAATCGCGCGCCACTGTGCCGTGCCGGGGCGGCCGGCCGGTTGACCGCCCGGCGGCCCCGCGGCTAGGCTGGGGGCATGAACCCGCTGCTCCACGACGCCGCGAACCGCGCCGCCCGCTACCTCGACGAAATCCAGACGCGCGCCGTCGCGCCGGGCGACGCCGCCGTCGCCGCGTTACAGCGCCTCGAGGAGCCGCTGCCCGCCGCGCCGACCGACGAGCGGGAGACCCTGAGGTTGCTCGACGAGATCGTCTCGCCCGCGACGATGGGCATGGCGGGCCCGCGGTTCTTCGGCTTCGTCATCGGCGGTTCGTTGCCGGTCTCGCTCGCCGCCAACTGGCTGGCGGGAGCGTGGGACCAGAATGCCGCCATGTATCGCGCCACGCCGGGCGTGGCGCACCTCGAGCAGGTGGCGCTGCGCTGGCTGGTCGACCTGCTCCAGTTGCCGCGGGAGGCGGCGGGCGCATTCGTCACCGGCGCCACCGTGGCCAATCTCTGCGCGCTCGCCGCCGCGCGCCACGCGGTGCTCGAGCGGGTGGGCTGGAACGTCGAGGCGAAGGGCCTTTTCGGCGCGCCGGAGATCACCGTGATTTGCGGGGCCGAAGTGCATCCGTCCGTCACCAAGTCCCTCGGCGTGCTCGGCCTCGGTCGCGCGCGGCTGGTGAAGGTGCCGGTCGACGGCCAGGGGCGCATGCGCGCCGACGCGCTGCCGAAGATTTCCGGTCCAACCATCGTCATCGTCCAGGCGGGCAACGTGAACACGGGCGCCTTCGACCCCATCGGCGAGATCTGCGCGGCGGCGCGGGCTGCGGGAGCGTGGGTGCACGTCGACGGCGCGTTCGGCCTCTGGGCGCCGGCCTCGCCGCAGCTCGCTCCGCTGGCGCGCGGGATGGGCGACGCCGATTCCTGGGCGACCGACGCGCACAAGTGGCTCAACGTGCCCTACGACTCGGGCCTCGCCTTCGTGCGCGATCCGCACGCGCTCCCGGCCGCGATGGCCATCACGGCGGAATACCTGCCGACGCAGACGGAGTTCCGCAACCCGAGCGACTTCACGCCCGAGCTCTCGCGGCGCGCGCGCGGGGTGGAGGTGTGGGCCGCGCTGCGCTCGCTCGGCCGTGCGGGCGTGGCGGCGCTGCTCGAGCGGAATTGCGCGCAGGCGCGGCGCTTCGCGACGCAGCTGCGCGCGGCCGGTTTCGAGATCCTCAACGAGGTCGGGTTGAACCAGGTGCTCGTCGCGTTCGGCGACGCGGAGAAGACCAGGCGCGTGATCGACGGTATCCAGCGCGAGGGCACCTGCTGGGCGGGCATCACCGTCTGGCAGGGCCGCACGGCGATGCGCATCAGCGTCTCCTCGTGGGCGACGACGGACGCCGATGTCGACGCCAGCGTCGCGGCGATGGTGCGCGTGGCGCGGAGCGTTTGAGATCGCGCGCCGCACGATCCGGCGCCGGCGCGCCGGTCAACGGACCAGCGAGAAACCGGCGCCCGGTTCAGCCTGCGGTGCCGTTCTTGCGCGAGTGCAGGCAGAGGCGGTTGCCGGCCGGGTCGGCGATCCACGCCATCCAGCAGACGCGCGTCTCGACGGGCTCGATGAGAATCGTCACGCCGTGCTCGCGGCACTGGGCGATGGCGGACGGCACGTCGTCGACCGCGAGGGCGACGCACGCGGCGCCGTGCCAGTCCCATTTCGGGTCGCCCTGCCGCGAGGTGCCGTCGTTGAGGCAGAGCGTGAGCGGCGCGGTGGCGAACTCGCTCCAGAAATCCTCCCATTCCTCGCCGGGCTGGAAGCCGAAGAGCTTTTGGTAGAAGGCGCGGGTGCCGTGCATGTCCTTCGTGTTATACATCACGAAGTCCAGCGCGCGGACCGGGACGAGAGCGTCGGGGGAGGAGAGGGATGGGGGAACGCGGGACATGCCGCGACCGTAGCGAGGGCCACGGTCGCGGCAAGGCGCGGGGCGTCACTCGGTGCCGAGCGAGGACTCGAGCGCGACGAGGACGGTGAGGGCGGCGAGGACGATGACTCCGGCGAGCATGGCGGGGAGGAGTTGCGGGTGATCAGACGTGGCGGACGCCGCCGTCGGCGACGATGTCCTCGCCGACGATGAAGCTGGAGTCCTCGGAGAGAAGGAAGCGGGCGAGCCGGGCGATCTCCGCGGGCTGGCCGGCGCGCTTCAAGAGCGTGCCCTGGCCGAGCGAGTCGATCAGGTTCTTCGCCGCCTCGGCGGGCAGCCCGAGCTTGCCGAAGATCGGCGTCTCGATCGGGCCGGGGCTGAGGGTGTTGACGCGGATGCCGCGCGGCGCGAGCTCGGCGCCGAGCGAGCGGCCGAGGGAGACGACCGCGGCCTTCGTGGCCGAGTAGATGCTGGCGTGCTCGAAGTTCACGCCGGCGACGACCGAGGCGTTGATCACGATCGCACTCGGGTTCGCGAGCAGCGGGAGCAGCGACTGGATCTGGAAATACGGCCCGCGGACGTTGATGGCGAACTGGTCCTCGAAGTCCTGCGGCGTCGCGGCGTCGATCGGGCCGAACTTGCCGATGCCGGCGTTGAGGAAGGCGCCGTCGAGGCGCGTGACGCCGTGCTGCTGCAGCACGCTGCCGAGCGCCTGCGCGTCGGCGAGTTGGCCGGAGTCGGATTTCAGGACGAGGGCGGAGGCGGGCAGCTGGGCCCGGGCGGCCGCGAGCGTCTCGGGATTGCGGCCCGTGACGATGACCCGCGCGCCGTCGGCGGCGAGGAGTTGGGCGGTGGCGAGACCGATGCCAGTCGTGCCGCCGGTGATGAGGAGGGTTTTGTTTTTCATGTGAAGGCGTGGAAGCGGAACAAACGTTCCAGAAAGAGCAGAAGGAAATCAGTCGAGGGCCTGCAGGGCCAGGCGGACGGTCTGGCGCATGCTCTCGCGGTCGCCGAGGGCGCGGGAGGCCACGGCGAGGCCGAGCAGCGTGTGGTAGAGGAAGGTGGCGAGCGCGACCGGGTCCTTGGTCTTGGCCAGCTCGCCCCGGCGCTGGGCGGCGCTGAGGCGGGAGGCGAGGATCCCCTCGATGGTGCGGGCGTGCTCCTGGGCGAGGGCGCGGGTGTCGGGGTCGTGCGGCGAGAGCTCGACCATGGAGTTGACCATGAGGCAGCCGGGCGAGCCCTTGGTGCACTGGCCGTCGATCATGGCGTCGAAGAGCTCCGCCAAGGCCGGGCGCAGCGGCTCCTCGCCCTCGAGCTTGCGGCGCATCGAGTCGACGCCGCGCGCGAGGTAGCGCTTCAGCGCCTGGTGGTAGAGCGAGGCCTTGTCGCCGTAGGTGTCGTAAAGGCTCTGGCGGCTGACGCCGAGCTCCTCGACCAGGTCGGCGAACGACGTGTGCTTGAAACCGCGCGCGCGGAAAAGCTCCAGTGCCTGGTCGAGCACTTCCGCTTCGTCGAATTCCTTGGCGCGGGGCATGGCGCTTAAAAGAACGATCGTTCCAAAAACGTCAAGCGGCGAATTTTCCCGGCCGGAGCGCCGGCTTGCCGCCGCGCGGCCGGCCCGCGATGGTGGCGGCATGGTCTACAAGACGATCACGATGCCCGCCCGCAAGCGGGTCGCCCTCGTCGCGCACGACGCGCAGAAGATGAACCTGCTCGAGTGGGCGAAGTTCAACCGCGGCACGCTCGGCCAGCACGAGCTGTGGGCGACGGGCACCACCGGCGCCCTGCTCGAGCCGGTGATCGGGCTGCCGATCCACAAGCTCTACAGCGGCCCGCTCGGCGGCGACCAGCAGGTCGGCGCCATGATCGTCGAGGGCAAGATCGACTTCCTGATCTTCTTCTGGGACCCGCTCGAGGCGCAGCCGCACGATCCCGACGTGAAGGCGCTGCTGCGCATGGCGTCGGTCTGGAACGTGCCGACGGCTTGCGATCGCGCGACGGCGGATTTCCTCATCTCGTCGCCGCTCATGCACGCCAGCTACGAGCGGCGCGTGCCGGACTACGAGGCGTATCGCGCCGCGCGCGCCGCGGGCAAGGCCTGAGGCCGCCATGCTGAAGACCAAATCCGTGCATGCGCCGATCGCGGCCGGCGACGGGCTGCGCCTGCTCGTGGCGCGCTTCCGCGGCCGCGGCCTGCCGGCCGACCGCTACGACGTGTGGATGGCCAGCCTCGGGCCGAGCGAGGCGCTGCTGAAAAGCGTGCTCGCGGAGGAGATCACCTGGCGCGAGTTCACGCGCCGCTACCGCGACGAGCTCTTCGCGCCGGCGGCGACCGACGCGGCCAACGCCACGATCAAGAACCACGGCCAGAAATTCACCCTGCGCCTGATCGCGAAGCTGGCGGCGAAGCAGGACGTCACGCTGCTCTGCCACTGCGCGGAGGATGCGGTGCACTGCCACCGCTTCGAGTTGCAGAAGCTGATCGCGAAGGAGATGAGCTAGGACCGGCGGCGCCGTTGCTTGCGGCCCGGTCGCGCCGATGCGCTCGATCGCTGGGCGCGGGGGCGGCTCCGCGGGGAGACGCCGGAACAGGGGCGCACGTCCGACAGCGCGCCGGGACGCAGCCAGGCGGCCAGGGTGCGGGCGAGCAGCGGCTCGCCGCTGACCTGCACCCGACCCGATTTCACGGCGTCGGCGATGCGTATGTCGCCCGCCCAGATCTCCACCATGGTGCGCAGGTCCGTGCGCAGCTGCAGGTGGGCGTTGCGCCCGGGATTGTTGGCGCAGAGTTCGCGCGTGCCGTCCGCGGCGAGCAGGACCCACCAGTGGGCGAACTTGGGCAGCCGCTGAAAACTGAATTGGATCACCGTGTCGCCGCCCGGCAGCTGCGTCTCGTCGATGCGGCGGGCGAGGTCGGCCATCAAGTGCTGCACGTCGAGCTCATCATCGCTCATCTGGCCGCGGGCCCATTTCATGCCCCAGCGACCGAGGCCGACCACGACCGGATGCAGCTCCCGCCCGGCCGGCGTGAGGCTATACTCCGCCCGACCGGTGCCGGGGACGGCGCGGCGCACGACCAATCCGCAATCCTGCAGCTGGCCCAGGCGCCGGGTCAGCAGGGTGGGCGAGATGGCCGACAAGCCGCGCTGCAGTTCCGCGAAGCGGGTCGCGCCCAGCAGCAGTTCGCGAATGATGAGGATGGTCCAGCGCTCGCCCAGGATCTCGGAGGCCTTGGCGATGGGACAGAACTGGTAGTAGCGGGCGCTCATCTCGGGCCGGCGACGCTACAGAATCGGGAGTAGCCCGCAACATTCTGTGTCGTGGCGGCGGGCGTCGCCGCCGGCTAGAGTGGACGGGCTGTCCGGCGCGGTTCGCCGGGCGACAACAACCTCAACCAAGAAAGACCAATCCAACCATGCCGCTCGTTACCGTCCACGTTATCGAGAAAGTGTTCACGCCGGAGCAGAAACAGGAAATCATCGCCAAGCTCACCGACGCGATGGTGTCCATCGAGGGAGAACCCTTCCGCAGCGTCACCTGGGTCAAGATCGAGGAAGTCCGCGAAGGCCATTGGGGCATCGGCGGCCATGGCCTCACGCTGCGCGACGTCGAACGCATGAAGCAGGTTCGCGGTTGATCCGCGCGCTCGCGGCGTCAATGGGATTCAAGTCATGCCGGTTTGGCGCGTGGTGGAGCGCGCCAAACTCGAAGGCCAGGACACCAGTATCTCCATGCGCCGCGAGCGATCATTGAACGACGATCCCGGATTGCACGGACGAGCCGGATAGCGTGATCCGTGCGATCCGTGGTCGAAAACAGCGTCGAGCGGGTCGTGCGACGAACGTCTGTCAAAAGTCAGCTCATGCTTCCTTCGGTTTGGTTCGGGGAGCAGACCGCGCGGTCGGTGCCTCGCGCCCCTGCCGCGCAACACGATCGCACGATGCAGCCGCTGGTCCGGTGAACGAAGCCCCGTGGTCAGCCGGTCAGGCCTGCGGTCGCTGCTTCCCGCAACGAAGCGGCGCGCCGAGCAACGGCCTCGGACGGCGAAGCAACGCGCGCGGGGCACAAAACAATGGGCTCGTCCGACCAAACAATTGAGTTGGGAAACGAAACAATTGAGTTGGCGGCTCAAACAATGAGCACGGCGGTTCAAGCAATCGGGGCGTCCGTGTAAACAATCGCCTTGGCGTGTAAAACAATCGGGTTGGCGTGGGAAACAATGACGCACGGCGGTCAAACAATCGCCTCGGCGCCTCAAGCAATGAGGTTGGCCGCTCAAACAATCGCGTTGGCGTGTAAAACAATGAGCTCGGCGAGTGAAGCAATGACCCTCTCGCGGGAAGCAATGACCCAGTGCGGTCGAGCAATCGCGCAAGTGTTTGATTCAAAGGCCCGACACGGTTTCGCGGACGCAAGGTGACCGTAAGAACCTGGTCGCGATGACTAGGCCAACCATATAGATGCCTACGTGAGTATTACTTCACGAACGCGCTCACGAAGTCGTGGACGGGCATTGACTCGAGTTTCGTGCGGTCGGTGAAGAGCGACATGAGCTGCGCGGCGCGGTCGGCGCCGTAGTGGGCGGCGAAGGCGGCGCGGGCTTTTTGCTGGAGCACCGGGATGCCTTCGGCGCGGCGGCGGCGGTGGCCGATGGGGTAGTGGACCTCGATGCGGTCGGTCTTCGTGCCGTCCTTGAAGACGACCTGGATCGCGTTGGCGATGGAGCGTTTTTCCGGGTCGAGGTAATCCTTCGAATACGATTTGTCCTCGGTGACGACCATCTTGGCGCGGAGGGCGTCGATGCGCGGGTCGGCGGCGATCTTGTCCTCGTAGTGGTCGGCGGTGAGCTCGCCGAAGATGAGGCCGATGGCGGCCATATACTGGAGGCAGTGGTCGCGGTCGGCCGGATTGTGGAGCGGGCCGGTCTTGTCGATGATGCGGATGGCCGACTCGTGGGTGGTCATCTCGACGCGCTCGATCTGGTCGAGGCGGTGCTTCACCGCGGGATGGAGCTGCATCGCGCACTCGACGGCGGTCTGCGCGTGGAATTCGGCGGGGAAGGAGATCTTGAAGAGCACGTGCTCCATCACGTAGCTGCCGAGTGGGCGCGCGAGTTTGACGGCATTGCCCTTGAAGGAGACGTCCTGGAAGCCCCAGGTCTTGGCGGTGAGGACGGAGGGGTAGCCCATCTCGCCCGTCAGCGCGATGAGCGCGAGGCGGACGGCGCGGCTGGTGGCGTCGCCGGCGGCCCAGGATTTGCGCGAGCCGGTGTTGGGGGCGTGGCGGTAGGTGCGGAGGGCGGAGCCGTCGAGCCAGGCGTGCGAGATGGCGTTGATGACCTGCTCGCGCGTGCCGCCGAGCATCGCGGCGGTGACGGCGGTGGAGGCCAGGCGGACGAGGAGGACGTGATCGAGGCCGACGCGGTTGAAGGAATTTTCCAACGCGAGCACGCCTTGGATTTCGTGCGCCTTGATCATCGCGGTGAGGACGTGCCTCACCGTGAGTTGAGAGTTGAGGGTTGAGAGTTGAGAGTTGAAGGCGGCGACGGGTGTGCCGGCGGCTTGGTTGCGGCTGAGCCAGTCGGCGGTGGCGAGGATGGCGCCGAGGTTGTCGGAGGGGTGGCCCCACTCGGCGGCGAGCCAGGTGTCGTTGAAGTCGAGCCAGCGGACGATGGCGCCGATGTTGAAGGCGCCCTGCACGGGATCGAGTTCGTAGGACGTGCCGGGGACGCGCGCGCCGTTTTTGATCGTGGTGCCGGGGACGACGGGCCCGAGGAGCTTGGTGCACGCGGGATACGCGAGGGCCATGATGCCGCAGGCGAGCGTGTCGGCGAGGCACCAGCGCGCGGTGTCGTAGGCCTCGTCGCTCGCGATCTTCGCGTTCAGCGCGTAGTCGGCGAGGTCGACGAGGAGTTGGTCGGGGGCGGGGCGGACGTTGGAGATGTGGGAGGACACGGAGAAAAATACTTAAACGCGAAGGGGCAGAGGCGCGAAGTTGGCCGCGGGAGGATCTTTGCGTCTTTGCGGCTTGGCGTTAAAAAATCAGCGTTGATCGAGCGGCGGGAGCGGGCGGTCGGCGGGGCCGGTGTAGTTGGCGGAGGGACGGATGATCTTGCCGTCGGCGCGTTGTTCGATGACGTGCGCGGCCCAGCCGGCGGTGCGGGCGATGACGAAGAGCGGCGTGAACATCGCGGTGGGCACGCCCATCTCGTGGTAGGCGACGGCGCTATACCAATCGAGGTTGGGGAACATCTTCTTTTCGTTCCAGAGCAGCGTTTCGATCCGCTCGGCGATGTGGAAGACGTTGAGGTCGCCGCGTTCGGTGCAGAGCTCGCGCGCGATCTCCTTGATGATGGCGTTGCGCGGGTCGCTGACGGTGTAGACGGGGTGGCCGAAGCCGATGACGATTTCCTTGCGCGCCATGCGGGCGCGGATGTCGGCCTCGGCCTCGTCGGGCGTCCGGTAGCGCTGCTGGATCTCGAAGGCGACCTCGTTGGCGCCGCCGTGCTTGGGGCCGCGCAGGGCGCCGATGGCGCCGGTGATGCAGCTGTAGAGGCCGGAGCCGGTGCCGGCGATGACGCGCGCGGTGAAGGTCGAAGCGTTGAACTCGTGCTCGGCGTAGAGGATGAGCGAGCGGTCGAGCGCGCGGACGTGCGAGGGTGGGGGTCGCGCTGGTGGAGGAGGCGGAGGAAGTGCGCCGCGATGGACTCGTCGGCGGTCTCGACCTCGATGCGGCGGCCCGTCGTGGCGAAGTGATGCCAGTAGAGCAGCATCGACGGGAAGCTGGCGATGAGCTGGTCGGCGATCTGGCGGGCGAGCACGGGGTCCTTCGGGCCGCTGCCGTCGGGGGCGGAAGGCTCGGTGTCCATCGCGCCCATGGCCGAGCAGGCGGTGCGCAGGACGCCCATCGGGTGCGAGCGCGCGGGCAGCTGCTCGAGGATGGCGCGGAGCGGCGCGGAGAGTCCGCGCCGCGCGGCGAGGTGTTTCCGGTAGGCGGCGAGTTCGGCGCGGTTGGGCAGGCGCTCGTGGATGAGGAGGTGCGCGACCTCCTCGTAGGTCGCGTGGCGCGCCAGGTCGGCGATGTCGTAGCCGCGGTAATGCAGGTCGTTGCCGGAGTGGCCGACGGTGCAGATCGCGGTGTTGCCGGCGGCGACGCCGGAGAGCGCGACGGATTTCTTGGCCTTGGGCGCGGGCGGTTGAGCGGAGGCGGGGGTGTCGGTGCTCATCGTGGGAAGGGCGGGGGGTTTGGAGAACCGCGGAGGCACGGAGGTCACAGCGGGAAGAAAACGGGCTCTGTGCTCTCTGTGCCTCCGCGGTTCAAATCACGGTTTGGTTTCCTTCGGCGGCGTGTAGCCGAGGGTGGTGTAGAGGTCGGCGCGGGTCTGCATCTTCGGCACGACGGCCTGCTGCGTGCCGTCGCGGCGGAGGGTGGCGTAGAAATCCAGCGCGGCGGCGGCGGCGGCGCGCGAGGCGCCGAGCGGGTAGAGCGCCAGCGCGATGCCGGCGGCGCGGAGCTGGTCGAGGCTGAAGAGCGGGGTCTTGCCGAACTCGGTGAGGTTGGCGAGGACGGGGACTTTGACCGCGGCGGTGAAGGCGCGGTAGTCGTCCAGCGTGGGCAGGGCCTCGGCGAAGATCATGTCGGCGCCGGCGTCGACGTAGGCCTGGGCGCGGGCGATGGCGCCGGCGACGCCCTCGTTCGCCGCGGCGTCGGTGCGGGCCATGACGACGAAGGCCGGGTCGGGTTTGCCGGCGACGGCGGCGCGGACGCGCTCGACCATCTCGCCGGGGGGACGAGGTGCTTGCCGGGCAGATGGCCGCAGACCTTGGCGGGGACCTGGTCCTCGATGTGCACGGCGGCGACGCCGGCCAGCGCCAGCTCGCGGACGGCTTGCGCCGGGTCGTCCCAGCCGGTGTCGATGTCGACCAGGAGCGGCAGCGCGACGCGGCGGGCGATGCGGCGGGCGTCGATCAGGACGTCGGCGAGGGCGGTCTGGCCGATGTCGGGCCAGCCGTAGGAGTGGTTGGCGACGCCGGCGCCGGACAGGTAGAGCGCGCGGAAGCCGGCGCGCTCGGCGAGGAGGGCGGCGTAGGCGTTGATCGCGCCGGCGATCTGCAGCGGCGATTCGGCGGCGAGGGCGGCGCGAAAGCGTTGTCCGGGAGTCATGAGAAATCGGGGCGACCGCCGGTGTGGGGGCGGGACGGGCGGGGCTTTTGACCGGGCGTGGGCATGGCGGTGGAGGCGCGCACGGGGGCGGTGGTGGGGAGTGGCGGGAACGTATGACACTGGTTTCGAGGCTGTCGAGGGCCGCGGGCGCGTGGGGAAGGGGTTAGTTGCGAGCGTTATGGGCGGTTCCGCCGCGCTAACGGGGCCGGTCGGCGGGCGATTTTTACTTCGCGCGGGGTTTCAGAATCCCGCGGCGGTGCCGTAGGGCAGGGGAGCGGCTCGTGTCGACCCACCGGTGTGCGATGCTCGGCCGCCTTCCGCCATGCTGCTCCGCTCCGCTGCCACCTTCCTGCTGCTCGCCGCGCCCTCGCGCTGCGGGCTCAATCCGCGCCCGCCTCGCTCGAGGAGCGCCTCAACGCCCTGGAGCAAAAGGTCCAGACGCTCTCGCGCGAGAACGCCGAGCTGCGCGACAAGCTCGGCCTGAAGAAGGACGCGCCGGCGCCCGTGCTGGTGAAGCCGGCCGGCAAGGAGACGAGCCTGAGCGTGGGCGGGTTCCTGCAGGCGCAGGCGGAGTTCGGCCGCGCGTCGGACTCGCGTTTCGCGAGCGGCGGCGCGGCGGTGCGCGACCGTTTCTATTTCCGGCGCGCGCGCATCTTCGTCGCGGGCGCGTTCGCGGAGGATTTCGATTTCAAGGCCGAGCTCGACCTCCAGGGCAACACGCTCGGCGCGTCGACGGGCAACCTGGCGCGCGCCAACGAGGTGTTCGTCAACTGGCACCGCTACGAGGCGGCGAACGTGCGCTTCGGCCAGCTCAAGCCGGCCTTCGGCGCCGAGGCGCTCGTGGCCGACACGAAGACGCCGGCGATCGAGCGCACGCTCTCGAACGACCGCCTGACCGACGGCCGCCAGCTCGCCCTCGGCGTCGCCGGCACGCTGCTCGACAAGCAGCTCGGTTACTACGTCACCGCCGGCAACGGCAACGGCACGAACGTCAGCGCCAACGACAACTCGAAGTTCCAGCGGGCCGCCCGCGTGACCTGGTCGCCCGCGCTGCACAAGGCCGCCGGCAAGCTCACGCTCGGCGCCAACGGGCTGTGGACCGAGGACGTGGCGGTGGCGAAGAGCGATTTCGGCTTCACGGGCAACGCCTTCACCGGCAAGCGCGCCATGAGCGGCATCGACGCCCAGTGGACCTGGCAGCGGCTCGACCTCGGCGCCGAGCTCCTGCGCGGCACCTTCGAGCCGGCGAACGCCGCGCCGCGCGCGAAGCTCCACGCCCAGGGCTGGCAGGCGACGGCGGCGTTCTTCCTCGTGCCGGCGAAGCTGCAGGGCGTGATCCGCTACGACGCGTTCGATCCGAACACCGACGTCGGCGGCAACACGTATCACACCACGCTTTTCGGCCTCAATTACCTGATCAAGGGCGACGACCTGCGCCTGATGGTCGACTACCTCGACGGCCACGTGCCCGGCGCGACCAACGACGGCGGGCGCCTGCTCACGCGCCTGCAGATCGTGTTCTGAGGCGCGCTCAGCGCGGGAGCTTGCTGGCGCGGAAGGCCAGCTCGCGCAGCGAGCGGGCGGAGAACGGGAAGAAGCGCACAGACTGCGTCGGGTGGCCGTGGGCGCGCGCATAGTCCAGCAGCCGCGGATCCACGCCCTGGCCGATGCTGAAGCTGGCGGCCGGCAGGACGAGCGTTTCGCCGGAGCCCGCCGGGTCGTAGAGACGCCACTGCCCGCCGGTGCGGAAGACCAGCAGCGCGTGCCCGATGTGGTCGAACACGACCGGCGCGGGCCCGGCCGGGGTCGGTCCGGAAAAGAAGAGCACGCCGGCGGACGTGATCGGCTCGTCGCTTTCGGCGAGCAGGAGCGAGAGCTGGTAGAGGCAGCCCGCAAAGCAGCCGTTGGTGAGCGTCTGGCTCACCTCGCTGCGGTCGATCAGGACCCGGTTGGGGTAGAGCTTGAGATCCGGACCGTCGGCGGCGCGCGACTGGAGCCGCGGTTGCAGGAGTGCGGGCCAGTCTTTCCCGGGCGCAGCGGCGCCGAGGCAGCGCGTGCCGAGGCCGGGCACGTAGAGCCAGAGCACGCCGTCGAAGTTCAGGGCGATGCCGTAGACCTCGTGCGCGGACTGGGGCGCGGGCAGGTCGAGCCGGACGACGCAGGTGTCGACGGTCCCGTCGAGGAGTTTCGCGACGCTGAGCGTCTCGCGCATGCTCCCTCGCGCCGTCGCCAGCGACAGGGCGACGAGGCAGGCGAGGAAGCGGACCGGTCGGGTGGGGCGCATGATGCGGCTGGCTCCACCGCACGCTAGCGACGGAGCCGGGGCGCGCAAGCGGCCGCGGGGAACGGCGCGTGTTCTGGCTCGCGTCGCGGGAGCGCTCCCGCATTTAGGAAACCGACGCGCCCGGGTGGCGGAATGGTAGACGCAGGGGACTTAAAATCCCCTTTCCGCAAGGAAGTGTGGGTTCGAGCCCCACCCCGGGCACTCCGCCGCGCCGGGAAAGGCCTTGCGCCGCGCCGGGCCCGCGGACACACGTGTCGTTCCGCGCATGAAAATCGGTTTCCTCGGCGGCTCTTTCGACCCCGTGCATTTCGGCCACCTGATCGCCGCCCAGGACGTGTTGGAGCAATTCCACCTCGACCGGCTGATCCTGGTGCCGGCGGCGCAGGCGCCGTTGAAGCCCAACGACGTCCAATCCACTTCCGAGGACCGGCTGGCGATGCTGCGCTCGGCGACCGAGTGGGATCATCGCCTGGAAATCTCCGACTACGAGCTGACCAAGGGCGGCATCAGCTACACCATCGACTCGGTGCGGCACTTCAAGGCGATGTTCCCCAACGACCAGCTCTACTGGATCATCGGCGGCGACCAGTTGCCGCTGCTCCACAAGTGGAAGCACATCGAGGAACTGGCCCGGCTGATCGAGTTCATCTTCCTGGAGCGGCCGAAGCACCCGGCGAAGCCGCATCCCGAGATCCCGGGGCTGATCCTGCACCGCTGCGACGGCCACCTGATCGAGATCAGCTCCAGCGAGCTCCGGGCGCGCGTCCAGCGCGGGCTCTCGCTGCACTATTTTTGCCCGCAGAAAGTCATCGCCTACATCGAGGCAAAGCGACTTTATCGCTGAAGCCGCAATGACTCCCCGCAAATCGAAGAAGCCCGCCGCCAAGAAGCCCGCCGCTCCGCGCAAGAAGAGCGCCGCCCCGCGCGCCCCCAAGGCCGCCGCCCCGAAGGCCATCGCCTACCCGCGCCTGCTCACGCAGGTCGTGCGCGCGCTCGACGCCAAGAAGGCCGCGGATGTCCAGGTGCTCCACGTCGGCGAGCTGTCGAGCATCACCGATTACCTGATCGTCGGCACCGCCACGTCCGATCCGCACCTGCGCGCGCTGCGCGTGGAGCTGGAAAAGGTGATCGACGCCGAAGGCGCGAAGATCCTCGGCATCGACACCAGCAAGGGCAGCGGCTGGACCGTCGTCGACGCGTTCGACGTCATGGTGCACCTCTTCACGCCCGAGAACCGCGACAAGTATCGCCTCGAGCTGCTCTGGCGCGACGCCCAGGCGATTCCCGTCGCGGCACTCCTGTAATTCCCCGAGGGGAACTTTACAGTTCCTTTGCAGATTTGCCCTTGTGAGCCCGGAGACGGGGGGATTGCATCGCGCCTGCTCGCAAGAGCCGTTTAATCATAACCACCGCTGAACATATGAATACCCAGAATCGCTCCACCAAGGGCTTCACGCTCGTTGAAATCATGATCGTCGTCGTCATCATCGGCCTGCTGGCCGCGATGGCGATCCCGGCGTTCCAGAAGGTGCGCGCCTCGTCGCAGGACAAGGCCGTGACGAACAACCTCCGCCAGCTGTCGGCCGCTGCTGACCAATACTTCCTCGAGAAGGGTTACAGCACCGTCCTGTCGGACGACCTCGTCGGCACGAACAGCACGCAATACATCAAGGCCGTCGCCCCGGCGGCGAACGAGACCTACCCGACCGGCCTCACCCAGGGCATCCCGCTCACCGCCACCGGCGTCGCGGGCCAGCGCACGGTGACCTACAGCAACTGATCGGGTCCCTTCGTTTTCGCTCTCAGACCGCCCTTCGGGGCGGTCTTTTTTTTAACCACCCCATCACGATATCTACTGGATTTGCCCTTGTTTTGGGGACGCCGATCGGCCCTAATGGCCCCGCTTCTGCGAATTTCGCGGAGGCAGCTTAAATCATCCAGAAATACCCATGAATACTCAGAATCGCTCCACCAAGGGCTTCACGCTCGTTGAAATCATGATCGTCGTCGTCATCATCGGCCTGCTGGCCGCGATGGCGATCCCGGCGTTCCAGAAGGTGCGCGCCTCGTCGCAGGACAAGGCCGTGACGAACAACCTCCGCCAGCTGTCGGCCGCTGCTGACCAATACTTCCTCGAGAAGGGCTACAGCACCGTCCTGTCGACCGACCTCGTCGGCACGAACAGCACGCAATACATCAAGGCCGTCGCCCCGGCGGCGAACGAGACCTACCCGACCGGCCTCACCCAGGGCATCCCGCTCACCGCCACCGGCGTCGCGGGTCAGCGCACGGTGACCTACAGCAACTAAACGGCTGTTTTAAGGTTCCTGAGTTGCAAGCCGTCCAATTTTCTTGGACGGCTTTTCTATGCCCATGCTGAAGCTCGTCTTGCGCAACAGGCTCGTCTGGCTGCTGCTCGGTTTGGGGATCGCGGCGGTCATCGTCGGACGCTTCGTGCTGACGACCGAGCAAGCGCTCACGGTCGTGTCGCGCGGGGGCTACTGGCTGATGCTGGCAAATTTCGGCCTCTTCGGCGCCGCAGTCTGGCGGCTGGTGCGCCGCAGCGGGGCCGGCTGGCGGCCGGCGCGGGCGGATTGGGGCGCGGCGGCGCTGGTCGTCGCCTGCAGCGTGCTCTGGGCCGCGCACGAGCGCCACGGCTTCAAGATCCTCGCCGACGAGGAGCTGCTCCTCGGCACGTCGATGGGCATCCACTACGACCGCGAGATCGGTTACCCCGCCCGGGCGAGCGACGTCACCGGCCCGCTGCAGCTGAACCTCAAGGTGCTGGACAAGCGGCCCTATTTTTTCCCGTTCCTCGTCGCGCTCGCCCACGACCTCACCGGCTACCGCCCGGCCAATGCCTTTTGGCTGAACACCGTCCTCGGCGCCGTCTTCCTCGGCCTGGTCTACGTCCTGGGCTGGCAGGTGGCCCGTTCGCGCTGGGCGGGCGCGTTGCTCGTCCTGCTCTTCGCCGGGCTGCCGCTGGCGGCCCAGCAGGCGGCGGGCGGCGGCTTTGAGCTGCTCAATCTCGTCATGATCCTCGCCGTGCTGCTGGCGGCGCGCCGCTACGCCGCGGCGCCGGACGAGGCGGCGCTCGAGGTGCTCTGCCTCGGGGCCGCCCTGCTCGCGCTCACGCGCTACGAGTCGGTCGTGTTCGTCTTCCCGGTCGCCGCGCTCGTGCTCTGGGGCTGGGCGCGCGCCGGCCGCGTGATCCTGACCTGGCCGGTCGTCGCCGTGCCGGTCTTCCTGCTGCCCTACGTGCTGCAGAACCGCGTGTTCGCCGCCAATCCCGCGACCTGGGAGCTCGGCAGCATCAAGGGCGCCGACACCGTCTTCGCGTTCCACTACGTGCCCGACAACCTCGGCCACGCGCTCGCCTTCTTTTTCAGCACCGACGGCTACCAGGCCAACTCGGTCTACTTCGCCGCGCTCGGCCTGGCCGCGCTGCCTTTCCTGCTGCTGCTGACGGTCCGCACGCTCCGCGCGTCGCGCGACGCGGCCGCGAACGCCGCCGACGTCGGCGGCGCCTTCATCACGCTCGGGCTCTTCGCCATCGCCGCACTGCTCATGACCTATTTCTGGGGGCAGTTCGACCACCCGGTCATCCGCCGCCTCAGCCTGCCGGTGCACCTGCTGTTCGGCGTCGCGATCGTCACCGTGGGGGCGAGCCTCTTCCGCTCCGCACGCGGCTGGCAGGCGGCGCTCGCGGGCGCCGTGGCCGCACTCGTCTTTCAGGCGCTGCCGATGATGGCACAGCGGGCCTACGAATGGGACTACACCCCGGGGATCGAGATGGCGTGGCGCGAGGAGTTCCTGCGCAAGTTCCCCCAGCGCGACTACCTCTTCATCGACCAGGACTCGACCTTCTGGATCACCCAGCGCATGCCGGCCACGCCGATCAAGCAGGCGCGCGAGCGCAAGGAGGGCCTCGCCTACCACCTGCGCAACCACAGCTTCTCGGCCATGTATGTCTTCCAGCGCTTCACGGTGAACCCCGACACCGGCGCGCTCACGCTCGACGCCGCGGACGACATCGGACCGGACTTCGAACTCGAGCCGGTCGTCGAGAAACGCATCGCGACGCTCCACCTCGCCCGCATCAGCCGCATCACCGCCATCCGCGACCAGGGCGCGGTCGTCGCCCGCGCCGGCCTCGTGCCGATTGCCCCCGGCCCGCCGCTCACCGGCGAGGAACTCGAAAAAGCGAAGGCGCAGTATCTCGAAAAGTGGATCAAGCAACTGCCGTAAGCCCCGCCCGCGCCGGCTGGCGTGAACGCCTGCCGCGCCTCGACGGCGGCGGGCGCTTCCCCGTGCGCCTGCTGCTCTTCGGCGCCGTCGCGGTCGCGTCGGTCTACGTCGGCTTCGTCCACCCGAGCGTGGCCGAGGCCGGGCGCCTCGTGCAGCACTACGGCTACTACGCGATGGCGGCGACGTTCGCCTGGGCGCTGCTGGCCTGGGCGCGGGTCCTGCCCGCGTGGTGGCGCCAGCGCCCGGCGCTCACGCGCCGCGAGCTGTTCGTGATCGCCGGCGTCATCGGCGCGCTGACACTCATCGCCGTCCTCACCACGCCCTACACCTACAAGGTGCTCTACGACGAGTTCGTGCTCCAGTGCACGGCGCGCAATCTCCATGAGATCCGCGAGGTCGGCGCCGTCACGCGCGGCTACGAGGTCGAGGGCGTGTTCCGCGGCGTCAGTTCCTACCTCGACAAGCGCCCGATCTTCTTCGCCTTCCTCGTCTCGCTCCTGCACGACCTGACCGGCTACCGCGAGGCCAACGCCTTCGCGCTGAACACCGCGCTCATGCCCGTCATCCTCGGGCTGCTCTACCTGCTGGCGCGCCGACTCGTCCCCCACGGCCCGGCCTGCGTGGCGGTGGTGAGCCTCGGCGCGTTCTCGCTGCTGGCCTACAACGCCACCGGCGCGGGCATGGAGATGATCAACCTCGCGATGCTGCTGTTCACGATCCTGCTCGCGATGCACTACCTCGAGGCGCCGGACGAGCCGCGCCTGGCCGCGCTCATCCTCGCCGCCGTGCTGCTGGCGCAGTCGCGCTACGAGTCCGCGCTCTACGTCGCGCCCACCGCGCTCGTGGTGCTCGAGGGCTGGCGCCGCCGCTCGCGGCCGATCCTGCCGCCCGCCGCCATCCTCGCGCCGGCGCTGCTCGTGCCCTACGCGCTGCACAACGTCTTCCTCTCCGGCACGCCGTCGCTGTGGGAGCTGCGCGAGGGGCAGGAACACCGCTTCGGGCTGCTCTACGCGGCGAACAACTTCCGGCACGCGTTCGGCTTCTTCTTCAACTTCACCGAGCTGATCCTCAACTCCTGGTGGCTGGGGCTCGCCGGCCTGCCCGCGCTGGCCTGGTGCGGCTTCCGCCTCGCCCGCGCCTGGCGCGACGCCCCGCGCGCGCCGGCGACGATCGCGGCCCTGCTCGCCTTCGGCGGCGCCATCGTCGGCGGACTCCTGCTCCTGATGTTCTACTACTGGGGCGAGCTGGACGACCCGATCGTCTCGCGGCTCAGCCTCCCGTTCTGCGCGCTGCTCTCGCTCTGCCTCGCCTGGACCGCGGGCAACCTGCCGGAGCGCTGGCGTCGCTGGGGCGTCGCCGCGGGCATCGGCGGCGCGCTGCTGGCCTATTTCTCCACCGGCCTGCGGGCGAACAGCCGCCATTGGGAGCTCAACCTCCTGATGCGCGAGATCGCGTGGGAGACCGGCGTGATCGACGCCCTGCCGCCCGCGCGCCGGCTGGTGATCACGAACAAGTCCTCGCTCTACTGGGTCGCGCGCGAGATGCCGTCGGTGCAGATCCCGCGCGCCCGCTGGCGCGCCGAGCAGGTGAAGTTCCACCTCGACCACCACACGTTCGACGAGGTCGTCGTCTGCCAGGGCTATCGCGCGGCCGGGCCCGACAACGGCTTCCAGATCGACCCCTCGACCGCCTGCCCGAGTCCTTCGTGCTCGAGCCGATCGTGGAGCGCCGCTGGGGCGGGCGGATCGCGCGGCTGAGCCGCGTCGTCGAGATTCGGCTCGCGCCGGCCGTGCGCCGCGGTGAGATGGGCCCCTTCCCGCCATGACCCCGGCCGCGTCCACCTCCGGTTCGCTCCAGTCGCACTTCGATTGGGTCGCCACGCATGACGCCCGCGCCCGCGCCGTGCAGGGCGGCTTCCACGCCCAGCTGCGCGCGCATTTCCGCCACCACATCCCGGAGGGCGAGCGCGTGCTCGAGCTCGGCTGCGGCGCCGGCGACCTCCTCGCAGCGCTCCGCCCCGCGCGCGGCCTGGGGATCGACTTCAGCGCCGCCATGATCGCGAAGGCCCGCGCGCGCCACGGCGGCCAGGCGGGCCTCGAGTTTCGCGTCCTCGACGCCGACGCCGCGGAGTGGGACGAGCCCTTCGACCACATCATCCTCGACTACCTCACCGGCTACCTGCCCGACATCCAGCGCGTGCTCGAGCGCCTGCGTGCCGCGGCCCACCCGCGCACGCGGCTGCACCTGACTTCGCTCAACACCCTCTGGCTCGGCCCGCTGCGCGCCGCGACCAAGCTCGGCGCCGTCATGCCCCAGCCGCCCAGCGCCTGGCTGACGCACGGCGACCTGATGAACCTGCTCGAGCTCGCCGGCTGGGAGGTCGTGCGCTTCGAGCGCATCCAGCTCTTCCCCTTCAACGTTCCGCTCGTGTCCGGCCTCCTCAACCGCGCGGTCGTCCGCCTGCCGTTCCTCCGGCATTTCGGCATCACGGTCGCGCTCACCGCCCGCCCGCGCGTCGCCCCGCGGATCGACGGCGAGATCTCGTGCTCCGTGATCGTCCCCGCGCGCAACGAGGCGGGCAACATCCGCGCCGCGCTCGAGCGCATCCCCGTGCTCGGCCGGCGCACCGAGGTCATCTTCGTCGAGGGCCACAGCAAGGACGACACCTGGGCCGCCATCCAGCGCGAGTGCGCCGCCTACCGCGGCCCCCACGCGGTGCGCTTCCTGCAGCAGCCGGGCAAGGGCAAGTGGGACGCCGTGCACGCCGGCTTCGCCGTCGCGCGCGGCGACGTGCTCGTCATCCAGGACGCCGACCTCACCGCGCCGCCGGAGGACCTGCCGAAGTTCTACGCCGCCGTCGCCAGCGGCGCGGCCGAGTTCGCCAACGGCAGCCGGCTCGTCTACCCGATGGAGGACCGCGCGATGCGTTTCCTGAATTTCCTCGGCAACAAGTTCTTCGCCCTCTCGCTCTCCTTCGTGCTCGGCCAGCCGGTGAAGGACAGCCTGTGCGGCACCAAGATGCTGCTGCGCTCCGACTACGAGCGCGTGCTCCGCCGCATCGCGCCCTTCGGCGACTTCGATCCGTTCGGCGACTTCAACCTGCTCTTCGGCTCCGCGCTGCTCGACCTGCGCATCCGCGACGTGCCCGTGCGCTACAAGGACCGCACCTACGGCGAGACCAACATCTCGCGCTTCCGCCACGGCGCGCTGCTCTTCCGCATGACCTGGTTCGGCCTCTGGCGGCTGCGCTGCCATCCCGCGGCGGCGGCCGACCGTCCTCCGCGCGCATGAGCGCCGACCGCCAACGCTGGCGTTGGGGCGTCGCGTGCGCGGCGGTGCTGGTCGGTGCGTTTCTCGTGCTCGCGCTGCACGAGGACTGGTGGACGTTCGTGGGCGTCTTCCACATGCGGCCGTATTTCGCCGACACCGCGGCCATCCTCGCGGCGGGCGACGCGCACCGCGCGGGACTCGACGTCTACCAGCCGAATCCCTTCGACCCCTTCGGCCGGCCGCACGTCTACGGGCCGTGGTGGCTGGTCACCGCGCAGCTCGGCCTCGTGACCGCCGACGCCTGGTGGGTCGGCGCGCTGCTGGGCGTGCTCTTCGTCGTCGCCGTCCTCTGGCTGCTCGCCCCGCGCGACGCCGGCGGCGCGCTCGCGACCTGCCTGCTGATCCTGTCGCCGCCGGTCCTGCTCGGCATCGAACGCGGCAACAACGACCTCTTCATCTTCCTGCTGCTGGCGCTGGCCACGGCCCTGCTGGCGCGCCGGGCGCCGGCGACCGGGCCGCTCGGCGCGGCCGTGCTCGTGCTGGCCGCGGTGCTGAAATTCTACCCGCTGGCCGCCCTGGCCGCGCTGCTGGCGCGACGCACGCGCGCGACGCGACTGGCGCTCACGCTGGGGGCCGCCCTGTTCGCCTTCGCCGGGCTGTGGTGGTCGCAGCGCGCCGATTTCTTCCGCGCCCTCGCCCTCGCCCCGCGCCCCGACTCGATCTACGCCTACGGCATCCGCATCTTCGCCGTGACCTGGGCGCACAACGCCGGCGCGCAGCTGTGGCTGCTGGGCGGCTGGGCGCTCGGCCTGGCGGGTGCGGCGGCGGCATTGTGGCGCGGCCGCGCGGCCATCGCCCGGGCGATCCCCGGCGAGGGCGTGGCCGCGGTCGCGGCCGTCGCCGGCGGCATGAGCTGGCTGTTCTGCTATCTCGCCAACAACAACTATTCCTACCGCGCGGTGCTCTGGCTGCTGGTGGTGCCGGCCTGGCTGGCGCTGGCGCGCGGCGGCGACGTCGCGGCGCAGCGCCTCGGCCGCGGCCTGTGTCTCGTGCTGCTGACCGCGCTCTGGATGTTCCTGCCGAAATGGTGGTGGCTCGAGACGCTGCGCGGCCGGCCGGAGGAGGCCGTCTCGATCTGGCGCTGGGTGATGGTCGTCGTGGGCATCGAGCAGATGCTGCTGGCCGCGCTCACCGCCGTGCTGGCGCTGTCGTTGGCGGCGTGGGCGTGGCGGCGTTGGCAGGCGATCGCGGCGACGTGAACGCGGCCGCACAGCTTTGGGGCGTGCTGCCGCTGGTGGTCCTGGCGGCGCTCCATCGCTGGCGCGTGCAGCGCGGACGCTCGGGCCCCGAGGCGCTGCTCGAGGCCGCCGTGCTGCTCGGGGCGCTCGTGTGGATCGGCGCGAATTTCCTCGGGCAGTTCTCGCTCCTCCGTCCCGGCCCGCTGCGGCTCGTCTGGCTCGTCGCCGGCGCCGCGGCCGCCCTCGCGTGCTGGCGCTTCCGCGGCGTGCGCGCGCGCTGGCCGCGACCGGAGGGGCGATGCAGCACGCGATCGCCGCCGCCGTCCTCGTCCTCCTCGCGCTGACGCTCGCGCGGGCGCTGCTCTCGCCGCCGAACACGGTCGACGTCCTGAATTACCACCTGCCGCGCCAGCTGCTCTGGCTCCAGCAGGGCGGGCTCGAGCCGTTCGTCACCGCCAACGACCGGCAGAACATGATGCCGCCGCTCGCGGAGCTGATCGGCCTGCAGTTCCTCGCCCTGACCGGCGGCGACCGCTGGGCCAACCTGCCGCAGTGGGGCGCCTACGCCGGGCTGGCGCTGGGGCTCGCGCTGCTGGTCCGGCGCCTCGGCGGCTCGCGCGGCGCGGCCGGCGTGGCGGCGCTGCTGGGACTGCTGCTCCCGATGGCCTATCACGAGGCGACGAGCGCGAAGAACGACCTGCTCTCGACCTTCTGGATCGTGGCCGGCGCGGTGCCGCTCGCGCGGTGGCGGGCGGACGACTTCGCGCCCACGCGGGCCGACGCGCTCTGGCTCGCGGCGCCGCTGGCGCTCGCCTGGCTGACGAAAAGCACGGCCATGCTCTTCGTGCCGCCGCTGGTGCTGCTGGGATTGTGGGCCTGGGTGCGGCGCACGCCGGCCCGGGCGGCGCTGCGGGCGTTGCTCCCGGCGGCGCTGCTCACGCTCGCCCTGGTCGCGCCGTTTCACGCGCGCAATCTCGCCTGGTATAGCACGCCGCTCGGCCGGCATCGGGCGGAGGACGGCGGCGCGCTCGCGGCCGAGGCGTTCGGGCCGCGACTCCTCGCGTCGAGCGTGCTGCGCCACGCCTCGGTGCATGTGATTTCGCCCTGGGCGGCGTGGAACCGCCGCTGGCTCGACTTCGTCGCGCGCGCGCACGCCTGGCTCGGGGTCGATCCCGACGACCGGCGGACGACGCTGTGGGTGCTGAAGTTCGAGGTGGATTACGCGCCCGGCAACGAGAGCTACGCGGGCGCGCCGGCGCACCTGTTGCTGGGGTTGCCGGTGCTGCTCGGGCTCGCGGCGGGCCTCGGCCGCGATGCCGCCGCGCGCCGTGCGCGCTGGCTGGCGCAGGCGGTGCTCGCGGGCGCGTTGTTGTTCTGCGCGGCGTTGAAATGGCAGCCGTGGGCGGCGCGGCTCGAGCTGCCGCTGTTCGCGCTCGGCACCGCCGCGGTCGTGGTCGCGCTCGAGTCCTGGAATGCGCGCGCCCGCCGCGGCCCGGCGGCGCTGGCGGTCGCGGGGGCCGCGCTCGCGTGGTGGCCGGGGGCCGACACGTGGACGCGTCCGCTCTGGGGCCGCCCGGCGGTCTGGGAAACGCCGCGGGAGCTGGGCTACTACCGGCTGCAGCCGCGCCTGGTGGCGCGCGACGTCGCCCTCGCCGACGTGGTCGCGGAAAGCGGCGTGCGGCGGCTCGCGCTGCAGAACGTCCACGACATCCAGTATCCGCTGATGCGCCTCCTGCAGCGCCGGCGGCCGGAGCTGCGTTTCGCCGGTGCGCCGGCGGGCGAGCGCGAACCGCCGGACGGGGTCCTGCTCTTCGACCTCGGCCGGCCGCAGCCGCTCTACGCCCGCTACGCCGGCCGCGCCGACTGGCGGCTCGTGGGCGACGGTTTCGGCGACGGCCTGTATCTGCCGGTGGAGCGCGTGCGCGCGCTCGGCTGGTGGAACCGGCTGCCGGCGTTCAGCGGCTGGCACGTGCGGAAGGGCCTGCCGCTGACGGACTGCTTCGCCGAGGGCCGCGGGCAGTTCGTGGCGCGGGAGCTGCGGGGCGACGAGAACGAACTGGGTTACGTCGCGCTGGGACGCCCGCTCCAGCTGCACGTGGCGGTCCGGCGAACGCGCGCCGCGCCCCCGGCGCTGCAGCTGCGTTTTCTCCGCCAGGGCCGCGAGCTGGCGGTGGTCGATTGCGGCACGCGCGACAGCGTGGAGTTCGACCTCGCCTTGCCCGCGGGGCATGGCGAGCAGGCGCTCGCGATCCGCGCTAGCGCCGGGGCGGGCGACAGCTTCGTCTTCACGCGCCTGCAGCTCAACGACGCGCCGTGAGGCGCGGCGCGTTCAGGGCAGCCGGACGTCGGCCGGCAGCGGTGCGCCGAGGCAGTAGTTCACCTCCGCGTCGCTGAGGTGAAAGGCGAACAGCGTCGCGCCGATGCGCGCGTCGGGCGCGCGGTCGCGCAGGAAGAAGCAGAGGCGGCCGAAGCGGAGGTGCTCGAAGTCGATGAGCAGGTCGGTGAGCTCGCCGGTCGTGAGCACCTTGCCGTCGGGCCCGTGGGCCGGAGCGGTGAGGGTGGCGTTGAGCTGGCGGATCCAGGGACGGAGCACCTGGTAGCGCGCCTCGTAGCGCGCGGTCCACGGCCCGCGCACGTGGGTGTAGACGCGCTGCCACATCGTCGCGCTGATGACGAACCAGCCGCCGCGCAGCGGCGGCACGAGCTGCCGTTCGCCGCCGCTGAAGTCGAAATACGTGTCGCCGATGCGCGTGGCGGCGATGCCGTAGTAGCGCGGGGAGCCGGAGCCGAAGTAGGAGAGGAAAACCGGATCGCGGTCGCCGCGCGCGTCGAGCCAGCGCCGGAGGCGCGGCAGGTCCTGGCCCCAGTCGAGCGAGCTGTCGACGAGGTAGCGGTAGCCGCCCGCGCTGCCGCCGGCGAGCTCGTTGAAATACGCCAGGTAGTCCGGCCGCGCACGGACGCTGGCCGCCGCGTGCGCGAGGAGCAGCGCGGCCACGCCGCCGGCGAGCACGCGCGAGCGGAGGTGCGCCGCCGCCACGCCGCCGGCCAGCACCGCGGCGACGGCATACATCGGCAGGATGTGGCGGTGGCCGATGTTCAGCGTGCTGTGCACCGAGAACGCGCCGTAGACGAGCAGCACGACGAGCAGCGGCGTCGCCTTGTAAGCCGCGTTCGGCCCGCGTGCGAGCGCCGCGCGGCGGCGAGCAGGCAGGCCAGACCGGCGAGATGCAGCGCGATCTCCGGCAGCGTGGTCTTCAGCAGGTAGGCGACGGGGAAGAACGACCGCCAGCCGGTGGCGCGCCAGTCGCCGGCGAAGAACGCCGGCCGGTAGCGGCTGCTGCGGTCGACGAACGCGAAGCCGTAGAGCCACGCCTCCGGCAGCACGCGGTGGGCCGTGCCCCAGCGCACGAACGCCTGCACCGGGCCCGGCGCGATCGCGACGGTCTCGCCCTGGGGCCGGCCGTCGGCCATGAGGAACGCCGTCGTCGTCGGCTGTGCGATGAGCACGTGGTCCCACGACAGCGCGAAGCGCGCGTTCGCCGGCGCGTGCGGCCCGGCCGCCGCGTAGCGGAAGCCGTAGCCGGCCCACACGGCCACCGCGGCGATCGCGACCGTGCCGGCGCCGGCGAGGGCGAGGGCGCCAGCCGCGCCGCGCCGCGGCGGCCGTGCAGCGGCGTGCGCCGGACCAGGCGCACGGCGAGCATCAGCAGCGCCATCGGCGCGAAGAGCACGGCGGAGAACTTGGCGAGGAGCAGGTAGCCCAGCGCGAGGCCCGCCCCCGCGATCCGCCCGGGCGTGACCCGATGCAGCAGGCGCCACCATGCGGCGGCGGCGAGCACGAAGCCGAGCGCGGCGGCGGTGTCCGATGTCACGAGCCCCGCGTGCGCGAGGAGCGTCGGGCTGAACGCGGCGAGCGTGCTCGCGACGAACGCGCCGGCGGCGCCGACCAGTTGCCAGGCCCAGAGGCCGACGGCGAACACGAGCACGCCGCCGAGCAGCGCGATCATGGCGCGGCCGGAGCGCAGCATCGCCGCGAGGTCGTTGCCGCTCTGGTGGAAGAAACGGTCGCCGACCGTCCACACGTCCGCCTCGGCCCAGGCCTTGTGGGCGCGGTCGAGCTGTTTCAGGTCGCGCCCCAGCAGCGGCAGCGCGGCCCAGCGCTGGGGCAGCAGGCCGTTCTCGGGCTGGAGGCGGTAGTCGCGGTCCTGCCAGTAGCTGTAGCCGGCGGTGAGGTGCGCGATCTCGTCCGCGGTGGTGGAGAATTCGTCCGACACGCTCGCCGCCTGCCACGCGTGGGCGACGGCCATCGCGGCCAGCCAGCCCCAGACGAGCCAGCGAGGCGGACGCAGGCGGGGAACGGACGCGGCCATCGCTCAGCGCGCCGGCGGCCGGCGCACGAGGTAGAGCGGCCGCTGTTTCACCTCGTCGTAGACGCGCGCAAGGTATTCACCGAGCACGCCGATGCCGACGAGCTGGATGCCGCCGAGGAAGAGCACGAGCGTGACGAGGGTGGTGAAACCGGTCTGGGCGGACTCGATGCCGAGCAGGCGCTTGATCACGAAGTAGAGCCCGAGCGCGAAGCCGCAGCCGGCGACGACGAGGCCGGTGTAGGTGAGCAGGCGCAGCGGCAGGTAGGAGAAGCTGAACACGCCGTCGAAGGCGTAGTGCACGAGCCGCCGGAAGGTCTGCTGCGGCACGCCGCCGGCGCGGTCGTGGCGGTCGTAGAACACCTCCGCGGTGCGGAAGCCGACCCACGCGCGCAGGCCGGGGAAGAAGCGGTGGCGCTCCGGCAGCTGGTTCAGCGCGTCGACCGCGGCGCGGCTGAGCAGGCCGAACGTGCCGGAGTTGGGCTCGATCGGGAAATCGCTGATGCGGTCGAAGAAGGCGTGGAAGAGATTCATGCCGACGCGGCGCAGGCCGCGTTCCTGCCGGCTGCGGCGGGTGGCGCGCACGACGTCGGCGCCGCCCTGCCAGGCCTGCACCAGCTCGACGATCAGCTCCGGCGGGTCCTGCAGGTCGGCGTCCATCGTCACGATCGCGTCGCCGCGCGCGTGGGCGAGCCCGGCGGCGAGGGCGGCCTGGAAGCCGAAGTTGCGCGACAGCTCGAGCAGCTCGAAGCGCGGGTCGCGCGCGGCCTGAGCGCGGATGAGGTCGGCGGAGGCGTCGCGGCTGCCGTCGTTCACCAGCACGGCGTGCCACGCGGTGCCCGGGTTGGTGTCGAAGAGGGCGGCGAGGCGCGCGAAGAGCGCCGGGAGCACTTTCTCCTCGTTGAAGACGGGCATCACGAGCGTGACGGCGGGGAGCATGGCGGGATTAAGAGGCGGGGGAAGGCGCGGGGAAAGTCATTTCCCGTCGCCCATGGTGGATGGCGAGCGCCGCGGCGGCGGCGAGCAGCGCGACGCTGAGCAGCGGCGCGCCGAGATCGGAGAGGAAGGTGAGGTGGAGCGCCTGCTTGTCGTGGTAGCTCACCTGCGCGGCGCGGGTGTAGGCGCTCCAGAGCGCGTCGGGCGCGAGCGGGCCGCGCAGGGCGCGGTCGAGCCAGCCGGATTGCACGCCGAAGTGCAGCGCGATGCCGGCGGCGAAGTCGCCGGCGAGTCCGCCGAGCCAGAGCGCCCGCAGCCAGCGCGGGAGCGTGGCGGCGGCGCCCGCGATCCACGCCAGGCCGAGCAGCGCGAGCGGTTGCAGGGCGATGTGCGCGAGGCCGAAGGCGTCGGGCTGCGTGTGCACGACGGTGCCGAGCACGACGACGACCGGGAGGGCGAGCACGGCGAAACGCCGCGGCGGAGACTCGCGGCGCAACAGAGCGAGCCAGGCCAGCACCACGGCGCCGCCGAGGCCGCACATCCACACGGCGCGCGTCTGGTAGAGGATGAACCAGAAGTCGCGCGCGCGGCCGAGGGCGCTGGCCTGCGCGACGAGCCACGGCTCGACCGGGCCGAAGGAGAACGGCGCGACCGTGTGCGCGAGGTTGGTGGCGGCGACGGCGAGGCGCTCCGCCGGCGGCAGCGCCGGTGCGAGCGCGAGCGTGGTGTTCTGGGTGAAGGTGGTGGCGGCGCCGTAGGCGGCGAGCGACCAGCCGAGCCAGGAGAGCAGGACGAGCGCTGCGCCGGCGAGGGCGAGCGGGAGCTGCCGCGCCGGCGCGGCGGCCGGGCGGGTGAGGAGCCACGCCAGGCCGAGCGCGACGATCCACGGCCCGGTGGAGTAGTGGGCGAGCATGCCGCCGGCGAGCGCGAGCGCGGCGGCGACCAGCCGGCCGCCGTTGTCGTCGCGCGCGGTGAGTTGCAGCCAGGCCACGAGGACGAAGAAGGCGGCGGCGAGCTTCGTCCACGGGAAGGTGGCGTTCTGCACCAGCAGCGGCGAGGCGAGCAGCGCCGGCACCAGCCAGCGCGGCCCGGCGGCGTCGAGGCGCCGCGCCAGCGTCCAGAGCGGGAAGACGACCAGGGTGCTGAGCAGCGTGAGGAAGATCTGGTAGTTGAAATACGCGCCGCCGCTCGCACCGAGCAGCGCGGCGGCCCAGAGGTTCACCAGCGGCGGCCGCGCCGGCAGCGGGTAGATCGTGGCGAACAGCGTGTCGCGCGGCCAGCGCGCGAGGAAGAACTGCGCGCGGTCGTAGTGCTCCCACCAGTCGACCTGCCACGCGGCGCCGCTGTAGACGGAGACGGTGCTTTGCCAGCCGAGGCAGGCCAGCGCGACGGCGGCGTAGGCGAGCAGCGCGCCGCGGATCTCCGGCGCGCGCAGCGCCGCGCGGGTGTCGCGGTGCCACGCCAGCCCGAGGCCCGCGAGCGGGGCGAGCCAGAACCAGCGCCAGTCGAGGCCGGCGAGGTAGACGGCGAAGGCCGCGCCGTAGCCGGTGAGCAGCGCCGCGGCGAGGGCGAGCGGGAGGCGTTCCGTTTCGGGCCAGCGCCGCACGGCGCGCAGCCACGGGGCCGCCAGTCCGCCGACGGCGAAGAGAAACAACGCGACATCGCGCAGCAGGGCCCAGGCGGCGGACATGCGCCGACTCAAGCGGGCGCGGCGCGGCGGGGAAGTCCGATTTGGGCGCCGGCGGCGCGGCCGGCCGGATTTACCGGCGGTTAGCAGCTCAGCGCAGCGGGCCGTAGAGCGCCGCCTGCACCTCGGCGTCGGAGAGCCGGAAGACGAGCAGCGAGCCGCCGACGACCTCGAGCGGCTCGCGGTCGCGCAGCGCGCGGCAGAGGCGGCCGAATTGCATGAGCTCGAGGTCCATCAGGTCCTGCACCACGCGCTCCTGTTCGGCGGAGGAGCGCGGGGCCTTGGCCGCGGCGGCCTGGGCGGCGCGATGGAGCAGGTCCTGGTAAACCTGTTCCTGGCGTTCGCCCCATTCGCCGCGCGTGGGCAGGTAGGCGCGCTGGAAATGCGTCGCGCCGATCACGAACCAGCCGCCGCGCACCGGTGCGGGGAAGGTGCGCGGGCCGCGGTCGTTCCACTCGTCGCCGAAGCGGATGACGTCGAGCCGGCGTGCGCGGGGCGAGTCGGCCCCGAAGTAGGTGAGGAAGACGGGCGTCGTGTCGCCGCCGGCGCGCCGGCGGTCGAGCCAGGCGGCGAGGTCGGGCAGGCCCTGGCCCCAGTCGTAGGAGCTGTCGACGAGGTAGCGGTAGCCGCGCTCGACGCCGCCCGCGAGCGGCTGGAAATACGAGAGGTAGAACGGCCGCACGGCGATCGAGTCGGCGGCGTGCGCCGCGACGGCCAGGGCCAGCGCTCCGCCGACCAGGCGGCGCGGGCCGGCGACGAGCCAGCATGCGGCGGCGGAGGCGAGGACGTAGAACACCGGATACGTCGGCAGGATGTGGCGGTGGCCGATGTTGAGGTTCATCTGGATCGCCATGATCCAGTAGACGACGAAGAACACCGCCAGCGGAGCCGCGCGGTAGAGCCAGGCGCGGCGGACGCCCGGCGCGCGCCGCGACCGCGGCCACAGCAGCGCGGCGAGGCCGGCGACGCCGAGCAGCAGCGCGGGCAGCGGGGTCTTCAGCACGAACGCCACCGGGAAGAACGTCCGCCAGCCGGTCGTGCGGTATTCGCCGAGGAAGAACGCCGGGCGGTAGCGCGCGAACTTGTAGGTGTGGGCGAAGCCGAAGAGATACGCCTCGGGCAGCACGCGGTGGTCGCGCATCCACCCCAGCAGGTGCGTCATGCCGGTCTCCTCGACCGGCCGCTGCGAGTGCAGCAGGCGGTCGAGCGACGTGTCGGCCGCGCGCGGCACCGGCGCCTTGTCCAGGATCACGTCCCAGGAGAAATAGTAGCTCTCGGCCGCCGCCCGCGCGCGATGGAGGCCCTCGAAGCGGAAACCGTAGCCCGCCCACAGCACGACGAGGCTGCCGGCGCCGACGGCGCCGAGCACGGCGAGCGAGGCCAGGGCGAGGCGGAGCCGGCCGCGCAGCCAGCGGGTCGGTCCGAGCTGCACCACGAGCGGCGCCCCGCGCCAGACGCGGACGGCCCACAGCGCGCCGAGCAGCGGCACGATGAGCACGCCGGACATTTTCGAGAGGAACGTCAGGCCGCAGGCCAGCGCGGTGCCGGCGAGGCGCGCAGGCGTGACGCGGTGCAGCAGCCGCCACGCGAGCGTGAGCGCGCCGAGCATGCAGGCGGTCGCGGCCATGTCGGACGTGATGAGGCCGCCGTGCGCGAGCAGCGCCGGGCAGAACACCGCCAGCGCGAGCGCGATCCACCCCGCGGTGGCGCCGAAGAGCCCGCGGGCCCAGCGCCAGGTCAGCCACACGGTGAACACGCCGAAGAGGGCGGTCATGGCCCGGCCGGCGAGCAGCATGCGGTCGAGCGGATTGCCCAGGCCGAAGAAGAAGCGGTCACCGAGGGTGTTGACCTGCGAGCGCAGCCAGTCCGGGTTGCCCTCGAGCGGCGGGAACTTCAGGTCCATCGCCAGCAGCGGCAGCGCGGCGACCCGCATGGGCAGCGTGCCGTTCTCCGGGTGGAGGCGGTAGTCGTTGAACTTCCAGTAGGAGTAGCCGCCGGTGAGGTGCACGACCTCGTCGGCGGTCACGCCCAGGCGGGGCGAGACGCTCACCGCCATGACGTAGTAGAGCGCGAGCGCGGCAGCGACGAGCAGCCAGGTGCGGGTCGACGGCGCGGACGCGACCGGGCGCATTCAGCGGAAGAGGTTGTATTTCGCGATCGCGTAGATCGCGCGGAAGCCGTCGCGCCAGCCGATCTTTTTGCCCTCGGCGTAGGTGCGGCCGTAGTAGCTGATGCCGACCTCGTAGATGCGGCAGTCCGGGAGGGCGGCGACCTTGGCGGTGATCTCCGGCTCGAAGCCGAAGCGGTTTTCCTCGATGGTGATCTTCTGGAGCACGTCGCGGCGGAACACCTTGTAGCAGGTCTCCATGTCCGTGAGGTTGATGTTCGTGCACATGTTCGAGAGCAGGGTGAGGAAGCGGTTGCCCACCATGTGCCAGAAGTAGACCACGCGGTGCGCCTCGGCGCCCATGAAGCGCGAGCCGAAGACGACGTCGGCCTTGCCCTCGGCGATGGGCTTGAGCAGGCGCGGGTATTCCTGCGGGTCGTATTCGAGGTCGGCGTCCTGCACGATCACCGCGTCGCCCGTCGCCGCCCCGAAACCCGTGCGCAGCGCCGCGCCCTTGCCGGCGTTGACCGGATGGTAGACCACCTTGCTCACCAGCGGCTCGATCTCGCTGCGCAGGATCTCCCGCGTGCCGTCGGTCGAGCAGTCGTCGACGATGATGATCTCCTTGTCCGCCACCGGCGCCGCGCGCACGGCCTCGACGATCGAGCGGATCGTGTGGCGCTCGTTGTAGCAGGGGATGACGACGGAGAGCTTCATGGCGGTGCGCGGCACGCTAGAGGACGGGCGGGGCGAGGGAAGAGCAAAGAAGGCTCCGGCCTTGACGGCGCGGAAGCCGCCCGCGCATCGTGGGGTGATGGCCGACCGCACCTCCTCCGCCCCGAAAAACCGCGCTCTGCTGCTCAAGCTCGGCGCCGTCGTCGTCGTGCTCGGGGTTGCGGCGGTGCTGGTTTTACGCGGGATTGACGTGCGGACGCTGATCGACCGCGGGCTCGAGCTGCTGCGCGCGGCCGGGCCGGTGGCGTTCTTCCTCGGCATGGCGCTGGCGCCGCTGGCGGCGGTGCCGATGCTGGCGTTTTCCCTGCCGGCGGTGGCCCTCTACGGCCCGCGCTTCGGCACGCCCGGCGTGGTGGCGCTCTCGCTTGCGGCCGTGACCGTGAACTTCTGCCTCGCCTACGGGCTGGCGCGGCGCGGGCTGCGGCCGCTGCTCAGCGGCATCGTCCACCGGCTCGGTTACCAGCTCCCCGACGTCGAGGCGGGCGACGCGACCGATCTGGTCATCCTGCTGCGGGTGACGCCCGGGGTGCCGTTCTTCGCGCAGAACTACCTCGCCGGCCTCGCCGAGGTGCCGTTCGGGCGCTATTTCCTCGTGTCGGCGCTGACGGCGTGGCCGCTGAACGTGGCCTTCCTGCTCTTCGGCGACGCACTGCTGCACGGCAAGGGCAAGGTGGCGCTGATCTCGATCTGCGCGCTGGCGGCGCTGCTCACGGCGACGCACCTCGTGCGCAAGCACTACGAGCGGCGCAAAAAGGCAGTGTGAAACCCGACGAGCTGGCGCTGAACGACGACGGCGGCCGCGTGCAGACGGTCGCGGAGTTCACGCGCCGCGTGCGCGAGCTGCTCAAGGGCGGCCTGCCCGCCGGCTGGGTGCAGGGCGAGGTCTCCAACCTCCGCGCGCAGGCGAGCGGGCACGTCTATTTCTCCCTCAAGGACGCGACGGCGCAGCTCAGCTGCGTGCTCTTCCGCGGCGACGCCGCGCGGCAGTCGGTCGCGCTCCGCGACGGCCTGCAGGTGCTCGTCTACGGCGAAATCGACGTCTACGAGGCGCGCGGCCAATACCAGCTCATCGTCCGCGCCGTGGTCGACCACGGCGTCGGCCGGCTCCAGCAGGAATTCGAGCAGCTGAAGCGCCGGCTGGCCGCCGAGGGGCTTTTCGCCGCGGAGAAGAAGCGCTCGCTGCCGGTGGCGGCGGCGTGCGTGGGCTTCATCACCTCGCCCACCGGCGCCGCGGTGCAGGACTTCATCCGCATCCTGCGCCGGCGCGAGTGGCGCGGCCGGCTCGTCATCCTGCCGGCGAAGGTGCAGGGCGCGGGCGCAGCGGCCGAGATGGTGGAACAGCTGCGCCTGGCGCGGTCGCTCGGGATCTTCGACCTGCTCGTGATCGGGCGCGGCGGCGGCAGCATCGAGGACCTCTGGGCCTTCAACGAGGAACCGCTGGTGCGCGCGGTCGCGGCGGCGGCGGTGCCGATCATCTCCGCGGTCGGCCACGAGATCGACTACACACTCTGCGATTTCGCGGCCGACGTGCGGGCGGAGACGCCGAGCGCGGCGGCGGAGCTGATCTCCTCGCGGCACCTGGCCGTCGTCGAGCGCGTGCTCAATGCCGGCGGCGCGCTGGAGGACATCGCCGCGGCCCGCCTGGAGCACGCCCGGCAGCAGCTCGACCACGCCCGCAGCCGCCTGCGCCTGCTCTCGCCAGCCGCGGTGATCGAGCAGCGCCAGCTGCGCGTCGACGACCTGGCCAACCGCCTCGGCTCGGCCCTGCGGCACGCCACGCAGGAGCGCCGCGAGCAACTCGCCGCCGCGCGCGCGCGCCTGGCGGCCGCCTCGCCCGAGCGGCGCGTGCAGCTCGAGTCGCACCGCCTGCTCGCGCTGTGGAAGCGCCTCGAGTCGGTCAGCCCGCAGTCGGTGCTCAAGCGCGGCTTCGCGCTCGTGCGCGACGCGGCCGGGCGGCCGGTGAGCCGGGCGCGGGGCGTGCAGTCCGGCCAGCCGCTCGTGACCGAGTTCGCCGACGGCAAGGTTCGCAGCCGCGTGGAATAAACGCCGCCGTCGCCGCTCCCATGTGAGCGGCCCCGCCGCGTTTGCTTCCCCGCCGTCCCTGATTAGCCTCCCTCCGCCGATGAACAAGACCCTCCTCGCCGTCACCGCCGCCGCATCGCTCGCGGCCTCGGCCGCGCTGGTTTCCGCCGCCAACTCTCCGACCATGAAATCCACGAAGCCCGACGCTCCCGCCTCCGAAGCCGCCTACTGCCCGCCGGGCGACGCGAAGTCCGCCTGCGGGCTGCCGTCGCAGGTCGTCATCGACATGAGCAAGGCCAAGGTGCGGCGCACCGACGCCGAGTGGCGCGCGCGGCTGACGCCGGAGCAGTATCGCGTGGCGCGGCAGCAGGGCACCGAGCCGCCGTTCCGCAACGCCTATTGGGACAACCACGCCGACGGCGTGTATTTCTGCGTCGGCTGCGACACGCCGCTCTTCGACTCGCGGCACAAGTTCGACTCCGGCACCGGCTGGCCGAGCTACTGGCAGCCGCTGGAGAAGGCCTTCGTCGCCGAGGAGACCGACTCGAGCTGGGGCATGGTCCGCACCGAGACGCACTGCGCGGTCTGCGGGTCGCACCTCGGCCACGTGTTCGACGACGGCCCGGCGCCGACCGGCCTGCGCTACTGCATCAACAGCGCGTCGTTGAAGTTCATGCCGCGCGCCGAGTATGACCAGTGGGCGATGAAGAACAGCCCGGCGAAGCCGAAGGAGTGAGCCGCTGCGGCCGCCCGGCCGCGGCGCGGACGGACGGCGACAGGCGGCAACCCGGTGGCGCGCTCGCGGGCCACCGGGCGGTGGCGCGTCACTGGCTCGCCTGCCCGGCGGGCGCGGCGGCCGGTTTGTCGTTCAGGTGCTCGGCCTTCCAGCGCATCGACATGAGGATGCGATTGTAGCCGCTCGGGTGATCGAAGAAGAGGATCTCCTCCCACGGGCCCGGGTGCATCTTGCGGTATTCGGAGAGCTGGAGCGCGACGTGGGCGAAGGCGTCGGGCTCGCGCGCGGCGTTGAGCCCGAAGATGTCGGCCTCGACCTCGTTCGAGCGGATGATGGAGTTCTTCACCGGCTCGGCGAAGAGCATGAAGACCGAGAAGCAGGCCAGGATGATCGGCAGGCCGGCGTAGTCGGTGATGTCGCGCACGCCCCAGCTTCCGCCCCAGCGCTGCTGCACCCACCAGAAGGCCGAGTTGACGAACCAGAAGCCGGCGCCGACGAGCAGGCTGAAGTAGACGACCAGCTCGTAGACGTGATTGAGGACGTAGTGGCCGAGCTCATGGCCCATCACCGCCTGCACCTCCGCCGGCGTGCAGCGGGTGAGGAGGTTGTCGTTGAGCGAGACGCGGATGGTGTTGAGCGCGCCGCTGACGTTGGCGCTGATGCGCTTGGACTGCTTCGAGGCGTCGAACTGGTAGACGTTGTCCACCGGCACGCCGTTGGCGCGGGCGAGCGAGAGGATCGGGTCGCGGATCTTCGCGTCGGTGAGCGGCGTGTATCGGTTGAAGAGCGGGCTGATGAAAACCGGTGAGAGGGCGAAGAGAAAGACCATGAAGAACGGCGTCGCGATCGCCGCGCGGATCCACCAGCGGCCGGGCGAGCGGCGGATGGCGAGGTAGAGCAGGGAGCCGAGGAAGAGCGCGATGATCAGGCCCGGAATCAGCGCGGTCGCGCGCTCCTTCAGCCAGCCGCCGAGGCTGAGGTTGGAGAGGCCATACTGGTGCTCGCGGACGAAGCCGGTGTAGTAGTCCCACGGCAGGTTCACCACCCAGCCGACAAGCACGAGCAGCGTGAGGAAGACCAGGCCGTGCACGACGCGCGACTTGGTCACGCCCTCGGCGAGGGTGCGGAGCCGGGTGTAGACGCCGAGGCGGTAGAGCAGGGCGGTGAGACCGACGGTGACGACGACGTCCCAGAGCAGGATCCAGTAGCCGCCCTCGAAATACGCGTCGGACTTCGCCCGCGCCTCGGCCGGCAGCTGGGCCATGATCTTCTCGGTGGCGGCGACGGGATCGAAGGCGGGGTCGGCGGCGCGCAGCGCGAGCGTCGCGCCGGTCACGGCGAGCGCCACGAAGGCGCCGCGGAGCAGCGAGCGGGGGAGCAGGGGCATGGCGGGTGGAAATCCCAATCGCCCCGCGGAGGCAAACCCGGAAGCGGCTCCGCCTTACGGGTAGAGCCAGTATTTCTTCGCCTGCTGCTGGAAGACCGCGGCGCGCTCCGCCCAGTTCTTGGTGAAGAGCGTGACGTCGACGCGGCCGCCCTGCGTGCGGATGGCGTTATACCAGGCGGCCGAGCCGACGTGGATGTTGAACGTGCGCGCCTCGCTCGCGGTGAGGCTGGCGTAGGGATTCAGCTTCGACCACAGCGCGGCCTGCTTCTGCATGTAGAACGACACCTCGGTCGGCCGCCATTTCTCCCAGTCGACCACCTCGACGTAGACGCCGGGCACGACCTTCCCCTCGCGCGAGAGGCCGTTCATCTTGAGGAAGCGCACGCCGGGGATCTTGTAGGCTTCCATCGCCTTGATGATCTCGTCGGGCGTCTTCTTGGGAAAATGGATGCCGCGGAACGGGTAGTCCCGGCCGATGCCGGAGCTCCAGCCGCTGTCCTGCGTGCCGAGGCCGATCATGGCGTAGCCCACCGCCGCCTCGTAGCTCGGCACCATGGGCGAGGTCGGCACCCAGCGCAGCCCGGTCTCGGGCCAGCGCATCGCGCGCGTCCAGCCGCGCATCGGAATCACCGTGAGCCGGCCCTTCTGGCGGGCGGCCTCGGGGGTGTCGATGACGTTGGGGATATACAGCATGCGCGGCAGGTCCTTGGCCATGCGCGCGAGTTCGCCGAGCGTCAGGCCGTGGACGTAGGGCGTGCGGAACGCGCCGACGTAGCTCTTGAACTCGGCGTCGAGCGGCGGGCCGTCGACCTTGAGGCCGCCGAGCGGGTTGGGGCGGTCGAGCACGATGACCTCGACGTTGTTCTCGAAGCACGCGGCCATCATCGCGAGCATGGCGCTGGCGAAGGTGTAGGAGCGCGAGCCGATGTCCTGCAGGTCGATGACGACGGCGTCGAGGCCCTTGAGCATCGCCTTGGTCGGCTTGCGGGTCTTGCCGTGGACGGAGTAGATCGGCAGCCCCGTCGGTTGATGGATCGAGTCGGCGAAGTTGACCGAGGCCGCGATCGTGCCGTCGAGGCCGTGTTCGGGGGCGAAGAGGGTGACGAGCTTCGCCTGCGGCGCGCGCCGCAGGACGCTCCAGGTCGGCTCGCCGCGGCGGTTCAGGCCGGCGGCATGGGTGAGCAGGCCGATGCGCTTGCCCGCGATCGCCTTGAAGCCCTCGGCCTCGAGCACGTCGATGCCGAGCATGACCGGCGGGAGCTTCTCCGGCGGCGGCGTGGGGCGCGGCTCGGGGGCCGGGGCGGGCGCCGCGGGCTTCTCCGCCTTCTTGCCGGATTTGCTGGCGCAGCCCGGCGCGACGACGAGGGCGGCGAGGGCGAGCAGGGCTCCGAGGAAAAGCAGCGCGGGTGACCGGCGAGGCATGCGGTCGTTTTTCTGCGAAGCGCGCCGGAGGCTGGCGAGGAGAAACGCCGGCCGCGCGAGGGAAATTCCCGCGCCGGTGACGGGACCGGGCGCGCGGCGCGTTCCGAGCGGATCGTCGGGGCCGGGCTTAACGAGAGCGCCGCGCGACCACCGCCGCCGCAAACTGCTCCAGCAGCGGCAGGGTCTCGTCGAAGCCCAGGCAGGCGTCGGTGATGCTCTGGCCGTAGACCAGCGGCTTGCCCGGCTCGTGCTTCTGCGCGCCGGCGACGAGATTGCTCTCCAGCATCACGCCGATGATCGCGCGGTTGCCGCCGGCGATCTGGCCGGCGAGGTCGGCGGCGACCGCGACCTGGCGGTCGTGCTGCTTGCCGCTGTTGCCGTGGCTGCAGTCGACGAGCACGACCGGCAGCGCGCTGGTCTTCTGCAGCAGGCCGACGGCGGTGGCGATGTGCTCGGCGGAGAAGTTCGGCCCCGTGCGGCTGCCGCCGCGGAGCACGAGGTGGCCCTCGGGATTGCCCGCCGTGGCCAGCACGGCCGGCGCGCCCTCGCGCGTAAGCGAGGGGAAGCAGTGCGGGTGGCTGGCCGAGACGATGGCGTCGACCGCCACCTGCAGGTCGCCGTCGGTGCGGTTCTTGAAGCCGACGGGCATGGAGAGGCCGGAGGCGAGCTCGCGGTGGATCTGGCTCTCGGTCGTGCGCGCGCCGATGGCGGCCCACGAGACGAGGTCGGCGTAGTATTGGCCGAGCGTGGTGTCGAGGAACTCGGTGCCGATGGGCAGCCCGGCGGCGTTGACGTCGAGCAGGAGCTTGCGCGCGAGGCGCAGGCCCTTGTTGACCATGAAGCTCCCGTCGAGGTCCGGGTCGTTGATCAGGCCCTTCCAGCCGACGACGGTGCGGGGTTTCTCGAAATAGACGCGCATCACGACCAGCAGGTCGCGGGCGAAGCGGTCGGCGAGCGGCTTGAGCTGCCGCGCGTAGTCGAGCGCCGCGGCCGGGTCGTGGATGGAGCACGGGCCCACCACGACGACGAGGCGGTCGTCGCGTCCGGCGAGGATGTCGCCGATCTCGCGCCGCGCCCGGTGCACCAGCGCCGCGCCGGCCTCGCTCAGCGGCAGATCCTCCTCGAGGATCGCGGGCGACAGCAGCGGTCGTGCCGTGCGGATGCGGAGGTCGGAGGTTTGCGGGCGCATGGGAAGGCCGAGTGAACGCCCGGCGGGGCAAAACGCGAGATTTTCGTCGCCTCGCCCGGGGTATGACGGAAACTCGGCGCGATGCTTTTCCTCGGACAACACGGCTTCGAAGCGCTGCTCGCCCGCGAGCTGCAGGCGGACGGCCTGACCGTGGAGGAGACCGGCCCCGGCTGGGCCGGCGCGGAGGCGCTGCCTGGCGACGCCGTGCCGCGCTCGATCGACGAACTGTGCTTCCCGCACCTGACGCTGCTGGCGCCGCGCGAGATCCGCGGCGACTCGGTCAACGTCCTCGCGCAGCAGCTGGCGGACTATTTTCTCGAGAGCCTGCGCGGCGAGCGCGTCGACGCGGCCTGGCCCTGCGTCTTCCGCGAGGCGGCGGAGGTGCCCGGGCTCGGCCGGCGCGCGGCGGGCGTGGAGAAGGCCTTCCACGAGCTGCTGGAAAAGAAGCTGCGCCGCGTCGCCAAGCTGGCTTCGCCCGAGATGCCGCGCGGCGGCGGGAAGGTGCGGGGGCTCTTTGTGTTCTTCGCGGACTTCGGGCGCGTCTTCGCCGGCCGCGAGGCCTGGCGCGGCGGGCAGCAGCGCATGGCGGACGATCCGCTGGCGCCGTCGCGCTCCTACCTGAAGGTCGAGGAGGCCTACGCCGTGCTCGGGCGCGAGCCGGCGGCGGGCGAGACGGTGTGCGACCTCGGCGCGGCGCCGGGCGGCTGGAGCTACAGCGCGGCCAGGCGCGGGGCGCGCGTGGTGGCGATCGACAACGGCCCGCTCAAGGGCGGCGCGCTGGACAATCCGCTGATCGAGCACCGGCGCGAGGACGCGTTCAAGTTCAAGCCGGCCGAGGGCGAGGTGTTCGACTGGATGTTCTGCGACCTGGTCGAGGAGCCGCACCACGTGCTCGAGGACCTGATCGCGCCGTGGCTGCAGCGCGGCTGGTGCCGGCGCTTCGTGATCATCTTCAAGTTCGGCCGCACCGACCCGCTGGCGCTGCTGCGGACGGTGCGCGCGCCCGGCGGCGTGTTCGCCACCCACGCGGCGAGCCTCCGCATCCGCCACCTGTATCACGACCGCGAGGAGTTCACCCTCGTCGGCGAGGTGAAGTGAGGCGGCGCGCGGCGGTGCATGGGTGAGGCGGGCGGGGAAGCGCCGGGCCGGCCGGAAGCCGTGCGGCGCCGCGGCCGTCTCCGGGCTTGCGTGGGGCGCGGCGGCGCGGTGCGCTGCGGTGTGCGCCCGCCATCCTCTCCTCCCGCGAAACCGTCCGAGCTCAACGTCTGCGGCTGGCAGGCCGTGTCCGCGCTGTTCGCACAGCATCCCGGCGACGTGCTGCGGCTGTTCTTCGACCCGGCCACGGGCAAGCGCGCGGGCGAGATGTGTTCCTACCTCGCCCAGCACAAGCGCATCTACCGGCAGGTGCCGCCGGACGAGCTCGAGAAGGTTGCCGGCACGGTGCACCACGGCGGCATCGTGGCGGTGATCGCGGCGCGGCCGCTGCGGCGCGTGACGCCCGACGTGCTGGCCGCGTGGGCGCAGGCGCAGGCGCCGCTGCTGCTGCTCGACCGCGTCAGCAACGCCAACAACCTCGGCGCGATCGTGCGCAGCGCGGCGTATTTCGGCGTGCGCGCCGTCGTCGTCCCCGACGCCCCGGGCCAGGCGCTGCCGGGCGACGCGGCGTATCGCGTCGCGGAGGGTGGCATGGAGTTCGTGGAGTTTTATCGCGTGCCCTCGCTGCCGGAGTTCTGCGCCGCGCTGAAGCGCAGCCACTACCTCATCGGCACGAGCCTGCGCGGCACGCAGCTGTCGCCCCGCGAGGTGCGCGACCGCGGGCTGCCGCGGCCGCCGGCGATCGTGCTGGGCAACGAGGAGAAGGGCATCGCGCCGGGCGTCGCCGCGGCCTGCGACCGGCTGGTGAAGATCCCTGGTGCGGACACGGTCGAATCGCTCAACGTCTCCGCCGCCGCGGCCGTGCTCTGCTGGGAATTCTTCGGCGCGCGCTAGCGGCCGAGGAATCTTCTCAAGAGGCCGCCCCTGACCGCGGGCGCGTCTGCGGGGGAGTGGTTAGCCGAGCGTTCTGGCACGCCCAGCACCGGCTCGAAGTGGCCTGCCTTCTTGTAGAGGATCACGATGTCCTGCATACCCCACGCTTCCTCAAGGTAGGCGCGCAGGATGATGTCGGGATAACGTTGCAGCTGTCGCATCAACCACTCGGGTGAAGTGGCGGCGAAGCCATAGTCTGCCTCGGGCGTCGCCTCGAAATAGCGCTGGTAGGCGAAGCCGCGACGGGCGAATTCCTCGAGCAGCGCGGGTTTGTCGATGTTCTCGGCGACGTTGCGGCGGCCGCGCGCGAGCAGGCTGGTGACCGTGCGACCTTGGGTCGAAAAGACAATGACGCCGCATTCCTTCGTCCACTTTACGAGGCAGTCGATAGTCTCGAGCCAGCGTCGCTCGTCGAGGTGCGTTACCAGCGAACCCACCCAGATGAGGTCGAACTGAGCGTCGAAGTTCAGGGCACCAAGACTGGGCTGCGAGTAGACCGGCGTGGCGCCGAACTGCTGCGCGCAGAAATCCACGCCGTCGCGATCGAGGTCGCAAGCGGTGATCTTGGCGTAGCCGTAGTGGGCGCGCAGGTAGCGCAGCACACGGCCGTGGCCGCAGGGAAGGTCGAGGATAGCAGGGTAGTGCGGTTTGTCGCACAGCACCGAAGAAAAATGAATCAGCTCAAGCGCGCGGCGGCCGAGGTCGAAGTATTGTTCCTCAAGCCCCGCGGACACCATGCCGTCGCGCGGCGCGATGGTGCGATCGACGACCAGGGTGCTGAAATCGTAGAGCGGTTTCATTAGCGCGCCCATCTAGGCGGTGCGCGCGAAGCCAGTCAACCGTGGCGCAGCACGGCGCGCACGGGCGACCCGTCGCCGCCGCGGATCTTCAGCGGCAGGGCGATGAGTTCGTAGACGCCGGGCGCGGCGGCGCGGAGGTCGAGGTTCTCGAGGATGAGCACGTGCGCGGCCTCGAGGGCGTGGTGCGTGGGGAGGTCCTTGCTGGTCGGCTGGTCCACCGACGGGAAATCCATGCCGACGAGCCGCACGCCGTGGGCGCCGAGCCACGCGGGCAGCTCCGGCGCGTAGCGCGGCCAGCCGGGCGGAAAGGCGGCGGGGTCCTGCCAGCTGTCGGTGCGGATGAGCGCGCGCGGGGTCGCGCTCCAGTCGAAGGGGCGAAGAGGTCCGGCGTGAGCACGTCGCGGCCGCGGGCGTCGATCACGCGCGCGGGGCCGACGTAGGCGTCGAGCGCCACCGCGTCGATCTTGGCGCCGGCGTCGGCGAAGTGATACGGCGCGTCGACGTGCGTGCCGGCGTGCATGCTGGCGGCGAGGCGGCCGACGTTGGCGGAGTAGCCGCCGGCCTTGGTGGCGGCGAAGGAGAATTCCGTCGGCGTGTCGCCGGGCCAGACGACCATGCCGGTGTGGATCGGGCGGGAGATGTCGATGAGTTTCATGTGACGCTGTCGCGGGCGGCGGGAAATTTCTCGAAGGCGCGGGCGGTGACGATGTGCCGCAGGCGCTCCACGGCCGCAACGCAGTCGGTGTAGGAATTGTAGAGCGCCACCGGGGCGAGGCGGACGACGTCGGGCGGACGGAAGTCGGGCACGACGCCGGCGGCCTTGAGCGCCTGGCAAATGCGCCACGCCTCGGGGTGGGCGAGCGAGACGTGGCCGCCGCGACGCCCGGGCGCGCGCGGGGTGACGACGGTGAAGCCGAGCGGGGCGAGGTGCATGTCGGCCAGCTCGATCAGCCACGCGGTGAGGGCGAGGGATTTCTCGCGCAGCGGCGTGATGCCGCCCGCGGCGGCGAAGAGCTCGAGCGCGCCCTGCAGCGGGGCGACGCTGAGGATCGGCGGGGTGCCGACGTGCAGCGCCGGGGCGCCGGCGGCGGGCTCGTGCGTGTGCGACATCGCGAAGCGTCGCTCGAGCGCGACGCCCCACCAGCCGGCGAGCCCGGGCGATCGCGGGTGGTGCCGGCGGTGGAGATAGAGTCCGCCGACGGCGCCCGGGCCGGCGTTGAGGTATTTGTAGGAGCACCAGAACGCGAAATCGGCGCCGCCGGCGGCGAGCGCGTGCGGCACGGCACCGATCGAGTGCGAGCAGTCGAAGCCGATCACGATCCCGCGCGCGTGGGCCTCGCGTGTCAGGCGGGCGACGTCGAGCAGTTGCCCGCTCGTGAACAGCACCGCCGGCAACACCGCCAGCTGCACGTCGGGCGTGAAGGCCGCGATGAGGTCGTCCTCGTCGAGCGTGCGCCCGTCGCGGCTGCGCACCTCGCGGTAATGCGCCGCCGGATCGAGCCCGCGGAGCCGCAGGTGGCTCGCGATGGCGTGGGCGTCGGAGGGAAAATTCAGTTCGTCGCCGAGGATGACGCGGCGTGCCGCCTCCGGCCGGTAGAGCGTCGCGAGGAGCTGGTGGAGATTGCCGGTGGTCGAGCCGGTCACGCCCACCTCGTCGGCCGCCGCGCCCACCAGCGGCGCGAGTTGCCCGGCGACCGTTTCGCAGAGGGAGACCCACGGCGTGGCGGCCTCGGTCCAGCCGCCGATGCCGAGCGTGCGCCACTCGCCCAGCACGCGCTGCAGGGCGGCCTCGGCCGGCCGCGAGAGCAGCCCGAGCGAGTTGCCGTCGAGGTAGATCTGCCCGGCCGGCCCTTCGAACTCCGTCCGGAAACGCGCGAGCGGATCGGCGCGATCGAGCGCGGCGGCGCGGGCGCGGGCCTGGGCAAATGGCATGCGGGGATCGTCGCGAGCGTTTCTCCGTGCTGCAAACGCGAAACTCCCTCACGTCCCGCCGAAGCGAACCTTGCGCCGCACCGACAATGTTCGTAATACGTAACAATGCTCTATGCCGGACCTGCCAAGCTCCGCAGCGCTGATCCGCTGCTTGACCTCGTCGAGAGCGCCGCCGTCGCGATCGCGCGCGAATTGAGGAGCCAAACAAGATCCAAGCCGCTTTCGCGCGGTGCGACGCTCCGGCCTGGAGTGGATACACCCCATTGGCTCGCACTCGTGGAGCTGGCCCGCCCGCACCTGCGCCAGCGGGGAGCGAAGGCGAGTTTGGCGCGCGAACTCGGTTTGCACCGGGCGCGCGTCACGGAGTTTTTCGAGAGCCGGCGCACCATGCCGGACGCCGAGCGGACCTTGCTGCTCATGCAGTGGCTGCGGCAGCGCGCGCAGAGCCTGTCCAAGTGAATGTTACGTATTACGAACATTTGCTGGAAGATGCGGGTGGGCTTGCACGGGGGGCGTGACCGCGCACGATCCCGCGCGTGAACAAGCCGATCTGGGACGATGCGCCGTGGGAGCCGTTGCCGACGCTCGCGGGCGTGGTGCGCGCCGACGTGTGTGTGGTCGGGCTCGGCGGGTCGGGGCTGGCGGCGCTGGAGGAGCTGCAGGCGCGGGGCGTCGACGCGGTCGGGCTCGACGCGCGCGGCGCCGGGGCGGGCGCGGCGGGACGCAACGGCGGCTTCGTCCTCGCGGGTCTGGCGAAGTTTTATCACGAGACCGTGGCGCAGCTGGGGCGCGAGGTCGCCGCGGGGATCTATCGCGCGACGGCGGAGGAAATCCGGCGGCAGGCCGCGGCGCTGCCGGGGGTGTTCAACCTGAACGGCTCGCTGCGGCTGGCGGCGACGCCGGCGGAACTGGACGACTGCCGCGCGCACCTCGCGGCGCTGCAAGCGGACGGTTTCCCGGTCGAGTGGTATCGCGGGCCGGAGGGTGAGGGGCTGCTGCTGCCGACCGACGGCGTGTTCCAACCGCTGGCGCGCGTGCGCACGCTGGCGCGGCGGCTGCGCGCGCAGGGCGTGCGGCTGTTCGAGCGCTCGCCGCTGAAGAAGCTGGTGCCGGGCCAGGTCGTGTCCGATGCCGGCGCGGTCGTTGCGGACACGGTGATCGTGGCGGTGGACGGACGGCTGGAGCGGATTTTCCCGGAGCTGGCGCCGCGCGTGCGCACGGCGCGCCTGCAGATGCTCGCGACGGCCCCGACACGCGAGGCGAACTTTCCGCGCGCGGTCTACTGGCGCCACGGCTACGAGTATTGGCAGCAGCGGCCGGATGGCGCGATCGCGCTCGGCGGGTTCCGCGACCACGCGCTCGAGGACGAGTGGACGCAGTCGGCGGAGCCGACGGACTTCATCCAGGAAAAGCTCGAGCGCTTCCTGCGCGGCCACCTCGGCGTCAACGCGCCGGTGACGCACCGCTGGGCGGCGTCGGTCGGCTACACGGCCGACGGCCTGCCGGTGCTCGAGCAGGTGCGCCCGAAGGTCTGGGCGCTCGGTGGCTACAGCGGGACGGGCAACATCGTGGGCTCCTTTGCGGCCGCGCGGCCGCGGCGCTGGTCTGCGGCGAGGTTTCGCCGTGGGCGGAAACGCTCCGGCGGGCGCGCGGCGGCGCCTAAATTTGTCTCGGCACCGGCGCGGGGTTGGGCCTGAGTGGCGTTCCTATGCGCCGGCTGAAAGTCCTGTTCGTCACCCCCGAAGTGGAGCCTTTCGTGAAAGTGGGCGGGCTCGCCGACATGGTCGGTGCGCTGCCCAAGGAGATCGCGGCGCTCGGCCACGACGCCCGCGTGATGTGTCCGCTCTATGCGTCGACCAAGCGCGTGGGCGAGTGGAAGAACCGCGAGGAGCCGCTCGGCGTGGACGTCGGCCCGGAGGCGCGCTGGGCGCGGACGTGGGAGACGACGCTGCCGGGCACGGCGGTGCCGGCGTATTTCATCGAGCACGACTGGTATTTCGGCCGGCCGGAGGTCTACAGCGAGGCGAGCGACAATCCGTTCCGGTTCGCGTTCTTCTGCCGCGCGGCCCTCGCGCTGTGCGAGCAGCTCGGGTGGATCCCGGACGTGATCCATGCGCACGACTGGACCACGGGGCTGCTGCCGGTGATGCTCAACACCACGTTGCGCGACGGTCCGCTCGGCAAGGTCGCCACGGTCTTCACCATCCACAACCTCGAGCACCAGGGCCTCGGTCCGCGCAGCCTGGTGGAGTTTTCGCGCCTGCCGCTGGGCGAGTATCGCTCCGACTCCCTCGAGAGCCACGGCAGCGTGAACATGATGAAGGGCGGCCTCTACCACGCCTCGAAGATCACGACCGTCAGCCCGACCTACGCGCAGGAGATCCGCACGCGCGAAGGCGGCTTCGGGCTCGATGGCGTGCTGCGCTTCCGCTCCGCCGACGTCATCGGCATCCTCAACGGCATCGACGCCGCGGCGTGGGATCCGGCCTCCGACAAGGCGCTGCCCGCGAACTTCACCGCCGCCGACCTCGCCGGCAAGGCGGCGTGCAAGGCCGCGCTGCAGGAGCGCCTCGGCCTCAAGGCCGATCCGCACATCGCGGTCTATGGCGTCGTCGCGCGCCTCGCCCACCAGAAGGGCCTCGACCTGCTCGCCGAGGCGCTCGGCCACATCGTCGAGCGCATGCACGTGCAGTTCGCCATCGTCGGCAGCGGCGACGAGCGGACGGAGGCGATGTTCCGCACCGCGGCGGCGCGCTACCCGGGCAAGATCGGGGCCTTCATCGGCTTCGACCCGAAGCTGGCGCGCCTCGTGCAGGCCGGCAGCGACCTCTTCGTGATGCCGAGCCGCTCCGAGCCCTGCGGGCTCACCCAGATGTATGCGATGCGCTACGGCACGCTCCCGATCGTGCGCGCCACCGGTGGCCTCGTGGACACGGTGGTGAACTACGACGAGGGCTCGAACCGCGGCACGGGCTTCCTCTTCCGCGAGGCGAACTCCGCCGCGCTCTACCAGGCCATCGGCCGCGCCTGCGCGACCTACTACGATCGACGGGAGGAGTTCCGCGCCATGCAGCTCCGCGCGATGGCGCAGGATTTCTCCTGGGCCGCCAGCGCGCCGAAATACGTCGAGTGCTACCGCTGGGCCATCGAGTCGCGCACGGGAACGACGCTGGAGATGTGAGGGGCGCGCGGCGCGTATGACATCGCCCCGCCAACCCCGCCGTTGACACGCGCCGCCGGCGCCGCCACTCCTCTGCGCACATGCTTCGCTCCTTCGCCTATTTCTTTTTTGCGTTCGCCGGCTTTTTTGCCCCGCGAACCATGGGCGGCTGACTCCGAAGCATAAACTGACTCACCAGATTTAAGCACCAGAGCCGCCCAAACCCGGGCGGCTCTTTTGTTTTTCTCCCAACGCCCGCCATGATCCTCCCCAAGAACAACCGCCTCACGTCCGAGCAGGTGAACGAGATCACGACCATCGTCGCCGAGTTCGGCTGCAAGATCCAACCCATCGTCGGCGCCGTGCGCACGATCTACGCGATCGTGGGCGACGAGCGCGACGAGCTGATGATCAACCGCCTCGAGGGCCTCGACTACGTCGAGCGCATCGACCGGATCCAATCGCCGTTCAAGCTCATGGACCGGCGCTCCGACCTCGCCAACCACCGGCTGAAGATCGGCGACGTCACGCTGGGCGAGGAACTGCTGGTCATCGCCGGCCAGTGCACGATCGATCCGAAAAACCCGAACTACTACCTCGAGACCTCGCAGGCGGTGAAGGAGGCCGGCGCCGACGCGCTCCGCGGCGGCGTGTGGAAACCCCGCACCAATCCCTACAGCTTCCAGGGCGACGCCCGCTCGCTCGAGATCCTGATGGACGCCTCGCGCCGCACCGGCCTGCCGGTCGTCACCGAGGTCATGGAGCTCGAGCACATCAACCTCGCCCTCGACGCCGGCGTGCACGTGCTCCAGATCGGCGCCCGCAACGCCCTCAACTACTCGCTCCTCCGCCAGGTCGGCCGCGCCATCGCCGGCCGCCCGACCGCGGTGATGCTGAAGCGCAGCATCCACAGCGGCCCGCTGGCGGAGTTCATCTCCGCCGCCGAATACATCGCCGCCTTCGGCAACCCGAACGTCATCCTCTGCCCGCGCGGCACGCAGCCGCAGCTCGAGGGCTACCGCAACCAGCCCGACGAATCGATCACGCCGCTGCTGAAGGAAAAGACCTGGGCGCCGGTCGTCGTCGACCCGTCGCACTCGGTCGGCAAGGCCGCCTACGTCCCCGCCGCCTCGCTCGCCGCCGTCGCCTACGGCTGCGACGGCCTCTGCATCGAGGCGCACGTCAGCCCGTCGCACGGCATCGGCGACGACCCGAAGCAGGCGGTGACACCCTCGGCGCTGGCCGAGCTGGTCAAACGCTGCCGCTCCCTCCACGCTTCGCTCCGTCCCCAACCCGCCGCCGCCCGCGCATGAAAAAGAACTCTCCGCCATCCGCACGCGCATCGACGCCATCGACCAGCAGGTCGTCTCGCTCCTCAACTCCCGCCTCCAGCTCGCACAGCAGATCGGCGCGCTGAAGCACGGCGCGAAGGGCCGCATCTACGTCGCCGAGCGCGAGGCCGACGTCTACCGCCGCGTCGCCGCCGCCAACAAGGGCGGCCCGCTCAAGCCGGCCGCGCTGCAGGCCATCTACCGCGAGATCATGTCCGCCGCGCTCGCGCTGGAGAAGCCGCTCGTCATCGCCTACCTCGGGCCCGAGGCCACCAACACCCACGCCGCGGCGCTGAAGAAGTTCGGCGGCAGCGTCGACTACCGCCCGATGCCGTCGCTGGCCGACGTGTTCACCGCGGTGGAGAAGGGCGAGGCCGACTACGGCGTCGTGCCGATCGAGAACTCCACCGAGGGCTCCGTCCGCGACTCGCTCGACCTCTTCGTCGAGACGCCGCTGAAGATCGTCGCCGAGCTCCAGCTCGAGATCGAGCACACGCTGCTCTCCCACGAGCCGCTGGAGAACATCAAGCGCGTCTACTCGAAGGACCAGGCCCTCGCGCAGTGCCGCCGCTGGCTCCAGCGCCACCTGCCGCACGCGCAGCTGGTCGACGTCGACAGCACGGCGCTCGGCGTGCAGCGCGCCGCGAAGGAGAAGGGCGCCGCCGCCGTCGGCCCGCGCCTCGCCGGCGAGCGCTACGGCGTGCCCGCCGCCGCCACGCGCATCCAGGACCAGAAGAACAACACCTCGCGCTTCGGCATCCTCGGCCGTGAGCCCTCGGGCGCCGTCGGCAAGGGCCACGACAAGACCAGCCTGCTCGTCTCGCTCCACCACGAGCCCGGCGCCCTGCTGCGCGCGCTCACGCCGTTCCACCGCCGCAAGCTCAACCTCACGCGCATCGAGTCGCGCCCGAGCCGCCTGCGCCCGTGGGACTACATTTTCTTCCTCGACGTCTCCGGCCACTACGACGAGCCGGCGATGCAGAAGGCCCTCGCCGACCTGCGCCGCCAGTGCCCGCTGGTGAAATGGCTCGGCAGCTACCCGGCGTCGAAGTCCGTCTGAGCCATGCGGCGTCCGCGCGTCTGGCCCGTCCTGGTCTGTGCGCTGCTGGGGGCGGCGGCGCCGGCAGCCGAGCGCCCCGCGCCGCTCGACGCGCTGGCGGCGAGCTTCGGCGGCTGGACGCCGCTGCGCGCGGTGCGGACGTTTGCCTACCGGCTGACGCGCACCGATGCGCAGGGCGTCGTCATGCGCGACGAGAGCTACCGCCTCGACCTGGAGAACGGCCAGGTGTGGTCGCGCGACCGGCGCAGCGGCGACGAGGCGTGGTGGGACGGAGCCGCGGGCTGGCGGCGTCCCGCGGCGGGCGGCGCGGCCGGGCGCGACGATGCGGCGGGGCGCGGCTGCGTTCGCATGCGGCCTTCAATTTCTTCCGGCTGCTGCGCGATCCGGCGACGCGGGCGGAGTGGACAGGGAGCGGCGCATCCGGCTGACTCCGGCCGGCGAGGAGGCGTTCGAGGTCGAACTCGATCCGGCGAGCGGCCGGATCGTCGCGAACCATTTCGGCCCGGTCGTGAGCGGCGAGTTTGATTACCGGCCGGTCGGCGCGCTCGTCTGGCCGATGGAGTTCCGCGTGCCCGGGGCGAAGGCGTCGGTCGGACGTTTTTCCGAGCTCGAGCTGTCGGACGCCCCGGCCTTGCCGGCGGCGCGCTGAGGCGGCTCAGCGGCGGCGGCGCAGCCAGACCACCAGGCCGAGGCCGAGCGCGAGGAGCGCGTAGGTGGACGGCTCGGGAATCATCGCGAACTCGGCGCCCCACATGTTGCCGGAGCGGCCCGTGACCGTGAGGCTTTGGAGGAGGGTGCCGCTCTTCGAGTATTGCAGCAGCGGGCTGCTGGAGCTGTTGGGCAGATACCAGAGCGTGTCGGTGGAGGCCTGGTAGGCGAGGCCGCCGCGATCGCCGGTGTGGCTGAATTGCGAGAGCAGGGTGCCGGACAGCGAATACTGGTAGATAGTGCTGATGCCCGAGATCCACAGCGTGTTCGAGGCGAGGTCGTAGGTAATGCCGGCGATCTGGGTCCCGGTCGCGGTGAACATCGAGGTGAGGCCGGTCCAGTCGTTGTTGGCCTTGTAGACAACGGCGTCGCCGCCGTTCCACGCCAGGGTGTAATTGGTCTTCCCGTCGGTCGTGCCGTCCAGGAACTGCGAGACGCCGGGGGCGCTGAACGACGACGTGATCCCGAGGGAGGTGCCGTCGAGGGCAAACGCCGTGGCGCCGGAGGGATTGTTGTAATAATCCAGCGTCCAGATGCGGTCGGTGACGGCGAGCGCGAGCGGCTGGTGGCTTGAAGCCGAGACGTTGGTGCTCGTGTAGAGGACGGCGCCGGTCGTGGTGTTGATCGCCATGAGGCGGGCCGGGCCGGCGTCGCCATCGGTGATGAACAGCGTGGTCGCGGTGTCGATGGTGGTCTGCGCCCGGGCCGAGCCGGCCAGCGCGGCGCCGACGAGCGCGAGCAGAAGGGCGGGGCGGACTGAGCTCCAGGTGACCACGCCGCCAGAATGGCGCGTCACCCGGATGGGGCGAGAAATTTTCCGGCCGGGGTGACCGTTCGGTCAGGTGGGGCCGTTTGGCACCTCCGCGGCCCCGCTCAGTAGTCGTCGAGCAGCACCCACACGACCCACGTGAGTGCGCCGCTGAGGATGATGGCGCCGGAGAAGGCGTAGACGAGGACGACGACGTTGCCGCGGCTGAACAGCGTCACCGCCGCGGCGAGCACGTTCACCAGGATCATCGCGGTCCAGTAATCGCGCTTGCGCCGCCGCCAGCGCGGACGCGCGGGCGGCTTGAGCTCGTCGAGGCCGGCGGCGATCTCTCGCGCGCGGAGCTCGCGCTGGAGGGCGAAGACGTCGTTGGCGGCGGGCGGGGGCGCGGCGTCGGCCGCGTCGGCGGGGCGGGGGCGTTCACGCGCTCGAATTCCTTCGGCTTGAAGCCGTAAGTTTTGCGTGGAGGCTCGGGCTCGGCGGGCACGGCGGGAGGTTGGACGGAGTCCGGCTCAGGCACAACGCGCGTTTGCGCCGGCGGGCGCGGCGGGGCGACATCGCGCTCGCGCGTCCGCCGGAATCGCCTAATAACCCGGATATGCCACAACGTAATGTTTGCAGGGGCATAAGAGGTGCTACCACCGAGGGTGCTATGCATTCCTGCGGTATCCCTTCGCCCCTCTACGATCCGGCGTTCGAACACGACGCCTGCGGTGTCGGCTTCATTGCGCGCACCGATGGACACCGGACGCACGACGTCCTCAAGCACGGGCTGACCGCACTCAAAGCCCTCGCGCACCGCGGCGCGATCGACGCCGACTCGTCGACCGGCGACGGCGCCGGCATCATGACCCAGCTGCCCTACGAGCTGATCCGCGCGCACCTCGTGGCCCAGAAGGTCAGCGTGCTGCCGAAGGACAAGGACCTCGCCGTCGCCCAGCTTTTCCTCCCCCGCGAAAACGACCTCGCGCAGGCGCAGATCAAGAAGATCTTCATCGAGGCGGTGAAGGAGGAAGGCCTCGGCTTCGTCGCCTGGCGCGACGTGCCGACGGACTACTCGATCCTCGGCCGCAAGGCGGCCGACACGCGCCCGATGGTGCTGCAGGCGATCATCGCCCGCCTCGACGACTCGAGCGACGAGGACTTCGAGCGCCACCTCTTCCTCGCGCAGAAGCTGGCCGAGCGCCGCTGCAACGAGGCGCGCCTCGACGGCTTCTACGTCTGCTCGTGCTCCGCGCGCACCATCGTCTACAAGGGCCTGCTCAACGCGCCCGAGGTGCGCCGGTTCTTCCCCGACCTGCGCGACACCCGCTACACGACCGCGTTCACGATCTTCCACCAGCGCTACTCGACCAACACGTTCCCGACGTGGCACCTCGCCCAGCCGTTCCGCATGATGGCGCACAACGGCGAGATCAACACCATCCGCGGCAACCGCGTGCGCATGCACGCCCGCGAGAAGGCCATGGCCGGCGGCGTGTGGGGCGGGCGCTTCGCCGACCTGCACCCGATCGTGCAGCCGGGCATGTCCGACTCCGCGTCGTTCGACAACGTCCTCCAGGTCCTCGCGCTCGGCGGCCGCTCCGCCCTGCACTCCATGATGATGATGGCCCCGCTGGCCTGGGAGCAGAACCCCCGCCTCAGCGACGACGCCCGCGCGTTCTTCCAATACCACTCGCTCTTCATGGAGCCGTGGGACGGCCCCGCCGCCCTCGTGTTCTCGGACGGCAAGATCGTCGGCGCCACGCTCGACCGCAACGGCCTGCGCCCCGCGCGCTTCAAGCTCTACGACGACGGCCACATCCTCCTCGCCTCGGAAACCGGCCTCGTGCCCAACCTCCCCGGCCAGGTCGTCCAGTCCGGCCGCCTCGGGCCCGGCCGCATGATCGCGGTCGACCTCGAGCGCCAGCGCGTGCTGATGGACGAGGACATCAAGAAGGAGGTCGCGGAGAAGCCCGTCTACCGCGACTGGTGCTCGCGCCACCTGATCAATCTCCAGAAGTTCGCCGCCACCGCGCCGGAGAACGAGGTCATCACGCCGCCGGCCGCCTTCTCGGCCTCGGTGCTGCAGCAGCAGCTCGCCTTCGGCTACGACACCGAGGAACTCGAGCTCGTGCTCGGCTCGCTCGCCGTCGGCCTCGAGCCCACCGGCTCGATGGGCGACGACACGCCGCTCGCCGTGCTCTCGCGCCGGCCCAAGCTCCTCTACAGCTATTTCAAGCAGCTCTTCGCCCAGGTCACGAACCCGCCGATCGACTCCATCCGCGAGAAGTCCGTCATGTCGCTCGGCGCCGCCCTCGGCCCGCGCCTCAGCCTGTTCGAGACGGCGCTCTCGCCCACCGGCGTGCTCACGCTCGATTCGCCCCTGGTGTTCGACCACGAGCTCGAGGCGATCCACTCCGTCCCGCTCTTCCGCAACGCCGTCGTGCGCCTCTCGGTGCTCTTCGACGCCAACGCCGGACCCGACGCGCTGGCCAACGCCGTGCACGACCTCGCGCACCGCGCCTACAACGCCGTCGAGAACCAGGGCGCCAAGATCCTCATCCTCTCCGACAAGGGCCTCGCGCCCGACAAGGCCGCCATCCCGATGCTCCTCGCCGTCGGCGCCGTGCAGCACCGCCTCATCCGCGCCGGCCTGCGCCTCAAATGCGACATCGTCGCCGAGACCGGCGAGGCGCGTGACGTCCACCACATCGCCTGCCTCAGCGGCTACGGCGCCAACGCCATCAATCCCTACCTCGCGCTCGCGACCGTCCGCGAACTCGCCGCGCAGGGCAAGCTGGCCGCGCCGGCCAAGCCCGCCGAGGCGGAGAAGAATTACAAGAAGGCCCTCGAGGCCGGCCTGCTGAAGGTGCTCGCCCGCATGGGCATCAGCACGCTCGCCAGCTACCGCGGCGCGCAGATCTTCGAGGCCATCGGCATCGGCGGCAAGGTCATCGAGGAGTGCTTCGGCGGCACGCCGTCGCCGATCGGCGGCATCGGTTACCGCCAGATCGCCGAGGAGGTGCTGCGCCGCCACGAACGCGCGTTCCCGCGCATGAACAACGCGGCCTCCGAGGCCGAGGCCACGCCCGCCCCCGCGGTCGAGCTGCCCAACGACGGCTACTACAAGGTCAACAAGAAGGGCGACGGCGAGTTCCACGGCTGGAACCCGAAGGTCGTTGCCGGCATGCACAAGTTCCTCAAGGGCGGCGCGCCCGAGGACTACAAGGTCTTCGCCCAGACCTCCGACGAGCACCCGCCGGTCACGATCAAGGACCTGCTCAAGATCCGCTTCCCGGCCGCCGGCCTCCCGCTGGAGGAAGTCGAGCCGATCGAGGACATCCGCCGTCGCTTCACCACCGCCGGCATGTCGCTCGGCGCGCTCTCGCCCGAGGCGCACGAGACGCTCGCCATCGCCATGAACCGCATCGGCGGCAAGTCGAACTCCGGCGAAGGCGGCGAGGATCCCGAGCGCTTCGGCTTGCGCGAGAACGGCGACAGCGCCAACAGCGCGATCAAGCAGGTCGCGTCCGGCCGCTTCGGCGTCACCGCCGAATACCTCGCCAACGCGCGCGAGATCGAGATCAAGATGGCCCAGGGCGCCAAGCCCGGCGAGGGCGGCCAGCTGCCCGGCCACAAGGTCTCGCCGCTCATCGCCCGCCTGCGCTTCTCCGTCCCCGGCGTCACGCTCATCTCGCCGCCGCCGCACCACGACATCTACTCGATCGAGGACCTCGCGCAGCTCATCCTCGACCTCAAGGAGGTCAACCCGCGCGCCAAGGTCTGCGTGAAGCTCGTCTCGTCCTCCGGCGTCGGCACCATCGCCGCCGGCGTGGCCAAGGCCTATGCCGACGTCGTGCTCGTCTCCGGCCACGAGGGCGGCACGGGCGCCTCGCCGCTCGGCTCGATCAAGAACGCCGGCTCCGACTGGGTCCTCGGCCTCGCCGAGGCGCACCAGGTCCTGATGATGAACGGCCTTCGCAACCGCGTGACGCTCCGCACCGACGGCGGCATGAAGACCGGCCGCGACATCGTCATCGCCGCCATCCTCGGCGCCGAGGAGTTCAACTTCGGCACCGGCGCGCTCATCGCGGCGGGTTGCGCGATGTTCCGCGTCTGCCACCTCAACACCTGCCCGGTCGGCGTCGCCACCCAGCGCGAGGACCTCCGCGCGAAGTTCCGCGGCAAGCCCGAGAACGTCATCGCCTACTTCAACGCCGTGGCCGAGGAAGTCCGCCACTACCTCGCCCGCCTCGGCGCGCACTCGCTCAACGACGTCATCGGCCGCCCCGAGCTGCTCGAGCAGATCGACGACCCGGCGAACCCGAAGACGCGCTTCCTCAACCTCTCGGGCGTGCTGCACAACGTCGACCCGACCGGCCAGCTCGACCGCTTCCACACCCGCGAGCGCAACGAGCGCTTCGGCTCCGAGGGCTCGCTCGACGAGCTCATCGTCCAGGAGGCGCGCCACGTCATCGCCGGCCGCGCCGGCCGCTTCTCCGGCACCTACAAGGTCACCAACGAGTCGCGCTGCCTCGGCACGCACCTCTCCGGCCAGATCGCCTACCTGCGCGGCAGCCAGAGCCCGCTCGCGCCGCGCACGATCGACCTGAAGTTCAACGGCACCGCCGGCCAGAGCTTCGGCACCTTCCTCGTCCCCGGCGTCCGCCTCACCCTCACCGGCGAGGGCAACGACTACGTCGGCAAGGGCATGAGCGGCGGCGAAATCGTCATCCGCCCGCGCAGCGACGAGATCTTCGCCTGGGAGACCAACGTCCTCATCGGCAACACCTGCCTCTACGGCGCGACGGGCGGCCTGCTCTTCGCGGCGGGGTGGGCGGGCGAGCGCTTCGCCGTCCGCAACTCCGGCGCCATCGCCGTCGTCGAGGGCGTGGGCGACCACGGCTGCGAATACATGACCCGCGGCACGGTCGTCATCCTCGGCCGCACCGGCCTGAACTTCGCCGCCGGCATGAGCGGCGGCCTGGCCTTCGTGTTCGACGAGCGCAACGTCCTCCCGCAGCGCACCAACAACCAGATGGTCACGCTCGAGCGCCTCAGCAACGACGACGAGAGCGAATCCCTCCGCAAGCTGATCAGCGACCACGCCGAGGCGACGGGCTCTCCGCACGCCCGGCGCATCGTCGAGCAGTGGAAGGACAGCGTGAAGCAGTTCTGGAAGGTCGTGCCCAACCCGCCGACGCCCGACGCGCCGAAGCAGTTCTACCGTTACGAGCCCGTGCAGGTCTTCGCCGAGCACCCGTCGGTGCTGCTGGGCTGAGCGCCGGCGCATCCCCTCCGTTTCGCCAGGAACCCGCGGCCGTGCGCCGCGGGTTCCTGTTTTTCCGGACCACGCCGGAGGACGGGGACGCGAGGCGGGCGGAGCGCGGCGCGAAACGGCGTGCTCGCGCGGCGGACGCCGGCGCCGCGGCCCGCACCACGCGCGCAGGCCGCCCCGCGCCAAGTCGCGCGGATCGCCGGCGCCAACATTGTCATATTCCCGCGGTTGGCCGGAGGGATGCTTTTGCCGTCGGCGAAGGGCGGCGCTGTCGCCCCCAAACCCACGCCAACACACAAGCAATACCCACATGAGAAAAACCCTGTTCGCCGCGCTCACGCTCCTCGCCGCCGCCGGCCTCCACGCGGAGGAAGCCAAGTCCTCCTATTCGATCACGACCGATTTCACCTACACCACCCGCTACTTCTTCCGCGGGGTGAAGAACCAGGACTCGGCCTTCCAGCCCTCGATCACCTACGCGCAGGGCGCGTTCTCGGCCGGCGTCTGGACCAGCCAGGCGCTGAGCGACCGCAAGGCGCAGTGGGCGCAGGGCAAGGAATACGACTTCGTCGCCGGCTACAGCTTCGCGCTGGAGAACAACGCCTCCGTCACGCTCGGCGGCACGTATTACTACTACCCGTCCGCCCGCCCGAGCCTGAGCGAGGCCAAGAAATCGTATGAGGCCTCGATCGCGCTCGCCGCGCCCGTCGGCCCGCTCAGCGGCAAGCTGACGATGTTCCACGACTTCAAGTTCGACTCGAACACGCTCCAGGCCGACCTCGGCTACAGCGTGCCGATCAGCAACGGCTCCTTCGATGTCGGCGCCTACTTCGGCTACAACGACATTGGCGATGGCGACGCCGATCTGCCCGGCACCGCGGGCTACACCTACAAATACTACGGCGTCGATGCCTCGGTGAGCGTGAAGCTCTCCGACAAGGCCACGGTCAAGCTCGGCGGGCACTGGACCGACACCCGCGGCGACCTCGCTTCGCCGGACAAGAACCTTTGGGTCACGCTCGGCGTCACCGTCGTGTTCTGATCCAGAAACAGGAACGCATAGCAGAATGGGAACCGGCCGCACGCGAGTGCGGCCGGTTTTTTTGCGCCGCGCGCGCGGGCGCTCGCGCCCGGCTACAAACCCGCCGCGGGCTATGACATGGCCCCGCGTGCCGCCGCCGCGCGTTGGCATCGCTTACGCTTTTCGCCCGCGACGCGGTCGCCGCGTCGCTCCACGAACCTCAACCCGCACCCACGACCCATGAACCGATTCCGTCGTCTCCTGCGGAGCGCGCTCGCCCTTGGCGCGCTCCTGTTGTCCGCCGCGGCTCCCGCCCGCGCGCTCGCCGAAGCCACGCCCGCCGAACTCGAGAAGCGCCTCGCCGGCCTCGAGGCCTACATCAACAACACCGACCCCGCCGGCAGCGCCGTCACGGGCGTGGCCGGCCCCGGCCACAACGGCTGGATGATGGTCTGCGCCGCGCTCGTGCTCTTCATGACGCTGCCCGGCCTCGCGCTCTTCTACGGCGGCCTCGTGCGCAAGAAGAACGTCCTCTCCGTCCTCGCGCAGTGCATCGGCATCGCCGGCCTCGTCACGATCTTGTGGTGGGCCGTCGGCTACAGCTTCGCCTTCGGCAAGAGCTACGGCAGCCCGTTCCTCGGCGGCTCCGAATTCTTCTTCCTCAAGGGCGTCACGTCCGCGCCCAACACCGACTACGCCTACTGGGTATCGCAGAACGTGTTTTCGATGTATCAGCTCATGTTCGCGATCATCACGCCGGCGCTGATCCTCGGCGCCATCGCGGAGCGCATCAAGTTCGTGGCCGTGCTCGCCGTCGTCACGCTCTGGATGCTCGTCGTCTACTTCCCGCTCGCGCACATGGTCTGGGGCGTGAACGGCTTCATGAACGGCGTCTGGAACGCCGCCGCCGGCATCAAGGCGATCGACTTTGCGGGCGGCACCGTCGTCCACATGTCCTCCGGCTGGTCCGCGCTCGTGCTCTGCCTGATCCTCGGGCCGCGCCTCGGCTTCGGCAAAACCAAGATCTCCCCGCACAACGTCGTCCTCTGCATGGTCGGCACCGGCATGCTCTGGGTCGGCTGGTATGGCTTCAACGCCGGCTCGGCCGTCGCCGCCGACGGCGTCGCCTCCAACGCCTTCATGACCACCACGCTCGCCGCCGCCGTCGCCGGCTTCGTCTGGGGCGCGCTCGAATACTTCCTCAAGGGCAAGGCCTCCGTCGTCGGCCTCTGCACCGGCATCGTCGCCGGCCTCGTCGTGATCACGCCGGCTGCGGGCTTCGTCGACAGCACCGGCTCCGTCCTCATCGGCGTCCTCGCCGCGGTCGTGCCCTACATCTTCTGCACCAAGGTCAAGGAGGCGCTCAAATACGACGACGCGCTCGACACCTTCGGCGTCCACGCCGTCGGCGGCACGCTCGGCGCGCTTCTCACCGGCTTCCTCGCCACGCCCGAGGTCAACGGCAACCTCAACACCAACCTCAAGGCCGTCGTCGGCCACACGCTCTGGCTCGAGCAGGCCAAGGCCGTCGGCCTCACCCTCGTCCTCTCCATCGTCGGCACCGCCCTCATCGGTTTCGCGGTCAAGGCCGTCCTCGGCCTCCGGCCGCACGAGGAGCACGAAGAGAAGGGCCTCGACCACGCCGAGCACGGCGAGGAGGGCTACGCGATCTAAGCCGCCGCTTCCGCCCGGATTTCTTGCCCTCGACCGGCTGCGCTCCACGCGCGCAGCCGGTTTTTTCTGCTATGACAGATTCGGCCGCCGGCGGGCGCGCCCGCGGATCGCGGCGACGCTGAACGGCATCGACGGTTTCTCCGCCTCCACCCCGAAATTTTCCATGAAATCTTTCTGGCGCCGCCCCGCCGGTATGCTTTTGGGTAACCCTTTCCCCCATGAAGAACCCACGCAAGGTCGCCATCCTCACTGCCGGTGGACTCGCTCCCTGTCTGAGCGCCGCCGTCGGCGAACTCATTCTCCAATACACCGCCGCCGCGCCCGACATCGAGATCATCTGCTACCGCTCCGGCTACAAGGGCCTGCTGCTGGGTGACTCGATCCAGGTGACGGACGACATGCGCGCCCAGGCCGGCATCCTCCGCCGCTACGGCGGCAGCCCGATCGGCAACAGCCGCGTCCGCCTCACCAACGTCGACGACTGCGTGAAGCGCGGCCTCGTCAAGCCCGGCCAGGACCCGCGCGCCGTCGCGGCCAAGCAGCTCAAGAAGGACAAGGTCGACATCCTCCACACCATCGGCGGCGACGACACCAACACCGCCGCGGCCGACCTCGCCGCCTGGCTGAAGAAGAACGGCTACAAGCTCACCGTCGTCGGCCTGCCCAAGACGATCGACAACGACATCGTCCCCATCCGCCAGTCCCTCGGCGCCCTCACCGCGGCGGAGCAGGGCGCGCGCTTCTTCCAGAACGTCGTCAGCGAGCACGGCGCCTCCTCGCGCATGCTCATCGTCCACGAGATCATGGGCCGCCACTCCGGCTGGCTCACCGCCGCCACTACCCGCGAATACCTCCGCTTCGTCGAGGGCGGGCGCTTCCTCCCCGGCCTCGGCCTGCACGAGGAGCGCTGGAGCGTCCACGGCGTCTACCTGCCCGAGATGGAGTTCGACCTCCACGGCGAGGCCGACCGCCTGCGCGGCGTCATGGACCGCCTCGGCAACGTCAACCTCTTCGTCTCCGAGGGCGCCTCGGTCGAGACCGTGCTCGCGGAGATGACCGCGCGCGGCGAGCCGATCGATCGCGATCCCTTCGGCCACGTGAAGCTCGACAAGATCAATGTCGGCGCCTGGTTCGGCAAGCGCTTCGCCTCGATGATCGGCGCCGAGAAGGTGCTGGTGCAGAAGTCCGGCTATTTCGCCCGCTCCGCCGCCGCCAACGACGCCGACCTCGTGCTCATCGCCCGCTGCGTCGAGCACGCCGTCGAGTGCGCCCTCCGCGGCGAGTCCGGCCTCATCGGCGAGGACGAGGAGGCCAACGGCCACCTGCGCCCCATCGAGTTCAACCGCGTGAAAGGCGGCAAGCACTTCGACGTGCGCACCCGCTGGTTCCAGGACGTCCTCGTCACGACCGGCCAGAAGGCCGGCCGGCGGCGCAAGACCGCCTGAGCCGCCCGCGCCGACCCCTGCGGCGCGTTTCGCCGGGAACATTTTTGAATGCGAGTGGACTGTGCGGAGTCTCACTCTCCGCCCTTCCATCTCCATCGCATGCCGTTTCCGGAAAAACTCCGCTCCGTCCTCCTCCTCGTCCTCGTCCTCCTGTCCGCGCTCCCGGCGCGCGCCGCCTCCTGGGTGCTCGCCAACGGCGACCGCCTGACCGGCACGCTCGTCCGCGAGACCGACGCCGAGCTCGAGATCCGGCACGAACAGCTGGGCACGCTGAAGATCCCGCGCTCGCACCCGCCGCCAGCCCCGCCACCGCCGCGGCGATCGCCTGGGTCCCCACCGCCGCCGCCGCGCCGGCCGCGCGCGCCGACAAGGTCATCCCGAAGTGGACGCGCCAGATCGAGCTCGGCTACTCCACGCAGGAGGGCGCCAAGACCAAGCAGGACCTCACGGCGCGCTTCACGATCGAGGGCCACGACAAGCGCTCCAACAGCTACCGCGCCACCGCCACCGCCCAGCGCTCCGAGGCCCAGGGCGTCGTCACCGCCGACCGCCAGCAGGCCGACTTCCGCTGGCGCCACGACTTCAACCGCCGGCTCTTCACCCAGACGCTCACGACGTATTCCTCCGACGACCTGAAGCAGATCAACTACAGCGTCGAACAGCAGCTGGGCGGCGGCTACCGGCTCGTCGACGTCGCCAAACAGCAGGTCAACGTCGGCCTCGGCGCCGTCCTGCAGCGCCTGTCGCGCGAAGGTTACGAGGATTACACCGCGCTCCTCGGCTCCGCCTTCCAGGACTACACCCTCCAGTTCGACAAGCGCCTCAAGTTCACGCAGGAGGCCACCGTCTTCGTCGCCGACTCCCCCAACATGTCCGCCCGCGGCGGCCGATCGACCTTCACCGGCGCCCCGGCCGACGGCAACTACCGCGTGAAATTCAACGCCGCGCTCCAGTCCCGCGTCACCGACAGCCTCTCGCTCAACCTGCGCTACGAGGTCGATTACGACCACTCCGTGCCCGACCCGAACTACCGCTCCGACGCCCGCCTGACCTCGTCGCTCGGCTACGCGTGGTGAGGGTGGGGAGGCGGCGGCGACCTCCGCCGCGATGACGGCGGCGCGGTGGCGGCGACGGCCGGGATTTCCTCCCGGCTTTCGCAACCTTCGTCCCGCGCGCGGCGTCTCCGCTTCGGCATTGCTCCGGCACAAAAGCCCCGCAACCTAGTCGAACGTCTCTCCGCATGCGACCGCTTCTCCTTCTCGCCGTCCTCGCCGTGTCCGCGCTTGCGCAGACGCCGGCCGCGCCGTCGCTGCAGAATCTCGTCCAAAACACGCCCTTCGGCACCGCCGTGGTCGCCGGCCCCGCCGGGGCCGCCGCCGGCCCGCTGGAGTTCCGCGGGACGTTCGTCGATCGCGGCGAGCGCTTCTTCAGTATCCTCGACACCGCCTCGCGGCGCGCCGAGTGGGTCGGGCTCAGGGAAAGCGGCCACGCCTACGCGGTGAAGGCCTACGACCCGGAGACCGAGACCGTCACCCTCGACTACCAGGGCCGCAGCCTGAGCCTGAAGCTCCGCACCGCCCGCGTCACCGCGATGGCGCTGCCGCCGCCGCAGGCGGCCGGCCCGCAGCCGGGCGTCGCCATCGCCACCGGCCTGCCGGCCGGACCGGCGGTCGTGCCGGCGCCGAGCGCCACCGAGGCGCAGCGCCTCGCCCAGGTCGCCGAGGAAATCCGCCGCCGCCGCGCCCTCCGCCAGCAGGCGCAGGGACAGCCGGCCACGCCCCCTCCGCCCCCCAACCAGCCCCCGCGCTAATCTCCCCATGAATCCGCGAAAAAACCGCGCCGCGTTCACGCTCATCGAAATCCTCCTCGTCATCGCGCTCATCGGCCTGCTCGCCGGCGTGCTGATCACGAACACCACCGGCGTGTTCGACCAGGGCCAGGAGTCGGCGGCGAAGATCTTCGTGCGCGACACCATGAAGCTCGCGCTCACCCGCTACCGCATGGACACCGGCGACTATCCCTCGACCACCGAGGGCCTCGTCGCGCTCGTCACCGCGCCCGCCAGCAAGGCCGAGCGCTGGCGCGGCCCCTACATCGAGGCGCCGAGCGGCAAGCTCCCGCTCGATCCGTGGGGCGAGCCCTACCGCTACCGCTACCCCGGCACGAAGAACAAGGGCGGCTACGATCTCTACTCGGTGGGCAAGGACAAGGCCGAGGGCACCGAGGACGACGTCGGCAACTGGTGAGCGCCCGCGCGCCCCGGGCCGGGAGGCGCGCCGCTCCGTCGACCACCGCATGAATCCCGGTCGCACCTCCGCCGGCCTGCTCGACCGCCTCGCGCCCCGGCGCGCCTTCACGCTCGTCGAGGTCCTCCTCGTGCTCGCCCTGATCGCGGTCTTCGCCGCGGTGTTCATCCCGGGCGTGAACTCGATCCTCGAGCAGATGAACGACCGCGGGCCCGACCAGCTCCTCGGCGAGGCCATCCTCGCGGCGCGCACCGACGCGCTCGAGTCCGGCCGCGAGGTCGAGCTCGCCTACGACGCGGAGAAGCGCCAGCTCGTCTACGGCGCGCTCGCGGAGCGCAGCGACGCGCTTCCGCCCGGCCTGGCGCTGGAGCTGCTGCCGGTGCAGGCCGGCGCCAGCATCCTCCTCGGCGGCGAGCTCACCGAGGTGCAGGCGCCGCTCAAGCGGGTGCGCTTCTTCCCCGACGGCACCTGCGAGCCGTTCCGGCTGCGCGTCAAGGCCGGTCCCGACGCCAAGCCGCGCGTGCTCGTGGTCGATCCCTGGACCTGCGCCGTCAGCCCGGCGCCGACGAAAGGCGGAGCGTGAGCGCGCCCCCGATTCGCCCGCCTCGTGCGTTGTAGGGCGGGGTCTCCCGACCCCGCCGTGCCTGGCGGCGAATTCTCGCGATCGCGGCGGGGTCGGGAGACCCCGCCCGACAGCGATCCTGCACGCCTTCACGCTGATCGAAGTCCTGGTCGCGCTCGCGATCCTGGCCGTCGCCGCGGTCGTGCTCGGCGCCGCCTACGCCAACACGCTCGGTGCCCATGCCGCCATCGCCCAGCGCGCCAGCGGCGGCTCGGCGATGGATTTCCTGCGCGACCAGGTGCTCAACGAGCCGGAACGGGAGAAGGTCGAGAAGGGCGGCGACCTCTCGCTGCCCGACGACCGCCGCCTGCGCTGGGAGGCCAAGGTGGAGGAGGCGGCCGTGCCGGACCTGTTCAAGGTCACGCTCACCACGCACACCAGCGGCGGCACGCTCAAGGCCGACGAGGAGAGCACGGAGACGCTCATGGTGCTGCGCCCGACCTGGAGCGACGCCCAGCGCCGCGAGCAGTTGCGCTCCGACTGGCGCGCCGCGCGCGAGAAGGCGCAGGAGGCGCAGAAATGAAGCCGTCGCATGTCGCGCGGGGCCGCCGCGCCTTCACCCTGATCGAGGTCCTTCTCGCCACCGCGCTGCTCGGCGCGCTGCTGATTGCGTTGAACTATTTCGTGTTCTCCATGGCCGAGATCTGGGGCGTCGGCGCCGAGCGCCGGCTCTTCGAGCAGCACGTGCGCGCCGTCACCCGCGAGGTGGAGACGATGCTGCGCACCGCCACGCTGCCGCCGATCGTGAACGAGATCCCGATCTTCGCCCGCGAGGTCCGGCTCGACGACGGCCAGCGCGCCACGCTGGTCAGCTTCGAGCTCGCCGAGGGCAGCCCGCGCCTGCAGTGGAAAACCGCGCCGCTGCCCGATGTCGTGTGCGGCCTCACCCAGCAGGCGGGCAAGGGCCTGATGCTTTACTGGCAGTCGCGCCTCGAGAAGGACTTCGACGACGCCGCGCCGCGCGCGTTCGTGCTCTCGGCCTTCGGCGCGGGCCTGAAATACGAATACCTCGAGGGCGACGGCAGCTACTGGCGCGTCTACGACCAGCTCCAGCGCGACAACCAGGGCCGCTGGCGCATGCCCACGCGGCTCCGCCTCGCGTTCGCGCACGGCGACCTGAAGGCCGAGACCGTCGTCTCGCTCCCGCCCGCGCCGGGACCGCTGCCGCATTACTGAGAGGACTTCCCCAGTGCCCCAGACGAGATTTCCAGTTCCAGGCACCACGGCTCCGGCCCGCGCGCGCGAACGCGGCGCCATCATCGTCCTTGTGCTCGTCACGATCATGCTCGCGGCCTTCCTCCTCACCGCCTTCATCCGCCGCAGCGGCACCGAGCTGCTCGCCGATGCGCGCGCGGCGAACCTGAAGGGCCTGCGCGCCGAGGCCTATTCCGCGCTCGAGACCACCCTGGCCGTGCTGGCGGATTTCCGCGCCGTCGACGGCGCCCTGCGCAGCCCGGCGGAAGGGTGGGAGCAGCCCTTGAGCGATACCGGCTACGAGCCGGGACCGGGGCGCGACGTCGCGGTCGCGTTCGAGGACGAGTCGGCGAAGCTTTCCCTGCCCAACGCGAGCGAGGCCGAGATCCAGACCATGCTCGAATTCTCCGGCGTCGAGCGCAACCAGGCCGAGCACCTCAGCCACGTCCTCCACGCCTGGGTGCACGACGCGCCCAAGGACGCCTCGGCCGACCTCGACGTGCCGGACTACACCCGCGCCGATCCGCCCTACCAGGCGGCGCACCGCGCACTCCGTTCGTGGGGCGAGCTCGCCGCCGCGGAGCTGGACGAGCACGTCTTCTTCGACGAGGCCGGCCGGCCGACGCCGGTGTTCGACGCGTTCCGCCAGGAGGTGTCGCTGCTCTCCTTCCGTCAGGTGAACCTGAATTCCGCCCGCGCCGGCGTGCTCACGGCCCTCGGGCTCGGCAGCGGCGAGGTCCAAGCGCTGGAGGATTATCGCGCCCGCCCGAAACCGCGGGGCGAGACCGGCGTCTTCCGTTCCATCACCGAAGCCGGCACAGTCATGGGCGCCAGCATCACCGGCGACCGCTACGGCACCAACATCGAGGCGCTGCGCGTGAACGTGGCCGTGCGGCAGGGCCAGATCGTCTACCGGCTCAGCGCCGTCGTCTCCGCCGGCACCAACGCCTCCGCCCCCAGCGCCGCACCGAGGCGACCAAGCCCGGCACGGTCGAGACCGCCCCGCTGCCCGAGAGGAAAGCCTTGAACTACCCCTTCACCGTATTGGAGATTAAAGAGAACGCCGAACCCACCGGGCCCATCGCGAGTCCCACGAGCTGACATGCCGACTTCCCCTCCATCGCCGCGCCCGAGCCGGTCCTCGACGAGACCGTCGTGCTGCCCGCCGAGGCGTTCTTCGTGCGCCGCGTGCCGCTCGATCCCGCCGCCGAGGCGGCCGACCAGGTCGAGCTGGCGCTCGAGACCCACGCGCCGTTCGCGCTGGGACAACTTTTCTACGGCTACCGCCGCGCCGCCGATGGCGCCAGCGCGCTGGTGTTCGCCACCCACCGCCGCCTCTTCGCCGCCGAGGGCTGGGACGGCGCCGCCGCGGTGCTGCCGGCGTTCGCCGCCCTGCTCGGCGAGCCGCCGCCGCGCCGCCAGGTCCGCACCTGGAGCGACGGGGACTCGCTCGTCGTCGCCGCCTGGGACGGGCAGGGCAGCCTGCCGGCGCTCGTGCTCGCGCGCAAAGTCGAGCCCGCCACCGAGGCTGCCGATCGCGAGAGCCTGTTCGCCGAGGCCCGGGCCCGCCTGGGCGAGCTCGGCGCGGTGGAGGAGTTCGCCGGCCCCGTCAGCGTCGCGCTCAAGAAGCAGAACTGGGAATTTTCCGTGGCCCGCCGCGCCGGCGGCACTCTGGTGACGACCTTCGACGAGGCCGCGGTGCAGGCGATGGACGTGCGCGACAAGGAGGTGCTCGCCACCCGCCGCGCCACCCAGCAGCGCGACCGGCTGCTCTGGCGCATCCTTCAGGCTTCCGCCGGCGCCATCGCCTTCGCCGTCGTGCTCGAGGTGGCGCTCTTCCTCGGCGGCATCCTCCTCAACCAGCAGCGCGAGGCGCAGCGCGCCGTCGCCGGCGAGGTGGAGAAGATCCAGACCGCCCAGGCGTTGGGCACGCGCATCGAGGAGATGGCGCAGCGCCGCCTCCGCGCGATGGAGATGCTCGCCGTCGTCAACGCCGTGCGCCCCGCCGGCATCGTCTTTTCCCGATCCACCACCGCGGGCCGCGACACGCTCGAGGTCGAGGGCCAGTCCGCCAACGCCGACAACGTCGGCACCTTCGAGTCGGCCGTGCGCGCCCTGCCGCAGGTGGCGACCCTCGAGGTCTCCAACGTCGGCCTGCGCGACGGCCTGACGACGTTCCGCTTCGTCACGACGTTCAAGGACGGCTCGCTTGCCGCCGTGGCCGGCACGGGAGGTGCGAAATGAAGCGCTTCTTCCTCACGCGCACGCTGCGCGAAAGGGCCTGCTGGTCGCCTTCGTGGCGCTCGTGGCGATCGTCTGGCTGGTCAGCGCCGCCGGCCGCACCCGGCTCCGGATCGCCGACTGGCGCTCGCTCCGCACCGCGGGCGAGGAACAGCGCCTCTGGCTCGGCAACCGGGCCGAGATCGAGGCGCGCTCCGCCAAGGCCACCGCGCAGCTCGACCCGGCCAAGACGCTCAACGGCACGCGCCTCGTGGCCGAGATGAGCACGCTCGCCGCCCAGGCCGGCCTCACCGCCGAGGTGTCGGGCCAGCGCAGCGAGCGCACGACCCAGTTCGCGTTCCACTCCGCCCAGGTCTCGTTCCGCCGCGCCGACATGGGCGCGCTGGTGAAGTTCTACGAGAGCCTCTCCGCGCGCTCGCCCTACGTCGGTCTCGAACAGGTCTCGCTTGCGGCCGATCGCGGCGCCCCCGGCACGGTCAACGCCACCTTCCGCGTCGTCGCGGCCGAGCTGCAGCGCTGAACTGCCGGCTTGCCGGCGCGCGGGAGCTTGGCTTCGCTGCCGGCGGGCCAAGCACTCCTTCCGTCATGAATTTCCTCGGCATCGTCTTCGGAGGCGCGGTCGTTCTCGCGCTGCTCGCCCTGTGGGTCTACGCGCTCGTGTCCGCGATCCAGAACGAGCGGCTCGACTCGGCGCGGCGCCTCGCCTGGGTGCTCGTCATTCTCCTCGTCAACGGTCTCGGCGCGCTCCTTTACCTGCTCATCGCCCCGAACCGACCCAGCGCGGAAGAGATCCGGCTGGCCGCCGCCCTGCGCCGCCGCGACGCCCTCCAGCGGGTCATGCGCCGCGCCTGAGCGGTGAGCCGGGCGAGAGGTGACGCCCGATTGCACAAGGCTTGTTAAATCGCGCCGCCCGCCGTTTCCCGGCTTGAGCCGCGTGCGCGCGCGGCGAAGATGCGCCGCGTGACTCGGGCCCCGCGAGCGTTGCTGGCTGCGCTGTTTTCCCTCGGCTTCGCCGGGGCGGCGGCAGCCGCCGTCTCGCCCGACACCAATCTCACCGCCGACGAACAGGCGTCGCGCTTCCTCGCCCAGGCGACTTTCGGTCCGACCAGCGACGCGATCGCGGAGCTCCGCCAGCTCGGCTACAACTACAGCGCCTGGTTCGACCTCCAGGCGAGCCGGCCGCAGACGAAGGCGCTCGACATCCTCGCCGCCGCGCGCGCCGCCGGCTCGTTCACCACCAGCGACAAGAACCACAACCGCCGCGCCCGCACGCAGGTCATGCTCACCGCGCCCGACCAGCTGCGCCAGCGCGTCGCCTACGCGCTGAGCCAGATTCTGGTCGTGTCCGACGCCGACACGACCATCGCCAATGCCGGCGACGGCTCCTCGAGCTGGTGGGACATGCTCGCCCGCAACGCGCTCGGCAACTTCAAGACGCTGATGCTGGACGTGACGCGGCACCCGATGATGGGCCGTTACCTCAGTCACTACAAAAACCGCAAGGCCAACCCGGCCACCGGCACGCGCCCCGACGAGAACTACGCCCGCGAGGTGATGCAGCTCTTCACCATCGGCCTCTACCAGCTCAACGCCAACGGCACCTACGTCACCGACGGCACCGGCCGCCCGCTCGAGACCTACACCAACGACAACATCACCGAATTCGCGCGCGTCTTCACCGGCTTCACCGACGAGAGCACCAACAACACCGGCACCGGCACGGGCCGCACCGATTTCCCGAGCGCCACCGCGGACTACACCAGCCCCATGCGCATGTGGGAGGGCCAGCACGACACCGGCGCGAAGACGCTGCTCGCCTACGCCGGCGCGCGGAAACCGAACCTGCCCGCGGGCCAGGCCGGCCTCGCCGACGTCAGCGACGCGCTCGACAACCTGATCGAGCATCCGAGCTGCGCCCCGTTCATCTCCCGCCTGCTCATCCAGCGCCTCGTCACCTCGAACCCCAGCGACGCCTACGTCGGCCGCGTCGCCGCCGTGTTCGCCAACAACGGCGCCGGCGTGCGCGGCGACCTGCTGGCGGTGGTGAAGGCCATCCTCCTCGACAACGAGGCGCGCGGGCTCGCGATGCTCACCGATCCCGAGCACGGCAAGCTGCGCGAGCCGTTCCTGCGTCTCACGCACGTGCTCCGCGCCTTCAAGTTCACCCTCGCCGTCGGCACGACCGTCATCCCCTACGACCTCGGCGCGTTCACCGAGAGTTCGATGGGGCAGTTTCCCCTCGGCTCGCCGTCGGTGTTCAACTTCTACTCGCCCGACTACGAACCGCCCGGCGCGATCTCGAACGCGCGGCTGGTCGGTCCGGAATTCCAGATCCTCAACGCCGTCACCGCCGTCGCGTTCCCCAACGCGCTCAACACCCTCCTCAACAGCGGCACGGGCAACATGCGCCTCGACCTCTCCGCCCAGGAGGCGCTCGCGGCCAGCCCCGAGGCGCTGCTCGACAACCTCGACCTGCTCCTCACCCACGGCACGCTCAGCGCCGACAGCCGCACGAAGATCCTCGCCGCCGTCAACGGTATCACCGCCGGCATGGTGCCCAATGGCAGCAACCTCAACCAGCAGCGCGCGCGTCTCGCCGTCTACCTCGTGACGCTGTCGCCCGACTACGCCATCCTCAAGTGAGCGCGCCGCACCCCATCTCCCGCCGCGAGTTCATCGGCCAGGCCAGCTGCGCCGGCGTCAAGGGCACCGCCGTCCTCTCCACGCTGCTCTCGCTCCGCCTCGCCAACTCCCTCGCCGCCCAGACCGCGTCGTCGGACTACAAGGCGCTCGTCTGCCTCTTCCTCGCCGGCGGCAACGACTCGTTCAACATGCTCGTGCCCACCACGGGCGCGGAATACGACGCCTACGCCAAGGTGCGCGGCAACCTCGCGCTGGCGAAGGACACGCTGCTCCAGATCACGCCGTCGAACCTCGGCGGCCGCACGCTGGGCGTGCACCCGTCGATGACCGAGGTGCGCGACCTCTTCGCCGCCGGCCGGCTCGCCTTCGTCGCCAACGTCGGTTCGCTCGTGCGGCCGACGACGCTGGCCGACTACAAGGCCAACAAATACCGCCCGGTCTCGCTCTACTCGCACGCCGACCAGATCAAGCAGTGGCAGACGTGCATGCCCGACCAGCGCACCGCCGTCGGCTGGGGCGGCCGCGCCGCCGACATCATCAAGTCGCTCAACTCCCCGAGCATGGTCTCCATGCTCATCTCGCTCTCCGGCCAGAACACGTTCCTCACCGGCGAGCGCTCGTTCGGCTACACCGTCTCCGCCAGCGGCGCCACCGCGCTCAGCGGCTACGATCCGGCGGCGAAGAACAACCTCAACGCGCTCCGCACCGCCGCGGCCGACAGCCTGCTCGAGGCCGACTACCGCAGCCTCTTCGAGAAAAGCTACGGCGGCAGCACGGCCGACGCGGTCGACGCCTACTACGAGTTCTCCGGCGCGCTCAGCGGCGTGACGCTCGCCACCGCCGTGCCCTCCGGCAATTCGCTCGCCAGCAACCTCGCCATGATCGCCAAGATCGCCTCGGTGAACGGCAAGCTCGGCGTGAAGCGCCAGGTGTTCTTCGTCCAGCTCGGCGGCTGGGACCACCACGACGAGCTCCTCAACAACCAGGTGACCATGCTCCGCACCGTCAGCCAGGCCGTCGGCTTCTTCCACACCGCGCTCGGCGAGGTCGGCCTGCAGAACAACGTCACGCTCTTCACCGCCTCCGACTTTGCGCGCACGCTCACCTCGAACGGCAACGGCTCCGACCACGCCTGGGGCGGCAACCACTTCGTGCTCGGCGGCGCGGTCGCCGGCGGCCGCGTCGCGGGTAACCGGGACCAGGGCTACTATCCCGACTTCCAGCAGCTCGCGAGCTACGACACCGGCCAGGGGCGCCTCGTGCCCGGCATCGCCGTCGACGAATACGCGCGCGACCTGCTCAGCTGGTTCGGCGTCGGCGCGGGCGATCTGGATTACGTGTTGCCGGCGTTCAGCAGCCGCTTCGGCGGCCGGCCCGAGCTCGGCCTGATGACGAGCAGCCCGGCGTCCGGCGGCACGGGCGGCACCGGTTCGCCCGGCTCGGGCGGGACCGGCACGGGCACGGGCGGCGGCAGCGGTTCCTCGGGCGGCGGCGGAGGCGGCGGCGGCGGTTCGCCGACGATCCTCGGTGCAGCGGCCATCGGCGGCGCCCTGTTGCTGAAGAAGCTCGCCGACCGCAAGGCCCGGCTCGCCGCCGAGCGTGCGGCCCAGCCCGACCGGACGCCGGACGAAGCGCGCTGACCTCGCCGCGCCGGAAGGGAACCGGGATCGATCCGCGCCGCCGTCGGGTCTGGTTCGCTGGCGTCAGCTGCGATCATGCCGGCGCCTTCGCGCGTGCGCTCCGCGGACAAGGCGGGCGGTGGTGCGCGAGGCGCGATCGCTCAGAACTTGAAGCTCGCGCTGACCTGGAAGACGGCGCTGACGATGGCGTAGGCGATGAAGGCGACGAAGAGGAAGGCGGAGAGCAGCACGCCGGTGGAGATGACCTGCGTGAGGAGGTTCACCTGGCGTGCCAGGTCGTCCTGGTAGGAGGCGGAGATGGCGCGCAGGCTGGGGGCGAGCTGGCCGGTGCTCTCGCCGACGGCGAGCCGGTCGATGACCAGCGGCGGGAAGCAGTCGGTCTTGGCCAGCGAGGAGGAGAGGCTCTCGCCCTCGAGCACGCGGCTGGTGGCGTCGCGGAAGGCGGCCTGGAGCGAGCGGTTGGCGATGGTGCGCTCGGTCATGCGCAGCGCCTCGGCGGTGGTGACGCCGTTCTCCAGCAGCACGGCGAGGGTGGAGGCGAAGCTTTGCACGGTGGCGGCGGTGACGAAGCGGCCGGTGAACGGCGCGCGCACGAGCCAGGCGTCGGTGGCGGCGCGGCCGGGCTGGCTCTTGCGCCAGCGCCAGAAGAAGACGGCGGTGAGCACGGCGCCGACCACGACGATGAGGCCGTAGCGGATGAGGAAGTCCGACAGGCCGACGAGCAGCCGCGTGGCCCAGGGCATCTTGCCGCCGAGCGAGCTGAGCAGCGTCTGGAGGCGCGGCAGGAGGAAGAAGATGAAGAAGAGGATGACGCCGATCGCGATCACGCAGACGAAGACCGGATAGGAGAGCGCGGCGGCGAGCGAGCGGCGGATCTCGCGCTGCTGGGTGTAGTGCTGGATGAGGCGCTGCAGCACTTCGCGGAGGTTGCCCGTGGCCTCGCCGGCGGCGATGAGGTTGACGGCGTGGGTGCTGAACGTGCCCGGCAGCGACTCCATCGCCTGCGAGAGCGGCAGGCCCTCGCTGAGGCGTTCCCAGAGCGCGACGCAGAGCCCGCGCAGCTGCGGCTCCTGCAGGCGCTGGCTGAGCAGGCGCACGGCCTCGCCGGCGGGCAGGCCGCTGCCGATGAGGTCGGAGAGCGACTGGAAGAACGGCAGCTGGAGCTTGTCGCTGAACTGGCGGTGCGCGCCGCGCTCGGCGAAGAGCGCGGGCAGGGCGTCGGCGACCGCCGCGCTCTTCTTTGCCGCGGCGGGGGCGCCGATCTCGCTCAGGCGGACCGGCTGCAGCCCGCGCGCGGCGAGGAGGCGGGCGGCGTCCTTGCGGCTGGGGGCGTCGAGCGTCGCCTCGACGGTCTGGCCGTTCGCGGAGCGGGCGGTGTAGGCGAAGCGGGGCACGCGGCTAGTTGAGGGTTGAGAGTTGAGGGTTGAGAACCAAGCAGGCGGCAGAAGGCGATACGAGGAACCGGTGGTTCGAGACTCTCAACTCTGAACCCTCAACTCTCAACTGCTGGATCATTTCTCCGCCACCGTGATCACGCGGAGGACTTCCTCGAGCGTGGTGTGGCCGGCCATGACCTTGGCCCAGCCGGATTGCTGGAGGGTGCGCATGCCGTGGTCGCGGGCGACCTTGGCGAGGGCGCGGGTCGACTCGCGGTGGACGATGAGGTCGTGCAGCGACTCGTCGGGCTTGAGGATCTCGAAGAGGCCGATGCGGCCGCGATAGCCGGTGTTGCGGCAGCGCTCGCAGCCGCAGGGCTTCGGGACGTGCGTGACGCCGTCGGCGAGCGCGGCGTCGAGACCGAGGATCGCGAGCGTGTCGCGCAGCTTCATCGCGCTGATCGGCTCCCGGCCGGCGCAGTCGGGGCAGAGGCGGCGGACGAGGCGCTGCGCGATGACGAGCTCGATCGAGGAGGCGACGAGGAACGGCTCGATGCCCATGTCGATCAGGCGCGTGATGGCGCCGGGAGCGTCGTTCGTGTGCAGCGTCGAGAAGACCAGGTGACCCGTGAGCGAGGCGCGGATGGCGATGTCGGCCGTCTCGCGGTCGCGGATTTCGCCGACCATGATGACGTCGGGGTCCTGGCGGAGGACGTGGCGCAGCGCGCTGGCGAAGGTGAGGCCGATCTCGGGACGGACCTGCATCTGGTTCGAGCCGGGCACCTCGTATTCGATCGGGTCCTCGACGGTGACGATGCGGAGGTCGGTCGAGTTGATCTTGCGGAGAAAGGCGTTCAGCGAGGTCGACTTGCCGGAGCCGGTCGGACCGGTGACGAGGATGATGCCGTGCGGGTAGTCGAGGACCTTGGTGATGACGGCCTGCTCGGACTCATCCATGCCGAGCCGGTCCATCGTGTAGGCTTCCTTCTTCTGGTTGAGGAGGCGGAGCGAGACGGACTCGGCGTAGATGGTCGGGATGGTCGAGACGCGGATATCGAGGACGTTGTCGCCGGCCTTGAAGTTGATGCGGCCGTCCTGCGGCAGGCGTTTTTCCGAGATGTTGAGGCGCGCCATGATCTTCAGGCGCGAGATGATGGCGTCTTGGTAACGCAGCAGGTTTTCCGGGACCGGGACGGGGACGAGCAGGCCGTCGACGCGGTAGCGGATGCGGAGCTGGCCTTCCTGCGGTTCGAAATGGATGTCGGTGGCGCCGTCCTCGATGGCCTGGGCGATGATGTCGCGGACGAAGCGCACGACGGCGGCGTCGGCGTCGGCCTCGATGTTGAGCGCTTGGCCGGAGGCGAAAGTGTCGGGCTCGTCGGTGTCGTCCTCGATGCTGCCCGCGCCGACGCCGTAGTTCTCGATGATGAGCTGGCGGAGGCGGTCGGCGGCGGCGAGGTGCCATTGCACGGGGCGCGCGGTGAAGACGGCGACCCAGTCGCGCACGTCGTCGTCGGGCGGCCAGGAGGTGGCGAGGTGGAGCGGGCCGTCGCCGTCGCCCTTGGCCTCGCCCAGGCGGACGGGCAGCACCTGGTAATCGTGCACGAGGCGGGCGGGCAGGATGCTGATGGCGTCGGCGTCCGCGGCCAGGCTGGGCACGACGGGCAGGCGCGTCTGCTCGGCGAGGAACGGCAGGACGGCGCCGGGCGCGAGATTGCGGAAGACGGCGAGGAGTTCCTGGCGCTCGCCGCGGGGCGCTTCGCGGAGCTGGCGAAGCTGGTCCGCGTCGGGCCAGTCGCGCAGGAATTCGGGCGTGGCGGCCGGCGTGGCGGGCATGGTCAGCGGGAGGATTGCTTCTTCGGGTCCGGCAGCGGCTGGCCGATGGCGTTGCGGATCGGGTCGCGCTCCTTCGGCGACAGCTTGTCGATCTGCTGGAGGGCGGGGGCGTTGTCGGCCGCGGTGTTGGCGAGGACGGTGGGGCGGAGGAAGAACACGAGGTCGGTGCGCGTGTCCTCGCGCGAGCGGGTGCCGAGCAGGTCGCCGAGGATCGGGATGGGGCCGAGGCGCGACGTGCTCTTGGACTTGGAGGTGCGCTGGAGGCCGCCGAGGACGATGGTCTCGCCGCTGCGGGCGCTGACGAAGTTGGAGGTGCTGCGCCGGCCGATGCGGGGCTGCGGGTTGCCGTCGATGGTGATGTCGCCGAGAATGTCGTTCACCTCCTGCGTGACCTCGAGCTGGACGGAGCCGTCGTTGCCGATGAGCGGCTTCACCTTGAGCGAGATGCCGATGTCCTTGGACGAAACGGTGGAGCGGTAGCCCGTGCCGGTGGTGGTGCCGGTGGTGGTGGAGTCGTTGAGGTAGCTGCTGATGACCGGGCGCTGCTCGCCGACGAAGATGGTGGCCTCCTTGTTGTGCGTCGTCATGATGTTCGGCACGGAGAGGATGGTGGCGTTGCTCTTGCGCGGGGTGGTGGTGAGGCCGATCTCGGCGGCGAGGTCGAGGTCGCCGGTCGCCTGGCGGGTCGCGGTGACGTTGGTGGCGGTGCCGCCGGCGAAGGTGGCCTGGCCGCCGACGAGCTTGTCGCCCTCGACCTTCAAGCCCAGCGCGCTGATGCCGGAGCTGGCGTTGTCGGTGAGGGTGACCTCGGCGATGACGACCTCGATGCGCACCTGGGCGAGCAGGATGTCGAGCTTGTTGACGAGGTCGTTGATGAGGCGGATGTCGTCGACGGTGCCGGAGACGACGATGGAGTTGCTGCGCTCGTCGGCGAAGATCGTCAGCAGCGTGCTGAACTGGTTGGACGGCTCGGCGCCGAGGGTGAGGCCGGCGGGGACGACGGCGATGGGCGCCGGAGCGGCGCCGGGGGCGGCGGGCGCGGTGGCGGTGACGGCCATGGTGTTGGGGCGGCCCGATTCCTGCGCCTTGGCGGCGTTGTTCTGGCCGGCGACGAGCTGGGAGAGGATTTGCGCGACGTCCTTGGAGGCGGCGTGCTTGAGGTAGATGACCTCGTTGCGGGTGTTCGGGTCGGACTTGACGTCGAGTTTGCCGATGAGGTCGTCGAAGAACGCGATCTGGCGCGGGTCGGAGATGACGACGATTTGGTTGGTGCGGTCGTCGGCGTTGTAGGAGGTCGCGGTGCCGAGCTGGGCCTGGAGCGCGCCGGAGAGGATGGTGCGCATCTTGTTCACCACGTCGGAGGCCTTGGCGAAGTGCAGGGTGTAGAACTTCGGGGTGATGCCGCCGAGCGCGGGCTGGTCGAGGCGGTTGAGGAGCGTCTCGATGCGCTGGAGGTTGGTGAGCGAGTCGGTGACGAGCGCGGCGTTGGCCTTCTCGAAGATGACGGGCGGGCTGCCGGTGTTGGGCGAGAGCAGGCCGGCGACCTGGGGCATGAACTCGGCGACGCGGAGGAAGTTCAGCTGGAAAACCTTGCTGACGATGCGGCCGCTGGGCGGCAGCGCGAGGGTGGAGCCGTCGATCAGCTCCGGCGCCTCGGACTTGGCGAGGTTGAGCGCGGTGACCTTGATGAAGTGGTCGCCCATCGGCGTGAGGGCGACGCCGTTGAGGTTGAGCAGCGTCTCGAGGGCGCGCATGGCCTCCTCGCGCGTGACGCTCTCCTTGAAGCGCACCGTGATCGTCGCGGCCGGGAGCGCCTGCGGACGCAAGACGGTCTTGCCGGTGAAGCGCTCGACGAGCGCGAGCACCTGGTCGATGCTCTCCTCGCGGAGGTCGAGCGGCCCGACGGCGTCGGAGGGCATGGTCGAGGCGGGAGCCGGCGGAGTTTGCGCGGGGAGCGGCGGGAGCAGGGTGGCCAGCGTGAGGGCGCAAACGGCGAGGCGAGGGAAAGGGAGCTTCATGCAGGAAGGCCGGGGCAGTGGGATTAACGCTGTTTGACGTGGCCCGCGTCGAAAAGTTGCAGATGGCTAGTTGAAACTCCCGCCGGGGCGATGGCAAGTGCCGCGTCCGTCCCAAAAAAGCGCCCGCTCGTCCCCCCGCGACGACGCGAGCGGGAACAACGGACGCTTGCGATGGACGAAAACCACGACAGCTTTGTCGCTGGGCCCGGCGACTCGCCGCACGAGTCATGCGACGGTAATGACCAAACCCAACACCCGTATGAAGCCGGCACGAGCCCGCCCCAGCGCGCTCAATGCCATCCTGATGATCCCCATGCGCCCGCTCCGCTCCCTCCTCCTCTGCGCGACTCTGCTGACTCTGGTCAGCCCGATGCGCGCCACGACCGTAATCCCACCCGATTTCTCCGATCTCGCGGCGAGCTCCGACTATGTCGTCCGCGGCAAGGTGAAGAGCCTGACCAACGAGATCCGCCAGCAGGACGGCCGCGAGGTGCCGTTCACCCTCGTCGAGATCGAGGTGAGCGAGGTGATCGCCGGCACGCCGCCGGCGAAGGTCGTGCTCACGGCGCTGGGAGGCAGGACCTCCGACGACGGCGAGCTCGTGGTCGAGGGCGTGCCGCACTTCGTGGTCGGCGACGACAGCATCTATTTCGTGAAGGACAACGGCACGAGCTTCTACCCGCTCTACGGCGTGATGCACGGCCTCTATCCGATCAAGCGCGACAAGGCCACTGGCCGCGACTACGTCGCGCGCGCCAACGGCCTGCCGCTCTCCGCCACTGCGGAGGTCGCCCTGCCGCTGGCCGAGGGCAAGGAGGCGCAGCTGCTGCGCCGGCAGCTCAAGATTTCCGACGCGCTGAGCGTCGCCGAGTTCAAGCAGAGCATCCGCGACGCCCGCGCCGCCGCGAAGAACGGAGGGAAGAACAATGTCAAATAAGCTCCTCCTCCGCACCCTCCTCGCCGCCGGCGCCCTCGCCGCCGCGGTGCTGGCCCCGGCCTACGAGGTCATTCGCAACGGATCGGCGCGCGTCCTCTGGGCGAACGGCTCGATCCCGATGCAGATCAAGCTCGGCACCACGCCCACGCTGCAGGACGGCACCAACTACAGCACCAGCGCCCAGGCGGCGATGGACGCCTGGAACGCCATCGTGCGCAACGTCCAGTTCGCTCCCACCATCGCCGCGGCCGGCGCGGGAGGCGACCGCAACGGCGTCAACGAGCTCTTCTTCGCCAGCGACGTGTTCGGCACGGCGTTCGAGACCAACGTCCTCGCCGTCACGACCTCCTACCGCTCCTCGACGCCGTCGTCCGACGGCACCTACCGCCGCACCCAGTCGGACATCGTCTTCAACACGGCCTACACGTGGAATTCCTACCGCGGCGCACGCCAGTCGGGCGTCCTCGACCTCCGGCGCGTCGCGATCCACGAGCTCGGCCACGTGCTCGGCCTCGATCACCCCGACGAATACGGCCAGACCGTCTCGGCGATCATGAGCAGCCACATCAGCGACATCGACGCCGCCACGCGCGACGACATGGACGGCGCCCAATACCTCTACGCCGTGCCCGGCGTCACGACCGGCCCGGCCAACGACCTGTTCGCCAACGCCACCGCGGTCACGATTCCCGCCAGCAACACCGTTACGCTCACCGGCTCGAGCGTGAACGCCGGCAAGGAATCGGGCGAACCCAACCACGCCTCGGAAGCCGGCGGCGCCTCGATCTGGTGGAAGTGGACCGCCACCTACAACGGCTCGCTCGAGGTGAAGACCGCGGGCACGAGCTTCGACACGCTCCTCGCCGCCTACACCGGCACGGCCGTGAACGCGCTCACGCTGGTCGCCTCGAACGACGACGTCGAACCCGCGTCCCAGAGCTCCTCGCAGACCCGCAATCGCACCAGCATCATCACGCTGTCGGTCACGCAAGGCACCACCTACTACTTCGCGGTCGACGGCTGGGACGGCGAGTGGGGCAGCAACGTGAACCTCACCTTCACGTTCGCGCCGATCATCCCGGATTCCGCGCCCACGATCACGACGCAGCCGCTCAGCCAGTCCGTCACGGTCGGCGCGAACGTCGTGTTCAGCGTCGTCGCGACCGGCAAGCCCAACCCCACCTACCAGTGGAACAAGAACGGCAGTGCGATCGCCGGCGCCACGGGCACCACGCTCAGTCTGACCGGCGTGCAGACCTCGGATTCCGGCAACTACACCGTCACGGTCGCGAACAGCGTCGGCTCGGTCACGAGCAGCACCGCCGCGCTCACCGTGAACGCCGTCTCGACGCCGTCAACCGGCGGCGGTGGTGGGGGCGGCGGCGGGGCGCCGAGCCACTGGTTCGTCGCCGCGCTCGCCCTCGCCGCGCTTGCACGCTGGCGCCAGCGCCGCCAATAACGGCGGCATGGCGCTGCCGAAACTCTCCCGCTTCGGGACGCCGCCGTGGTTCTACCCGGCGGCTTTTCTTGCGCCCTCGCCGTGCAGCTGGTGCCGGCCTGGCGGGAGGCGCTCATTTACGACCGCACGGCGCTGGCGCACGGCGAGTGGTGGCGGATCTGGACCGCGCAGATCGTCCACTTCGGCTGGCCGCACTTCCTCGCCGACGGCGGGTTGCTGCTGATCATCGGCTGGACGCTCGGCCGCGAGTTTCCCCGCGACAGCGCGATCGGCCTGCTGGCGATGCCGCCGGTGATCTGCGCGGTGCTGTATTGGCTCGATCCGACGATGGCGCGCTACGCCGGGCTCAGCGCGGTGAACCTCGGCCTGCTGCTCCTGCTCGCGGCGCGCGGCTGGAAGGGCGACCTGCGCGACTGGTTCTGGCCGGCGATCGCCGTCATCTATGTCGTCGAGCTGGGCTACGAGATCTGGAAGGGCGGCCACGGCGGCGGCTTCATCGCGTTCGACGATCCCGGCGTGAAGGTGGCCACCAGCGCGCACCTGGCGGCGGTCGGCTACGCCTTGGTCGCGTGGGGGTGGTGGCGTGGCGCCAACGGCGGCGGGCCGCGGGCCGGCCGGGCGTCACTTGAGCGGTCGGAACTGCACGCGCGGCTTCGGCGGGAGCGGGGCGGACTCGTCGAGGTAGAAGCCGGGGTGGGGCGGCTGGTTGTAGGCGACGTTCTGCCAGGCGATGCTGAGGCGGTATTGCGGGTCGTGCATCAGCGTGAGGAGGCGATGCTTCGTCGGAATCGTGGAGGTGTAGATGCGCAGCTCCTGGTTGTCGCGCGTGCGCCAGATGACCTCCTCGCGCCAGTCGCCCCAGAGGTCGACGCTGAGCGCGGGCGTGGATTTCGTGCCGTTGTTGGAGACGCACTCCGCGGCGACGAGCAGCGGGTCGAGGGAGTTGGTGTGCCAGTTCCATTTCACGATGCGGTTGCCGTCGAGCAGCTCGTGCAGCAGGTCGCCGTCCCAGAGAATGCCGAAGTTGCACGGGAAGCCGCGCGGGCGGTGGGCGAGGAATTTCTCGCCGCGCAGCGTGTAGAGCCCGTCCATGCCGGCGCCGGCGGCCCAGACCTCGGCGCCGGGGAAGCGCGGGTCGATGTTGAAGGCGTTGCCGCGGCCGGGGCCTTCGCCCTTGTCGCCGCCCTCGGTCGCCGCCTTCACGGAGGGCACGGTGAGGATCGGGCGGCCGGTGCGGGCGTCGCGGACGTTGATGCCCTGCGCGTCGAAGCGTTCCTGGATGCTCATGACCTCGAGGCCGGGGTTGGCCGGGTCGAGGTCGCCGACGTGGATCGCGTCGCCGTGGCCCCAGCCGGTCGAGTAGAGCCCTTGGCCGTTGTCGTCGATCACACACGCGCCGTAGATGATCTCGTCGCGCCCGTCGCCGTCGACGTCGGCGACGGAGAGGTTGTGGTTGCCCTGGCCGCGGAACTTTTCGTTGCCGGGCGTGCCGTCGTCGGAGTCGAACACCCAGCGCCGGCTCAGCTTGCCGTCGCGCCAGTCCCACGCGGCGAGCACGGTGCGCGTGTAGTAGCCGCGGCACATGACGAGGCTCGGATGCGTGCCGTCGAGGTAGGCGACACAGGCGAGAAAACGATCGGAGCGGTTGCCGTAGGCGTCGCCCCAGACGGCTTTCAGCTGTTCGGGCGTGGGATTGTCGGTCTCGGGATGCCGGTGCGGCACGTAGGGCGCGGTGGCGAGCGCGGCGCCGGTGCGGCCGTCGAAGACGGTGAGGTATTCCGGGCCGCGCAGGATGCGGCCTTCGAGGCGGGCGACGAGACCGGCGGACGTGGCGCTGGCGCCGGTGTGATCGGTGGTCGGCGCGGTGCCGCCGGCGGGCTCGCGCCAGTCGGCGTTCGCGTCACCGATGGTCTTGCCCGTGCCGTCGACGGTGCCGTCGGCGGTCTTGCAGACGAACTCGGCGCGGCCGTCGCCGTCGAAGTCGTAGACGAGAAACTGGGTGTAGTGCGCGCCCTCGCGGATGTTTTTGCCGAGGTTGATCGTCCAGAGGAGTTTTCCGTCGAGCGTGTAGGCCTGGAAAATCGGCGTGTCGGTCGGGCCGGCTTGGGAGTTGTCGCGAGCGCGGCCGGCTTGGTGGAGGATGATCTCGTAGCGGCCGTCGCCGTCGAGGTCGCCGACGGAGGCGTCGTTCGGCGTGTAGCCGGCGGGGGTCTGGAGCTTGATCGCGTGGTAAGGCACGCGCGGCGCCCCGGCGGGCAGGGTGCAGCCGCGATCGGTCGCGGGATCGGCGATCTCGTGTCCGGCGACGACGGCGCGGACGGTGTAGGTCGTCGCGTGCGCGAGCGGCGCGTCGGCGTCGACGAGCCACGTCGGGCCGGCGAGCGGGGCGGCGTTGAGCTTCGCGGTCGTCGCGTCGACGGTGCGGTAGACGTTGAACGCGACGTCGTCGGGATCGGACGCGAGCACGCGCCAGCTGACGAAGACCTTGCCGTCCGCCTCGGGCACCGCCACGACACCGCGATCGAGGCGCTCGACGATCGGCGCGGCGCGGGCGACGAGGAGCAGGACGGCGAGCAGGACGGGAAGGCGAAGCAGGGAGGGCATGGCGGGGTGGCGAGGGAAGGCGCGTTGGGTCAGCGAGGGCCGGGAGGCCACGGATTGCCCGAGGGCGCGGATGGCGGCGCCGGAGCGTGGGCGGCAGCGCCGCGATCCGGACGATCTGGGCATTCGCGACAGGGTTTTCCTGCGGCAGGAGGTCGGGCAAAAACGCCGCGGACGCGAGCGCGCGCCGCGCGGACCGTCAAACCGCGGCGGCGCAGGCTTGCGGCGCGCGCGGGAAGCGCTGAAATGCCGCCATGATCCGCCTGGCGCGCCGACGGAGCGTTTGGGGCCGACCCGCCGCGGTCGGGGCGCTGCTGGCGCTCGCGCCCTTGCCCGGGCGCGCAGGAGACGACTTGGCGATGCGCTTGCGCGAGTTCCGCGCCGCTCCGGCCGGAGCCGTGGCGGAAAACCTGCACGGGGCGGCGGCATCGACGGCGCCCCGTGCGCGTCTATCGCCGCCGGAGCCGCGGCACGGCTATGCGGCGTGGGCCGCGGAGGTTTTCTCGACGGACGAGCTCGCCGACGCGCGCGTGAGCGCGCCGGAGGCGGTGGGCACGGGCGACGGCCTGACGAATCTGGAAAAATACGCGCTCGGGCTCGACCCCCATGTCGCCGCCACGCCAGAGGCGCTACCGGAGGGCGGTCAGCTCGATGAGCATTGGTTCCTCTGGTATCGCCGGCCGAGCGACACGGACGATGTCACCTATCGCGTCGAGGCCTCGACCGACGGTGTGAATTGGTCGAGCGCGGGCGTGACGCAGGAGCCGATCCTGGCCAACGACCTCGCGCAATCCTGGCAGGCGCACTACCAGGCGGCGGCGGGACAGATGGTTTTTCTCCGGCTGGTGGTGGCGCTGCGGTGACGCGGTCCGGGGCGGCGAAGCAGAGGCGCTGCGCGCGGCGCGTTCAATCCGCCAGGTTGAGCAGCTGGCGCGCGTATTGGAAGGCGTGGGCCTTGAAACTGGTTTTCTGTCCGGCGGCCTCCCAGGCGTAGACGAGCGCGACACATTGGTCCGCGATCTTGTAGTCCGACGTCTGCTTGGCCTTATGAAAATTGAGGAAGGACTGCAGCGTCAAATCGGGCAGGGCGCTGATCAGGTCGTCGACGTTGCTGGCTTTGGCCACCAGCGGCTTCACGAGCTGGCGCGTCAGTTTTTCCTCGGGCACGGGGTCCTCGTTGCGGACCGGGACGCCGTGGCTGGCGTTGCCCACGACCTCCTCGGTGCGGAACGTGGTTTCGGCCGTGCGCTGGGCCACGGACACGGTTTGGCCGTGCAGCAGGGCGTCGATCTTCCAGTGCAGCCCGCAGGTGTAGACGAGCTTCCTGATCTGGTATTTTTCGTCCGCGTAGACCGGCTCGGTGAGATAGCGCGGCATGGAGCGGCCCTGCGCGCGGAGGCTGTCCAGCCGGCGGTCCCATTGGCTGACCAGGGCCTTCGAGGAGGCGATGTCGATGGCGAGATCGCCCGCGCGCGAGCGGGAGTAGGCGTCGTTCTGGTTTCTTTGCAGCTCGTCGAGGGTGCGCTGCTTGTCGTTGATGGAGTCCACGACCGCGTTGCGGCGCTCGAGCAGATCGGTGTATTGCAGATGGAGATCCTCGGCCTCGGCGTTGCGCACCTGGCGCGTGCCGCTCTGATAACGGACGGATTTGGTGACGACTTCGTCGACCGCGCGATCCGCGGTGAAGCCGTCGTAGGTCCCGACGAAGACGACGGTGGCGAGGTGTTTCGGATCGTAGTCGACCAGCTTGGGCCAGGCGCCCAGCTTGCTTTGGAGCGCCTGGCGGAGTGCGTTCGTGGCCGGTTCGTTCAGTCCGGCGGGGGAGGTGGCATTTTTGTCCGGGGGCGCAACGGCGATCGTGACGAAGGTCGAGGCGATGGCCGCCTGGGTGGCGGCTTTGCGCCACTCGTGGTCGGACGTGGCGCCGTATTTGCCCGCCTGCTCGTCGAGGAGCAGGGCGAGGCCCGGCAGCCGGTTTTCCTGGGCGACCCGGCTCCAGCGCGTGAAGCCCTCGCGCAGGAACGCCGATACCTCGGCGTCGCGGAACTTGGTCCGGCAGAGGGTCACCAGCGGGACGTCCAGCCGGTTGACGTAGGATTGCTGGCTCTTGGTGCCGAGGTCGAACGACTCGAGGGCTTGCAGGAAGGAAGCGAGGTCGGCGGGCTTGAGCAGGGCCTCGGCCGGCACCGGCCGCCAGCCGGCGTAGGTCTTGCCTTTTTCCATCAGGGCCGTGATCGGTTCGCTTTGTCCGGCGACGATGGCGCGCGCGAGTTCGACGGCCAGCTGGTCGCGGGCCGTGCGGAGGAAATTCTCCCGCGCCGCCGCGACCTGCTCCGGCAGCGCCTTCACCTTCTCGGCGCGTTCGAGTTGGTCGTGGGCGGTCGCGAGGTCGGCTTTCTGGAGCGCTTGCTGGACGCTTTCCAGGGCGGCGCGCACTTCCGCGGCGTCGATGGCCGGACCGAGCTCGCGATAGGATGGGTTGTCGCCGGCGATGGCCGCGATGGTCTGCAGGGCCGCGCGCGCCTCCTGGAAGCGTTTCCCGTCCATGTCCTGCTCCGCCTGCGCGACGACGTGTGCGATCTGCGCCTCCTGAACCGCTTGGATGCGCGCGGCCAGGTCAGGAATCAGCGCCTGCACCGGCGCCAGGGGTTTCAGGATGGCGTAGGCGCGGTCGAATTCGGCGGCCTCCGTGGCCGCGGTCGCCTCGGCCAGCTGTTGCGCCACCGCTTTCCGCGCATCCTCCTCGATGGCGGCGGCCCGCTCGTGCAGCCGGCTGCGATGCGGCTCGACGAGCAGTTCCTCGGTCGGCGGCAGCTCATGCAGCGCCCGATACGCGGCGATGCCTTCGAGCTTGGCCAGCTTGCCCTCGACCATCTGCACCCAGCGCCCCTGCGTTTGGTCGTATTGTTGGACGATGTCCCCGTCGTCCGGCCGCAGCAGGGCGGCCGCCCGGAAGTGCGCCAAGGCCGTCGGCAGATCGGAGCCGAGCAGCGCGACGCGGCCGGCGCGGACTTCCTGCGCGGCCTGGTAGCGGTGGGGAATGTCGCCCCAGAACCAAGCCGCCACGCCGAAGGTGACGACGAGCAGGGCGGTGGCGACCAGAAGAACGGCGCGGCTGGCGCCGCGACGATCGGCGAACGGACGGTAGGGCATGGGGTCGGGGAATGGACGCGGCGTGGAGGGACCGGACCGGATCGTCTCCGCGGGCGGGCTCGGCAACGGAAGTCAGGAGGCTCCCGGGGCCGGAAGCGGGCGTGGAGGGTGACCGGATTCGCCGGGTGATTTATCTACGATCGTCTTGGGTGCAAGCGCAGGTCTGCCGGGAGGTGACGGAGACGGGAGGCGTTGGGTCGCTGCGCGGACCCGGGAAACGAGAGACCCGGCCTGCGGAGGGGTCGGGTGGGAAACAGAATCAAAACCGGTCAAAACGGAATCAATCCCGCGGACCATGACCTTGCGCGACATTTCCCGACCGCGAGTGAGGATGACGGCGACGATTGCGATGGAAGCTACAGGGGCAGGTTGTCTGCACGAACGCTGGGACATGCCGTCACGGCGCAGCCCTTCCTCAGTGCGGCGCCTTGTGCGACCGTCTTGGCCTGACCGCAGCGAGACGCTTCTTCATTGGACGCTCGCGGGTTTCCGACTAGGAGTTCGAGCCTGTTTCCCGTGAAAATTCCCGACCGCTACGCCCAGCCTGTCGACCCGCTTCAGGACCTCTGCCCCACTCGCGCTGCGCTCGACGTGATCCGCGGGCGCTGGAAGCCGTCCATTCTCTATGTCCTCGCCGATGGCACCGCCCGCTTCGGCACCCTCCAGTCCCGCCTTCCGGGTGTGACCGCGCAGGCCCTGACGGTGCAGCTCCGCCAGCTCGAGGCCGACGGCGTCGTGTCGCGCACCGTCCACGCGGAGATCCCGGTCCGCGTCGATTACGCGCTGACGCCTTTAGGGCACACTCTCTCCGACCTGATGAAGCAGCTGGAGATTTGGGGGCAGGAATACTTGCGGCGCAAGGCGGCGCGGTAACTGGCCACGGGAGGCCGGTCACCGGAATGTGAGCGACTCACATTCTTGCGACGAAGCAACGGACGTGGAGTTGGGCTAGGATGCCGGCCCATGAAATCCCGTCTTCTTGTTCTCAACGCCAGCGCCCGTCGCGATCGCTCCATCACCCGCCAGCTCACCATGCGCCTGGCCCAGGCCTGGCTGGCCGCTCGACCCGCCGGTGAGATCGTCACCCGCGACATCGGCCAGGCTCCGCCCACCGCGATCAACCAGGACTGGATCGCCGCCGCCTACAGCCGCGTCCCCGGCTCCGAGCGGCATCCCAGTCTCGCGGAAAGCGAGCGATTGATCGACGAGCTCGATTCCGCCGATGCCGTCATCATCGGCACGCCACTCTACAACTTCGGCATGCCTGCGGTCCTCAAGCTCTGGCTCGAACAAATCATTCGCGTCGGTCGGACGTTCCGGATCGAGGTCGGACCCGGGGGAGAGCGCTATCTTCCCCTGCTCCGGCCCAAGCCCGTTTTTGTCGTCGTGGCCGCCGGGAATCCCGCATTTCTGCGGGACGGGTCGCTGGCTTCAGTCAATTTTCTTCGCTCCCATCTCGGTGCCGTGCTCGAGTTTCTGGGGTTCGGAGACCTGACTTTCATTGAAGTTGGCGAAGCCGAGGCGAAGCAGGGTATGGTGCCGCCGTCGCTGCTCGCCGCCGAGAACCGCCTCCGCCGCACCGTGGACGATCCGGTGACTGCGCGCCCGGCATGAGCGCTGAGGCTCTTGGGCAACTAAATAGAAGACCCGGCCCTGGGAAGGGCCGGGTCGGAAACAGAATTACAACCTCTCAAAAACGGAATTGATCCGGGGAAACGGAATCAATCCCTCGGACCACCGTCACCGGTATTCCTCGTTCGTGAGCGCGTTGATGATCTTGAAGTTTTCGACGTGGTAGTTCGGGTCGGCGCGGAAGGCCAGCTTGACGCCGAAGAGCTTCTCCATGCGCACGAGCAGGTCGGCGTCCTCGGCGCGGAGGCGCTCGAGGATCGACGGGTGCACGTGCACGCGCAGCGAGTATTCCTTGCTGTCCTTGCGGTTTTGCAGGCGGCGCGCGACGGACGAGAGGCGGCGCTGGAGCTCGACCGACATGGTCGTCGCGCTCTTCACGATGCCGCGGCCGTGGCAGTAGGGGCAGCCGGTGTAGATGTTGGCCGAGAGCGACTCCTGCTGGCGCTGGCGCGTCATCTGCATGATGCCGAGCTGCGAGATGGGCAGGATGTGGGTCTTGGCCTTGTCCTCCGACATGAGCTCGACCATGCGGTCGTAGACGGACTGGCGGTGGCGCCGTTCCTTCATGTCGATGAAGTCCATGATGATCAGGCCGCCGATGTTGCGGAGCCGGATCTGGCGCGCCATCTCGGTGGCGGCTTCCATGTTCACCTGGAAGATCGTGTTCTTCTCGTCGCCGTGCTTCGACTTGTGGGAGCCGGTGTTGACGTCGATGGCGATGAGCGCCTCGGTCTCGTCGATCACGATCTCGCCGCCGGAGGGCAGCGTGACGCGGCGCTGGAAGGTCTGCTCGATCTGGCGCTCGATGTTGTAGCGCTCGAAGACCGGGATGCTGTCCTTGTAGTAGGCGATCTTGCCGCGGGAGCGCGACGAGATGAGCGAGACGAGGTCCTGGGTGCGCTTGAAGTCCGCCTCGTTGTCGATGAGCACGCGGTCGATGTCCTCGGTGAGGAAGTCGCGGACGGTGCGCTCGACGATGTCGGGCTCCTGGTAGAGGCAGGCCGGCGCGCGGTCGTTCTCCATCTTGCGCTGGATCTCCTCCCACTTCTTGAGGAGCAGGTGGAGGTCGCGGACGAAGTAACGGGCTTTCTTGCCCTCGCCGGCGGTGCGGACGATGACGCCCATGCCTTCCGGGATCGTAAGCTCGTTGATGAGCGTCTTGAGGCGCTTGCGCTCCTGCGGATCCTCGATCTTGCGCGAGATGCCGCAGCCGTCGGAGAACGGCGTGAGGATGAGGTAGCGGCCGGGGATGGAGAGGTTGGTCGTCGTGCGCGGGCCCTTGGTGCCGATGGGGCCCTTGGTGACCTGGATGACGATCTCGCTGCCCGGGGGATAGAGGTTGGGGATGTCCTTGACCGTCGGCTCGGCCTTGCGCGGCTCGGCGTTCTTCTTCTTGTTCACGCGCACGACCTCGACGGAGGAGTCGGCGGCGGCCGGGAGCATGTCCCAGTAGTGGAGGAACGCGTTCTTGGAGTAACCGATGTCGACGAAGGCGGCCTTGAGGCCCGGATCGAGGTTCTTGATGCGGCCCTTGTAGATGCCGCCGACCATGCGGTTGTCGGACTCGCGCTCGATCTCGAAGCGATCGAGGACGCCGTTCACGAGGAGCGCGACGCGCTTCTCGAGGGGCTCGGAGTTGATGACCAGTTCGCGAAAGGTGCTCTTTTCCTTTTGGAAGATGCTGAGGATCTTTTGGAGGAGCGGGCGCTGCGTGGAGCGTTCCTTGGCTTCGGCGTTAAGTTGGGCGGACGTGACCGGTTCGCTGTTTTTCAGAGGCGGAGGCTGCTGGAGCTCCTCTTCATGGCGAGCGGCGGCGTCCCGGGCAGACTCCGGGGCGCCAGATTGGGCGGGTTGATCGTTCATGGTGTGGCGTGTGCCGTTGGGGGGTGTTGACGTCGGCGGACGCCTCGGTGGGGGACGGCTGCGCGCAGGAGATTCCGGCAAAGCGGTCAATATCGGGGGAGGCGACCATTAGAAGTCCCTCCGGAAACGATAGACGCTTTGGACCAGTCCTTGCAGCAAGCAGCAGCTGAGCACAAAGGTGCCGCCGTAGCTGATGAAGGGAAGCGGGATGCCTTTCACCGGCACGAGGCCGACGGTCATGGCGATGTTCACGAAGATGTGCACGGACAGCAGCGCGGTAACGCCGATGACGAGCAGCATCCCGAAGCGGTCGCGGGCGAGGCCGGCAATGCGGACCCCGTTCCACAACATCACTCCGAACAAGCCGATGACGGCAATGCTTCCCAGGAAACCTTTCTCCTCCGCGATGACGGAGAAGATGAAATCGTTGTGCGCGACCGCGCGCGGCAGGTAGCCGAGCTTGGCCTGCGTGCCCTCGGTCCAGCCCTTGCCCACGAGCCCGCCGGAGCCGACCGAGATGCGGGACTGGATCTGGTTCCAGCCGATGCCGGTGCGCTCGACCTTGTCGGGATTCCAGAACGCCAGCACGCGGTTGCGCTGGTAATCCTTCAGCGGCAGCCAGGCGTGGGCCTCGTAGGCGCCGCGGTCGCGCGTGTAGTCGAGATCGTTCTCGTCCATGAACTTCGCATAGCTGGCCACGTCGAGCGCGACGATGCCGACGAGCAACACGAACACGCCCAACGCCCCGGCAAAGAAACGCAGCGAGAGGTTGGAGACGAAAAGCATGGCGAAGACCATGGGCGCGATCGCAAGAGCGCTACCGAGGTCGGGTTCGGCCACTATGAACAACATGGGTATACCCACCGCAAGGGCTAACTTGATCAGCACCTGCAGCGAGTCGCGCACCGTGCCGAGGCGGTTGCCCGTGAGGATCGAGGCCGTGGCCAGGAGCACGGCGATCTTGCCCACCTCCGAGGGCTGGAACGCGCCCAGCCCCGGCAACTCGATCCAGCGCCGCGCGCCCATACCGTGCGTCGTGCCGATGAATGGCACCAGCACCAGCACCAGGCTGACCAGCGCCGCCAGGTAGACCCAGTGCGCGTATTTCAGCCACAGCCGGTAATCGAGCAGCGCCGTCGCCGCGTAGACCACGACACCAAGCCCGAGGTAGAACAGCTGCTTGATCCACTGGTCGCCGTTCGTGGCCGCCTGCGCGCTGTAGATGAAGAACACCCCGAAGGTCGAGAGCACGCCCATGCACGTCGGATTGATCCAATCCGACCGCTCACGCGTCGTGAGCTTGAAAAACTGCGCCAGATCGATGCCGCGGGCGATTCTCACAGGGAAGACCCGCGATTAAACGCGGCCGCCGCGCGCGCGCAATGGCGCAGTCGCGGAAATCACGCCGCCGCCTCGTCGGGCGCCTCGGCGTTGATCAGCCCGAGCAGCACCCAGAACGGCACCGCCCCCATCGGTCCCTCCAGCACCACGCCGAAGCAGGCGCTGGTCAGGATGACCCACGGCGCCACCGCGACGCCCCACTCGAGCGGCGCCGTCGCCGTCCGCAGCCGGCGCCGCGTGACCTGCAGCAGCGCACCGGCGACGAAGAGGAGCGACAGCAGCCCGAGCGCGCCCATGCGCCCGAACGCCGTCATGAGGATGCTGTGCGGGCTCCGCGCCGTGAAGTCGTCCAGCGCATCCGGCGAATACTCGCGCACGAAATTCCTCGCCAGGTCGTAGCCGAAGCCGAGCCCGAGCAGCGGGTTGCCGGCCCAGGTCTCCCGCGCGACGTTCCGCCACCAGACGAGGCGGAACTGGTTGTTGCCGGCCTTGAACGCGTTCTCGGCGTCGCGATAGACGGCGACGCCGGAGACGTCCACGACCGATACGAGGCGGTCGATCACCGCGTCGCGCTTGCGCTCGGCCCAAGAATTCTCCGTCAGCTGGGCCACGAACACCAGCGCTACGAACGCCGCCGCCATCGCGCCGCCCTGGAGCACGGCGAAACGGGGCCGCCGGCTGGCCGCCAGCAGCGCCATCGCGACCAGCCCGCCCAGCAGCGAGGCGCGGCTGTCCGAGCTCGCGACCACCAGGAAGAGCACGACGGAAAACACCTTGCCCGCCGTGCGCGCGGCGCCGTCCGCCCACTGGAAGATCAGCACCGCGCCCACCATCATGAACGTGTAGACCAGGTCGCCCTTGTAGTAGATCAGCGGCACGCCGAGCACGCGCAGGCGCTCGAGGAAGAAGGCGGGGAACGCCTCCGACAGCAGGAACACCGGCAGGATCGCGATCGTGCCGATCATGATCGCGTGCAGCAGGTGGCGCCGCGCCGCCGGATCGCGGGCGAGGTGCTGCGCGACGAAGAAGAACGCCGCGTAGTAGACCGTGGCGAAGTCGCGCAGCGCCAGCAGGCCGTAGCCGCGCACGTCGAACATCACCCGCGCGCTGCCCACGACCATCCAGGCCAGCACCGCCCAGTTCAGCGCATCGCGCCGCATGGGCAGCTCCCGCGCCAGCGCCGCCTGCGCGATCATCCAGGGCACCGTGACGAGCAGGCAGAGCTCCGCGGGCAGGAGCGGGAGGCCGGGCGCCGGCATCAGCTGGGCGAAGCCGCGGTTGCCGACGAGGTAGCCGACCAGCAGGACGCCGAGAAACGCCACGTTCGCGCCCACGCCGGTCAGGCGCGAGGACACGGCGACGACGCAGACCAGGGCGAGCAGCAGCGGCAGCACGTAGCTGCCCTCGGCGATCTCCCAGCCCGCCCAGCAGGCGATGAGCGCGGCGCCGATCGCGATCAGGGCGTTGCGCAGCGAGGGAGACATGGGGCCAGACCAACGCCTGCGCCGCGCGCATGCAACTCCCGAGCCGCGCCGCGCGCTCAGGAGGGTGGGCCGTTCGGCGGTAGAGCGCCGCGTAGGCGCGCGCCATCCGCTCCGGGCTGAAGCGCTCCGCCGCGAACGCCTGGGCGCGCGCGCCGGCCTCCGCCCATCGATCCGCCTGCCGGAGCGCCGCGGAGAGCTGCGCGGCGAGGTCCGCCGCGTCGTCCACCCGCGCCCGCCACGGGTGATCGGGCGGCAGCGTCTCGCGCAGGCCCTGGGCGTCGGCCGCCACGACCGGCAGGCCGACGCAGACCGCCTCGATCGCCACCAGCCCGAGGCCCTCGCAGCGCGAGGGTGCGACCAGCACGTCGAAGGATTCCATCAGCCGCGGCAGGTCCGCCGTCGGCGGCTGCACGAGGACGCGCCAGCCGCGCGGGGGCGCGGCGGCCAGCTGCGCGACCTGCGGCGCTAGCCGGCCGCGGCCGACCAGCACGAGCTCGCCCTCGGTTCCCGGCGGCAACTCCACCGCCGGCAGCGCGCGGCAGAGCAGGTCGGGCCCCTTCTCCGGCTCGAAGCGGCCGGCGAACAGCACGCGCACGCGCCCCGGATGCAGCGGGCGCGCCCGGGGCGGATGCCGCGGGACGTCGACGCCGTTGTAGATGACCTCGGGGTCGTCGGGCGGCGCGCCGGCGCCGCTCGCGGCGCGGTAGCGCAGGAATTCCTCCTGCGCCGCGGCCGAGACGCACGCGATCCGCGCCGCGCGCAGGCGCCGGTCGCACCAGCGCCCCACGCGCGGCCAGAAGCGCCAATACATGCTGTTGTGCACGGTGCGCACGAGCGGAGGCATCGGCCGCGCCAGCAGCGCGGCCACCGCCGCGCACGCCTCCGCCGGCTCGGCGTGGCAGTGGACGATGTCGGGCCGAAAATCCCGCAGCGCACGGTGCAGCGCCCAGCCGCCGGTCACCGGGCCGCCGAATTTGTTCGGCACCCGCGTGCCGCGAAACCACGGAATCGACCGCTGCGCCAGCTCCCGCTCCATCGCGCGGCCCACCTCGTCGCCGCTCTGCCCGTGCACGGTGAAGACGGCGAAGTCGCACTCGGCCTGCAGCTCGCGCAGGAGCGTGAGCGCGACCACCTCGGCCCCGCCGAGCCCGAGGTGCGTGATCGCGTGCAGCACGCGGAGTCTGCCCCCGGAGCTCACGCCGCCACCTCCCGGTTCAGCGCCCGCCGCGCCAGCGGACGCGCGGTCAGCCACGGGATCACCGGGCTGAAGAGCGCGAACCAGCGGAACGGCTCCGCGCCCCACGCGGCGGTGCCGATCGCGCCGGCGAGCAGGACGAGCGCGGACGCGAGCTCGGGGGCCGCACGCGCGTTCCCGGCGGGCCGCCAGCAGCAGCAGGTGCGGGAAGGTCGAGCCGAGGATGGCGAGGTGATAGCAGCCGGCCGGCAGCACCCAGTGCGTCGCGGCCGCGTAGGACGGGCCGACCAGCGAGCCCACGAGGTGCGGCAGCAGCGCGGCGAGCGCGAGCAGCCCCGCGACGCCCGCCAGCAGGAAGGCCAGCCCGGTTGCGTCCGTGATCCGCGCCAGCCGCGGCGCGTCGGCGGCGCCGGAGCCGGCGGCGACAAACAGCCGCGGCTGCACGAATTGCTGCACCAGCGCGAAGAGGACCGACACGACGACGAGCGCGACGTTGCTGGCGAGGGTGAAGTAGCCGGCCTCCTCGGCGCCGAAGAAACCCAGGACGATCGAGCGGCCGCTCGCGCCCATGATCCACCCGGCCAGGGCCAGCACGACGAAGCGCGGCCCCTCGTAGGTGGCGCGGCCCGCGGGATCGGCGGAATCGCCCGCGGCCGTGTGCGTCCAGCCGCCGATCAGCCAGGCCGCCGCGGCCGCGAGCACCGCGTGCAGCGCGAACCCGCCCAGCAGGCTCCCCAGCTGCGCCGCCACGCCGGCGTAGAGCGCCAGCGGCAGCAGCGTGCGCAGCGACGACGCGACGAGGCCGGCGCCGAAGTCGCGCCAGTTCTCGCGCTCCGCCTGCAGCGCGGTCTGCACCAGCGCCTGCAGCGCGAGGGCCGTGGCCGCCACCGCCAGCGCCGGGAACGCGAGCGGCCAGGGCGCCGGCACGAAGCACGCCACGAGCGCCGCCGCGCCGAGCAGCCACGGCGTTTTCCGCCAGAAGGAGCGCAGCACGCCCCGCCGCAGCCGCGCGCGTTCCTCCGGCCAGTGGCGCGAGACAAACTTCAGCAGCCCGGCCTGCACGACGCCCAGCCCGAGCGGCGTCAGGCTGACGAAGAGACCGTAGACGCCGTAGTCGGCCGGCGCCACCCAATGCGAAGCCAGGCGCACGCCGAGCACGCCCAGGCCCAGCCCGGCGCATTGGCCGAGCAGGATGGGCAGCAGGTGGGCGCGAAAGTCGCGGCGGGTGAATTCCACGGCGCCGGAGCATTGCAGGCAAATCCGGGCCGGGCCAAGCTTGCTCCGCGCGATGAAATCCAGTCCAAGCTCCGCCGTGCGCCCGCCCTTCCCGTGCCCTTCCGCCTTCCGCCCGTCCCCGCCGCGATCCACGGAGGCGCGCCGATGAGCGACGGCCTGTCGGTCGTGCACGTCGCGCCGCGCGTGCAGGCGCGGGGCGGCATCGAGACGCTGCTGGCGCTCTACGCCGGGCTGCCGGGCCGGCAGTCGTTCGTCGCGCTCTTCGACCGCCACCCGGCCACGCGCGCCGGCTATGCGAACCTCGACCTCCGCTGGCACACGACGCTCGGGACGATGCGCCGGCGCTTCGCCACCGCGCTGGCGCCGCACGCCGGCCAGGTCGTCGTCTGGCACAACGGCTGGGGCTTTCCGCTGCTGGCGCCGCTTGAGCGGGCGGCGCGCCGGGTCGTGTTCCTGCACGCCGACCCCGCCTACCACGCGCCGGACCTGCCGGCGTTTCGCGGGTGCGTCGACGGCGTGGCCGGCATCGTGCCGTCGCTCGACGCGTTCTGCCGCACGGGCTTTCCGGAACTGGAGGACGCGCGCCGGGCGATGATCGGCATCCCGGTGGAGCAGCTGCCGGCGCCCGCGCGCGATTTCGGCGCGCGCCCGCTCGTCCTCGGCTACGCCGGCCGGCTCGAGCGCGCGCAGAAGCGGCTCGATCGCCTGGAGCCGTTCCTGGACGCGCTGGCGCGCCGGGGCGTGGAGTGCCGCTTCGAGGTGCTCGGCGAGGGTTCCTACGGCGCGACTTTGCGGCGGCGGTTGGGCGGGCGCGTGAAATTCCACGGCTGGCTGCCGCGGGAGGCGATGATCCGCGTGCTGGGCGGATGGCACGGCGCGGTGTATTTCAGCGATCACGAAGCCGGGCCCATCGCGCTTCTGGAGGCGATGTCGGCAGGCGCCATTCCGTTCTACCCCGCGCACGGCGGCAGCTGGGGCGACATCCACGCGCCGCGGGTCGACGCGCGCTGCCACTATCCCGCCGGCGACGTCGTGGCGGCGGCGGCGGCCGTCGCAGAGGTTTTCGCGTGGCCGGCGCCGGAGCTGCAGCAGCTCAGCGCGCGTGCGCGTGCGCTCGTCCAGGCGCACGCGCCGGCGCAGCACGTCGCGGCGACCGCGGAATTTCTGGCGCGGATCGCAGGCTTGCCGCCGGTCGCCCGCCAGCCGCGGCCGCGCCGGCGCTGGGCCGACGCCCTGCCACTGGGGTTCGTCACGCGCTTCGCCCCGCGCCTGTTGCGCGGCTAGACGGAGCGGAGGGCGTCCGCCAGCGCGGCGAGGTGCCTTTCGCGGGTGAAGCGGCTCTCGAACCACCGGCGCATTTCCCCGGTGGGCGGTGGCGCGTCGAGGGTCCGCCGCAGGGCGGCGGCGAGCGCGGTCACGTCCCCGGGGGCGACCAGCGCCGCCGGATCCGGCACCGTGTCCGCGATGCCGCGCCAGCGGGTGGCGACGACCGGGCGGTCGGCGGCGAACGCCTCGAGCAGCACCAGCGGCTGGGCCTCGTGCGCGTAGCGCGTCGGCAGGGCGAGGCAGGCGCAGCGCGCCAGCAGCGCGGCCTTCGCCGCCGGTCCGACGAAGCCGGCGAGTTCGCCGCAGTCGGGATCCTCGGCGCGCGCGGCGGCGAGGGCGGCGGCGACATCCGCGTCCGCGGCGCCGGCGAAGACGACGCGCACGTCCCGTCCGTCTGCGCGCAGGCGGCGCACGGCGGCGAGAAGGTCGAGCGCGCCCTTGGCGGCGGACACCTGGCCGAGGAAGAGGACGAGGCCGGGATCGCGGGCCGGGCCGGACGCCGGCGCCGGAGCGGCGAGGCCGTTGGGCACGACGGCGACGCGGCGCGCGCCGAGGGCGTCGGCGTCCGCGCGCAGGGCGGGCGTGAGCACGAGGGCGAGATCGGCGCCGCCGAGCAGGCGCTGCGTGAGGGCGCGCTCGGGCGCGGTCAGCCCCGCGCGCAGCCATTCCCCCAGGCCGCCGTTGTGGAAGTGGAGCACGAGGCGCGGGAAGAACGGGCGGCAGAGCGCCAGCACGAGCCAGTCGCGGTAGAGCGCGCCGCGCTTGGCGGGCGCGGGCACGTAGTAGAGCGTGTCGCAGCGCGCAGTGAAGCGCGCGGCGAGGGCGTGGCCGCAGGCGTCGAGCACCGCGAGCAGCTTGCCCGGCCGCCAGCCGCCGATGTCGGCGTGGCTGCGCGAGAGGCGCAGGTTGACGTGGCAGAGCTCGATGCCGTGCTCAGGCAGGCCCCGCACCGCGGTCTCGACCATCAGGCTCTGGCCGTGGAGCGGCGGGGAGTCTGGGCGAGGACGAGGAGCTTCATCTTCAGCTTGGAATCGGGGCGGGAGCGCGAATGATGCGGGCTCCGAGTGAGCAAGCCAGCCGCAAAATCCCCGCCCTGTCGCCGTCGTGGCTGGCGGCCGCGGCGTGCGCGCTCGCGGGGGCGGCGGTCTTCCAGTTTTGCGGCAACAGCACGCGCGGCTACATCGACACGACGTCGCTGTTCTGGTGGTGGAGTTCGCAGTGGCTCGATCCGCGGGCGGAGAGCGAGCACGGCTGGCTCATCCTCGGCGTGAGCGCGTGGCTGCTCTGGCGGAATCTCCGGAATGCCGGCGGTGGAAGGCGGGGCGGGGAAGGCCCCGACGACGCGGCCGGTGCTTCCCGTCGGCCGTGGGGCGCGCCGCTGGCGGCGCTGCTCGGCGGACTGGCGCTGCACCTGCTCGGCTATGCGATGCAGCAGGCGCGGCTCTCGATCGCGGCGCTGCTGCTGTTCACCTGGGGCGCGCTGGCCCTGGGCGGCGGCGCGCGCTGGCGGCGCGCGGCGGCTTTCCCGCTCGGGTTCATGCTGTTCGCGCTGCCGCTCAACGTGCTCGACACGGTCGGCTTCTTCCTGCGCGTGGGCGTGACCGACGTGGCCTATCACGTGGCGCGCGCCGGCGGCTGCGCCGTGATCCGCAACGGCACGCAGCTGCTCTCGCCCGACGGCGCCTATTCCTATGACGTCGCGGCGGCCTGCTCGGGCATCCGGTCGCTGATGGCGCTGTCCGCGCTGTCGCTGCTGCTCGGCTACCTCAGCTTCCGGTCGTGGTGGGCGCGCGGCCTGATCGGGCTGCTGGCGCTGCCCTACGCCTTCGTCGGCAATGTCGTGCGCATCCTCGCGATCATCGTCGCGGCCGAGTGGCAGGGGCAGCGCGCCGGCGCGTTCGTGCACGAGTGGTTCGGACCGGTGGTTTTCGTGATCGTGCTGGGATTGGTGCAGCTGACCGTCGCGCTGCTGCAGCGGGGAGGAAGGAGCGAACGCCGCCGAAAGCGGCGCCGCGGCGCGCGAGGCGAATCCGGCCGGCAACCGGTTGGGTTCGGCGGCGGCGTGGCGGATCGCCGCGGCGGTGGCGCTGGCTGCGGCGGGCGTGGCGCTCGCGACGCGAGCGCTCGATCGCGTGCAGGTCAGCCCGCGCACAGGCGTGCGCCTGGCGACGGACGGGGTGAACCCGGTGGCGCTGCCCGACCATCTCGGCATCGACTGGGTCGGGCAGAACGCGCCGGTGAGCGCGGTGGAACGCGAGGTGTTGCCGCCGGACACCGGCTATTCGCGGAAGAACTACGTCTCGCTGCGCGACCGCCGGCAATCGGTCTTCCTGTCCATCGTGCTGAGCGGGCGCGACCGCACGTCGATCCACCGGCCGGAGATCTGCCTCGTCGGCCAGGGCTGGACCATCCGCGGGCGCAGCACGCACGAATTCGTGGTCGGCGGCAGGCGGTTTCCCGCGACGGTGCTCCAGATCGAGCGCGAGGTGACGGGCCCGCGCGGCGAGGTCGTGCGGGTGCCCGCGCTGCTCGTCTACTGGTTCGTGGGGGCGGACCGGATCGTGGCCTCGCACTGGGAGCGCGTCTTCTACACTTCGCTCGACCGGCTGCGCCACCTGCAGGCGCACCGCTGGGCCTACGTGCTGATGCAGACGCACGCGCTCGACGGCGAGGCGGCCGCGCTGCGGCGCATCGACGAGGTGCTGGCCGGGACGCTGCCGGCGTTTCAGGCCCCGGGTCAGCTTTAGGCTTTAAGCCGGGGGCGGGATGCTTACAGCTTCGCGGCATGGCCGATCCGAAAATCCTCGAGACCTTCCCGAATCCCGCGCCGCACCGCGACTTCCTTATCGAGCACACGCACCATGAGTTCACCTCGGTGTGCCCGATGACCGGTCATCCCGACTTCGCCGACATCACCGTGCGCTACGTGGCGGACAAGAAGTGCGTCGAGCTGAAGTCGCTGAAGCTCTATTTTCACGCCTACCGCAACGAGGGCATCTTCTTCGAGGCGGCGACGAACAAGATCTGCGACGAGCTCGGCGCCGCGCTCCGGCCGCGCAGCCTGACGATCATCGCGAACTGGAAGGCGCGCGGCGGCTTCAGCTCGCGCATCACGGCGGAGTGGAAGCCGGCGAAGCGGAAGCGCTGAGCGCACCGAGTCGAAAAAATCACGGTGCCCCGCGGGGCGCCGTTTTGGCTTTCGGAGGACGCAATGCGGCGGCTCCCGCACCGCCCCGCGGCCGGAGTGCAGGCCTGGCGCGCGGCGGCGTCTTTCTCAAGGCCGCAGGGCGGCGAGGGTCGCGGCGTGCAGCGCGGGCGTGGCCGCGGCGATCGTCGAGGTCGCGGGATACGGCGCGCCGCCCTGCCAGTCGGTGATGACGCCGCCGGCGCCGCGGATGACGGGCACGAGCGCGGCGATGTCCCAGGGGTTCATGATCGGGTCGACCACGACGTCGGCCCAGCCGGTGGCGAGCAGGAGATAGGCGTAGGCGTCGCCCCAGGTGCGCGCGAGCTTCACCGTGCGCGAGAGGCGGTCGAAGGCGGGACCGTCTTGGTGGATCGCGGGGTTGACCCAGTCGCAGGTCAGCAGCGTGGCGTCGGCGAGCGCGCGCGTGTCGCGGCAGCGCACGGGCGTGCCGTTGAGCGTGGTCGTCTCGCCGTCGCCGATCACGAGCTGGTTGAGAATGGGCTGGTGGATGCAGCCGAGCACGGGCTGGCCGTGGTGCAGGAGGGCGATGAGCGTGCCGAAGAGCGGCACGCCGGTGACGAAGGACTTCGTGCCGTCGACCGGATCGAGCACCCAGACGAACTCCGCGTCGGTGCGTTCCGGACCGAACTCCTCGCCGAGGATGCCGTGGGCGGGGAAGCGCTCCCGGATCATCCGGCGCAGCAGCTCCTCCGCGCCCCGGTCGGCGGCGGTGACGGGCGTGAGGTCGCCCTTCAGCTCGACGGCGACGTCGTGCCGGCCGAAGAGCGGCCGGATGAAGTCGCCGCTGGCGCGGGCGAGCTCGACGAGGAAGGTGCGTTCGGCGGCGAGGTGCATCGGGGGGGAGATTGGCCCACGGAACACACGGAAGACACGGAAAATTCTCACCGAACTTCGTCACAGGATCCGGCCGTCGATGCGGAGGAGCGCCCACGAGACGCGGCAGAGCTTGCGGGCAATGCGGGTTTTCGTGGCCCCCAGGCTCGGTCGGATGAAGTCCGCCGCGAAAAAAGTCTGGGGTTCGGTTCCTTCCGTGTATTCCGTGTGTTCCGTGGGCACTTGGGCCGACACGCCGATTCACTTCATCGACTTCGAGGGCAACCGCACGTCGGGCATCCTCGAGTTCGGCGTCGTGACGCTGCAGGGCGGGACGATCGCCGCCACGCGCACGCGCACCTGCGCGGCCACGGGCCGGGTGTCGGCCGAGGACACGGCGGTGCACGGCCTGCGCGCGGAGTCGGTGCAGGGCGAGCTGCCTTTCGCGCACGAGTGGGAATTTTTCGCCGCGCTGCGCGAGCGCGGGCCGCTGGCGGCGCATTTCGCCAACGCGGAGAACTCGCTCCTGAAGTCCGTCTGGCCGTATCCGCGCACCGCGCCGGACTTCGCCCGGCCGGGTCGGGACGCACACGAGTGGGGGCCGTGGATCGACACCGGCCGGCTGTATCCGCAGGCGTTCCCGCAGCTCGCCGAGGCCAAGCTCGAGCGGCTCGTCGCGGCGGCGGGCCGGCAGGCCGAGCTCGACGCGCTCGCGGCCGCGCACTGCCCGCCGCACCGCCGCCGCTACCACGCGGCGCTCTACGACGCGTTGGCGGGGGCGCTGCTGCTGCTCGCGCTGCTGCGGCGGCCGGAGTTCGCGGGCGCGACGCTGCCGTGGCTGCTGCAGGCGAGCACGCTCGACCCCGGGCGTCGCGGGGCGCTGCAGCAGGGCGACCTATTTTGACGCCGGCGCGGCCGAGCGCAGCGCCTCGAATTTCCAGTCGGGCGTCTCCCGCAGGGAGGTGAAGCCGAAGATGAGCAATGCGGCCAGCCAGTTGCCGCCGATGAGGCCGGCGCCCAGCAGCGGCTTGCCGGCGACGAGCGCCCAGAGGCCGCCGCTGGCGAGCCCGATGAGGGCGAAACCGAGGAAGGTCTGGCCGACGTTGGCCTGATGCTTGGCGCCCTTGACCAGGCCGCTTTTGGCGGTGGGCGCGATCCTGGCGGCGAGCAGCCAGCCGCAGCTGAGGGCCCCGGGCAGGGCGGCGACGAACGCGACGAGGGCAAGCAGCGGATGCCCGAGCGCGGCGAGGGCGAGATTCATGAGCGCGCTGACCGCCAGGGGCGGGGTGAGGGCGGCGGCGAGCTTCACCCGGCGCGCGGTGAGCTCGGGGACCGGGCTGCCGCGGAGCAGGTCCCAGGCCTCGTCGCCCCCCGCGACCAGCGGCGTCAGGGCCAGCACCAGCACCTGGGCCAGTGCGCAGGAAAGCGGGGCGAGCATGGCCCAGCCGAGGTTGCGGAACATGAGGAGGAGCGGCAGCAGGTTCGCGAGCGTGGGCAGGAGCTGGGCGAACGCCACCGGCTCGCGTGCGAGCACCCGCAGCTCCTTCGCGTAGAGCACGCGGGGGAGCGAGCCGACCCAGCGGTGGGGGCGCGGCGACGGCCGCGCGCGTTTTTCGTTCTGCTCCTGCTGCGCGCCGCTCAGGAAGGTTCGTCCCAGCAGGGCGGTCATGCCGCCGGTCGCGAGCAACCCGGTGACCAGCAGCGTGGCGAACGGGAGCGGCTGGCCCTGGCCGGCGCACGCGACTCCGCGCATCGCCCCGCCCGTAGCCAGTTCGCCGAGGAAGTCGGTGAGGCGCGCGATGACGGGCGAATGCCGATACTCGGGCAGGCGCAGGGCGACGATGAAGAGCGCGACGAGCACGAAGCCCGCTACGCGGATGACGTTCACCGCCCGCCGGGCGCCGAGCAGGCGGGTGAGCGCAAGGGTCGCGGCCATCGCCGCGGTCGCGCCGGCGAGCCCGAGGAGCAGCAGCACGAGGTAGCCGGCCAGGTAACCCGGGCCGAAGCGGATCGCGTAGACGTTCACCGCCGGCAGGACGAAGAAGAGCGCGCCGCTGATGCTGGCGAGCGTCTGCGAGGCCACGCGGGCGGCGAGCACGGCCTTAGCCGAAACCGGCGACGAGAACAGCAGCGGGCCGTCCGGCCGCGCGAGCTGGATATTGGTCAGGGCGTTGCTGAAGATGAAGACGGCGACGAATGCCCAGGCGCCGGCCTCCGCCGCGAGCGTCGCCCGCGGCACCAGGGTCAGCACGACGCCGAAGAGCACCTGGAGGAGCACGAAGAGCGTGATCAGGAGTCCGGCGTTGAGGAAGGTGTCGCCGAACCGGCCCAGCCAGCCGCGCCAGACGAGACGCAGGTCATGGCGGACGATCAGCCCGAAGCAATGCAGGGTCGCCCTCACGGCAGCGGTGGCGGCGTCGCGTCGCGGGTGAGGGCGAGGAACACGTCCTCCAGCGTGCCGCCGGCGTGGCCGGAGCGGGCGCGGAGTTCCTCGAGCGTGCCCTCGGCGGCGAGCCGGCCGCGGTGGATGATGCCGATGCGCTGCGCCATGCGCTCGGCCACCTCGAGGATGTGCGTGGTGAGGATGACGGTGTGGCCGGCGCGGACGAAGTCGTTGAGCAGGTCCTTGACGAAGCGCGCGGACTGCGCGTCGAGCCCGGTCAGCGGCTCGTCGAGCAGCAGGACCTGCGGCCGGTGGATGAGCGCGCCGGCGAGCGCCATCTTCTGCATCATGCCGCGCGAGAAGGTCTCGATGTAGTCGCCGCGCTTGTCCCAGAGGTCGAACTGCCGGAGGAGTTCCTCGGCGCGCGGGGCGGCCTCGCGCGCGGGCACGTTCCAGAGCACGGCGACGAACTCCAGCTGCTCGAGCGGGCGGAGCTTGCCGTAGAGCACGGGCTCGTCGGGCACGTAGGCGAGCACGCGCTTGGCGTCGGCCGGGCGTTCCCGCAGCGGGATGCCGCCGAGGAAGATCTGGCCCGCGGTCGGCGCGAGCAGGCCGGCGGTCATGCGCAGCGTGGTGGTCTTGCCGGCGCCGTTGGGACCGAGGAAGGCGTAGAACTCGCCGCGGGCGACGCGGAGGTCGAGGCCGTCGACGGCGCGGTGGTGGCCGAAGACCTTGGTGAGGCCGCGCAGTTCGCACGCGGCGTCGGAGGAGGGCGGGGGTGTCGTCATCGTCGCGCGCCCGGCCCCGGGGCGAACGGGCGTGAGCACCGCAAGATCGCGCGGGCGTGTCAACGCTCCGGCCCGCTCCCCAGCGGGTAACGGCGCAGGCCGGCGAGCTGGGCCAGGGTCCGGATCACGAAGAGGGGTTGTGCACGAGGTAGCGGCGCCAGAGGCGGCGGGGCTCGGTGGCGAGGCGGTGCAGCCACTCGAGGCCGCCGCGCTGCATCCAGCGCGGCGCCTGGGGCACGCGGCCGGAGTGGAAGTCGAAGGCGGCGCCGACGCCGACGAGCACGCCCGCCTCGAGCCGGTCCCAGGTCGCGGCCATGAATTTCTCCTGTTTCGGCGTGCTCAGGCCGACCCAGAGCACGTCGGGCCGGGCAGCGGCGACCTGGCGCTGCAGTGCGGCCAGCTCGTCCGCGGTCAGCTCGCGGAAGGGCGGCGTGAACGTGCCGGCGACGACGAGGCCGGGGAAGCGCGCGGTGAGCGCGGCGCGCAGCTGCTCCGCCACGCCCGGCGCGCCGCCGTAGAAGAAGTGCCGGAGGCCGCCGCGCGGCCGGCGTCGCAGGTGGCCAGCAGGAGATCGGGGCCGTAGACGCGGGTGATGCCGCGGTGGCCGTGCCAGCGGCCGAGCCAGACGAGCGGCATGCCGTCGGGCGTGGTGAGCAGCGCGGCGTTGTAGGCGCGGCGCAGGGCGGCGTCGGCGCGCGCGAGGTCGGTGTTGTAGGCGGTGGCGCAGCAGACGTAGCCGAGGTGCCGTTGCCCGCGCGCGGCGACGAGACGGTCGCGCGCCTCGTCCAGCGAGAGCGCGTGCACGCCGGTGCCGAGGACGTTGAAGCGCGGGGGCGGGTTCACGGCCGGCAGCGTGGGCGACGGCGCCGCGCGTGGCAACCTGCGCGTGGGTCAGTGCGCCGGCGCGGCCTGGGCGGCCTCGGCGGCGGCGCGCGAGCGGAGCAGGCCGGCGAAGGCGGCGAGGTTGACCAGCAGCAGGAGCGCGAAGCAGAGCGGCGCGCCGCGGGTGTCGACCAGCGCGGTCATGAGCAGGATGAGCAGCGTCCGCAGCGAGCGCTCGAACACGAGGAAGAAGACATGGACGCGGCCCATGAGGGCGTTGGGCACGGCCTCGAGGACGATGACGTTGCGCGCCACCCGCACGCCGGCGTTGCCGAGGCCGAGGAAGACCATGGCGGCGTAGAACGGCAGGGTGCGCGGCCAGACGGCGAGGAGCACGAGGCCGACGAGGAAGACGCCGGCGAGGGCGACGGTGGTGCGCGCGTGATTGAAGCGCGCGGTGAGAAACGGCACGCACACGCCCGCGCCGATGGCGCCGAGGGCGAAGATCATCTCGCCGCGGCCGTAGACGCCCGGCGTCTCGTGCAGGGTCGCGGCGACGTAGATCGGGAAGAGGTAGTTGGCGACCATGATGCCGAGGAACGGCACGAAGGAGCAGAGCAGGAAGGTCGAGAGCGCGGGCCGGGCGCGCAGCCAGGTCCAGGCCTCGCCGACGGCGCGCCAGGCGTTGGGCGCGGGCGCGTTCCTCGACTCGGCGGTCTGGTGCGTGGCGGCGTAGGGGATGGTCGACTGGAGGACGAAGCTGACGGCGTAGGTCGAGGCGTCGAGGAGCAGGATGGCGGTGAGGCTGACGTGGTCGAGGAGCAGGCTGGCGAGGCCGCCGGCGAGCATCGAGGCGGTCTGGCCCTGGATCTCCATCACGCTGGTGAGCGACTGGTAGTGGGCGCGGCCGAAGATCTGCTGGATGAAAGCGAACTTCGCCGGGAAGTGCAGCGTGTAGTAGAACATGCCGCAGAAGTAGACGGTGACGAGCTGCCAGGTGGCGTATTCGCCGCGGAAGAAGCCGGTGAGCGCCATCGCGAGCGTGGCGGTGGCGCCGAAGAGCTCGCCGAGCAGGAGCATGGTCTTGCGCGAGTGGCGGTCGACCCAGGCGCCGTAGTAGGGGGCGAAGAGGAAGATCGCCAGCGTCGTGAGCGCCGTGGCCCAGCCGTAGATCTGCGAGCCGCCGGGGCGGTTCACGAGCAGCCACGGCACGGCGATGATGGTGACGCCGGAGCCGATCGACGACGTGAGGTTGGCCGCGATGAGGCGCTGGGCGCGCGGGTCGCGCAGGAGGGCGTTCACGGACGGGGACTCACAGGCCGTGCTGGTCGACGAGGTAGACGAGGGCGGCCATGGCGGCGGCGCCGAGCTCGAGCTCGCGCGGGTTCACCTTGTCGATGGAGTCCTCGCGCGTGTGGTGGATGTCGAAGTAGCGCTGCGCCTCGGGGATGAGGCCGGCGACGGTGTTGCCCTTGGCCATGAGGGGGCCGACGTCGGCGCCGCCGCGGCCGGCCTGGAAGATGAAGACGCCGTAGGGCTCGAAGAGCGGCTTGAAGCGTGCGGCCTTGAGGTGGGCGTCGCCGGCGGCGTTGCCGATGTTGAAGCCGCGGGCGGCGTAGCCGCCGCCGTCGGTCTCGAGGGCGAGGAGGTGGACTTCCTTCTTCTCGCCGGCGACCTCGGCGTATTTGGTGGCGCCGCGAAGGCCGTTTTCCTCGTTGGCGAAGAGGACGCAGCGGACGGTGTGCTTCGGCGTGTAGCCGACGGCCTTGAGGATGCGGAGGACGTCGATCGACTGGACGACGCCGGCGCCGTCGTCGTGGGCGCCGGGGGCGATGTCCCAGCAGTCGAGGTGGCCGCCGACGAGGATGACTTTCTCGGGCGACTCCGAGCCGCGGAGCTCGCCGATGACGTTGGCGGCGGGCCAGTCGTCGTGCCACGAGGAATGGATCTGCATGGCGACCTGGAGCGAGTGCTCGGCCTTCAGCGCGGCGCTGAGCGCGTCGGCGGCGACGGTGCTGAGCGCGGCGGCCGGGATGCGCGGGACGTCGGGCAGGTAAGTGGTGGCGCCGGTGTGCGGGACGTCGTCGAGGCGGTGGGTGAGCGAACGGACGAGGACGCCGACGGCGCCGTGCTTCGCGGCTGCGGCGGGGCCCTGGTTGCGCTGCCGGCCGGATTCGCCGTAGGCGAGGCCGGGGGTGATGTAGCGCGGGTTCATGGCGCCGTTGAAGAAGACGATCTTGCCCTTCACGTCGGCGGTCGTGAGTTCCTCGAGGGAGTGGAGCTCGACGACGGGGGCGGTGAGGCCGCCGGCGGGCGTGGGGACGGAGCCGCCGAGCGCGACGGCGGAGAGGGCGGCGGAAGCGCCGCCGGGGCGGACGAGGCGGACGGACTCGGTGGCGCCGCGTTCCCAGTGCGGGACGAGCGTCTGCTGGAGCTCGGTGCGGTCGCAGCCGAGCTGCTTCAGGACGTCCTCGGCCCAGGCTTCGGCGCCGTGGTAGGCCGGGGTGCCCGCGAGGCGGCCGGGGAAGCGCGTGGTGAGGGTGCGGAGATTCTCGTAGGCGGGGCTGTCGACGAGCGCGGCGTCGTAGATCTTGCGCAGCATCGTCGCGTCGGGATCGGCGGCGGGCGCGGCGGCGGTTTTTCTTGGGCGCAGAGCGTGGTCGCGAGCGCGGCGGCGAGAAGCAGGGGAGGCGCATCGCGGCAGATTTGCGCCGGGCGCCGGGCAGGCAAGCGGGGATTGCGGCGCGGCGGAACAGTCGGGCGCGCCGCGGCGCGGCGCAGTCGGGGGCGCGGCGCCGCGGCCGGCGCGCCCAAGCGGTCACATCCAGCGCTTCTTGCGCAGGTAGACCCACATCAGGACGGTCGAGATGAGCGTCAGGGCGCCGGCCCAGAGGTAACCGTGCGGCGATTTCAGCTCGGGCATGTGCTCGAAGTTCATGCCATACCAGCCGCCGACGAGGACGGCGGGGAGCGTGATGGCGGTGAGCGCGGTGAGGAACTTGATGCCCTCGTTGGCCTCGAACTGGGCTTTGTTGAGGTAGATGTCGAAGGCCATCATCAGCCGCTCGTGGTAGCTGTTGGCGGCGTCCTCGAAGCGCACGAGGTTGTCGCGCAGGTCGCGGAAGTAGGGGAGCAGCGTGCTGCGGATCATCTTCGTCTCGCCGCGGGCGAGGCGGTCGATGACGTCGCGCTGCGGACGGACGATCTGGCGGAGCTTGGCGAAATCCTTCCGGGCGTGGAGCATCTCCTGCATGAAGGACTCGGAGGTGCTCTTGTGCAGCATGATCTCCTCGATCTCGTCGAGCTCGTTGCGCAGCTCGTCGAGGACGGGCGCGAAGTTGTCGATCATGAGGTCGAGGCAGGTGTGGGCGAGGCGGTCGGGGCCGCGGGGGGCGAGGGTGGTGTTCTTCGCGGCGCGCTCGCGCAGCGTCGTGATCGAGCGCAGCGGCTGGCGGTGGAAGGTCACGAGGTAGTCCTTGCCGAGGAACATATCGAGCTCGGTGGTGGCGAACTTGTCCTTGCGGTTGAAGTCGACCGCGTGCGTGACCATGAAGAGGTAGTCCTCGTAGTCCTCGATCTTCGGCAGGTCGCTCGGGGCGACGCAGTCCTCGATGGCGAGCGGGTGGAACTGGAAGACGCCCTCGAGGATGGCCTTGATCTCGTCCTCGGTCGGGTTGTCGAGATCGACCCAGAGGATGAGGCCCTTGTCGGCGCGGACGAGGCGCAGCGCCTCCAGTTCGAGGTCGCGGCCCGCCAGCTTGCCGTCGCTGAAGATGAACGAGTGAATCATGCGCTCGTCCGCATCGTGCGCGCGGCGGCGGGGGTGGCAAGCCCGCGGCGGAGTCGTCGCGGAAAATGCGCCGTTCGCGTGGGCAAAAACGCCCGTTGACCAAATCGGGGTTGAGGCGGCGGCGGCGGGGCGTTTGCTGGTCGGCTTATGCAACTTCGGTTTCCCCGCCTGATCGTCACCTCCCTGCTGCTCGCCACCGCCGCCCGCGCCGACGACGGCATGTGGCTGCTCAACGCCCCGCCGCTGGCCGAGCTGAAGCAGCGCTACGGCTTCGAGCCGACCCCCGCCTGGCTCGAGCACGTGCAGAAATCCGCCGTGCGCTTCAACAACGGCGGCTCCGGTTCCTTCGCCTCGGCCGACGGCCTCATCATCACCAACCACCACGTCGGCATCGACTCGCTGCACAAGCTCAGCACGAAGGAGCGCGACCTGCTCAAGCAGGGCTACCTCGCCCGGTCCCGCGCCGAGGAGCTGAAGTGCGTCGACCTCGAGCTCAACGTCCTGATGTCGATCGAGGACGTCACCGCCCGCGTGAACGCCGGCGTGAAGCCGGGGATGTCGCCCGCCGAGGCGCTGGCCGCCCGCAACGCCGCCAAGGCCGCGATCGAGAAGGAGTCGCTCGCCGCCACCGGCCTGCGCAGCGACATCGTCACGCTCTTCCAGGGCGCGCGCTACCACCTCTACCGCTACAAGCGCTACACCGACGTCCGCCTCGTCTTCGCGCCCGAGGAGCAGGCGGCGTTCTTCGGCGGCGACCCGGACAACTTCGAGTATCCCCGCTACAACCTCGATGTGACGATCTTCCGCGCCTACGAAAACGGCCAGCCGGCCAAAGTGGAGCACTTCCTCAAGTGGAACCCCGCCGGCACGAAGGAGGGCGACCTGGTGTTCCTCGCCGGCCACCCCGGCTCGACCCAGCGCCTGATCACGCTGGCCGAGCTCGAATACGCCCGCGACGTCCAGCTCGCCAACTCGCTCCGCTGGCTGAAGAGCCGCGAGGTGCTGCTCAACAGCTACTCCAAGAGCGCGCCGGAAAACGCCCGCCGCGCGCAGGACGAGCTCCGCACCATCGAGAACTCGCGCAAGGTCTGGGACGGCCGCATCGCCGGCCTGCTCGACCCGCAGCTCATCGCCGCCAAGAAGGCCGAGGAGGACGCGCTGAGGAAATTCGCCGCCGACCAGCCCGCACTCGGCGCCGCCGACGCCTGGGACAAGATCGCCGCCGCCCAGCAGGTCATCGCCCGCACCGCCACGCGCTACGCCTTCCTCGAGACCTACAACGCCAACTCCGACCTCTTCAAGATCGCCCGCGACCTGCTCCGCGCGACCGCCGAGCGCCCGAAGGCCGACGGCGACCGCCTCTCCGACTACCGCGACGCGCGCAAGGCGCCGTTCGAGTTCGCGCTCTTCTCCGCCAAGCCGATCTACGAGGACCTCGAGGAGCTGAAGCTCGCCCACTTCCTCACGCTCATGGCGATGGAGCTCGGCGCCAACGACCCCGCGGTCGTCGCCGCGCTCGACGGCCAGTCGCCCACGCAGCGCGCCGCCGCGCTCGTCGCCGGCACCAAGCTCAAGGACATCGCCGTGCGCCGCGCGCTCTACGCGCAGGACGCCGCCGCGGTCGCCGCCAGCGCCGACCCGATGATCCAGTTCGCCCGCGCCATCGACGGCTTCGCCCGCGACGCGCGCAAGACGATCGAGCAGCAGACCGAGGTGAAGGAGCAGGCCCACGCCCGCATCGCCCAGGTCCGCTTCGCCAAGGACGGCGACACGACCTCGCCCGACGCCACGTTCACGCTCCGCCTCTCCTACGGCGCGGTGAAGGGCATCGCCACGCCCGCCGGCAAGATCCCCGCCTACACCCAGATCGGCGGCACCTACACCCGCGCGGCCGAGCGCGGCTTCACGCCGCCCTTCGACCTGCCCGCGAGCTGGGTCGCGGCCAAGGACCGCCTCGCGCTGGACACGCCCTTCAACTTCATCAGCACGAACTACAGCATCGGCGGCAACTCCGGCAGCCCGACGATCAACCGCGACGGCGAGTTCGTCGGCATCATCTTCGACGGCAACATCCACACCCTGGTCTGGAACTACGCCTACTCGGAGACGCAGGCCCGCTCGGTGAGCGTGGACGTGCGCGGCATCCTCGAGGCCATGCGCAAGATCTACGGCGCCGACGCCGTGGTGGCCGAGCTGCTCGGACAGAAATGAAGCCACGCGCGCCGTCCGGCGCGCGCCACGATTCGCCCGGCGCGGCTTCGGCCGCGCCTTTTTTCTTGGGCGCCGCGAGCCGCGTTCTGGCTTGCGCGCGTTTCGCCCGTCGGGCTTGTTGGCCGCGTAGTTTCCCGCGCCACGGGCCAGATCCAAGAAATGAAATACTCGAAAATTGTCCTCATCGTGGTCGCCGCGTTTGCGGCGCTGCTCGAAGTCGGTTGTGCCTCGGTCACGCGCCAGGCGACCAATGTCTATCCGGAGCCCAAGCCCGACAAGGGCCTGGTCTATTTCTACCGGGAGAAGAAGTTCATGGGCGCGGCGATTTCATACGACATCACCGAGCGCCCCTCGAACAAGGTGATCGGGGCGATCGCCAACGGCACCTATTTCTTCTACGACGCCGATCCGGGCTCGCACACGTTCGTGGCGTCGACCGAGGCGGACTCCTCGCGCACGATCCAGGTGGAGGCCGGCAAGACCTACTATGTCGAGTGCGGGGTCGAAATGGGCGTCCTGGCGGGCCGTCCGGCGCTGAAGATCGCCAGCGACGCCGAGGCCAAGTCGGTTTTGCCCGCGCTGCAATACGCGACGAAATAACCGGTTTCCTTGCAGGACAGGCGCGGCTTCGGCCGCGCCTTTTTTATTTCTCCGGGCCGAGGATCTTGTTCTCCAGTTCCTGCACCGTGGCGATGAAGGCCTCGGGGCTGGGGGCGGCCATGAGCGCGTCGCGCGAGGCGGCGTCCTTGATCAGGCGGCAGAGCGCGCCGACGAGGATGAGGTAATCGGTTGGGTTGTTCTTCGGCGTGCCGAGCACGAACATCAGCTTCACCGTCTGGTTGCTGTTCTCGAAGAGCACGCCCTCGGTGCTGCGGCCGACGGCGAGGACGATCTTCCGCACGTGCTCGGTGCGGGCGTGCGGGAGCGCGATCTCGTTGCCGAGGCAGGTGGTGTCGAGGCGCTCGCGGGCGAGCAGCTCGTTGTAGAAACCCTGGAAATTCGCGACGTCGGGGTGCGACTCGAGAAGCTTGGCCACCTCATTGATGGCGTTCGTGCGCTTCGTGCTTTGCACGGCGAGCGTGATGCGCGCGGGATCGAGGAGCTTGGAGAGTCGGGTCGCCATGAGCGGGGCGGAGGAACGAAAACAGACTCCCGCCACCGCGGGTTGGCAAGGCGAGAGTGGCCGCGGCGGACGCGGGCGGGCGGATTTTTTCGGCGTTGCGACGCCGGGCGTGGCGCGCAGAAAGGCCGCATGCAGAAACCGATGATCTGGCTGGGCGCGCTCGTGCTGGCGGTGGCGGTGCAGGCGCAGGATTTCACGCGCACGATGACGGCGGAGGAGCAGGCGGCGGCCGGCCTGGAGAAGCTCAGCCCGGCGGAGCTGGCGAAGCTGAAGGCCGCGGTCGAGCGCTACAAGGCCGGCGCGGTGGCCGTGGTGGAGCAGCAGGCCGAGCGGAAGGTGGCGGCGGCCGAGGGGAAGGCGAAGGAGGCCGAGAGCCGGGCGGCGAACGCAGCCGCGGCCGAGCCGAAGAAGGGGCCGAGCTGGCTGAGCGCGCTGATCACCCTGAAGAAAGCGGAGGAGAAACCCGACGGGCTCGAGATGATCGAGACCCGGCTGGCGGGATCGATCTCGACGTTCCGGGGCAAGCGCTCCTTCGCGTTGGAAAACGGGCAGGTCTGGCAGATGACCGAGGCCGATTCCTATGCCGGTCCGACCTACGAGCGTCCGGTGGTGAAGATCCGCCCGGGCCTGATGGGGGTGTTCTGGCTCCAGATCCCCGAGGCGGCGGTTCGCGTGAAGGTGAAGCCGGTTAAGCTCGAATAAGGCAGGATTGGTCGCGTCGCGGTTGCGGTGGCGCCGGAGAAGGGCATGCTGCGCGGCCATGAAGTCGCTCGTTGCCGTTTTGCTCGCGCTGTGCGCCGCCGTCTCGGCGGTGGCGGCGGAGGGTTTCCTCAAGAATCTGCCGGCGGACCAGTTTGCCGCCGCGGGGCTGAACAAGCTCACCGCCGAGGAGCTGGCTCGCCTGGAGCAGCTGATCGCGGAGCGGGAGGCCGGCGTGAAGGCGGCGGCGGCCGTGCCGGCGCCGGCGGCGTCGAAGCCGGAGGCCAAGGTGGCCGGGCCGGGCTGGCTGCGCGCGCTGGTGACGCTGCAGGAGACGGCGGAAAAGCCGGATGCGGCCGAGGCGATCGTGACGCGGCTGGCCGGCGACTACGAGGGCTGGAGCGGCAAGACCCTGTTCCAGCTCGAGAACGGTCAGATCTGGCAGCAGACGGGCGGCGGCGAGCGCATCGACGACAAGCGCCATGCTCCGGCGGTGAAGATCTATCCGGGCATGATGGGCGCCTACTGGCTTGAGATCGAGGGCGTGCGCGAACGCGTGAAGGTGAAGCCGGTGAAGCTGAAGTGAGCGGCGGCAGGCGGCGGCGCGCAGATTAACGGAGCCTTGTTCGGGAGGAAGGGCGGCGGGTGCGGCGACCCGTGCTACCAGGCAAAGAAAAAGGCGCGCCGGGCGGCGCGCCGTGATTCGGGGGCGAAGGCGCTTGCGTGCCCGCGCCCTGGAAGGGCCGTTGAGGGCAACGGCCCCTACCGTCAGGCGGACGGAGCGGCGCCGGTGGCGGGAGCCTCCGGAGCTTCGTTCGCGGATTCCTCGTCGGGCGAGGCTATGACCTTCGCGATGGCGAGGAGCTTGTCGCCTTCCTCGAGGTTGACGAGCTTCACGCCCTTCGCGCCGCGACCGGTTTCGCGGATTTCCTTCACGCGGGTGCGGATGCTCTGGCCCTTGGCGGTGAGCAGCATGACTTCGTCGGTGTCGCGGACGCTGAGCGCGCCGGCGACGGCGACGGAGCCGTCCTCGGGGAGGTCGATGGCAATGACGCCCGTGCCGCCGCGGCGGATCATGCGGTAGTCCTCGAACGGCGTGCGCTTGCCGATGCCGTCCTCGCGGGCGACGAGCAGGCGGGCCTCGTGGTCGCAGACCTCGATGGCCTGGAGGTGGTCGCCCTTCTTCTTGAACTTCATGCCGGTGACGCCGGCGGTGAAGCGGCCCATGGAGCGCAGGCCGAGCTTCGGGCCGGCGTCCTCGGCGTCGCCTTCGGCGGCGGCCTCGGCGGTCTCCGGTGCATCGTCGGACTCGGCGGCGCCCTCGAAGAAACGGACGGCCTGACCCTGGTGGGAGACGAGGATGATCTCGTTGGCGCCGTTGGTGAGGACGGCGCCGACGATGTCGTCGCCCTCGGCGAGCTTCATGCCGCGGATGCCGCCCTCGCGGGTGGCGCCCTCGTATTCGGCGAGGGCGGTCTTCTTGATCGCGCCGCTCTTGGTGGCCATGACGACGAAGTGCTCGGGCGTGAATTCCTTCACGCAGAGCAGCGCGGCGAGCTTCTCGCCGTTGGTCAGGCGGAGGAAGGAGGCGACGGACTTGCCCTTGGCGGTGCGGGTGCCCTCGGGGATGTCGTAGACCTTCTTCGCGTGGCACTGGCCGGTGCTGGTGAAGAAGAGCACGTAGTCGTGCGTGGAGGCGGTGAAGAGGTTTTCGACGAAGTCGTCCTCGTAGGTCTCGGCGCCGATGACGCCCTTGCCGCCGCGCTTCTGGGCGCGGTATTCGGCGACGGGCGTGCGCTTGATGAAGCCGAGGTGGGAGACGGTGATGACGGCGCCCTCGTTCGGGATGACGTCCTCCATGCGGAGGTCGCCGGCGTCGTCGATGATCTGGGTGCGGCGCGGCGAGGCGTATTTGTCGCGGAGCTCGAGCAGCTCCTTTTTGATCAGGGCGAGGAGCTTGTGCTCGTCGTCGAGGATGCCCTGGAGCTCCTCGATGAGGCGCATCAGCTCGAGGTATTCCGCCTCGATCTTGGAGCGCTCGAGGCCGGTGAGCTGGTAGAGGCGGAGCTCGAGGATGGCGTTGGTCTGCGCCTCGGAGAGCGGATACTTCGCCATCAACTTTTCCTTCGCTTCCTCGCGGTTGGCGGAAGCGCGGATGATCTTCACGAAGTCGTCGAGGTTATCGAGGGCGATGATGTAGCCCTCGAGGATGTGGGCGCGTTCCTTGGCGCGGTTGAGGCGGAACTGCGTGCGGCGGGTGACGACGTCGCGGCGGTGGTCGATGTAGCACTCGATGAGCTCCTTGATGTTCATCTGCTTCGGCCGCTTCTTGTCGAGAGCCAGCAGGATGACGCCGAAGGAGGATTCGAGGGCGGTCTTCTGGTAGAGCTGGTTGATGATGACCTGCGACTGCTCGCCGCGCTTGAGCTCGATGACGATGCGCGTGTTCTCGTCGGACTCGTCGCGGAGGTCGCGGATGCCGTCGATCTGTTTCTCGCGCACGAGCTCGGCGATGCGGAGCACGAGCGAGGCGCGGTTCACGTTGTAGGGGATCTCGGTGATGACGATCTGCTCGCCGCCGCCCTTGATCTCCTCGGTGTGGGCCTTGCCGCGCATGCGGACGATGCCCTTGCCGGTGGTGAGGTAGGACTTGATGCCAGCGCGGCCGTTGATGTAGCCGCCGGTCGGGAAGTCCGGGCCGGGGATGTAGGTGACGAGTTCCTCGACGGAGACGTTCGGGCGATCGATGACGACGCAGGTGGCGTCGATGATTTCGCTCAGGTTGTGCGGCGGGATGTTGGTCGTCATGCCGACCGCGATGCCGGTCGAGCCGTTCATCAGCAGGTTGGGCAGGGCGGCGGGGAGGACGGTGGGCTCGGTGGTCGACTCCTTGTAGTTGGGCGCGAAGTCGACGGTCTCCTCCTCGATGTCCTTGAGGAGCTCCTCGGAAATGTCGCGCAGGCGGCACTCGGTGTAGCGGTAGGCGGCGGGCGGGTCGCCGTCGACGGAGCCGAAGTTGCCCTGCGGGTCGATGAGCTGGTAGCGCATGACCCAATTTTGCGCGAGGCGGACGAGGGTGTCGTAGACGGAGGAGTCGCCGTGCGGGTGGTAGTTCTTGAGGACTTCACCGACGACGCCGGCGCACTTGTCGAAGGCGCGGTTGTGGAGCAGGCCCTCGCGGAGCATCGCGTAGAGGATGCGGCGCTGCACCGGCTTCAGGCCGTCGCGCGCGTCGGGCAGGGCGCGCGAGATGATGACCGACATCGAGTAGTCGATGTAGGCCGTCTGCATGATGTCGGTGATGTTGGCGGTCGAAAGTTTTTCGTTCGCGGTATACACGTGGGAAAAGCTGAGAGCTTAGAGCTGAGGGCTGAGAGCGGTGGAAGCGGCGATCAAACGTCCAGGTATTGGACGTTCAGCGCGTTGTCCTCGATGAACTGGCGGCGGGGGGCGACTTCCTCGCCCATCAAAAGCGTGAAGAGGGCGTCGGCCTTGGCGGCGTCGTTGATGTTCACCTTGAGCAGGCGGCGCTTGTCGGGGTCCATCGTCGTCTCGTAGAGCTGCTTCGGGTTCATTTCACCGAGACCCTTGTAGCGCTGGATGGAGAGGCCCTTGCGGCCGTTGGCGCGGATCTGGGTGATGATCTCGAGCGGCGAGTGGAGCTCGGTCTTCAGCTCGCTCTTGGTGCCGGGGTTTTCGGTGAAGACGTAGCGGGCGGTCTCGGTGACGGCGAACTTCGTCTCGACGCCGGCGTGGGCGAGGGCCTTGAGGAGCTTGGTCATCTCGTTGGCCTCGAAAATCTCGTGGATGGTCACGCGGCGCTGCGGGCCGACGGGGGCGGCGCCGTTGGCGCTGGCGGCGGTGGTGGCGTCGACGTCGAGGCCCATCTCGGCGACGAAGGCGGCGCGGTCCTTGTCGGTGCGGAGGAAGCGGTGCGACTCCTTGTTGCCCTCGCGGATGCGGGCGAGGTAGCGCGGGAGCTCGTGCGTGCCGGCGTCGTGCTGGTCGAGGTATTCGGCGAGCTGGGCGCCGTGGCGGGTGATGCCGTGGCCGAGCTTCTCCAGGGCGGCGAGCATCTCGACGATGGGGTCGATCTGCGCGGGGGCGAAGACGTGGTTGTCCGCGGCGCGGGAGAGCACGATGTCCTCGGAGCCGAGCTCGAGGAGGATGCGGTTGAGCTGCTCGTCGTTGTCGACGTATTGCTCGCGCTTCTTGCGCTTGATTTTGTAGAGCGGCGGCTGGGCGATGTAGACGTAGCCGCGCTCGATGATGCCCTTCATCTGGCGATAGAGGAACGTCAGGAGCAGCGTGCGGATGTGCGAGCCGTCGACGTCGGCGTCGGTCATGATGATGACCTTGTGGTAGCGCGCCTTCTCGGCGTTGAAGGAGGCGTCGTCCTCGCCGGTGCCGATGCCGGTGCCGATGGCGGTGATGAGGGTGCGGATTTCCTCGTTCGAGAGCACCTTGTCGAGCTGGGCCTTCTCCGAGTTGATCAGCTTGCCGCGGAGCGGGAGGATGGCCTGGTAGCGGCGGTCGCGGCCCTGTTTGGCGGAGCCGCCGGCGGAGTCGCCCTCGACGATGTAGAGTTCGCAGACCTGCGGGTCTTTTTCGGAGCAGTCGGCGAGCTTGCCGGGGAGGCCGCCGCCGGAGAGGGCGCCCTTGCGGATGGTCTCGCGGGCCTTGCGGGCGGCCTCGCGGGCGCGGGCGGCCATGAGGGACTTGTCGATGATGCGCTTGGCGATGCTCGGCGTGCTCTCGAAGGCGAACATCAGGCCCTCGTAGGTGGCGGAGCCGACGATCGACTCCACCTCGGGCGAGAGGAGCTTCACCTTGGTCTGCGACTCGAACTTCGGGTCGCTGTGCTTGATGGCGATGACGGCGGCGAGGCCCTCGCGGACGTCGTCACCGGTGATCTGCGGGTCCTTGTCCTTGAGGAGATTGTTGGCCTTGGCGAACTGGTTGATCGCGCGCGTGAGCGCCGAGCGGAAGCCGGAGAGGTGCGTGCCGCCGTCGGGGTTGTGGATCGTGTTGGTGTAGCAGAGGACGAGGTCGTTGAAGGAGTCGTTGTATTGGAGGACGACCTCGAGGTGCACCTCGGCCTTCTTGCCGTCGATCTCGGTCTGGGTCTCCTTGGCGATGCGGACGGGCTGCGGGTGCAGGGCGGTCTTGCCCTGGTTGAGCTGCTTCACGAACTCGACGACGCCGTCCTTGTAGAAATAGCGCTCGGGTTTCGGCTCCGAGGGGCGCTCGTCGGTGAAGACGATCTCGAGGCCGGAATTGAGGAAGGCCAGCTCGCGCAGGCGCTGGGAGATCTTGTCGGCCTTGAAGACGGTGGTCTCCTTGAAGATCTCGGGATCGGGCTTGAAGGTGATGAGCGTGCCCGTGCCCTTGGCCTTGCCGATGACCTCGAGCTTCTTGGTCGTCTTGCCGCGCTCGAAGGTCATGTGGTGGACCTGGCCGCCGCGCGAGACTTCGACCTCGAACCACTCGGAGACGGCGTTCACGCACTTGGCGCCGACGCCGTGCGTGCCGCCCGAGAACTTGTAGCCGCCCTGGCCGTATTTGCCGCCCGAGTGGAGTGTCGTGAGCACCATCTCGACGCCGGGAATCTTGTATTGCGGGTGGATGTCGACCGGGATGCCGCGGCCGTCGTCGCGGACGGAGATGGAGCCGTCGACGTGGATCGTGACCTCGATCTTCTTGCAGTGGCCGGCGAGATGCTCGTCGACCGAGTTGTCCAGGACCTCGGAAACGCAGTGGTGCAGCGCGCGTTCGTCGGTGCCGCCGATATACATGCCGGGCTTCTTCCGGACGGCCTCGAGGCCCTCGAGTTTGCCCAGTTTGGAGGCGTCGTAAGTGTCGCCGGTGGCGGGAATTTTCGGTGCGGGGGAGGCTTCGTCAGGAGCGGACATTCAGCAGAAAAATTGAATGGAAAAACGTCTCGGAAAACGGGCGGCGCGACAAGGGATTTTTCCGGTTTTTTTGACCATTTTAATTGGCTGATAAATATCATCTTACGGCGTAAAAATCGCCTGGCTTTTGCGCGCGTGGGCGCGGGGTGGCGGATGAGCCTTTTGGCCCTGCCGGCGACAGGCGGTGCGCCGCGCGGAATTTGCCCGAAAATGGGCGCGCCGGAGGTTTCGTTTGACGGTGTCGCCGCGCGCGGGGCAGTGTCGCGCCATGGCTGCGATCAAAATGGACAACCTGCTCGCGTGGCAGGAGGCGGACATGAAGCGCTTGGCGCTCGAGCAGCAGCTGGCGGCGGCGCCCCGGGACATCGCCGCGGTGGAGGCCCGGATCGCGGCCGAGCGGCAGGCGATCGAGACCGCGAAGTCCGAGTGGCACAGCCTGGAGGCGAGGAAGAAGGCCCTCGAGAACGACATCAAGTCCGCGCAGGAAAAGGCCGCGAAGTATCGCACCCAGCAGCTCGAGGTGCGGAAGAACGACGAGTATCGCGCGCTGACCCATGAGATCGAGACGACAGAGGCGACGATCGGGGGCTTCGAGGAGGAGGAGCTGAAGGTGATGTATGCGATCGACGAGGCGAAGAAGCGTTTCGCCGAGGCCGAGCGCGCGCTGAAGCAGAACATTTCCGGCCACGAGGGCAGAATCGCCGCGTTGCGCGCGCACGAGCAGGAGCTGCGCGCGGAGCACGGGCAGGCGGTGACGGCGGCCGAGGCGGCGCGGGCGCACGTGCCCGAGCCGCAGGTGCGCCTCTATGACCGCCTGGCGAAAAAGCCCGGCTTGCCGGCCTGCGTGCCGGTGCAGGGCGGCCGCTGCGGCGGCTGCCACATGAAAGTCTCGTCGAACATCGAGTTCGAGGCGCGCAAGGCGGAGAATATTGTCACTTGCGACCAGTGCGGGCGCATCGTTTATTGGCGGCTCTAGTTTCGGAGCCAGACCTTCGCTCCGCGTTCTTTGAACCAGGAGAGGAAAGTCCGGACACCATCGGGCAGGATTCCGCGCGAAAGCGCGGGCGCGGCGCGTCAAGGCGCCGCGATGGACAGTGTCACAGAGAACAAACCGCCGCGCGGGCAACCGCGCGGTAAGGGTGAAAAGGTGGGGTAAGAGCCCACCGCGCCGCGCCGCAAGGCCGGCGGCACGAAAAACCCAATCCGGTGCAAGGCAACATAGGCGGCTGGGCGGCCCGTCCGATAGCCGCGGGTATGCCGCATCCTCCGTCGCTCCTTCGGGGCGGCGAAGGGCAGGTCCTCGCTTGCGGGGAGCTGAGAGAAATGAAGGTCAGGCGCGCTCCGGCGCGCTGCACAGAATCCGGCTTACGGCGCCGAAACTAGTTCATTCCACCATGCGGGGCGCGCTGCGACGAGCGGCGCGCCCCGCGCCATTTAGGGAGGCCGCGGCGGGGCGGCATTCCCGGCTCGCCCGGTGCGCGCCGCCGCCCTTTGCTGGCGTCCGGATGAGCGGCGAGGGCGAGCGACGGCAGGCAATCACGCGCTGGGAGGCCGCGCGCGGGCGTGCGCTCTTCCCGCTGCCTTACGCCAGCACGCGCTGGCGGGCGGCGGACACGCATCTGATCCTGGCGGCGGGCGGCGTGCTGTTGTTCACCGCGCAGCGGCTCACGGGCTACATGGGTCTGTGGCTCTACCAGCGCCTGGCCTACCACCACCTCGTGCTGGCGGCGCACGTCGTCGGCGGAGCGGGGCTGGTGGTGGTGCTGACGCTCGGCGCGCGGCCGACGCCGATGCGCGGCCGCACGCTGCCGGGGCTGCACGTGGTGGCGAACCACGGGTGGAGCGTCGGGAGCTTCCTCGTCGTCTGGCTGTGGTGGATGTGCTGGCCGGCACTGCGGCCTGCGGGCCTGGCGGGGTGGATCGCGGCCGCGGCGGCCGGGGCGGGGCTGATGCTGGCGACGCTGCGGCGGATCGAGGCCTGGGTGGCGCGGCGGCCGCGGGCGGAGGCCTGGCGGGTGGGCGTGCCGGTGGTGCTGTGGCAGGCCTACAGCCTGCACTGGGAGCTGGCGCTGAACTTCCTGAAGGACGACGTCACGGCACGCCGCGGCGCGGTGCAGTGGGAGCAGATCGCGGCGGACCTCGCCGGCACCGCGCTCGGGCTGGCGTGGGCGCGGTGGGCGGCGCGGCGGTGACGCGCGGCGCTCAGAAATCCATCACGGTGGCGTAGACGCTACGGTCGGCGGCGGTGTTGAGCTCGTCCCAGCGCGTGACGCGGAAGGGGTTGTTGCCGCCGAAATTGCCCAGCGACTCGTCGTAGTGGAACTGGGCGGAGGTGCCGTTGAGGGTGATGTCGTTGGCGACGACGGAGCCGTAGGTCTGCACGCTACCGTCGAGCTGCACGGAGCCGAACGGGGCGTAGAGCACACCCGAGAAGAGGCCGTTGCCCTTGATGCTGATGTTCTGCGTGCCGCTGGTCTTGGTGCCGTAGATCTGGAGGTTGACCGGCTGGTTCATGGTGCCGGTGGTCGTGCCGCCGTTCATGGCGCCCTGGCCGCCGATGTTGATGTCGCCGGCGGCGTAGATTTCGAGGCTCGCGCCGGAGCTGATGTTGAGGCCGCCGCTGCCGCCCTTGATGTCGATGCAGTTGCCGGTGGTGTCGGTGACCTTGAGGACGACCTTCTTGCCGGCGGCGATGGTGTAGACCTTGTTGGAGCCGCCGATGCTGGAGCAGGAGATGTAGTATTTGCCGTCGGCGGCCAGGGTGGCGCCGGAGATGTCGTCGGGCAGCACGGTGCTGGTGCTGAGCGCGCCGGCGCTGGTGTAGGAGTAGGTGCTGGGGGAGGTGACGTTGTCGAAGCTGGCGGAGAAGTCGGTGGTGACGTGCGAGGCGACGGTGGTGCCGGTGGGCGTGCCGAAGGGCCCGATGGTGCCGGTGGCGCCGACCTGGGGAGCGGCGCCGCCGGTGCCGACGTAGCCCCAGATGTCGGCGTTGTCGACGAGGACGGCGTTGACGCCGACGGAGATGGAGCCGACGGAGCCGGCGTCGTTCTTCACCGCAGCGCTGTAGGGGACGGCGGCGGTGGCGGAGTTGTTGTCCGGGTCGGAGTTCCAGCTGTCGACCTGGGGGCTGCCGTTGAAGTTGATGGTCTGCTTGGCGACGAGGCCGTTGGCGAACTTGGAGGTCTTGCGGAGCTGGACGCGGACCCATTTCTCGACGGTGCCCTTGTTGCTGTCGCCCTGCACGGTCACGAGGGCGCGCGCGACGATGTTGGGCGCGGCGGCGCCGTCGTAGTTGTAGATGTAGACGCGGACCTCGCCGGTGGCGTTCTGGTCGAAGGTGGTGCCGGTCCACTTGCGCTTCATGTCGTTGCTGCCGACGGCGGTCCAGCCGTCGCCGGTGAAGGAGTAGGTGGAGTCGTTGACGAGCTTGTTGATGGAATACATCGCCTCCTCAAGGCCGTTCTCGGCCAGGTTCATGGCGGCGTTGTTGTAGAGCGAGCGGTTGGAGGTCTTGAGCGCGGAGCGGCCGACGTTGATGTAGCTGACGAGCGAGATGCCGATGATGGCGCAGAGGAGCATCGCGACGATGAGGAGGGAGCCGCGTTCGGCGGAGTGGCGCGTGGGGTTCATGGCGGGATCAGGCGGTGACGCGCTTGTTGCGCAGGATGTAGCGGGCGGAGAGCACGAGGTTGGTGGCGCGGGCGGCGGTGGTGGAGGTGCGGGCGGCCTCGAGGGAGATCTGCAGCTGCTTGGTGGTCTGGCCGGCGGTGCTGAGCGCGCTGGCGCTGCTGAGGTCGGTGATCTCGCTGCCGTTGATGTTGTAGGCCTTGTAGGTGAAGGAGGTGATGCCGCTCAGCATGGTGCGCGCGGCGGCGGTGCCGGACTGGCGGGTTAGCGAGCCGGAGGCGTAGGCCCAGGTGACGTTGGTGGAGTCGACCACGAGCGTGACGGACTGGCTGCTGTTCCAGGTGATCGAGCTGGCCTGGCGGACGTCCTGGGCGAACTGCTCGAGGCCGCGGCGGGCCTGACCCTCCATGTCGCTGTAATTCTGGATGTTCGCGCCGCTGCGGCCGAGGAAGAGGAAGCAGGTCATCACGCCGGTGAGAATGAACGCGGCGAGGCTCGAGCTGATGAGGACTTCGACGAGGGTGAAGCCGCGCCGGCGGGCGCGGGCGTCAGGGACGCGCGAGAGTGTAGTAGTAGTCATAGAGACCGTTCTTCATGTATTTCATCTGGAAGCTCCGGGTCTGGGTGCGGCCGTCGTAGGTGCGCCATTGCACGGAGATGGTGATGAACGCCGCGTCGGAAGGACGGGCGGAGTCGAGCGTGGTGGTGCGGGTGATGGTGTAGTCGCCCTGGATGGTGCTCGTGGTGGAGAAGTAGGTGGCGCCGTCGAACATCTCGACGCCCGCCGGGCTGCCGGTGGGGAAGGGCGCGGTGGTGTCGGTGGCGGTGGCCATCGCGGCGACCGTGGTCCAGCTCATCATGCGGATGCGCTCGATCTCGCTCTGGATGATCTGGGAGGCGAGCGTGGTGCCGCGGGCGACGTCGAGGAACTTGTAGCCCTGCTGCATGGCGAGGATCGAAGTGGAGATGCCGAGCGCCATGACGAAGGTCGCCATCATCGTCTCGAGCATGGTGAACGCGCGGAGGTGCGCGCGGGTGCACCGGCGCGGCGGGGCCGGGCGGGCGGGCGGAGGGGACGAGGGTCCGAAGTTCACGCCGCGAGCTTAGCGCCCGGGCGGGCGGGCGGGCATGGCTGCTCGCCTCGCGAAAGCGGCCCTAACGCTTAGGGCCGAACGGGCGGCTTCGAGGTGCGGCTTTCGGCGTAGAGCACGGCCGCCTGTGAGCGGCGGCTGATCTGGAGCTTCTCGAAGATGTTGCTGAGGTAGTTCTTCACCGTCTTGTCGCTCAGGCCCATCTGCTCGGCGATCTCCTTGTTCGTCTTGCCGTCGGCGACGAGGGCGAGGACGCGGCGCTCCTGCGCGGAGAGCTGGGCGAGCTTGTCCTGCTCGCTCTGGGGCGCGCCGTGGCGCACGAGGTTGAGCACGCGCGTGGTGACGGCGGGATCGAGGATGAACTTGCCCGCGGCCACGTCGACGATCGCCTGCCAGAGCGCCTGGGCGTTGATCTCCTTGAGCAGGTAGCCGTGGGCGCCGCTGCTCATGGCCTCGTAGACGAGGTTGTCGTCGATGACGGAGGTGAGGATCAGCACGCGCGTGTCGGGGAGCTTGGCGAGGATCTGGCGGCAGGCCTCGAAGCCGGTGCCGTCGGGCAGGCGGATGTCGAGCAGCACGACGTCGGGCTTGAGGCGCGCGGTCTCCGTCACGGCGGTGGCGACGGAGAAGGCCTCGCCCACGACGTTGAGGTGGTAGCCGTCCGCGCGCGTGGCGAGCAGGGTTTTCAGGCCGGTGCGGACGAGTTCACTGTCGTCGACGAGGAGCAGCGTGATGGTCTTGAGGGCGGTGCTGGTCATGGGGTCGTTTTTCTTTGGGCGAAGCGCAGGACGATGTCAGTCCCTTTTCCTCGCACGGAGTGGATGGAAAATGTTGCCCCGATCTCGCCGGCGCGGGAGGCGAGGTTGGAGAGCCCGCTGCCGCGCGGCGCGCTGGCGGGGTCGAAGCCGCGGCCGTCGTCCCGGATCAGCAGCACCGGGCCGCTGTCCTCGGTGGCGAGGGCGATGAGGATGCGGCGCGCCTCGCCGTGGCGCAGGGCGTTGCTGACGCACTCGCGGACGATCTGGAGCGCGTGGAGCTCCTCGCGCGGGGTGAGGGCGGCGGGGCCGACGCCGAGCTGGAGCTCGAACTGCACGGCGTGCAGCGCCTGCAGGGTGGTGACGAGCGAGCGGAGCACCTGGGTGAATTCGGGGCGGTCGCTCTCGTCGGGCTCGAGGCCCTGGATGAAGCTGCGGACCTCGCGGATGGTCTGGTTGAGGGCGGCCTGCGCGGCGTCGAGGCGGCGCTCGGCGGCGTCGGGCTCCTGGCGCAGGGAGGAGCGGACGCCCTCGAGGCCGAGTCCGGCGGCGTAGATGGATTGGATGACGCCGTCGTGCAGGTCGCGCGCGAGGCGCGTCTTCAGGTCGGCGGTCTGGCGGAGTTCCTCGCGGCTCTGGCGCAGCGCGGCCTCGGCGCGGCGGCGCTCCTCGATCTCGCGCTCCAGTTCCTCCCGGTGTTCGAACGAGCCGGCGACGAGCGTGGCGAGGCGGCCGAAGATGTCCGGCGTGAGCGCGAGGGCGGCGAGCGGCGCGGGCGAATTCTCCGCCAGGCTCTGCTCGAGCCGGCGCAGCGGACGCACGACCCAGCGCGACACGCCGATGACGGCGCCGGCGATGACGATGCCGCCGAAGCCGAGGAAGAGGAACAGCTCGTAGTCGTTGCTGAGGTGGACGGCCTCGACGCCGTGGATCTGGTAGAGGGTCCGCAGCGTGGCCACGGAGTGTCCCGTCCAGTCGAGCAGCGGGCGCTGCGTGAGGATCGTGTCAGGCGGGCAGGCCGGCGGGGGCTGTCGGGGGCGTCGAGCCGGACCTCGCTCTGGAGAAACTGCTGGAGGCTGCGCTGCTGTTCCGCGTCCCACCAGCGCGCGACGATGAGCCAGCCGTGCGGCGGGGTCGTGCGCGCGAGGTCCTCGGACGGCTGGATCGGCGCCGTGCGGATCTCGAGCACGCCGGCCGGCAGGCGCAGGAAGAAGTGCCCGAAGCGCACGCGGCGGAGGTAGGGCAGCAGGTCGGCGACGGGGAAGGGCGGGGTGGTCAGCGAGGCATCGAGCTTGCGCACGGCGCCGTAGATCAGACTGCCGTCGGTGCGCAGGACCCAGGCGGCGTGGGCGTTGAAGTTCGGCAGGCTGGCGTCGATGTTGAGCGCGGCCCAGGTGCGGTCGGCGGTGTCGACGAAACTGAACATCTCGCCCCAGAACGAATAGTCGTTGGTGAAGTCGCGCAGCGAGCGGCCGGTGAGCTCGAGCAGGCGGTCGTTCAGCTCGCTGCGCTCGGCGGCGGCGCGCTCGAGGTATTCCGCGGCCTCGCGCTGCTGGAATTGCCGCAGCAGTCCCACGCTGAGGGCGAACACGGCGAGGAGGAGGCAGAGGAGCGCGGCGAGCCGGGTTTGCGTGTTCATCCTGTTGGTCAAACGAGGAACTAGGGGGATTCACCCGGTCCAGCAACAAAACAGCGCGGCACCGGCCATTCGGCCCCGGCGGGAGAAAGCTCTTGACTCGCCGGGACGATTTTGGGTCTGTCGGCGTTTCCAAATTTCAAACCGTCATGGCCAATACCAAGTCCGCTATCAAAGCCGCGCGCAAATCGCTCCGTAACGCGGCGCGCAACAAGACCGTCAAGACCCGCCTGAAGACCCTCGCCAAGGCCGTGGCCGCCGCCGCCAACGATCCCGAGAAGGCCCGCGCCGCCGCGATCGCCTACAGCTCGGCGCTCGACAAGGCCGTGAAGAGCGACGTCATCCACCGCAACACCGCCTCGCACCACAAGTCGCAGGTCGCGAAATACATCTTCGCCAAGAAGTGAGCGGTCGCTGACGCGACAGACTTTCCCACCCCGCGCGCCGCCGGCCGCGGGGTTTTCTTTGGCCGCCGGCGGGCGGGGCGCAGGACGCCGGTCGCGCCGGCCGGCTACCAGCCGGCGAACTTGCTCATCTGCGCCGCGCGCGCGTCGCCGCTCGTGATCTCGCGCCACTGGTCGACGCCGAACGGCATGCCGGCGTCGAGGTTTTCCAGCGACTCGTCGTAGTGGAAATCGGCCTGGCCGGTGAGCGTGATGGTGTTGCCGACGGCGCCGCCGTAGATGTCGCCGTTGCCGTTGATCGTGATGTCGGCGTTGGGCGCGTAGAGTGCGGCGCGGAGCGCGCCGTTGCCGGCGATCTGGATGCGCTGGCCGCCGGCGCGGGTGTTGGTGCCGTAGATCAGGCAGGTGCTGGGGCGGGTGTTGGGGTTGGCGAGGCCGTTGCCGGCGATGAGCATGTCGCCCTCGGCGTAGACGGTCAGGCTCGAGTTGGCGGCGAGGACGATGCTGGCCTGGCCGGTGACGTCGAGGGCGCGCGTGCCCGTGCCGCCGGTGAGCACGAGCGTGACGTCGCCGTAGATCGTGAGCGTCTGCCGGCCGCTGAGCGAGAGGTTCGGGCAGCGCCACTTCGTCGCCTGGCCGGCGGTGCCGAGCGCGGCGGGCAGCGCGGCCAGCCAGGTGCCGTCGGTGGGGGCGGTCACGTCGGGGAAGTTCGCCGAGAAATCCGTGGCGACGCGCGCCGGGTCGATCGCCACGTCGGCCGGCGTGTCGCGGCCGCGGATCGAGCCGTTGTCGCCGACGACGGGTTCGGGGCCGCCGGTGTAGACATAGCCATAGACGTCGGCCTGGTTGACGAGGACCTTGCGCGTCTCGACCGACACGCTGGCGACGCTGCCGCGGTCGTTGCGCGTCGCGGGGCCGTAGGCGACGGGGGCGGTGGACGGGTCGTTGTCGGGGTCGGAGTTCCAGCTGTCGACCGAGGCGCGGTTGCCGGCGAAGGTCACGCTGTCCTTCGCCATCAGGCCGGCGCTGAAGCGCGAGCGCCGGCGGAGCGTGACCTCGACCATCTTCGTCACCGCGGCCCCGCCGGTCGCCTCGACGGTCGAGAGCGCGACCACGCTCGGGCGCGCGCTGCCGCTGGGCGCGTAGTTGTCGACGTAGACCTGCACGCGCCCGCTGGCGCTGCCGAGGTCGAAGCCGGTGAACCGCCGCTTCGCCGTGCCGCTCGCGAGCGTCCAGTCGTCCCAGGCGCCGCCGGCGCCGGCGTTGGCCTGGTTGAACGACCACAGCGCCTCCTCCGCGCCGGCCTCGGCGAGGTTGAACGCCGCCGCCTGCTGGAAGCCGCGCTGCGCCATGCGCGCGGAATGGAGGTTGAGGTTGACGTAGCTGGTGAGTCCGAGGGCGAGCACCGCCATGATCAGCAGCGTCACGATCAGCACGGCGCCGCGCTCGCGCGGACGGGCGCGGGCGGAGGCGGGGCGGGGAGTGGGGCGGCGGGCGGGCATCAGTTGCTGACGCGCTTGTTGCGCAGGATGTAGCGGGCGGAGCTGATCGACTGGTCCGTCGCGGCGATGGCGCCGCTGGTGCGCTGGGCGCGCAGGACGATCTGGAGCTGTTTCGTCTCGGTGTCGTTCGCGGCGACGTTGCCCGTGCCCGAGGCGGTCTCGAGCTTGTAGCGCTTGAAGGTGAAATCGGACGCCAGCTGGCGGATCAGCGCGGTGCGCGGCGCGGTCGAGGCGGCGTCGCCGACGACGCGGTAGAAGGCCTGGTAGGTCGCGCTGCGCGGGTCGGGGTCGTAGGCGTAGGTGACCGTCGTCGCGGGCGAGCCGGCCGGCAGCGTGAACGTGACGCTCTGCGCGCTGTTCCAGCGCATGTCGCGGGCGAGGCGCGCCTCCTCGGCGAAGGTCTCCAGCCCGCGCCGCACCTCGGCCTCGAGCTCGCTCAGGCCGCTGGTGCGGAAGCCGGTGCGGCCGAGGAACACGAAGGAGCTCAGCACCGCCGCGAGCACGAACGCGCTCAGCGCCGAGGCGATGAGCACCTCGGCGAGCGTGAAGCCGGCGCGCGGGCGGCGCGCGTCAATGGGCCGTGCTGATGTAGTCATTGAGTCCGTTCCGGCCGTAGCGGGTGACGAGTTTCGCCGTCTGGGGGCGGCCGTCGCTGCCGCGCCACTCGGCGGTGAGCGTGATTTCCTTCATGTCGGCCTTCGGCGCCGTGATGCGGCGCGTGCAGGTGAACGCGCTCGCGCCGCTCGCGGCCGAGTCGGGCGTGAAGGTCGCGGTGCCGGAGAGCGCGTCGAGCTGCGTCCAGCTCTTCAGCCGCAGCTGTTCCATCTCCGTCTGCAGGACCTGGGTGGCGAGCGCGAGCTGGCGCGTGCGGTCCAGGGCGCGCAGGCCGCTCTGCATGGCGCTGATCGCGCTGACGATGCCGAAGACGAGCACGAGCGAGGCGACCATCACCTCGGCCAGGGTGAACGCGCGCGCGGCGCGCTGGAGGCGCGGCGCCCTCATACCGCGCCCTCCCGGGGTGGCAGGTGCAGGCGCACGGTGGTGCCGCCGCCCTCCTCGGATTCGATCCGCAGCGTGGCGCCCATCTCGCGGGCCCGCGTGGTGAGGTTCACCAGCCCGCGTCCCGTGCCCATGCGCTGCACCGGATCGAAGCCGCGGCCGTTGTCGATGACCTCGAGCGTGGCGCCGCCCGCGCCGGCGGCGTGCAGGCGGATGAGGATGCGCGAGGCGCGGCCGTGCCGCAGCGCGTTGCTCAGGCTTTCGCGCACGATCTGGAGGGCGTGGATCTCGACCACGTTCGTGAGCTGCGCCGCGACGGCGTCGTCGAGCTCGAGCGTGAACTCGACCGGCCAGAGCTCGTGCATCGTCGCGGTGAGCGCGCGCACGGCGTCGGTGAAGCGCTGGCGCTTTTCCGGCGGCTCGGGCTCGAGGTCGCTGATGTAGCTGCGGACGGTGCGGATCGTCTCGTTGAGATTCGTCATGCAGTGCCGGATGCGGCCCTCGGCGCCGAAGGGGTCGGCGCTCAGCTGGCCGCGCACCGCCTCCAGCCCGAGCCCCGCGGCGTAGATCGACTGGATGACGTGGTCGTGCAGGTCGCGCGCGAGCCGCGCGCGCAGCTCGATCGAGTGGCGGAGGTTCTCCTGGCTCTCGCGCAACGCCACCTCGGTGCGCTGGCGCTCCGCGATTTCGACCTGGAGGGCGTTGCGGTCGGCGTGGGCGGTCTCGACCAGCTGCGCGATCGGGGCGAACTCGTCCGCGCGGCCGAGCAGGGAGCGATCGCGGCGGGGTCCCGGTGGCGCAGGCTGTCGCCGATCAGCGCGAGGGGCGCGAGCACCCAGTGCCGCACCGCGAGGCCGACGGCGACGAGCAGTGCCGCGCCGAACGCCACGAAGAGCAGCGCGACCGGCCACGGGCTCGCCGCGTCGTCCGCTTCCGCCGGCCAGGGGCGTTCGAGCACCAGCTGGCGGATGGTGCGGCCGTCGAGGTCGGCGAGCATGCGCCGCGCGTGGAGCTGGGGCGCGCCGCGCGGCTCGTCGAACGCGACCGTCGGCGCCTCAAGCCGCGCCTGGGCCTCCGCCAGCCCGCCGAGGTGCTGCAGCCAGGCCTCGGTCCAGCGGCGCCCGACGATGATCCAGCCGCCGCTCTCGTCCCCCGCGCCGACCGGGGCGGCGCGGAACTGCCAGAGGGCGTCGCCCTCGGGCGCGAAGAAATTCAGCCGGCGGCCCGCCCGCTCGGCGGCGGCCAGGCGATCGCCGCCGGGGAGCGGCGGCGGGACGGCGGCGCGGTCGCGCTGCGCCAGGTGCACCAGCCGGCCGTCGGTGCGCACCAGCCACACCGCGTCGAAATTCCGGTCAGCGAGCGCGGCGTTCACGTTGGCCCGCAGCCACTCGGGATCGGGGCGGACGAACGCCGCGCGCGTCTCCGGGTCCGCGGCGAGATCGAGCAGCAGCTCCTGCATCGGCCGGTCGGCGATCTCCAGCCAGCGGCCGAGCTGGCGCGCGTCCTCCTGGCGGAGCTGCTGGCGCTGGGTCTCGAGCTGGCGGCGCGCGGCGACGTGGAGCCCGGCCAGCACGGCGACAAACGCGATGCCCAGCCCGCCGAGCACGAGCACGAAACGCCAGCGCACGCTCCGGGGAAAATTGGCGCTGGGAATCGGGTGGGACGAAGGGTGCATTCGGGCCTAAAGCAGCCGCTACTTCCGCCGCGCCGCTTGATCGGTTCAATCGCGATACGGAGAGCGGCGCGGCATTTCCACCAGATTTACCCGCTAGGGCCGTTAGGACATAAACCAAGGCCTGAACGCGGGCCGAACGGTCCCGCGGCCGCCGCGGTGCATCGCGGGTTGCGCTGGCGCCGGGCTCCCGCTCAAGTGCTCGCGTGGCCGAGGTCCCCGACAACGTGCGGCGTCATTTTCTGCCGTGGCAATCGCCCCTGCCGGCGCCGGCCGCGGCCTGGCTCGCGCGCGGGTGGGCCGGCGGCGCGCCACTCGACCTCTCGTGCACGCTCGTGCTCGTGTCCACGCGCCAGGCCGGCCGCCGGCTGCGCGCGGCGCTCGCCGAGCTGGCCGCGACGCACGGACAGGCGGCGTTCCCGCCGCGCGTGCTCACGCCCGAGGCGCTGCTTGCGCCGGAGGCCGCGAGCGACCTCGCGCCGCCGCTGGCGGCGACGCTGGCGTGGGCGCAGGTGCTGGCGGCGCTCGACCTCGAGCGCGTGCGCGCGGTGTTCCCCGTCGACCCGCCGGCGCGCAATTTCTCCTGGGCGCTGCGGCTGGCGGGCGAATTCACGCGCCTGCAGGCGACGCTCGCCGAGGCCGGCCTCACGCTCGACGAGGTCGCGGCGCGCCTGCCGGCGGATTTCCCGGAGCGCGCGCGCTGGCAGCAGCTCGGCCAGCTCGGCCGCGCGCACGCCGCGGCGCTCGCGGAGCGCGGCTGGCGCGAGCCGCAGGCGGCGCGCCGCGCGGCCGCCCGGCACCCGGCGCCGCTGGCGGACGTCGAGCGCATCGTCGTGCTCGCCGTGCCCGATCCGCCGCCGCTCGCGCTCGAGGCGCTGGCGGAGCACGCGCGCACGCGGCCGGTGGACGTGGTGGTGTTCGCGCCCGCGGAGGAGGCGGCGGGCTTCGACGCGTGGGGGCGCCCGCTCGCGGCCGCGTGGCAGGGCCGCGCGGCGCCGTTCGCGGATTTCGCGGGCCAGGTGCATCTCGTGGCCGACGCCTCCGCGCAGGCGGAGAAGCTCGCCGCGCTGGCGGCGAGCTACCCGGCGCCCGACGGCGTGCTCGGGCTCGGCGTGGCCAACCCGGAGATCGCGCCGCTGGCCGCGAACGCGCTGGCGCGCGCGGGCCGCGCGGCCTTCGACCCTGCGGGCGAGCCGCGGCGCGGCACGGGTTTTTATCAGCTGCTGGCCGGCCTCGCGGCCTTCGCGCGCGAGGCGACGTTCGCGCACGTCGCGGCGCTGGCGCGCCAGCCCGAGGTGATGGCCTGGCTGCGCGCCGAGCTCGGCGGCCTGAGCGCGGAGGAATGGCTCCAGGCGCTCGACGCGCTCTGGGCCGAGCACCTGCCGGCGACGCTGGCGCAGGCGCGGGTGCACGCCGGCGGCCCCCTGGCCCGGGCGCTCGCCCGGCTCGACGCGCTGCGCGCCCGGCTGCGCGCGGGCGAGTTCGCGGCGGCGGTCGCGGACGTGCTCGCCGCCCTGTTCGCGGCGCGGAAGCTCGATCGGGCGGCGGAGGCGGACGCAGCGCTGGCGGAGGCCGCCGAGGCGTGGACGGCCGTGCTGCGCGAGTGCGCGGCGGCCGCGCCGGCCTTTCCCGGACTGGAGCGCGCGGCCTGGTGGGAGGTCGCGCTGGCCCGTTTCGGCGCGCAGCGCCGCGAGGACGACAAGCCGGCCGGCGCGCTCGAGCTGCAGGGCTGGCTCGAGCTGCCCTGGGAGGATGCGCCGCACCTCGTCGTCGCCGGCCTGAACGACGGCTTCGTGCCCGAGGCGGTGGCGGGCGACGTGTTCCTGCCCGAGAGCCTGCGCGCGCGGCTCGGGCTGAAGACGAACGCCGCGCGGTTCGCGCGCGACGCCTACCTGCTGCACGCGCTCGTGGCGTCGCGCCGGGCCGGCGGCCGCGTCGACGTGCTGCTGGGCAAGGTTTCGGCGGCCGGCGACCCGCTGAAGCCCTCGCGCCTGCTCCTGCAATGCGCCGACGCCGAGCTGCCCGCGCGCATCGCGCAGCTGTTCCGGCCGCTGGAGACGGAGGCGACGCTGCCGGCGTGGGACCGCGCGTGGCGGCTGCGGCCGCGCCGCGTGCCGGCGCCGGCGCGCGTGTCGGTGACGGCGTTCCGCGCGTATCTCGAGTGTCCGTTCCGCTTCTACCTGCGCCACGCGCTCGGGATGGAGGCGGTCGACCCGGCGAAGACCGAGATGGACGCGTTCGACTTCGGCCGGCTCTGCCACGCCCCGCTGGAGAAGCTGAAGGACGAGCCGTGGCGCGATTGCGCGGACGAGGGCCTGCTGCGCGACATGCTGCTGCGCGAATTCGACGCGGCGGCGGCGCGGAAATTCGGCGCCGAGCTCGCGGTGCCGCTGGTGGCGCAACTCGAGTCGGCCCGCCAGCGCCTGCGGCGCGCGGCGGCGGTGCAGGCGCGCGAGCGCGCGGCGGGTTGGGTGGTGCAGGACGTCGAGCGGAAGTTCACGCTCGAGTTCGAGGGCGTGACGGTGGTGGGCAAGATCGACCGCATCGACCGCCACGAGGCGAGCGGCGCGTGGCGCGTGGTCGACTACAAGACCAGCGACACGGCGAAGACGCCCGCGGCCGCGCACCTGGCCGCGCCGAAGCCGGAGCGTGCGCTGCCGGAGTGGGCCCGCGTCGTCGTCGACGGCCGGGAGCGTGTCTGGACCGATTTGCAGCTGCCGCTCTACCTGCACGCGCTGCCGGGGCTGATCGCCGGGGCGGACGCGCGCGCGGCGTGCGGCTATTTCAACCTGCCCAAGGCGATCGGCGACACCGGCCTCGTGACCTGGGCGGGCTACACGCCCGAGCTGCAGGCGGCGGCGCTGCGCTGCGCGCATGGCGTGCTCGCGGCGGTGCGGGCGGAGCAATTCTGGCCGCCGAACGAGACGATCGATCCGGAGCGCGACGCGTTCGCGGCGCTCTTCCACCGCGGCGTCGCCGCGAGCGTGGCGCGGGAGGTGCAGCCGTGAAGTTCCCGCCGCACGTCATGATCCTCGCCTCGGCGGGCTCGGGGAAGACCTACGCCCTGACCAGCCGCTTCATCGCGCTGCTCGCGGCGGGCGCGGCGCCGGAGCGGATCGTGGCCCTGACGTTCACGCGCAAGGCGGCGGGGAGTTCTTCGACGGCATCCTGCGCAAGCTCGCCGCCGCGGCGGGCGACGAGCGCGAGGCGGCGGCGCTGGCGCGCGCGATCGGCCACCCGGCGCTGCGCGCCGCGGATTTCCTCCGGCTGCTGCGCGGCGTGGCCGACGCGCTGCACCAGCTGCGGCTCGGCACGCTCGACAGCTTCTTCGCGCGCATCGCGCGGGCGTTCCCGTTCGAGCTGGGGCTGGCGGGCGACTTCGAGGTGCTGCAGGCGCACGGCGCGCGCCTGGAGCGGCGCCGCGTGCTGCAGCAGCTCTTCGCCCGCGACGGCGAGCTGGCCGACGCGCAGAAGGATTTCCTCGAGGCGTTCAAGCGCGCGACCTTCGGCACGGAGGAGAAGCAGCTCGGGCTGCGCCTCGACGAGTTCCTCGACGCGCACTACGAGCAGTTCCTCGCCGTGCCCGACGGCGACCGCTGGGGCAACGCCGCCCGCATCTGGCCGGACGGGCAGGCGTGGCGGCGCGACCTGAAGAAGGAGCGCGTGCTGGCCGACCTGCGCCGCTGGCTCGCCGGCGCGGCGATGGAGGACAAGCAGCGCGAGCGCTGGCGGATGCTGGCCGACGAGCTGGAAGCCTGGCAGCCGGGCGCGCCGCTGCCCAAGGCGATGGCCTACGCGCTGCCGAAGCTGATGGAGGCGGGCGCGGCGCTCGCCGCCGGCACCGCCGAGCTCGTGATCGAGCGGAAGAAGCAGCGCATCGACGCGGCCGGCGGCGCGGTGCTGCGCGACGTGCTCTGCGCCGTGGGCGGGGGCGAGCTCGAGCGGCGGCTGGAGACGACCCGCGGCATCCACGCCGTGCTCCGCAGCTACGACGCGCTCTACGACGCGCTGGTGCGGCGCGCGGGCAAGCTGACCTTCGCGGACGTCGAGCGGCTGCTGCGGCCCGAGGACGGGCGCGTGCTGACGCGCGCGGCGGGCGCGGGCGACCGGCTCTTCCTCGACTACCGGCTCGACGCCGAGATCGACCACTGGCTGCTGGACGAATTCCAGGACACGAGCCGCGGGCAGTGGAGCGTGCTGCGCAACCTGATCGACGAGGTCGTGCAGGACGCGGAGGACGCCGGACGTTCTTCTGCGTCGGCGACGTGAAGCAGTCGATTTTCGCGTGGCGCGCGGGCGATCCGCGGCTGATGGGCGAGATCCGCGACCACTACAACCACGGCGGCGACGCGCCGATCGCGACGCTGCCGCTCGACCAGTCGTGGCGGTCGGGGCCGGCGGTCATCGCGATGGTGAACGCCGTGTTCGGTGCCGACGCGACGCTGGCGGAGCTGTTTCCCGGCGCGGCCGCGGCCGAGTGGCGGCGGCAATGGCGTCCGCACACCACCGCCCTGCCGCAGCGCACGGGGCAGGCGGCGCTGCTGCACGCGGAGGACGAGGCGGGGCGGCGCCGGCTGACGCTCGATCTGATCCGCGAGCTGCGCCCGCTGGAGCACGGCCTGAGCTGCGCGGTGCTGGTGCGGCGCAACCGCGAGGCGGCGGAGCTGGCGGACTACCTGCGGCGCGAGGGCGGCCTGCCGGCAGTGGCGGAGTCGGACCTGCGCGTGTGCGCGGACAACCCGCTCGGGGCGGCGCTGCTGGCGCTGTTCCACGCCGCGGCGCATCCGGGCGACCGGCTGGCGTGGGAGCACGTGCAGATGACGCCGCTCGCGGCGGCGCTGGCGGCGGAGGGCGTGGCGACGCCCGACGCGCTCGCGGGGCGCGTGCTGGCGGACGTGCACGCGCACGGATTCGAGCGTGCGGCCGAGCACTGGATGGAGCGCGTCGCGCCGCGGCTGGAAGGCGGGCGGGACTTCACGCGCGAGCGGATGCGGCAGTTCGCGGCGGCGGCGGCGCTGTTCGACGCCGGCGGCAGCCGCGACGTGGACGAGTTCACGGCCTTCATGGAGCGGCACGTCGTGCGCGAGGCGGAGAGCGCGGCGGTGGTGCGCGTGATGACGATCCACAAGTCCAAGGGCCTCGGCTTCGACGTCGTGATCGTGCCCGAGCTCGAGGGCAGCCGCATCGACGAGCCGCGCGGCGGCCTCGCCGTGCAGGTGGACGAGGCGCACGAGCCGGAATGGGTGCTGGAGATGCCGACGAGCCTGTTCGCGCGGAACGACACCGTGCTCGGTGCCTGGCTCGCGCGGGCGGAGCAGGACGCGGCCTACGAGTCGTTCTCGCTGCTCTACGTGGCGATGACGCGGGCGAAGCGCGCCATGTTCGTCATCACCGAGCCGGTGGGCGACTCCGCATCGAGGAACTTTCCCAAGCTGCTCGCCGCGACGCTCGGCGAGGAGGCGAAGCCGATCCGCGTCGGCGCGCTGACGGCGGCGGGGCCGTGGTCGGCTGGCGATCCGGACTGGCATCGTGCGCTCGCGGCGCCCGAGCCGGCGCGGCCGGCCGCGCCGTTGCCGACGATCGCGGCCGCCGCGGCGCCGCGGCGCGTGGCGCGCCGGCCGTCGGGCGAGCGGGCGGGGAGTGGAGCGCGGCGCCCCGGTTCGCGCTGGCCGAGCGCGCGGCCACGACCTTCGGCGCGGCGGTGCACGCCTTGTTTGCGGAGATCGAGTGGTGCGGGCGCGACGAGATCGAGCCGCGCGCCCGGGCCTGGCAGGCGGCGGGGGCGAAGGACGCGGTGATCAGCGAGGTCGTGGGCTGCCTGCGTGCGCCGGGGCTGGCGGAGCTGTGGACACCGGCGGCCGGCGCCGAGGTGTGGCGCGAGCGGGCGTTCGAGGTCGTGCTCGACGACGCCTGGGTGACGGGCGTGTTCGACCGGGTGATCGTGACGCGCTCGCCGGACGGGCGGGCGACGGCGGCGGCGGTTTTCGATTTCAAGACCGACCAGGTCGGCGGCGAGGCGGCCGAGCTGGAGCGCGCGGTCCGGCGGCATGCCGCGCAGTTGCACTCCTACCGGCGCGTCGTGGCGCGCCTGACCGGCTTGCCGGAGCGGGCGGTGGCGGCGGAGGTGGTTTTCACGGCGCTGGCACGGCGTTGTCCGGTGCCGGATGCGAGCTAACTTCGGGCTTTACAGGGGAGGGCGCGGGCCGCACGTTGACCCTTCAAACACCACCTTTTCACCATGGGAAATCTCAAGAAGAAGCGCCGTCTGAAGATGTCGAAGCACAAGCGCCGCAAGCGCCTGAAGGCTAATCGCCACAAGAAGCGCACGTGGCAGAAATAAGCGCGCGCCTCGCGCCGCTGCTGCCGCCAAAGTTCAAACCCGCCGTGTCCGCGGCGGGTTTTTTAGTGTCCTTTCGGCTAGGGTAAATATCTAGTAATCCTTGGTCCTGATAGGTCTATCAGGGGTTTTGGTCTTGAGTAGGCGGAGGGGCGGACGTATCCCACTCACCCCGCCAGATCAGCAACACCTAGCACACACCTGCGCGGTTTACCCGGCCGTATTCCCCGCGCTGTCCTGTCACCTCTCACCCTCTCCCGCACATGTTTGGTAAAAAGACCAAGGGCTTTTGCGTCGACTTCGGCGACCAGGCCATGCTCCTCGCGCGCTTGTCGCAGGAAGAGCCGCCGTTGGTCGTGGAAGAACTCAAGGAGTTCGCCGCCTCCGACGTCGACGGCCTCCAGGCCTACCTGAAGGGGGCCGAGGGCAAGGGGCCGACCGGTTACGCCCACGCGCGCTGCGGCATCTACCCGCCGCGCCGGCTCATCCGGCGGCACACGATGGATTTGAAGCGCGTGAAGGAACCCGCCTACGTGCCGGAGGTGCTCGCGCAGACCTTCCGCGTCGAGGCCGAGAAGTTCACCACGCTGCTCCTCAATCCGGCCGACGGCTCGGAATACGATGCGACCAAAGGCAACCAGAAGGAGGCGCTCTTCTGCGGCATGCCGGCGGAGGACATCATTCTCTGGCAGGACAAGATGCTCGAGCTGGGGGTTTACCCCGAACGCCTCGAGCTCGGCACCGTCGCCACGCTCGGCGCGCTGGTCAGCCACCAGAAGTTCAAGCAGTCCAAGACCCCGCTGCTGCTGCTGGAGATGGGCGACGAGGCCACGCAGTGCTTCATTCTCACCGCCGACGGGGTCGACATCTCGCGGCCGATCGCTTCCGGCGTCTCGGCGATGATCCCGGTCGTGCAGAAGGAGCTCGGCCTCAAGGACGAGGAGTCGGCCAAGAAGCTCTTTTACTCGAACACCTTCGATTTCACGAGCATGGGCGGCGCGCTGATCAAGAAGCTCCTGAAGGAGCTCCAGTCCTCGATCGGCTTCTACGAAGTCCAGACCGGCCAGTCCATCGGCGCCGTCCTCTGCACGCAGCTTCCGCCCAGCCTGGCGTGGCTCAGCCCGACGATCGCGGGCGCGCTCGGCGTCTCGCCCTTCAAGGCCGAACTGCTCCCCTGGGCGCAGTCGCTCGGTCTCACCCTCGCCCCGGGCGTCACGTTCCCGGGCCCCGATGAACGCTGGCTCGGCCTCTTCGGCCTGATGGCCTCCTACAACCATGGCTCTGTCGCTGCTGAACAAAAAGGCTGACGCCGCGCCGGCGGCCGCGCCGCTGTGGCACCCGAATTTCCGCAACTTCGAACGGTTGCCGGACACGAAGGTCGTGCGCACGACCTTCTTCATCAACGCCGGCGGCATCGCCACCGCGGTGTTGCTGCTGTCCTTCGTGGGCTGGCGCGAGTATCAGGCCCACGCCTTCGACGTCCAGCGCGCCGCCGCCGAGGCCGAGATCGCGAAGAACCAGAAGCAGAGCAACGAGGGCCTGCGCCTGACCAAGCTTTTCACCGACGAGGACAAGAAACTCGCCGAGGCCGCCGCCTTCGTGCAGATGCCGATCACGCCGACCGAGCTGCTCACCGTGCTCGGCGCCAGCCTGCCGAAGGAAATCCAGATCGAGGCCATCGACCTCCGCCCGAGCGACCCGACCGCCCCGCGCGTGCTCGTCCGCGGCCTCGCCGCCGGCTCGAAGGACCAGGCCAGCGGCGCCGCCGCCGCCTACGTCGAGACTCTCCGCACCCAGCCGCGCCTCGCCGAGGTTTTCGATGGCGTGAAGCTCAACGCCATCAATCCCGATCCCACCACCGGCGCGCTGCTCTTCGAAATCGAGCTCCGCTACAAAGGAAAGGGCCCGAAGAAATGACCGGCGCCGACCTGCTCGCCCTGATCAAGAAACAGCCCGTCGCCTTCGCCTGCGGCGTCCTCTGCGTGTTGTGCGCCGTCGCGTTCTACTTCCGCATGGACGCGATCGACGAGGCCCGCGCCGCCTTCGAAGCCAAGGACAAGGAGGCCAAGGCCGTCTCCCAGAACGCCCGCCATACCACCGGCCTCGCCGAGCAGGTCGCCGAGATGCAGGCCGCCGGCAAGCAGATCGAATCGCGCCTCGTCCGCGCCAGCGACCTCGCGAACAACCTCCAGGTTTTCTACCGCCTCGAGACCGAGACCGGCGTCAAGCTGATCGACGCGCGCCAGAACCCGCTGCCCACGCCGAAGCAGAACGCGCCCAAGACCCTCTACGTCCCCGTCTCCTTCAGCCTCACGCTGCACGGCAACTACGCCCAGATCTGGTCGTTCCTCCGCCGCCTCGAGACCGGCCCGCATTTCGCGCGCTTCGATCGCCTCGCCCTCGCCAAGGTCGAGCTCGGCGCCAAGGACGCCGTGCCCGACCTCATGAGCGCCGTGTTCACCGTCGAACTCCTCGGCACGCCATGAAGACGCTCCGCCTCGCCGCCCCGCTCGCCCTGCTCGCCGCCGCGGCCCTCGCCGCCGACGTGCCGCCCGTCGTCGCGCCCACCGCGCGCACCGCGAGCCTCGGCACCGCGCAGAAACTCCTCGCCCCCCGCGAGGCCGCTGCGCCGGCCAACCTCGTTGACCCCTTCCACTCCGAGGCCTTCGCGACCGCCGCCGCCACCAGCGGCACCGCCGCCGTCGGCAACCCGGCCGCCGCGTCGACCGCGGGCGCCGCCGGGGCCGGCACCGCCAGCGCCCCGCGCCCCGCCGGCCCGCGCACCACGCGCGACATCCTCCAGACCATCGGCGACGCCCTCCGCCCCGGTGGCTTCATCGTCATGGGCGGCCAGCCCTCGCTCTCCTTCGGTCAAAAGCGGGTCAAACCCGGTGGCACTCTGACAATTACCTTTGAAGGCGCGGAATACACCGTAGAGGTCACCAAGATCGATCACGTCAACTTCACGCTCCGTCTGAACAACGAAGAATACACCCGGCCCATCAAGAAATGAGGACCCACCCCATGCGCACACGCCCTGTCGTCTCCGCCGCCCTCGCCCTCACGCTGCTCGGCACTGTCACCGCGCAGAACAAGCCGGCCACGCCGCCCGCCGCCGCTCCCGCCGACCAGCCCGCCGCCACCGTCGCCGGCGCCCAGCCCACGCAGCACAGCGTGTCGCGCGACAAGGACACGCTCTCCGTCGACTTTCCCGACGAGGACATCAAGACCATCCTCCGCAACGTCGCCGACCTCTTCGAGCTCAACCTCGTCGTGCCCGACACGCTCGTCGGCAAGACCTCGATCAAGCTCCGCGACGTCACCTGGCGCCAGATCTTCGAGACCGTCCTCTCGCCGGCGAACTACACCTACGTCGAGGAGGGCAACATCGTGAAGGTCGTCAGCCGCGAGTCGCTGATGCAGGAGCCCGTCTCCACCGAGGTGTTCATTCTCAACAACGCGAAGGCGTTCGACATCAAGCCCACCGTCGACGGCCTGGTCGACGCCGCGCAGGGCGGCAAGATCCTCATCGACGCCCGCTCCAACGCCCTCGTCATCACCACCCAGCCCTCGCGCATGACGCGCATCCGCGCCATCATCGAGAAACTCGACAAGGCCACCGACCAGGTGATGATCGAGTCGAAGTTCGTCGAGGTCAGCGACAGCGACATCCGCAACATCGGCGTGAACTGGGCGTCGCTGGGCTCGGGCGTGAACCTGAGTGCGAGCAAGTTGACCAACACTTTCCAGCGCAGTCGCGGCCAGGATTACAGCCAGGGCAGCACCAACAACGGCACCACCCAGAACGGCACGCAGACCACCAACAGCACCACCAACACGACGGGGAACGACACGCTGGCAAAGACCGACAACGTCAATCAGCAGGGCAGCACGGTGACCTACACCGCAATCCCGAATGGCTCTGGAACGGGATCGTTTGCCACGGGAACGGTCAATCTTCCGGGTGGTTCAATCTCCGGAATGCCGAGCTCCGTGAACGCCAATATTTCGCCGTCTAACTACACGCCGGCCTCGGGCACCAGCCCGGCCTCGTTCACCGCTCCCGTTACCATCAACAACACCGTGACGAACACGGCGCAGAACACCGTTACGACCACCACCGGGGCCAGCACCAACAACGGCACGATCGCGACCAACTCGGTCAGCGACACGGTGACAAATCTCCTTGGGCTGACCAATACCGGCGGCACCTCCCGTCTCGCCACCGCGGTGTTCTCCGCCTCCGACTTCAACATCATCGTCTCGGCCCTCAAGACGCAGAACAACACGAAGGTCATTTCCAATCCGACCATCGTCACGCTCAACAACACCGAGGCCTTCATCAACATCGGCTCCGAATACCCGATTCCGAGCTACACCTACAACTCGGAGCGCGGCACGTTCGAGGTCTCCGGTTTCCAATACAAGCCGATCGGCGTGATTCTCAAAGTCACCCCGCAGGTCAACGCCCAGGGCACCATCCGCATGGCGATCGAGCCGGAGATCAGCAGCTCCAACCGTCAGACGACCTTCGGCGGCGCCGGCGGCGCCTCGATCCCGATCATCGACACGCGCAAGGTGAAGACGCAGGTCTCGCTCAAGGACGGCTACACCGCCGGCATCGGCGGCCTCATGTCCGCGACCAAGGCCCACGGCAGCACCAAGGTGCCCGTGCTCGGCAGCATTCCGGTGCTCGGCCGCCTGTTCTCCTCCAAGAGCGTGAACGACGTCACCACGAATCTGCTGATCTTCATCACGGCCAAGACCGTCGCCGCCGACGGCGCCGATCCCGCGCAGGTGTTCAACGCCGCCGCCCTCGAGGCCGCCGGCGAGACGCCCGCCCCCAAGGCCAAGTAAGCCGCGCTGAGCGCGACCGCTTTCCCGGCCGTCCCGCCTTCGCGGGACGGCCTTTTTTTCACCACCACCCGTGCACGAAGCCCTGCGCGTATTTGACCGCGAACACGCCCAGGTTCTTCGCCAGGTGCGCGGCGATGCACGGCAGCAGCGAGCGGCTGGGATTCAGCCTCCAGAACCGCACCGTGTAGAACCACAGCGAGCTGGCGAAGACCGCGGCCGTGCTGAACCACGCCTTCGCGCCGAAATGCGCCTGCAGCGCGCCGTCGCGCCATTCCCAGAGGAACGGATGCAGCCCGGCGAAGAGGAGCGATGCGCCGACGATGCCGGCGACCAGCGCCGCGCGGCCGCGGTGCTCGATCACGAGGAAGCCGCGGAAGATCAGCTCCTCGCCGAACGCCGCCGCCAGCGTGTAGAGGCCGAAGAGCGCGGTGATGGAGCTTTGCTGCGCCGTCAGCCCCAGGGCGCTTTCGCCCGCGGTCTCGAGCGCCAGCAGGGCGAGCGCGCCCAGCGCGGCCAGCGCGATGGCGCCGCGTCCGGCCGCCGTGGCGCCGGGCAGGGCGCGCGGAGGCGGGGCGCCCCGGCGCGCGGCCCGGTAGTCGTCGAGCCACAGTTGGGCGACATAGCCCGTGGCGCCGAGCAATCCGAGGAGCAGCAGGGGGTGGTCCTGACCCATGTTTGAACGAAACGTGATTGCCGCCATCACTGGCAAGACTGACGGAGCTTTTTGTTAGCCTTTCGGACGCCCGTTCCTAGCGTCACCGGCGATGTCCGGTCCCGCGCCCCACACCGTCTTTGCCGAGAACGATCCCGCCGCCGTCTTCGCGCGCCTCGCGCCGCAGATGGCCGCGCTCGATGCGTTCATGCAGGAACAGGTGGCGGGTTTCGAGCCCGAGATCCGCGAGATGGCGGCCTACTGCCTGGAGACCTCCGGCAAGCGCCTGCGGCCCACGCTGGTCTTCATCTCCGGCTGGCAAGGAGACGGCGTGATCGGCCGCGACCTCGTGCGCGCCGCCGGCGTGGTGGAGATGGTGCACCTCGCGACCCTCGTGCACGACGACATCATGGACCAGGCCGACGTGCGCCGCAGCCGTCCGACCGCGTCGCGCAAGTTCGGCCCCGATGCCGCGGTGCTGCTCGGCGACGCCCTCTTCTCGCAGGCGCTGCACGTCGCCTCGCAGTTTCCCACCACCGACGTCTGCCGCGCGGTGTCGGAGTCGACGCGCAAGGTTTGCTCCGGCGAGATCATGCAGACGCTGCACCGCCGCGACATGGGGGTGACGCTGGCGGACTACTACCGCGTGATCGACCTGAAGACCGCCGAGCTTTTCCGCGTGTCGTGCTACCTCGGCGCGCAGCTGTCGGGCAACGGCAGCGCGTTCGTGGCCGCGGCCAATGACTACGGCCGCCACCTCGGCATCGCCTACCAGATTTACGACGACCTCGTGGACTTCCTCGGCGAGGAGAAGCGCATCGGCAAGACGCTCGGCACCGACCTCGCCAGCGGCAAGCTGACGCTGCCCCTCATGCTGTTGCTCGAGAAGCTCCCCGCCGCCGAGCGCGCCGAGGTGATCGGCGCCATGCAGGCCGGCCAGCCCCTGCCGTTGGGCGTCAGCGTGGAGCGCATGCGCGCCCTCGGCATCGCCGCCGGCGTCGTGGGCGCCGTGGAGGAGGAACTGGCCCGCGCCCTCTCGGTCCTTATGCCTTACGGGGACCTCGCCCCCGTGCCTCTGATGCGGCAATTGAGCGGCCTGTTGAAGGGCCAGATCGCCGCCTTGCAGGCCCCGACCAAGCCGTAATTCGCCGTTGCCCTCGGACGGCCCAAACCCGACCTTACACCTCCCGATGAACTTCTCGAAGGTCTTCTCCAAGACCCTCGTGACCTCCCCTGAGCGCCAGCAGGAGGCGGATGCGGATTTTGAGGTGGTGAAACGGGTCCAGGCGGGCGACGTGGCGGCGTTCGACGTCCTGATTCGTAAATACCGCGAGCGGCTCTTCGGCGTGGTTTACAACCTGACCTCCAACCGCGAGGACACCGCCGATCTCGTCCAGGACGCCTTCATCAAGGCCTTCCAGTCGATCAATCGCTTCCAAGGCCAGTCGTCGTTCTTCACCTGGCTCTACAAGATCGCGGTCAACACGACGCTAAGTCATTTGCGTAAGAATAAATTGCGCACTTTCTTCAGCCTTGAAAAGGTCCAGGAGGACGGCGCTTCCACCGAGATCCTGAACCAGTTGACCGACACTTCCGGCGCCGATCGCGACGCCTACCTGAAGGAGCTGCAGGAGAAATTGAACGAAGCGCTGCAAAAACTGTCTATCAAGCATCGCACCGTCATCACCTTGTTCGAAATCGATGGACTCAGCCACGCCGAGATTGCCGAAGTCATGGACTGCTCTGAAGGCACCGTCCGCTCGCGGCTGCACTACGCGAAACAGTTCCTCCAAGGTGAATTGAGCAAATACCTCCGCTGACCGCATGTCGCAACGCCCGTCCAACTCCAAAGTCACCGTCGAGGATCTGCTGCGTCTGAAGCGCGCCGAGCGCCCCGATGCGGAGTTTTGGCACAAGTTCGAAGTCGAGCTGCGGCAGAAGCAGCTCGCCGCGCTCGTCGAGCGCCGCCCCTGGTGGCAGAGCCTTCCGCTGCTGCTCAACCGCCGCGTCTACCTGCCGGTCGGCGCCACGGCCGTCCTGACTTTCACGCTCGTCTCGCTCCGCTACTACACGCCCACACCGGTCGCGAACGTCGCCCCGGTCGAGCCCGCGCGCGAGGCCGCCGTCGCCTCCGCGACGGTCGAACCGCGCCACGACATCGTCGCCGCGGTCGAAGCGAGCCAGCCGCGCGCGGCCAACCTCGCCGAAGCCGACGAGGCGCCGGTCACCGCCCAAGTCCAGCTTTCCGACCGCCTGCCCGCGCAGAACGAGCTCGTGCCGTGGAGTGCGCCGCGCGCCGAGGAGACGCCCTCCGCCCGCTCGATCGCGGCCAACCTGGCCCGGCTCGAGGAATCGGAGCCCGATCTCGCCCACGCCTTGCTCAACCGCGTCGCGGCCGCGCCGGTCGACGCGCAGGACTCCGCCGAATTCGCCGGCGTCGCCGCCGTCGCCTCGCGCCGCAACCGCCTGCTCGCCGCGATGAGCGACCGCCAGTTCACGCCCGATCCGTCCGCTCCGGAAGTCGTCCGCGAGCGTCTCGTGCGCCGTCTGGGCGACGCCGATTACGGCAACGGCTGGACCCGCGTCGGCCTGAAGGCCGACCGCGTCTCGCTCAAATTCTGAGCGCCCGCCGCCGCGCTTCCTTTCCCTGGCCCGCCTCGGCGGGCCTTTTCTTTGCGCCGCGCCGCGGCCCACCTAGCTTTCGCCGGATGAGAACCGAACGCGACTCGATGGGCGAGATGGCCGTGCCGGACGACGCTCTCTACGGGGCCTCCACCCAGCGCGCCGTGCTCAACTTTCCCGTCAGCGGCCGTCCGCTGCCCGAGGCCTTCATCCGCGCGCTCGGCCTCGTGAAATGGGCCTGCGCCCGCGCCAACGCCGACCTCGGCCTGCTCCCGCCCGACAAGGCGCGCGCCATCGAGCAGGTCGCGCTCGAAATCGCCGATGGCCAGCTCACGCGCCATTTCCCGATCGACGTCTTCCAGACCGGTTCCGCCACCTCGACGAACATGAACGCCAACGAGGTGATCGCCAACCGCGCCAGCCAGCTTGCCGGCCAGCCGATCGGCGCGAAGAAGCCGCTGCACCCGAACGACGACGTCAACCTCGGCCAGTCCTCCAACGACGTCATCCCGACGGTCCTGCATGTCTCCGTCGCGCTGGCGCTGCAGCGCGACCTCGCACCCGCCCTCGACGCGCTCGCCGCCGAGCTCGATCGCAAAGCCGCGGCGTGGTCGCACGTCGTGAAGATCGGCCGCACGCACCTGATGGACGCCACGCCGCTGACGCTCGGCCAGGAGTTCTCCGGCTACGCCACGCAGGCGCACAAGGCCGCCGAGCGTGCGCGCCGCGCGGTGGCGGTGCTGGGCGAGCTCGCGATCGGCGGCACCGCCGTCGGCACCGGCCTGAACACGCATGTCGAGTTCGGTGCGCGCGTCGCCCGGCTGCTCAACGCGCGCACCGGCCTCGCGTTCCGCGAGGCGCAGAACCACTTCGAGGCGCAAGGGGCGCGCGACGACTGCGTCGAGGCCGCCGGCCAGCTCGCCGCCATCGCCGCGGCACTGACCAAAATCGCGAACGATCTTCGCCTCCTCGGCTCCGGCCCGCGCGCCGGCCTCGCCGAGATCAAGCTCCCCGCGACGCAGCCGGGCTCGTCGATCATGCCGGGCAAGGTCAACCCGGTGATGAGCGAGATGCTGGTGCAGGTCTGCCTCTACACGCAGGGCCTCACCCAGACGATCCAGCTCGCCGGCCGCGACGGCCACTTCGAGCTGAACGTTACGCTGCCGCTCATGGCGCATTGCTTCCACGAGGCGATCAGCTGCCTCGCGCACGCGACGCGCACGTTCACGGAAAAGTGCGTCGCGGGCCTCGAGGCCGATCCGGCGCGCTGCCGCGAGCTCGTCGACCGCTCGCTCATGCTCGTGACCGCGCTCAACCCGCACCTCGGCTACGACGCCGCCGCGGCGATCGCGAAGGAGGCCTACGCCAGCGGGCGCACGCTGCGCGAACTCGTGCTCGAAAAGAAGCTGATGGACGCCGCGGCGCTCGACCGCGCGCTCGATCCGCTCGCGATGACGCAGCCCGGGGCGAGTTCGCCGGGAGCGGGCGGCGGCTGATTTCATGGCCATCCACCAAGCCACCCTCACGATCCGCACGCCCGGGCCGGGCACGCACGAGATCACGGAAGAAGTCGCCCGCGAGCTGGGCCGCAGCGGCCTGCAGCGCGGCGTCGCCACGATCTTCTGCCAGCACACCAGCGCGAGCCTCGTGATCATGGAGAACGCCGACCCGTCCGCGCGCCGCGACCTGGAGGCGTGGCTCAACCGTCTCGTGCCGGAAAACGACCGGCACTTCACGCACACGCTCGAGGGCGCGGACGACATGCCCAGCCACATCAAGATGGCCCTCACGCGCACGAGCGAGCAGGTGCCGTTCGCCGACGGCCAGTTGCTGCTCGGCACGTGGCAGGGCGTTTTCCTCTGGGAACACCGCCGCGCGCCGCACTCGCGGCGCGTGCTCGTGACGTTCGTGGGCGAGTGAGCGGATGCTTGACCCGCGCGCTTTGCGCGACTGACTTGGCGGCGGATGTCATTCCCGGAGATTGTCTGACCTGCCACTGGCTGAGCACCGGCCGCGTTTCGCGGCGGGCTTTTCATTATTCCCGGCAGCCAACGCCCAGTGAGGCGGTGCCGGTCCAGCCAGTGTGAGGCGGCCCGCGCCATCGCGGGATCACTCTCTCCCTCGCCGGGATATCGCATCCCATGTCAGACCATTACCGCTTTTCCCCGCCCGAGTGTCGCGGCGCGAAGCTCTCCTATCTCAAATGCCGTCACTGCGGCGGCGAATTCTCCCTCGACGCGCCGGGCACGCGCCATCGCAACCACTGCCCGTGGTGCCTGTGGAGCGTGCACCTCGACCACAAGCCCGGCGATCGCGCCGCCGACTGCGGCGGCGGTATGGAGCCGATCGCCATTCACGCCGCGGCCGACGGCGAGTGGCTGCTCGTGCACCAGTGCAAGACCTGCTTCACCGTGCACGTGAACCGCATCGCGGGCGACGACAGCGAACGCGAGTTGCTCGCGCTCGCGTTGCGTCCGATCCGCAACACGCCGTTCCCAATCTGAGCCCGGCTGGCGTCAGCCACGCTGGCGCCAGCCGGATTTCCGCCCGCTCAATGCGGCGCGCAGATGCCGCAGTTCTGGACGAAGAAGTCGTTGCCCTTGTCGTCGACGAGGATGAACGCGGGGAAATCCTGCACCTCGATCTTCCACACCGCCTCCATGCCGAGCTCGGGATACTCGTGCACCTCGACCTTCTTGATCGAGTCCTGGGCGAGGATCGCCGCCGGGCCGCCGATGCTGCCGAGGTAGAATCCGCCGTATTTCTGGCAGGCGTCGGTGACCTGCTTCGAGCGGTTGCCCTTGGCCAGCATCACCATCGAGCCGCCGAGCGACTGGAAGAGGTCGACGTAGCTGTCCATGCGGCCGGCCGTGGTCGGGCCGAAGGAGCCGGAGGCGTAACCGGCGGGCGTCTTGGCCGGGCCGGCGTAGTAGACGGGATGGTCCTTGAAATATTGCGGCAGGCCCTGGCCGGCATCGACGCGCTCCTTCAGCTTCGCGTGCGCGATGTCGCGCGCGACGATCATCGGGCCGTTGAGCAGCACGCGGGTCGTGACCGGCAGCTTCGAGAGCTCGGCGCGGATTTTTTCCATCGGCTGGTTCAGGTCGATGCGCACGGCGCCGTCGTCTTTGAAGGTGCGCAGCTCGGCCGGAATGAAGCGGCCGGGATTGGTCTCCATCTGCTCGAGGAAGACGCCGTCCTGCGTGATCTTCGCCTTGATGTTGCGGTCGGCGCTGCAGGAGACGCCCATGCCGACCGGGCAGCTGGCGCCGTGGCGCGGCAGGCGGATGATGCGCACGTCGAGGGCGAAATACTTGCCGCCGAACTGCGCGCCGACGCCGCTCTGCTGGGCGAGCTTGAGCACCTTGGCCTCCATCTCGACGTCGCGGAACGCCCGGCCGTGCGCGTCGCCGGTGGTCGGCAGCGTGTCGTAGTATTTCGTCGAGGCGAGCTTCACGGTCTTCAGGCACGTCTCGGCGCTGGTGCCGCCGATGACGAAGACGAGGTGATAGGGCGGGCACGCAGCGGTGCCGAGGAGCGACATCTTGTCGGTGATGAACTTCTCGAGGCTCTTCGGGTTGAGCAGCGCCTTGGTCTCCTGGAAGAGGAAGGTCTTGTTCGCCGAGCCGCCGCCCTTGGCGACGAAGAGCAGTTCGTATTTCGCGCCGGTGGTGGCGTAGAGGTCGATCTGCGCGGGGAGGTTGGTGCCGGTGTTGACCTCCTTGAACATGTCGAGCGCGGCGGTCTGCGAGTAGCGCAGGTTCTCCTTCGTGTAGCAGTCGTAGATGCCGCGCGAGAGCCACTCGGCGTCGTTGGCGCCGGTCCAGACCTGCTGACCCTTCTTGCCGAAGACGATCGCGGTGCCGGTGTCCTGGCACATCGGGAGGATGCCGCGGGCGGCGATCTCGGCGTTCTTGAGCAGCGTCAGCGCGACGTAGCGGTCGTTGGCCGAGGCCTCGGGGTCCTGCAGGATCGCGGCGACCTGTTCGACGTGCTTGGGGCGGAGGAAGAAGTTGGCGTCGTGCAGCGCCTCGCGCGCGACGTAGGCCAGCGTTTCCGGCGTGATCTTCAGGACCTGCTGGCCATCGAAGGTGGCGGTCGAGACGCCCTCCTTCGTGAGGAGGCGATACGGGGTGTCGTCGGGGCCGTGGGCGAACGTGTCGGAGTAGGTGAACGCGGGCGTAGCCATGCCGCGCAGCGTAGGGAAGGGCGGCGCGAGCACAAGCAGCCGCCGTGCGATGACGCGCACCTATAACCCCGCCGCGCGCCGGCGTCAGAGAATCTTCAGCTTCGGCAGGTCCTGCACGTCGATGTAGCCGACGGGCCTGCCGTCCGCGTCGAGGGCGAAGAGGTCGGAGATCTTGTATTGCTGGAACAGCTTCAGCGCCTCGACCGCCAGCACGTCGGCCCCGATGGTCTTGCCGCCGCGGGTCATGAACTGCGCGACGGGTTTTTGCAGGAAATCCGCGCCGCCCTTCAAGGCCGTGCGGCGGAAATCGCCGTCGGTGAAGATGCCGGCGAGCGTGCCGTCGGCTGTCGTGAGCGCGACCGCGCCGGCCTTGGCGCCGGTCATGGCCAGGATCGCCTCCTGCACCGTCGTCCGCGCCTCGGGCAGCCGCGGGCAGCCTTCGCCGGTGCGCATGATGTCCTTCACCCGCAGGAGCAGGGTCATGCCCAGCGTGCCGGCGGGGTGATACTTGGCGAAGTCCTCGCGCGTGACGCCGCGCGTCTCGAGCAGCACCATCGCCAGCGCGTCGCCGAGCGCGAGCGCCGCGGTGGTGCTGGCGGTCGGCGCGAGGGCGAGCGGGCAGGCCTCGCGCGGCGCGCGGTAGATGAGCCGGAGGTCCGCCCCGCGGGCGAGCTCGCTGTCGGGCGCGCCGGTGAGGGCGACGGTCTTCAGGCCGAAACGTTCGAAGAGCGGCAGCAGGCGCAGCATCTCGTGCGTCGAGCCGCTGTTGCTGAGCAGGAAGGCCAGGTCGCCCGCCGCGCAGAGGCCGAGGTCGCCGTGCAGCGCGTTGGTCGGGTCGAGGAACGCCGACGGCACGCCGGTGCTGTTGAACGTGCCGGTCAGCTTCTGGGCGATGTGGGCGGACTTGCCGATGCCGGTGAAAACGAGTTTGCGGCCGGTCGAAATCGTCTCCTCGACGGCGCGCACCACGGCGACGAAGTCGCCGTTGAGGATCTCCGCCGTGGCGTCGAGCGCTTCGCGTTCGATCGCGAGACATTGCCGGGCCTTGGCGAGGATCGTGGGGGCGTCGAGTGGCATCTGAACTTGTATTGGGGGAAACCGGGCGCAAACCTACGGGTCGCTTCCACTCGTTCAATCCCTTTCCCCGTGGCTCGCGCTTCCGAAATCCTTCGTCGCCGCCTGCTGCCGCTCGCCGCGGCGGCCGCGCTGGCGCTGGGCCTCGCGGGTTGCGGCGACGACGGCCGCCAGTCCTACGCGACCGAGGCGGACGAGCCGTATTACCGCCAGGCCGAGCAGATGAAGCGCGCCGGCCGGCAGCAGGAGGCGCTCTCCGCCTACCTCAAGGTCATCGAGAAGCGCGGCGACGACGCGCCCGAGTCGCACCTGGAGGCCGGCCTCGTCTACCTGCACCACATCCGCGACCCGATCGCGGCGATCTACCATTTCCGGAAATACCTCGCCCTGCGTCCGAACAGCGCCCAGGCCCCGCTGGTCAAGCAGCGCATCGACGCCGCGATCCGCGACTTCGCCCGCACGCTGCCGGCCCAGCCGCTCGAGACGCAGCTGCAGCGCGTCGACCTGATCGCGGCGATGGACAAGCTGAAGCTCGAGAACGATCTCCTGAAGCAGCAGATCGCCGACCTGCAGGCCGGACGCGAGCCCAGCGCGGCGCCCGCCGACACGGCGCCCGAACGCAACGTCGCTCCGAGTGCGGCGCCGTCACCGGCGAACGGCAGCGGCGGCGCGGGCAGTTTCGCCCTCAATCTCGACAGCATGCCGACCGTGCGCACCCGCTCGGCGCCGTCGCGCGCGGAGCCGACCCCGCCGGTCGTCACGACGCGTCCGTCCGCCGCCAGCGCCCCGAAGTCCACCCCGGCGACTGCGCCGTCCACAGCCCGCGGCGCGCGCACGCACGTGGTGACGAAGGGTGACACGCTCTCCAATCTTTCCCAGCGCTACTACGGCAACCGCACGCGCTGGCGGGACATTTACCAGGCCAACCGCGGCGTGATGAAAAACGAGGGCGACCTGCGGATCGGCACCCAGATCACGATCCCGCCCTGAGCTCCGCCCGCGCCGCCGCGGCCCGGTCCCGGGCGGGAGTATGGCGCACTTTGGAGCTTACAGCGGCGCGCGGACCGCTTAGCGCTCTCTCATGCCACGCACCTCCCGGCGCACGTCGGTCTTCACGGAGTCGCTGATTCGCGAGATGACGCGCGTCGCCCTGCGGCACGGCGCGGTCAACCTCTCGCAGGGCTTTCCCGACTTCAATCCCCCGGCCGCGATCCTCGCCGCCGCAAAGGCGGAGATGGACGCCGACCACCACCAATACGCCATCACCTGGGGTGCGCCGCCGCTGCGCGCGGCGCTGGCGGCCAAGCTCGCGCGCTGCACCGGGCTGCCCTGCGACCCGGAGAGCAATCTCATCGTCACCTGCGGCGCGACCGAGGCGATGATGGTCGCGGTGATGACCGTCACCGACGTGGGCGACCGGATCGGCCTGTTCTCGCCCTTCTACGAAAACTACAGCGCGGACGCCATCCTCTCGGGTGTGACGCCAGTCTTCGCCTCGCTGCGGCCGCCGGACTACGCCTTCGACGACGAGGAGCTGCGGCGCGTGTTCGCCAGCGGCATCAAGGCCTTCGTGCTCTGCAACCCCTCGAACCCGACCGGCAAGGTCTTCACCCGCGCCGAGCTCGAGCGGATCGCGGCGCTGGCGCAGGAGTTCGACGTCTGGATCATCACCGACGAGGTCTACGAGCACATCGTGTTCGCGCCGCATCAGCACACGTATCTCTCGGCGCTGCCCGGCATGGCGGAGCGCACGATCATGTGCAGCTCGCTCTCCAAGACCTTCGCGATCACCGGCTGGCGCTTGGGCTACGTCTTCGCCTCGCCCGCGATGGTGGCGCAGGGGCGCAAGGTCCACGATTTCCTCACCGTCGGCGCGGCCGCGCCGCTGCAGCACGCGATCGCCGCCGGCCTGCAGCTGCCGCCGGCCTACTACGCCGGACTGGCCGCCGACTACGCGGCACGCCGCGACATCCTGCTCGGCTACCTCGACCGCACCGGCCTGCGCTACACCACGCCCCAGGGCGCGTATTTCGTCATGCTCGACGTGTCGCCGTTCGGTTATGCGAACGACGTCGAGTTCGCGCACTGGATGGCGCGCGAGATCGGCGTCGCCGGCGTGCCCGGCTCGGTGTTCTTCCCCGCGCCCGAGCACCGCTACGTGCGGCTGAACTTTGCCAAGCAGGACGCCACGCTGCATGCCGCCGGCGAGCGGCTGCTGCGGTTGAAACGCGGCTGAGCATGGGCGCGCGCGCGACGAAGCCGTGGTTCGCCCGCAACGTGCCGCCGGGGGTCTTCACGATCCGCGGGCTCATGGGCGTGTGCCACCTGCTCGTCGACGAGGACGGCGCCGCCGTGCTGCTCGACACCGGCCTGATCGGCGAGCGCACGCAGATTCGCTGGATGCTGCGCCGGCTCGGGCTCGAGCCGGAGTCGATCCGGGCCATCCTGCTCACGCACGGCCACCTCGACCACGGCGCGAACGCGGAATGGGCGAAGCGCTTCAGCGGCGCGCCGGTCTACGCCCATCCGGCCGAGCAGGCGCACCTCGATGGCACGTATCCCTTCGCCGGCCCGGCGCGCTGGTGCGGCCGCCTCGAACGGCTCGGCTACGCCGCGCTCAACTACCGCCCGGCCACGATCGACCGGTTCCTCGCCGACGGCGACGAGCTGCCGTTCTGGGGCGGACTGCGGGTGGTGCACCTGCCGGGACACACCGAGGGCCACTGCGGCTTCTACAGCGCGCGGCACGACCTGCTGTTCAGCGGCGATCTCTTCGCGAGCTACTTCTTCAACGTCCACTTCCCGCCGCCGTTCCTCAACGCCCGGCCGGATCTGCTCGCGGACAGCGTGCGCCGGGCGCTCGCGCTCAATCCGCGCTGGATCGTGCCGCAGCACTACGACGTGCTCGACGGCGAGCTGCACCAGCGGCGCTTCCGCGCGCTCTGCGAGCGCGCGTTCCGGCGCGGGGCGCGCGGGCCGCGGTTCTGAGGCGCGGCGCTAACGGAGCGCGGCGCGGAGGGCGCGGGCCTCGGCGGCGAGCTCGTGCGCGGCGGCCAGCACGCCGTCGGCGCCGGCCGGAGCCGGACTCGCGACCGGCGCGGCGGCGGCCGGCTTCTCGTCGGGATCGCCCAGGCCGCTCTCGCGGAAGCGGCGCAGGCGCTCGAGGATCAGGTCGCGGATCTCGTCCGCGTTGGTGACGCTGTGGAAGAGACCGTGGTGCATGTCGTCCTCGCTGCCGTGCCTGTGCTCCCGCTCGCCGCCCCCGCCGCCGGCGGATTGCACGCGGACGTCCGCGAGGCCGAGCAGGCGCTGGACGGGGCCCTGCGAGACGACGACCTGCTGGATGTTGGCGAAGCTCATCGTCGATTCGTTCACCTTCCACACGCCGTGGCGGATGCGCAGGCTGCGGTCGGTGACCATATACCAGCGCATCTCGAAATCGAGGCGGGCGATCAGGTAGGTGACGGGCAGCTGCGCGAGGTAGGCGAGGATACCGGCGATCTTCAGGGCCCAGAGGACGGGGAACGCCCACGGCGGCAGCCACAGCGCGGTCTGCACCAGCATGGCCTTGAAGCCGGCCCAGCCGTTCACGCGCACGCGCGGCTTCTTCGGCTTCGCCTTGGCCGCGGCGGGAGTCTCTGGGCCGACGGCGGGCTGGACGGCCGCGGCGGGCGCGGGCGTTTTCTCGAGGGCGCCGATCTTCTCGAGGTAATCCTCGGCGTTGCGGGCGTCCTTGGGATTCACGCGCTGCGCGGCGGCCTGCTCGTGGCGCGCCTGGACCTCGGCCTCGACGTCGACGAAGACGGCGACCCAGAAGACGATGCCGGCGAGCGCCGCCAGCTGCGTGACGCCCCAGCGCGCGAGGCGGAGGAAGAAGAAATTCCGGCCAGCGCGGAAGACCCGCAGCGACCGCGGGTCGCCGTGCGGCGGCTGCGGTTCGGGCGGGACGCGGAGCCAGTGCAGCAGGGCGGCGGTGAGGCGCGTATACATGGCTCAGGTGCGGGGACGGCGGGCCAGTTCCTCGCGCAGCGCACGCAGCTCGGCCGCGGCTTCGCGCAGGGCGGCGGCGACCTCGCCGCTGTCGGTGCCGACGGCGGCGGGCGCGGCGACGGTGGCGGCGGGCGGGTGGTCCTTCACCCCGCGCATCTTGTGGTAGAGGAAATCGCGCACGCTCTCGAACTCGCGCAGGCCCTCGATCGTCATCTCGGCGGCGCCGCTGCCCGAGGCGGTTTGCACCAGGATGCGGGCGAGGCCGAGCCAGCGCTCGACGAGGTTGGAGCGGAGATGGATGTCCTGGATGCGCGCGTATTGGATGATGATTTCGCGGCGGAAGAGGATGCCCCAGCTCATCGAGAGGCCCTCCGCCGTGAACTTGTAGCGCATCGTGTGGTAGCGGAAATAGGAGTAGGGGCCGAGGATCACGACCAGCGGCGGGAATACCAGCAGCGACAGGAAATAGTAGGTGAGCAGGTTGCGATGCGGGCGCTCGAGGGCCAGGATCGCGGCGTCGTTCGGGGCGGGATTCACGGTGCCGATCAGGGCAGGAAGCGGCGCGCGCGGCAACGCCGCAGGGGCGAACGGTCGGGCGGCGGGCCGGACGGTTGCGCGCCGGGCGCGGCGCTCAGGCCGAATACTCGGCCCAGCTCGAGCTGGTCTCGGTGACGCGGACGCGTTCGACGCGGACGCCGGCGCCGATGGCGTAGCCGCCGGCGTCGCGCGGGAGCGCGAGGCGGCGCTGGAGCTCGTCGAAGATCGCCTTGGCCATCACCTCGCTCGTCGGGTCGGTGTCGCGGAAGGCGACGACGCGCTCCCCGTAGGTCTGCTGGAAGTAGGCGAACTGCGGGTCGGCGGTGTTGATGGCGAGGGCGTGGTCCCAGCGGGCGAGGAAGTCGGCGAGCAGGAGCTTCACGGCCTTGAAGTCGCAGACCATGTCGTGCGCATCGAGCGCGTCGGCGGCGAGCACGACCTCGACCTTGCGGCTGTGGCCGTGCGGGAAGCGGCACTTCTCCGGATGCTTGGAGAGCTGGTGACCGCTCTCGATCTCGAAGGTCTTGGCGATGCGGTAGGGCATGCGGGTCAGACGACCTTGGAGAAGCCCGTGCGTTTCTTCTCCAGGTGGGCGTCGAAGCGCATGCCGACGATGCGCAGGAAGAGCTGGCCGAGCTGCGTGATGCGGATGCGGCCGGGCTCGCGCGTGAGCAGGCCGTCGGCGACGAGGTCGTCGAGCGTGGCGAGTTCGGCGGCGTAGGTCTGCTCGAAATCGAGGCCGAGCTTCTGCGACAAGGCGGTGAAATCGAGGCCGCGCGCGCACATGATGTCGGTGATGATCGTGCGGCGACGCTTGTCGTCGTCGGAGAGCAGGTAGCCGCGCTCGATGGGCAGGCGGCCTTCCTGGATGGCGGCCTCGTAGTCGGGCAGGTCCTTGTAGTTCTGGCGGAACGAGCCCTCGGTCTGCGAGATCGAGGACATGCCGAAGCCGTAGAGCGAGGCGCCGGCGCGGGTGGTGTAGCCCTGGAAGTTGCGGTGCAGGGTGCCGTTGGCGAAGGCGACGGCGAGCTCGTCCTCGGGCCGCGCGAAGTGGTCCATGCCGATCGTGGCGTAGCCGGCGGCGACGAGCTTCTGCGAGGCGGTCATGAGCATCGTCAGCTTCTCCTCGGTGGACGGGAGCTGCTGGCGCTGGTCGAAGATCTTCTGCGACGGCTTCACCCACGGCACGTGGGCGTAGCTGAAGATGGCAAGGCGGTCGGGGTTGAGGCCGATGACCTCGTCGACGGTTTGGGCGAACGACGCGGGCGTCTGCAGCGGCAGGCCGTAGATCAGGTCGACGCTGACGGACTGGTAGCCGGCGCCGCGCAGCCAGTCGATGGCCTGCTTGGTCATCGCCAGCGGCTGCCAGCGGTGGATCGCGACCTGCACCTGCGGATTCGTGTCCTGCACGCCGAGCGAGGCGCGGTTGCAGCCGAGGCGGCGGAAGGCGTCGACGTGCTCCTTGGTCAGGCGACGCGGGTCGATCTCGACGGAGATCTCGGCGTCGGCGGAGAACTTGAAGAACTTGTGGATCGCCGCGGCGAGGCGGTCGATGTCGGCCGGCGGCAGGAAGGTCGGCGTGCCGCCGCCGAAGTGCAGCTGCGTGACCGGCCGGCGCAGGTCGAGCAGCGGGGCGGTCATCTCGATTTCCTTGATCAGGAGATCGACGTATTCGGTGGCCGAGGCGCGGCGGGTGGTGATGACGGTCGTGCAGCCGCAATACCAGCAGAGCGACTCGCAGAACGGCAGGTGGAAATAGAGCGAGAGCGGCGTGGACTCGTCGGCGTTGTCGCGGCGGATCTCCTGGATCAACGCGTAGCGGTCGATCTGGTCGGAGAATTGCGGCGCGGTCGGATACGACGTGTAGCGCGGGCCGGGAATGTTGTATTTCCGGACCAGCTCAAGCGCGGGTTCGATGGCGGGAGGGACGGTGTAGCGTGGAGACACCATAGTGCGGAAAGGGTAGCCGAAGCGGCCGGCCGGGGCTGCGCATCCGTTGCCGTTTTTTGGTCGGTCTCGGTCCGCTTGGGAATTGCGGCCGAAGTGGTTGCGCGCTTGGGTTTTCGCCATGAATCGCCGCGACTTCCTGCACCGGAGCGGTGCGCTCGCCCTCGGCGCGACTGCCGGCCTGGTCACCGCCGCACCGGCGCTCGCCGCCCCGGTCAACCCGGGTCGCAAGCGCGCGCTGCGCGCCGCGCACTTCACCGACATCCATGTCCGCCCGGACCAGCCCGACCTCGAGCACCCCGAAGAGGGCATGGCCGCGGCGATCCGGCACGCGCAGGCCCAGGCCGACCGGCCGGACCTGCTGCTGTTCGGCGGCGACTGCATCGGCGATGCGCTCTACACGCCGAAGGACGAGGTGCTCCGGCAATGGGACGTGTGGAGTCGCATCTTCGCCGCCGAGGTGAAGACGCCGGCCCGGCTGTGCCTGGGCAACCACGACATCTACGGCTGGGCGCATCAGGACCGCGCCGCGGCGGAACGCGATCCGCACTACGGCAAGGCGCTCGCCGCCGAGCGGTTGGGCCTGAAGGACCTCCATTACTCCTTCGACCAGGGCGGCTGGCACTTCGTCGTGCTCGACAGCATGCAGCCGGACTACGCGACGGACCACCACTACATCGCGCGGCTGGATGAGGCGCAGTTTGCCTGGCTGGCGCGCGACCTCGCCGCGACGCCGGCGGCGACGCCCGTGTGCGTGCTCTCGCACATCCCGATCTTCAGCGCGGCGGCGTTTTCGACGGCCCGCGCGAGCACGGCGCCGAGTGGAGCGTGCCCGGCGCGTGGATGCACATCGACGCCCGCCGGATCAAGGACCTCTTCGGTCAGCATCCGAACGTGAAGGTCTGCCTCAGCGGCCACCTGCACATGGAGGACGACGTCACCTATCTCGGCGTGCGCTACCTCTGCAACGGCTCCGTGTGCGGCGGCTGGTGGAAGGGCAAGCACCAGGAATTCGGCCCGAGCTACGCGCTGCTGGATTTCTACGACGACGGCAGCGTCGAGAACACCTTCGTGCGCTACCGCGGCTGAGCGTGCCGTTCCGCCCGGGCGCCGCCGCGGGCGCTCAGCCGGCGAAGAACTTCAGGATGCGCTGCAGCGACTGCGCGAGCCGGTCGACCTCCGCCTCGGTGTTGTAGAGGTAGAAGCTGGCGCGCGAGGTCGAGGCGAGGCCGAGCTTGCGCATGAGCGGCTGGTTGCAGTGGTGGCCGCCGCGCAGCGCGATGCCGTCCTCGTTGGCGAAGGTGACGACGTCGTGGGCGTGCACGTGCTCGAAGGCGAAGCTGATCAGGCCGCTGCGCGCCGCGCCGAGGCGCGGGCCGATGATGCGGATGCCGGGCAGGACGGAGAGCTTTCCCATCGCGTAGCGCACCAGCGCGTCGTCGTGCGCGGCGATGCGGTCGCGGCCCACGGCGTCGAGGTAGTCGCAGGCGGCGGCGAGGCCGATGGCGCCGGCGACGTTGGGCGTGCCGGCCTCGAAGCGCTCGGGTGCGGGCTTCCACGTGGCCTGTTCGTAAGTGACCTGCACGACCATGCCGCCGCCGGTCTCGTCGGGGGCGAGCTTGTCGAGCAGCGCGCGGCGGCCGTAGAGGACGCCGATGCCGGTCGGGCCGCACATCTTGTGGCCGGAGAAGGCGAGGAAGTCGCAGCCGAGCTGCTGCACGTCGAGCGGCATGTGGCCGATCGACTGCGCGGCGTCGATCACCGTGACCGCGCCGACGGCGCGGGCGCGGCGGCAGAACTCGGCGGCGGGATTGATCGTGCCGAGGGTGTTCGAGACGTGGGTGAAGGCGAAGAGCTTGACCTGCGGCGTGAGCAGCGCGTCGAGCGCGGCGAGGTCCGGGCCGCCTTCGCCGTCGGCGCCGAGCAGCGGCACGTATTTGAGCGTGGCGCCGGCGGCCTTGGCGGCCTGCTGCCACGGGACGAGGTTGGAGTGGTGCTCGAACTCGGTGGTGAGCACGACGTCGCCGGGCTTCAGGTGGGCGTGGCCCCAGCTGCGGGCGACGGTGTTGATGCTCTCGGTCGTGCCGCGGGTGAAGAGGATCTCGGCCGGGTCGGCGGCGTGGATGAACTGGGCGACGCGCGCGCGCGCGCCTCGTAGGCGTCGGTCGCGCGCATCGAGAGTTCGTGCAGGCCGCGGTGGACGTTGCTGTTGTCGCGTTCGTAGTAGCGCACGAGCGCGTCGATGACCGCGCGCGGCTTCTGTGAGGTGGCGCCGTTGTCGAGGTAGACGAGCGGCTGGCCGTTCACCTGCTGGTGCAGGATGGGGAAGTCGGCGCGGATTTTCGGCAGGTCGAGGGACATGGGCGCGCTCAATCCTTGTGCGTCTCGGTGGTCGCCTCGGCCGGGTCGTTCTTCAGGGCGTTGAGCGCGGCGTGCCAGCCGAGCGTGGCGCACTTGATGCGTGCGGGGAACGAGTGGACGCCGGCGAAGGCGGCGAGGTCGTTGATCTCCTCCGGCGGCTCGCCGGTGGTGACGATGTGGTGGAATTGGTCGTAGAGCGCCTGCGCCTCGGCGGCGGTCTTGCCCTTGAGCTGGGTGGTCATCAGCGACGCGCTGGCCTGGGAGATGGCGCAGCCGGCGCCGTCGAACGAGATGTCGGCGATGCGGTCGCCCTCGAGCCGGAGGAACACGCTGCACTGGTCGCCGCAGGTCGGGTTGTCGCCGTGGGCGACGCGGTTGGCCGTGGGCAGCTTGCCGCGGTTCCGCGGGCGGCGGTTGTGGTCCAGGATGACGGACTGGTAGAGGTCGGTGAGATCGTTCATCGGCCGGCGAGTGAGGAGCCGAAGCTACGCCGGTCACCCGGCTTGGCAAACAGAGTTTCCGTCACGCGGACTCAGCCTCCGCCACGGCGCGCCGGAACACTTCCGCCGGCTGCGCGCCGGAGAGCGCCAGCTTCTGGTTGAAGATGAAGAACGGCACGCCGGTGATGCCCTGGCCGGTCATGGAGGCGGCGAGCTCGCGCACGCGCTGGCGCAGGTCCGCGTTGGCGAGCAGCACGGCGACCTGCTCCGCCCGCAGGCCGTGCGGCGCGGCCAGCTCCGTGAGCACGGCGTCGTCGCCGATGTCGCGGCCGCCGAGGAAATACGCGGCGAACACGGCGTCGACGAACGCACGCTGCGCGTCGGACTCCGCCAGGGCGGCGGCGAGGACGTGGGCGGAGAGGGTGTTGGGCATCGTGCGCACCGCCGCGAAATCGAGCGCGATGCCCGCCTCGCGCGCCGCGCCCTCGATGCGGGCGAACATCTCCTCCGGGTCGTCGCCGTAGCGTTCCCGCAGGTAGGCGCGGAGGTCGACGCCCGCCGCCGGCGTGTCGGCGTTGAGCTGGAACGGGTGGTAGCGCACCGAGACATCGCCGCCGGGCGCGAGGCGCGGTCCCAGCACGGCCGCGAGGCGGCGGCTGCCGATGAAGCACCACGGGCAGGCGAAATCCGAGACGAGGTCGACGGTGAGCATCGGGGCAGGAAATCCCGGATCGCCGCGCGCGCAAGCGCCGCGTGGAGCGGCGCGGGGCGCGGCGCGGTCAGAGCCGGGCGTGGCGCAGGCGCAGGGCGTTCGACACGACGGTGATCGAGCTGAGGCTCATGGCCACGCCGGCGAACATCGGGTTCATCAGCCAGCCGAAGAGCGGGAAAAGCGCGCCGGCGGCGACGGGCAGGCCGAGGCCGTTGTAGAAGAACGCCCAGAAGAGGTTCTGCCGGATGTTGCGCAGCGTGGCGCGGCTGAGGTGCACGGCGCGCACGAGCGCCTGGAGGTCGCCCTTCACGAGGACGAGGCCGGCGCTGTGCATGGCGACGTCGGTGCCGGTGCCCATGGCGATGCCGACGTCGGCGGCGGCGAGCGCGGGTGCGTCGTTGAGGCCGTCGCCGGCGAACACGACCCGCTCGCCGCGTGCCTGGTGCTCGCGCACGAGCTCCTGCTTGCGTGCGGGCGTGACCTCGGCGTGGAAGCCGTCGAGGCGCAGCTCGCGGGCGAGCGCGGCGGCGGCGGGCGTGCGGTCGCCGGTGACCATGAACACGCGCAAGCCGAGCCGCTGCAGCTCGGCCACCGCGGCGGGCGTCGTGGCCTTCACCTGGTCGGCCAGGGCGATGACGCCGGCCGGCCGGTCGTCCACGGTGACCGCGACCAGCGTCGCGGCCGGATGCGAGGCGAGGGTGGTGGCGGCGGCGGCGCGTCCGGCGTGGATGCGCCGGCCGTTGACTGTGGCGAAGACCCCGAGGCCGGCCTCGGCGCGGAAGTCTTCCGCGGGGACGGCCGCGAGCCCGCGGTTTTGCGCGGCGCGCACGAGGGCGCGGGCCAGCGGATGCTCGCTCGGCGCCTCGGCGGCGGCCGCGAGCGCGAGCAGCTCGTCCGCGCCGAAGCCGGCGGCGGGCTGCACCGCGACCACCTCGGGCTGGCCGGCGGTGAGCGTGCCGGTCTTGTCGATGAGGAGGGTGCGCGCACCGGCCAGCGCCTCGAGGGCGGCGGCATCCTTGACCAGCACGCCGGCCTGCGCGCCGCGGCCGATGCCGGTGACGATCGAGACCGGAGTGGCGAGGCCGAGCGCGCAGGGGCAGGCGATGATGAACACCGACACGGCGTTGATCAGGCCGAGCAGCCAGCCGCGCTCGCCGGCGAGCAGGCCCCAGGCGAAGAAGGAAGTGACGGCGATCGTCACCACGACCGGGAAGAACCACGCGGACACGCGGTCGGCGAGGGCGGCGATCGGCGGCTCGCTCTCGGTGGCGGCCTCGACGAGCTTCACGATCTGCGCCAGCAGCGTGTCGGCGCCGACGCGTTCGGCGCGGTAGACGAAGGAGCCGGTGGTGTTGAGGGTGCCGGCGCTGACCTTCTCGCCGGTGCGCTTGGTGACCGGCAGCGGTTCGCCGGTGAGCATGGACTCGTTGATCTCCGCGGCGCCGGCGGTCAGCACGCCGTCGACCGGGAGGTTTTCGCCGGGGCGGACGCGGAGCAGGTCGCCCGGCTGCACGGACTCCACGGGCACGTCGCTCTCGGTGCCGTCGGCGGCGACGCGATGCGCGATCTTGGGCGCGAGGTCCATGAGCGCGCGGATGGCGGCGTCGGTCCGGGCGTGGGCGCGCTGCTCGAGGATCTGGCCGAGCAGCACGACGGTGGTGATGAAGGCGGTGCCTTCGAAGTAGAGCGAGGCGCCGTGGTGCGAGAAGAGCTGCGCCGGCAGGTGGTCCCAGAACAGGACCACGGCGACGCTGAAGAAATACGCCGCGCCCGTGCCGGTGACGGTGAGCGTGAACATGTTGGGGTCGCGCTCGCGGAGGGATTTCGCCCAGCGCCGGATGAACGGCCAGCCGCACCAGAAGAAGACCGGCGTCGTCAGCGCGAGCTGGATCCACGCCGACTGCAGCATGGTGAGGTGGTCGTAGAGGTTGTGGGAGAACATCGGCCACATCGCGAGGACCAGCACCGGCAGGGTGAGCGCGGCGGCGAGGTAGAACTTGGGGCGCAGGTAGCGCTCGTGCGGCAGGCCCATGTGCACGGGCTGGTCGGGCGGCGGCAGCGCGTCCGTCGGCGCGGACGCGTGACCATGCGAGTGGGAGTGAGAGTGGCCGGAAGATTCCGGCGTGGCGCAGTGAGAGGGAGAGGACATGTCAGCGGATCAGTTCGAGTTCGGCCGTGCGCGGAGCGGCGGAACGCGAACGCGCCGGACCGTAGGCAAGGAAAAGGAGGAAGGCCAGCGCGATGGGCAGCAGCGCGCGCAGGAGCAGGGAGTGGCGCGGGTAGCCGAGCGTGTAGGGCTCGGTGGTCGCGAGCGGGGTCGCCGCCGGGGCGGGCTCGTCGGGGCGCGCGAGGCGGCGCCAGGCGGAACGGCGGCGGCGCTCCAGCAGGTCGGCTTCGAGGAGGGCGGGGCTCATGGGGCGACGGCGCGGGTGGCGCGGCGGAGGTCCCAGAGCGCGAGCGCGACCAGGGCGTTGAAGACGTGGCAGCGGCAGCGCGGGGTGTTGACGCAGGTGCAGCGTCGGCAGCCGCAGGCGGCGGGGCGGGAGGGACGGGATCGGGCGATGCTCTTCGGCATGGGATGAGTGGTTTCATCCCGGAGACGGAGCTCGCGGCGGAATCTTACAGCGCGAAATGCATCCTCGTGGCGTGCGCCGGCGGGGCGGGGTTTCCGAGTGCCGCCAAGACACGCGCGAACGCGAGGAAGACGTTCGCCGCGGGGTCGGGAGGCCCGCCTTGCAGGGCGGGTGCGATCGGCGCTAGTCGGCGCAGTCGCAGTCGAGGCAGGCGCCGTCGGCGCAGTCGCCGCAGAAGGACGCGAGACGCGTCCGCAGCTCCTTGCGGGCGCGGTGGAGCGTGACGCTGGCGTTGTTGGCGGAGATCTTGAGCGTGCGCGCGGCGTCCTGCACGGACTCGCCGTCGAGGTCGACGCGCCGCAGCAGTTCGGCGTGGAGCGGCTTGAGCGTGTCCACCACGCCGCCGAGGCAGGTGCAGAGCTGCTTTTCGAGCACCGCGGCGGGCGCCGTGTCGTCGCCGAGGGCGGCGATCAGGGTGCCGAGCGCGTCGTCGCGGCGGCGCGCGGCGCCCTTGGCGCGGTAGTGGTCGACGAGGCTGTGGCGCAGGAGCTGATAAAACCAGGCGACGATCTTCTCGTCGTCGCGCACGTCGCCGGCGCGTTGCACCGCCTTGGCGAGGCCGTTCTGCAGGAGGTCCTCCGCCTCGGCCGCACTGCCGACGCGCGCGGCGAGGAACGCCTTGAAGGCGTCGCGGTGCGCGTGGAGCGCGCGGGCGAGTTGCGTGGCGTCGCTCGGCATGGTGCGGTCAGGATGTCCGCAAGTCGCGTTCGCGCAACCACGCAAAGATGACGGGCGTGACGACGAGGATGTGCACGAGCGACGAGATCATGCCGCCGACGACGGGTGCGGCCAGCGGCTGCATGATTTCCACGCCGGTGCGCGTGCTCCAGAAGATCGGCAGGAGCGAGGCGACGGTGGTGGCGACGGTCATGACCTTGGGGCGGAGGCGGAGGCGCGCGCCCTCCTTCACGGCGGCGAGCAGGTCGTCGCGGGTGAGGTCGCGGCCGGTTTCGCGGCGCTTCTTTTCCAGGGCCTCCTCGAGGTAGACGACCATCACGACGCCGGTCTGGATGGCGGTGCCGAAGAGCGCGATGTAGCCGACCCAAACCGCGACGGAGAAATTGAAGCCCAGGAACGCCTGCAGCAGCACGCCGCCGGTGAGGGCAAACGGCACGGCGAGGATCACGTGCGCGGCCTCGGCGACCGAGCGGAAGGTCATCACCAGCAGGGCGAAGATGATCAGGATCACCGCGGGGAAGACGTAGAGCAGTGTCTGGCGGGCGCGGAGCTGGTGCTCGTATTGGCCGGAGTATTCGACGGTCATGCCGGGATCGAGCGTTACTTCCTTCTCGATGCGCTCCTTGATCTCGTTGACGAAGCCGCCGAGGTCGCGGTCGCCGACGTTGGCCTGGACGAAGACGCGGAGGCGGCCGTTCTCGCTCTGGATCTCGTTCGGGCCGACGACGCGTTTCACGTCGGCGACCTGGCGGAGCTGCACGACCGCGCCGGAGGGCGTGGGGAAGCTGAGCTCGCCGAGTTTGTCGATGTCGCTGCGGTCGTCGTCGTCGAGGCGCACCTGAATGGGGCGACGCTCGCGGCCCTCCAGCGTGGTGGCGACGGTGGCGCCGCCGAGGCCGGCTTCGACGTATTCGTAGACCTGTTTCACGCTGAGCCCGTAGCGGGCGAGGTCGGGGCGCCGGACGGCGATCTCGAGGTAGGGCTTGCCCTGCACGCGCGACGGCGCGACGCCGGTGGCGCCCTGGATGCGATTGATGACGCGTTCGACCTCAAAGGCCTTTTGCTGGAGCGCGTCGAGGTTGTCGCCGAAGATCTTTACGCCGACCTGCGCGCGAATGCCGGTGCTCGTCATCAGGATGCGGTTCTCGATCGGCTGGAGGAAGCCGGGCACGTAGCCGGGGACGTTCATGAGCTTCGCCGAGAGATCGGCGATGATGCTCTGCTTGGTCGTGCCCGCGGGCCACTCGGACGGCGGCTTCAGCATGATCGTGGTCTCGATCATCTCGACGGGGGCGGGATCGGTCGCGGTTTCGGAGCGGCCGAGTTTGCCGGCGACGGAGGCGACGGCGGGATGCTCGCTCATCACTTTGTCCTGCCAGGCCATGATGCGTTTCACCTCGGTGAGCGACGTCGCGGGCAGCAGCACGGGCATGAAGAGCAGCGAGCCTTCCTCGAGCGTGGGCATGAACTCGCTGCCGAAACCCCCGGTGTGCTTCGCGATCGCGGCGGGCAGGCGGGCGTTGACGGCGCGCGGCAGGCCGAAGGCGACGACGAGGCACGCGGCGAGCAGGGCGAAGGCGGCGCCGAGGACGCTCTTGCGGTGACTGAGCGCCCAGTCGAGCACCGGGTCGTAGATCTTGAGCAGTGACTTCATCAGCCAGTTCTCGTGCTCGGGCTTGAACGGCCCGCGAACGAGCAGCGTGCAGAACACCGGCACGGCGGTGATGGCGAGGAGCACGGCACCGATGAGCGCGAAGCTCTTGGTGTAGGCGAGCGGGTGGAAGAGCTTGCCCTCCTGGCCGCTGAGCAGGAACACCGGCACGAACGCCAGGATGATGATCAGCATCGAGAAGAACATCGGTCGGCCGACCTGCGTGGCGGCCTCGAGCGTGAGCTTGAACACCTCCGGCCCGGTCAGGCGGCGCTTGATCTCCTCCTCGGCGCGCTCGCAGTGGCGAATGACGTTTTCCGTCATCACGATGCCGGCGTCGACCAGCACGCCGATCGAGATCGCGATGCCGGTGAGCGACATGATGTGCGACGGGATGCCGAAGCGATCCATCAGGATGAACGAGATCAGGATCGAGGCCGGCAGCGGCAGCGTGACGATCAGGATGCTGCGGAAGTGAAACAGGAAGAGGATGTGCGCGAGCGTCACGAGGATGATTTCCTCGACCAGCGCGTGCTTCAGCGTGTCGATCGCGCGCGAGATCAGGTCGCTGCGGTCGTAGAACGGCTGCACGGTGACACCCTTGGGCAGACCGGCGGCGAGTGACGCGAGGCGGGCCTTCACGTCGGCGATGACCTGGTAGGCGTTCTCGCCGTAGCGCATGACGACGATGCCGCCGACGACCTCGCGGCCGTTCACGTCGAGCGCGCCGCGGCGGAAATCGCCACCGAGCCGGACGGTCGCGACGTCACGCAGGTAGAGCGGCGTGCCGTTGCGGGGCTTGAGCGCGATCGTCTCGAGGTCGGCGGCGCTCTTCACGAGGCCGACGCCGCGCACGATATACTCGGCGCCGTTTTCCTCGAGGGTCTTGCCGCCGACGTTGAGGTTGGCGGCGGCGACGGCGTCCATGACCTCGCCGAGCATGACGTCGTATTGGCGGAGCTTCAGCGACGAGACTTCGACCTGCCACTGGCGGACGAAACCGCCGAGGCTGGCGACCTCCGCGACGCCGGGCACGGCGGTGAGCTGGTAGCGGAGAAACGTGTCCTGCAGCGTGCGCAGCGAGCCGAGGTCCTGCGTGCCGGAGTCGTCTTTCAGGTAATATTGGTAGATCCAGCCCAGGCCGGTGGCGTCGGGGCCGAGGCGTGCGACGACGCCGGAGGGCAACAGGTCGCCGAGGGAATTGAGGCGCTCGAGCACGCGCGTGCGTGCGAAGTAGGTGTCGACCTTGTCCTCGAAGATGACGGTGAGGAACGAGAAGCCGAACATCGACGTGGCGCGCACGCTCTTCACGCCGGCCAGGCCCTGCAGCGAGGTGCTGAGCGGGTAGGTGATCTGGTCCTCGACCTCCTGCGGCGAGCGGCCGGGCCAGTCGGCGTAGACGATGACCTGGTTCTCGGAGAGGTCGGGGATGGCGTCGATCGGCACGCGCTGCAGCGCGACCACGCCCCACGCGCAGAGGGCCAGGAAGCCGGCGAGGACGATGAAGCGGTTGGCGAGCGACCAGCGGATGATGGCGTTGATCATCGGAGGAGAGCGGAGGCGGTGACGGCGCGAATGGGGTTAGGTTAGTGGGCCACGAGGGTCACTCGATCTCCTCGCCGCACTCGAGCATGGCGGAGCCGAAGAACGGGTTGCGGAGCGTCTTGCCCTTGGAGAGCCAGCGGCCGGTGCCGAGGACGGGCGCCATCGGGCACTGGTAGATCGTCAGGCCTTCCTGGTGGTGCAGGTGCTGCGCCTTCACGAGGTCGGCGAGCTCGGTGCTGAACGGCTCGAAGGCGCGGCGGACGGCGTCGAGGTCGGGGCCGTCGGCGAGCTTCAGCTTCGCGAGCGGCGTGCCGGCGGCGCTGGGAAACGCGGCGACGTAGGCCGTGAGCGCATCGCGGAGCGCGGGGAGCTGCTTCTGATAACCCGCGAGATTGTCGGAGGCGAGCAGGTCGGCGGCGTCGGCGGCGGCGAAGGCGAGCGTCTTCAGGGCCGCGTAGGCGGCCGCGTCGGGTTTCGGAACCTCGACGGAGATCTTCTGCGGCGCGGCGGCGCCGTGGTCGTGCGCCCCGGCGCCGACGGCCGCGTGGGCGAGCTGGGCCTGGCCGTCGAGGACGAGCGCACCCTCGGTGACGACCTGGTCGCCTTCCTTGAGGCCGGAAACGACCTCGGCGTCGGTGTCGCCGGTGCGGCCGAGCGCGATTTCCCGGGCGGCGTAGGTGTGGTTGCCGCGGTCGACGAAGACGACGGCGCGGCCGCTGTGCTGCAGCACGGCGGTGCGAGGGACGAGCAGCGCGTCGAGCGACTCGGCCACGACGCTGGCGTAGGCGGTCTGGCGGTGGCGCAGGAGGCGGTCGGGGTTGTCGAGGACGACGCGGACCTTGGCCGTGCGGGTGGTCTCGTTGAGGTTCGGGTCGATGAACGCGATCGGGGCGGTGAGGACCTTGCCCGGCAGCGAGGGGACGACGACTTCGACCGACTGACCGACGCGCAGCCAGGCGAGGTCGGGCTCGGCGGCGTCGAAGACAAACCACATGCGCGAGAAGTCGCCGATCTGGAAGATCTCGTCCTTGGCCTCGACGTATTTGCCCTCGTAGGCGCCGCGGGCGACGACGGTGCCGGACATCGGGGCGCGCATCGTGACCATGGCGGTGGCCTGCCGGGTGTTTTCGAGAATGGTGATTTCCTCCTCGGTGAGGCCGAGGGCGAGGAGCTTTTCCCGGGCGGCGGCGCGCTCGGCGGCGGTGAAGGCGATGTTGCCGGCCTTGAGGCGCTCGAGGAACTCGCGCTGCGCGGTGAGCATGTCGGGCGAGTAGATGGTGGCGAGCTGGGCGCCCTCCTGCACCTCGGCGCCGACGAAGTTCACGAACAGCTTCTCGACGCGGCCGGGCACGCGGGCGGCGAGGATGCGGTGACGCGTGTCGTCGTCGTCGATCGCGCCGGTGACGCGCAGCGTCCGCACGAGCGTGCCGCGGCGGACGGGCGAGGTCTGCACGCCGACGACGGCGGCCTGCGCGGGCGTGAGCGTGACGAGATTGGGGTCGACCGCCGCCGAGGCGGAGGCGTTGGCGGAGCTCGCGGCGACGAGCGCCATGCCGCAGATGGTGCACTTGGCGTCGGGCCGGTCCGACTTGATCCACGGGTGCATCGGGCACTGGTAGGTCGTGCCCGCGGTCGCGGTGTGGTCGTGGCCGTCGTGCCCGGCGGAGGCGGACGGTTTGCCGCAGCCGGCGAGGCTGACAAGGAGGGCGAGCGAGGCGAAAAGGAGGCGAGGCGGGCGTTCACGGCGGGTGATACGCCGCAAACGCCGTCAGCCCTCGAAGTCTTTGCGGTCCGCCGGGGCGCGGCTGGCCGGATCGGGGAGGGTCAGAGGGGAGGGGCTCTCCGTCCAGCGAGCGCGGGCGGAAGCGCTCCGCGAGCGGCTGGCTGGGTGGGTGGGAGCCGAAGATCTCGTCGGCGAGGAATTCGCCGAGGCGACGGTAGCTCTCCCACTGCGCCTCGTCGAAGAACTGGTCGAGGGTCGTCTCCTGGGGGAAGGCGGTGTTCTGCACGTGGTAGTTCAGCACGTCCGCGGGCTCGCGTCCGGTGACGGTCGGCTTGACCAGAAGGAGGATCGAGTCGGGCGAGCGGCCGTCGACGTAGCGCACGCGGGCGAGGAGCGCGGGCTTGCCGGGCAGCGACGGCGTTTTCGGGTCGGCCGAGAGGTCGTCGCGGCTGCCGATGATCCGGGCGAGGCCGGCGGGAATCTCCTCCTTCCGGTAGGCTTCGATCTCGGCGTCGAAGTCGAGCCGGGCCTTCCGCACGAGGTTGCCGAAGTCCTCCATCTGGCGCTGCGGGTCGCAGCCGTCGTCGCAGATGACGATGAACGGCACGCGGCGGCGGATGAGCTCGTAGGCGGCGGTGTTCTCGAAGTGGCCGCCGTCGGAGAGATACCAGCGCCGGCGGGCGGTGCCGAAGAAGCGGGCGCGGAACTCGTCGACCAGGTGCGCCTGCACGGGCAGGGCGGTGACGAACGGGCGGGCGAGGGCGCCGCCGAGCTTGGCCAGGAAGCCGGACTCGCGCGCGAACGGGCTGACGCCGCTGTCCCACCACCAGCCGAGGCGGATGTTGAAGAAGCCGCAGAGGAAGCTGAGGGCGGGGTTGGTGCGGGCGCCGAGGCCGGTGGTGAAGGCGGCGCCGGAAACGCCGATCCATTGGCCAAGGTGGAGCTGCTCGACGGGGTGGACGGCAGGCTGCGCGGGCGCGGGGGCGAGGACGTGGAAGCCCGTCCGGCCCGCGGACTCGGCCGGGGGCACGATCGGCTGCACGCCGCCGCGGCGCCGGCCCTGCCAGTCGCACCAGAGGGCGTGGTGGCGCACCGCGATCGAAAGGCCGGCGGGGCCGAGCGCGAGGTTGAGGCCCTGGCGGTCCTCCTGCTCGGTCTGTGTCCGGCCGTCGATCGTCTCGTTGACGGTGACGTTGATGAGGTGGAGCGGGCCGCCGACGTCGGAGGGGTCGTAGTCGCCGTAGGCCACGACGTCGCCCGGGATGAGCTCGGTGACGGAGAACTTGCCGGTGCGGCGGGGATTGGAGGCGCCGACGTAGGCGCGGGTGAGCCGGCTGCCGTAGAAGCCCGCCTGCGACGAGAGGTTCACGAAGCCGAAGTGCCAGGCGCCGAGCAGCACCAGCGCGAACAAGCCGAGGTAGCTCCAGGGCATCCGTTCGGCCAGGGCATGGGCGCCGACGTCGAGCGCGGCGAGCCAGACGAGCGCGAGCAGGCCGGCGCCGATGCGCAGGGCCCAGTCGAGCGGCAGGCTGAAGTCGTCGTCCCGGGCGGCGAGTTGGCGAATCCAGGCGACCAGGCGCCGGACCAGCAGCAGCGCCACGGCGCCGGTGCCGCCGAGTTCCCAGGACCAGCGGCAGAAGGCGTTTTTGATCCCGCCGCGATTCGTCCAGAGCGTGCAGCCGAGGGAGTCGAGGGCGGCGAGGCCGAGCACGATCACGAGCACGGTGAGGCACGCGGCGAGCACGCGGTTGAGGAAGTTCCGGTCGTCGGCCTCGAGCCACGGCCACCAGTAGGCCACGCCGCTGAGGAGGCCGACCAGGGCCGGGGCGAGGGCGATCCAGAAGAGCGGACTCCAGCAGAGGCCCCAGGTGGCGGGGATGCCGCAGAAGTCGCGGTTGACGGTGGGGATGGCGGGCAGCCACGCGCCCACGTAGATCGCGGTCATCAGCGCGGCCAGCAGCAGCGCGGTGAGCACGAAGTGCAGCGCGCACCAGTTGCGGATGACGCCGGCGACCGCGAGCGTGGCGTCGCGCAGGCCGTTGGGCGTGAGGTAGCGGCCGTTCTGGCGCAGCCACTCGACCGGTCCCGAGCCCGGCTGCGCGAGCTGGCTCTGCACCGCGGCGAAGTGGTCGGAGCCGGTCTTTTCGGCGGGCGCGAACTTCCGCCAGAACATCAACCGGGCGGTCAGCGAGCGCGCGGCGGCGGGCGCGCCGCGGCCGCGGTTCAGCCACGCGCCGTAGAAGCTGCCGAAGTAGCCGCCGCCCGAGACGGTGGAGAGAAAGTCGATCTGCCCGAGGAGCTGCTTGCGGGCGAGCGCCTGGAAGACGCCGAGGCAGAAGGTGGCGCTGCGGATGCCGCCGCCGGAGAGCGCGAAGCCCACGGCGTCGGCGGGCAGGCCGTTATCGGCGCGGCGGGGCGCTTCGGGCGCGGGCCCCGGCGAGTGGCCCGCGAGTGCGCGGCGGCGCGCGGCGATGAGGTCGGCCTCGGCCTGGGCAAGGGCGGTCGGATAAACGCGGCCGGGGAAACGCGGCTCCGAGCCAGGCTCGGTGCGCGCGGCAACAGCAGGGGTAGCGGGTGGCTTCATCGGGGGTGCGCTGGCCCACGCGGGCGTCACGCTACCCCCGGCGCTGGTGCCCACAACCTCTTATTCGGCGCACTCCGGGCGCCGGCCCGATGGACTCAGCGGCTGCGCGCGGTGGCGGAGCCGGCCGGCAGCGTCGTCGCGCCGGCGGCGGGCGCGGCGGGCTTCTTGGCCTTGGCGATGGTGATCGTGGCGACGCCGGCGATGATGACCGCCGCGGCGAGGAAGGTGCGCGAGTCGACCTTCTCGTGCAGGATCAGCCAGCCGAGGAAGACGGCGACGATCGGGTTCACGTAGGTGTAGGTGTAGACCTTGGCCGGCGTGCTGTGCTTCATCAGCCAGACGAAGGCGGTGAAGCCCACCAGCGAGCCGACGAGCGTGAGGTAGGCCCAGGCGCCGAGGGCGTGCGGCGTGAATTCCGAGACGTGCAGGCGGAACGGCTCGCCGGCGAGCAGGCTGGCGAGGAAGAGCCAGCCGCTGCCGGTGACCATCTGGATGGCCGAGGCGGTGAACGGCTCGGCCGGCTCCGACGCGTAGCGGCCGTAGAGCGAGCCGGCGCTCCAGAGCCAGGTGGCGGCGAGGAGCGCGCCGACGTTGAGCAGCGTCAGGCCGCCGGTGCCGTGCGCGACGTCGGGGCCGACCAGCAGCGCGAGGCCGAGGAAGCCGAGCGCCAGGCCGATCCAGATCGGCAGGGTGGGACGCGTGCCGCGTTTCTTCTCCGGATCGGCGGCGTGGATGGCCCAGTCGAGCAGCACGACGGCGAAGGGGCCGGCGGACACGAGCAGCGTGGCGATGCCGGAGGGGACGGATTGCTCGGCCCAGCAGACGAGGCCGTTGCCGCCGAGCATGAGGAAGAGGCCGACGATGGCGTTGTCGCGCCACTGCTTCGCCGTCGGGCGGATGCGCCGCGTGAACCAGAGGAACCCGTAGAGCAGCGCGCCGGAGACGGCGAAGCGCGTCGCCGCCATGAAGAACGGCGGGATCGTCTCCACCGCCACGCGGATGGCGAGGTAGGTGGAGCCCCAGACGAGGTAGACGGCGGCGAAGGCGGCGATGAGCCGGCCGCGGGGAGCGGGAGAGGAAGCGGACATTGCGATGGACGGAAAGCGGAGAAGAGAGCGGGGAAGGCGGAGGAGGGGCGGGGCCGGTCAGCGCGTGGCGCCGCCGTCATCGCGCCAGGCGTATTCCATGTAGCGGGCGGTGGCTTCGGCCGTGGCGGGATCGTGGAGGCGGGCGACGAGGTGGAGCGAGAGGTCGATGCCGGCGGAGATGCCGGCGGCGGTGGCGATGCGGCCGTGGTCGTGGAAGCGGCGGTCGCCGTGCACGCGGGCGGCCGGCGCCAGCGTGCGGAGTTCGGCGAGATTCTCCGCGTGCGTGGTGACGTCGAGGCCGTCGAGCAGGCCGGCCTGGGCGAGCACGAGCGCGCCCGTGCAGACGGAGGCGGTGATCTCGGCGTGTTTCGCCGCGCGGCGGACCCACTCGACGAGCGCGGGCTTCCGGAGGAGCGCGCGGGTGCCGGCGCCGCCGGGAACGACGAGGATCTGTGGCGGCGGGACGGACTCGAGGGTGTGGTTGGGCACGATCTTCAGGCCGTTGCGGGCGCGAACGGTGCCGGGCGTCGCGGCGACGAGGGAAACTTGGAAGCGCGCGCCCTGCGCCAGCTCGTCGGTGACGGAGAACACCTCGAACGGCCCGGCGAAGTCGAGGACTTCGACGTCATCGAACACGAGGATGGCGACGGAACGGCGCATGGGCGGAGAGGGACGAGGGATGGGGGACGACCGGCGGGGCCGGCGAGCAGGCGTTCTGTTCTAGCGGGTCAGTCGACGACGAAGAGGGTGGCGCCGGCGGCGGTGGAGGAACGATGCGGTTCGGCGTTGTCGGCGACCTGGTAGCTCATGCCCGGTTTGAGCACGAACACGCGGCCGTCCTCGAGCTGCGTGCTGAGTTCACCGGAAACGCAGAAGAGGATGTGGCCTTTGGTGCACCAGTGGTCCGAGACGTAGCCCGGCGAATAGGTCAGCAGGCGCACGCGGATGGTTCCAAACTGCCGCACGCGCCACTCGGCCCAGCCGGCGAGGCCGGGCTTGCGCTCGGCCGGGACGGCGGACCAGTCGGTGATGCCGAAGGGAAGGTCGGTGATTTGCATCGGGAAAAGAAACGGGCCCGCTTCACGCCGGAAGAACGGCGAAAAGCGGGCGCGCGATTCGTGGCGTGGCTCAGAGCTGCTGCTTCACGAGGTCGCCGAGCGTCTTCAGCGCGGCGTCCATCTCGTCGGACCACGGCTGGCTGCAGCTCATGCGGAGGCAGTTGCGGTAGCGGTCCTTCACAGCGGAGAAAAGCGAGCCGGGCGCGGTGTTGATCTTGTGCTTCAATGCGTCGCGGCGCAGGCGCAGCGTGTCGACCTTCACCGGGAACTCGACCCAGATGTAGTTGCCGCCCTGCGGGCGGCTGTAGCGGGTGCCGTCGGGGAAGTGGCGCTGCATGCCCTGCAGGAACGAGTGCAGGTGCTCGCGATACGCGCGGCGCAGCGAGCGGAGGTGGTGGTCGTAGCCGCCGTCGCGCAGGAACTCCGCGATCGTCTTCTGGAGGATGCGCGGCGTGCCCATGGTGTTGATGAACTTCAGACGGCGGATGCGCTCGAGGTAGCGGCCCGGCGCGGTCCAGCCGACGTGGAAGCCCGGCGCGAGCGTCTTGCCGAACGACGAGCAGAGCATCACGCGGCCGTCGCGGTCCCAGGCCTTGAGCGGCTTGGGGCGGAGGTCGCCGAAATGCGTGTCGCCGTAGATGTCGTCCTCGATGATCGGCAGGTCGTGCTCGGCGATGAGTTCGTAGAGCTGCTGCTTCTTCTCGTCCGGCATGAGCGAGCCGAGCGGGTTGTGGAAATTCGGCATGAGCATCACGACCTTGATGTCGTTCTGCGCGAGCGCCTCCTTGAGCGAGTCGAGGCACATGCCCTGGCGCGAGCACGTGGGGATCTCGAGCGCGCGCAGGCCGAGCGCCTGGATGATCTCGAGGAAGCCGAAATACGCGGGCGTCTCGATCGCGACGGTGTCGCCGGGCTTGGTGACGGCGCGGAGGCAGAGGTTGAGCGCCTCGGTGCCGCCGGTGGTGATGACCATTTCCTCGTGGCTGATCGGCACGCCGGCCTGGAGGTAGCGGCGGGCGATCTCGCGCGTGAGCGGCTCGTAGCCCCAGTTCATGCCCGGGCGGCCGATGAGCGAGGGTCGCGCCGCGCGACGGAGCCGAGCATCCGCGCGAGTTTCTTCGTCGGGAAAAGCGAGTGGTGCGGGCAGGCGCTGCCGAACGGCACGTAGTCGGCGTTGAGGGCGACTTCCATGACGTCGGCGGTGAGGTCGTTTACGCCGACGAAGGAGGGCTTGCTCATCGGCCGCGCCATGCGGGGCTCCGGCGCGCTGGTGAGCGCGCGCGGGCGGACGTAGTAGCCGGATTGCGGGCGCGCCTCGAGGTAGCCGCGGTTTTCGAGGACCGTGTAGGCCTGCAGCACGGTCGCGATGGAGACGTCGCGCTGGCGCGACATGATGCGGACCGACGGCACGCGGTGACCTGGCCGCAGCGTGCCCTGCTCGATGAGGTTTTGGAGCGAGTCGGCGAGCTCCGCGTAGAGCGGGCGCGCGGCGGCTTTCGCGGGCGAAAGCGGCTTGGGGGTAATGACGGTCTGGATCATGGCGTGGGAGGCGAAAGTGCGCCGTCACTGTAGCGGAGATGCCCGCGGCACAGTAGCGGCAGCGCGGTGCCATTGATACCAGCACAGTTATGCCAGACAAGCACTGTGACCATGACAGATTTTCAGACCACCGTTGAAAATCATTCAACGAAAACGGCGGCCTCCCGAGGAGAGCCGCCGCGGTGGGGGCGAGGTGATGGGGGCCGGTGCGCCCGGCCACGGGAGCGAAAACGGCGGCTTCGCCTTTCGGCTAGGAGCGGCGCCGCGGGCGTCAGAACGCGCCCTTGAGCGCGAGCGCGACGAAGGTGCCGGCGTCGCCGTCGAGGCGGTAGTCCTGGTCGAAGTAGTCGAACTTCCGGTCGGTGACCGCGCCGACGTCGGCGCTGAGCGTCACGCGCCCGCCGAGCGCGTAGTCGAGGCCGAGGCCGACGCGCACTTCGCGAAAGTCGAGGTAGGTGTTCGCGATCCGCGCGCGGCCGACGGCGGGCGAGCCGACGTTGCGCGACACGCGGAAGCTGCCGCCGGCGAAACCGGCGCCGGCGCGCAGGGCGAGTTGGTCGGTGGCCTGCCAGGTGAAGCCGCTGCGCGGGAAGCCGACGCTGAAGGTCCACGCCGGCGCGAACTGCCAGCGGACGCCGGCGATGGGCAGCACGGGGTGGTCGGAGAACGGATTGGCGTTCACGCCGAAGCTCCAGGCGAGCGCGCGGCTCGGGGCGTAGTTGGCGAGCAGCAGCGCGGGGACGTTGAAGCTCTGGCCGAGCTGCTCCTCGAAGTCGCCGTAGAAGCCGGGGCGCAGGTAAAGCGCCGCGCTCCAGCGCGCGTCGATCCGGCGCTGGGCGCCGAGGTTGAGGGAGAACTCCCCGAGATGCGCGGGCAGCGGCAGCGTCGAAATCCCCTCCTGGTCGAGGTCGAACTGCTGCACGGCGACGCCGTAGACGAGCAGGGTGCTCTCGTCCCACGCGTGGCGGCCGGAGACGCTCACGCCGTAGCTTTTCACCGCGAGCGAGCCCAGGGTCTGCGGGCCGCGCGCGATGTCCTCGCGCGACGAATAGGCGGTGTTGAACTCGACCGAGGCGAGCAGGTCGGGGCGCATCGTGGCCGAGGGCTGGGCCACGGCGGAGGCGGCAACGGCGAGCGCGGCGAAGCAGAGCGGGGCGAATTTCATGGCACGGACGAGTGGCGAGCCGCGCGCCAGCCGCAAATCGGAAATCGCCCGCTGGAAACGGCGCGACGGGATTCCACTCAGCCGGCGATCTCGCCGCGCAGGTAGAGCGCGGCGCGGCCGGCGAGACGCACGCGGGAGCCCTCGAGGGTGCAGAGGAGCTCGCCGCCGCGGGCGGAGACCTGCCGGGCGCGGAGCGGATTTTTCCCGAGCCGCTCCACCCAGTAGGGCGTGATCGTGCAGTGGGCGGAGCCGGTCACGGGGTCCTCCGGCACGCCGGCGCCGGGGGCGAAGAAGCGCGAGGCGCAGTCGCAGTCGTCGCCCGGCGCGGTGGCGATGACGCGGACGTCGCCGAGCGCGGCGAGGCGCGGGAAATCGGGGCGCAGCGCGAGGACCTCGGCCTGGGTGGCGTAGACGGCGAGGTAGTAGGCGTGGGTCGGCACCTTGAGCAGCGCGCGCGGAGCGACGTTGAGGCTGGCGAGGATGGCGGGCGCCGGCGCGGCGAGCGGCGCGGCGGGGCGGGCGGGAAAATCGAGCTCGAGCTCGCCGCCGGGCCGGCGCGTGACGTGCAGCGGGCCGCTGCGCGAGTCGAAGGTGAGGCGGGTGCCGGGCTGGCCGAGTTCGTGGAAGAGGACGAACGCGCTCGCGAGGGTGGCGTGGCCGCAGAGGTCGACTTCGACCGCGGGCGTGAACCAGCGCAGGTGAAAGCGGTCGGGGCCGGTGCGGACGAAGAAGGCGGTCTCGGCCAGGCCGTTCTCGAAGGCGATGAGCCGCATGCGCTCGTCGGGCAGCCAGGCGTCGAGCGGGACGACGCCCGCGGGGTTGCCGGCGAAAATCTTGTCGGTGAACGCGTCGACCCAGAAGAGCTTCATGATTTTCGATTTTGGATTCTCGATTTTCGATTGGGAATGGAGTGGAAGCGCGAATGAAAACGCGCTGTGCGGGCGGGCCACAGCGAGAGGTGCGCTGGAAGCTGCGCGCGGACGAAACCGAAAATCGAGAATCCCTCAGGCGTAGCGTGAGAGCGCGTCGCCGGTCAGGCGGCAGATCTGCCATTCCTTCATGCGGCGGGCGCCGAGGGATTCGTAGAAGTCGATCGCGGGCTGGTTCCAGTCGAGGACGGACCACTCCATGCGGCCGCAGCCGCGGGCGTTGGCCAGCTGGGCGAGGTGGAGGAGGAGGGTCTTGCCGACGCCGCGCCCGCGGAATTCCGGGCGGACAAACAGGTCCTCGAGGTAGAGACCGGGGCGGGCGAGGAAGGTCGAGTAGTTGAAGAAATAGAGCGCGAACCCGGCGGGCGCGTCGCCGACGTAGGCCAGCACGCAATGCGCGGCCGGCGCGCCGCCGTCGGCCGGGAAGAGCGTGCGCGCGAGCTGCTCCTCGGTGGCGACGCATTCGTGGGTCAGGCGCTCGTAGTCGGCGAGCGCGCGGATGCAGGCGAGGATGGTCGGGACGTCGTCCCGGGTGGCGGAGCGGAGCGTGCAGGACATGCGGCGAGCGAAGGCGCGGGCCGCGGGCTTGGCGATGCTAATGCGGCGACGCGGCCGCGGCCCGCGTGCGGCCGGCGGGGCGGAGATAGACTCGACAAGCCCGGCGCGGAGGAGTGTTTTCGACGCTGAAACCTCTTGCGGCGAATGGTCATCCGTTCTCTCCGGCCGGTCCTGATGGCGCTCGCGGCGTTCGCAGTCTGTGCGTCGCCGGGCCGCGGCGCGGACAAGCTCGAACGGGTGGTGCTGCAGCTGCCTTACACGCACCAGTTCCAGTTTGCCGGCTACTACGCCGCGCAGGCCAAGGGCTATTTCGCGGCCGAGGGACTGGAGGTCGAGTTGCGCGAGGGCGGCTACACGCGCCGGCCCTACAGCGAGCTGACCGCGGGGCGCGCCGAATACGGCATCGGCTCCGCGACGTATCTGCTCGACCGGCTCAACGGCGCGCCGCTCGTGCTCGTGACGACGGTTTACCAGCACTCGCTGCTGGCGCTGATGGTGCGTGCCGACTCGGACATCCGTGCGCCGGAGGACCTGCGCGGCAAGCGGCTGGCCGCCGGTTCGAGCGGCCGCTACCCGGAGATCGCGGCGATGTTCGCCGCCGAAGGGCTGCCGCCGGACGCCTACGTGCGCGTCGAGGACAAGTGGGATGTCGACGAGATCCTCACCGGCGCGGCCGACGCGCAGGCCGTGTTCATCACCGACCTGCCCTTCGACATGCAGCAGAAGGGCGTCGCGGTGCGCTTGATCCGCCCGGCGGACTACGGGGTGGATTTCTACGGCGACGGCCTGTTCACGACCGAGACGGAGCTGGCCCGGCATCCCGGGCGCGTGGCGGCGATGCGCCGCGCCGTGCTGCGCGGCTGGGAATACGCCCTCGATCATCCGGAGGAGATGATCGACTACATCGTCACGCATTTCCCCGGGCGCCCGGCCAAGGTCACGCGCGAGCGGCTGCGCTACGAGGCGCGCCAGACCGCGCGGCAGATCAACGCCGACCTGCTCGAACTCGGCCACGTGAACCCGGAGCGCTGGCGGCGGGCGGCCGAGACCTTCGTCCAGCTCGGCATGGCCAAGGACCTGAAGCGGCTGCAGGGGTTCATCGCGCCGGCCGGCGGCGCGCCCTGGCGCTGCCCCCGTGGGTGTTATGGGGCGGCGGCGGCGTGCTGCTGCTGGCCCTGCTGGCGCTGCTGGCCAACTGGCGCCTGCAGCGCGTGGTGGAGCGCCGCACGGCGGAGCTGCAGGCGGCGGAGCAGCGCCAGCGCGAGATCTTCGACCTGGCGCCGACCCCGATCGTGGTGGAGGACGTGACCGAGGTGGCGGCCCGGCTCGACGCGCTGCGCCGGGAGGGTGTGACCGATCTCCGGACGCACCTGGCGGCGAATCCGGGACTGGTGGAGGAGTTGCTCCGCGGGAAGCGCATCGTCACCGCCAATCGCATGGCTCTCCAGGCCGCGGGCTTCGGCGACCGCGCGGAGCTCGAGCAGCGCTTCCGCGAGATCATGACCCCGCAGGCGATGGCCGCGGTGCCGCAGGAGCTGCTGGCGATCTGGGAGGGCCGCGACACCCTCACGATGGAGAAGATCTACCGGCCCCCTGCCGGCGAGGTCCACATGCTCGTGAACTGGTCGGCGAACCGGGTCGACGGCCGGCTCGATTACACGCGCGTGCGTCTGGTGTTCACCGACGTCACGGCGATGAAGCAGGCGCAGCGCGCGCTGCACGAAAGCGAGGAGCGCTATCGCAGCCTCTTCGAGACGACGCCGAACCCGATGTATATCTTCGACGCGGAGACGCTGCAGATCTTGATGGTGAACGAGGCGGCGGTGGCCCGTTACGGCTATACGCGGCAGGAGTTCACCAGGATGACCGTGCTCGACCTGCGCCCGCCGGACGAGTCCTCCCGCCTGCGGCGCGCCATGGATGAATTCCGCCAGGCGCGGCCGGCGGCCCCGAGCGGCGGGCACGCGGCGGGGCTGTGGCGCCACCGCTGCAAGGACGGCACGATCCTCATCGTCGAGGTGTTCACGCACTCGCTCGTCTTCAACGGCCGCGCCTGCGTGCTGTCGCTGCCCTTCGACATCACCGCGAAGCTCGCTACCGAGCGCGCGCTGCGCGACAGCGAGGCGCGTTACCGCGAGCTGTTCGAGAACGCCGTCGGCGGCGTCTACCGCGCGACGCCGGAGGGGCGCTTCATCTCGGTCAATCCCGCGATGGCGCGCCTCTACGGGTTCGACAATCCCGCGGACATGCTGGCGTGGAACCAGCGGGAGCACGCCGGCGTCGCCTACGCCCACGAGGAGGAGCACCGCCGGTTCGTCGACCTGATCGAGCGCTACGGCAAGGTGGAGAACTTCGAGTCGCGCATCGTCGACCGCCACGGCAACACTCTCTGGGTCTCCGAGACCTCGCGCGCGGTGCGCGACGCCGACGGCCGGCTGCTCTACTACGAGGGCTTCGTCACGGACATCACCGCGCGCCGCCGGCTCGAGCACGAGCTCATGCGCTCCTCGAAGCTCGAGGCGGTCGGCATCCTCGCCGGCGGCATCGCGCATGACTTCAACAACATCCTCACCGTCGTGCTCGGCAACGTCACCCTCGCCGAGATGGACTCGGCGAACGACAGCTCCGTCCGGCGCATGCTGCACGATGCGAAGCGCGCCACCCTGCGCGCGCGCGACCTCACCCAGCAGCTCCTGACCTTCGCCAAGGGCGGCGACCCCGTGCGCGCCGCCGTCGCGCTGCCCGAGCTGCTGCAGGAGTCCGCCGAATTCGCCATGCACGGCGCGAAGTCGCGCTGCGAGTTCGACCTCGATCCCGACCTCTGGCCGGCCAACGCCGACAAGGGCCAGATCGGCCAGGTGGTGCAGAATCTCGTCATCAACGCCGTGCAGGCCATGCCGCAGGGCGGGCTGGTCACGATCCGGGCCGGCAACTGCTCGCTCCTCGCCGGCACCGTCGGCAGCCTGCCGGCGGGCGACTACGTGAAGATCTCCGTGAGCGACACCGGCACCGGCATCGCGCCGGAGCACCTGGGCAAGATCTTCGATCCGTATTTCACCACCAAGCAGCAGGGCAGCGGCCTCGGCCTCGCCACCGTCTACTCGATCGCGCGCAAGCACCAGGGCCACATCGAGGTCGAGTCGCGGCTGGGCGAGGGCACGACGTTCCACCTTTGGCTGCCGGCGGCCGATCACGTCGAGAAGGTCGAGCCGCCTGTCCCCGAGCCGCCGGCGGCGCTGCCGGTGAAGCTGCTCTTCATGGACGACGAGGAGCCGATCCGCGAGATGGCCCAGATGTTCCTCCGCCGGCTCGGCAGCGACGTCGTCTGCACGGCGGACGGCGCGGCGGCGGTGGAGGCCTATCGCGCGGCCCTGGAGAGCGGTCGCCGGTTCGACGTCGTGGTGATGGACCTCACCGTGCCCGGCGGCATGGGCGGCCGCGAGGCGATGGAACACCTGCTCAAGCTCGACCCGGAGGTGTGCGCCATCGTCTCGAGCGGCTATTCGCGCGATCCGGTGCTCGGCAGCTACCGCAGTCACGGGTTCCGCGGCATCCTGCCCAAACCCTACGGCCTCGACCAGTTGCGCAAGGTGATCGCCGAGGTGCTCGGGCGGACGGTGTGAGCGGGGCGGTTTTTAGAAATTTTTGCCGGAGCAAAATGCCCGCGGATCTGTCACGGTGGGGACCATGAACACCACGAAATCCCTCCGCTCCTCCCGCTTCCTCGCCCTCGTCCTGCGCGCGCGCGTGCTGCTGGCGCTGACGCTCGCCGGCACCGCGGCGTTCACGTCCGGCTGCGTCGCGGTCGTCGCGGCCGGTGCCGCCGGCGGGGCGGTCGCCTGGGTGCGCGGCGCCCTGGTGACGAACCTCAACAGCGACATCGACCAGGTGTATCGCGCGGCGCAGCAGGCCGTGACCGATCTCCAGTTCGCCAAGGTCAGCGAGCGCAAGAGCGGCGTCGACGCGCAGATCATCGCCCGCACCGCCCTGGACAAGAAGATCGACATCACGCTGGAGAAGAGCGGCAGCACCACGAAGCTGACCATCCGCGTCGGCCTGATCGGCGACCAGCAGCTCTCGCTCTCTGTCCTGGACCGGATCAAGAGCCGCCTTTGAGCCGGGAGCCCGCCCGCCGGGCCCTTTTCTGCGGGGTTGCAATGGTCGGGGCGGGCCGCGATAAGCCCAGCTCCGATTCATGCTCCGCAAGCTCCTCTCGAAGATCAAAGACACGTTTAAGGCCGGTGGTAAGTCCGCCGAGTCCAAGCCCGCGCACGCCCCTCGTCCGCACTCGGCGAAGCCGGCCGCCAAGGGCGGCCCACGCCACGAACGCGCCGAGCGCGGCGCGCCGGGCGGCCACGGCCACGGCCACAGCCACGGCGGCGGCAAGTCGCACGGCCGCGGCCACGAGCGCTCCGGCCGGGGCGGTCGCGGCGGTCGCGGCGAGCGCCCCGAGTTCGCCGAGCGCACGCCGCCCGCGCCTCGCGCTCCGCGCCACGAGGAGCCGGCCAAGCCGTTGCCCGAGGTGCCGAAGATGGAAACGGCGTTCAGCGCGCTCGGCCTGAATGATCGCCTCGCCTACGCCGTGCAGCAGATGGGCTACGAGAACCCGACCCCGATCCAGGCCCAGGCGATCCCGGAGATTCTCTCCGGCAAGGACGTCATCGGCTCCGCCCAGACCGGCACGGGCAAGACCGCGGCCTTCGCGCTGCCGATCCTGCACCGCCTCGAGCGCCGCGGCGCGCTGCGCTGCCTCATCCTCGAGCCCACGCGCGAGCTCGCCGTGCAGGTCGAGGAGGCCTTCAAGAATTTCTCCAAGTTCACCGACCTCCGCGTGACCGTCGTCTACGGCGGCGTCGGCTACGGCAAGCAGCGCGAGGACCTCGCGCGCGGCGTCGACGTCCTCGCGGCCACGCCCGGCCGCCTGCTGGACTACCTTGAGCAGGGCGAGGTCCGCCTCGACCAGGTCGACGTGCTCGTGCTCGACGAGGTCGACCGCATGCTCGACATGGGCTTCCTGCCCGACGTGAAGCGCATCGTCGCCAAGGTGCCGAAGGCCCGCCAGACGCTCTTCTTCACCGCCACGCTGCCGCCCGAGATCGAGCAGCTCGCCGCCTGGGCGCTGCGCGATCCATTCAAGATCTCCGTCAGCCGCGAGCGCTCCACCGCCGAGACGATCACGCACGCGTTCTATCCCGTGGTGCAGGCGCAGAAGTTCGAGCTGCTCGCGCACCTGCTCGAGCAGACGCAGTATCACTCCGTGATCATCTTCTCGCGCACCAAGAGCGGCGCCGACTACGTCGCCAACCGCCTCAAGCACGCCGGCCACACCTGCGCCGTCATGCACGCCGACCGCTCCCAGCAGGAGCGCATGGACGCGCTGAAGGGCTTCAAGTCCGGCAAATACGAGGTGCTCGTCGCCACCGACCTCGTGGCCCGCGGCCTCGACATCGCCGACGTGTCGCACGTGATCAACTTCGACGTCCCGGAGAATCCCGAGGACTACGTCCACCGTATCGGCCGCACCGGTCGCGCGCAGAAGACCGGCGACGCGTTCACGCTCGTCACCGAGGAGACCTGGCGCGACGCGCGCAGCATCGAGCGCTTCATCGGCCAGAGCATCGAGTGGAAGAAGGTCGAGGGCTTCAACTACACCTACTCGGGCATCTTCGACGGCGGCGGCATGCCGCAGGCCGCGCCCGAGAAGCCGAAGAGCCGCCTGATGCGCGGCGGCCGCCGCTGAGGCGGCGGGGCGCCCGCCCGGAGCGCGCGCGGGAACTCCCGCCGCGGAGGCTCCGGGCGACACAGATTGCCGTTGCGCGGGGCGCGAAGCGCGCTTCGCTCGGCCGCTTCCATGAGACTCGACATCCCGGCCGGCATCTTCGGCGGCTACATTTTCGACTGCGACGGCACGCTCGTCGACACGATGCCTCTGCATTACCGCGCGTGGAGCGCCGCGCTGCAGCGCCACGGGCTCCGCGGCGAGCTCGACGAGGAGCTGTTCTACTCGCTCGGCGGCGTGCCGACGCGGCGTGTGGCCGAGCTCATGGGGCAGCACTACGGCCTCGTGCTCGATCCGGAGCGCGTCTTCCACGAGAAGGAGGAGATCTTCCTCTCGATGCAGGGCGAGCTGCGGGTGATCCAGCCGGTGGTCGACTTCGCTCGCGCGGTGGCGAAGCGCGCGCCGGTGGCGGTGGCGTCGGGCGGGCCGAAGCCGATCGTGCGCCGCACGCTCGAGGTGACGGGCCTGGCGGAGCTGTTTCCGATCCTCGTGACGCCGGAGGACGTGGTGCACGGCAAGCCGGCCCCCGACATGTTCCTGCTCGCGGCGGCGAAGATGGGCGTCGCGCCCGCGGCGTGCCTGGTGTTCGAGGACGCCGATCCCGGTTTCCGCGCGGCGGAGGCCGCCGGCATGCCGTGGGTCCGCGTCGCCAGCCGCGGGCTCGCGCGCTGAGCCGCCGCGCCGCTCAGTTTTCCGCCAGGCGGCGGAGCACGATGGCGTCGCCGACCCGCAGGCCGGAGACGGCGGCGGCATTGCCGCGGTTGATGGCGAGCGTGAACCAGCCGTCGGCCTCGGGGAAGCCGAGCCACTCGTCGCGCTTCACCGGTGCGGGGGTGGTGGCGTAGAAGACGCGGATGACGCGCGGCCCGAGGACGAGGGCGAAGCGTGTGCGCGACTTGATGCCGAGGCGGGCGAGATCGGCGGGCTGGAAATTCACCACCAGATCGCCGGAGCCCGGCAGGACGGCGGTGACGCGGCCGGCGCCGGCGGAATTGTCCGGTGCGAACGCGATCTGCGACGGGCCGTTGTCGGGGGCGCGCGTGGCGTCGGCGTTGGGCGCGGGCGCGCGGCCCTCCTCGACCCAGCGGACGAGGGCGGCGAGCGCGGCGAGTTTCTCCCGCGAGTTGACGTTCGCGTGCCCGTTGCGCGCGACGTGCCAGAGCACGGGCGGAAAGGCGGCCTTGGCCGCGGTGGCAACGTAGCCGCGCGGAGCGGAGATCTCGGACTGGTTCGCCAGCAGGAGCAGCGGGCGGCGGGGCTGCAGGCTGAGGCCGAGAGTGGGCGGGGGCTCCTGGAGCTGGAAGTCCGGGCTGATCGCGACGGCCCCGGCGTAGTCGTCGGGCAGGGACTCGACCATGCGGGTGACGATGGCGCCGCCCATGGCCTCGCCGAGCAGGTAGACGCGCTGGGGCGGACCGTGCACGGCGGCGATCTGGCGGCGGAGCGTGTCGAGGTCGTCGATGGCGTCCTGGAGGATGACGCCGTTGCGGCGGAAGCTGGTGGTGGCGACGAGCCAGCCCTGGTCGAGCAGTGGGCGAGCGAGCGGCGAGTCGGCGGGCAGGCTGGCGTGGAGCGGCTGCTCGTCGCTGCGGTAGGCATGGGCCAGGAGCAGCACGCGGCCGTTCCAGCGGAGGGGCTTGGCGACGGTGTAGAGCGCGCCCGAATCGAGCCGGCCGGTCTCGACCACGACGTCGCCGGCGCGCAGGCCCGTGAATGCCAGCGAAAGGAAAACTAAAAGGCGGAAGGAGCGCACGGGTTTAGGTTTGAAGCGAACGGCGGGGCGCGGTGGGTTTCTGCCATGACCTACGCGGAGCTGGCGAACAAGGGCATTCTCACGCAGCCGGTGTATGAGCCGGGCAAGCCGATCGACCAGGTCGCGCGCGAGCTCGGGCTCGATCCCGCGACCATCGTCAAGCTGGCGTCGAACGAGAATCCGTTCGGACCGTCGCCGCGGGCGGTCGCCGCGGGCGAGAAGGCGCTGCGCGAGGCGAACCTCTACCCCGACGGCGGCTACTACGTGCTGCGCGAGCGGCTGGCGAGGCACTGGGGCCTGGGCATGGACCAGTTCGTCATCGGCGACGGCTCGAACGAGATCCTCGAGCTGCTCGGCCACGCGTTCCTCGCGCCCGGCGTCGAGTGCGTGATGCCGCAGGCGTCGTTCATCGTCTACAAGCTCGTGACCCTGATGTTCGGCGCGACGCCGGTGGAAGTGCCGCTGGCGCCCGGGCTGAAGCAGGACCTGGCGGCCTTGCGGGCGGCGGTGACGCCGCGCACGCGGCTGGTTTTCCTCGCCAGCCCGGCCAATCCCGTGGGCGCGACGAACACGGCGGAGGAGATCTTCGCCCTCGTGCGCTCGCTGCCGGAGCACGTGATCTTCGTGTTCGACGAGGCCTACGCGGAGTTCCTCGAGAACCCGCCGGACCTGCGCGTGCTGATCGCGGAGGGGCGGAAGGTGATCGGGTTGCGGACGTTCTCGAAGATCTACGGCCTCGCCGCGCTGCGGGTCGGCTACGGCTATGCGGCGAAGGAGCTGATCGCGATCGTGCAGCGCGCGCGCCAGCCGTTCAACGTCAGCGCGATCGCGGCCGCGATGGCGGTGGCGGCGCTGGACGACGCGGAGTTCGTCGCGATGGTGCGGCGCGAGAACCGCGCAGGCCTGGCGCAGCTCGGCGAGGGCTTCCGGAAGCTCGGCCTCGAGTTCGTGCCGGGGCAGGGGAATTTTCTCCTCGTGAAGGTCGGCGACGGCGGGGCGGTGTTCGACGCCCTGCAGCGGCGCGGGCTGATCACGCGGCCGGTGAAGCCCTATGGGCTGCCGGAGTGGCTGCGGGTGAGCGTCGGCACGCGGGAGCAAAACGCGCGCTTGCTCGACACTCTCGCGAACGTGCTGGGGCGGAGCTGAGCGGCGCCGCCGGCCCCCGGCGGATCAGAGGTTCCTGGCGGAGGCGAGGGCGTCGTCGCGCTCGATGCGCTGGCGCAGTTCGGCGAGGAGCGGCCGTTGTTCGGGGTGCAGGAGATACAGGTCGCTGCCGAGGCGACGGTAGACGAAGACGAGCACCTCGTGCGAGGGACGGCGGACGGCGAGGAACTGGCGGAGGTGGCCGGAAAGGGCGTCGATCTGGCCGAGCTCGGCTTCGAGGCGGACGAGGGCAGCCAGCGCGGGCTGGTTGCGTGCATCGAGTTCGACGGCGCGCGCGAGGACGGTGCGGGCGGACGGGACGCGACCGAAGGCGAGCAGGCGCGTGGCGACCGCGGAGAGGTTTTCCGCGCGCAGGTTGGGCTGGGCGAGGAGGTGTTCGAGTTGGAGCTGGGCCTCGTCGGCGTGCCCGAGGCCGAAGAGCGCGACCGCGCGGAGCCCGTCGAGGGCCGGGCCGTAGCGCGCGTCCGAACGGGAGCGGGAGGGGAATTGGCGGTCGAGCTCGGCGAGTCCCTCGGCGTAGCGACGGGCGGCGAGGCAGGCCTCGGCGTAGAGCAACGCGGGGGCTTCGGGCGGCCAGCGGTGCTCGGCGAAGACTTGCTGGATGCGGCGGGCGAGTTCGGGCTGGCCGGTGTTGGCGGCAAAATCCCCCAGGGCCAGCAGGGCCGACGCGTCGTGGGTGAAGAGCCGCAGATAGGTGTCGGTCTCGCGGTCGAGTTCGGCGGGACGGTCTTGGTCGTGCAGTTGCTGCAGAACGGCGAGGCGCGGGGCAGGGGAGAGGGGATCGTCGGCGAGCCGGAGAATCGCGGTGCGTGCGAGGTCCGGGGTGCGACCGAGGCGAGCGTGGATGCGCGAGGCGAGCGCCAGCGCGGCGGCTTGGGTGGAGGACTCGTTCAGGGCGGGCGTGAGTCGGGCGAGAGCGAGCTCGGGGTAGCCGCGTTCGAAGTCCCCGCGGGCGAGCAGGAGGGCGCCCTCGGCAGAGTCGGCGAGCCGATGGCGGGCGAGGATGCTCTCGGCACCATCGAAATCGCCCCGGTGAAAGGCAACGGCCGCGCAATGGAGCGCAGCCTGGCGGCGGACGGCAGGAGATCGGTGCCTCAGGAGCGGCTCCGCGACCTGGCGCAGCTCGGCGTCGAATTGAAACTCGAGCAGGAAGCCCAGGCTCAGGCGGAGATACTCGGGATTTTCGGCCAGGACCGGCAGGCCGCCGACGAGCAGATCGCGCGCGAGGTCCGGACGGCGCAGCTCCGTGTAGAGCCGGGCGAGCGCGATGCGGCCCGGAGCGTTGCGCGGTGATTTGGCGAGACCGACGCGGTAGAGGCGGACCGCGGTGTCGATGTCGCGGAGCTTGAGGGCCTCGGCCGCATCGCCGAGCGCACGATCGCCGATTGCGGTGCGAATGCTTCGCCATCCCCCGGGCGTCAGGGTGTCCGCGTAGCGAATATCGCTGAGATTCCTGGCGCGGGTGAGATAAAGCCAAACGCTTCCGCTGAGCAACAGACCGCACGCCAGCAGGGCCATCACGGCGACGAGAGTGATGCGATGCCAGTGCGGACGGAAACGCTGGGTGTCGACGTCGGCGGCGTCGATGCGACAGAGGAGATTTGGGATCATCCTCACGGGGATAACTCTTCGGTGACTAGGTGAGATGTTTTCCCTGTTCACGAGCCCGAAAACAGGCCTCAAAAAATGCCGGAAATAATCCTTGCTCGGGAAATTCTTTTGCATCTTCCTGATTCCACGTAGCTCGCTGACCTAGACACACCTTAAATTAGTATGAAAACACACGGACGTTTGCTCGCCCTGCTCGCGCTTGGCGCATCTTCACTCTCGGCTGCCCCCTTTGTGGCCCTCGGCGACAATGCTGAGCTCTTTCTCACCGGCGCGGTGGTGGTAAATTACGACGACAATATCTATCTGCGCCCCGGCACGAGCGCCCGCCCGGAGGTGAGCGATACTGTGTTCACGCTTTCGCCTGGTCTCGATCTGCAGTTCGGCCGCAATGCCGCGACTTCTGGCAATTTTTATTTCCGCCAAGACATTCTGCGCTATACCGACAATGACCAGCAGAATACGTCGTTGTCGAACGTTGGCTTTAATTCTCTCTACAACAACGGCAAGTCGAAGCTTGATCTCGGAGCCTCCTACTCGGAATCCGCCCAGAACGACACATCGGCCCCGGGCGACATCGTCGAACGCAACCTGACCAGCGCGCGCGCCCTCTCGGAGTTCGGTGCGACGGAGAAAACCTCGGTGGGCGTCGGTGCCAAGTTCGACAAAACCGACTACGTCGCCGGCCCAGGGTATCGCGACAGCAGCATCTGGACGCTGCCGGTTGATGCCTATTTCGAGTATTCTCCGAAGCTTCAGTGGAGCGTCGGTTATCGTTATCGCTCCACGGACCTCTCGGGTGCCGCGGTCGACAGCAAGGACCACTTCTTCAACATCGGTGCCCGTGGCGAGTTCACCCCGAAGCTCACCGGTCAGCTGCGCGTGGGTTATGGCCTGCGCAAACTGGACTCTGGCCGCGATGACTCCGATTTCGGCATCGATTCGAACTTCGTCTACACGTATTCGCCGAAGACTTCCTACACGATCGGCCTCTCGAACGATTTTGGTGCTTCGGCCTTGGGCGAGTCGACCAAGACGTTTTCGCTCAGCGCCGGCGCCAACACGCGGATCGATGATCAGTGGAGCTGGAATGCTAACCTTGCTTATCGCTCGATCGACTTCCCCACTCACTCGGACGACTTCGTCCAGGGTGGCGTGGGTGTCGCCTACATCCTGAGCAACGCGGTCAACTTCACCGCTTCCTACACGTATCGCAAGAACAGCTCGAACGACAGCAACTACGAGTTCGCGAACAACGTTTTCAGCATCGGCGCCAATCTCCGTTACTGAAGACTGTTTCAGGATTTCTCTGGACGGAAGAAGGTCGTTTGCGATCTTCTTCCGTTTCGCTTTTCTCATGAGACGTTTTCTTTTCCTCCCGACGGTGTGCCTCGCTCTCGTAGCCGGCGCGCTCGCGGAAGAGCCGCCGCCCGCTGCCAAAGCGGCGCCGGCTGTCGACTACACGCTGCAGCCCTTGGACCTTCTCCGCGTGATGGTCTTTCAGGAGCCTGACCTGGAGCGTCAGGTTCGGATCAGCCAGGAATACACGATCAATCTTCCGCTCATCGGCTTGATTGATTTGACCGGCAAATCCGTCCGTCAGGCCGAAGAGTTGATCCGTGCGCGCTACGACGCCGATTACCTGAAGAATCCCCAGATCACCATCACGGTTCTCGAATACACCCCTCGCACCGTGCAGGTGCTGGGAGCGGTCAATCAACCCGGGGCGATCGCGTTTACGCCGGAACAGCAGATGACGATCATGGAAGCGATCGCCAAGGCCGGCGGACAGGCGCGAGTCGCCGACATCCGGAAGGTTCGCCTCACGCGGGAGGGGCCGGACGGAAAGACCGAAATCTATACCATCAATCTCGACGATCTCATGAAGGGCAGTTCCACCGAAAAATGGGTGCTCCAGAAGGGTGATGTCATCTTCGTGCCGGAACGCATTCTCTAAGCCCATGGAACAGACGACCAAATTCGACAAGGGCTCGGGCTCTGGTGCCTATCCTTACACATACTACGGTAACAATTACGGCGGCTACGGTGGCAACGGCGGGTCCGAGACTACGATCCAGCGTGGCTTCCAGGACTACATGCTCATCCTCCGGGAACGCGTGTGGTATATCGTCGTCGTGTTCCTTCTCGTTCTGAGTTCGGTCGGCGTCTACACGTTCACCCGCACCCGTCTCTACCAGTCTACCGCTAGCGTGCAGGTGTTCCGCCGTGATCCGGTGGTCATGCAGGTGCAGGGCGTCGTCGATAACGAGATTCGTTCGGCTGAAGATTTGAATACGCAGGTCAAGGTGCTGGAGAGTCTAGCTATCGTCCAAGCCGTTGCGGATCGCCTGCAGGGAGAGGATCTCCGCCAGTTTCTCGCGCCTTATCAGAAATCCAGTAGCGACGAGCCGGTTTCTCCCGCTGGCATCATCCTCCTTAATCGCAAGATCGTCCCCGTGCGCCTGAGCCTGATCATTCAGGTGCAATACACGCATCCGGACCGCTTCGTGGCGGCGAAGATCGCGAATCTCTTCCTCGACGAGTTCATCGCGCACAATTCGCGCCTCCGCATCGAGGAATCGATGAAGGCCGTCGACGAACTCAAGATCCGCGCCGACCAGCAAAAGAAGAAGGTCGAGGAGCTGGCCCTCTCGCTCCAAGGGTATCGCGAGAAGAACAACCTCGTCTCGCTCGACCAGCGCAAGGACATCGTCACCGAGAAGCTCAAGGCGCTGAACACCTACGTCACGCAGACCGATTCGCGGCGCAAGGAGGCTGAGGTGCGCTGGAAGCAGGTGCAGGAGCGGCGCGAGCCGCTCACCGCGCTGCTCGACCTGCCGTTCATCTCGAGCCAGTCCCTGATCGCCCAACTCGTCCAGCAGGTCGCGGCACAGAAGATCGTCATCGCCCAGCTACGTGAGCGCTACCGCGACAAGCACCCGAAGATGATCGAAGCGATCAATTCGCTCAACCAGACCGAGGCGGAGCTCAACCGCGCCCTTGCCACTGCCGTCGCCATGACTGAGGCGGACTACCAGACGGCGGTGCGCAGCGACGAGCAGGCGCGCGCCTCCCTGGCCAAGCAGGAGTCCGAGTCGCTCGAGCTCGATCGCGCGGCCGTCGAATACTCGAACCTCGAACGCGATCTCCGCATCAGCGAGCAGCTGCTGGGGAACACCCTGGCGCGCATGAAGGAAACCTCGATGAGCAGCACCATCGAGACGCAAAACGCGCGCATCGTCGATCGCGCCGCGCCGGCGCTTAAGCCCTACTCGCCCAACATCCCGCTCAACCTCGCCCTCGGCTTCCTCGGTGGCCTGGCCCTCGGGACCGCCTTCGCCTTCTTCGTCGCCTACATCGACGACCGCGTGAAGTCCTCCTTCGACATCGAGGGCGTCATCGGCCTCCCGCTCGTCGGCATCATTCCCGAGATCAAGCGCATGGAGCAGCCCGACAAGGCGCAGATCGTCGTCAACAACCAGGACAAGCAGGTCGCCGAGTCCTTCCTCGCCCTGCACTCCAGCCTGCGCCTCAAGGACGAGAGCAAGAATGCCCAGTGCATCCTCACCACCTCGACCATCCCCGGCGAGGGCAAGTCGTTCGTCTCGACCAATCTCGCCCTGACGTTCGCCGCCCACGGCGAGCGCGTGTGCATCGTCGATTGCGACCTGCGAAAGCCGAACGTCCACAAATCGTTCCGCATCGAGAATCTCAAGGGCGTCATCGACGTCTGCGCCGGCACGGCGTCGCTGGATGATGTCACGGTCAAGAACCACCACCCCGGCCTGGACATCATTCCCGCCGGCGGTCGCGCCAAGAACCCGACCCAGATCCTCAACAGCAAGGGCTTCGAGGTGATGATCTCCGAGCTGCGCAAGCGCTACGACCGCGTGTTCTTCGACACGCCGCCGCTCGCGGCCGTGAGCGACGCGCTCATCATCCTCCCCCTCGTCGACGGCTCGATGTTCACGATCTACTTCAACCGCGTGCGTCGCAAGGCCGCGCAGTTCGCCGCCCGCCGCCTGCTCGAGGCGAATGTCCCCTGCTTCGGCGCGGTGCTCAACGGCCTCAATCTCACCGTCTCGGGCTACTACTACGCCCAATACTACGACAAGTCCTACAAGGACTACTACATCACGATGTCGAAGCGCGAGAAGGGCGAAGCCCCGCTGCGCTAGTGCGCCGCGCGCCGCTTTCCCGCCGCGCGCCGCAGCCGATCATTGATGGCCTCTCCCAAGGCACCGGCGCTCGCCGGTGCCTTTTCGCATACCAGCGCGGAAAAGCCCGCGGCGTCGGCCGCGCGCAGGACCGCGTAGAGCGAGCGTGCGGCGTCGTCCGCGTCCCCCGGCGGGTCAGCGCAAAAACGCCGGCCCGCGCGGCCGCTTGGGGCGGACGCTGCCAGTAAATCACGCCGGTCCTTTCCCCGACCGTGCGCGGCGCGCGGGCCACGAGCGTCAGCGGCGTGTGCGGGCTGTAATGCTGGTCGAGCAGCCCGGGCGCGAGCGTCCGTTCGCGGGCCTTCCTCCCGATGCGGGTCTTGATCCCGGCGCGCTCCAGCGCGGTCCGCAGGTCGGCCGCCGAGATGGCGCCCGGTCGCAGCACCACGAGCCGGGTGGGATCGGTCACGTCGGCGATCGTCGACTCCACGCCCACGGTGCAGGCGCCGCCGTCGAGCACGTGCGGGATGCGGCCGCCGAGTCCGTCGAGCACATGCGCGGCGGTCGTCGGGCTGACGTAGCCGAAGGGTTTGCGCTCGGCGCGGCGAGGGGCACGCGCGCGAGCGCCAGGAGCCGTCGCGCCAGCGGATGCGCCGGCGCCCGCACGGCGACCGTTGGCTGGCCGGAGGTGACGATCGCCGGCACGCACGCGCGCTTCGGCAGCACCAGCGTGAGCGGACCCGGCCAGAACGCCCGGGCGAGCGCACGCGCCACGGCGTTGAGTTCCGCCAGCCGTTCCGCCCCGCGCAGGTCGCTCACGTGCACGATCAGCGGATCGTCGGCCGGCCGGCGTTTCGCGGTGAAGATCCTCCGGCAGGCGCGGGCCTCGAGCGCGTTGGCCGCGAGGCCGTAGACCGTCTCGGTCGGGATCGCGACCAGTTCGCCGCGCCGCAAGGCCGCGGCCAGCCGCCGCAGTGCGGCGGGAGTCGGCGGGTGCACGCGGGTTTTCATTCGGCCAAACAAAAAGCCGGAGCGGCTGCTCCGGCTCAATGCGAAAGGAGGTCGAGCTCCGGCTTACTGCATCACCAGCATCTGGCGCGCGCGCTTGATCTTGCGCGTCACCTCACGCTGCTGCTTGGCCGACATGCCGGTATACTTGCGGGGGAGAATCTTGCCCGTGTCGGTGATGTAGCGGGACATCAGCTGCGGCTGGGTCATCGGAATCTCTTCCGGCTTGAGGCTCTGTTGCTTCTGTTCGGTGCTCATGGAGATTGGAAAAGGGGACGAGATGTTGCGGCCGGGCCTCCCCCTGTCAACGGGCATTTTTTAGCTTTGCCGCCTCGCCCCGCCCCGCCTTGCTTCCGTTGGGATTAGTCCCCGTAGCTCAACTGGATAGAGCAGCGGTTTCCTAAACCGCGTATCCCGGTTCAAGTCCGGGCGGGGGCGCCAAACCCGCGGCTACATCCCGCTGCGGAAGCGCTGGTGGTCGATCGCGCCGCTCGCGCGCACGCCGCGCAGCGCCGCGCCGTAGGCGCCGAGCACGCGCAGCGCATACCGCAGGCGCGTGCGGATCGTGGCATCCTCCTTCGCGATCCCTTCGGCGCCGTCGGGCGCGTTCAGGTTGCCCTCGACGTGCTGCACGATCACGTGCTCGGGGATCCACGCGAGTCGGTTGTTCTTCGTGCCGCTCATGCGCAGCTCCGCGACCGGATAGCTGCCGCCGCGCCCCGCCGACACGGTGACGATCAGGCCGGGCTTATGACCGATTTCGCCGGCCGTGCAGTTCAGGAGGAAATTCTTCACGCCCGGCGTGACCATGCCGTTCCACTCGGGCGTGACGACCACGAGCGCGTCGGCCGCCTGCAGTTCGCGCGAGATCGGGTCCCACAGCGCGTCCGGCGCGCCGCCGGTCGCCTCGTCCCAGAGCGGAAGCGGGTTGCCGCTCAGGCTGTAGAGGAACACCTCCGCCCCCGCGACCTCCTGCGGCAGCGCCGCCTGCACATAGTTCGCGACCTTCAGCGACTGCGACTCGGCGCGGTGGCTGCCGCTCAGCACGAAGAACTTCATGCGGGGCACGATGGCGAGCCGGGGCTTGCTTGCAAGCGGCCATCGCCCAACCTCTCCGTCGTGCCCAACTCGTTCGGCAAACTCTTCACCATCTCGACTTGGGGCGAGAGCCACGGCCCCTCCATCGGCGTCGTGATCGACGGCTGCCCGCCGCGCCTGCCGCTGGCGGAGGCGGACGTGCAGGCCGATCTCGACCGCCGCCGTCCGGGCCAGAGCGACATCACCACGCCGCGCAAGGAGGAGGACAAGGTCGAGTTCCTCTCCGGCCTCTTCGAGGGCTTCACCACCGGCCAGCCGCTCGCGCTGCTCGTGCGCAACGCCGACGCCCGCTCCTCCGCCTACGCGGAGATGAAGGACAAGTTCCGCCCCTCGCACGCCGACTTCACCTACCAGACCAAGTTCGGCCTCCGCGACCACCGCGGCGGCGGCCGTTCCTCCGCCCGCGAGACCGTCGGTCGCGTCGCCGCCGGCGCCGTGGCGCGCAAGATCCTCACCCTCGCCGGCAAGGTCGAGATCCGCGCCTTCGTCACGCACATCCACCACATCGCCGCGCCGTCGCTCGACCATTTTCCGACGCTGAACGAGGTCGAGGCCAACGCCGTCCGCTGTCCGCATGGCCCCACCGCCGAGAAGATGATCGAGACGATCAAGCAGGCCCGCTCCGAGGGCGATTCCGTGGGCGGCATCATCGAGTGCCGCGTGCGCAACGTCCCCGCCGGCCTCGGCGAGCCGGTCTTCGACCGCCTCGAGGCCGACCTCGCCAAGGCCATGCTCTCGCTGCCCGCGACCAAGGGCTTCGAGATCGGCAGCGGCTTCACCGGCACCCTGCTCAAGGGCTCGCAACACAACGACGCGTTCGTGGTCAAGCGCGGCAAGGTCCACACCGCCACCAACAAGTCCGGCGGCGTGCAGGGCGGCATCAGCAACGGCGAGGAGATCGTCTTCCGCGTCGCGTTCAAGCCCACCGCCACGATCATGCAGGCGCAGCAGACGGTCGACGTCTACGGCGGGCCGACCGAGCTGCTGGGCCGCGGCCGTCACGATCCCTGCGTCGTGCCGCGCGCGGTCGTGATCGTCGAGGCGATGACCGCGCTCGTGCTCGTCGACCACTGGATGCGCCACGCGGCGCAAAACCTGACCTTCAAGTTCTGACTTGTCGGGCGCGTGCGCCCGGATTCGTTCCGTTCGCGATGAGTTCCTCCGCCGCCTTTTATTTCATCCTCGGCACGCCCGGCTCGGGCCGCCGCGGCCTCGTGCTCGATCTCATCGAAAACGGCTTCGCCGCCGACGAGCCCGCGCTCGTCCTCCTCGCCGCCGGCGAGCCCGCCGACCCGGCCGACGAGAAGCTCGCCGCGCGCGCCAACGTCGAAGTGCGCCGCTGGTCGTGGAACGGCACCGAGCTGCCCGACCAGGAACTCCCCGCCCGGGGCGCCGTGTTCTTCCTCGCCGAATCGCGCGGCGATCCGATGAGCCAGCTCGAGGCGCTCAAGCCCTGGCTCGCTCGCCACCACGCCGAACTGGCGCGCATCTTCACCGTCGTCGACTGCCAGCTGGCCGAGAAGCAGCCGCCGCTGGCGGCCTGGTTCGACGCCTGCGTCTATTTCTCCGACGTCGTCTTCCTGGCCAAGCGCGAGGGCGTGGCCAACAAGTGGCTGAGCACCTTTATCCGCCGCTACGAGGACCAGGCCTACCCGGCGCACTTCGTCCACGTGAAGAAGGGCGGCCTGCCCAACCCCGCCATCGTGCTCGATCCGACGCCCCGCCGCGTCGCGCAATATTTCGACGAGGTCGAGGACCTCTCCGGCATCGAAATCGAGACTGACGACGAGGAGGAGATCGACGAGGACAGCGACCTGCCGAAACCCGAGCCGTATTTCGAGCGCAACCGCAGCGGCCGCCGGGTCAAGGAGCTCCCGGACATCCGCAACTACCTGCCAGACTGAGCGCCGCCGCTCAGCCGAGCTGCGCGGCGAAATACTCCAGCCGCACGCGCGGCGCCACGACCGCGAGCACCGCCTCCGTCGCGCTGCGCTGGCAAGCGAGCGTCGGCACCTCGACGAGCACGCAGCGCTTCACGCGCCGCGCGACGCCCAGCGGCGAGCTCAGGTGCGCGAAGGCCAGCACCGACTCCAGCGGCGACAAGCTCGGGTTGTAGGCCGCGTTGCCCGCGTAGCGTCCGGCGAATACCGCGCCGTCCGCGAACTGCAGCGCCACGCCGGCGAACTGCCCGGCCTTGTCGGTCGGGTAGGGGCGTAGCTGCGGCGCGCGGCGTCGAGCGCCGCCGCGGCCACCGCGTCGCCTTTCGCCCGGCCCGCCAGCTTCAGCGTCGGCGCCGCGAGCGCCGGGTCCATCAGGCCGCCGCGGATGCCGAGGTCGGTCGGGCCGAAAGAGTGGGGAGCAGCGCGCCGAGCCGCGTCGTGCTGAAGCCGCGGCGCGTGTCCGCCGGCAGCAGCACCGACAGCTTCGCCGCCGTGCTGAGCTCGTTGAGAAACTGCCGGCAATAGCCGCAGGGCGCCGCCGTCACCGCCAGCAGCGAGAGGCCGCGCTCGCCGTGCAGCCAGGCATGGTTCGTCGCGCATTGCTCGGCATGCACGGTGAAGCTCAGGGCCACGCCCTCGAACTCGTAGTTCGCGCCGAGATACAGCGCCGGGCTCGCCCCGCGCGCCGCCGGCAGGCCCGCGGCGACCGCGCCGACGCGGAAATGCGACACCGGCACCACCGCGTAGTGTTGCGCCAGCGGCAGCAGGCGCATCATCGCCGCGCCGAGGTCGCCCCCGACGCTCGCGCGCAGGCGGTCGACCAGCGCCGGCGCGACCACGCCGCCCTTTTCCCAGAGGGCGTCGAGATCGGCGCGCAGCGCGGCCGGGAAACGGGCGATCGCCTGCTGCCAGCTGGCGGGACGGGAGACGCGTTGGCTCATGCCGGCAGTCAACTCCGCCGCGCCGCGCCGGTCAATGCGCCGCCCCGATTTCCTTGCCCGAATTTCGGCCGCGGACTTGCGCGGACGTCGGCTACGCTTACAGCATGATCCAGCTCGACCATCCCGTGCCCCCGAACTCCGCCACGCACACGCTGCCGAATTTCCGCACGATGTATCGCGCGGTCCGCCGGCGCGACCCGGCCTACGAGGGCGTCTTTTTCACCGGCGTGAAGACTACGGGCATCTTCTGCCGCCCGACCTGCCGCGCCAAGTTTCCCAAGGAGGAGAACGTCGAGTTCTTCCCCTCCGTCACCGAAGCGCTCCACGGCGGCTACCGCCCGTGCCGCCTGTGCAAGCCCATGGACGCGACGCGTCCGGTCCCCGCGCTCGTCGAGCGCCTGCGCCGCGCGGTCGAGGAGGCGAAGGACGGACGCGTCACCGACAAGGATCTCGTCGCGCTCCGGATCGAGCCCTCCACCGCCCGCCGGCAGTTCAAGGCCTACTACGGAATGACGTTCCACGCCTACCAGCGCGCCCGGCGCATGGGCCTGGCGCTGCACGGCCTCAAGTCCGGCCAGCCCGTGGTCGAGGCGCAGCTGGCCACGGGCTACGAGTCGACGAGCGGCTTCCGCGATGCCTTCGCGCGGCTCTTCGGCGACGCCCCGCGCGAGGCGGCGCACAAGACCTGTCTGCTCGCCCGCCGCATCGAGACGCCGCTCGGCACCATGGTCGCGCTGGCCGACGATGCCGGCCTGCGCCTGCTCGAGTTCGTCGACCGCCGCGGGCTCGAGCGCGAGATCGAGCTGCTGCGCCGCCGCCTGAAATGCGTCATCGTGCCGGGCGATCACCCGACGCTCGCGGCCACGGCCGCGCAGCTCGCGCGCTACTTTGCGGGCGAATCACTCGCGTTCGACCTGCCGCTCGCGCCGGTCGGCTCGGCGTTCCAGAACCGGGTCTGGGCGGAACTCCGCCGCATCCCGCCGGCCCGCACCCGCAGCTACCTCGAGATGGCGCAGCGCGTCGGCGTGCCCAAGGCCGCGCGCGCCATCGGCCGCGCCAACGGCTCGAACATGATCGCGCTCGTCATCCCCTGCCACCGCGTGATCAACGCCGATGGCTCCTCTGCGGCTACGCCGGCGGCCTCTGGCGGAAGCAGCGCCTGCTCGAGCACGAGCGCAAGCACCAGCGCTGAGCGGACGGGCGTGCGAGCGCCCGGGCGTCGCGGCGTAACAGCCCTGTTACGGTCCGTTACTTTTCGCGCGCCGCGCCGGCGCAACAGTGCGCGTGCTGCCGCGCACTCCGTCTTCGCGCGGCGGGACAACCCTCCCGCGATGACAACTTCCTCCGCCCCTTCCGCTCGCACGCGCCCGCTCGGGCTGGCCCTGGCCCTCGCCGCCTGGCTCGACCTCGCCTCGCCGCGCGCCCGCGCCGACAACGCGCTCACCTACAAATACGAGGACTACAGCGAGGCGCATGACCGCATCGCGGTCACCACGCAAAGCGCGCTCATCGAGCAGGACCTCGGGTCCGACGTCCGCCTGAAGCTCCAGGGCGTCACCGACGCGATCGCCGGCGCCACACCGAACGGCCAGCCTGCGCCTTCGGGCAGCGATCAGGTCGTGCTCACGCACCTGAGCGAACGGCGCCACGAGTGGTCGCTCGACCTGTCGCGCCCGTTCGCGCACTGGAATCTCGCCGGCAGCTACGCCAACAGCCGCGAGAGCGACTACCGCTCGCAGGGCTGGTCGCTGAATGCGCTCGGCGATTTCAACGAGAAAAACACCACGCTCCTCCTCGGCCTCGGCGGCACGAGCGATGACGTGAAGGTTTTCTACCAGACGCCGTGGGCGCGGAAGCGCTCGCTCGATCTCGCCGCCGGCGTGACCCAGCTCCTCGACGCGAACACCTCCGTCGCGTTCAACCTCTCCGTCAGTCGCGCGACCGGCTACCTCAACGACCAATACAAACTGGTCCAGAAATCCGTCGAGGTCGGCCCGGGCATCTTCCTGCCGTTCACCTTCGGCGAGAATCGCCCCGACGCGCGCACGAAATGGACCGCGCTCGCTTCGCTCAACCGCGCCCTGCCGTCCGCCAACGCCGCCATCGAGGCGAGTTACCGCTTCTATCACGACACGTTCGGCACCAACAGCCACACGCTCGAGTTCTCGTGGCTGCAGAAGCTCGGCGCTCGCCTTGTGCTCATCCCGCACCTGCGCCTCTACACGCAGAGCGCGGCGGACTTCTATTTCTATCGTCTCGACGGCACGGACATCGTGCCCACCGGGGGCGCGCCGCGGCCGGGCGGGCCGTTCTACTCATCCGACTACCGCTTGTCGGACCTGCGCTCGAAGACGCTCGCGCTCAAGGCGGTCGCGACGCTCTCGCCGCGCTGGCAGCTCGACGCCGAGTTCGCGCGCTACGACATGCGCGGCCGCGACGGCGTGACACCGGCGAGCGCCTATCCGCGCGCGGACGTCGTCACCCTGGGCGCGAAGTTCTCCTGGTAACGCCGGTCTGCTCGCGCGCCCATGACCGCCGCCGAAAGTCCCGCTCGCCCGCCCGCCCGCGCTGCGTCCGCCGGGGAAACAGCGCTGCGCCGGCTCGCGTTTCCCGCGCTCGGCACGACCTGCGAGGTGCAATACGTCGCGCCCGCCGGCGCCGCGTCGGCGACCGCGTTCGAGCGTGCGGTCATGGGGTGGGTGAGCGCGTTCGAGGCGAAGTATTCGCGGTTCCGTCCGACGAGTCTCGTCAGCCGCATCAACGACGCGGCCGGCCGCGCGTGGGTCGAGGTCGACGCGGACATGGAGCAGATGCTCGCGCTCGGCGACGCGCTCCACGCCACGACCGGCGGGGTGCTCGATCCGACGGCGCTGCCGCTGTTGCGCCTCTGGAACTGGAAGGCCGAGCGCCCGACGATTCCGGCCGAGGCGCAGATCGCCGCCGCGCGCCGCCTCGTTGGCTGGGACAGGGTGCGGCGCGCGCCCGGGAGGATCTTTCTGCCGGAACGGGGCATGGCGCTCGACTTCGGCGGCTTCGGCAAGGAATACGCCGTCGACATCGTCTCGCACCTCGCGCGCCAGCACGGCATCGCGACAGCGCTCGTGGATTTCGGCCGCGACGTCTACGCGCTCGGCCGACCGCCGGCGCGCATCGCGTGGCATCTCGGCCTCGAAGACCCGCGCCATCCCGGCGCCGCCTGGGGCAGCCTCGCGGTGCGCGACGGGCGCGGCGTGGCGTCGTCAGGCGACTACGTGCGGTGCTTCCATCTCCACGGCCGGCGTTACGGCCATATCGTCGACCCGCGCACCGGCTGGCCCGTCGCGAACGGCTGCCTGCAAGTCACCGTCGTCGCCGACACCTGCCTCCAGGCCGGCGTGCTCGCCACCGCCGCGTTCGTGCTCGGCGCGGAGCGCGGGCTCGAGCTCATCGCGCATTGCCCCGGCGCCGAAGGCGTGATCGTCACCGAGACCGCACGCCATCACACCCGCGGTTTCTACGCCTATGTCGCCTCGTGATCCGTTTCGCCTTCCCGCCCGGCTGCTCGTTCTCGCCGCCGTCGCGCTCGCCGCGCTCCCCGCGTTGCCCGCTCGCGTCGCCGTGGGCGACGCCTTTCCCGCGCTGAACGACTCCGCCCTTTCGCTCGAGGGCCGCCTCCCGCCGCTCGCGGGACAGGTGACGCTCGTCGACTTCTGGGCCTCCTGGTGCGAGCCGTGCCAGGCGTCGTTCCCGGTCTACGCGCGCCTGCACGCGGATTACGGCGCCCGCGGACTCGCGATCGCCGGGGTGAGCGTCGACAAGCAGCGCGCCGCCTACGACGCCTTCCTCAAGCGTCTGCAGCCGCCGTTCGTCACGGTGCGCGATGTCCGGCATCGGCTCGCCTCGACCGTCGAGGTGCCGGCGATGCCGACCTGTTTCCTCATCGGTCGCGACGGCCGCGTGCGGTTCGTCGGGGTCGGCTTCCACGGCGCCGCCACCACCGCGGAACTGCAGCGCGCCGTCGAGGCCGCGCTCGCCGAAAAATGAATCCTCCCATGAAAACGAACCGATCCCCCGCGCGGCGCTCGCGCTGGCCGCCGCCGCACTCGGCGCGCTCGCGCTCTCCGGCTGCTCCTCGGCCGAGCTCGCGCGCGTGAAGCCGTATGAACGCGAGGCGTTCGCGCACTACACCATGCGCTCCGACCGCGATCCGCTCGCCCGCACGATGGACGAGCACATCTACTTCTCGCGCGAGGCCGCCACCGGCGGGCGCGGCGTGAAGGGCAGCGGCTGCGGCTGCAACTGACGCGTCCTCGCTCCGGGGCCCGCGGTGGCGCGGCAAACGCCATCGACAAACCCGCGCGCGGCGCAGAGAAGCATCCCGCCCCTTCGTCATGCGGATTCTCATCATCGAGGACGAGCTGCAGCTCGCCCGGCACGTCACCCGCGCGCTCGTGCGCAACGGCCATTTCGTCAACACGCAGTCCGACGGCGCGGCCGGCTTGCGCACCGCGCTGAACGAGGCGCCCGACCTCATCGTGCTCGATCTCAACCTGCCGACGCTCGACGGCTTCGCGGTCCTGGCGAAGCTCCGCGAGGCCGCGCACCCCGCCCGCGTCCTGATCCTCACCGCGCGCGGCGAGGTCGAGCACCGGGTCAAGGGCCTGAAGGCCGGCGCGGACGATTACCTGGCCAAGCCGTTTTCGCTCGAGGAGTTGATCGCGCGGGTCGAGGCGCTCGGCCGGCGCGGCGTGCCGGTCGACAAGGCCGACCTGCTGCGCGTCGGCGACCTGGCGATGGACGTCATCCACCGCCGCGTGACGCGCGCCGGACAGCCGGTCGCCCTCTCGCCGCGCGAGTTCGACCTGCTGCACGTGCTCATGCAGGAGCCGGGGCGCGTCTTCTCGCGCACGGAGCTGTGCGAGCGCATCTGGCAGCGCGACCACGAATACGACACGCGCACGGTGGAGATTTTCGTCACCCGCCTCCGCAAGAAGATCGACGCGGGCTTCGCCGTGGCCCTGATCCACACCCAACGGCTCGTCGGCTACACGATCCAGGCTCCCGCGTGAGCGCTTGCGGCGCCCTGCGGGGTCGCGTCATGCTCCGTTTCGTCCCGCCGCGATGAATCCACGCTCGCTCCCTCGTCCGCCCTTCCTCCGCCCTGCACGTGTGCTGGCGGCGCTCGCGGCGCTGGCGGGCGCCGTCGTGGCCGCCCGCGCGGACGCGGTCATCGAGGGGCGCGTCGCGCTGCCGAAGTCCCGTGCCACCCCGGTGGTGAACCAGCGCTACGAAATCGTCTCGAAGGACGGCGTGCTGGCGACCAATCCGCCGCTCGCCGTCGCGTATCTCGCGGGCGACTTCGCGCGGCCCGCCGCGCGGCGGCCGACGGCGCAGGTCGGCCAGGAAAACATGAGCTTCGTGCCGACGCTGCTCGCGATCGAGGCCGGCACGGTCGTGGAGTTCCCGAACCACGACGACGTCTACCACAATATCTTCTCCTATTCCCCGACGAAGCGCTTCGATCTCGGCCGCTATCGCAAGGAGGACAAGCCGGTGCCGACCGTGACGTTCGAGACCCCCGGGCTCGTCGTGCTGCGCTGCGACATCCACGAGCACATGCGCGGGCTCATCCTCGTGCTCGACACGCCGCATTTCGTCACGACGGACGCCGCGGGGAATTTCCGCCTGGGCGGCTTGCCCGCCGGGCGCTTCACGCTGAAGGTCTGGCGCGACAGCCGCACGACGCTCGCGCGCACGGTCGAGCTGCGCGACGGCGAGACGCTGCACGTCGAGTTCCCGTGAACCCCGCGCCGCCGACCGCCGCCACGATGCCCGGCTACCGCACGAAGCTGATGGTGGCGATGATGGTGGTGGTCTCGATCGCCACCGCGCTCGGCCTCCTTTACTCGCAGCGGAACCTCGCGGAGTCGGTGCGCGCCGCGTTCGAGCGCGAGTTCCGCGCCGAGGTCGCGGCGGTGCACGCGGCCCAGGCGGTGCGCGATGCCGCGCTGGCCGAGCGTTGCCGCATGCTCGCCACCAAACCGCGCCTGCGCGCCGCGCTCGAGGACAACGCGCTCGATCTGCTCTACCCGAGCGCGCGCGACGAGCTCGCGGGCATCATGGCCGGCACGGCCGATCCGGACAGCCCCGCGATGGCGTTCCGCGCCGAGTTCTACCGCTTCCTCGACGCGCGCGGCGCAACGATCCCGCCGCCGGATCGCGCCGCAGTCGGCGCGCTTTCCCCCGCCGCCGAAAGGCGGCTCCGCCCCGGCGCGGTGCCCGCGCGGCCGCAGCGCGGCTACCTCGCCGCCGACGGGGCGCTGCACGAGATCCTCGCGATTCCCATTCCCTCCTCCGAAACCGGCGAGACGATCGCCGTGCTTGTGCTGGGATTCCAACCGCTGGCGCTGGGCCGGCCGCCGGGGGCGTCCTTCGAGCGCGGACTCTGGCTCGACGGACGGCTGCACCTGGCGGATCTGCGCGCCGCCGAGGCCGCCGCGGTGGCGGAGCAGATCGCGACGGACATCGTCGCGCGCGGAGCGGGCGAGCGCAGCTTCCCGCTGGAGCTCGGCGGCGCCCCGTGCCTGCTTTTCTACAAGCGCCTGAACCCCGACTCCAGCTATCCGCCGGCCGGCGAGGTCTGCATCTACCCGCTCGCCGATCTCGCGCACCGACAGCACGTGCTTCTCGGGCAATTCGCCGCGGCGTGGGCGGTGCTGCTGCTCGGTTCGTTCGCGGCCAGCCGCGTGCTCGCGACGCGCCTGAGCCGGCCGGTCGAGAGGCTCGCCATCGACTCCGAGCAGAACCGTGCGGAATTGCGGCGCACGGAGGCGGCGCTGGAAATGAGCCAGGAGGAGCTCGAGCGCACCGCGCGTTTCTCCGCCAACGCCTCGCACCAGCTCAAGACGCCTGTCGCCGTGCTGCGCACCGGCCTCGAGGATCTGCTCGCGAGCAAGAAGCTCGACCACGAGGCGCGCGAGGAGGTGTCGACGCTCGTGCACCAGACGTTCCGCCTCTCGAGCGTGATCGAGGATCTGCTGCTGCTCTCGCGTCTCGACGAGGGCCGGCTGCAACTCGAACTCGCGCCGCTGAACCTCGTGCCGCTGATCGACGCGTGGCTCGACGACCTGAGCACGCTGCCCGAAGGCCGCGATCTCACGGTCGAGCGCGGGCTGCCGGGCGCGCTGTTCGTGCTCGGCGAAAGGCGCTACACGACGCTCATCCTCCAGAACCTCCTCGAGAACGCCCGGAAATACAACCGCCCCGGCGGCCGCGTGCGCATCGCGGCGAGCGTCGACGGCGCCGAGGTGCGCCTCGTCATTGGCAACACCGGCCCGACGATCCCGCCGGAGTCGCAGGCGCACATTTTCGAGCGCTTCCATCGCGGCGCCGTGGCGGAAAACAAGCCCGGTCACGGGCTCGGCCTCAACCTCGCGCGCGAACTCGCGCGGCTGCATCGCGGCGACCTGCGCCTGCTGCGCTCGTCGGACGACTGGACCGAGTTCGCCGTGCGCCTCGTGCGCGCCGAGCCGCCTGCCACGCCATGAAAGCGCTGCGCGTCGCCCTCGCCCTCCTCGGCGCCGGACCCGCCGGCGCCCGCGCCTGGGACGACGAGTGGCTCGACCGCCTCGACGCGGACCTGACGCGCGCGGCGGACGACGGCTCCTGGCGCGCGCGGCTCAGCGGCGCGGTCGAGGTGAATTACTACCGCTTCGACCAGCCCGCGCCCGGATTGATCGAGTCGAGCGCCCGCGCGCTCTTCGATCCGCGGCTCGTCCTCTTCCTCGACGCGCAGGCGGGCCCGCGCTGCTATTTCTTCGCCCAGGCGCGCGTTGACGGCGGCTTCGATCCGGGGGCGGGCGGCCGCGGCGTGCGGCTCGACGAGTATGCCTTGCGCGTCACGCCGGGAGCGTCCGAGCGATTCGCGCTGCAGCTCGGGAAATTCGCGACGGTCGTCGGGCAGTGGGTGAAGCGCCATCAGGCGTGGGACAATCCGTTCGTGACCGCGCCGCTCGCCTATGAAAACCCCACCGGCATCTTCGACGAGACGGCGGCGCGCTCCGCCACCGTGCTGCGTTCGTGGGCGCACATGATCGGGCCGTTCGCGCCGAGCCCGAACGACGAGTATCGCGTCCCGGTGATCTGGGGGCCGGCGTATGCGAGCGGCGCGTCCGTCGCCGGGCGCGGCGAGCGTTTCGACTATGCGCTCGAGGTGAAGAACACCGCGCTCTCCTCGCGCCCCGACGCGTGGGACATCACGCACACGCAATTCCAAAACCCGGCCTGGCACGCGCGCATCGGCTGGCGGCCGGACCTGCGGTGGAATTTCGGCGTGTCGTTCGGCACGGGCACCTACCTGCGCGATTCCGCCGCGCGCACGCTGCCCGCGGGACGCACGCTGGGCGACTATCGCCAGACGACGCTCGGCCTCGACGCCAGCTTCGCGTGGCGGCACTGGCAGCTCTGGGCCGAGGGTTACCGCGCGCGCTTCGCCATTCCCGGCGTGGGGAATGCGGACACGCTCGTCGGTTTCCTCGAAGTGAAATACAAGTTCACGCCGCAGCTCTTCGGTGCGGCGCGCTGGAACCGCCAGACATTCGGCGACGTGCCCGACGAGATCACGCACCGCCCGGTATCGTGGGGCGCAGGCGAATCGCGCCTCGATCTCGCGGCGGGCTATCGCTTCACGCCGCACACGGAACTTAAGCTCGAGTGCGACTGCGAGCGCGGGCGCGCCGGCACCGGCGGCGGCGCGACGACGTTTGCGGTGCAACTGCTGCTGCGCTTTTGACGGCCCGTCGCGGCGCGGTAACAGGCCTGTTACGAGTGGCCGCTTTCCCCGCGGACGGTTTTCGCGACCTTGGGCGCGGCACGGCTGCGCGCCGTGCGCGTTTCACTGTCCACCGTCTCCCGTATGAAACTCCCCGCCCTGTTTCGGCGCCGCATCCACTGGCTCAATCTTCCGAGTGCGATTCTCATGCTGATTCTCCAGCGCACGCCGGCCGCCACGCTCGTGGCCGTCGCCGACGAGATCGTCTCCGCCGCGCCGCTCGGCACGGTCCTGAAATCCGCCCTGGCAACCGCCGCCGCGCTCGGTGCGGTCAACACCGTCGTCGGCGCCACGCCGCTCGTGCCCTCGAGCGGCACCGCCAGCGGCGTCAGCGTGACGGCTGGCAACGCCGTTTCGATTTTCTACACGGTGAACGGCACGCAAACGCCGCCGCAATCGTGGAGCGTCTCCGGAAGTTTCCCTCCGGGACTGAACTTCTCCGGCCTCACCAACGACGGCGCCGTGAACGTCACTTCGTTGCACCTCTCGGGCACGCCGACGACCGCCGGCGCCTACACCGTCACGATCACAGCCTACGAATTCGCCAACCAGGGCGGCATCTCCTCGCCTCCCTACGACTACACCGTGACGGTGACGGGCGGTAACGCATCGACCGCGCCGAGCTTCACCACGCAGCCGACGAACCAGACCGTGACCGCAGGCGGCGCGGCGACCTTCACGTCGGCCGCGAGCGGCAATCCGGCGCCGGCGTTCCAGTGGCGCAAGGACGGCAACGCCATCGCCGGCGCCACGAACGCCAGCTTCACCATCGCGAGCGCTGCCGCGGGTGACGCCGGCACCTACACCGTCGTGGCGACGAATTCCGCCGGCTCCGCGACCAGCAACGGCGCGACGCTGACCGTGAACGCGGCATCGACCGCGCCGAGCTTCACCACGCAGCCGACGAACCAGACCGTGACCGCAGGCGGCGCGGCGACCTTCACGTCGGCCGCGAGCGGCAATCCGGCGCCGGCGTTCCAGTGGCGCAAGGACGGCAACGCCATCGCCGGCGCCACAAACGCCAGCTTCACCATCGCGAGCGCGACCGCGGGCGACGCCGGCACCTACACCGTCGTGGCCACGAACTCCGCCGGCTCCGCGATCAGCAACGGCGCGACGCTGACCGTCACGACCTCGAATGTGGCTCCCGAGATCACGTCGAGCCCGAGCGGCCAGATCGCCACCCTGGGCAGTTCGGTCACCTTCACCGTCACCGCCACCGGCAGCCCCGCGCCGACCTACCAATGGCGCAAGGATGGCAATGCCATCGCCGGCGCCACGAACGCGTCGTTCACGATCGCGAACGTGGCACTGGGCGACGTCGGCCATTACACGGCCGCGGTGACCAATCCGCTCGGCACGGTCATCAGCGGCTCGGCCGCATTGACGGTCAGCACCACGGCGTCACGTCACCTCAGCGACGTCACCGTCACCAGCGGCCACGGCACGACGCTGAGCGCCGGCAGCGTGACCGGCGCGGTGAAGTGGCAGATTTCCACCAACGGCGGTTCGACGTGGGCGGACCTGACCGACGGCGGCAGTTACAGCGGCGTCACGACCGCGACGCTCGCGATCGCGAACGTCGGCTCCTCGCTCAACGGCGCGCAATATCGCTTCGTCGCCTCGAACAACGGCGTCATCTCCACGAGCAACGGCGCCGCGCTCACCGTCGCGACGGTCTTCTTCCCGTTCCCGACCGGCATCGGCATGGACAGCTCCGGCAACCTCTTCGTCGCCGACGCCAATGCCGACACCGTGCAGAAAATCAATTCGTCCAATCAAGTCAGCCTGCTCGCCGGCGCGGCCAACTCCACCGGCGCGACCGACGGCTCCGGCGCCGCCGCGCGCTTCAACCAGCCCAACGGGGTCGTCGTCCTGGCGAACGGCACTCTCGTCGTCGCCGACACCGCCAACGCCACGCTGCGCGCGGTCGATGCGAACGGCGCCGTCACGACGCTCGCCGGATCGAGCGCGGCGCGCGGCGGCGCCGACGGCACGGGCGCGGCCGCGACGTTCTCCGCGCCCGTCGGACTCGCGCGCGACACGGCCGGCGGGTTGTTCGTCGCCGATTCGATGAACCACGCGATTCGCAAAGTCACCGCCGCCGGCGCGGTCACGACCTTTGCCGGCACCGCCGGCGTCCAAGGCTCGACTGACGGTGCCGGCACCGCGGCGCGTTTCAATCTGCCCAACGGCATCGCCGTCGACGCCAGCGGCGTCGCCTACGTCGCCGATACGACGAACAACACCGTCCGCCGCATTGGCCCCGACGGCACCGTCACCACGCTCGCCGGCCTCGCCGGGGTCAGCGGCTTCGACAACGGCACGGGCATCGCCGCGCTCTTCAATCGCCCGATGGCCCTCGTCGTCGACGGGGCCGGCAACCTGTTCGTCGCCGATACCGGCAACTCCACGATCCGCAAGGTCACCGCCGCGGGCGTCGTCACGACTTTCGCCGGCACGGCCGGCATTGCGGGCATCGCCGACGGCACCGGCGCCGACGCGCTCTTCAACCAGCCGCAGGCGCTCGCGATCGACGCGGCCGGCAATCTCTACGTCGCCGACACCGGCAACGCCGCCATTCGCAAGATCACTCCGGCCGCCGTCGTGACCACCCTCGCGCTCTCGGCCGCGCCCACCAGCGGCGGGAACACGGGCGGCTCGAGCGGCGGTGGCACCACGACCCCGCCGCCGAGTTCGGGGGCGGGAGCGGGGGAGGGGCGGCGGCGGTGCTCCCAGCGCCTGGTTCCCACTGGCGCTGCTCGTGCTCTTTTCGCTGCGCCGGCGCGGACGGGAGTGCTCGCCGCGCGGGTAAGCCTCACGGCGGCCAACAAAATCCTTGCACCGCTCCGGGCGGGGCGTATCCATGCCCCTTCCTCTCCGCTCAGGTGGTGGAACTGGTAGACACGCAGGTCTCAGAAGCCTGTGCTTAACCGCATGGGGGTTCGAGTCCCCCCCTGAGCACCACTTTTCTTCCGCGTGGCGGAAGAAGACCGTCCGCCGGGGCCCCGGCGAAGGCGAAGCCCGTTTACCCCCGCGTGCGCCAGCGTCCCCCATCCGCCAACGAATCGTCCTTCGCGCGCCTCCTCGACCGCCCGTGGTTCGCCGCCGCCCTGCTGGCGCTGCTGACCGTCGCAGCCTACCTGAACAGCTTCCGCGGCCAGTTCCTCTTCGACGACGTTCCGTCGATCGTCACCAACCCGGCGCTGCACAGCCTCGGCCAGTCGCTGCTTCCGTCCGCCGACGGCGGGCTCACGACCAGCGGCCGCCCGCTGCTCGCCCTCAGTTTCGCGCTCAACTACGCCGTCAGCGGCGTCGAGGTCTGGAGCTACCACCTGGTCAACCTCGCCCTCCACCTCGCCAACGGCCTGCTGCTCGCCGGCATCGTCCGGCGCACGCTCCGGCAACCCGCGTTCGCGCCGCGCTGGCAGGCGGACGCGCCGGCGGTCGCGTTCATCGCTGCCGCGCTCTGGCTCCTGCATCCGCTGCAGACGGAGTCCGTGACCTACGTCGTCCAGCGCGCCGAGTCGCTCGTGGCGTTGTGCTATCTGGCCGCCGGGTGGTTCCTGATCCGCGTCCACGAGGAGCCGGGGCGCCGCGCCTGGCCGGTCGCGGCCTTCCTGGCCTGCCTCGCCGGCATGGCGGCCAAGGAGGTCATGGCCACCGCGCCGCTGGCGCTCGCGCTCTACGACCGGCTGTTTCTCGCCGGCTCCTGGCGGGAAACCTGGGCGCGCCGCGGCTGGCTGCACGTCGCGCTCGCCGGCACGTGGCTGCTTCTCGGCGCGCTCGTGCTCACCACCGCCGGGCGCGGCGGCACGGCGGGGTTCGGCACGGCGGTGTCGGTGCGCGACTACGCGCTGACGCAATTTTCCGCGATCGCGCACTACCTGCGGCTGTTCGTGTGGCCGCATCCGCTCGTCCTCGATTACGGCACGGCGCTCGTCACCGAGTGGACGCGCGTCCTGCCCGCGGCGGTGCTGGTGCTCGGCCTGCTGGGCGCATCGCTCTGGGCCGTGGGGCGCGGTCGCGCCGCGGGCTTTGGCGGCCTGTTCTTCTTCCTCGTGCTCGCCCCGAGCTCGAGCGTCATCCCGATCGCGACGCAAACCATGGCCGAGCACCGCACCTACCTGCCGCTGGCGGGACTCTGCGTGCTCGTGGCCGCGGCGGGCGTCGCCGGGCTGCGCGCCCGGGTGTGGATCGGATTTGCCGGCGTCGCCGCGGCGCTCGGCGCGGCGACCGTGGCGCGCAACGCCGCCTACGCCTCCCGCGTCGCCCTGTATGAGGACCTCGCCGTCCGCTGCCCGACCAATGCCCGCGCCCTGGCCCTGCTGGCCGATTATCACCAGCGCGAGGGCAACCTCGAGGCGGCGCAGCGCTGGCTCGAGCGTTCTGTGGCGCTCGAGCCGGTGGTCGAGTCGCTCAACAACCTCGGCAACGTCCTCCAGGCGCGCGGCGACCTGGCCCGCGCCCGGCCGCTGTTCGAACGCGCGCTCGCAGCGCGGCCCAACGACCCCACCACGCTCCTGAACCTCGGCAGCCTGCTCGCTGCCGAGGGGCGCCCGCCGAGGCCATCGCGCGCTTCGAGTCCGCGCTGCAGGCCAGGCCCGATTTCCCGGGCGCGCTCTTCAACCTCGCCAACACCCTCGCCCAAGCCGGCCGCGGGGCGGAGGCCGCCGCCCGCTACGAGCGCCTGCTCCAGCTGACGCCGGACGATGTCGAGGCGCGCGCCAACTACAGCGCGGTGCTGGCCGGGCTCGGGCGCGACGCCGCGGCGCTCGAGCAGATCCGCGAAGCCGTGCGCCGGCGGCCCGATCATGCCGCGTTGCGCAACGCTTGCGGCGTGATGCTCGCGCGCGCCGGTCGCCGGCGCGAGGCGCTGGCCGAGTTCGAAGCCGCCGTGCGGCTCGCGCCGGAGCAGGCGGATTACCGGGACAACGCCGCGCGCGCCGCCCGCGCCGTGGACGGACGCTGAGCCCGGGACTCGCGCTACGGCCGCGTGGCCGATTGGCGCCGCAACCGGGTCAGCTCCTCGGTCAGCACATCGGCCGAGTCGCGCACGCGGCCATCCTTGAAGCGGATGCGATAGCGCTCGCCGCTGAGGGACGATTTCGTGCCGCAGAGCGCGATGAAGTCCTCGGCGGTTCGGATCCGCGCCGCCTGCTTTTCCCATTTCAGGCGCAGGTGGGACTCCGCCTCGCCCGCCGCGTGCTCGCTGCCGTTGCGGAGGAACACCGCGCCGTCGAGGCCCTTCAGGTGGTGCAACAGGAGCTCGATCTCGGCGTGGGCCGGCGCCGCCGGGGCGGCGGACGCGAGCGGCAGCACCAGCGTGGCGACCAGAAGCGCAAGCCATTTCATGGCGCGAGTGTCCCGATTGCCGGCGCGAAGGCTACCGCATTCCGCCGCCTAGCCGAACGGTCAGGCGTAAGAAAACTGTTTATTGCCAGCGGCTGGCCCGATTGGCCGGCGGATTCCGTTGGGTGTGGTTAGCTCAACATGAAACTGATGATCTTCCTCCGCACTTTCCTGCGGTGCGCGCTGCTGTTTTGCGCCACCGCCCTGCTTGCCGCGCCGGCCGCGCGCTCGGCCCTGCCGACGATCTACGCCTTCAATTTCTCCGGCACCGGCACGATCAACGCCGGCGAAAGCGTCTCGCTCAACTGGTCCGTCTCGAACGGCGCGAGCGTTTCCCTCTCGCCCGGCATCGGCCCGGTCACCGGCACGGAAATCACCGTGACGCCGACCCAGACCACGACCTACACGCTCACCGCGACCAACGCCTCCGGCAGCGTCACGAAGTCACGCAAGATCACCGTCGTCGTCCCGCCCACCGTCAACACGCTCGCGGCCACGCCCGCCACCGTGCTGCCGGGTTCCGCGGTGACGCTCGCGTGGACCGGCACCGGCGCCACCTACTACACCGTCACGACCGACGCCGGCGCCAACCTTGGCAACGTCTTCGGCACGAGCCTCAAGGTTTACCCGCAGGCGACCACGGCCTACACCGTGACCGCCGTGAACACCGCCGGCACCGGTGCGCGCTCGGTCGTTGTCACCGTCGTGCCGCCCGGACCGAAGCCGACCATCTCCTCCTTCACGGCCGCGCCGGCCACGATCGCGGCCGGCCAGAGCACCACGCTCGCCTGGTCCGTCGCGGGTGCCGACTCCCTGTCGATCTCACCCGGGATCGGTGCCGTCACCGGCACGAGCGTCACCGTCTCGCCGGCCGCGACCACGACCTACACCCTCACCGCGAAAAACCTCAACGGCAGCGTGACGAAGAAGACCGCCGTCACGGTCACCGTCGCCCCGCCGACGATTGCGAGCTTCACCGCCACGCCCGACGCGATCGTCGCCGGCCAGGCGAGCACGCTGGCCTGGTCCGTGGCCGGTGCCGATTCGCTCTCGATCTCGCCCGATGTCGGCGCGGTCACCGGCACGAGCGTCAGCGTGAGCCCGGCGGCCAGCACGACCTACACGCTCGCCGCCACCAACGCCGGCGGCACCGTCACGCAGACCGTCTCGCTCGCGGTCGCGGCCCCCACGCCGCCGCCGGTGATCCATGCCTTCACCGCGTCCTCGTCGTCCATCACCCAAGGCCAGTCGCTCACGCTCAACTGGTCGGTCACGGGCGCGGACAGCCTCTCGCTTTCGCCCGCCATCGGAGCAGTCAGCGGCTCCAGCTTCACGGTCGCTCCCGGCGTGGACACGACCTACGTGCTGACGGCGAGCAACAACGGCGGCACGGTGACGTCTTCTGTGTCCGTCACCGTGTCCGCCCCGTTGCCGCCGCCGGTGATCCACGCGTTCACCGCCACGCCCGACACCCTCAGCGGCACCGGCAACGCCACGCTCGCCTGGTCCGTCGACGGCGCCACCGAGCTCACCATCCTCGCCAGCGCCGGCGCGAATCCCGGCAATGTCACCGCGCTCTCCTCGTTCACCGTCAGCCCCGCGGCCACCACGACCTACACGCTCTCGGCCAAGAACGCCACGGCCACCGTCACCGCCACGACCACCGTCACGGTGACCGCCCCGGCGCCGACCATCTCGATCGATACCTTCACGGCCTCGTCCTACAACGTGAACGCCGGCGACGCCGTCACCATCAGCTGGACCACCACCAACGCCGACAGCCTCTGGCTCTCCGCCGATGCCGGCGGCGACCCGGGCTCGATGAACGGCCGGACCAGCACGGTCGTCCACCCGCAGACCACCACGCGCTACGCGCTCACCGCGTTCAGCAGCCAATACGGCACGATCGCGAAGTCGCTCATCGTGAACGTCGGCCCGCCGCCCGCGCCGGTCGTCAATGCCTTCGCCGCCTCGCCCGACTCGATCGGTCCCGGCGCGTCCACGACACTCACCTGGTCCGTCGCCAACGCCGACACCGTCAGCATCGCCGCCGACGTCGGCGCCAGCCCCGGCGTCGTGACGGGCACCAGCGTCACGGTTTCACCGAGCCAGACCACGACCTACACGCTCACCGCCTCGCTCGGCGGCGCCAGCGCCACGCGCACCGCCACCGTCACGGTCACCGGCCCGGCCGCGCCCACCGTCGGCGCCTTCTACGCCCAGCCGGCGTTCATCCAGTCCGGCGCGAGCACGACGCTCACGTGGAACGTCTCCGGCGCCGACACGATCTCGATCTCGCCCGACGTCGGCACCGTCACCGGCAACAGCGTCACGCTCCAGCCGACCGCAAGCACCACCTACACGCTCACCGCGCAAAACCAGATCGGCACCACGACGCGCACCGCCTCGGTCACGATCTACACGCCCGGCAACGGCAGCGTGCAGCACCCGCGCCTCTGGGTGACGCCGGCGTCGCTCCAGGCGCTGGTGCAGCGCGCCGCCGCCAACGACGCCGCCTGGATCCGCCTGCGCAATGCCTGCGACGCCTACGCCGACCTGCCCGTCGCCTTCCCCGACGCCGGCAACTCCAGCGGCACGATCAGCGGCGGCTACCAATACTACGACTACATGCAGCCGTCGTTCGAGCTCTCGCTCGGCTACCTCGTCGCGCGCACCGTCGACCCGGTCCGCGCCGCGCGCTACGCCGCGAAGGAGCGCGAGCTGCTCCTCGCGCTCTCCGATCCGGTCCACCACGGCTTCTCGCTCATCGATTCGGGTTGGGCCATCCGCGCCTACGTGCCCGCCCTCGCCATCGGCTACGACTGGATCTTCGAGACGCTCAGCGACTCCGATCGCGCGCAGATCTACACCGAGATCAACCGCTGGATCGCCGACTACGAGGCCGGCGGCTTCGGCCGCAGCTTCCCCCAGGGCAACTACTTTGCCGGCTACTACGCGGCCAAGGCCCTCGGCGCCCTCGCGACCGAAGGCGAGAACCCGAGCGCGCCCGCGATGTGGGACGACTGGCTGAACCGCGTCCACTACGGCATGGTGCAGCCCTACCACCAGCAGTGGCTCAGCGGCGGCTCCGCGCCCGACGGCTGGAACTACGGCCAGTTCGAGACCATCAACATGGTCCGCCCGCTCGCCGCCGCCTTCACCGCCAAGGGCCTCGACCTCATCCACGACGCCGCGCATCCGCACGCCTACCCGGACGGCAACGTCAAGTGGGTCACCCAGTTCACCTGGCCGGACCTGAAGACCGTCAGCGATCGCGGCCTCATCTACGACGGCGACAACCCCACCGGCACCGACGCGGGCTGGGCCACGCAATACACCGGCTTCCTCCGCCTCGCCAACGGCGACAACACGCCGCTGGCGCAGCGCTACACGCTCGACCTCCGCAGCCAGCAGGGCGCGGGCGGCGTCGAGCCGTGGGCCGACTTCCTCCTCTTCGACGCCGCGGCGCCCACCGCCGCCTACCGCACGGACCTCAGCTACCGCACCGTCGGCGCCGGCGAAGTCGCCATGCGCAGCTCGTGGGCGGCCGACGCCGTCTGGGCCTCGTTCCAGTCCGGTCCCTACACCGGCTACGACCAGTCCGCCGAGGAACACTTCGACCAGGGCGGCCTCGCCATCCAGCGCGGCGGCGTGCAGTTCCTCGTCAACACCTGGGGCGCGCTGCTGCGCAACACGCCGGGCACGGGCGACGGCGGCGGCTCGGTCTTCAACAACCTCTACACCGAGCTCTACGACCGCGGCGCCGACGGCGTGAACGGCGCCCGCCGCATCTTCAACACCTTCTACGCCGCGCGTCCGGACGGCTACTGGGGCCAGGTCGGCAACGGCCCCGATGGCGCCGCCACCACCACGCTCTCGCGCTTCGAGGAGGGCACCGACTACGTCCTCGCCCGCGGCACGAAGCTGGAGAACCAATACTTCAGCGACCACCCGATCCAGGCGTGGACGCGCACCGTCGTCTACCTGCGCCCGCAGCTCTTCGTCGTGCACGACCGCACCACCGTGAGCAGCGCCGGCGTCGACAACTGGATGGCCTGGCACGTCGCCGCCGCCCCGGCCGAGCAGGCCGCCGCCGCCGGCACGCACCGCTTCGACGTCGTCGACACCCGCGCCGCGTTTGGCGGCAACCTCTTCCGCGGCCGCGTCACCACCGTGCTGCCCGCAGGCCACACCGTCGGCACGGTGAACCTGTTCAACTACGGCAAGGTCTACCGCCTCGAGGTCCGCCCCGGCACGCCCGCGGCGACCAACACCTGGCTGACCGTCCTCGACGCCGCCGCCTCGGCCGCGCAGGCGGGCGACGTCACCGCGCTCACCAACGCCGCCGGCAACCTCTCGACGACCGCCGCCGAGGGCACGCTGATCCGCAACGCCGCCGGCAACTACGCTGTGCTCTTCAGCCGGTCGGCCGCCGCCATCGCCGGCAGCTTCACGGTGAAGGTCCCGGCCGACGACACCTACCTGCTCGTCGCCGACCTCGCGCCCGCCACCGGCTACGCCGTCACCGCCACCGTGGCCAACGGCGAGCTCACCGTGGCGATCGCGCCGGGCGGCAACGCCCAGACGACCGCCCAGGGCACGCTCAAGGTCGACGTCACCGCCGCCGGCGTCGTCACGCCGCTCTGACGCGGCTCCCTCCTGCGGCCCGCTCCCCAAGCGGGCCGTTCGGCTAACCCCGGCTGTCTTGCGCGACGGCCGGGGCTGGGGCTTTTGAACCACTATGACGGACCTCAGCCCAGTCTTGCGCGCCGCGCAGGCCCGCGACCCCCAGGGCGCCGCGCAACTCCTGCCGCTCATGTATGAGGAACTCCGTCGCGCCGCCGCGCAGAAGCTCGCGAAACAGCCCCCGGCCAGACCCTCCAGCCCACCGCGCTCGTGCACGAGGCCTTCCTGAAACTGCTCTCCGATCCCACGCGCACCTGGGAGGACCGGCGCCATTTCTTCGCCGCCGCCTCCGAGACGATGCGTCACATCCTCGTCGACCGCGCCCGCAGCAAGGCCGCCGTCCGCCACGGCGGGAAGCTCCTCCGCGTCGACCTGATGGAGGTGAACCTCGCCGCCGCCTCGGCCGACGAGACCGTGCTCGCGCTCAACGACGCGCTCGAGCGCCTCGCCGCGCACGACGCCGACGCGGCCGAGCTCGTGCGGCTGCGCTTCTTCGGCGGCTTCACCTTCACGCAGGCCGCGGAGCTGCTCGGCGTCTCCGAGCGCACCGCCAAGCGCACCTGGGCCTACGCCCGCGCGTGGCTGTTCGAGCACCTGCAGGCCGGCGCGCGCCCGGCGGCGTGACCCATGCCGTCGCGCGAGCGCGAGATCTTCGAGCGCGCCGGGGAACTGCCCGCCGCCGAGCGCGCGGGGTTCCTCGCGGAGGCCTGCGGGGCGGACGCCGCGCTGCGCCAGCGGCTCGACGCACTGCTCGCGGCCGCGGATGACGCCGGCGGCTTTCTCGCCGCGCCGGAAGACGAGGCGGGCGAGGGACCCGGCACGCGCATCGGCGCCTACCGGCTGGCGGCGAAGATCGGCGAGGGCGGCTTCGGCGTCGTCTACCGCGCCGAGCAGGAGCGGCCGGTGCGCCGCGAGGTGGCGCTGAAGATCATCAAGCTCGGCATGGACACGCGCGCGGTCGTCGCGCGCTTCGAGGCCGAGCGGCAGGCGCTGGCGCTGATGGATCACCCGCACATCGCGCGCGTCTTCGACGGCGGCGCCACCGCGCGCGGCCGGCCGTATTTCGTGATGGAGCTCGTCGACGGCCGGCCGATCACCACGTTCTGCCGCGAGGAGAATCTCTCCGTGCCCGCGCGCCTCGGGCTGTTCCTCCAGGTCTGCCGGGCTGTCCAGCACGCCCACCAGCGGGGCGTCATCCACCGCGACCTCAAGCCGTCGAACATGCTCGTGGCGCGCGAGGGGCATTTCTTCACGCCCAAGGTGATCGACTTCGGCATCGCCAAGGCGATGCACGCGCCGCTCACCGAGCACACGGTCGTGTCCCGCCTGCACCTCTTCGTCGGCACGCCGGCCTACCTGAGCCCCGAGCAGGTCGCCGGCGGCGCCGACCTCGACACGCGCAGCGACGTGTTCTCGCTCGGCGCCGTGCTCTACGAGCTGCTCACCGGCACGACCCCGCTCGAGGCGCGCACGCTGGCCGGCGTCGGCTACCTCGAGCTCGCGCGCCGGGTGCGCGAGGAGGTCGTGCCCGCGCCGTCGCGCCGCGTCGGAACCGACGGCCCGCCCGCGCAACGCCGCCTCGCGGCGACCCTGCGCGGCGACCTCGACCAGATCGTGCTCAAGGCCATCGCCAAGGACCGGGCGCAGCGCTACGACAGCGCGGAGGATCTCGCGCGCGACCTCGAGCGCTGGCTGCGCCAGGAGCCGGTGCTGGCCCGGCCCGCCACCCTCGGCTACCGCGCGCGGATGTTCGTCCGGCGCAACACCCGCGCCGTGGCCGCCGCGGCCGCGGCCTTGCTCGTGCTGGCCGCCCTGTCCGGCTACTACGCCCGGCGCATCGCCGCCGAGCGCGACCGCGCGCAGATATCGGCGCAGCGCGCGGCGCGCGTCAGCGAGCTGCTGACGGAACTGCTCACCGCGCCCGACCCGTTCCGCACCCCGGACAAGGGCGACCCGATGGCGGGCCTGTTCGCCACCACGATCGAACAGGCCCGGCGCGAGCTGGCCGACGAGCCGGCGTTGCGCGCGCAGATCCTCACCGCGGTCGGGCGCGTCTACCTCCGGCTGGGCCGGCACGAGCCGGCGCGCGCGGCGCTGACCGAGGCGATTGCGGCCCTGCGCGGCCTCGGCGTGCGCGACGCGGGCTTCGCGCAGGCGCTCAGCCAGATGGGCGTCCTGACGCGCGAGCAGGGCGGCTTTCGCGCGGCGAAGGGCTTCTTCGACGAGGCGCTGGCGGTGCAGCGGACGCTCCCGGGCATCGAGCCGAACGAGATTGCGATCGCGCTCGTCGAGCTCGGGCGCACGCATCAGGCGCTCGAGGAGTTCGCCGATGCCGAGCGGCTCTTCCGCGAGGCGCTCGACCTCCGGCGCCGCGCGCTGGGCGAGGAACACCGCGAGGTGGCGGTCAGCTACGGCGACCTCGGCCAGGCGCTGTGGTATCAGGGCCGCCTCGACGAGGCGCGGCCGCTGCTCGTGCGCTGCATCGAGATCCACCGCCGCACCGTCGGGACGGAGCATCCGAATTTCGGCCTCTCCTCGGCAACCTCGCGCTGCTCGAGCGCGACCGGGGCGACTTTGCGGCGGCCGAGGCGCTCTACCGCGAGGCGCTGCCGATCGTGCAACGCACGCTGGGGCGCCAGCACTGGCGCACGGCGCGCCTGATGGGCAACCTCGCCTACCTGCGGACGCTGGAGGGCAGGCTGGACGAGGCCGAGGCGCTGCTGCGCGAGGCCACTGCGATCGTCCGCGCGGGCACCGGCGGCGACCGCAGCCTCGAGGCCGGGCTCAAGATCGAGACCGCCCGCATCCATCTCGCGCGACACGAAGCCGCCGCGGCCGAGCCGCTGCTGCGCGACGCGATCGCGGGCTTACAGCGCTCGTATCCCGCGGGGGCTGGAGAATCGCGTCGGCGAAGAGCCTCCTCGGCGACGCCCTGACCGAGCTCGGGCGGTTCGACGAGGCGGAGCCGCTGCTGCGCGAGGCGGCGCGGGTGCTGCCGGCGCGCGCGGGCCCGTGCGGCCGCGAGACCGGGCCCAACCGCGAGCGCCTCGCGCGCCTCCTCGCGGCGCGCGCCCGGCGCTAGCGCCGCTCGACATCCCCGGCGCGAGCTGGCAAACGAGCCGGCATGCGAGTGGCGGCGATCCTCGGCGAGGACCGTGCGGCGCGGATGCGGCGCGCCGCGGGGCTGCTGCTCGTCGGGCTGGCCGTCGCGGTTTACGCCAACGCGCTCCGGGCGCCGTTCATCTTCGACGACCAGTCGGCGATCGTGGGCAATCCCACGCTCCGCACATGGTGGCCGCCATGGCAGCCGCTCGTGCCGCCGCCGGGAGCGTCCGGCGTCGCCGGCCGGCCGCTGGTGAACCTCTCGCTCGCGCTGAACCACCTCGTCGGCGGCGAGGCCCCCGCGGGCTACCACCTCGCCAACGCGCTGCTTCACGGCGCGGCGGCCTGGCTGCTGTTCAGCCTCGTGCGGCGGACGCTGGTCCGGCTCCGCCCGGGCGAGCCGGCGGGCTTTTTCGCCTGGAGCGTCGCCGCCGTGTGGACGGTGCACCCGCTGCTGACCGAGTCGGTGACCTGCGTGGTGCAGCGGACCGAGGTGCTGGCGAGCTTCTTTATCTCGGAACGCTGCTCGCGTTCGTGCGCTCCCTCGAGCCCGGCGCGGGGCGCGGCTGGCGCGCGGTGAGCGTCGCGGCGTGCGCCGCCGGCATGGCGAGCAAGGAAATCGTCGTGACGGCACCGCTGGCGGTGCTGCTCTACGACCACGCGTTCGTGGCGGGAACCTTCGCGGCGGCCTGGCGCGAGCGGCGCGGATACTACCTCGCGCTGGCGGCGACGTGGCTGCTGCTCGCCGCGCTGGTGCTCAGCCACGGCGGCTCGCGCGGCGGGACGTCGGGCTTCGGGGCGGGGGTGGGCGTCGGCGCGTATCTGCTCACGCAGGCCCAGGCCGTGGCGCTCTACCTGAAACTCGCCTGCTGGCCGCGGCCGCTGGTGCTGGACTACGGCACGGCGACGGTCGGCTGGCGGGAGGCGGCGCTGCCCGGGCTGCTCGTGCTCGCGCTCCTTGCCGTCGCGGTCGTGGCGCTGGTGCGGTGGCCGCGCCGCGGCTTCGCGGGCGCGATGTTCTTCGTGCTGCTGGCGCCGAGCTCGAGCCTGGTGCCGCTGGCCACGCAGACGATCGCGGAGCATCGCATGTATCTGCCGCTGGCATGCGTGGTCGTGCTCGCGGCCCTGGCGTTGCGGGCGTGGACGCGCCACGCGGCCTGGATCCTGTGCGCACTCGCCGGGCCGCTGGCGGCGGCGACGGTGGCGCGCAACGCGCTCTATCGCGACCCGCTCGCGCTGTGGCGGCAGACGGTCGCGGCGGCGCCGGCGAATCCGCGCGCCCGCATCCACCTCGGCAACGCCGAACTGGCGGCGGGACACGTCGCGGACGCCACGGCGGAATTCCGGCGGGCGCTGGAGTTGCAGCCCGGTTATCCGGTAGCGCAGTTGAACCTTGGCAGCGTCCTCCTGCTCCAGCACCGGCCGCGCGAGGCGCTGCCGTTTTTCGCCGCGGCGCTGGAGCGGCAGCCGGGCAGCGCGCCGATCCGGGTGAGCTACGCGTCGGCGCTGAGCGCGCTCGGGCGCGAGGCCGAGGCGGCGGAGCAATACCGCCTCGCACTGCGGCTCGAGCCGGATTTGCCGGAGGCCAACTACCACGTCGCGCTGACGCTGCTCGACGCCCGCCGCGTGCCCGAGGCGATCGCGCACCTCGAGCGGGCGGCGCGGGCGCGGCCCGGTTACGCGGAGCCGCGGCAACTGCTCGAGCGCCTCGGACGGATCCCGCCGCCGTGAGCGGCGGTCAGGAGATCAGGTCCTGCACCAGCGGCTCCTGCTGCGGCGCGGTGGGCGAGAACTTGATCGCCTCGCGGACGAGCGCCTCGGCGCGCGCGGCCTTGGCGTCGTCGTTGACGTGCAGCGTGCACAGGCGCGTGCCGGGGGCGACGGGTTCGCCGATCTTGATCAGGTCGGCGATGCCGACGGCGTGGTCGACCTTGTCGGTCACCGCCGCGCGGCCGCCGCCGAGGGCCATGATGGCGTGGCCGCACTTGAGGGCGTCGACCTCGCTGACGAAGCTGCTCGCGCCGGCCGGTGCGGTGACGGCGTAGATGCGTTTGGCGGTCGGGAGAATCGTGTAGTTGTCGACCACGCGCGGATCGCCGCCCTGGGCGACGCACATGGCGCGGAATTTCTCCAGCGCGCGGCCGTCGGCGATGGCGGCTTCCATCTTCTTCCGGGCGTCGGCCTCGTCCTTGGCCGCGCCGGCGAGGATGAGCATGTGGCCGGTGAGCGCGTAGGTGACCTCCATGAGGTCGGCCGGGCCGCGGCCCTTGAGGCACTCGATGGACTCGATGACCTCGGTGGTGTGGCCGGCGCAGCGGCCGAGCGGCTGGTTCATGGCGGTGAGCAGGGCGCGCACGGGTTTGCCGCCGGCCTTGCCCACGGCGACCATCGCGCGGGCGAGGGCGAGCGCGTCCTCCTTTTTCTTCATGAACGCGCCCTTGCCGAACTTCACGTCGAGCACGAGCGAGTCGATGCCCTCGGCGAGTTTCTTCGACATGATGCTGGCGCAAATCAGCTGGATGCACTCGACGGTGCCGGTGACGTCGCGCAGCGCGTAGAGCTTGCGGTCGGCGGGGACGACCTTCGGCGTCTGGCCGATCATGGCCATGCCGACCTTTTGCAGGATCGCGCGGAATTCCGGCACGTCGAGCTGCACGCGGAAGCCGGGGATGGACTCGAGCTTGTCGAGCGTGCCGCCGGTGTGGCCGAGGCCGCGGCCGGACATCATCGGCACCAGGACGCCGCAGGCGGCGGCGAGCGGCGCGAGGATGAGCGAGACCTTGTCGCCCACGCCGCCGGTGGAGTGCTTGTCGACCTTGGCGCCGGGGAGGTCGCGCAGGTCGATGACGTCGCCGGAGCGCATCATGGCGTCGGTCAGCCACGCGGTCTCCTGGGCCGTCATGCCCTTGAGGAAGATCGCCATCAGCAGCGCCGTGGCCTGGTAGTCGGCGAACTGGCCGTTCACGACGCCGCGGGCGAAGAACTCGATCTCGTCCCGGGTCAGCGTCTGACCATCGCGTTTCTTGATGATGATGTCTTGGGGGAAGAACACGGCACTGCTCATGGGACGCGCAGTGAACCGCAGTATGACGCGGGCGTCGAGGGGGTTTTCGCCCGCCGCGGCGCTCACTCCGCCCCGAGGGCGGCGGCGATGGCGTCGCGGCTGCGGCGATACCACCAGGCGACGCCGCCCTGGTAGATCGTGCTCGCGACGACGAGGGACGCGCAGAGGAGGAAGTTGAAGGCGCGGAGGAAGACGTCGCGGTCCGACTCCGGCGCCCCGGCGCTGCGCAGCTGTGCCAGGAACTGCGTGCGCGTCTCCTCCGGCAGCTCGGCCCAGAGCGCGCCCGGGTCGAAATGCTGCAGGCGCCACAGCACGTAGCCGGCGATCACGGTGTAGAGGCAGCCCTGGGCGCCGAGCAGCCACTGCAGGCCGCCGAAGTCCCCTCGCGCAGCCGGAGCTGGCCGGTCCACTCCATCGCGCCGGCGACGAGCGCCAGGGCGGCGAAGCCGGACATGGTCCAGTCCTGCGCGAGGAGATTCAGGAGCAGGCTCGCCCCGGCGCACGCGATCACGCCGATGGCATTCGCGCGCGAGAAGCCGAGCACCCTTTCGAGGCGGCGTTGCGGCAGTTCGGGCGGCGTGGTGCGGGACATGGGGAAGGACATCGATGGGCGCCGCCGGTGCGCCTGCCAAGCGCGATCTTGGCGCCCCGGCGGCGGCCCGAGCGGGCGGGCTCCTGTTTTCATGCCTCGACGCGGCCAGCTTCGCGCTTTCACTCTGTCTCCCCGCGCATGCCGCCCTCCCGTCCCCAGCCGAATTTCCGCATCGAGTTCCCCCCGGAACTGCCGATCAGCGCGCGCGCGGACGAGATCATCGGCCTGCTGCTGAAGCACCAGGTCATCGTCCTCGCGGGCGAGACGGGCTCGGGCAAGACCACGCAGATTCCCAAGATGGTCCTCGCCGCCGGCGGCGGCACCCGCGGCAAGATCGCCTGCACCCAGCCGCGACGCGTCGCCGCGGCCTCGGTCTCGCGGCGCGTGGCGGAGGAGTTGAACGTCGACTGGGGCCGGGAAGTCGGCTGCAAGATCCGCTTCGCCGACCAGACCTCGCCGCAGACGGTGGTGAAGTTCATGACCGACGGCATGCTCCTGGCCGAGCTGCAGGGCGATCCGGAGCTGCGGGAATACGACGCCATCATCGTCGACGAGGCGCACGAGCGCTCGCTCAACATCGACTTCATCCTCGGCCACCTCCGCCGCCTGCGCACGCGCCGGCCGGACCTGAAGATCGTCATCACCTCCGCCACGATCGACACCCAGGCCTTCTCCGAGGCCTTCGATGGCGCGCCGATCGTCGAGGTCTCGGGCCGCACCTACCCGGTCGAGGTCGTCTGGTCGCCGCTCGACGAGATGAAGGCCGAGAGCCTCACCGGCGCCGACCGCGACGAGTTCACCTACATCGACGGCGCGGTCGAGGCGGTCGAGCGCGTGCTGCGCGAGAGCGCCGACGGGGACATCCTGGTCTTCCTGCCCACGGAGCGCGACATCCGCGAGGTCACCGACCTGCTCCAGGGCCGCCAGGCGCGCCCGATCGAGATCGTGCCCCTGTTCGGCCGCCTGACCAACGCCGAGCAGCAGCGCGTCTTCGCGCCGTCGCCGCGGCGCAAGATCGTCGTCGCGACCAACATCGCCGAGACCTCGCTCACGATCCCCGGCATCCGCTTCGTCATCGACACCGGCCTCGCGCGCATCAGCCGCTACGTGCCGCAGAGCCGCACGCGCCGCCTGCCGGTCGAGCCGGTGGCGCAGAGCAGCGCCGACCAGCGCAAGGGCCGCTGCGGCCGCGTGAGCAACGGCGTCTGCATCCGCCTCTACTCGGAGCAGGACTTCAACGACCGCCCGCGCTTCGCCACCCCGGAAATCCAGCGCAGCAACCTCGCCGACGTCATCCTGCGCATGAAGGCCTTCGGCCTCGGCGACATCGAGGAGTTTCCTTCCTCAACGCGCCGCCGGCGAAGGGCATCCGCGCCGGCTACGCCCTGCTGCACGAGCTGGGCGCGATCGACGACGCCGGCGTGCTGACCGACCTCGGCCGCGACCTCGCGCACCTGCCCGTGGACCCGACCGTCGGCCGCATGGTGCTGCAGGCGCGCCAGGAGAAATGCGTGCGCGAGGTGCTCGTCATCGCCGCGGCCCTCAGCATCCAGGATCCCCGCGAGCGCCCGCTCGACGCCCAGCAGAAGGCCGACGCCGCGCACCGGCGCTTCACGCATCCCGACTCGGATTTCCTCACCCTGCTCTCGATCTGGGAGGCGTATCACGACGACTTCGAGACGATGACGCTGGGCAAGCTGCGGAAGTTCTGCTCCAGCCACTACCTGTCGTTCATGCGCATGCGCGAGTGGCGCGACGTCCACGCCCAACTCGTCGACGTGATCGAGAGCCGCGAGGGTTTCGACGACTCGTCCGTCTTCGACGGCGCCGGTGCCGACCCGCGCGACGCCGGCCGCGCCGCGCGGCGCAAGGCCGCGGCGACGCCCGAGTCGGTGCGCGACCTCGTCCCGGGCCTCCCGGGCTACCGCGCGATCCATCGCTCCATCCTCGCCGGCCTGCTCGGCAACATCGCCACGCGCCTGGACGACGGCACCTACCACGCCGCGCACGACCGCAAAGTCGCGGTGTTCCCCGGCTCGGCGCTCTTCGAGCGGCCGCAGCGCGAGAAGGTCGTCGCGCCGCGCAAGGAGGCTCCGGCCAAGCCGAAGGCCGCCCGCTGGCTCATGGCCTCCGAGATCATGGAGACCGGCCGCGTCTACGCCCGCACCTGCGCGCGCATCGATCCCCAGTGGGCGCTCGACCTCGGCGCGCACCTGCTGCGCGTGTCGCACAGCGAGCCGTTCTGGAGCGTGGAGGGCGGCCGCGTCCTGGTGAAGGAGCGCCGGCGCCTCTACAACCTCGAGCTCGACACGCGCTCCGTCGGCTACGGCAAGATCGACCCGCGGCACGCGACGGAGATCTTCATCCGCGAGGGGCTCGTCGGCGACACGGTGACCTTCCCGCTCGATTTCATCGCCCACAACCGCCGCCTGCGCGAGAAGGCCGAGACCGTGCTCACGCGCCTCCGCGCGGCGGGATACATGAACCTCGACGAGGCGCTGTATCGCTTCTACGCGCGGCGGCTGCTGCCGGAGACGGCGCCGGCATCTGCCGGCGAGGCAGGGGCCGTTGCCCCCAGCGGCCCTGCGCGCGCCGAGGAGAGGGCGGTTGAGGGCAACCGCCCCAACCTGGGCGTTTCGTCCGTCCCCGAGCTCGTCGACCTCGTCCGCCACCGGCAGATGACGGAGCCGAAATTCCTCTTCCTCGACGAGGACGACCTGAAGCCGCAGGTCGAGGAGACGCCCGATCACGCAGCGTTTCCGGAGTCCCTCCCGATCGAGAACCGCGCGCTGCCGCTCAACTACGCCTACAAGCCCGGGCAGGAAGACGACGGCGTCACGCTGCGGGTGGGCCTCGAGGAGGCGGCGGAGCTCACGCCCGCGACGCTCGACTGGGCCGTGCCGGGCCATTTGCGCGAGAAGATCGAGCTGATGCTGAAGGCGCTGCCGAAGGAGCAGCGCCGCACGCTGATCCCGCTCGCGGAGACCGCGCAGAAGATCACCGGCGAGATCCAGCTCGTCGCCGCGCGCCAGCCGCCGCCGACGCTGGCGGCGGCGCTGGCCGAGGTGCTGACCCAGAAGCTCGGCGTGCGCATCGACCCGCGCGTGTGGGACGGCAAGACGCTGCCCGACCACCTGCGCGTGCGCGTCGAGGTGGTGGACCAGCGCGGCGCCGTGCTCGGCGCCAGCCGCGAGCTCGCGGAGCTGCAGCAGCAGCTCGGCACCAAGCAGCGCGAGGTCAGCCAGCGCGCGGCGAAGACCGACAGCGCCGCCTGGCGCGCCGCCCGCGAGAAGTGGGAGACGGCCCCGGCGGGCGAGTGGAAGTTCGGCAACCTGCCCGAGTCGGTGGTCGTCACCGAGCAGGCCGGCGTGCCGGTGCGTGCGTATCCCGGCCTGCTGGCGAACGACGCCGGCGTGGCGGTGCGGCTGTTCGCCACGCCCGAGGAGGCGCTCGCGGCCACGCGCGGCGGCCTGCGCCGGCTGCTCGAGACGGCGCTGCGCTATGAACTCGGCTGGCTGGAGAAGGACCTGCGCGACCTGCGCGCCATCGGCACGCTGGCGGTCACGCTGGCGCCGCTGGAGAAACTGCAGGCCGATGCGCTCGACTCGGTCCGGCGCTGGGTGACGGACGGCGGGCGGGTGGGGGCGTGGCCCCGAACCGTCCCGCCCTCACGCAGGAGAACTTCGCGCGGGCGGTCGGCGACGCCAAGGCCGACCTGCGCGGGCTCGTGCCGAAGCTGGTCGACTGGCTGCGCGAGATCCTGACCCTGCGCCTCGCGCTGCAGACGCACAAGACCCCGTTCCCGGGCCTGGAAAACGACCTCGGCGCGCTGCTGCCGCCGGATTTCCTGCGTCGCACGCCGTTCGCGCGGGTGCGGGAGCTGCCGCGCTACCTCAAGGGCATGCAGGCCCGCGCCGAGCGCTGGAAGCGCGACCCGGCGAAGGACGCCGCGCGCGCGCGGGAGCTGCAGCCGTTCGTGCAGGCGCTGGCGCGGCTGGGCGAGCGGGCAGGGGAGTTCCGCTGGCTGGTCGAGGAGTTCCGCGTCAGCCTGTTCGCGCAGGAGCTCGGCACCGTCGAGCCGGTCTCGGCCGTGCGGCTGGAAAAGGCCCTGCGCGACCTCGCGGCGAACCGGGAGAGCGAGGCGGCCGCACCGCCCGCCGCGCCCGAGAAGCCGAAGGTCGCGGTGGCGCTGCCGGTGAAGGGCAAGACCGTGCTCAAGAGCCTCGACGCGCTGGGAAATCTCCCGCGGTAGAATAGCCCCGCGGAACGACGGCTTTGGGGTTGCCGGTCGGGGGGCGGCGCCTAACCTGCCGCGCAACCCCACCCCAACGCATGAATACCTCGATTGCGACGTTGCTGGAGCACAAGGGCGCGACGGTCCGCTCGGTGGCCAGCTCGGTTTCGGTAGCGGATGCCGTGAAAGAAATGAACCGTCACAAGATCGGCTCGGTGCTCGTCATGGACGGCGCCCGCCTCGCCGGCATCTTCACGGAGCGCGACGTGCTGACCCGCGTCATCGCCGCCGACCTCGATCCCAAGGCCACGCCGATCGCGCGCGTGATGACGGCCAACGTGCTGACCGTCGCGCCCGAGACGACGGTGCAGCAGATGATGGACACCTTCGCCGAGAAGCGCTGCCGCCACCTGCCCGTGGTCAAGGACGGCCAGATCCTCGGCCTGATTTCCATCGGCGACGTGTCGCGCTGGGTCGCGAACACGCACCGCGCGGAAGCGGAATCGCTCCGCCAATACATCAGCGGCGGGCTCTCGGCGTGATCCGGACGACGGTCGGTCTCATCCTCCTCCTCTCGGCTCTGCTTGCCCTCGGCGGCTGCGCGGCGGTCGTCGCGACCGGCGCGGCCGTCACCGCGGTCACCGTCGCGACGGTGAAGACCGCGGGCAAGGTCACCGCGGCCACGGTGACGACGACCGGCAAGGTCGTGGCCTCCGCCGTGACGTCGTCCGGCGATGTCGCCTCGCTCTCGATGGAGTCGGCGGCGAAGCTGGCGCGCGCGGGCATGGTCGTCGCGGTCGACGCGGGTTCGGGCACGGTGACCGAGCTGCCCTGGGAGCAGGGGATGCGGCTCTACACCGCGGCGCAGAGCGGCAAGTTCGGCGCGGTCTACGATGCGGCGACGATCTTCCGCGGCGGACGGCGCATCGGCGCCGACCTGCGCCGCGTGCGCGCGGGGCTGGAGGATCACGAATTGAAATCCGGCGACGTGCTCGAGCTCCGGCGGCGCGTGTAGGATTCGGTCCGAGACCGCCTAGGGAATAGAGCTTAGGCATATTCCCTTGCCGGCCTCTCGGGCAAAAACTGTCCTTGCGCGGATGGCCGGAGACAACGACACCCGCTTCCCGAGCGAAACGGCGCGCGCGATCGAGTTTCGCGTCGAAGCGGAGCTGACCCGCATGCTCTACCGCTCGGCGGGGTTCGGGTTGTTCTCGAACTTCGTGCTGGCGGCGACGCTGGCGATCGGCGTGTGGGACCACTTTCCGCACCGCGTCGTGCTCGGCTGGCTGGCGGTGATCTTCGCGCTCTCCGGCGTGCGGCTGGCGACGAACCTCGCCTTCGCGCGCCGGGCCCGCCCGGACGGGGAACTCGGGTGGTGGCGCAACCTTTTCCTCGTCGAGGTCGTGCTGGCCGGCGTGGTCTGGGGCGTGGGCGGCTGGCTGTTCATCGTCGCCGACGCGCTCGTGCCGCGCTGCCTGGCGGCGTTCATCATCGCGGGCATGAACGCGGGCGCCGCCCGCTCGCTCGCCCCGGTGCGGCCGTGCTACTGGCTCTACATCCTGGCCACGCTCGGACCGGCGATGCTGCGCTTCGCCACCGTCCCGGAAACCGGCGCCTGGGTGCTCGCCGCGATCACCTTCACCTACGCGCTCTTCCTCATCAACACCGCGCACCTCCATCACGCGGACCTCAAGAAGCTCTACCGCCTCATCTACGAGAACGACGAGCTGGTGAACACCCTCAGCGTGGCCAAGCGCCGCGCCGAGGCGGCGAACCAGGCCAAGAGCGAGTTCCTCGCCACGATGAGCCACGAGATCCGGACGCCGATGAACGGCATCATCGGCATGCTCCAGCTCCTCGGCGACTCGCCGCTGAGCGCCGAGCAGCGCCAGCATGTCGGCGTGGCGAGCAAGTCCGCCGACACCCTGCTGCACCTGCTGAACGACATCCTCGACCTCTCCAAGATCGAGAGCGGCAAGCTCGAGTTCGAGGAGATCGAGTTCGCCCCGCGCGAGGTCGCGGAGGAGGTGGTGGCCCTGTTCAGCACCCGTGCAGAGGCGAAGGGCCTGACCATCGCGCTGCAGGCGGACCCGCGGCTGCCGGCGCTCGTGCGCGGCGACCCGATGCGCCTGCGCCAGGTGCTGCTCAACCTGATCGGCAACGCGGTGAAGTTCACCGAGCGCGGCCGGGTCGACGTGAGCGTCGACCTGCCGCAGGCGGAGCCCGGGCGGGCCACGGTGCGCTTCCGGGTGCGCGACACGGGCATCGGCATCGACCCCGGGCTGCTGCCGCGGCTGTTCGAAAAATTCACCCAGGGCGACAGCTCGACCACGCGCCGCTACGGCGGCTCGGGGCTGGGCCTCGCCATCTCGCAGAGCCTCGTGCGCGGCATGGGCGGTGAAATCCAGGCGGTCAGCACGCCGGGGGCGGCAGCGAGTTCTGTTTTGCCCTCACCTGGCGGGTGGCGGAGCGCGCCCTGTCCCGCGCGCCGGCGGTCGCGGCCGGGTTGCCGGAGCGCTTTGCCGGCCGCGTGCTGGTGGTCGAGGACGACTGGGGCAACCAGCGCGTGATCGATCTGCTCCTGCGCCGGCTCGGCATCGACGTGCAGATCGTCGACAACGGCGCCGAGGCCGTCGCGCGCATCGCGGAGGGCGGCTGGGATCTCGTGCTGATGGACCAGCACATGCCGGGCATGGACGGCACCGAGGCGACCCGGCTGATCCGCGAGCGGCACGAAGGCGCCGCGCTGCCCATCGTCGCCCTCACGGCCAGCGTGCGCAGCGAGGACCGCGAGCGCTGCCTGGCGGCGGGCATGAACGATTTCCTGACCAAGCCCGTGCGGCAGGACGACCTGCGCGCGTGCTTCGCCAAGTGGCTGCGGCCGGCGCCGTGAGCGGGGCCGGCCGGCTTCCGGCCGGCGGCACCGGCGCGGTTGCACTGCGGGCGGGCTTCGCTACGGTGCGCGCATGAACTTCCGCGCTCTCCTCGCCTCGGCGGCCGTGCTGGCCGCATTCCCCGCCCTGCCCGCCGCGATCGTCACCCAGCCCGTCGCCTACGAGCACGACGGCGTGAAGCTCGAGGGTTTCCTCGCCTATGACGACGCCGTCACCACGCCGCGCCCCGGCGTCCTCGTCCTCCCGGAGTGGTGGGGCCTGAACGACTACGCGAAGGGCCGCGCCCGGCAGCTGGCCGAGCTCGGCTACGTGGCGTTCGCGGCCGACCTGTATGGCGCGGGCGTGACCACGACGGACGCGAAGCGCGCCGCCGCGCTCGCGCAGCCCTTCTACGGCGACGCCAAGAAATGGGCCGCGCGCGGCCGGGCGGGCCTCGACCAGCTGCTCGCCACCGGCAAGGTCGCCCCCGGCCAGGTGGCGGCGATCGGCTTCTGCTTCGGCGGCTCGGCCGCGCAGGTGCTCGCCTACAGCGGCGCGCCGCTGGCGGGCATCGTGAGCTTCCACGGCTCGCCCATCGCGGCGTGGGAGGGCGCGAGCAACCGGGCCAAGGTGCTGATGCTGCACGGCGCGGCCGACCTTTTCATCAAGCCGGAGGAGATTGCCGCGTTCGAAAAATCGCTCAACGCCGGCCACTTCGACTGGCAGTGGATCTCCTACGCCGGCGCGGTGCACGCCTTCAGCAACCCGGGTGCGGACGCGCTGGGCAAGGCCAACGGCATCCCGATCGCCTACAACGAGCCGGCGGCGCGGCGCTCGTGGGAGCACATGAAGCTGTTCTTCGCCGAGCTGTTCGCGCGGTGAGCGCGGCATGACGGGGATTGCGCCGGCGCGGGCCCGCGGGTTTGCTGCGGGCATGAGCAACGCCCGCATCGAGGTCCGCCTGCGCGAGCTGGCGCAGCTCTTCAACTCGCTCGATCCCTCGCCGTTCATCGACCGCGACCTCGACGCCGACGCGGAGGAGTTCATCGTCAGCTGGGCGCGCGAGCTGCCGCACCACGGCGAGCTGGAGCTGCACCTCCACGTGGCGGAGGCGCCGGACGCCGAGCGCGCGGCCGGCGTGCAGGAGGCGGTGCGGCACTACTTCGCCAGCCGCGCGGCGATCAAGGAGCGCGAGCTGCGGCAGCTGCTGCGGCGCGGCCGGGCGAGCATGGCGATCGGCATCGTGTTCCTGGCGGCGTGCTTCGCGCTCGGGGCCGTGGTCCGGCCGATGCTGCCGGCGCGCGCGGGCGAATTCGCCGAGCTGGGGCTGCATATCGTCGGCTGGGTGGCGATGTGGCGGCCGCTGGAGATCTACCTCTACGACTGGTGGCCGATCCGGGCCGACCTGCGCCTGCTGCAGCGCCTGGCGCGGATGAACGTGCGGCTCGACGTGCGGCGCTGACGCGAGATTTTCTGTAACTTATCCGCGGCGGTCGGGTTCTCAGGGACACAACGCCTATGAAATCCCTGTCCTGCCTGCTCACCGTCGGCGCGTTGCTCGCTGTCCCCGCCGCCGCCGAGGCCAAGATCGTCCGCACCGTCGAGAAGACTTTCGCCGTCCAAGCGGGCGGCCACTTCACCGGCAGCACGCAGGGAGGCGACATCAAGGTCGTGACGGCCGATGTCGCCGAGGTCCACGTCGTGGCCCGCCAGGTCATCCGCACCGATTCCGAAACGGAGGCCGACGAGCTGCTGAGGGGCCTGCAATTCCGCCTCGAGCAGCAGGGCAACGACGTCGTTGCCGAGGCGAAATACGAGCGCGAGAAGGGTTTCCATTGGAAGAACTGGCCGCCGGTCTCGGTCGACTACACCGTCACCGTGCCGCGCGCCTACAACCTCGATCTCAACACCTCCGGCGGCGACATCGACGTCGGCAGCGTGCAGGGCACGGTCAAGGCCCGCACCAGCGGCGGCGACCTGAAGTTCGCCAAGATCGACGGCAGCATCGAGGGCCGCACGTCCGGCGGTAACATCCGCCTCGAGGAAGGCACCGCGACGGCCAAGCTCCACACCTCCGGCGGCGACATCTATGTGGGCCGCGCGGGCGGTCCGACCGCAGTCTCCACCTCCGGCGGCAACATCAAGCTCGAGTCGGTCGAGGAACTCCTCAGCGCCACGACCTCCGGCGGCGACATCGCCGCGAACATCACCGGCCCGATCAAGCAGGACACCGAACTCGGCACCTCCGGCGGGCGGGTGGTCGTGCACGTGAAGAAGGGCATCGGCTTCAAGCTCGACGCCAGCACGTCCGGCGGCGACGTCGACGCCGAGGGCCTGACGCTCACGATCGAGAAAGGCGGTATGGGCAAGAGCAAGCTCATCGGCGCCGTCAACGGCGGCGGCCCGCGCCTGAAGCTCCGTTCCAGCGGCGGCGACATCAAGGTCCGCGCCGAATAACTTTCACCGGCCTAACGCCAGGTGTGTGTGCATAGAGGCCAGCGCGAAAGCGCTGGCCTCTCCCTTTGGCCGGGCTTCAATCCGCCCGATGGGCCTGATCGACTCCCACACGCACCTCGAGAGCTTCGCGCGCCGCGGCGAGCTGGCGCCGGTCCTGAATCGGGCCCGCGCGGCCGGCTTGGACGCGCTGATCACGATCGGCACCGACGCGGACGACTGGGGCCTTTACCGCGATCTCGCGGCGGCGCACCCGGGCTTCGTGCACTACACCGCCGGCATCCACCCGTGCAGCGTCGACGCGCGCTGGGAGGAGCGCTTCGCGGGCCTGGAGGCCTTCTGGTCCGGTCAAGCCGGGCCGCGGCCGGTCGCGCTGGGCGAGATCGGATTGGACCGGTTTCACCTGCCCAAGGACGACCCGGCGGCCGCCGAGCAGGTGTTCGCGACGCAGCAGGCGGCGTTTCGCGCGGGTTTGGCGCTGGCGAAACGGCTCGGCTGTCCGGTCGTGGTGCACTCGCGCGGCGCGTTTCGCGAATGCGTCGAGATGATCGACGCCAGCGGCGTCGATTGGACGAAGGTCGTTTTCCACTGTTTCACCGAAGGCCCGGCCGAGATCGCCGAGCTGAACCGCCGCGGCGGCATCGGCTCGTTCACCGGCATCCTCACCTACAAGACCGCGGAGGCCATCCGCGCCGCCGCCCGGGCGCAGGGGATCGAGCGGCTGATGCTCGAGACCGACGCCCCCTACCTGACGCCCGTGCCGCACCGCGGGAAGCCCAACGAGCTGGCCTACCTGCGGCACACGGCGGAGTTCGCGGCGACGCTCTTCGGGGTGGGGGACGAGGAGCTGGCGGCCCGGTCCACGGCGAACGCGAAGCGGTTCTTCGGCGTCTAGCCCGTCGCGCGCACGCGGCCGGCGGCCGGGCGGTCATGCCCGCCCAACAAAAAAGGCCGGCGATCGGCCGGCCTCCGTTCCGTGCATTCGCCAGGCCCCTGGCCTCAGGCTTCGTCGAACTTGCGCCCGAACAGCGCCTCCAGCTCGTTGAGCATGGTCTCGGCGTCCTCGCCCGTGGCGACGAACTTGATCTTCGAGCCCTTGGCGGCGGCCAGCATCATCAGGCCCATGATGCTCTTGCCGTTCACCTGCTCGTCGTCCTTCTCCACGAAGACGTCCGCCTTGAACTTGTTGGTGACACGCACGATCATCGCCGCCGGACGTGCATGGATGCCCATCTTGTTTTCGACAAGGAGCTCCCGGACGTGGGTGGCGGCGGTGTTGGTGTCACTCTTTTCCATTGCAGGTGTTTATCGGCTCAAAATAAAGGGTTCCGAAAAAGCCGCTCCGCCCCCGGCTTGCAACCAGATTCCCGATTATGCCCGCTTTCGCGCTCATCGTGCCCTGCCGGTTGGAGTCCACGCGCTTCCCGCGGAAGCTGCTGCATCTCATTAAAGGAAAGCCGCTTGTGCTCTGGGTGGCCGAGCGCATCACGGCCGAGGCGCCCGACTTGCCGCTGTGGTTTGCCGTGGATCATCCGCTGCTCGCCGAGTGCATAGAAGGTGCCGGATTCCGCGCGATTTTGACCGACGCCCGGCACCCCAGCGGCACCGACCGCCTGGCCGAGGCCAACCGCACCGTCCGGGCCAGCTACGTCATCAACGTCCAGGCCGACGAGCCCCTGGTGTCCGGCGGCCAGATCCGCGCCCTGCAGAAGCTCATCCAGGGCGACGCCCCGATGGCCACGCTCTGCACGCCCTTCCGGAAGGCCGAGGATTTCTACAATCCCAACCAGGTGAAGGTCGTCCGCGCCCCCGCCGCCGCCCGCGCACTCTATTTCTCCCGCTCGCCCATGCCCTACGCCCGCGACCTCGCCGGCAAGGTGGACGACGCCTGGCTGGCCGCCCACGGCTGCTACAAGCACCTCGGCCTCTACGCCTACCACGGCGACTTCCTCGAGAAATTCGTCCGGATGCCGCCAGGCCAGCTGGAGCAGATCGAGAAGCTCGAGCAACTGCGCGTGCTTGAAAACGGCTACCCCATCGCCATCGACGTCACCGAGGACCCCACCATCGGCGTCGACACCGCGGAAGACGCGGCGAAGTTCGAGGCACACCTCGGGCGGGGCTGAAGCCGTGAACCGCCCGCCGCGCCGCGCTCTCGCGTTGGTCCTCCTCGGGATCGCTGCGCTCGCGCTCAGCGGCTGCGTCAGCGGCATGCTGGCCAACCTGGCCGTCGCGCCGCCGAATCGCGATCACCCGCCGCGCGCCGTCCGCGACGCCGATTACGCCCGGCGCGTCGATGCCCTCTACGCGCAGTCCTGGCGCGTGCCGGTCGGCCCGCCCGCCGCCGAGCTGGCGGTCGCGGTGATCGAGCCGGGCAACTACGCCTTCCGCTACAAGGTCGAGGTGAAGCAGAACGACCAGGGCCGCAAGTGGCTCGCGCCGAAACTCGATTGGACCCTGCCGCCTCAGCCGGTCGGCGCGCCGAAGGGCACCGTGCTCGTCCTCCACGGCTATCGCGACGCCAAGGAAAACATGCTGCACTGGGCGCTCGCGCTGGCGGAGGCCGGCTACCGCACCGTGCTCGTCGACCTCCGCGGGCACGGACGCTCCACCGGCGACTCGATCGCCTACGGGGCCTTCGAGGCCAAGGACCTGGTGCAGGTGATCGACGACCTCGCGCGCCGCGGCCTGCTCAGCGGCAAGCTCGGCGTGCTCGGCGTCTCCTATGGTGCCAGCACGGGCCTGCTCCTCGCCGCGCGGGATGCGCGGGTGGCCGCCGTGGTGGCGCTGGAGCCCTTCAGCAACGCCCGGGATGCCGTCGTGGAGTTCGCGCACGGCGTCGCCCCGACCGAAGCCGCGAAGATCAGCGACGCGACCTTCGCCGCCGCCGTGGCGCGCGCGGAGAAGCAGGGCAATTTCTCCTGGGCCGACGGCGACGTGCTCGCCGCCATGCCGCGCGTGAAAGTGCCCGTGTTGTTCTTCCACGGCGAAAGAGACCGCTGGCTCTCGCCGGAGAACAGCCGGCGGCTCTTGGCGCAGGCGCAGAAGGGCAGCCGGCTCGTGACGCTGGAAAAAGACGACCACCTGCTGCTGTCGATGCGGCTGGCGCCGATTGCGCCGCTGGTGCGCGAATGGCTGGATCACGCCCTCGCCGGAGGACCGGAGCCCGCCCTGCGTCCGGCCGACTGAGACGGACCAGACGGTCCACGGCGGTCGGCGCTCTACGGCTGGTCGGGCACGATGTCGATCGGACGCAGTTCGCCCGGGATCGCCTGAAAACGGTCATCGTAACACGTCACGCGGCGGTAGTCCGCGTAGGTCTTTTCCACGGATTCCTCGTGGGCCGGGCCCCCGAGCTTGCGATAGCGGGAGTGCGCGGTCGTCTTGACCGGGAACGGCGGCAGCGCGGGATCGATCACGCCGTAGTCCGTCGCCTGCTCGAAGGACTCAACGGTGAAGCTGCCGCCGAGGATTCTGGCTGGACCGAGATAGACGGTCTCATGGCGCTGCACGACGGGCGCCGCGGTGTTGACGACGTAGGTCTCGCGCTGGCGCGGCAGGTCGCCGACAAGCGTCCAGTGCATCGTCTCGCGCACGAAGTGGTAGCTGACGGCTCCGGGAACGGTGGTCGCCTCCGTCTCGAGCTCGGCGTAGAGCGCATCGCTGCGGGTCAGCTCGGCGGGTGGACGCTTCCGCTGGGCGGCGCGGTCCGGCTGCTTTTGCCACGTCCGCAGCTTGGCGCGCCGGTAGTCGGCTTGAGTCGATTCGCTGGGCTCCGCGCCGTTGAGGCGGAGCAACGTCCAGAGCTTCGGCTCCGGCTGATAGGGGTCGAAGCGTTCGACGGTGACGGTGGTCTGGCCGTCGCGCGTGGAGGTGGTGGTGACGGTGTAGGCCCAGCAGCCGCGCGGGCGCTCCAGAGCCGTCAGGGCGGCGGTCAGGGGCGACGGAGTCGATCCGGCGCTGTTTTTCGGCGGCGACGAACTGCCGCTTCACGCGGCGTTCCGCGGTTTTCCCGGCCTCGGTCCCGGGTTTGCCTCGGGCGACTCCCGCGGCCGTCTCGCGGGCAACGGCCTCGCGGTAGGCCGGCGAGTCCTGGTCGACGCGTCGGTAGGCCGGCGCCGGCGGCAGGCTCATGCAGCCGGCGAGAGCGAGGGCGAAGCTTCCGGCAAGGGCGGCGGCGACGCGGGTGGGCATTGCCTGTCCGACCCCGGTGCCGTCGTGCGGTTCAGATCTTCCCCGCCTTGCGCTTCTCGACCATCCGGTAGAAGTCCTCGAAAAGCGGGTCGGCGTCGTTCGGGCCGGGGGCGGCCTCGGGGTGATACTGCACGCAGAACACCGGCAGCTCCGTGTGGCGGAGGCCTTCGACCGTGTTGTCGTTGAGATTGATCTCGGTGACGACCGCGCCCTTGCCCTCGATGGATTTCGGGTCGGTGGCGAAACCGTGGTTCTGCGCGGTGATGGAGACGCGGCCGGTCTCGAGGTTCTTCACCGGCTGATTGCCGCCGCGGTGGCCGAACTTCAGCTTGTAGGTCGTGCCGCCGAGGGCGTGCGTGATCATCTGGTGGCCGAGGCAGATGCCGAACGTCGGGTAATCCGGCAGCAGCGCGCTAACGGTCTTGTGAATGTAGGGCAGGGCGGCCGGATCGCCGGGGCCGTTGGAGAGGAACAGGCAGTCGACGCCGGCCTCGCGCACCTGTTCGTGCGTGGCGGTGGCGGGGAAGACATGCACCTCGAAGCCGTGGCGGACGAGCTTGCGGAAGATCGTGTATTTCGCGCCGTAGTCGAAGGCGGCGACCTTGAACTTCTTAGTGTGCGGCGGCTGGACGCCCAGCGTGGTGCCGACGGGGAGGTAGATCGCGTTGTGGCGCTTCGGGTCAGTGTCGCTCCAGACGTAGGGCGCCTGGCAGGTGGTGTCCTTGACGTAGTCGGAGCCGGCCATGTCCTGCCAGCCGCGGGCGCGGGCGACGGCATCGGCGTCGGAGAGCGGGAGCGTGCTCAGGCAGCTCTTCATCGCGCCGGTGACGCGGAGCTTCTTGGTCAGGGCGCGGGTGTCGATTTCGCTGATGCCGGGGATGCCGTATTTCTTGAGGTAGGCGTCGAGCGACATCTGGCTGCGCCAGTTGCTGACGACGGGCGAGACCTCGCGGACGACGAAGCCGGAGGCCTTCGGGCCGGCGTGCTCCTCGTCCTCCTCGTTGATGCCGTAGTTGCCGATCTGCACGGCGGTCATGGTGACGATCTGGCCGAAGTAGGACGGATCGGTGAGGATCTCCTGGTAACCGGTCAGCGAGGTGTTGAACACGCACTCACCGGCGATCGTGGCGTCGGCGCCGAAGGCGGCGCCGTGGAACACCGTGCCGTCTTCGAGGGCGAGAACTGCGGGCTTGGGAGCGGACATTAAAGAGGCACGAAAAGCACTTCCCGGGACCCTGTCTAGAGGTTTTCCAAGAATCCGGGCCTGTGACGCAGACGGAGCGGGCGCGCTGTGGGTTTGCCGCCTGCCTTGGCGACCCCGCCGGCCGCGGTCCGCCTCACTCCACCAGCCGGTAGCCGATACCCGCCTCGGTGCGGAGGTGGCGCGGGGTGGCGGGGGCAGCCTCCAGTTTCTGGCGGAGGTGCGTCATGTGCACGCGCAGGTAGTCGGTGCGCTCCTCCGCCGCCGGGCCCCAGACCTCGCGCAGGATCTGGCGGTGCGTCACGACCTTGCCGCGGTGCTGCACGAGGAGTTTGAGAAATGCGTATTCCTTGGCCGTCAGGTGCACCTCGGTCCCGGCCCGGCGCACCAGGCGCGCGGCGAGGTCGACCTCGACCTCGCCGAACTGGACGACGGACGCCTCCGCGCCGCCCGGCGCCCGGCGCAGGATTGCCCGCACGCGCGCCAGCAGCTCGCGGCCGCCGAAAGGCTTGGTCAGATAATCGTCCGCGCCGGCGTCGAGCGCGGCGATCTTGTCCTCCTCGCCCTCGCGCACGGAGAGCACCAGCACGGGCACGCGCGACCATTCGCGGAGGCGGCGGATGACCTCGACGCCGTCGAGGTCGGGCAGCCCCAGGTCGAGCACGACGCCGTCCGGCGCCTGATGCGCGATCTCTTGCAGGCCGAGCGTGGCGTTCTCCGCCTCGCGCACGCGGTAACCGCCGGCCTCGAGCGTCACGCGCAGAAGCCGCCGGATCTGCTTCTCGTCGTCGATGACGAGCAGGGAGGCGTTGGGGACGGGAGCGGTCATTCGGCCGGAAGAGGCTGGGGCTCGCGGTGCGGCAGGTAAATCGTGAACACCGCGCCGCCGCCGGGGTTGGCGCCGACGACGATCTCGCCGCCTTGCGCCGCGACGAAGCCGCGCACCAGCGACAGGCCGAGCCCGAGGCCGCCGGCCCGGGCGGCATCGCCGCGCTCGAATTTCTTGAACAGCCGCTCGCGCATCTCCAACGGGAAGCCCGGCCCGCGGTCCGCCACGGTGAAGAACACCCGCTGCCCGCCGCGCTCGGTGCCGGCGGTGACGAAGACCGGCGTGCCATCGGGCGTGTGGCGCGCGGCGTTGAGCAGCAGATTGGCCAGCGCCTGCTCCATCAGCGCGAAGTCCGCCCGGACCGGCGGCAGGTCCGCCGGCACGGCGATTTCCAGCGGATGGCCGGCCAGTTCGTCGCGCACGCCGTCGAGGGCGGCGTTGACCAAGTCGCGCGCGTCGCACCAATCGAGGCGCGGCCGCAGCGCGCCGCTCTCGAGGCGCGTCTGGTCGAGCAGGTTGCCGACCAAACGGTTCAATCGCCGGGCGGCGGCGCGCGCCTCGGCGACGAGCAGGCCGCGCAGGCCGGCCGGCGCTTCGGCAAGGTTCTCCAGCGAACCGGTGATGACGGCCAGCGGCGTGCGCAGCTCGTGCGAGACACTGTCGAGCAGCACGCGGTGCAGCTTTTCCGACTCCGCCAGCAGCTTCTCGCGCTCACTGGCCTCGCGCAGTTGTTCCTGCTCGACGCTGAGGGCGAGTTGGCGGGCGAAGGCTTCGAGCAGGTCGCGCTGCGCGAGCGTCAGATCGCGATCGTGCGGCACGGCGACGCCGAGCACGCCGATGGCCCGGTCCTCGCGCACGAGCGGCAGGTAGAACGCCGCGGCGGCGGGCAGCGTGTCGGTGAAGCGCCCGGCGGGCCGCCGGTGCAGCAGCACCCAATCGGCCACGCCGCGCTCCTTGGCGTCGAGGGCGAGCGAGCCGGCAAAGTGCGGCACGAGCGCCTCGGGGGCGTGGCCGAGCAGCAGCGCGGTCTTGGCGCCGAAGAGTTGGTCGGCCTGCCGCAGCGCGGCGAACACCGCCTCGTCGAGCGTGCGGGCAGCGGCGAGCGCGCGGGTCAGCTGGAACAGCGCCACGGCGCGGCCCTCGCGGCGGCGCTCGGCCACGGCCTGGGCGCGGATGCGCGCGGTCAGCTGCCCCGCGACGAGCGCGACGACGAAATACGTGCCGAAGAGCAGGCCGTCCTCGACTTTCTCGATCCGGAAGGTGAAACGCGGCGGGATGAAGAGGAAGTTCCACGCCAGCGCGCTGAGCACGCCGGCGCCCAGCACCGGGCCGCGCCCGACGCGCAGACTGAGCAAAATCGTCGCGAGAAGGTAGACGAGGCCGCAGGCGAGGTAGGAGTTCGGCGGCAGCAACAGGCCGCCGACGGTGATGACGGCGAGCGTGGCGGCGACGAAGGCATACTCGCCCGCGCCACTGCGCAGCTCGTGGTCGAACCGCACCAGATCGACCAGCGGCGCACGGTCCTCGACCGGCACGACGTAGACATCGATCTTGCCGCCGAGGCGCAGCAGGCGGTCCACCAGCGTGCCGCGCACGAGGTCGAAGATGCGCCGTGCGCGCGGTTTGCCGACGACGATCTGCGTGGCGTTGTGCTGGATGGCGGTGCGGACGAGGGCGGAGGCGATGTCGTGGTCCTGGGTGACGACGACCTCCGCGCCGAGCTCGCGGGCCAGCGCGAGATTCCTGTCCAGCAACCGCTGGTCGTCGGGCGGCAGCGGCGACGACGGCTCGACGTGCACGGCGAGCCACGCGGCGCCCTGGGCGGCGGCGAGGCGGCGCGTCCAGCGCACGAGCTGGGTGGAGAACGGACTCGGTCCGACGGCGACCAGCAGACGTTCGCCACTGCGCCAGACGGTGTGCCTTGCCGTGCCCGCGCGCAATTCGCGGAGCTGGCGGTCGACGCGCTCGGCGGTGTAGCGGAGCGCGAGCTCGCGCAGTGCGGCGAGGTGCGACTCCTGGAAAAATTCTGCGCGGCCGCGGCGGCGCGGTCGCCGAGATAGACTTTGCCCTCGTGCAAGCGCTCCAGCAGGCCCTCGGGCGTGAGGTCGACGAGTTCGAGCTCGTCGGCGAGATCGAGCACCGAGTCGGGCACGGTCTCGCGCTGGACCGCGCCGGTGATCCCGCGCACGGCGTCCGCGCGCGACTCGACGTGCTGGATGTTCAGCGTCGTGAGCACGTCGATGCCGGCCTCGAGCAGCTCGACGACGTCCTGCCAGCGCTTGGCATGGCGCGAGGCGGGGGCGTTGGTGTGGGCGAGTTCGTCCACGAGCAGCAGGCGCGGCGCGCGGGTGCGCGCGGCCTCGAGGTCGAGTTCGCCGAGTTGCGCGCCGCGATGCTCGATTGCGCGGCGCGGAAGCACGGTCAGGCCGGACAGCAATGCCTCGGTCTCGGCGCGGCCATGCGTCTCGACCAAGCCGACGACGACGTCGGTGCCGGCGGCGCGTTCGCGCTGGCCGGCGCGGAGCATGGCGTAGGTCTTACCCACGCCCGGGCACATCCCGAGGAAGATCTTGAGGTGTCCGCGCCGCGCCCGCGCCTCGCGCGCCTGGAGGGAGGCGAGCAGGGTGTCGGGATCGGGGCGGGCGGGAGCGGTCACGGCGAGAGGGCGGGGAAGGCGGTGTCGAGGGCGAGGTTGAGGCGGAGGACGTTGATGCGGGCCGGACTAAGCTGCCCGCCCTCGGTGTGCCGCGCAACGAGTTCGACGAGCGCATTTCGTTGGGCCGGCGTGAAGTGACGCGCGGCGGCGACGCGGTCGACTTGGAAACGGACGGCGGCGGGCGAGAGATCGGGATCGAGACCGCTGCCGCTCGCGGTGAGCAGGTCCGCGGGAATCTCGGTCGCGGGCGCGAAGGCGGCGCGGCGATCCGCGATCGACTTCGCCAGCGAGGCGCTGGTCCAGGCTTGGTTGCTCGCGCCCGAGGCGACGGTCGCGTAGTCGCCTGCGGACGGTCGCGGCCAGAAATAGCGCGGGTCGGTGGTCTTTTGCGCGAGCAGCGCCGAGCCAACGAGCCGGCCGCCGCGATGGAGCAGCGAGCCTTCGGCGGCGTCGCGAAAAAACGCGCGGCCGAGCGCCCAGACGGCGAGCGGATAGACGAGGCCGGTCAGGAGCGTGAGGACGACGAGGAGGCGGAGGGCGGCGAGAGTGGTTTTCATGGTGGAGAGGCGATCAGGGTTTTGGGACCGAGGGAGCGGGCCAATCGACGCGGGAAGGACCGGGCGGGCGGCGCGCGAGATCGAGGGCGAGTAAAGCGACGCCGAGCAAAAGCAGTGCACCGAGGACGAGCGCTGTGAGCCATTGCTCGGGCGTGGGTGCGCGGAAATTTTTTCGAGTGAAGATCACGCGAGGTGCGCGGCGACGAGGAGGAGATCGATGAGCTTGATGCCGAGGAACGGCGCGACGAGTCCGCCGAGTCCGTAGACGACGAGGTTGCGGCGCAGCAGGTCGGCGGCGGGCAGCGCGCGGTAGGCGACGCCGCGCAGCGCGAGCGGCACGAGCGCGACGATGATGAGGGCGTTGAAGACGACGGCGCTGAGGATCGCGCTCTGCGGCGAGTGCAGGCCCATGACGTTGAGCGCGGCGAGCGGGCCGGCGCGGCCGGAGACGGCGTAGAGCCCGGCGAACATCGCGGGGATGATCGCGAAGTATTTCGCCACGTCGTTGGCCACAGAGAACGTCGTGAGCGCGCCGCGAGTCATGAGCAGCTGTTTGCCGATCGCGACGATCTCGATGAGCTTCGTCGGGTTCGAGTCGAGGTCGACCATGTTGCCGGCTTCGCGGGCGGCCTGCGTGCCGGTGTTCATGGCCACGCCGACGTCGGCCTGGGCGAGCGCGGGAGCGTCGTTGGTGCCGTCGCCGGTCATGGCGACGAGGCGGCCCTGTGCCTGCTCGTGGCGGATGCGGGCGAGTTTCATCTCGGGTGTGGCTTGCGCGAGGAAGTCGTCGACGCCCGCCTCGGCGGCGATGGCCGCGGCGGTCAGCGGGTTGTCGCCCGTGATCATCACGGTGCGGATGCCCATGCGGCGCAGTTCGGCGAAGCGTTCCTTGATGCCGCCCTTCACGACGTCCTTGAGGTAGATGACGCCGAGCACCGCGGCGTCCTCGGCGACGACCAGCGGCGTGCCGCCGGCCTTGGCGATCCGCTCGACCGTCGTGGCGACTTCGGCCGGCCACGCGCCGCCCTGCGCGGCGGCCCACGCGCGCACGCTGTCGGCGGCGCCCTTGCGGATGGAGCGGCCGGCGAGATCGACGCCACTCATGCGCGTCTGCGCGGCGAAGGGCACGAAGGTCGCGTGCGGCGCGGCGACCTCGCGTTCGCGGAGATTGAATTTCTCCTTCGCCAGCACGGCGATGCTGCGGCCCTCGGGCGTCTCGTCGGCGAGCGAGGCGAGCTGCGCGGCGGCGGCGAGCCGCTCGGCCGTGACTCCGGGCGCGGGGAGGAATTCCACGGCCTGGCGATTGCCGAGCGTGATGGTGCCGGTCTTGTCGAGGAGGAGCACGTCGATGTCGCCCGCGGCCTCGACGGCGCGGCCGGAGGTGGCGATGACGTTGCGGCGGATGAGCCGGTCGATGCCGCTGATGCCGATGGCGCTGAGCAGGCCGCCGATGGTGGTCGGGATGAGGCAGACGAAGAGCGACACGAGCACGGGCAGCGAGGTGTCGACCGCGCCGGGCTGGCCGGCGAGCGATTCGCTGTAGCGGGCGAAGAACGGCAGCGTCGCCACGACCCCGAGGAAGACGGCGGTGAGCGCGACGAGCAGAATGCCGAGCGCGATCTCGTTCGGCGTGCGCTGGCGCGAGGCGCCTTCGACGAGGCCGATCATGCGGTCGAGGAAGCCGGCGCCCGGCTCGACGGTGACGCGGACGACGATCCGGTCGCTGAGGACGCGCGTGCCGCCGGTGACGGCGCTGCGGTCGCCGCCGCTCTCGCGGACGACGGGGGCCGATTCGCCGGTGATGGCGGATTCGTCGACGCTGGCGATGCCGTCGATGACCTCGCCGTCGGCGGGGATGACGTCGCGCGCCTCGCAGACGACGACATCGCCTTTGCGCAGGTCGGTGGCCGCGACGCGTTCCTCCGCGCGGTCGCCGCGGAGGCGGCGCGCGAAGACCTGGGCGCGGGCGCGTTTCAGCGAGTCGGCCTGGGCTTTGCCGCGGCCCTCGGCGACGGCCTCGGCGAAGGTCGCGAACAGCACCGTGAACCAGAGCCAGAGCGTGATCTGGATCGTGAAACCCGTGAGCGCGCCCGCGAACAGGTCGCGCGTCGCGACGAAAGTGACGGCGACGGCGCCGAGGGCGGTGACGAAGATGACGGGGTTGCGCCAGAGTTCGCGCGGGTCGAGCTTGCGCACGGCGTCGAGTGCGGCGCGGCGGAGCGGGGCGGCGTCCCAGGCGGAGGCGTGGGTGGTTTTCATGGAGAAAGGGCGAGGAGGGAAAGCGGCGGGAGGCGCGGCGGTAACCCATTAGGCTACTCGGCGCGCGGGCCGCCGGTTCAGAATGTGCGGCCGGCGGCGAGGAGGAGGTATTCGAGGCCGGGGCCGAGCGTGAGGGCGGGGAAGTAGATCAGCGCGACCTCGATCACGATCGTGCCGGCAAGCAGCACGGCGAAGAGCGGGCCATCGGTCGGGAAGGTGCCGCCTGAGGGCGGCACGGTCTTCTTGGCGGCGCAGCGACCGGCGAGCGCGAGCACGGGCACGATGACGCCGAAGCGGCCGAGCAGCATCGCGAGCGCGCCGCCCCAGGTGTAGAGATCGCCGGTGGCGGTGAGGCTGCCGAAGGCGGAGCCGTTGTTGTTGGCCATCGAGCCCCAGGCGTAGAGGATCTCGGTCAGCGCGTGCGGGCCGGCGTGGCCGACGGCGGCGCGGCCGGACGCGGTGGCGAACGAGACCGCGCAGCCGAGCAGCACCGCGGCGCAGGGCAGGAGGATCGCCACCACGGCCAGGCGCACCTCGTAAGCCTCGATCTTCTTGCCGAGATATTCCGGCGTGCGGCCCACCATCAGGCCGGCGAGGAAGACGGCGAGGATCGCCACCATCACCATGCCGTAGAGGCCGGAGCCGACGCCGCCGAAGACGATTTCGCCGAGCAGCATGTTGAACAGCGCGATGCCGCCCGCGAGCGGCGAGAGCGACGAGTGCATGGCGTTGACCGAGCCGTTGGAGGCGACGGTGGTGGCGTTGGCCCAAAGGATCGACGGTGTGACGCCGAAGCGCACTTCCTTGCCCTCCAGCGCGAGCGCGGCGGAGCCCGGCGTGGCGTATTCGGCCCAGAGCGAGAGAGCGAGCGCGCCGAGGAAGAACACGAGCATCACGGTGAACAGCACCCTGGCGTGGCGGCGCGCGCCGGTGAGCAAGCCGTAGGCGTAGACGCACGCAGCAGGCAGGAGCAGGATCGCGAGGGTCTGGAGGAAGTTCGAGAGCGGCGTCGGGTTCTCGAAGGGATGCGCGGAGTTCACGCCGAAAAAGCCGCCGCCGTTCGTGCCGAGCTGCTTGATCGCGACTTGCGAGGCGGCCGGCCCGAGCGGGATGACTTGCGCGGCGCCGGCGAGCGTCGTGGCGGTCGGGTAGGGCGCGAAGGATTGCACGACGCCTTGTGAGACGAGCACGACGGCGAGCAGGAGCGAGAGCGGCAGCAGCACGTAGAGCGTGGCGCGCACGAGGTCGGCCCAGAAGTTGCCGAGCCCGGCGGCGGACTTGCGGCTGAAGCCGCGGGCGAGGGCGGCCAGGACGGCGAGGCCGGTGGCGGCGCTGAGGAAGTTCTGCACGCCGAGTCCGGCCATCTGGGCGAGGTAGCCGAGCGAGGCTTCGCCGGAGTAGGCCTGCCAGTTGGTGTTGGTCAGGAACGACACGGCGGTGTTCACCGCGACGCCGAGTGGCACCGGGCCGAAGCCCTGCGGGTTGAGCGGCAGGTGGGCTTGGGCGAGTTGAAGCGCGAGCACGGCGGCGCCGCCAAGGAGATTCAGCGCGACGAGGGCTCCGGTGTAGTGCTGCCACGTCATGTCCGCGACCGGGTCGAGTCCGGCGGCGCGGTAGAGCGCGCGCTCGAGCGGAGTCAGCCAGCGCAGTCCGGTTGGGATGTCGCCTTGCAGCACGCGCGCCAGCCAGCGGCCGAGCAGCGGAGTGCCGGCGACGAGGGCGACGAGGAACAGGGCGAGGTCGGTGACATCGGCAGCGGTCATGGCGTCACCTTAACGCGCCGCCGCTGACGGGCCTAATTAAGTGATGCGCACCAGGCATTAAAAAAACGCTAAGCACCGCCGCGCACCGGTGTTTTCGGCGCGGAACTGTGCCGGTGCATACGGCAAACCGCCGTTTGACACCCCCGGCGAACGAGATAGCCGTCTTCCAGCATCATGCCCTACACAGAAGATCGCGCCGCCTGGTTCCAAGGCCAGGGTCTTTGGCAGCACGTCCCGGAAGCCCAGTGGCGTGACTGGACCTGGCAGCTCCAAAACCGCATCACGACGGTCGAGCAGCTGGAGCGGCTGATGACGCTGACGCCCGAGGAGAAGGCCGGCTGCCTCTTCGCCAGCCACAAGCTCGCCCTCGCGATCACGCCCTATTTTTTCAACCTCATCGACCGCGACGACCCGGCCTGCCCGATCCGCAAGCAGGTCATCCCGCGCATCGACGAGAGCATCGTGTCCTCGGAGGAGATGCTCGACTCGCTCGGCGAGGATGAGCACTCGCCCGTCCCCGGCCTCGTCCACCGCTACCCGGACCGCGTGCTGTTCCTCGTGACCGACCGCTGCGCGAGCTACTGCCGCTACTGCACGCGCAGCCGCCTCGTCTCGAACGCGCAGGACTACAACTTCCATCCCGAATACGAGCAGGGCCTGCGCTACATCGAGGCGCATCCCGAGGTGCGCGACGTCCTCCTCTCCGGCGGCGACCCGCTCCTGCTCTCGGACAAGAAGCTCGACCACCTGCTGAGCCGCCTGCGCGCGATCAAGCACGTGGAGTTCATCCGCATCGGCTCGCGCATCCCGGTCTTCCTGCCCCAGCGCATCACGCCGGAACTCTGCGAGATCTTCAAGAAGCACGGGCCGATCTGGATGAGCATCCACGTCAATCATCCCAAGGAGGCCACGCAGGAGCTGAAGGACGCGTGCGAGCGCCTCGCCTTCGCCGGCGTGCCGCTGGGCAACCAGAGCGTGCTCCTTCGCGGCGTGAACGACGACGCCGACGTCATGAAGGCGCTCGTCCACCGCCTGCTCCGCATGCGCGTGCGGCCCTACTACATCTACCAGATGGACCTCATCACGGGCGGCGCGCACTTCAAGGCCGACGTCCGCAAGGGCATCGAGATCATTCAGGCGCTCCGCGGCCACACCACCGGCTACGCCGTGCCGCAATACGTCATCGACGCCCCCGGCGGCGGCGGCAAGGTGCCGATCAACCCGGAGTATCTCGAGAAGATCACCGACGACGAGGTCGTCTTCCACAATTTCGAGGGCCGCCAGTTCCGCTACCCGCTCAAGAGCACGCCGCTCCCGGAAAAACAGAACGCCGGCAAGGTCGTGCCGGCGGAAGTGCATCTCTGAGTCCGGCCCCGGCGTGCGCGCCGGGTCGGGCGGGGTCTTCCGGCCCCGCCGCGAGCGGCACCCAGTCAACGAATCCACCGCGGAGTCGGGAGACTCCGCCCGACAACGCCGCTCGGCCTTTCACTTCATCGCGAATGACGCGCTGACGGTTGCGATGATGGTCTTGTCGAGCGCCGTGGTGTCGTTGTTGCCGTCCCAGCTCGTGGCGCTCGAGTGCAGCGGGTTGATCTGGATGACGCCGACCTTGGCGCTGCGCAGCCCGTCGAGGCGGCGGCCGCCCTGCGCGGCGATCTGCTCGGCGCGGGCGCGGGCGTCCTTCGTCGCCTCGGCCATCATCTCGACCTTCGCCTCGCCCGCCTTTGTGTAGATGAATTCAAAGCTGTCCGACACGAACGCCACGCCCTGCTCGAGCAGCGCGCCGCTCTCGGCGGCGAGACGCGGCACGCGCTCGACCTCGCCCGAGCGCATCTCGAGCCCCTGGGTCAGGCGATAGCCGAGCCGCACGGTCAGCGTCTGCGGCTCGCCGTCGTCATCCGCGTGGCCCGGGCGCTTGGCCGTGATCTCGCGGATCTGCACCGGCGCGAGCGCGATCTCGGCGACGCCGTGCGCCTGGAGAAAAGCGGTGACCTTCGCGAGGTCGGCCTGCAGGCGCTGCTGCGCCTCGAGCAGCGACGGCGCGTCGGCGGAGAAATTCGCGCGCCAGACGATGAGGTCGGAGCGGACGTTGCGGCGGGCGGCGCCGGTGACGGCGATGGCGTTACTGTCGTTTAGGCGCGTGAGCGTCGAGGCGACGATGGCCGCCGAGCCGGCCAGGCCGGCGGCGAGAAACAGTCCGGCGAGGACGCCGAACAGGTGGGGACGAGGGTTCATGGTTTCGTGCGTTTATGACAAGACGGGGCGCGTTGCCGCACCCTGACACCGGAACCGAACCGTCGCGTAACTCACGTGGCGCCAAGGCGAAACGCCAGGCGAATTTCAGGAAAGTTGTTCACAGAAATCGGCCGGAAATTTTTTCAACGTTTCGCGCCCGGCTGCGTCTATCTGGGTGACATCAGTGCGTCGTTCATAACGAAACATTGTTTGTAGTTCTTACGGTTTGCTTGGTGTTAGGTCATGCAGGGCGCTCCGCGAGGGGCGCCCTTCATGTTTTCGGGGGTCGCTTCCCGGGTTCGGACCGAGGTCCGAAAAATTCTTTCGAAAAGATTCAACGTTTTCCTCCGGCCCGCGTCTTTCCCGTCGATATTTCTTACGGTTTGCTTGGTGTTAGGTCGTGAAGGGGTCGCCGGCAGAGGCGGCCCCTTCATGTTTTCGGGCCCGGGGAATTGGCGTTGAAAGCCGGCCCGCCTTCTGCCGACCTGCCGCCGTGCTTCGTTTCGTGCGCTGGTGGCTCTTGATCCTCAGCTGGCCCGCCTGGCTGGCGGCGCAACCGGCGCCGCGCACCGTCAAGGACGCGGGACCGCCCATCTCCACCGCGACCGACTCGGAGACGCCCGACGGCGACGAGGTCTGGGAATCCGCCCGCCAGACGCTCGCGCAGGCCCCCAACGAGACCGAGGCCCTGCGCGCGCTCGTCACGGTCGTGAACCTCCAGCGCCGCCGCGGTGACTACGCCGACGGCATCGCCGGGGCGCGCGACGGCCTCGCGCGCGCGCGCCAGCTAGGCGACGCTCGCCTGCAGATCGACTTCCTCTACCTCCTCGGACGGCTCTACTGGAACCTGAGCGACTACCCCGGCTCGCTCGAGCGGCACCTCGAGGAACTGCACCTCGCCGAGGCGCTCGGCGATCCCGCCATCCTCGCCCGCACCCACGGCGGGCTCGGGCTGACCTACCAGCGCTACGGCCGCGACGAGGACGCGCTCCAGCATTTCAACCGCGGCCTCGACTACGCCGCGCGCGCGAAGGACGAGCGCATGCGCGCCAGCCTGCTCAACAGCCTCGGCAACTACTACCTCGGCCGGCGCGACTACCCGCGCGCCATCGCGATCCATGAGGAGGCGCTGCACCTGCGCGAGGGCTACGGCAACCGCCGCGCCATCGCCGAGTCGCTCACCAACCTCGGCCTCGCCGCCGACGCCCAGGGCGACACCGAGAAGGCGCTCAGCTACCTCAACCGCGCGCTCACCACCTTCGAGGCGCTGAAATACCGCCGCTACATCGCCAACACCCACCGCCGCCTCGGCACCATCCTGCGCCACGCCGGCCGGCTCGACGACGCGCTCGCGCACCTGCTCACCGCCCTCCAGGTCGCGGGCACGCTCGAGAGCGCCGAGGTCCTGGCCGAGATCCATCGCGAGCTCGCGCTCACCTACGAGGCGCGGGGCGAACTCGCGCTCGCGCTCGACAGCCAGCGCAAGCTCGCCGCCGCCACCGAGCAGCTCCAGCGCGAGGAGGACCGGCGGCGCATGGACGAGCTGCGCGCCCGCTACCGCGAGGAACAGCGCGAGCTGCAGATCCGCCTCCTCCGCCGCGACCAGGACGTGAAGGCGGCCGAACTCGAGCAGCGCCGCTCGCAGAACCTCGCCCTCGCCGCCGGCCTGGTCGGCGGCGTGACGCTGCTCGGCGCCGTCATCGTCATCCAGCTCGTGCGCCTGCGCGCCGAGCGCAAGATGCGCGCCGCCACCGAGCGCGCGCGCGCCCAGGCCGAGGCGGCCGAGGCGCTGAAGTCGCGCCTGCTCCAGATGGCCTCGCACGACCTCAAGGTCCCGCTCACCGCGCTCAACGCCACCGCCGGCCTCATCGCGCGCGCGCCCGCGGACGAGGCGAACGTCCGCCGGCTCGCCGCCGGCATCCAGGCCGACACCGCGCGCATGCGCACCCTCGTGCGCGACTTCCTCGACGCCTCCGCGATGGAGGAGGGCAACCTCCAGCTGCACACCAGCGAGGTCGACCTCGCCGAGCTCGCGCGCAGCGCGGTCGAAAGCCTGCGCCCGATCGCGGCGCAGAAGGAGCAGCCGCTGGCGCTCGTCGCCGCCCCCGCGCCGATGCCGCGCGTCCTCGCCGATCCCGAGCGCCTGCGGCAGGTCTTCGACAACCTCATCGGCAACGCGCTGAAATTCTCCCCGCCCGGCGGCGCCGTCGCCGTCGCCCTCGGCGAGGCCGGCGCCTGGGCGTTCGCCGAGGTGCGCGACAGCGGGCCCGGGCTCGGGCCGGCCGACTTCGCCAAGATCTTCGCCCCCTACCAGAAGCTCTCGGCCAAGCCGACCGGGGAAGGGGAGGACTCGACCGGCCTCGGGCTCTTCATCGCCCGCGAGCTGCTCACGCTCCAGGGCGGACGCCTCGAGGTGCAGTCGCAGCCCGGCAAGGGCGCGGTCTTCCGCGTGCTGCTGCCGGTGGCCGCCCGCGAGCCCGCGGGCGCGGCGCGTTCAGCCTAGACCGTTGCGCAGGCACCAGCGCACGAGCGTCGGCACGTCGTGCAGGCCGAGCTTGGCCAGGATGCGCGCGCGGTGCTTCTCGACGGTGCGCGTGCTCAGGTCGAGCTGCGCGCCGATCTCCTTCGACACCATGCCGCGGGCGACGAGGCGCACCACCTCGCGCTCGCGCTCCGACAGCGCCTCGGCGCCGAGGCGGGGCAGGGGGCTCGTTGGCCAGCGACGGCACGGGCGGCGGCACCGTGGCGGAGAAGAACATGCCGCCCTCGAGCACGCATTGCACCGCGCGGTCGATCTGCTCGAGCGGGGAGTTCTTGTCGACGAAGCCCGCGACGCCGAGCGCCACCAGCTCCGCCGGCAGCTGCGCCTCGGGATGGGCCGTCAGGATCACGACGCGCGTGGTCAGGCCCCGCTCGCGCAGGCTCCGCACGATGTCGCGGCCGTCGAGGTCGCGGAGGTAAAGGTCGGCGATGAGCAGGTCGGGCGGGCTGGCCAGGCAGGCGGCGAGCGCGTCGGCGCCCTGGGCGAAGTCCTGGAACACCCGCGGCTGGAAGCGCTGCTGCAGCGAGGCCTTCAGCAGGCCGCGGAAGGTCGCCGTGTCGTCCACGAGGACGAAGTGCGGGGCGGCGGTCGCGGCGGGGGGCATCTCGGAGGTCAGCACACGCAAGTCATAGCAAACTGCAAGCGTGCCGCGCATTGCGTAGAACTACGCCCTGCCCCGGTGCAATCGCCCGGCTAGGCGCGCGCGGGAATCCCCGGTAGCTTATGACCAACCCCGGACACAGTCCCGCGTTGCGCCCCCCTGGCGCGCTCCGCTGGCTCTCCTTTCCCCTTTTTCCATGCCTCGCCTGACGACTCTCGGTCGCCTCCTGTTCCTCCTGTGCGGTGCGTTCGCCGTCGCCTTCAGCGCCGCCGCCGGCGAGCGCGGCCGCCTCACGATCACGCACGGCGGCCACGAGCTGCCGGTGTGGCACTACCGCCCGGCCGGGCTGCCGGCGGATGCCCCGGTGCTGTTCGTCATCCACGGCGTCGGCCGCAACGCGGAGGATTACCTCAACGACTGGGTCGAGCTGGCCGACGCGAAGCGGTTCCTGCTGGTCGTGCCCGAGTTCACCAAGAAGGAGTTCCCCGGCGAGGAGGGCTTCAACTCCGGCAACCTCTTCGACGCCGCCGGCCGGCCGGTGCCGCGCGAGGCGTGGTCGTTCAGCATGATCGAGCCGGCCTTCGACGCCGTGCGCGCCCAGCTCGGCAGCACGCGCCCGGACTACTGCCTCTACGGCCACTCGGCCGGCGCGCAGTTCGTGCAGCGTTTCCTCTACTTCGTGCCCGATGCGCGCGTGGCGCGGGCCGTCGCCGCCAACGCCGGCTGGTATATGCTGCCGGAGCTCGAGCGCGCCTTCCCCTACGGGCTGAAGGGCACGACGGCCGACGCCGCGGCGCTGCGCCGGGTATTCGCCTTCCCCTTCAACGTGCTGCTGGGCGACGCCGACACCGACGCCAAGCACCCCGCGCTGCGCCATTCCCCCGAGGCCGACGAGCAGGGGCCCTACCGCTTCGCCCGCGGCCAGTTCTTCTTCAACCGCGCCAAGGCCGCCGCCGCCGCGCTCGACACGCCGTTCCACTGGATGCTGTCCATCGCGCCCAACGTCGCCCACAACAACAAGGGCATGGCCCCCTACGCCGCGCGCCTGCTTTTTCCGAACTGACCCTAGCCACCCAACACCCCCAGCCCATGAACCACGTCCCGCGCACCCTCCGCCTCGCCGCCCTCCCGGCGTGGCTCGCGCTCGCTCCGCTCGCCTTCGCCCAGACCGCCGCGCCCGCCCCGGCCGTCCCGGGCGAGGAGCAGCCCGTGAAGCTCGACCAATACATCGTCACCGGCTCGAACCTGAAGCGCCTCGACCAGGAAAAGACGCTCCCCGTCACCGTCATCGATCGCGAAGCGATGGAGGTGCGCGACGCCGCGCAGCCCGCCGACCTGCTCATCTCCCTGCCGCAGATCACCGGCCTGCCGGGCAACGAGACCGCCACGCTCGGCGCCACCGCTCGCGGTGACAACTCCTCCAGCTCCCTTCGCGGCCTGCCCTCGAGCAACACCCTCATCCTTCTCAACGGCCGCCGCCTGCCGCCGCACCCGATCTCGCAGTCCGAGGCCGGCGTCCCGACCCTCACCACCAACGTCAATATCCTCCCCAACCGCGGCATCGAGCGCATCGACGTCCTGCGCGACGGCGCCTCCTCCATCTACGGCACCGATGCCGTCGCCGGCGTCGTGAACTACATCATGCGCCGCGAGTATCGCGGCACCGAGCTGCAGCTCCGCTACGGCGAGACCCGCTACGGCGACGGCGCCGACGCCCGCGTGGCGCTCACCCACGGCTTCGACTTCGCCGGCGGCAAGGGCCGCGGCATCGTCACGGTCGACCTCTACCAGCGCGATGCGACCTACGCGCGCGACCGCGCGTTCATGGCCGAGGCGGACATGAGCTACCGCGCCCCCGCGCCGTGGAACGTCTCCACCAACACCACCTTCAACGCCCGCTCGGCCACCAGCGAATACGGCAACTACACCCTCGGCACCGTGAACAGCAGCGGCGTCTTCACCGCCGGCCGCACCGCCGGCATCCCGTCGACGCTGGCCGCGACTTCCGGCCAGTTCTTCCTCGTGCCGACCGCCACCGGCGTCGGTTTCCAGACCACGACCCCGAGCCGCGCCGGCATCACCGGCACCTACTACTGGAACAACAACACCTACCGCGTCCTCCAGCCCGAGTCGAAGCGCGCCAACGTCTTTGCCGCCGGCGAATACGACCTGCGCGAGAACCTCACCGCCTTCGCCGACTTCAACTTCTACCGCGCGCACTCCGTCACCTACCGCGAGCCGGACGGCATCACCGCCTCGACCGACGGCAACATCATCGTGCCCGCCACGAACCCCTACAACCCGTTCGGCACGCGCTACTGGTCGCCCACCGGCGCGCCCAACGCCGACGGCTCCGCCCGCCTCACCGGCACGCCCGCCGCCGTCCTCATCAGCAACAAGCGCCTCACCGACCTCGCCACCCGCACGTCCACCGTCGACAACACCGTCTACCGCGGCGTCGCCGGCCTGCGCGGCAAGCTCTCCGGCTCGTGGTCGTGGGAATCCGCGCTGCTCTACGGCGAGTCGCGCGTGAAGGACGACGAGGCCGGCCCGTCGAGAAAGAGCCTGCTCATCGCCGCCATCAACCAGACTGATCCCGCCCTGGCCTTCAATCCCTTCACCCGCACCTTCGCCGTCCAGAACGGCACGCTCGTCGTCACCGGCGACTACCAGAATCCCGAGAGCGTGCAGAAGACCTTCCGCTCGCAGTTCATCCGCGAGGGCATCACCAAGCTCGGCAGCTGGGACGCCCGGGCCAGCGGCGACGTGATCGATCTCTGGGGCGGCAACACCATCGGCCTCGCCGTCGGCGGCGAGTATCGCCGCGAGGTCTACGACGACTTCCGTCCGCCCTACGCCGGCCTCAACCCGCCGGACTCCGGCCTCGATCCGGCCGCAAACGACTTCCTCGGCTTCTCGCCCAATTCCGACACCCACGGCAACCGCCACGTCACCGCCGCCTACGCCGAGACCGTGATCCCGCTCGTCGGCCGGAAGTTCAAGCTCCCGCTGGTCGAATCGCTCGAGCTCACCGCTTCCGCCCGCCACGAGAGCTACACCGACTTCGGCGACACCACGAAGCCGAAGTTCGGCGTCAGCTGGCAGCCTGTGCGCTGGATGATGGTCCGCGGCTCCTACAACGAGGGCTTCCACGCGCCCAACCTCGCGCAGCTCTTCACCGGCACCCTCATCCGCACCGTCACCGGCAGCACCGACACCTACCGCAGCACCGTCACCGGCCTGCCGACCGACGGTCCGTCCAACCGCCGCAGCATCGCCTCCGGCAACCCGAACCTTCAGCCCGAGGAGGCCAAGGGCAAGTCCGCCGGCGTCGTCGTCGACGTCCCCTTCGTCAAGGGCCTCTCGCTCGGCGTCGACTACTGGGAAATCCGCCAGAGCAACGTCATCGCCTCCTCCGGCTCCATCGCCGACGACACCGCCGCGCTGCTCGCCGCCACCCAGGCCGCCCTCGCCGCCGGCCAGAACATCAACGCCATCGACCTCGGCTCCGGCACCGCGAACTACCAGGGCGACCCCGCCGTCGTCCGCCTGCCCGTCACGCAGGCCGACCGCGACTTCTTCGCCGCCTACAACGCCTCGCGCACCCCGGGCAACCAGCGCGCGGTCGTCGGCGCCATCGATATCCTGCGCACGACTTACTTCAACAAGGCCTCCGAGTTCGTGAACGGCTTCGACTTCGACCTCAGCTACCGCTTTCCGAAGTGGTCGATCGGCAACTTCACGTTCAACACCACCTGGACCTACCTGAACGACTTCCACGCCTACAACTCCGCCACCGGCCCGCGCGTCGACCTGCGCGACTCGAACACCTCGAACGTCGGCGGCGCCACGCCCAAGTGGCGCGGCAACGCCTCGCTCACCTGGCGCCGCAACCAGTGGGGCGCCGGCCTCGCCGGCTACTACACCGGCACCTACACCGACGTGAACGCCACCACCACCCAGGCGACCTGGGAGTCGCTCGGTTCGCCGACCTACATCGTGCCCGTCTCCTCCAACGGCACCACCACCTACCGCTACAAGGTCCGCGATTCGATCATGACCAACGCCTACGTCTCGTATCGCCTCAAGACGAAGAACAAGTGGACCAACGACACCACCATCCGCGTCGGCGTCGTGAACCTCTTCGACCGCGTCCCGCCGCTCTCCGCCGATTCCCGCGGCTACGACCCCTCCGTCTACAACCTCATGGCCCGCGGCCTCTCGTGGTCCGTCCAGCTCACCAAGAAGCTCTGAGCTGACCCGGAATTGCCTCGCCCCGCGTGACCCGCGGGGCTTTTTTCCGCCCCGCCGCGACCCCGCCGGCCTACCCCATGAAATATCTGCGCCACCTCTACGTGCAGGTGCTGCTCGCCATTGGCGCGGGCATCCTGCTCGGCCACTACCAGCCCACGCTCGGCGCCGACCTGAAGCCGCTCGGCGATCTGTTCATCAAGCTCATCAAGATGCTGATCGGACCGATCATCTTCACCACGGTCGTCTCCGGCATCGGCGGCATGGGCAACCTCCGCCAGGTCGGCCGCGTCGGCCTCAAGGCGCTGATCTACTTCGAGGTCGCCACCACGCTCGCGCTCATCATCGGCCTCGTCGTCGCCAACGTCTTCCAGCCCGGCGCCGGCGTCCACGCCACCGCCGCCTCGCTCGACGCCGCCTCGGTCGCGCAATACGCCAAGGCGGCGAAGGAGATGTCGTTCGCCGACTGGGCGCTGCACCTGATCCCCAACACCTTCGTCAGCGCCTTCGTCGAGGGCGAGATCCTCCAGGTGCTGCTCGTCTCGCTGCTCTTCGGCTTCGCCCTCGCCAAGCTCGGCGACAAGGCGCGCCCGCTCGTCGACCTGCTGCACGAGGTCTCGAAGGCGTTTTTCATGATGGTGAACCTCGTCGCCCAGCTCGCGCCGATCGCGGCGTTCGGCGCCATGGCCTTCACCGTGGGCAAATACGGGCTCGGCTCGCTCAAGTCCCTCGCCGGCCTCATGGCCTGCGTCTACCTGACCTGCATCGTCTTCATCGCCGTCGTGCTCGGCCTCATCGCGCGCGCAGGCGGCTTCTCGCTCTGGAAAATCCTCAAGTTCATCCGCGAGGAGCTGATGATCGTCATCGGCACGTCGTCCTCCGAGGCCGGCCTGCCCGGCCTCATGACCAAGATGGAGCGCGCCGGCTGCGCACCGCAGGTGGTCGGCATCGTCGTCCCCTCGGGCTACTCCTTCAACCTCGACGGCACCTGCATCTACCTGACCATGGCCGCGCTCTTCATCGCCCAGGCGACCGACACGCCGCTCGACCTCTGGCACCAGCTCGGCCTGCTCGCCGTGCTGCTCCTCACCTCGAAGGGCGCGGCGGGCGTCACCGGCAGCGGCTTCATCACCCTCGCCGCCACGCTCTCGGCCACCGGCCACGTGCCGGTCGCGGGCATGGCGCTCATCCTCGGCGTCGACCGCTTCATGTCCGAGGCGCGCGCCATCACCAACTTCATCGGCAACACCGTCGCCACGCTCGTCATCGCGAAGTGGGACCGCGCCTTCGATCCCACGGCCGAGGGCGCGCGCCAGGTGCTGCGCTCATAGGCCGCCTCCGTTCTCCGCCATGCTCCGCCTCCTCCGCCGGTCTTTCGTTCCCGGCCTCCTGTTCCTCGTCGCCGCGCTCGGCGCGGCCGCCGCCGTCCCCGTCCGCGTCGAGCCCGTCACCGCGCCGCACGGCATGGTCGTGGCCGGCCATCCCGAGGCCGCGCAGGCCGGCGTCGAGGTCCTGAAAGCCGGTGGCAACGCCATCGACGCCGCCGTCGCCGTCTCGCTCGCCCTCGGCGTGGCCGAGCCCTACGGCTCCGGCCTCGGCGGCAAGCTGATGCTGCTCTACCACGACGCGAAATCCGGCCGCACCTACGCGCTCGACGCCATGGACGCCGCACCGTCGGTCGACGTCGCCGCCTACGTGAAGCGCCCCGACGAGGTCCGCAGCTACGGCTACGGCTCGGTCTGCGTCCCCGGGCTCGCCGCCGGCCTCGCCCTGGCGCACGAGAAGTGGGGCCGGCTCAAGTGGGCCGACGACGTCGCGCCGTCCATCCGCCTCGCGCGCGAGGGCTTCACCATCCTGCCCAAGACGCGCGACTTCTTCGCCGAGCAGGAGAAGAAACTCCGCCGCGGCGACGCCGAGATCGCGCGCCTCTACCTGCCCGGCGGCGAACTGCCCGCGGTCGGCACGCGCCTGGCCAACGCCGACCTCGCGCACACGCTCGAGCTCGTCGCCGCCCACGGCCGCGACGGCTTCTACCGCGGCCCGGTCGCCGCGGCGATCGTCGCCGCCTCGGCGCGCGGCGGCGGTGCGATCACGCTCGACGACCTCGCGCACTACGAGGCGCGGGTGAGCGAGCCGCTGACGCTGGACTTCCGCGGCTACCGCCTGCTCGCCGCTCCGCCGCCCGCGAGCGGCCCGGCGCTCTTCCTGACGATCCTGAAGGTGCTCGAGGACCAGGATTTCGGCGGCGGTCCCCTCCGCCGCGCCGACAACCTCGACCTCCTCGGCCGCACCTGGCGCGTCGTCTCGCCGCTGGTCTACCGCGACATCGCCGACGCCCCGCAGGCATGGTTCAACTTCGAGAAACTCGTCGCGCCCGACTCCATCGCCGCGCTCCGCGCGCAGGTCCGCGCCGCGCGCCCCGCGCCGGCGAAGTCCGCCGCCTGGCTCGACGACGGCGGCTTTTCCTCCGACACCGCCGCCGCCACGACGCACTTCGCCGTGGCCGACGCCGAGGGCAATTTCGTCTGCGCCACGCAGTCGCAGAGCCTGCACTTCGGCGCCGGCGTCGTGCCGCCGGGCACGGGCGTCGTCATGAACGACTCGATGAGCAACTTCTCCTTCAGCGAGCCGCGCAGCCTGAACTACCTTGCGCCCGGCCGCCGCTCGCGCAGCACGATCTCGCCGCTGCTCGCCTTCCGCGACGGCCGCGCGGTCTTCGCCATGGGCATCCCCGGCGCCGCGCGCATCCCCACCGCCATGCTCCAGGCGCTGCTGGACCACATCGTCCTGCGCCGCTCCTTCGCCGACGCCATCGGCGACACGCGCGTGCACTGGGACAACAACTGGCGCCGCGGCGACGACGACACCGTCGAGGCCGAGCGCTCGCTGCCGGAGTCCGAGGTCGTCGCGCTGCGCGCGCTCGGGTGGAAGGTCGACCGGAGCGAGGCGCCCGGCACCGGCCGGCGCTTCGGCGGCATCAACGTCATCGAGCGCCATCCCGACGGCAGCTACACCGGCTACGCCGACCCGCGGCGCACCAACGCCGCCGTGGGCTACTGAGCCCGTCACGCGGACGACTCGCCGCCGCCGTCGCACACGACGAGCAGGGTCAGGAGCGCCAGAATCACGATCGAGGCCACGGTCACGCGCGCAGGATAGCAGGCCGGCGCGGCGGACGGAAATACCTTGCGGGGGCGCCGTGCGATGCCGCGGCGTTATGGCGCGAGCGGACGCGCGGCCCGCGCCGGGAGATCGGCCTTGGCGTGGCGCCGCAGCACCTGGACGAATTCCTGGAGCAGCTTGGACTGTTCCTGCCGGTGCCAGACGGCGCAGAGCTCGATCGGAGCGCAGTCGCTCGCGGCCCAGCTGAGCTCGCCGTGCAGCGGCGGCACGATGTATTCGGGCAGCAGCACGACGCCGTAGCCGCTGGCCACGCGGCCGAGGATACCCTCGAGCGCCGAGGCGGTCGGCCCGAGCTTGGGCGTGAAGCCGCTCAGGCGGCAGAGGCGGTTGAGGAAGGCCACGTATTGCGGCGACTCGCGGCGGTCGACCGTGATCCAGGTGTCCGCGGCGAGCTCGGCGAGGCGCACGCGCTTGCGGCCGCGGAGGGGATGGCCGGGGGAAAGACGACGACGAGGTCCGAGCGGAAGAGCAGCAGCTGGTCGAGCTCGCGGCGCCCGCCGATGAGCTCGCGGACGGCGAAGCCGAGGTGCACGCGGCGGTCGCACACCAGGGCGAGCTGGTCCTGGAGCTTGCGGTCGTGCAGCACGACCTCGGCGCGCGGGAACTTCTTCCGGAACTCGTGGAGCGCCGCCGGCACGAGCCAGCCGCCGAGATGCCAGTCGTTGCAGAGGATGAGCTCGCCCGCGGTGCCCTCGGTGACCTCGCGCACCGAGGCGGTGGCGATGTCGACCTGCGCGAGGATCTTGCAGGTGTGGCTGTAGAACGTCCGGCCGGCGTCCGTCAGGTGCACGCGCACGTGGTTGCGGTCGAGCAGCGTCGTGCCCAGCTCGGCCTCGAGGGCGCGGATCTGGCGGCTGAGGGCCGGCTGCGCCACGTGCAGCTGCTCCGCGGCGCGGCTGAAGTTCAGCAGCTCGGCGACGGCGCGGAAGTAGCGGAGGTGGCGCAGCTCCATGCGCCGGCACGCTAGGCCGGACGCCGGAGGTTGCCAAGAGCCGGGGGTGCGCGGGGGTTGCTTTTTAATGGGCGGCGGGTGACGCGGGCGGCCGGGCGATGAAGGTGTAGAAGACCGGCACCACGAAGAGGGTGAAGAGCGTGCCGATCGCCATGCCGGTGGCGATGACCAGGCCCATGCTGAAGCGCGCCTCCGCGCCGGCGCCGCGGGCGACGACGAGCGGCAGCACGCCGAGCACCATCGCGGCGGTGGTCATCAGGATCGGGCGCAGGCGCACGCCGGCGGCGTGCTCGATCGCCGCGCGCACGCTGCAGCCGCGCCCGTCGCGGGTCTGGTTGGCGAACTCGACCATGAGGATGCCGTGCTTGGTGATCAGGCCGACGAGCGTGATCAGGCCGACCTGGGTGTAGATGTTCAGCGTCGCGGCGCCGAGGAAGAGGAACACCAGCGCGCCCGCCAGCGAGAGCGGCACGGCCATCATGATGATGAACGGATCGCGCCAGCTCTCGTATTGGGCGGCGAGGACGAGGAAGATGACGACGATGGCGAGGGCGAAGGCGCTCATGAGCGAGCTGCCCTCCTGGACGAACTGCCGCGACTCGCCCTTGAAGTCGTAGCTGAAGCCGGAGGGGAAGAGCTGCTTCGCCTCGCCGGTCAGCCAGGCGAGCGCCTCGCCCATCGCGAGGCCGGGGCGCGGCACGAGGCCGAGCGTGGCGGAGTTGAGCTGCTGGAAGCGCGCGAGATTGCGCGGCTGCGTGGTCGGCTGGAGCGTGGCGATGCTCGAGAGCGGCACCAGCTCGCCCTTGCCGGTGGAGACGTAGTAGCTCTCCAGCTGGTCGGGCGTGAGGCGGGAGAGGCGCGTGACCTGCGGCGTGACCTTGTAGGCGCGGCCCTCGAGCGAGAAGCGGTTGACGTAGCCGCCGCCGAGCATCGAGCCGAGGTCGGCGCCGAGCTGGGCCATGTCGATGCCGAGGATGGCGGCCTTGTCCTTGTCGACGACGATGTCGGTCTGGGGCATGTCGTATTTCAGCGCGTTGTCGGCGTAGACGAACTTGCCGCTGGCCAGGGCGCGGCGGGTGAGCTCGTCGGCGACCTCGACGACGCGCGCGTGGTCGGCGGTCGAGCTGACGACGAACTGCACCGGCAGGCCGCTGCCGGCGCCGGGCAGCGCGGGCGGGAGCACGGCGGCGACCTTCAGGCCGGAGATGCCGGCGGCGAGGGCGGAGAAGTGGCTGGCGACAGCCGCGGCGCTGCGGTGGCGCTGGTCCCAGGGCGCGAGCACGAGGCCGGTCATGCCGCCGGACGGGCTGGGCAGCCCGGCGCTGGGATCGAAGCCGAGGACGGAGAAGTCGATCCGGGTCTCGGGCAGCTCCTTCTGCACGAGCGGGTAGAGCGCGCTGGTGTAGCGGTCGGTCTGCTCGAGCGAGGCGTTGGGCGCGCCGCTGATGATGCCGAGGACGAAGCCGCGGTCCTCGGCCGGCGCGAGCTCGCTCTTGGTCAGGAGGAAGAACGGCACGATGCTGGCGAAGATCAGCGCGGCCACGACCAGGACGGCGGCACGGTTGTCCAGCACGTGGTCGAGGAAGCGCTCGTAGGCGCCGCGGAGCTTCTCGAAGCTCGTGTCGAGGAAGTGCTCGATGCCGTTCGGGTTCGGGTTGTGGCGCAGCAGGCGCGAGCTGAGCATGGGCGAGAGCGTCAGCGCGACGAAGCCCGACACCAGCACGGAGCCGGCGAGGGTGAAGGCGAACTCGCGGAAGAGCGCGCCGGTGACGCCCGACTGCAGGCCGATCGGCGCGTAGACCGCGGCCAGCGTGATGGTCATGGCGATGACCGGGCCGACGAGCTCGTGCGCGCCCTTGAGCGCGGCGTCGACCGGCGGGAGGCCCTCCTCGATGTGGCGGTGGATGTTCTCGACCACCACGATGGCGTCGTCGACCACCAGGCCGATCGCGAGCACCATGGCGAGGAGCGTCAGGAGGTTGATCGAGAAGCCCAGCGCGATCATCAGCATGCCGCAGCCGACGAGCGAGAGCGGGATGGCCACGATGGGGATGACGACGGAGCGGAACGAGCCGAGGAAGAGATAGATGACGACGATCACGATCAGCATCGCCTCGAGCAGCGTCTCGATGACCTCGGTGATGGACGCGTTGATGAACTCCGTGGCGTCGTAGAGGATGCCGCCCTTCAGGCCGGCCGGGAACTGGGCCACGAGCTCGGGCCAGACGGCGCGCACGCGCTTGATGACGTCGATGGAGTTGGCGGTGGGCAGGACGCTGATGCTCATGCCGGTGGCGACGTTGCCGTTGAAGGTGAGCTTCGAGCTGTAGTCCTCGGCGCCGAGCTCGACGTTGGCGATGTCGCCGAGGCGCACGATGCGGCCGTCCTTCTCCGCCACGACGATCTGGCGGAATTCCTCCGCGGTGTGCAGGTCGGTCTTGGCGGTGAGATTGACGGTGATCATCGCGCCCTTGGTCTGGCCGACGGCGGAGAGGTAGTTCTGGGCGGCGAGCTTGGCGCGCACGGCGGAGGGGCTGAGGCCGAGCGCGGCCATGCGGTCGTCCTTCAGCCAGATGCGCATGGCGAAAGTGCGGCCGCCGAGCACCTCGACCTTCTGCACGCCCTCGACGGTGGAGAGCTTGGGCTGCACGACGCGCACGACGTAGTCGGTGATCTGGTTGGCGGCGAGGCTGTCGCTGGAGAAGCTCAGATACATCGACGCGGTGGTCTCGCCGACGGCGACGTCGAAGACCGGGTCCTCGGCGGCGGCGGGCAGCTCGCTGCGCACGCGGTTCACCTTCGAGGTGATCTGGGTGAGCGCGTCGTTCGGGTCGTAGTTGAGGCGCAGCTTGGCCGTGATGATCGAGACGTTGGGCGCGCTGACGGACTCGACGTAGTCGATGCCGTCGGCCGAGGCGATTTCGCGCTCGAGCGGCGTGGTGATGTAGCCGCGGATGAGGTCGGCGCTGGCGCCGGGGTAGGTCGTGGTGACCTTCACGACCGCGTTGTTGGTCTGCGGGTATTGGCGGACGACCATGGCCTTGAAGGCCAGCCAGCCGCCGAGCAGGAGGAAGAGGTTGACCACCGTCGCGAGGATGGGACGGCGGATGAAGAGATCGGTGAAGCGCATGGCGGCCTTCGCTCAGCTTTCGTTGGGTTGCGGCGCGGCGCTGGCGTCGGGGGCGAGGGAGTTGTCGACCCGCACCGCGCTGTCGTTACGCAGCTTGATCTGGCCGGAGGTGACGATCACGTCGCCCGCCTGGAGGCCGGTGCGCACGCGGGTGAGGTCGCCGCGCGTGCCGCCGGTCTTGATGAAGCGCTGCTGGGCGACGTTGGCGGCGACGACGTAGACCGTTTCCCCGTAGGGGTTGTAGACCACGGCGGCGGCCGGGATCACGAGCGCGCGCTCCTGCGCGGGCAGGACGACCTCGACCCGGGCGAACATGCCGGGGCGGAGCTTCTCGCCGCGGTTGGGGAGCGTGGCGCGGACGTCGAGGTTGCGGGTGGCGTCGTTCACGCGCGGACTGAGCGCGGTGATCTTCCCCTCGAACGACTCGCCCGGGTAGGCGTCGACGGTGAGCCGGACGGGCTGGTCGACGGCGAGGCGGGAGATTTCCTGCTGCGGCAGGGAGAAATCGACGTGGATCGGGTCGATCGACTCGAGCACGGCGATGGCGTCGCCCTTGCTGAGGAACTGGCCGGGGTAGACCTGCACGATGCCGAGCCGGCCGGCGAAGGGCGCGACGATGCGCTTCTTCGCGATCGTGGCCTTCAGCTGCGCGACGGCGGAGCGGGTCTGCTGGAGGGTGGTCTCGGCGGTGTCGAGCTCGGTCTGGGTGTTGGTGCCGTTGGCGCGCAGCTCGCGGGCCCGGCCGACGTTGATCTCGGCCAGGCGCGCCTGCGCCTCGAGGCCGGAGAGCTGGGCGTCCTCGACCGAGGTGTCGACCTGCACCAGCACCGCGCCCTGGTCGACGGCGCTGCCGGAGGTGGCGACGACCTCGCGGACGAGGCCCTCGGTCTCGGTTTTCACCACGATGCCGCGGTGGGTCTTGAGCGAGCCGACGGCGTTGATCGTGTTCGGCCACGCCTCCGCCCGCACGACGGCGGTGCTGACCGTCACCGGTGGCGGCTTGGCGGCGGCCATGGCGGCCATCGTCCGGCGGACGACGAGGAATTTATACCCGAAGATCGCGCCAAACACGGCGGCGGCGATCAACGCGACGAGGAGGGTGGTCTTTTTCATGCACGAGAGGGGAGGATCAGGTTTCGAGAGTGACGGCGCCTTCCTGGAGCAGCGCGTAGCCGCTCAGGAGCGCGTCGCGCGCGCGGGTGTCGACGAAGCGCGTGAGCTCGTGCAGCAGGCGCACGAGCCGGAGCGCCGCCGGCTCGACCAGCGCGCGGCCGCTGACGGTCAGCCGCACGAGCACGGTGCGGCGGTCGTGCGGCCCGCGGGCGCGCGCGACGAGCTTCCGGGCGGAGAGATGGTCGAGCGCCTCGGCGATCGCGGCGCGCGAGACGCCCGCGTGCAGGGCGAGGTCGGCCGCGCCGGCCGGCGCCGGTTCGAGGCTGAAGAGCACGAGCAGCACGCCGAGCTGGAGCTCGCTCAGCCGCAGCGGCTCGAGCGCCTGGTGCACCGCGCTGCGCAGGAGCGCGCTGGTGTCGAGATGCTCGATCACCAGCCGGCAGCGCTCGGCGTCGAAGCCCACCCGCTGGCGCGCCAGGCTCAGCAGCGTGTGGACGGCGAGCGTGCCCGACCGTTTCAGGGGACGGGAGGGATGCCGCGGGGAATCGCTCGTGGTCATGGGGCGACCAGTCTAGCGCCGGCCGCGGGCGGCGGGAAATGCTTCCTCCCTCTCGCTGTCATGCCGGCCCGGCATCGCTCCGCCGGCCCCGTCCGGGGTCGGTCCCGACCGGTCATAACCGAACTTGGGCTTGCACGGCCGGGCGGCGGGCGTTTCGTTGCGCGTTGCCTGTAGGGGTGTCTTCCGCGGAAGGCTGAGATTGCGGTGCGAACGGCCGCTCGACCCTTGGAACCTGAACGGATCATGCCGACGAAGGAAACAGCAGGCGCTCGCGAACGCGCCAGGTGGCGCCGGAGCGGCGCCCCTTCAACGGGAGTCCGATTCGGTCCGGGCATCAACCGATGCAACTCCCGACACGAATCACCTCCATCACCCTCGCGCTGACGGCGCTCGCCGTCGCCCGGGCCCAGACCGCGGGCGCGCCCGCCGCCGACGCGCCGCCGGTCAAACTCGAGCCGCTCCGCGTCACCGCCGACCTCTGGCAATCGCCCCTGGCGCAAATCCCCGCCAGCGTCTCCGTCTACGACGCCGACGCCCTGCGCACCGGCGTCGTCCGCCACTTCGGCGACCTGGTCGACCAGATCCCGAACCTCACCTACACCGGCGGCACGTCGCGCCCGCGCTACTTCCAGATCCGCGGCATCGGCGAGAACTCGCAGTTCGAGGGCGAGACGCCGGACTCGGCCGTGCGCTTCCTCGTCGACGACTTCGACTTCACCGGCCTCGGCACCGTCGCCAGCACCTTCGATGTGCAACAGGTCGAGGTGCTCCGCGGTCCGCAGGCCGGCGCCTTCGGCGCCAACGCTGCCGGCGGCCTCGTCCGCCTCGTGACCAACGCCCCCACGCCCGTCTGGACCGGCTCCGCCGAGGCCACCGTGGGCGGCGACGACCTCCGCAGCGGCGCGTTCGCGATCAGCGGCCCGCTCCTCGCGGCGCAGCCGGAGGAGCTCATGGCGCGCCTCGCCGTGCAGCAGACGCGCGCGGACGGTTTCCGCCGCAACGTCACGCTCAACGCCGACACCAACGCCCGCGACGAGACCACCGCGCGCCTGCGCCTCACCTGGAACCCGAACGACCTCTGGCGCTGGGACGCCGCGCTCTTCGCCGCCGACTTCGACAACGGCTACGACGAGTTCGCCCTCGATAACAACGGCCGCCTGACCTACAGCGACCAGCCCGGCCGCGACGAGCAGCGCTCGCTCGCCGGCAGCCTGCGCGGCACCTACCGCGGCCTTGACGGCGCGCGCCTCACCACCGTGACGAGCGTCGCCCGCACGCGTTCGCGCTACGCCTACGACGATGACTGGACTGCCGCCTCCTACATGGGTTTCTCCGACCTGCACCGCTCGCGCTGGGTCGTGAACCAGGAGCTGCGCCTCGACTCCGAGCCCGGCCACGCGCTGAGCGCGATCGACCGCTGGACCGCCGGCGTGTTCTATTCCGACGTCGGCGAATGGACGCGCTACACCGACGAGGATCCGTGGGACCTGCGCGGCCTGAAGACCACCTACCGCGCGAAGAACGCCGCGCTCTTCGGCCAGCTGCAGCACGACCTCTCCCCGCGACGCGCCTCGTCGTCGGCCTGCGCACCGAGCGCATCAAGCTCAGCGGCGACGGATTGAAGACGCGCTACGAGAAATGGTCCGGCAACTGGCGCGCCCCGGTCACGGTGCAACCGGCGTTCCGCGACACGCTGTTCGGCGGCAAGATCACCCTCGAGCACGACCTCGACGCGCACGCTCTCGCCTTCGCCTCGCTCACCCGCGGCTACAAGGCCGGCGGCATCAACGTCGACGCCCGCATCGACGTCGGCGCCGATCCGCTCACCTACGGCACCGAGACGCTGTGGAACTGGGAGGCCGGCCTGCGCGGCCACTGGCTCGAGCGCCGCCTCACCGGCGAGGTCACCGCCTTCTACCTCGCGCGCCGCCACACCCAGGTGCGCGACTCCGCCGGGTTCGGCGGCAACTACCGCTTCTTCACCGACAATGGCGACGCCGCGCACGTCGCCGGCCTCGAGGCCGCCGGCGCCTACGCGCTCGCGCGCGACTGGACCGTCCGCGGCTCGCTCGCGCTCATGCGCTCCGAGCTGGATCGCTTCACCCTCGCCAACGGCAACCCCGGCGGCGGTCGCGACCTCGCCAACACCCCGCACTACGGCTACACGCTCGGCACGCGCTACGGTGCCGCGGCGGGCTTCTTCGCCAGCGCCGAGCTCGTCGGCCGCGCGGAGCAATTCGACTCCAACAACCAGAACGAGGCGCGCCGCGCCTTCCACGTCGTCAACGCCAGCCTCGGCTACGCCTGGCGCGAATGGACGCTCACCCTCTGGGCCAAGAACCTCCTCGATGAAACCTACGACAAGCGCGTCTATTTCTTCGGCAACGCGGATCCCGACTACATCGAGACCCGCTACGAGGATCGCGCCGACCCGCGCCAGATCGGCGTGACGGCCAGCTACCGCTTCTAGGCGGCGCGGGATCGCGCTGTAGGGCGGGGTCTCCCGACCCCGCCGTCCTTGGCCTGCGACACCGTTCTCGTGGCGGGGTCTCCCGACCCCGCCCTACAACGGCTGGCGCGCGTCTGTCCGGGATCGTCGCGACGGGGTGGTCACTCGCCGCCCAGCTCGGTGGCGATCTCCGCCACCTGGCGCGCGTAGGTGACGCCGCTCTCGGGCGGGAAGTGCTTCAGACCGTCCGCGCGCAGGCGCGGCGCATGGTCGCGCACGTAGGCGTCGAAGGCCTTGCGCGAGGGAAACACGTATTGCGTCTCGACCACCGCCGGCGCGGCGTCGCTTTCGCGTTCGGGCAACACGATGCGCACGGACGTGGCGCCGCCGGCCATGACCTCGGCGACGTGGTCGGGCGTTAGCCAGGAGAGAAAACGGCCGCGTTGCGGGAGATCCTTGCAGGTGGCGCGAACGGTGTAGAGCAGGGCGGGCATGGGAGCGGAGAGCTGAGGACAGAAGACAGAGGTCGGACGGTCTGACAAGCGGCGTCGCGCCCGCGCCCGGCCCCGGCGGGGTGATTTCGGGCGGCAAAACGGACGCTTTCCTTATGACGCGTCCTCGCTACGTTCGCGGCTCCCCTATGCTTCGCTCCCTCGTTCGCGGCCGCTGCGCCGCCCTGTGTGTCACGTTCATCGCCCTGGCGGCGGCCGCCGCCGCCGCGGACCTGCGCCCGCTCTCGCTCGACGACATGTTCAAGCTCAAGCGCGTGTCCGATCCGCAGATCTCCCCGATGGCCGCCACGTCGTCTACGTCGTGACGGAGGTGCTCTTCGCGGAAAACCGCACGCAGTCGGACCTCTGGATCGCCGACACCACCGGCGGCGCCGTGCGCGCGCTGACCTCGACGTCGAAGAACGAGCGCCACCCGCGCTGGTCGCCCGACGGTAAGTGGATCGCCTTCGAGTCGAACCGCGTCGGCGACGACTACCAGGTCTTCGTGCTTCCGGCCGACGGCGGCGAGGCGCGGCAGGTCACCTCGCTCGCCACCGGCGCGACCTCGCCCGTGTGGTCCGCGCAGGGCAACCAGATCGCGTTCGTCTCGGAGGTGTTTCCGGAGTTTTCCGAGAAACCCTTCGCCGAGGCGGACAAATTGAACCGGGAGAAGCTCGACGCGCGCGAGAAGAGCAAGGTCAAGGCCCACATCGCCACGCAGCTGCTCTACCGCCACTGGGATTCGTGGGTCGAGGACAAGCGCCAGCAACTCTTCGTCGTCGCGGTGCAGGACGGCGCCGCCGTCGGCGAGCCGCGCAACGTCACGCCCGGCGAGAACGACGCCGTGCCGACCTCCGACACCTTCAGCGCCGGCGACGAGTTCGCGTTCTCGCCCGACGGCAAGTTCCTCGCGTTCACCGCGCCGCCGCTGCCGACGCGCACGCAGGCCTGGAGCACCAATCACGACATCTGGCTCGTCGACCTCGCCACGCTCCAGCGCCGCCGCCTCACCAGCGCGCCCGGCGCGGAGGGTTACCCGCGCTTCTCGCCCGACGGCAAGTCGCTCGCCTACCGCGCGCAGGAGCGCAGCGGCTTCGAGGCCGACCGCTGGGAGCTGAAGGTGCTCGACCTCGCCACCGGCCAGTCGCGCCGCCTCACGCAAACATGGGACCGCTCCGCCGAGGCGTTCGTCTGGGCGCCGGACGGCCGGAAACTCTACTTCACCGCGGAAGACGCCGGCGTCGAGCCGGTGTGGTCGCTCGACGTGCAGGGCGGCGCCGCGCCGACGCGCATCACGAGCGGCGGCGGCGTTATCGGCAGCCTCAGCATCACGGCCGACGGCGGCGTGCTGGCGTTCACGCAGGCCAGCGCCACGCGGCCCGCGGAGGTCGCGGCGATGAACCTCGCCGGCGCCGCCGATGCGGTCGCTCCGCGCCTCCTCAGCCACGCCAACGACGCGCGGCTCGCCGGCATCGCGATGAACCGCCTCGAATCCGTCACCGTGGCCGGCGCCGGCGGCACGCCGGTGCAGATGTGGCTGCTCAAGCCGCCGGGCTTCGACCCGGCGAAGAAATACCCGCTGGTGTTCTGGGTGCACGGCGGCCCGCAGGGCGCGTGGATGGACGCGTGGAGCACGCGCTGGAATCCGCAGATCTGGGCGGCGCAGGGCTATGTGCTCGCGCTGCCGAATCCGCGCGGCTCGACCGGCTTCGGCCAGAAGTTCACCGACGAGATCTCGCGCGACTGGGGCGGCAAGGTCTACACCGACCTCATGGCCTGCATGGACTGGCTGGAAAAACAGCCGTTCATCGACGCCAAGCGTGCCGCCGCCGCGGGTGCCAGCTACGGCGGCTACATGATGAACTGGTTCCAGGGCCACACCGACCGCTTCCGCACGCTCATCACGCACTGCGGCGTGTTCAACCTCTCCAGCATGTATGGCACGACCGAGGAGGTGTGGTTCGACGAGTGGGAGCACGGCATCCCGTGGGAGACGGCCGACGCGGACAAGTTCTCGCCGCACAAGTTCGCCGCGGCCTTCAAGACCCCGAATCTGATCATCCACAACGAGCACGATTTCCGCGTGCCGATCAACCAGGGCATGGAGCTCTTCACCACGCTCCAGCGCCGGGGCGTGCCCTCGAAGCTCATCATGTTCCCCGACGAGGGCCACTGGGTGCTCAAGCCGCAGAACAGCGAACTCTGGCACAAGGAAATCTTCGCCTGGCTGGCGGAGTATCTGAAGTGATGTAGGGCGGGGTCTCCCGACCCCGCCGCGAACGTGGCAGGATGTCCGCACCACGGCGGGGTCAGGAGACCCCGCCCTCCACGATTCTCGCTCCCATGCTCGCTTCCCTCTGGAAACGCCTCCGCACCGACTCGCCGCGCTGGGCGCAGCGCCTGGGGCTGACGCGCGAGCATTTCGCCATCGCCAGCCGCCACGCCCGCGTGCGCGCGGCCTGGGCGCCGCACCTGCGGGCGAGCCGCGAGGCGATCCTAGCGGCGACAGAACGCTGCGCCCGCCGCGAGCGCGCGCTCGTGATCGGCGCGGGAGACTGCCTCGACGTGCCCGTAGCGGAACTGGCCGAGCGCTTCGCGCAGGTCACGCTCGCCGACATCGTCGTCAGCGCGACCGCCAAGGACTGGGCGAGGCGCCTGACGGGTCGCGTCCGCTGCGAGCGCTGGGACGCCACCGGCGCGCTGGTCCGCCTCGCGGAGGTGCGCGACGTGATCGCCGCCGTGGACGCGCCGAAGCTTTTCGCCACGGCCGACCCCGGGCCGCCGCCGGGCGGCGAGCCGGATTTCGTCGTCTCGGCCAACTGCCTCTCCCAGCTCGGCCTCGTGCCCGCGCACTCGCTGCCCGCGGCGGAGAAGGACAAGGGCCTGCCCGAGCGCTGCGCCAAGGTCGCCGCCCGCCGCCACCTCGACTGGCTGGCCGAGCGCCGCGGCGCGGTGCGCGTCCTGCTGGTCGACGCCGCGCGGCTCGACCTCGCGCCCGACGGCGTGACCGTCCGCAAGACCGACACGCTCTACACCCGCTTCGGCCTGCGTCCGCCCGACCGCACCTGGCGCTGGAACCTCGCGCCGATCCCGGAGTGGTCGCCCGACTTCCACCGCGTCCACGACGTCGGCGTGTGGATCGACGGGCCGTGAGCGGCGCCGTTTGGTCCCTTTGCCCAAAACTCGCTGATCGCCGGGCGGGGCGGGCCGTGAAGAATGCGCGCATGAAATTCCGCGCGCCGTTCGCCCGCTGGTTCGCCCTGTTGTTCCTGCTGACGGCGTCCGCGTGGGCGCGCGACGCCTTCGTCGTGTTCTCCGGCGGCGGCACGCCGCTGACGAACAACTACTCGCAATACCTCCAGGCGCGCGCGCTGAGCGCGTTCCTGCTCGCGCGCTATCCGGCGGATTCCGTGTGGGTCTTCTTCGGCGCCGGCAACCGCGAGGGGCAGCCGCCGGTGTTCTCCGATGTGCGCCAGCAGGTGAAGCAGGACGGCCTGATCCTGGAGTCGTGGCTGCCCGGCGTGCTCCCGCGCAACCGGCCGGCGGACAAGGCGAGTTTCCTCGGCGCGCTGCGCGACGAGGTGCTGCCCGCGGTGCGCGACGGCGGCACGCTTTACCTCTTCGTCGGCGATCACGGCACCCAGCAGAAGGACGGCGCGCGCGAGAGCCTCGTCACCCTCTGGCAGATGAAGCCGACGCCGCCGCGCGGCTGGCGCACGGACACAGCCGAGGAGCTCAGTGTCTCCGAACTGCAGGCCGTGCTGGCGGCCGGGCTCGGCCGCGGGCGCGTCGTGTTCTGCATGACGCAGTGCCACTCGGGCGGCTTTCATCACCTCGGCGTTCCGCGCGAAATGCAGCCGGATCTGGCCTGGTTCAGCGGGGTGGTGCCGGATTGGGCGGCGCCGGTGGAGGCCGCCCCGCTGCCGCGCGTGGCCGGTTTCACGGCGACGGACGAGGACTCGCTCGCGGCCGGCTGCGACCCCGATCCCGATCCGGACAAGTGGGCCGGCTACGAACGCTACGTGCCGGAGGCGCTGCTCGGCCTCGATCTTTTCAGCGGCGCCCGCACGCGGCCGGAACTGCCGTCGTTCGCGGCGGCACACCGCGAGGCGGTGCTCGCCGACCAGACGATCGACAAGCCCCGCCGGACGTCCGAGCAATACCTCGAGCGCTGGGCCGCACTGATCGAGCGCCTGGCCGCGGAGCAAAGCCTGACGCCCGCCGTGCGCGCGGCGGCCGACGCCTATGCGCGCGCGGTCGACGCCGGCCTGGCCGACGGGCCGGGCGCCGAATTCGCGGCGCGGCGCGCGGAGTTCGCCGCGTTCATCCAGCGGATGGGCGAACAGAATTCGTCCCTGGTCGCGCTCGTCGGCCACGGCAACCGGGCGGCCCTGGAAGGCGCGCGCGGCACCGGCAGCGGGCGCCCGTCCGCGCCGGTGGCCTCCTCCCAGCCGGCCTCGCCGCTCGCGCAGGAGTGGAAGAATGTCGTGCGTCCCGCGTGGAAGGCCGCCGTCGCAGCCGGCACGGTCGCCGGACTGAAGGGCCCCGCGCTGGCGTTCGAGAAATACCTGCTCGCCCAGGAGGATCGCGGCCGGGACGTGATGTTTCCGCGCGGCTGGCAGAATCCGATGCTCAACGACATCTTCTGGCAGTCCGGCTCCGCGATCCCCGCTGAAAAGGATCCCGCCAAGGCCGAGGCGGTCGCGCGCTGGGCCGCCGAGCGGCGCGCGACGATCGCCGCGTGGGCCAGCGCGTCCCCGGACGCCGCGATCAAGGCCGCCGGCGCGCGCCTGAAGCCGCGCGGGCCGCATTTCGGCGGGCCGCGCCCGCTGTCGGCTCAGATCGCGGCGGAGCGAACGCTCTTCTATCGGCGCACGCTGGCCGCGTGGGCGTTCCTCCAGGCGGTCGGCCACGAGGAGGCGCTGGGCGAGTTGCACCGCTTGATCGCGCTGGAGAACCTCGCGCTTCCGCCGGCCCGGGCGGCGGCCTCCCGCTGAGCGCTGCCGTGCACGAAAAGAAACCAGCATAGCGCGGCGCGCGCGCGCTCGCTTTGCATCGCTTGCGAATCGCTCGTCATGACGCGAGTCATTAGCGCGAAGCCCGCCGCGCGCGCGCCGGCGTGAAACCCGGCGCGATGACACCGCGGCGCATCGTCGGGCGCGGCCGCTTGCGTCGTAGTGGCGGCGCGGACGCCCGCGCGTCCGCACCCATGACGACTCTCACCCGCTCCCTCCTCACGAAGACCTCCGCGCTGCCGGCCGGCGTGGCCTGCGGCCCGCTCGCGACGTTCCCCGAACGCATCGTGCAGTTCGGCGAGGGCAACTTCCTCCGCGCCTTCGCGGACTGGATGATCGACGAGCTCAACGGCCGCGGCCTGCTCCAGAGTCAGGTGCTCGTCGTGCAGCCGATCCGCCAGGGCCTCGCCGCCCAGCTCAACGCCCAGGACGGCCTCTACACCGTGCTCGTGCGCGGCACGGAGAACGGCCAGGTCGTCGAGTCGCCGCGCGTCGTCACCGCCGTCCGCCGCGCGCTCGATCCCTACGCGAGCTGGGCGGAACTCGTCGCCACCTTCGAGGGCAACGACCTGCGCTTCGTCCTCTCCAACACCACGGAGGCCGGCATCGCGTATTCGGCCGAGGCGTTCGATCCGGCGCGCTGCCCCGAGTCGTTTCCGGCGAAGATCGCCACGCTGCTCTACGCGCGCTTCCGGGCCGTGCGCGGCCACCCGGAGCGCGGCCTGGTCTTCGTGCCCTGCGAGCTGATCGAGAGGAACGGCACGCAGCTGCGCGAGTGCGTGCTGCGCCACGCGCAGGCCTGGGGCCTGCCGGCGGAGTTCACGCAGTGGCTGGGCGAGGCCAACGTCTTCCTCAACACGCTCGTCGACCGCATCGTCCCGGGTTACCCGAAGGCCGAGGCCGACGCGCTCGCGGCGAAGCTGTCCTACCGCGACAACCTCCTCGTCGCCTCCGAGCACTTCCACCTCTGGGTCATCGAGGGTCCGCGCGAGCTCGAGGCCGAGCTGCCCTTCGCGCGCGCCGGGCTCAACGTCGTGTGGACCGACGACCTCACGCCCTACCGCAGCCGCAAGGTCCGCGTGCTGAACGGCGCCCACACCGGCTCGGTGCTCGCGGCCTTCGTCGCTGGCGCGACCACGGTGAAGGAGATGATGGACGACGAACTCACCGCCGCCTTCGTCTACCGCCTGGTGTTCGACGAGATCGTGCCCTGCCTGGCGCAACCGGCCGAGGAGCGCCGCGCCTACGCCGAGGCCGTGCTGGAGCGCTTCCGCAATCCCTTCGTCCGCCATGAGCTGCTCTCCATCTCGCTGAACTCCGTCTCGAAGTGGAAGGTCCGCGTGCTGCCGTCGCTGCTCGACGCCGTCGTGGCCAAGCGCAGCGTGCCGCCGCTGCTGTCGTTTTCGCTCGCGGCCCTGCTCTGGTTCTACCGCGGCCACCGCGAGCCGGACGGCCGCGTCCTCGGCCGCCGCGGCGACGAGAGATACCCGATCCGCGACGACGAGGCCGTGCTCGACTTCTTTGTCCGCGAGTGGGCGCTGGTCGAGGAGACGGGCGACCGTTTCGAGTTCACCAAGAACGCGCTCGCGCAAACCCAGTTCTGGGGCCGCGATCTCAACCAGGTGCCCGGCCTGACCTTCTCGGTCGCCGTTTCCCTCGAGCGCATCGCCAGTCTCGGCATGCGCGAGACGCTGAAGAAGCTCGTCGTCGACACGCCGCGCTCCTGAGATCCCGCGCATGAACTCCGGCGTCCTGCTCATCCACCCGGCCGACAACGTCGCCATCGCGCTTCGCCGCCTTGCCGCCGGCACGACGGTCGACGCCGGTGGCGCGACCGTGACGCTCGCAGCCGACATCCCGTGCGGCCACAAGTTCGCCCGCGTCGCGCTCGGCGCCGGTGAGCCGGTGCGAAAGTTCGGCCAGCCCATCGGCTCCGCCACGCAGGCCATCCCCGCCGGCGCCTGGGTGCACACGCACAACGTCCGCACGAATCTCGACGGCGTGCTCGACTACACCTACGCGCCGCAGCCGCCCGCGCCGCTCCCGCGCGTCGCAGACCGCTCCTTCCTCGGCTACGCGCGGCCGAACGGCGACGTCGGCATCCGCAACGAGCTCTGGATCATTCCGACCGTCGGCTGCGTCAACGAGGTCGCCCAGGCGCTCGCGCGCAACCTCCGCGCCGCCGGTCTGCCCGCGGGTCTCGACGGCGTGCACGCGTTCTCGCACCCGCACGGCTGCTCGCAGCTCGGCGCCGACCACGCGTCGACCCAGCAGATCCTCGCCGGCCTCGCCACGCATCCGAACGCCGGCGCCGTGCTCGTCATCGGCCTCGGCTGCGAGAACAACACGATGCCGAGCTTCCGCCGGCTGCTCCCCGACGCGGACAGCGGCCGCTACCGCTTTCTCTCCGTGCAGGAATCGCCCGACGAGATGGCCGAGGGGGCCAGGCTCCTCGGCGAACTCGCTGCCTACGCCGCGCCGTTCCAGCGCACGCCGCACCCGCTCGCGCGCCTGCGCGTCGGCCTGAAGTGCGGCGGCTCGGACGGCTTCTCCGGCCTGACCGCGAACCCGGTCGTCGGCGCGTTTTCCGACCGCCTCGTCGCCGCCGGCGGCACGACCGTGCTCACCGAGGTGCCGGAGATGTTCGGCGCCGAGGCGCTCTTCCTCAACCGCTGCGCCAGCCGCGCGGTGTTCGACGACTGCGTCGGCATGATCAACGGCTTCAAGGAATACTTCCTCCGCTACCACCAGGTCGTCTACGAGAACCCGTCGCCCGGCAACAAGGAGGGCGGCATCACGACACTGGAGGAAAAGTCGCTCGGCTGCCTGCAGAAGGGCGGCACCTCCGAAGTCGTCGCCGTGCTGCCGTATGGCGGACGCCTTGCGCGGCCCGGCCTGAATTTCCTCACCGGCCCCGGCAACGACATCGTCTCGCTCACTGCGCTCGCCGCGTCGGGCGCGCACCTCGCGCTCTTCACCACCGGCCGCGGCACGCCGCTCGGCGGCCCGGTGCCGACGCTGAAGATCGCCTCCAACTCCGACCTCGCCACGCGCAAGGCGGGCTGGATCGACTTCGACGCCGGCCGCCTCATCGACGGGCTGCCGCTGGCCGCCGCGGCGGACGAGCTGCGCGACCTCGTCGTCGCCACCGCGAGCGGCCGGCCGGCGCGGAACGAGGTGAACGGTTTCCGCGAGATTGCGATCTTCAAGGACGGCGTGACCCTTTAGCCGCGTTCGCCGGCCGCTGGCGTGGAGGCGGACCGCAGCGAAACGGCTACCCGCCGGCCGGAGTCATCCGGCCGGCGGGCCTCTTTCGGCGGAGACTCAGGACGACGGCCGCAGGACGGCGCGCTCCACGTCGGCGAGGCGCTCGAGTTTCTGGCGGGTGAGCTCGGCACGAGCGGCGGTGCAGGCGAGCGTGAGTTCCAGCGCCGCCGGCGCGCGGGTGTAGGCGGCCGCTTCGAGGGCGATTTCGGGCACGGCGGCCTTCTGCAGCACGCGGGCGAGGACGAGCGGATCGTGCCCGGCGGCGTGGACGCTCAGGCGCCAGCGGCCGGCGGGGTGGGGGAGGTGGACGGGTGTTTTCATGGCCAAAGAAAAACCCCGGGCGGAACGTCCGCTCGGGGTCGAGAAGGAGGAGGCGGGCCGGAGTTTACGCCGCGACGCCTCTCCACCCGGAGCGGGGAGGCAGCCGATAATCGCGATCGCGGCGGAAGGCATGCCGTCCAGCCTGCGCCCGGCGCGACCGCTGTCACGCTGGACGTGTGTTCTAGCGCTTTCGGGCCAGGCGGTCCGCCGGCGCCGGCCGGGCCTAAGACGAACGAGCCCGCCGGTGCCGTAACGAAATCTTTCCGCACGTCGCCCGCGCCGCCATGTCGCTGGATTTTTCCGCGCGGGCGGCGATACTCCGGGCGTCCCGCCATGCCGCCCGATGCCAGTCCCGAGGTCACCCGCTGGTTCGCCACGGAGGTGCAGCCGCACCGTCCGGCGCTGCGGGCTTGGCTGCTGGCGCGCTTCCCGACGCTGCCGGACGTGGACGACATCGTGCAGGAAAGCCTCGCGCGCCTGGTGGCGGCGCGGGAGGTGAGCCCGATCCGCTCGGCCCGCGCCCTGCTTTTCACCACCGCGCGCCACCTCGCCCTCGACGCCGTGCGCCGGCAGCGCGTGGTGGCGTTCGAGCCGATTACGGACGACACCGATCCGACCGTCTTAACCGATGCGGCGGATGTCGTCGCCTCCGTCACCAAACAGCAGGAACTCGAACTCTTGACCAAGGCCATCCAGTCGCTGCCCGAGCGCGTGCGGCAGATCTTCACCCTGCGCACGGCCTATGGCCTGACCCAGCGGCAGATCGCGGAGAAGCTGGGCGTGTCCGAGAGCACGGTGGAGAAGCAGATGGCCGCCGGCATCCGGCAGTGCGCCGCGTTCTTCGCCCGCGGAGGTGCGCGATGAATCCCGCGTCGCAGCCCCACGATCCGATCCCCGAGGCGATCCTCGAGGCCGCGTCGGCCTGGCTCGCCCGCCGCGACCGCGGCCTGAGCGCGGCGGAGCAGGACGACTACATGCAGTGGCTCCGCGCCGATCCGCGCCACGCCGAGGCGCTGCAGCAGCACGCGGCGGCGCTGGAGCGCATGATGCAGCTCTACGAGTGGACGCCGGCGCACGACACCGAGCCGAACCCCGATTTGTTCGCGCCGCCCCCGCCCGCCACCGCGCGTGGTGGGGCTGGGTCTCGGTCGGCCTCGCCGCCGCGGCCGCGGTCGCGCTGGTCTTCGTGCTCACCCGGCCCGCGCCCGAGAGCGCCGCCGTGGCGGCCGCGCCGCGGTCCTACCTGCGCGTGAACGAACGGCTGGCCCTGCCCGACGGTTCGCGCGTCGAGCTGAAGGACGGCACCCAGCTGGTCGTGCAATATTCCGAGACCGAGCGCCGCGTGAAGCTCACCGGCGGCGAGGCGCATTTCTCCGTCTGGAAAGACAAGGCGCGTCCGTTCGTCGTCGACGCCGCCGGCGTCGAGGTGCGCGCGGTCGGCACCGCCTTCAACGTCCGCCTCGATCCGCGGGACGTGCAGGTGATCGTCACCGAGGGCCGCGTGCAGGTCGAGCAGCCCGCGGCGGCGGTGCCGGTCGCCCCCGCCTACGTCTCCGTGGGCCAGCAGGCGGTCGTCGCGCTGGCGCAGCCGGTGGCGCCGACCATCAGCGGGGTCACCAACGAGGACATCGCGCGCGAGCTCGCCTGGCAGGCGCCGCGGCTGGAGTTCAACGAGACGCCGCTGGCCGACGCGGTGGCGGAATTCAACCGCCTCAACCGCCACCAGATCGAGCTCGGCGACCCCGCGCTCGGCGCGCTGCGCATCGGCGGCACGTTCCGGCCGGACAACGTCGAGGCTTTCATCCGCATGCTCGCGGCCGAACCGGCGTTCGGCCTCCGGGCCGAGCCCGCCGGTGAGAACCGCACGGTGCTGCGCCGCGCGCGATGAGGCGGAGCAGGGCCGAAAAAATGTTACGGCATCGTGGCGACGGTTCGTCTTGGTAGGTGGCCGGCGTTCGTCGGCCGAGCCCCTCCACCCATGCGAACCCTTCGTCACCTCCTGTGCGCCGCGCTCATTAGCGTGGCTTTCGTCGCGGCGGCCTTCGCCGCCGAATCGACCCGCAAGCGCTACGACATCCCCGCGGGCGACGCCGCCATGGCGTTGAAACAGTTTTCCGAAACCTCCGGTCGCGAAACGCTCTTCGCGGCCGAAGCCGTGCGCGGCGTGAAGACACCCGCCGTGCGGGGCGAGTTTACCGCGCAGCAGGCGATCGACGCCCTCCTGAGCGGCACGGGACTGGTCGCCACGGTCGATGAAAAATCCGGCGCTTTCGCCGTGCGCCGGGAGATGCCTGTCGAATCAAAAAACGGCGCTCGCCGTCTCGCTGAGGCAGGGACGGCGGGCGACCAGGCGACGGCGGCGCATGACCCGCGCTCCCGCGTGAAGAACGGCGTGGTTGAGATGGAGGACTACACGGTCACCGGCTCCCGCATCCGCAGCCTGCAGGGCCAGGCGACCGCCAACCCGGTTTTCACCTGGACGTCGGAGGATTTCGAGCGCTCGGGCGTCGCCTCGCTCGGCGAATTCCGCGCGATGATCCCGCAGCTGGGCGTCACGTCGGGCGTCGGCGGCACGGGCCTGACGGGCGGCGCGACTTCATTCGCCTCGCAGTCGCGGGTGGATTTCAATCTCCGCGGCATCGGCTCCGACACGACGCTCGTGCTGGTGAACGGCCGGCGGATGGCGCGCAGCGGCCAGGCAACCGGGACGGACGCGTTCAATCCCGATGGCATTCCGCTGGCGATGATCGATCGCATCGAGGTGCTCACGGCCGGCTCCAGCGCGCTCTACGGCGCGGATGCGGTGAGCGGCGTCGTAAACATCATTCTCAAGAAGCATTTCGTCGGCAGCGAAGTGACCCTGACCTACGACAACACCTTCGAAACCGATCTCGCGGTGAAAAGCGTCAACGTCAGCACCGGTTACCGTTCCGGCCGGTTCTCCATGACGGCGAGCGCGAGCTATCGCGAAAACAACGAGCAAAAGCTCGCCGACCGCTGGTTCACGCGCACGGAGAACCGCGGCACGTGGGCGTCGTCGACGCTCGACCAGGCGCCGGGCGGGGCAGGCAGCCTCACGGCGCGCACGGGCGTGCTGCCCGGCATCGGCGCGCGCTCGGTCGCGATCCCGGTCGGCGCCAACGGGCAGAATCTCACGGTGGCCAGCTACCAGGCCGCCGGGCCGATCGCGCCGCGTTTCGACATCGCGCCGTTCTTCAGCGCCATCAATCCCTCCGAGCGGCGCAACGCGCTCGTCCAGCTCGCCTACGATTGGAAGCCGACGGCCCGCTTCTTCCTCGACGCGAATTGGAGTGAGGCGGTCACCGAGTTTGCCGACCGGCCGATTCGCGTGCCGAACCTCCTGCTCCCCGCCGGCTACGCGGGCAACCCGTTCGGCGTGCCGGTGCAGTTGAGCAAGGTGTTTCTCGACCTGCCGCGCTCCCACCGCGTTTCCACGACCCGCAACAGCGCGGTCGTTTTCGGCGCGCGCGGCGACCTGTCGGCCACGTGGAATTACGAGGCCGCGGCGTCCTTCGCCACCTCGATGCTGAGCGACAACTACCGCGACAACATCGGCTCGAGCTTCAACTCCGCGCTGCTGACCGCGGCGATCAACAACCCCGATCCCGCACGCCGCCCGATACTCATCTACGACAGCTCGACCGCGACGAACCCCAATCCCCCGGGGCTGCTCGAGAGCCTCACGCGCACGGATCCCCGCCGCGATGAGACGCGCTCGTCCCACTACACCGCGCACGTCAGCGGTCCGGCTTTCACGCTGCCCACGGGAGACGTTTCCGTCGCGGTCGGCGCCGAATACCGCGCCGACGAGGTGACGTTCGTCTCGACCACCCCGTTGCTCTCCACGACCCCGGATCGCACCGTCACCTCCGCCTTCGCCGAGTTGCAGGTGCCGCTGGTCTCCGCGGCACAGAATTTCCGGTGGCTCGAGCAGCTGGAATTCAATTTCGCCGGCCGCATCGACGATCACAACGACTTCGGCAAGGCGACCACCCCGCGCGTCAGCCTCCTCGCGCGCCCGGTCAAGTGGATCACGTTCCGCGCCTCGCGCGGCGAGGGCTTCAAGGCTCCGTCGCTGGCGGCGTTGTATGCGCCATTGAGCGAGTTCGAGCAGAACTTCGGGCCGTTCGCGACGCTGTTCGATCCGCTGCGCAACGAATTTGTCCAAGGCGTCGTCACGACGGTCTCGGGCGGCAACCCCGATCTGCGCGCCGAGCAATCCGTGACGTGGAATTGGGGCGTGGCGGTCGATGTCGCGTTCATCCCGGGGCTTTCGCTCACGGTCGACCACTACGACATCGACTATCGCGATCGGGCCGAGGATCTCCAGTTCACACCGCAGCTGCTCGTGGACAGTTACCCGGAGCGGGTCACGCGTGGCCCGGCCGTCGGCGGCGTGCCCGGGCCGATCATCGGACTCGACTTGCGCTCGATCAACACGTCGCGCTCGCGCACGAGCGGCTTCGATTACCAATTGAGCTATCACCGGCCCACGCCCTGGGGGCGTTTCGCGTTGCGCGTGCAGATGTCCGATCCGCAACGCTACGACTATCGCGCGGCGGCCAATGATCCGTGGGCGCCGCTGAATTTTCCGCGGCGGATCAGCGGCACGGTGTCCTTGGGACGCGGCCCGGCGGATGTCTCCATGGCCGGCACCTATCAGTCGGAGTATCGCATCTCGCCGAGCCAGACGTATACGGCGCCGTCACGCGTCGAGTGGACGCCGACGGTCTCCTACGATTTCGACCGCGCGGCCTGGATCGAGGCGAAGGGCGTTCGTCGCGTGTTCAAGGGCATGAAACTGACCGTCTCGGTGCCCAACGTCTTCAACCATCAGCCCTCGCCCGCGGACGCGGCCAAGTCGTTCGTCATCGTGCAGGACCCCCGCCTGCGTCGCTACGTGCTCACCCTGCGCAAGCAATTCTGACATGCATCGCCTTACCCTCGTCCTCCTTTTCGTCCTCTGGCCGTTCGTCGCGCTGGCGCAGGCAACGGAACCCGCTCCGGCCGATGCCGCCTGGTCGGTGGTGGCCGAACTCGCCGGCCGCGAAGCGCCGGAATCCCTCAGCCCGACGGCCCGGTTCATCTGGCGCGGCCGACGGGGCATCGAGCTCGCCGACGTGGCGACGGAGTTCTGCCGCCGTTTCCCTGACGACCCGCGCCGCTGGCAGGCGATCTATTGGATGATCGAGCGTCCGCCCTTGTTCATTGCGACGCCGGAACACGACTGGCCGTCGCTCGATCTGCCCGTTCCGCAGTTCATGCGGCAGGTAAAGCTCGATCCGGAGCGCGCCCAGGCCTCGCGGACGCGCCTGGCGGAGTTGCGCCGACTCCTGCGCGAGTCCGCGGACGCGCCGGAGGAATTCAAGATGCGGCTGGCCCGCTCGGAACTGGAGAGCCGGCTCTATGCCGATCCGGCCGATCCGGCGAAACGGCGCGCCCTGCTCGACGCGATCGAGCAGCATTCGCGGCGCTTCCCCGCCGACGAGGCCGTCACGAGCCTCTATACCCGGTTGCTTTCGATCGTGCGCTATGCGGCACCGGAGCAGGAAGCGGCTTTTCTCCGCGAACTCGCCGCGAGCGAGGTGAGTGCCGCCCGCACGGTGGCGGCGGAGGAGGAACGCGTGCGCGCCATGCTGGCCAAGCCGCTCGATCTGGCCTTCACCGCCGTCGACGGCCGCGAGGTCGATCTGGCGAAGCTGCGCGGCAAAGTGGTGCTGATCGATTTTTGGGCCACGTGGTGCGGGCCGTGCATTGCCGAAATCCCCAACGTGAAGCGCGTCTATGCGGAATACCATGAGCGCGGCTTCGAGATCATCGGCGTATCGTTGGATCGGACGCAGGACCGGCAGAAGCTGCTCGACTTCGTGACGCGCCAAAACATGCCGTGGCCCCAGCATTTCGACGGCAAGGGCGGGCGCAACGAGCTCGCGGTCCGCTTTGCGGTGACTTCGATTCCGGCGATGCTGCTGGTGGACCCGACCGGCCGGGTCGTTTCCACCAACGCGCGCGGCGAGAAGCTCGCGGCCGAGGTCAAGCGTCTGCTGACGCCCTGACGAGGATCGATGCCGCTCCCGGCGCCCTCTGGCGCGCGTCCCGGCCCGTCGGAAACGGGAGCTTCCTTGCGTAATACGCAACAAATCCGAGGGCATGACGCGCACCGGCGATTTTCTTCTCAGGGATTTCGGCGGCTCGTTCGTCTAACCTAGTGGCGCCGCTTTCCGCGGCGCCGCCCCTCTTCGCCATGGTCGCATCCCGCTTCCCCCGTTTCGTCCCCTCCAGCCTCCTCTTCGGCGCCAGCTGCCTGCTGCCCGCCCGCCAGGAGACGCGCGGCGTCCTGCCGGTGTCCCGCCCCGCCGTCGCCCTCGATCCCGGCCTCACGCCCGCCGAGCAGCGCGTGTGCGAGCGGCTGCTCGCCGGGCTGTCCAACAAGGAGATCGCCGGCGAGCTCAACCGCGCGGAGGCGACGATCAAGAACCAGGTCGCCTCGATCCTGCGTAAGCACGGCGTCCCTCCCGCGCCCGCCTGCTGGCGCTCCGCCGCTGACGACTCTGCCGCGAGGGAGGGGCCGTGGTCGTCAGCGGCCGTCGAGCCGCAGCTGGATGGACGCGGCTAAAGTGGCGAGTGAGGCGCGCAGCGGCCCTCAGCTTCAAGCGGACGTCAGAATTTTCTCCCGCAGATGGGTGCAGCGTTGCTTCGACTCGGCGTTGCGCACGGCCATGGAGTAGGCGGCGGGTTCGCCGACGAGGAAGACCTTCTTCCGGCCGCGCGTGATCGCCGTGTAGACGAGGTTGCGCTGGAGCATCATGAAGTGCGCCTTCAGCAGCGGCACGATCACGACGGGATACTCGCTGCCCTGCGATTTGTGGATGCTGATGGCGTAGGCGAGGGCGACCTCGTTCATCTCGCCGCGCTCGAAGACGTGCTGCTCGCCGTCGAAATCGGCGATGAGCGTGCCCTTGGTGAGGTCGGTGCTGACCACCCGGCCGATGTCGCCGTTGAAGAGGCCCTTGTCGTAGTTGTTGCGCAGCTGGATCAGCTTGTCGCCCGGACGGTATTCGCCGCTGACGGCCCGCAGGCCGGCCTGGTGCGGGTTGAGCGCCGCTTGGAGGCGGGTGTTGAGATTGCCGACGCCGACGGTGCCCTTGTGCATCGGCGCAAGCACCTGCACGTCGGTGATCGGATTGAACCACTTGAAATGCGCCGGGATGAACTGCGTGCAGAGCGCGATGATTTTCGCGAGGCAGTCCTCGGCGTCGGTGGCGGCGATGAAGTTCAGGTCGCTCCACGCCTGCGCCTTGTCGACTTCGCTCAGCACCGGCGGCGGCTGGGCGTGACCTTCGTTGATCGCGTGCGCGGTGGTGACGATCGCGCTCTCCTTGCCCTGGCGGTAGACGAAGGACAGGCGAGTCACCGGCAGGGCCGGTGACTCGAGATGAGAGTTGAGGGTTGAGAGTTGAGAGCTGACCGCGATCAGGTCCTTGAGGACGTTGCCGGCGCCGACGCTGGGGAGCTGGTCGATGTCGCCGACGAGCAGCAGGTGCGCGCGGTTCGGCACGGCTTGCAGGAGCGCGGCGGCGAGGCGGACGTCGAGCATCGAGGCCTCGTCGACGATGAGGAAGTCGGTGGCGAGCGGGTGCGACTCGTTCACCGTGAACGCGCCGTTCTCGAACTTCAGCAGGCGGTGGATGGTGGAGGCGAAGCCGCCGGTCGTCTCGGCCAGGCGCTGGGCGGCGCGGCCGGTGGGGGCGGCGAGGGTGACGCGGACTTTCTTGGCCTTCAGGATGTCGACCAGCGCGCGCAGGATGGTCGTCTTGCCCGTGCCGGGGCCGCCGGTGAGGATGGAGAACTTGTGCGTGAGCGCGTGCTTGATCGCGGCGGACTGCAGGCCGTGGAATTCGAAGCCCGCCTTCTCCTGCGCCCACGCGACGGCGGCGTCGACCTTGATCGGCGGCAGGCCGCTCGGCTGCGCGCCGAGGCGGCGGACGACGTCGGCGATTTTTTGTTCGGCGCGGGAATTGACCGGCAGCTGGATCGCGGAATTTTGGATTCTCGATTTTGGATTTTGGACTGCGGAGGGCGGCTCGTCGGGGACGACTCGCCCTGCCTGCGCGGCCGGGCGGCGGGCGGCGGGCGCGGAAGGTCCGGTGCCGTGCGCCACGAGGGATTTTTCGGCGATCAGGGCGTCGATGCGCGCCTCGACGCGCTCGGCCGAGGTCTCGAGCAGGGTGGCGGTGTAGGTGACGAGCTCCTCGCGCGGGTAGGCGGTGTGGCCGTCCTCCTGCAGCGTTTCCAGGGCGTAGATCAGGCCGGCGTCGAGGCGCGGGGCGGAGTCGTTGGCGAAACCGAGGTTGATGGCGAGCCGGTCGGCGGTCTTGAAGCCGATGCCGTCGATCTCGCGCGCGATGCGGTAGGGCTCCTCGCGGATGACCCGCGGCGCGGCGGTGCCGAACTTGTTCACGATCTTCACGCACTGCGAGGTCGTGACGCCGTAGGTCTGGAGGTAGATGTGGACCTCGCGCAGCGTCTTCTGCTCGTCCCAGGCGGCCTTGATGGCGGTGGCGCGGACCTTGCCGATGCCCGGAACCGAGCGGAGCTTGCCCGATTCCTCGCTGAGGACGCGGAAGGTGTCGGTGCCGAACGCGTCGACGATCTTGTTGGCGTAGACCTTGCCGATGCCCGGGACGAGGCCGCTGCCGAGGTATTTGCGGATGCCGTAGACGGAGGAGGGCAGCTCGCTCTTGAAGCCGGTGACCTTGAACTGCGCGCCGTGCTGCGCGTGCTTCGTCCACTCGCCGGTCAGCTCGAGCGTCTCGCCGCACTGCACGCCCGGGAGCGGACCGACGATGGTGACGCGGTCCTCGGCCGATTTCGCGGTCTCCGGGCGCAGCTCCGCGATGGTGTAGTGATTCTCCTCGTTGAAGAAGATGATGCGCTCGAGGACGCCGGTGAGGGAATTGGCGGAGGGTGCGGCCACGCGGCGAAGACGGTTAGCCGGCGCCGCCGGGCGGGCAAGCTCGCTCCCGCGTCCGGCGGCGGCGAACAAAAAGCCCGCCGCGGGAAAGGCGGCGGGCGGGCATGCGATCGGCGCGGCGACGCGCGCGATTATTTCGCGGGCTCGGTCGGCTTCGCCGCCGGAGCGGCGACGGGGGCGGGCATCGGCGCGGCGGCCTTGGCCTCCTCGGCCTGGGCTTCCGCCATGATCTGCTGGATCTTCGGCATGAGGCCGCGCTGCAGCTCCTGGACGAGCGGCATCATGCGCTTGGCGACGTCGGCCTGCTTGAGCTGCGCGCTCGCGCCCTCGGGCGAGGAGTAGAATGCCTTCATCGCCTTCAGTTCGGGTTCGGTGAAGACATCGGCGTAGATGGTGTCCATTTTCGAGAGCAGCGTCTTGGACATCTCCATGCTGAGTTCCATGATCTTGCCCTGCGTGGCCTCGGCCCGGGCGCGCTGCTCGGGGGGCATGTCGGGGGAGAGGCCGGACATCTGCGATGCCATCTGTTTCATCTGGCCGGTCATCCGGTCGATGAGCTTGTCCGCCTGCATGGCGGTGATGACCTCGCGCGCGAGGGCGAGCTTGGCGGCGTCGGGCGCGGGCGCCGGCGGGGTGGGGTCTGGGCGCGCAGGCCGACGGCGAGCGCGAGGAGGGCGAGGAGCACGGGGAGTTTTTTCATGGGAGGGAGGCGCTGGCCCGGGCGCCCCGCCACTCAAGCAGACGCCGGTGCGAACACAATCCGACATTGGACAACGGCCGGCCGGTGCGCACGCTGGCGCATGCTCACCTGGGAAGACCTGCAGCCCGGCCAGAAATTCACCACCGCGGACTACGAGATGACCGCGGCGGAGATCGTCGCCTTCGCGCGGCAGTATGATCCGCAGCCGTTCCACACCGATCCGGAGGCGGCCAAGGCCTCGCTCTTCGGCGAGCACGTGGCGAGCGGCTGGCACACGGCGGCGGTGACGATGCGGCTGATGGTGCAGGGGGAGATGCAGGTCGAGGGCGGCGTGATTGGGCACGTGATCGAGGAGCTGCGTTTCCCGCGGCCGGTGCGCCCCGGCGACCGCCTGCGCGTGGTGCAGGAAGTCGTCGCCAAGAGCGAGATGCCCGGGCGTCCCGACCACGGCCGGCTGACGCTGCGCTGCCGGACGTTCAACCAGCAGGGCAAGCTGGTGCAGGACATGACCTCGCAGCTGGTGATCCGGCGGCGGCGGGCGGTTCCCTGAGGCGAGTCGCGCTGCCGGGTGGCGGGGGCGTGGGAGCCGGACGCGGCGAAGGATCGTGCGGTGGAGGGCAACCGTCTCTACCGGTGCGGCGCGGTTTCGGCGCTTGGCGATCGGCGGCGGGCGCGGCACCGTGCCGGCATGCCCCTCGCCGCCACGCTCCTCACGGCGCTCGTCGCGCTCCTGCACGCCTACTTCCTCGTCATCGAAATGTTCCTCTGGAACACGCCGTATGGCCGCCGGGTGTTCGGGTTGACGCCGGAGTTCGCCGCGGCGAGCCGCGTGCTGGCGATGAACCAGGGGCTCTACAACGGCTTCCTCGCCGCGGGCCTGGCGTGGAGCCTGGTGGACGGCGCACACGGTTTCGCGGTGCGGGTCTTCTTCCTCGGCTGCGTGGTGGTCGCGGGCGGTTTCGGCGCGGCGACGGCGAACCGCCGGATCCTCTACGTGCAGGCGCTGCCCGGCGCGCTCGCGCTCGGGGCGACCCTGCTGGCGCGATAAGCGGGTTGCGGCGGGTGAGGGGATGCCTTTGAAACGGACATGCGATTTGCGCTCGCCGTTCTTATCCTGGGGCTCGGAGTCGCCCATGCGATGGCGCAGGGCGTGATTCCTTCCTATGGAACGCGGGTGGATATCCGCTACCGGGCGGTTATGGGTGAATTTCCCACGGAGGAGAAGGTTGTTCCGCCTGCCTATCCCGCTCTGATGCGCCGGGCCTCGCTGGAGGATACGGTAGCATTCACGCTTACGGTGAAGGCGGATGGCAGCGTCGCTGAAGTGGCGGTCGGCGAGGCGAAATCTCCGGAGTTCCGGGCGACCGTTCTGGAGACGCTGCCCACTTGGCGCTTCCGGCCGTTGGCGACAAAGCCGAATGCGGTGAAGTTGCGCGGCGAAATCCGGTTTCGGATCATCGAAGACTAGCTTTCATCATGGAATCGCTCTCGTCGCTCCTGCCGATCATCCAGCTCGCGATCACGCCGGTGATCCTGGTTTCAGGCATGGGCGCGCTGCTCATCGTCCTGACCAACCGGATGGGGCGCATCGTCGACCGGACGCGCCAGCTCGCCGAGGCGATCCCGAGCTGCGAGGGCGAGGAGCGGCAGCACCTGGCCGACCAGCTCGACATCATGTGGGAACGCTCGCTGATCATCCGCCGCGCGGTGACGACGGCCGGGCTGAGCATGCTGCTGTCCTGTTTGCTCATCGTGGCGCTGTTCTGCGGGGCGCTGCTCGATTGGCGGATGCGGGAGGTCGTGCTGGTGCTGTTCGGCGCGAGCATCGCGCTGCTCGTGGCCTCGCTCGTGCAGTTCCTGCGCGACATCTTCATGGCGCTGCAGGCGCTGCGGCTGCAGATCGACCGGGCGAAGGCGCTGCATCGCGGCGCGGCGCCGACGGTGGCGCCGCGCGCCTAGCCGACCGGGACCGGGCGCGGGGCGCAGGTTTTGGCGACGATGCGGCATCGCTTGCGCTGACAGGCGGGAGCGTTGCGTCGCGGGGCGGGGCGGGTAGCTTGCCCGGCATGGACGCCAATTCCTCGAGCATGTTGCCGGTCATCCAGGCTTCGGTCACGCCGGTGATCCTCATTTCCGGTGCGGGCATGTTGCTGCTGACGCTGTCGAACCGCATGGGGCGCATCGTGGATCGCACGCGGGCGCTGGCGCGCGAGCTGCGCGATCATCCGGGGCAAAGGAACGAGCGCATCGAGGAGCAACTGACGGTCCTGACGCGGCGCACGCGGCTGATCCGCTCTTCCGTGATGTGGGCCGTGCTCAGCATGCTCTCGGCGTGCCTGCTGATCATGATGATCTTTGCCACGACGCTGCTGAAATTCGCCGAGGAGTGGCTGGTGGGCGCGTTTTTCTTCGGCGCGATCGCGCTGCTGTTCGGCTCGCTCGTGTATTTTGCGCGCGAGATGGTGCTTTCGCTGCACGCGCTCGAGTCGGAGGTGACCTGGTCGCGCCAGGGCAAGTGATCGCCGCCGTCCGGGCGGCGGGGCGCGCCGAGCCGGCGTGGTCGCGTCCGGCGTGACCGCGCCCGGCGCGCGGCTCAGCAGCGGGCGAGGAGCGCGGGGGTGGCGGCGGGCAGGTCGGGAAAAACCTCGGTCGCGCCGGCGGCGCGCAGCGCGGCGGCGTCGTGCGTGCCGGTGGTGACGCCGTAGAACGCCAGGCCGGCGTTGAGCGCGGTGGCGACGTCGTAGATCGAGTCGCCGACCAGCGCGGTCTCCGCGGCGGTGGTGCCGAGCGTGCGCAGCGCGTGCGCGGCGAACTCCCGCTGCGGCTTGAGCCACGCCGTGTCGCCGGCGCCGAAGATGCCGTCGAGCAGCGGCGTGAGTTTCAGATGGGCGCAGACCTCGCGCGAGGAATCGCCGCGCTTGTTCGTGAGGGCGGCGCATTTCACGCCGCGGGCCCGGAGGGCGGCGAGCAGCTCAAAGGTGCCGGGGAACACCGCGGCGTCCTGGAGACTGGTGGCGCGCCAGTGTTCCATGTAGATGGGCAGGATGCGCGCGACGTTGGCCTCGCCGGCGAGGTCGCGGATCGCGTCGTCGAGTCCGCGGCCGATGGCGCGCTTGACCTGGTCGAACGTCGGCTCCGGGAGCCCGACCTGCCGCATCGCGTGGGTGTGGCAGCGGTAGATCGCTTGGAACTGGTCGACGATGGTCCCGTCGAGGTCGAAGAGGACGGTGCGCAGGCGCATGAGCATCCGAGCGAACGCGCCCGGCGCCGGGCCGGCCAGCCGGAAATGCGTGCCGGCGTCAGCTTTTCGACGGCGCGGCGGGAGCGGCCGGCGCCGGCTCGGGGTCCTGCGCGCCGTGGTCGAGAGCGATGCGCCAGGCGCCGCCTGGCGTGCGCTTCCAGACGGTCACGAACTTGCCCTGCGAGGCGAAGGGTTTGCCGTCGACCGTCGCGGCGAAGCGATACGGGCCCCACGCCCAGCCGAGGTCGTGCGCGGCGGATTCGACGAGCACCTCCGCGGTGCCGAACGTGCGCGCGTCGGCCGGGATCTTCGCGATCGCGCGCAGGAACTCGTCGCGGCCGTGCGCGTCGAGGAAGAGGATCGTGCCGTCGTCGGCGAGGTGGGCGAGGAAGGCCGGGCGGATGCCGTCGGTCGACGCCTGGGCGAGGAAGTGCCCTCGGCCTCGGCCAGGGGCCGGTCAGCGCGGGGAGGACGGCGGGGCGGGCGAGGGGGCGGCGGCCGGGTCGGCCGGCGCGACGCCGGCCCAGCTGGCGAGCCAGAGCTTCCAGTCGCCGGCGGCGTCCTTCCGCCAGAGCTCGACGAAGCGGCCGTGGGTCGTGATGGACTCGCCGGTGGCCTTGCGGATGAAATCGAGGCGGTAGTCGCCGCGGACGAAGCCGAGGTCGTGCGAGGCGGCCTCGATTTCCTCGACGGGGGTGGCGGTGAACTTCGCAGTCGGGGAAATGCGCTGGGTGATCGCGGCGTCGAGCTCGGCGCGTCCGCGTGCGTGGAGGAACATCAGGAGGCCGTCGTCGGCGAAGGCCGCGCGGTAGGCGGCGGGCAGGTTTTCGGCCGTCCGGGCGTGGAAGTGCGCGACGGCGTCGTGGAGCGAGGAGGCGGGGGCGAGGAGCGGGGTGGCGGACGCGAGGGCGAGCGCGACGAGCGGGGACAGTTTCATCGGTCCGAAGGCTGGGAGTTTTGGCCCGGGCGCGACAGGGAAAAGATCTTAGCCGATGGCCCGGGGACGAACGCCGCCCGGCCGGCGACGAAACGGACCGAGAAAAAGTTCTGGAGACTGGGCGTCCACCCGGCGAAAGTGGCGGGATGTCCGATGCCGCCGCCACCGCCCGAGCCGAAGCGCACCTGGCGGACGGCGTGTTGACGGTCGTGGTGGGCGGCGACTGGCAGATCGTGGGCGAACGGCCCGACTGGCACGACCTCGTCGCCCGGACGATGGCCGCGGCCGGCACTCAGGATCCGCCGCGGCGCGTGCGCGTCGAGGGGCGCGCGGTGGCGAGCTGGGACAGCGCGCTGCCGCTCTTCGTCGGCCAGGCGATGCGCGGCGCGGAGTCGATCCACGCGCAGTTCGAGATGGCGAACCTGCCGCACGGCGTCGAGCAGCTCGTGCACCAGCTGGCGCAGCGTCCGGCGGTGAAGCACGACGACGCGGCGCTGCCGGACGTGTTCACCGCCGTCGGCGTGTTCTCGACCGGGTTCTTCGGCGAGGTGCGGGACATCGCGCGGCTGGTGGGCGAGTGCGTGTTCAGCATGCTGCGTTTTTTCCGCGGGCAGGCGCAGTTCCGCTGGCGCGACTGCATCACCGAGATGCAGCTGTGCGGGGCGATGGCGCTGCCGATCGTGGGCCTGATCAGCTTCCTCGTCGGCATCATCCTCGCCTACCAGGGGGCGGTGCAGCTGCGGCAGTTCGGCGCGGACATCTACGTGGCCGACATGGTGGGCGTGGCGGTCGTGCGCGAGATGGGGCCGCTGATGGCGGCGATCGTGCTGGCGGGCCGCACCGGCGCGGCGTTCGCGGCCACGCTCGGCAACATGAAGGCGAACGAGGAGATCGACGCGCTCGAGACCCTCGGCGTGTCGCCGGTGGATTTCCTGGTCATGCCGCGCCTGGCGGCGCTGTTCCTCATGATGCCGCTGCTCGCGCTCTACTCGAACGTCCTCGGCATCCTCGGCGGCCTGGTGATCTCGGCGGGCATCCTCGACATCCCGGCCAGCCTCTACTGGGCGGAGACGAAGACGATCGTCGACCTCTCGGACCTGTTCACCGGCCTGATCAAGGCCGGCGTGTTCGGCATCCTGATCGGCCTCTCCGGCTGCCTGCGCGGCTTGCAGGCCGAGCGCAGCGCGGCGGGCGTCGGCGCGGCGGCGACGAGCGCGGTCGTGACCGGCATCCTGCTCATCATCGTCCTGGACACGGTCTTTGCCGTGATCTTCAACATCCTCGGCTGGTGACATGAGCGACGCCACCCCGCCTCCTGCGCCGCCCGCCGGCAAGTTCGCCATCGAGGTCGAGGGCCTCCAGGCGCGCTACGACGACCGCGTGATCCTCGAGGGCGTCTCGTTTGCGGTGAAGAAGGGCGAGGTGTTCTTCATCATCGGCGGTTCGGGCTGCGGCAAGAGCACGCTGCTGCGCAACCTTATCGGCCTGCAGCATCCGCCGAAGGGCAGCGTGCGCTACTTCGGCCGCGACTTCACCCACGCCCCGGCCGCGCAGCGCAAGGCCTTCCTCCGGTCCTTCGGCGTGCTCTACCAGGGCGGCGCGCTCTGGAGCTCGATGACCGTGGGGGAGAACGTCGCGCTGCCGCTCGAGCTCTACACCAACCTCTCCAAGCGCGAGCGCGCCGGCATCGTCGGCCTCAAGCTCGCGCAGGTCGGCCTGGCCGGCTACGAGGACTATTATCCGGCGGAGCTCTCCGGCGGCATGAAGAAGCGCGCCGGCCTCGCCCGCGCGCTGGCGCTCGACCCCGACATCGTGTTCTTCGACGAGCCGTCGGCCGGCCTCGACCCGGTGACCTCGCTCAAGCTCGACGAGCTCATCCTCCAGCTCCGCGACACGCTCGGCACCACCATCGTCGTCGTCTCGCACGAGCTGGCCAGCATCTACGGCATCGCCGACCGCGTGGTCATGCTCGACCGCGCCACGCGCGGCGTGATCGCGGAGGGCGACCCGCGAGAGCTGCGCGACCGCAGCGAGGACCCGCGGGTGCGGGAGTTTTTGAATAGACGCATGGAGCCCGCCGGGCAAAAAGGAGTCTCAATCCCGTGAAATCACGCTTCAGTCCCGCCGCCGTGGGCATGTTCGTGCTGGGCGCCGTCCTGCTCGGCCTGCTCGCCTTCATTTCGTTCGGCGGGACGAACTTCTTCGCCAAGCCCACGCGCTTCGTCGTCTACTTCGACGAGTCGGTCAGCGGCCTCGACCCCGGCGCGGCGGTGAAGGTCAACGGCGTGCGCATCGGCCGCGTCGCCGCCATCAACGTCCGCTACGACTCCGCCACGCGCTCCGCCCTCGTCCAGACCATCTGCGAGATCGACCGCAACGTCCTCACCGACCGCGACGGCAACACCATCGAGCTCACCAACCCGGTCGAGCTCCAGAACCTCATCGAGCGCGGCATGCGCGCGAAGCTCAACCTCCAGGGCATCACCGGCCTGCTCTTTGTCGAGCTGAGCTTCGAGGACCCGCGCGAATACCCGGCGCCGAAACCTTCCAGCGTCGATCCGTATCCGGCCATTCCGGCGATCAAATCCCCCATCGCCGAGGTGCAGAGCTCCATCGTCGAGATCGTGGCCGACATTAAGAAGGTCGACTTCGCCGGCCTGAGCAAGGAGCTGAAGACGCTCCTGACGACGACGAACCAGAAGGTCGCCGCGCTCGATGTGAAGGCGCTGACCGAGCGCGTCGGCCGCGCCGCCGACGCCGTGAATCAGTTCGCCAGCTCGCCCGACGCGAAGGCGGCCATGGCCAATCTCAACCAGACGCTCATCGCCACCCAGGCGCTCATCGCCAAGCTCGACACCCAGGTCGATCCCGTCAGCGGCGAGCTGAAGAAGACGCTCGCCGACGCCCAGGCCGCCCTGAAGCAGATCGACGCCGCCGCGGCCACCACGCGCCGCTTCGTGCAGTCGCAGGGCTACCTCGGCGAGGACGTCTCGCGGACGCTGCAGCAGGTCTCCGAGGCCGCCGGCGCGATCCAGCGCCTCGCCGAGCTCCTCGAGCGCAACCCGAACGCGCTGCTCGTCGGCCGCAAACGCAACCCCGAGGCCGCGCGCTGAGCCGGCGCGGCCCTCCCTTTTCCCGCCGTGAAAATCCTCCGTCCGATCCTGCTGCTCACCGGTGCCGCGTGCGCCGGCCTGCTGGCCGCCTGCAATTTCCTTCCCGAGGCGCCGCCGGAGAACGCGCACTACTTCGTGCTCGAGGCCCAGCCGGCCGGCGACCGGCCGGCCGCGGACTCGCTCCGGATCGGCCTGCGGCCGGTCGAGGTCGCGACCTACCTGCGCGGCAAGGCGATGGCGGTGCGCGTCGGCGACCACGAGGTCCGCTACGCGCACGACGCCTTCTGGGCCGAGCCGCTCGACGCCGGCGTCGCTCGCGTGCTGCGCGAAAGCCTCGCCGCGCGCGCGACCGTGCTCGCCTATCCGTTCCCCGCGCAGCTGCCGCGCGACTACGACCTGACCGTGCGCATCCTCGGCGCCGAGGGCGCGCCGGGCGGCGTGCGCTTCGTCGCCGTCATCGAGCTGCTGCGCGTGGGCGACAAGCCCGCGCTGGTGGCGCGCCGCGAGTTCACCGCGCCGCCCGCGGCGTGGCACAACGACTACGCCCAGCTCGCGCGCGGGCTCAGCCAGGCCGTCGCCGCCCTGGCCGACGAGGTTCTCGCGAGCGTGCCGAAGTCCTGACGGTCGCGGCAGCCCGCGTGCGGGGCGGCGCACTTTGCCGCACTTTGCGCTGGCTGCTGGCACGGAGCCGGCTATCTGTTCGGGCATGGCCCTGTCCGGAGACACCCCCTCCATGTTCACGGTGATCCAGTTTTCCCTGGAGACCGCGCCGGACAGCACGCCGAGGCAGCGCTCGACCAACTGGGGTTCGTATCGCTCGGTCGAGGAAGCGTTCATCAACGCCCGCTGCCTCGCCAACGAGACGCGCAGCCGCATCCAGGAAACCGGCGCCTTCGGCTCGCCGGCGATCATCGACACCGAGTGGGGCTACGACCTGCGGCTCGGCCCGCTCACCGTGCACCGCTTCTGGGTGCACGAGAGCATCAGCAGCCAGCGCCTGCTGAAATAACCCGCTCCGGGCGCGGACCGGCCGGGCGCCGGCGGGAAACGCCGGGAACGCGCGTCAGGCGGTCGCCAGCAGCTCCGTCGCGAGGCGGACGTTGCCGTCGATGGCGCCGTGGAGCTCGGCGATGGACAGGAACTCGTGGTCCGTGTGCGCGACGTGGATCGAACCCGGGCCGTAGAGCAGCGGCGTGCCCCACCGGTCCAGGAACGGCACGTCGGTGGCGTAGGAGAACACGGCTTTTTCGAAACCGGCGACGGTGTGCAGGCGCACCAGCGGCACGAAGGCCGTCTCCTCGATGCGCAGGCGCGCGCCGACGAGTTCCTGCACGCGGCGGCGGATGACGTCGGCGTCGCCGACGGTGCGGAAGAAGAGCTCCGCCTGCGCGTGCGGCGGGATGACGTTCGGGGCGACGCCGCCGCTGAGCAGGCCGATGTTGAAATGCGTGCGGCCGAGCACGGGGTCGGCCGGCCACTCGGCGCGGCGCAGCACCTCGAGGCCGTCGAGGAGCTTCTCCGTGGCGGATTCGCCGAGCTCGGGATAACCGGAGTGCGCGGCCTTGCCGGCGGCGTGGAGGCGGAAGCGCAGGCCGCCGCGCGTGGCGGTGCCGAGGCGGAGGTCGGTCGGCTCGCCGTTGATGAGGAAGCGGGAGCGGTTCGGGAGCGTGTTGGCGGCCTTGGCGCCGTCGCTGCCGCGCTCCTCGCCGACGACGAAGAGCAGGCCCACGCGCGTCTCGCCCGCGGCGCGGAGGCGCTCGGCGGCGGCGACCTGCGCGGCGAGGATGCCCTTGGCGTCGCACGCGCCGCGGCCGACGAGCCGGTCGCCCTCGACGCGGCTGGGGAAGAACGGCGGCACGCAGTCGAAGTGGGTCGAGAACGTCACCTGCGGCTCGCCGACGGTGGCGAGGAGGTTGCAGCGATCGCCGGCGACGGGCTGCTCCTGCACCCGCCAGCCGAGGGCGCGCAGGTCGGCGGCGAGCTTGCGGCCGACCGCGGCTTCCTGGCCGGTGGTCGACTCGATGTCCATCAGGCCGCGCGCGAAGGCGACGGCGTCGAAGGCGTGGCCGCCCGGCATCGCGGTGCTCATCGGATCCAGCTCTCGAGTTCGGTGCGGGTGTCGGTCTTCTCGTCGCGGTATTTGACGATGACCGGGGTGGCGACGGAGAGGCCCCATTCGGGTCCGGGCGAGCGCTTCACGGTGCGCGCGCCGGGGACGACGACGGCGCCGGGCGGCACGACGACAGGCTGGCCGGCCGCGGGGGCGATGATGGTCTGGTGGACGAGGTCGTAGATCGGCGTGGAACCGGTGAGGATGACGCCGGCGGCGATGACGGCGCGGGTTTTCACGATCGCGCCCTCGTAGATGCCGGTGTTGCCGCCGACGAGGACGTCGTCCTCGATGATGACCGGCAGGGCGCCGACGGGCTCGATGACGCCGCCGATCTGGGCGGCGGCGGAGAGGTGCACGCGCTTGCCGATCTGGGCGCAGGAGCCGACGAGGGCGTGCGAGTCGACCATGGTGCCCTCGTCGACGTAGGCGCCGAGGTTGATATACATCGGCGGCATGCAGATGACGCCCTTGGCGAGGTAGGCGCCCTCGCGGATGGACGAGCCGCCGGGGACGATGCGCACGCCGGCGGCGAGGCCGGGGCGGCGGACGGGCAGGGTGTCCTTGTCGTAGAAGGGGAACGCGCCGCTCACGTCCGCCATGTCGCCGTGGCGCAGGCCGAGGAGGATGGCCTGCTTGACCCAGGTGTTGACCTTCCAGCCCGTGGGCGAGGACGCGTCGGGCTCGGCGGAGCGGACCTGGCCGGCGTTCAGCGCGGCGCGGACCTCGGTCCAGAGGGCGCGGGCGGCGGTCTTGTCGGCGGCGGGGCCGGCGGCGAAGAGTTGCTCGGTCTGGGTGCGCAGGGCGGCGAAATCGGGCGTGGTGGACATGCGTAAAGCGCGGATGAATGACCGCGGGAGGCTTGATAAAGCGCCCGGCTCCGGGTTAGTTCAAGTTCCTTCCCGGTCATGCAAAAATCGACTCTCTCACGGCGATGCGGGCCAGCGCCGCGGAGTTGCGCGCCTCGGGGCGCCGGCTTGCGCTCATTCCCACCCTCGGCGCCTTGCACGCCGGCCACGTCAGCCTGATCCGGCTCGCCCGCGCGCGTGGCGACGCGGTGATCGTGTCCGTCTTCGTCAACCCGCTGCAGTTCGGGGCGAACGAGGACTTCGCCAAGTATCCGCGCAACGCGGCGGCCGACGCGGCGCTGTGCGAGCGCGAGGGGGCCGACGTGTTCTTCGCCCCGGCGACGGAGGAGATGTTCCCGAAGCATTTTTCCACCGCGGTGACGGAGGATCGCGTGAGCAAGCCGCTCTGCGGCGTGTCGCGCCCCGTGCTCTTCAAGGGCGTGCTCACGTGCTGGCTCAAGCTGCTCAACGTCGTCCAGCCGCACGCGCTCGTGATGGGCGAAAAGGATTTCCAGCAGGTCGCCGTCGTCCGCAAGGCCCTCGCCGACCTCGCGCTGCCGGTCGAGATCGTCACCGCGCCGACCGTGCGCGACGCCGACGGCCTCGCGATCAGCGCGCGCAACGCCTACCTCACGCCGAACCAGCGCGACGAGGCGCTGGCCGTGCACCAGGCGCTCATGCGCGCCCGGGAGATGGTCGACGCGGGCGTGCGCAGCGCCGACCGCGTCGTGGCCGAGGCCACGCACATCATGGCCGCGAAGCGCCGCCTGCGCGTCATCTACATCGCCGTCGTGAATCGCGAGACGATGGAGCCGATGCGCGAGGTCGTGCCCGGCGTCTCCCTCATGGCGGTGGCGTTCTGGGTCGATGAGATCCGCCTGACGGACAACATCCCGCTCTGAAATCCGCCCGCGGACGGGCTGTGAATAACTTGTCGGCAGTTGGCCGACGCGCCGGCTGCGGCCGCGCGCGACGCCGTCCTACCGGGCGCGCGGTCCGCCGGAAGCGCCACGGCGCCGCCCGGACGAGGCCGCGGCGGGGCTCCGGGGCGGCCCCGGCTAAACCGCTGGCTCAGAAGGGGCCGGCGCCGAGCTGGCGTCCGCCGGCGTCGGCGGCTCCCGCGTAACCGCTTCATGCGGGCATCCGGGATCGTCGGTCGGGCGGCAATGGGGCGGGGCACCCGGGGACTTTTACGCGCTAGAGCCGTTCTTCCTTCGGGGGCTGTGAGGAAAACCGGGTTTCGGCGCCGAAGCGACCCGGAGAGCGAGGTTGAATTTTCCGCCGCGACGGCGAGTGTGGGGCGCGTGAACGCCCCTTTCCCTCGAAACCCCGCATCGCGATCGCCGGCGCCGGCGCGCTCGGCCTCTACTACGGCGCGCACCTGGCGCGCGCGGGACACGACGTGCATTTCCTCGTCCGCACCGGCCGCGCCGCCGTGCTCGCCCGCGGCATCCGCGTGAAGGGACCGGCGGAGAAGCTCCACCTCAAGAAGGTCCAGGTCTACGGCGCCACCGAGGAAATCGGCCCGTGCGACCTCGTGATCGTCGCCCTCAAGGCCACGGCGAACGAGGCGCTGAAGAAACTGCTCCCGCCGCTGCTCGGCCCGACGACCCTTGTGCTCACGCTGCAGAACGGCCTCGGCGTCGAGGAGCCGGTCGCGGAAGTCGCCGGTCCTGACCGCGTGATCGGCGCGCTCTGCTACATCGCCGCCGAGCGCAAGGAGCCGGGCGTGGTCGAGTGCCGCTTCCCCGGCGTGATGACCATCGGCAAGTTCGGCAAGCCCGCCGGCGAGCGCACGCACGCCGTCGCGACGATGTTCAGCCGGGCCGGCGTGAAGTGCGAGGCGCAGGACAATCTCGAGGAGATGCGCTGGCGCAAGCTGGTCTGGAACGTCCCCTTCAACGGCATCGCCATCGCCGCCGGCGGCGTGACGACCGACGTGATCATGGCCGACGACGGCCTGCGCACGCTCGCGCGCCGCGTGATGGAGGAGGTGGTCGAGGCCGCCGCGAAGTTCGGCCACGAGATCCCGCGCTCGTTCGTCGACCTGCAGTTCGAGCGCACGGCCAAGATGGGCGGCTACCGTCCGTCCAGCCTGATCGACTTCGAGGAAGGCCGGGAGCTCGAGCTGGAGGAAATCTGGGGCGAGCCGGTCCGGCGCGCGAAGTCCGTCGGCGCGCCCGTGCCGCGCATGGAGATGCTCTACTGGCTGATCCGGCACCGCCTCGCGGCGCGGAAGCCGGCGAAGCGCAAGCGCTGAGGCGGCGCCCGCGGGGCCCCCGCGCCCGCACGGCGGCGCCCTCGTCGCGCCCCGGCCCGCATTGGTCGATTCCGCGTTGCGCCCCGCCGCGGCCCGGGCGAGCGTGCGGCCATGCGTTCCCTGAAACTCCTCTCGCTCGTCTCGGCGTGCGCCCTCGGCTCGGTGGCGCGTGCGGAGATCACTCCCACGAACTTCGACCGCACGGTGAAGCCGCAGGGCGACTTCTACCAGTTCGTCAACGGCACCTGGCTCAAGAACACCGCGATTCCCGCCGACCAGGCGCGCTGGCACACCTTCACCATCCTGGCCGAGCGCAACATGGAGGCGCTGCACCAGATCGCCGAGCGCGCCGCCGCGAAGGGCCCGGCCGGCACCGCGATCGAGCAGCTGGTGGGCGACTTCTACGCCAGCGGCATGGACGAGGCCGCGATCAACGCCGCCGGCATCACGCCTTTGCAGCCGCAGCTCGACCGCATCGCCGCCGCGAAGTCGCCGGCGGAAATTTTCGCCGTGATGGGCTACCTGCACGCGCAGGGCATCCGCGTCGGCTTCGGCGCCGGGGTCGGGCCGGACGCGAAGAACAGCAGCGTCCAGATCTTCCAGCTCCGCCAAGCCGGCCTCGGCCTGCCGAGCGGCGGGCGCGACTCGGACCGCGACTACTATTTCAACACCGACGAGCGCTCGCAGAAGATCCGCGCGCAATACGTCGCGCACATCGCGAAGATGCTCGCGCTCTCCGGCTGGGACGCCGCCGCCGCGCAGGCCGGCGCCGCCGGCGCGATGCGCATCGAGACCGCGCTCGCCGAGGTATCGCTCCCGCGCGCCGCGCTCCGCAACCCCTACGCCAGCTACCACAAGATCGCCGTCGCCGACCTCGCGACGAAGACGCCCGGGCTCGACTGGGCCGGCTACTTCCAGGCCGTCGGCCTCGGCAAGTTCCAGGAGCTGAACCTCGCGCACCCGAAGTTCTTCGCCGGCTTCGCCCAGCTGGTGCAGGAAGCGCCCGCCGCCGACTGGCAGGCCTACCTCCGCTGGCGCGTGCTGTCCAGTTTCGCCCCGGCGCTCGGCACCGCGTTCGAGGAGGAGAACTTCAATTTCTACAGCGGCGTCATCGCCGGCGTGAAGGAGCGCAAGCCGCGCTGGCGCCGCATCATCACCGCCGCCGACAACGGCCTCGGCGAGGCGCTGGGCCAGCTCTACGTCGCCGAGTATTTCCCGCCCGAGGCGAAGACCCGCGTGCTCAAGCTCGTCGAGGACCTCCGCGCCGCCCTGGGCGACCGCATCCGCGCGCTGGAGTGGATGGACGCGCCGACGAAGGAGAAGGCGCTGGCGAAGCTCGCCGCGTTCTCGGTCAAGATGGGCTATCCCGACAAGTGGCAGGACTACTCCGCGCTGAAGCTCGACCGCGGTCCCTACGTGCTCAACCAGCTCCGCATCGCGCACTACGAGCAGAAGCGCAACATCGCCCGCCTCGGCCAGCCGACGGACAAGACGGAGTGGAGCATGACGCCCCCGACGGTGAATGCCTCCTACAGCCCGCAGGCCAACTCGATCACCTTCCCCGCCGGCATCCTCCAGCCGCCGTTCTTCGACCCGAAGGCCGACGACGCCTCCAACTACGGCGGCATCGGCACCGTCATCGGCCACGAGATGACGCACGGCTTCGACGACCAGGGCCGTCGTTTCGACGCCGCCGGCAACCTCGCCGACTGGTGGTCCAAGGAGTCCGCCGAGGAATTCAACAAGCGCGCCGCGAAGGTCGTCGCCCAGTTCAGCGGCTACACCGTCCTCGACGGCACGCTGCACCTGAAGGGCGAGCTCACGCAGGGCGAGAACATCGCCGACCTCGGCGGCGTGAAGGTGGCGTTCCTCGCGCTGCAGAAGGCGCTCGAGGGCAAGCCGCGCGAGAAGATCGACGGCTGGACACCCGAGCAGCGGTTCTTCCTCAGCTACGCCAACATCTGGCGCGACCTCCAGCGGCCGGAGGAGCAGCGCCGCCGCGTGAACGTCGACCCGCATTCGCCCGGCCAGTGGCGCGTGCGCGGCCCGCTCTCGAACCTCGAGGAATTCTGGGCCGCCTTCGACGTGCCCGAGGGCGCCCCGATGCGCCGCTCCGGCGACGCGCGCGTCACCATCTGGTGAGGTGAGCGCACCTCCCTTCCGGCGCCGCCCGCGGGCGGCGCCTTTGTTTGGCCGGCCGCGGGACGGATGGCGGCTGCATTTTGAGCGAATCGGGCGCGCGCGTTCGTCTCCGCAGGCTTGCCGCCGCGCGGCCCGCGCCACAGCGTCCTCGCCCATGCACAAAGACCACGGTTTGCGCGAGCTGACGGTTCGCAGCGTCATTCTGGGCGGCGTGATCACGCTGCTGTTCACGGCGGCCAACGTTTACCTCGGGCTCAAGGTCGGACTGACCTTCGCGACCTCGATCCCCGCGGCGGTCATCTCGATGGCGGTGCTGCGGCTGGTCGGGAAATCGAACATTCTCGAGAACAACATCGTCCAGACCATCGCCTCGGCCGCGGGCACGCTGGCGGCGATCATCTTCGTCCTGCCCGGCCTGATCATGGTCGGCTGGTGGCAGGGCTTCCCCTACTGGACCACCGTCGCGGTCTGCGCGATCGGCGGCATCCTCGGCGTCATGTTCTCCGTGCCGCTGCGCCGCGCGCTCGTGACGGGCTCGGACCTGCCGTATCCGGAAGGCGTCGCGGCGGCCGAGGTGCTCAAGGTCGGCTTCGGCTCGGCCGAGGGCGAGCGCGAGAACAAGAAGGGCCTGCGCATGATCGTCGTCGGCTCAGTCGTCTCGGCCGGCTACGCCCTGCTGGCGGCGATGCGCTTGGCGGCGGCGGAGGTCGCGGTGGCGTTCCGCGTCGGCTCGGGCGCGACGGCGGTCTCGACCAGTCTTTCGATGGCGCTGATCGGCGTCGGCCACCTCGTCGGCCTCTCCGTCGGCGCGGCGATGTTCGTCGGCATGCTCATCGCCTGGGCCGGGCTCGTGCCGTTCCTGACCGCGTCGCACGGCGTCGCGCTGGACGTGGACGCCGTGGTGAACACGACCTTCCGCAACGAGGTGCGTTTCATCGGCGCCGGCACCATCGGCGTGGCGGCGCTGTGGAGCCTGTTCCGCATCCTCGGGCCGATCGTGAAGGGCATCCGCGCCGCGATGGCGGCGTCGAAGGCCCGCCAGGCCGGCGAGGAGCTGCCGCTGGTCGAGCGCGACCTGCCGATCGGCATCGTGGGCGGCAGCATCGTGGCGCTGCTGCTCCCGATCGCGGGGCTGCTGTGGTATTTCGCCTCCGGCACGGCCATCGCGCCGGGCATCGCGCCCGTGATCGGCGGCACGCTGGTCTACGTGATCGTCATCGGCGTGATCATCGCCTCGGTGTGCGGCTACATGGCCGGCCTGATCGGCGCTTCCAACAGCCCGGTGTCGGGCGTGGGCATCCTCGCCGTGCTCGGCGCCTCGGTGCTGCTGGTGCTGACCTACGGCCACTCGCACGACGCGGCGCAGACGCAGGCGCTGGTGGCCTACGCGCTGTTCACGACCGCGATCGTGTTCTCCATCGCCACGATCTCGAACGACAACCTCCAGGACCTGAAGACCGGCCAGCTCGTCGGCGCCACGCCCTGGCGGCAGCAGCTGGCGCTGGTCTACGGCGTGATCTTCGGCTCGCTCGTCATCCCGCCGGTCCTCGACCTCCTCAACAAGGCCTTCGGCTTCGCCGGCGCGCCCGGGGCGGGCGCCAACGCCCTCGCTGCGCCGCAGGCCGCGCTCATCTCCGCCCTGGCCAAGGGCGTGCTCGGCGGCGACATCAACTGGAGCCTGATCGGCTGGGGCGCGCTCCTCGGCGTCGGCACCATCGGACTCGACGAGTGGCTGCGCAAGAGCGGCAAGATGCGCCTGCCGCCGCTCTGCGTCGGCATGGGCATCTACCTGCCGATGGCGCTCACGCTGCTCATCCCCGTCGGCGCCGTCATCGGCCATTACTGGGACAAATGGGCCGACCGCCAGGGCAACGCCGAGTTCGTCAAGCGCATGGGCGTGCTCGCGGCGACCGGCTTGATCGTGGGCGAGAGCCTGTTCGGCGTGGCCTTCGCCGGCATCGTGGCCGCGGCCGGCACCGACACGCCGCTCGCCGTTGTGGGCGACAGCTTCACCACGCCGGGCATCGTGATCGGCGCGCTGGCGTTCGCCGGCGCGGTCGTGTTCCTCTACCGCAACTGCCGCCGCTCCTGCCGCGCCGACTGAGCGCGGCGGCGGGCCGTTTGGCCCGGGTATTCCAAACTGCGGGATAGCCGCCGGGAGGACGGCGGCCTAAATCGAGCGCGCTATGATGATCACGCGCCGAATTCTGGGGTTCACGGTAGGAATTTTGAATGCCGCCGCCGTTTCCGCGCAGACGATCCAGTTCGTCAGCGTCACCCGCCAGGCCAACTACGTGCAGACAGGCGCCACCGTGAGCGACCGCGCTGCCGATGGAACGACCCCGTTCCAGTTTCGCGCTGCAGTGGAGGGTTCGGACAGCTCGCCGCTGACCTCAACAAACCCGTGGACCGCGGTCACGGTGACGCTCCCGAGCAGCGCCACGCAGGCGCTGACTTTCGATACGAGCAATCAGGGCTGGTATTTCAAGGATTCGACGCCGACGAGCATGAGCAATCTCAACGCCACATACGACGTCGGCAGCTACACATTCACGCCTACCGGGACGCCCAGCACACAGGCTACGGTCACGGTGGCCAGCTTCGCCTCCTCGCTGTTGAATATTCCGCAGCTCACGCTTTCCGGCGGATCGTGGATCAATGGCGCTTACGTGGTAAGCGACACTGCAACCCTCACGGTCACCTTCAACGCCGTCTTCTCGGGCACGCCCGGCGCAAGCGATTCTTTCCACTTCGACTCGAGCCTCGATGGACAGAGCAACCACATCAACGGCACGAATGATTTCGTTAACTGGGACGCGACGACGAACGCGACAGCGAACTATGCATCGACTCCGCCGGACTTCGTTATCGGTGCAGGCCAGCTCGCGGCCGGCAGCTATACGATCTCGGCCAGCTACAACGACGTGCAAAACCCGACTTCCGTCTACGGCTCGGCTTTCGCCGCGTCGTTGTTGGAATACCGCACCCAGGTCAACCTCACCGTCGTGCCCGAACCGTCGGCCACCGCGACAGCCTTCGGGGTCTTCGTCCTGCTCTTCGCCACACGGCGCCGCTCTCTACGCGCGGCCTAATCGACCGGACGGTGCCTCCTCCGTCCGCGCCCCCGCACGGCTTTTCTCACCGCGCGAAGGTGTCCGGGCGCACGACGGCGGCCGCGACCTCGGGCGGAAAGCCGAGCACGAGCAGCCAGTTGAAGGCGTTGATTTGCGCCACGGCAGTGACGGTCGGGCCGGACGCGGACGGGACGGAAGCGGGAGGCGTATTCATGGCGGGGAACATGCCGCCATGAAACCCGCCGCGCGTTATCGCCGTGTGTGCGGACGCGGCCTTTTTTGTTAAGCCGGCGTAAGGCCGGCCGCGCTCACTCCGCCGCGGCGAGCCGCAGCTCCGCACGGAAGCCGTGCGGCTCGCGGTTCGCGAAACGCACCTCGCCGCCGCAGGCCGCCACGCTCGAGCGCACGATGGTGAGGCCGAGGCCCACGCCGCCGGTCTCGCGGGCGCGGGCGCTCTCCGGCCGGAAAAACGGTTCGCCCAGGCGCGCCAGCGCCGCGGCCGGCACGCCGGGGCCGTCGTCGTCGATCTGCACGACGATCGCCGCGCCGTCGCGTCGCGCGCCCAGTCGCGCGGCGCCGCCGCCGTAGCGCAGCGCGTTGCGCACCAGGTTGCCGATGGCGCGGCGCAGCAGCGCGGCGTCGCCGAGCGCGACGAGATCGCCGGGCACCGCGACCGCGACGCGTTCGCCGGCGTCCTCGCGCGCCAGCGCTTCCGCGACCAGCGGCGCGAGGGGCAGGGGCTGGCGGGCCGCGGCCGGCGGCTGCAGCCCGGCGCGGGTGAACGCCAGCAGCTCGCCCACCAGCTCGGCCATCTGCTGCACCTCCTCGCGCACGTCGGTCACCGCCGGCTGGAGCGGAGCCGGCGCCCGCTGCTCGAGCAGTTCCACCGCCACCTGCAGCCGGCCCAGGGCGAGCCGAGCTCGTGCGCGACGTCGCCGAGGAAGCGTTTCTGCGTCTCGGCGTGCGACGCGAGGCGCTGCGCCATGCCGTTGATCGCGCCGCCGAGCCGGCCGATCTCGTCGGCGCCGTGCACGGCCGCGCGCGTCTCGAACCGGCCCTCGGCCAGCCGGTCCGTCGCCGCGGTGAGGAGATCGAGCCGGCGGGTGAGCGAGCGCACGAAAGGCAGCCAGAACAGCACCGAGACGGCCAGCGCGAGCGCGGCGACCCCAGCCCACCACTGCAGGCCCAGCAGCAGCACGAAGCGCCAGGTCGAGCGGGTGTGGATCAGCAGCGTGGTGCGCGGCGGCGGCTCGCCGGCTTCGAGCAGCTCGGGCGAGGGTGCAGCCGCAGCCCGAACCAGAAGTCGCCGCCGGCGGTGCGGAACAGGAAGCGGCCGCTGCCCTGGCCCCGGATTTCCGGCGGCGGTGCGTCGCGCGCGGCGTCGATGTCGGGCGGCGGGAGGCCGGGCCGGCGGTTCTCCGGACCGGTGTGCCGCAGCTCGCGGCGCACCGGCTCGGGGAGGGCAGCGACGGACCGGCCAGCACGAGCCCGTCGTTGCGGATCCAGATCAGGTCGGCGCCGTTTTCGTCGGCGTGCCGCGCCAGCACCGCCTCGGCCTCCTCCGGCGGCGCGGACCACAGGCCGTCGGAGATCGCGTCCGCCCGCGCGGCGACGCGGTCGCCGAGCGGCCCGAGCGCGATGCGCTCCCAGCCGCGCTCGCCGCGGGCGAAGAACCACGCCGCGCCGAGCGCCGCCACCAGCGCGAAGTTCAGCGCGAGCAGCAGCCAGACCTTGATCCAGAGCGGAAGGGAAATCCTCAAGCGCCGGCGACGCTAGCGGGCGGACGCGAAAAATCCCGCCCATTTACCCGGGCTTAACAAAAAGCCGCGCGCGGCCACATCCGCGCTTAACCGCGCGGCGGTTCACTGCGGGCCCTCCACCACGCCCATGCCTCTCTCCCGCTGGTTTCGCCCCGCCGTTTTCCCCCTGCTCGCCCTCACGCTCGCCGCGCAGTCGAGCGATCCGCGCCTCACCACCTGGCTCACCGACGCCTCCGGCAGCTACGCCCGCGTCTACCAGACCAACGCCGACAAGTCCGCCGGCGCGACCGCGACCACCTGGCCGCGCTCCGGCCTCCTCAACCGCGGCGGCGGCGTCTCCACCGCCACCTACACCGACATCCAGCGCGTCGCCTACTCCGCCGGCTATGTCTACATCCAGACCACCGGCCTGGCCAGCTACACGATGGGGCCGTGGTATGACGTCGACGGCGCCACGCTCTTCGGCATGTGGCCCAGCAACCGCGCCGCCATCCATCAGATTCCGCGCAATCCCACCATCCCCGCGACCAAGTCGCTCACGCGCGGCGTCGGCGGCGTCCTCGTGAACGGCGTCTATCTCTGGAACAACGGCGACGCCCAGTCCTACAGCACGAGCACCGGCACCGTCTCCTTCAACGGCCAGGGCATCTGGAACCGCCTCGCCGGCCCGACCGAGGGTCCGACCTTCGACGCCGCCAACGCCCACCAGCCGCAGAACGGCCAATACCACAATCACATCAACCCGAAGGCGCTTCGCTACCAGCTCGGCGACGCCGTCACCTTCAACGCCGCCACGCAGACCTACAGCGAGGCCACGCCGACGAAGCATTCGCCCATCATCGGCTGGGCCAACGACGGCCTGCCCATCTACGGCCCCTACGGCTATGCCTCGGCGCTGGACGCGGGCAGCGGCGTCCGCCGCATGACTTCCGGCTTCACCAAGCGCGACGGCACGAACGGCACCGACAACCTCGCCGCCACCGGGCGCGTGAAGCTCCCCGCGTGGGCCGCCAGCGTCCAGGGCCGCAGCCAGACCCTCGCCGCCACGCAATACGGCCCGAGCACGACCACGTCCGCCATCGGCACCTTCGCCGAGGATTACGAATACCTCGGCGACCTCGGCAAGACGCAGGGCGTCGACTTCGACCTCAACCGCCAGAACGTCCGCTTCTGCGTCACGCCCGAGTTCCCCGGCGGCACCTACGCCTACTTCGTCTGCCTCGACGCCGCCGGCAACTCCGTCTTCCCCGACGTCATCAACCAGGAATTCTTCGGCACGCCCGCCAGCAACCAAGGCACCGTGACGGCCATCACCGAGAGCGTCACCGAATACAGCCGGGGCGGCCCCGCCGCCGCGATCACGCTCACCGGCACCGCCTCCGGCAACGGCGTGAAGCTCGCGTGGAACTCCGCCGACGGCGCCACCTACCAGGTCGAGTCGTCCGCCGACAACGTCACGTTCACCCTGCTCGCCTCCGGCGTCACCAGCGGCGGCATCACCACGACCTACACCGCCGCCGCGACCGCCGCCTACTTTCGCGTCACGCTCACCGCCATCGCCACCTACGACACGAACGGCACCACCGGCACGCCCGTCGGCACCACCGCCACGCTGCATTACACGACCTCCGGCAGCAGCACGACCGGTTCGACCAACGGTTCCGGCAGCACGACCACGACCACCACCACCACCACCACCACCACCACGACTCCGACCACGACCACGACGACCGGCAGCGGCACCAGCGCGTCAACCGGCAGCACGGGCGGCGGCGGTGGTGGCGCCCCGAGCGAGGGGTTCGCCGCGATCGCCGCGGCGCTGTTGGTCCTGCGGGCGCGCCGCGGCTTCAGCCGCCGCTGAGCGCCGCGCGCTCTCCGGGCGGATTCACTCCGCCCGCGGATCGACCAGCATGTAGCCCGCCGAGCGCACGGTGCGGATCCAGCGCGGCTGCTTGGCGTCGTCGCCGAGCTTCCGCCGCAGCGCGGAGATGTGCACGTCGATCGAGCGGTCGAAGACGTCGTAGTTGCGGTCGCGGCACTCGTCGAGCAGCGCCTCGCGCGTCTTCACGCGGCCCCGCGCTTTCGCGAGGCTCGCGAGCAGGTCGAATTCCACCGGGGTGAGCGGCAGCGCCGTGGCCCCGAGCGCGGCGCTGCGGGCGTCGAGGTTCACGCGCAGGTCGCCGACGATGATCTCCTGGATCGGCGGGTTCGCCTCCGCCGCCACCGCGGCGGTCGCCGCCCGGCGCAGCACCGCGCGCAGCCGCGCGAGCAGTTCGCGGGTGGAAAAGGTTTTCGGCAGGTAGTCGTCCGCGCCGACCTCGAGTCCCACGATGCGGTCCGTCTCGTCGCCGCGCGCGGTGAGCATCAGCACCGGCACGGCGCTCTTCTGCCGGATGCCGCGGAGCACCTCGAAGCCGTCCAGTCCGGGCAGCATCACATCGAGGATGACGGCGTGCCAGTGCTCCGCCGGGTCGATCGCGCGCTCGAGGCCGAGGCGCCCGTCGTGCACGGCGACGACGTCGAACGCCAGCGGCTCGAGGTAGCTGGCGACGAGACGGCAGAGCTTCCGGTCGTCGTCGATCATCAGCAGCCGCGTGCGGCCCGGGGCGGGGAGTCCATGACTCGGAGCATGGTGCGGCGCGGGCGCCGCGCCGCAACCTTTACCCGGCCTTAACAATTCTCCCGCGCCGCGCGCACACGCACTTAACCGGCGCGCGCGACCCTGGCGGCATGATCCGGTCCGCCTGCCTCTTCCTGCTCGCCGCGCTGCCGCTCGCGGCCGCGGAGCTGCAGCTGCGGATCGAGCCGCGGTGGAACAACGACGCGCTCGCGGTGCCGTCGGCCGAGGTCGCCACGGCCGCCGGCCAGCACGTGCGGGTCACCCGTCTCGCGGCGCTGCTGTCGGATTTCCAGCTGCTCAAGCCCGACGGCTCGCTGGTGCGGCTGGAGAACCAGTTCGGCTTCATCGACGCCGGCAGCGGCCGACTCACGGTCGCGCTGGCCAACGTGCCCGCGGGCGACTACCGCGGCCTGCAGGTGCGCGTCGGCGTGCCGGACGCGGTGAACCACGCCGATCCGGGACTTTGGCCGCCCGGCCATGCTCTGAATCCACAAACCAACGGGCTACACTGGAGCTGGTCGGGCGGTTACGTTTTCCTCGCGCTCGAAGGGTATTGGCGCGGGTCCGGCGGGGGCGACGCCGCCGGTTTCTCCTATCACCTCGCCAAGGAGCCGCAGCGGATGACGGTGCGCTTCCTCGCACCGTTCCAGGTGGAGTCGGCGACGCGGGTCGATCTCGCGTTCAACGTCGCCGCGCTCTTCGCCAACCGCCGCCTCGCGGGAGACGACGGCAGCGACACGACGCACTCGGCCGACCACGACGCGCTCGCCGGCGCGCTCGCGCGCAGCGCGGAACGCGCGTTCTTCTGGCTCGGGGCCGCCGCGACCGGGCGCAGCGTCGCGGCGTCGCACCGGCCGGTCGCCGCGGCGGGCGCCGGCACGCCCTACGCGTTCACCGTGCCGGCCGGCTTCCCGCAGCCGGCGCTGCCGGCGGACAATCCCCTGACGGAGGAGGGCGTGGAGCTGGGCCGGCGGCTGTTCTTCGACCGCCGCCTCTCGGGCAACGGCGGCCAGTCCTGCGCGAGCTGCCACGACCCGCGCGCGGCCTTCAGCGACCGCGTGGCGCTCAGTCGCGGCACGGACGGCGAGCGCGGCCGGCGCAACGCCATGCCGCTCTTCAACCTCGCCTGGCATCCGGCCTACGCCTGGGACGGCACGAAGCGCACGATCCGCGAACAGGCCCTCGCGGCGATGACCAATCCGGTCGAGATGCACGCCCGCGTGGCGGACGTCGTGGCCGAGCTCGGCGCCGACCCGCGCGTGCGGGCGGATTTCGCGGCGGCGTTCGGGACCGACGGCATCACCGCCGAGCGGCTGGGCAGGGCGCTCGAGCAATTCCTCCTCGTGCAGGTCTCGCACCGCTCGAAGTTCGACGCCGCGCTCGCGGGCACCGTGTCGCTGAGCGAGGAGGAGAAGCGCGGCTTCGCGCTCTTCATGACCGAGTCCGATCCGGCCCGCGGCCGGCGCGGCGCCGACTGCTTCCACTGCCACGGCGGCGCGCTCTTCAGCGACTTCGCGGCGCGGAGCAACGGCCTCGACCTCGTCGCGGCGGATGCCGGCGCGCAGAACGCGACGGGCCGCGCCGACGACCGAGGCCGGTTCAAGACCCCGTCGCTGCGCAACGTCGCGCTGACCGCGCCCTACATGCACGACGGGCGCTTCCGGACGCTCGAGGAGGTCGTGGCCCACTACGATCACGGCGTGCAGCGCGCGGAGAACCTCGATCCGAACCTCGCCAAGCACCCGAAGGCCGGCCTGGGCTTGAGCGCGGACGAGCAGCGGGCGCTGGTGGCGTTCCTGAAGACGCTGACGGACCACGAATTTTCCCGCTCCGCGCTGCCGCCGGAGGAGGCGTTCGCCGGGTTGGAGTGAGCGGTGCGGAAGGCCGCGCGCGCCTACTCCTCGCCGTCGAGCCAGTCGGCCTCGGTCGCGCGGAAGATTTTCCGCGGCTTCGGAAAACCGAACTTGTGCGAGTCGGCGTAGCACCAGAACTCGTTGGGCGGATCGTCGGCGACGACGAGGTAGTGCAGGTCGGTGTCGCCCGGGTTGCGGAAGCCGTGGCCGACCTGCGGTGCGGCCATGACGCAGTCGCCGGGCTCGACCGGGAACGTCGCGTCGCCGAGGCGGAACTCGCCGCGGCCGGCGAGGAAGACGTAGAATTCCCATTGCAGCGCGTGCCAATGGAACGGAAACAGCGCGGCGCCCGCCGGCACCCGGCCGAATTCCAGGTCGAACGGGTGACCGCCTGCGCTGAGCGGCTGGCGGTGCTGCGCGCCGAACGCGAGCGACACGCCGCGGAACGAGCCGCGGAATTTGCCCTTCGGGGACGACCACTCCTCCCACGCGATGTCCTCGAGATTCCGGCAGCGCGCGGCGAAGGGCGTCGCCGGCGGCGGCAGAGTGGGCGCCGCAGAGTCCGTATTACGGACTTTGGCGGGTGGCGCGCTGGTGGCGGGTGTGGCGGGTGCATCGTCCTCGCCGTCGAAGTAGTCGACCGGCGTCATGCGGAAGAAGACGCTCGGCGTGCGCAGGCCCCATTTCTGCGAGTCGGGATACCAAAAGCCGTCGAGCGGCGGGTTGTCGGCGATGATGAAGACCTCGAGCTCCTCCGCGCCGGTGTTGAGCAGTTGGTGCGCCTCGCCCGGCGGGTGGAGGAAGCAGTCGCCGGGGCGGACCGTGCGGCGTTCGTCGCCGACGCGCACGGTGCCGGTGCCGCGGCGGACGACGAAGAGTTCCCACTGCACGAGGTGCGCGTGGTGCGGGCAGACGGCGGCGCCGGGCGGCATGCGCCGCACCTGGAAGTCGAAGGGATGGCCGCCGCCCCACACGCCGACGTTACGCTGGCCGCCGAGGGCGAGGGAGACGTTCCGGGCGAAGGAGTGGAATTTCCCGGTGGGCGAGCGCTGCTCGAGCTCGGGGACGTCGCGCAGGTTGACCTTGTGCATAGGGTGCGGGCGAGGATGCGCGGCCCGCGGCGCGCGGCGAGCCGCAAACACGCGGGCCCGGCGCAGCGGCGGCGCAGGCGCGGCGGAACAGTTGGGCCACGCGGGTGCGGCGTCGCCGGGTGGAAAGAAAAGAGCGGAGTGCGGGGGCCGCGTCTCCGCTCGGAGGTGGGGGCGAGGCGCGGGCGCGTTACTTCAGCGCGGCGCTGGCCGGGGCGGCGGTGCGGGTCTTGGACAGCTCGAGTTCGCCCTGGCGGGCGTAATCGATCGCCTCGGCGAGGATGCGCGCGGCCTCCTGCGGGGCGTGGAAGCCCATCGAGTTCTCCGCGGAGACGAAGTCGAGTCGCCACTGGGCCTGGCGCTGGAGCGCGCGCGCGGACTTGAGCTGGGCGTCGGTCGCGCCGGCGGCCTTGGCGGTGGCGAGGGCGTCGATCAGGCCGACGACGGCCTTCTCGCCGCGGGTGAGGAGGGCGGCGTTGCGGTCCTGCACGGCGAGGGCGCGGGCCTTGATCTCCTGCTCGGGGTAGCGGTGGCAGGTCTGGCAGGCCTGGGCGACGTTGAGCAGCGGCGAGCGGACGTGGTGGTTGGAAACCTTGATCGCGCCCTCGCGGACGTAGGGCATGTGGCAGTCGGCGCAGGCGACGCCGCTGCGGGCGTGGATGCCCTGGCTCCACATCTCGAACTCGGGGTGCTGGGCCTTGAGCACGGGCGCGCCGGTCTCCTTGTGCACCCAATCCTTGTGGCCGACCTCGTCGTAGTAGGCCTCGATCTGCTCGACCTTGAGGCCCTTGTCCCACGGGTAGGTGACGAGCTTGCCCTCGCCCTTGAAGTAATACTCGACGTGGCACTGGGCGCAGACCATCGAGCGCATCTCCTGGCGCGTGGCGTCCTTGTTCGGCTCGTATTGGCCTTTGCGGCCTTCCTTGCGCCAGCGCTCGATCGAGGGCAGGTGCGGCGTCGGGTAGTCGGAGCGCGCGAGGGCGCGGATGCCGTTGAGGAAGCCCGGGCGGTTCACGCGCAGGGCCATCGTCTCGGCGTCGTGGCAGTCGATACAGGAGACGGGATGCTCGACGAGCTTGGTGGCCTCGGCGTAGGGCATCTTGCAGACGACCGCGAAGCCCTTCTGGATCTGCTCCTCCCAATGCTCCTTGCCCGCGGGAGCGCCGGCCTTGAGGCCCTGGTCGATGTAGGCGTTGAGCATGGAGGCGTGGCACTGGAGGCAGGCGCCGGGCTGCTTGAACTGCTTCACGCGCTCGGTCTCGCGCTGGTCGACGAGCATGTAGGCGTGGCCGCGTTCCTCGCGGTAGTCGGTGGCGAAGGCGTAGCCGGCGAAGATGCGGCGCCAGGCCGGGTCGGCGTCGAGATGCTGGAACGCCTCGCTGCCGCCGTAGGTCGTGCGCTCGGTGTCGACGGTGCGGCGGTAGCTGTCGTATTGGCGCGGGTAGTTTTTGCCCCAGACGGCGGGGTCGATGGTCCGGTCGCTGACCTCGACGACGCGGAAGACGTCCTTCGTGGCCTCGGCCTTCCGGGCGACGATGTTCTGGTAGAGCATCAGCACGCCGAAGGTGGCGACGGCGAACAGGGCAAGGAAGCCGAGATAACCGGCGGCGCCGAGGCCGCGTTGGCTGGTGAAGGGCTGGTTTTTCATGGCGGGCAAAGGGTCGGGGTGTTGGGGCGGAAGGTGGAGGCGCGTCAGCGGACCGGACCGTGGCCGACGTCGCGGTGGCAGTGGAGGCAATCGAGCATCTTCTGCGGGTCGCCGGGGTGGGTGTTGATGCCGTCGACGATCTGCTGGTGGCAGGCGACGCAGTTCTCCTGGAGGACGGCGACGTTCTTGCGCCGGATCATGATCGGCTCGTGAAAATCCTGGAGCGTGAAGCCCTTCGAGTGCCAGTAGCCGTTTTCGGCCTTGGTGAGGTATTTTCGGATGAAGTCGTGCGGCGTGTGGCAGTCGTTGCAGGTGGCGACGGCGTGGTGCGGGGACTTGAGCCAGCCGTCGTATTGCTCGCGCATGATGTGGCAGTTCACGCACGCCTTCGGGTCGTTGGAAAAATACGAGAGCCCGTGCGCGTAGGTGAACGTGTAGGTGCCGAGGCCGGCGAACATCCCGATCGCGCCCGCGAGGGCCAGGGCCAGGAAACCGTGACTGCGTTTCAGCGGCGGAATCATCGTCGCCCGCCATCTAGGCAGGCCGCGCGCGGGGCGTCAAAGCCCGCCCGCGTGAAGCTTGATCCAGGTCAAGGCGGGTGCGTCAGGCGAGCGGGCTGACGGGCCCGCCGTGCACCAGGCTCGTATAGGGCAGCTCGGCGTGCACGCGCCAGCCGTCGCGCTGCCAGGCACCGAAGTGCATCGTGCCGCCGAGCTCGGTCACGCGGCGCTGGATGTTGGCGAGGCCGTTGCCGTTGCCGGCGCCCTGCGCGTCGGCGCGCACGCCGTTGTTGGTCCACTCGAGCTGGAGAAAGTCCCGCGCGAGCGAGAAGCGCAGCGCGGCCTGCGAGGGACGCGCGTGGCGCAGGGCGTTGCTGGCGAGCTCGCGGCAGATGAAGTAGAGCTGGGTCTGCGCGTCGCGCGACAGCCCGTCGAGCGCGCCCTCGGGGATCACGAGCTCAAACTGGCAGCGGGCGAATTGCCGCATGTGACGCTCGAGGCGGCCGAGCGCCGTCTCGAGGTCGTGCGCGCGCAGCTCCTCCGGCTCGAGGTCGAGGATGAGGTTGCGCAGGTCGGACGAGGCCTGCTGCAGCATGGCGTTGATCGCGGCGATCTGCTCCGGCCGCGGGGCGATCTGCTGCTCGGCGGCGGTCTGCACGGCGGCGAGCTGCAGGCCGGCGGCGTAGATCGACTGGATGGGGCCGTCGTGGATGTTGCCGGCGAGCCGGATGCGGAGCGCCTCGTTGGCCTCGGCGTCGCGCTGGGCGGAGTCGGTCTGGGTGCGCTCGAGCTGGCGGCGCATCTCCTCCTCCAGCATGCGGCCCCAGCGCAGCTGGCCGGCCACGAGGCGCGCGATCGCGCCGAATTCCGTGCGGGAGTTGAGCAGGCTGGCGAGGTGCGTCGGCACGCGGCTCTCGAGGCTGCGCGTGATCTGGCCCAGCGGGCGCAGGACGAGGAAGGCGACGACGCCCACGACGAGGGCGACGGCCAGCAGGGCCCCGAGGCTGACGTAGATCACGCGGCGGATGAAGGCCTGGCGGGCGGACTCGATCAGGTCGAAGTTGAAGCGCGCGTCGAGCTGCACCAGCGGCCGGCCGTCGAGGCCCTCCAGCGTCCGGCGGAAGTCGTGGATCAGGCCCGCGCGCGGGAGCACGGCGTCGGCCGGGTGCAGCGTGATGCGCGCGCCGACGATGGTGCCGAGCTGGGCCAGCCAGGGTTCGTCCCAGCGGCGGCCGAGCAGCAGGTAGCCGCGCACGGGCGTCTGGTGCCGCCAGAACTTCGCGTCCTGGATCGCGGCGCCGAAGATCTCCCAGAGCGCGCCGTCGACGAGGGTGAAGTAGCGGAAGGTGTAGCGGTCGCCGATGGCCTGCCGCAGCGCCGCGACGCTGGGAAACGGCACGCCGGGCCGGCGGTAGTCCTTGTCGATGGTGTGGAGCAGGGCGAAATTCGGATCGAGCACCCAGACGGCGTCGCCGCCGTTGGGGATGCCGACGATGTTGTCGACGTTGTTGGCGGCCCACTGCTCGTCGGGCTTGTCCATGAACTTCACCATGTCGTCCCACCACGCGTAGCTGGACACGAGCGACTCGAGGCCGGCGCCCTGGATGGTGCGCGCGGTGCCGATGCGCGCCGCGCGCTCCGTGGACAGGTCGCGCAGCAGGCCGTTGATCTCGTCGCGGCCCTGATCGAGCACGATCCAGTAGAGCACGGCGACGCCGGCACAGACCAGCAGCGTGAGCAACGCGAGGCGGCTGAGAAGATTCATCGGGGTGACCGCGCGGAGGCTAGGCGGGCTCCGCGCCGGGTCAATGCGGCTTGCGGGGCGGAGCGGGCCGCTACGCCACCGGGTTGCTCAGCGTGCCGATGCCCTCGATCTCGACGGCGATGGTGTCGCCGCGCTGCAGCCAGACCGGCGGCTGGCGGGCGAAGCCGACGCCCTCCGGCGTGCCGGTGAGGATGAGCGTGCCGGCGGGCAGCGTCTTGTCGGCGCTGAGGAACTCGATCAGCGCGGGCACGTCGAAGATCATGTCGGCGGTCGTCGAGTCCTGCATGACGACGCCGTTGAGCACCGAGCGGATGCGCAGCGCGTTGGGGTTCGGCAGCTCGTCGGGCGTGACGAGCACGGGACCGAGCGGGCAGAAGGTGTCGAAGCTCTTGGCGTGGTTCCACTGGCCGCCGCCCCAGTCGCGCTGCCAGTCGCGCGCGCTGACGTCGTTGGCGCAGGTGTAGCCCAGCACGTAGTCGAGGGCGTCGGCGCGCGCGACGTTGCGCGCGGGCTTATTCAGCACGAGGGCCAGCTCCGCCTCGTAGTCGACGCGCGTGCTCGCCTGGAGGGTCGGGAGGCGGATCGGGTCGCCCGGGTTCTGGACCGCGCCCGGCAGCTTCATGAACCACATCGGGCGCTCCGGCGGCGGGCGTTTTCCTCGGCGGCGTGCTTGGCGTAGTTCAGGCCGATGCAGACGATCGCCGTCGGCGCGACCGGGGCGAGCGGCCGGCCGGGCGTCACGACGCGGTCGCTCACGCGCCACGCGCCGAAAAGATCGCCCTCGATCGCGCGGGCGGAGCCGTCGGGCTGGAGCGCGGCGTAGGCGGGGCCGGCGGGCGTGAGGTGGCGGAGGAGTTTCACCGGCGTCTTGTCGCACGGCCGGGCGGCGCGGGGCAAAGAAAAGGCCCGCGCGCCGCGCCGCGCGCGGCTTGCCATCGGGGCCGCGGCGCGCTCACTCGGCGAGGCATGGCCCCTCCGCGCCGCAAGCACATCTTCCGCCTCGCCCCGCCGCCGCCGATGACGATCTACGTGCGCCGCGGCTTCCTGCGCGCGCTGACGGAGGAGTTCGAGGCGCTGAAGGTGAAGCGCGCCGCGCTGGTCGAGGACAAGGTCGAGGCGCACAGCCAGGGCGACCTGCGCGAGAACTTCGGCTTCAAGGCCGCGAAGGACGCCATCCGCGCCGTCGACCGCAAGATGGACGACCTCGACCGATTTTATCGCCGCAACACCTTCATCGAGGTCGATCCCGCCGCGTGGCTGACGAAGCCCACGGACTTCGTCCAGCTTGGCCACGTCATCAAGGTCGAGAAGCAGGACGTCGGCGCGAAGCGGAAGGACAGCTTCAAGTTCCTCGTCGCGACCTACGGCGAGACCGCGACCGATTCGGACACCGGCATCGAATGCCTGCCGCACAATTCCCCGCTCGCCGCCGCGCTGCTCGGCCTGAAAGTGGGCGTGCCCACGCCGGTGCCGCTCCCTGCCGGCCCGTCGACGCTCACGGTCCTCTCGATCCGCAACCCGACCCAGGCCGAGCTCGACCGTCTCCTCGCGCCGATTCAGGCACCGGAGATGGAGGGCGAGGAGTAGGACGGGGAGGTGCGGGAAAAGCAAAAGCCCCGCGAAGTCGCGGGGCTGAGCGTCGAGGCGTTGGCGACGGCTTCAGGCCTGCGCGGGTTGTTGCGCGTAGGCTTCCATCCCGACGCAGCTGCACACGAGGTTGCGGTCGCCGTAGACGTTGTCGATGCGGCCGACGCTCGGCCAGAACTTCGAGGCGCGCGTCCACTTGTCGGGGAACGCGGCGACTTCGCGCGCGTAGGGATGCGGCCACTCCGTGGCGGTCACGACGGCGGCGGTGTGCGGGGCGTGCTTGAGCGGGTTGTTGAGCTTGTCGCTCTCGCCGCTGGCGACGGCCGCCATCTCGCCGTGGATCGACACGAGCACGTCGCAGAAGCGGTCGAGCTCGGTCTTCGTCTCGCTCTCGGTCGGCTCGATCATGAGCGTGCCGGGAACGGGGAAGGACATCGTCGGCGCGTGATAGCCGTAATCCATCAGGCGCTTCGCCACGTCCTCGACCTCGAGGCCGTGCTTCTTCCACGGGCGGAACTCGAGGATGCACTCGTGCGCGACGAGGCCGGAGGCGCCCTTGTAGAGCACGGGGAAGTGGTGTTCGAGGCGCTTGGCCACGTAGTTGGCGTTGAGGATGGCGAACTTCGTCGCGCGCGTCAGGCCGTCGGCGCCCATCATGCGGATATACATCCACGAGATGACGAGGATGCTGGCGCTGCCGTAGGGCGCGGCGCTGACGGCGCCGATGGCGGCGGGTTGCGCGATGGCCGGCGCGCTGACGGCGTGGCCGGGGAGGAAGGGCACGAGGTGCTTCGCGACGCCGATGGGGCCCATGCCGGGGCCGCCGCCGCCGTGCGGGATGCAGAAGGTCTTGTGGAGGTTGAGGTGGCAGACGTCCGCGCCGATGAAGCCGGGGGAGGTGAGGCCGACCTGCGCGTTCATGTTCGCGCCGTCCATGTAAACCTGGCCGCCGGCGGCGTGGACGATCTTGCAGATGTCGCGGATGGCGGTCTCGAACACGCCGTGCGTGGACGGGTAGGTGACCATCAGCGCGGAGAGATTGGCGGCGTGCTGGTCGACCTTGGCCTTCAGGTCGGCGACGTCGATGTTGCCCGAGGCGTCGCAGGCGACGGAGACGACGGTCATGCCGCACATGGCGGCGCTGGCGGGGTTGGTGCCATGCGCGCTGGTCGGGATGAGGCAGATGTGGCGGTGACCCTCGCCGCGCGACTCGTGGTAGGCGCGGATGACGAGGAGGCCGGCGTATTCGCCCTGCGAGCCGGCGTTGGGCTGGAGCGAGACCTGGGCGAAGCCGGTGATCTCACTGAGCCATTTCTCGAGCTGGGCGAACATCTTCGCGTAGCCCCTTGTCTGGTCGGCGGGCGCGAACGGATGCAGGCGGCCGAACTCGGGCCACGTGACCGGGAACATCTCCGCCGTGGCGTTGAGCTTCATCGTGCACGAGCCGAGCGAGATCATCGAGTGGACGAGCGAGAGGTCCTTTTGCTCGAGGCGCTTGATGTAGCGCAGCATCTCGTGCTCGGTGTGGTAGCTGTTGAACACCCGGGCGGTGAGGAAGGCCGTGGTGCGGGCGAAGGCGGGGGGCAGGCCGACCGGCTCGGTGTCGAGGCTGACGGTGGCGCCGAAGAGGCCGGCGAGCGTCTCCACGTCCTCGAGGGTGGTGGTCTCGTCGAGCGCGATGCCGACGGTGGTGTCGTTGACGCGGCGAAGGTTGATCTTCCGCGCCTCGGCGGCGGCGTGGATGGCGGCGGCGTCGACGCCGGAGACGGTCAGCGTGTCGAAGACCGGGTCGCTGTTGATGATCGCGTGCGTGGTCTTGAGGGCGTGGGCGAGCAGCTGGGCGAGCGAGCGGGTGCGCTGGGCGATCTTCTTCAGGCCCTCGGGGCCGTGGTAGACGGCATACATCGACGCCATGACGGCGAGGAGGACCTGTGCGGTGCAGATGTTGGACGTGGCCTTGTCGCGGCGGATGTGCTGCTCGCGCGTGCCGAGGGCGAGGCGCAGGCCGGGGTTGCCCTGGGCGTCCTTGGAGACGCCGACGAGGCGGCCGGGCATCTGGCGCTTGTAGGCGTCCTTGGTGGCGAGGAAGCCCGCGTGCGGTCCGCCGAAACCCATCGGGACGCCGAAGCGCTGGGCGGAGCCGACGGCGACGTCGGCGCCGAATTCGCCGGGCGCCTTGAGGAGCGTGAGCGCGAGCAGGTCGGTGGCGACGACGCAGAGCGCGCCGGCGGCGTGGGCCCGGTCGAAGAAGGCGGTGAAGTCGACGATGCTGCCGGTGGTGTCCGGATACTGGACGAGGACGCCGAAGACGTTGCCGGCGGCGAAGTCGAAGGTGGCGTGGTTGCCGACGACGACGGAGACGTTGAGGGGCTTGGCGCGGGTGCGGACGATGTCGATCGTCTGCGGGTGGCACTTCTCCGAGACGAAGAAGGTCGAGGCGGTGGCGGCTTCGCCGAGCTTCACGCGGTGCGCGAGCATCATGGCCTCGGCGGCGGCGGTGCCCTCGTCGAGCATGGAGGCGTTGGCGATCTCGAGGCCGGTGAGGTCGGTGACGAGGGTCTGGAAGTTCAGCAGCGCCTCGAGGCGCCCCTGGGAAATCTCGGCCTGGTAGGGCGTGTAGGCGGTATACCAGCCGGGGTTCTCGAGGATGTTGCGCTGGATGACGCCCGGCGTGGCGGTGTCGTAGTAGCCGAGGCCGATGAAGGAGCGGTGGACCTTGTTCTTGGCCGCGAGGGCGCGGAGCTCGGCCAGGGCCTCGCGCTCGCCGAGGGCGGCGGGGAGGCGCAGCGGGCGCTTCAGGCGGATCTTGGCCGGCACGGCGGCGTCGACCAGGGCGTCGACCGACTCGAAACCGACGGTCCGGAGCATCTCGGCGACATCGGCGGCGGGGGAGCCGGTGTGGCGGCGTTCAAAGGTGTCGAGCGGGGCGAGGGAGTCGCGGGACAAAGCCATGCGCGAACCTAGGACCCGGTGGGAGCGGCCCGCAACTGAGATTTGGGCCGGGACGGGGTTACCGCGGCAGGTTATTTCATGCGCTGGAAATCTTATGCTTTCGGCTGATTCCCGGGGCCGGCCATCAATTCAGGATTGAAGGACGCGCCCCGGTCGCGCGTTATGACGCGACACACACCACTCGCGTTTGAAAGCGCGCCGTTTCACTACGCCGTCACATCAACGTTGCCGCGACGTCACCCAGCCGGGTTGCACTCGCTTGGCCTGGCAATGCACGCTCGGACCGTTCCCGAGCTCTCCATGAAGTTTCCCTCCGGCTGCGTCCGCACACCGCGCAGCCAGCCTGTCTCCTCCTGACCCCTCTCGTCGCCGCACCGCGGCGCTGCGACGCGTGGCGTCGCTGCGCGCGGGCCGCGTCTCCCTTTCCCCTTATGGCCACACACACCCGCCTCCTCAGCCGCGTGCTCGCCGGTGCGCTGCTGTTCTTCACCGTCGTCGTGCAGAGCTTCGCCGTCATCGGCGCGGCTTACCAGATGCAGCTGGGCAACCCCAGCAACGCGACGACCACGACGTCCAACCACGTCAATTACCTCATCCAGCGCGACCAATACGCGATGGACTACAACGACACCCGCCGCGTCCCCAACTGGGTGAGCTGGGACCTGACCTCCGGCGACGTCGGCGGCAGCGGCCGCTCGGCCTTCGCCACCGATCCCGACCTGCCCGCGGGTTTCACCATTGTCGGCACGGGCGACTACTCCGGCTCGGGCTACGATCGCGGCCACATGTGCCCCTCCGCCGACCGCACCGTCAGCACGGCGGACAACCAGATCGTTTTCTATATGACCAACATGGTCCCGCAGGCGCCGGACAACAACCAGGGCGTCTGGGCCAGCTTCGAGACCGAGTGCCGTAACATCGCCAGCCAGGGCAATGAGCTCCTGATCACCTGCGGCCCGAGCGGCTTCAGCGGCTCCACCATCGCCAGCGGCGTCTCCATCCCCGGCTACGTCTGGAAGATCGTCGTCGTCGTCCCCCTCAACGGTCGCGACCCCGCCACCGACCTCGCCCCCAACCACATCGACGCCAACACCCGCGTCATCGCCATCAAGATCCCCAACATCCAGGGCGTCCGCAGCGATCCCTGGCAGAACTACATCACCTCCGTCGCCCAGATCGAGGCCGACACCGGCTACACCTTCTTCGGCAACCTCCCGCCCGCCGTCGCCGCCGCGCTCCGCGTCAAGGTCGACGGCCAGTCGACCGCCGGCCTGCCGGTCATCGTCACCCAGCCCGCCAGCCAGACCGCCGGCCTCGGCGGCAGCGCCTCCTTCTCCGTCACCGTCACCAGCGACACCGCGGTCACCTACCAGTGGAGCAAGGACGACGTCCCGCTCGACGGCGAGACCAACGACACCCTCGTGCTGACCGACATCACCGCCGCCGACGTCGGTTCCTACACCGTCACCGCCTCGAACGCCGTCGGCTCCGTGACCAGCAGCGCCGCGCAGCTCATCGTCAACGGCCTGCCCCCGGTCATCGCCACCGCCCCGAACTCGCAGACCGTCTCCGCCGGCGACAACGCCGTGTTCACCGTCGCCGCCACCGGCTCGCCCACGCTCACCTACCAGTGGCGCAAGAACGGCACCGCCCTCGTCAACGGCGGCAACATCGCCGGCGCCACCTCCGCCACCCTCACGGTCGGCAACGCCCAGCTCGCCGACGTCGCCAGCTACGACGTCGTCGTCACCAACAGCGTCAGCTTCGCCACCAGCGCCCCCGCCGGCCTCTTCGTCAACGCCGCCGGCCCCACGCTGACCTCGCAGCCCACGGCCCAGACCGCGAACCTCGGCGCCAGCGTCACCTTCACCGTCGGCGCCAAGGGCTCCGAGCCGCTCAGCTACCAGTGGCGCAAGGGCGGCACGCCGGTCTCCGGCAACGCCACCGCCGCCACCGCCAGCCTGGTGCTCGCCAGCGTCACCGCCGCCGATGCCGGGAGCTACGACTGCGTCGTGACCAACGCCGTCGGTCCCGCCGTCACCAGCAACGCCGCCGCCCTCACGGTCAACACCTCCAGCATCGTCACCTGGAACTTCACCACCGCCGCCCCGAGCAGCGGCCTGCCGTCCGACATCACCGGCGGCACCGTGACCCAGAACAACAACAACGGCACGACGACGCTGCTCACCACCACCTCCGCCTCGGGCAGCTACGCCGGCGCCAGCGGCGGCAACAACGCCGGCGCCGCCGCCCGCACCGGCGCGCTCAACCTCGCCGCCGGCGGCTCGGCCTACTTCGAGTTCACCCTCACGCCCGCCGTCGGCAAGCAGCTCGCCTTCACCGGCTTCTCCTTCGGCATGCGCAGCACCTCCACCGGCCCGCAGCTCTACACGCTCTACTCCAGCGTCGACGGCTTCGCGGCCCCGGTCGCCACCGGTGCCGTCCCCAACAACGGCAACTGGGCCGCCTACACCGCCGCGATCGGCACGCTCACCGGCGCGCTCAACGCCCCCGTGACCTTCCGCCTCTACGGCTCGAACGGCACCGGCAGCGCCTCCGCCAACACCGCCAACTGGCGCATCGACGACCTCAAGGTCACCGTCAGCACCACCGCCCCCGCGCCCACCGCGCCCGTGGTCAGCTCCACCACGCCGGCCGACGGCGCCACCGGCGTCGCCCAGAACACGGCCATCACGGTCAACTTCAACCAGCCCGTCAGCGTCGCCAGCGGCTGGTTCTCCATCGCCAGCACCGCCAACGGCGCGGTCGCGGCCACCGTCACGGGCGGCCCCTCGTCCTTCACGCTCACCCCGCCGGTCAGCTTCCCCGCCGGGGATAGCGTCACGGTGACGGTCTTCGCCGACAAGGTCACCGACCTCGCCTCCGGCACGCTCCATCCGGCCGCGAACTACGTCACGTCCTTCAGCACCTCGCTGCCGGTCGCCCCGGCCATCACCACCGCGCCGGTCGCGCAGACCGTCGCCGCGGGCGACACCGCCAGCTTCACCGTCGCCGCCTCCGGCAGCTCTCCGCTCACCTACCAGTGGCGCAAGAACGGCACGGCCATCTCCGGCAACGCCACCGCCACCAGCGCCATCCTCACCCTCGCCAACGTCCAGCCGGGCGACGCCGGCAGCTACGACGTCGTCGTGACCAACAGCGCCGGCTCCGCCACCAGCAGCGCCGCCACGCTCACGGTCACGGCCGCCGCCCCCGGCGCCGTCTACTGGGACTTCACCACCGCCACCCCGACCAGCGGCCTGCCGGCCGACGTCACCGGCGGCCTCGTGACCCAGAACAACAACAATGGCACCACTGCGCTGCTCACGAGCGTCTCGACCTCCAGCGGCTACTCCGGCGCCTCCGGCACCTGGAACGCCGGCGCCGCCGCCCGCACCGGCGCGCTCAACCCCGCCGCCGGCGGCTCCGCCTACTTCGAGTTCACCTTCACGCCCGCCGCCGGCAAGCAGCTGCTCGTCACCGCCCTGAGCTTCGGCTCCCGCAGCACCAGCACCGGCCCGCAGGCCTACGCGCTGTTCAGCAGCGTCGACGGGTTCGCCGCCCCGCTCGCCACCGGCACGCTGGCCAACAACAGCGCCTGGGCCCTCCAGTCGCCGGCCCTCAGCCCGCTCACCGGCGCGGCCAACACGCCCGTGACCTTCCGCCTCTTCGGCTACAACGGCACCGGCAGCCCCGGCACCGGCACCGCCAACTGGCGCATCGACGACCTCAAGGTCACCGTCGCCACCCTCGTCGTGCCCGTCGCCCCGACGATCACCGGCGCGCCCGCGGCGCAGACCGTCACCGTCGGCGACACCGTCACGTTCTCCGTCGCCGCCGACGGCACCGGCCCGCTCGGCTACCAGTGGCGCAAGGACGGCAGCGCCCTCGCCGGCGCGACCGCCAGCACGCTCACGCTCGCCCACGTCCTCACCGACGCCGCCGGCAGCTACGACGTCGTCGTGAGCAACAGCGTCGGCTCCGCCACCAGCGCCCCCGCCGTGCTCACGGTCAACAAGGCCGTCGCCACCGTCACGCTGGGCGACCTCGCCCAGACCTACAGCGGCGCGCCGCGCGTCGCCAGCGCCGCCACCGCGCCGGCCGGCCTCGCCGTCGACGTCACCTACAACGGCAGCGCCGCCGCCCCGGTGAACGCCGGCAGCTATGCCGTCGTCGCCACGGTCAACGACGCCAACTACACCGGCACCGCCACCGGCACGCTCGTCGTCTCGCCCGCTCCCGCCAGCGTCACGCTCGGCGACCTGAGCCACGTCTACGACGGCACCGGCCAGGCCGCCGCCGTCTCCGTCGCCCCCGCGGGCGTCGCGGTCGCCGTGACCTACGACGGCGCCGCCGCACTTCCGGTGAACGCCGGCAGCTACGCCGTCGTCGCCACCATCGCCGACCCGAACTTTACCGGCGCGCCCGCCACGGCCACGCTCCAGATCGCGCCGGCCCCGGCCGCGATCGCGCTGGGCGACCTCGCCCAGACCTACGACGGCCACGGCCGCGCCGCCAGCGTCACCACGACGCCCGCCGGCCTCGCCACCAGCGTGACCTACGCCGGCAACGCCGCCCTCCCGGTCAACGCCGGCAGCTACGCCGTGGCCGCGACGCTCGCGAACCCGAACTACACCGCCGTGCCCGCCACCGGCACGCTCGTGATCGGCAAGGCCGCCGCCGAAGTCGCGCTCGGCAGCCTCACCGCCACTTACGACGGCGCCGCCCACGCCGCCACCGCCACCACGACGCCCACCGGCCTCACCGTCACGCTGACCTACGACGGCGCCGCCGCCGCCCCGGTCAACGCCGGCAGCTACGCCGTGGCCGCCACGGTCGACGATGCCAACTACACCGGCAGCGCCAGCGGCACGCTCACCATCGCGCCCGCCACCGCCACCCTCGCGCTCGGCGACCTCACCCACGTCTACGACGGCAGCGCCAAGGCCGCCACGGTGACGACCACGCCCGCCGGCATCGCCACCACGCTCGCTTACGACGGCAGCCCCGCCGCGCCCGTGCACGCCGGCAGCTACGCCGTCACCGCCACCCTGGCCGACGCCAACTACACCGGCGCGCCCGCCACCGGCACGCTGACCATCACGCCGGCCACCGCCACCGTCACGCTCGGCAACCTCAGCCAGACCTACGACGGCACGCCGCGCGCCGCCACCGTCGCGACCGCGCCCGCCGGCCTCGCCGTCGCCGTCACCTACAACGGCAGCGCCGCCGCCCCGACCGCCGCCGGCACCTACGCCGTCGTCGCCACCGTCACGGACGGCAACTACACCGGCAGCGCCAGCGGCACGCTCACGGTCGCAGCCGCGACGACCACCGTCACCCTGAGCAACCTGACCTACCTCTACGACGGCACGCCGAAGAGCGCCACGGTCACCACCACGCCGGCCAACCTCGCCACCACCGTCACCTACAACGGCGGCGCGACCGCGCCGACCCTGCCCGGGGTCTACACCGTCGTCGCCACGGTCAACGACGCCAACTACACCGGCACCGCCACCGGCCAGCTCGTGATCGACATCGGTGCGCTCGTCCGCCGCCTCGCGTCGCTCAACGGCGGCATCGACGGCGCCGTGCAGGTCACGGGCGGCGAGAACGTCACGCTCAACGGCAATGCCTGGATCTCCGGCGACCTCCTCGTCGCCGGCACGCCGACGGTCAGGCTCAACGGCAACCCGGCCTTCGGCGGCACGACCGCCGCCACCGGCGCGGCCGCGCCCGCCGGCTACACCGTGACGCTCAACGGCGGCTCCGCGCTGCATCGCCTCGTCACCCGCGTCGACGCGCTCGCGTTCCCCACGCTCGCCGCCGTCCCGGCCCCCGCCGGCACGCGCAACGTCGCGCTGAACAACGCCACGCAGTCCGTCGGCGACTTCGCCACCCTCCGCGACCTCACGCTCAACGGCGCCATCGGCACGCTCGCCGTGCCGGCCGGCACCTACGGCGCGTTCACCGTCAACGGCAACAACACGCTCGTGCTCGGCGTCGCCGGCGCCACGACGCCCGCGGTCTACAACTTCCAGTCGCTCACGCTGAACGGGAATGCGAAGATCGCCGTCGTCGGCCCGGTCGTGATCAACCTGCCCGGCAGCCTCACGCTCAACGGCACGATGGGCGCCGCCGACCACCCCGAGTGGCTCGAGGTCAACCTCCGGAACGGCAGCCTGACGCTGAACGGCGCGGTGAAGTTCCACGGCTTCGTCATCGCGCCCGCCGGCACCGTCACGATCAACGGCGGCACCGTCCTCACCGGCGGCGTCATCGCCGACAAGCTCGTGATCAACGGCAACGGCGTGCTCGTGCTCGCCGACTGACGCGCGGCCCGTTCGTTTCCTTGCGCCCGGGGAGCCTTGCCGCTCCCCGGGCTTTTCTTTGCGGCCGCGCCGCCGCCGCGCTTGGCTCGCCGGCATGAACGGGATGTGCGGGGGACGCGGGGTGATGCTGATCCTGATGGCGCTCGGCGCGCTGGCGCCGGCGCGGGCGCAGAAGGCGCTCTTCATCGAGCACGACGGCAAGCCCGCGCTCGTGGTCGCCGTGCGCGACGGCCGGGCCTACGTCCGCGAGGCGGGCAAGCTCGTGCGGGCCACCAGCCCGCGCGCCGGCCTCGTCGACGTGCGCGAGTTCCAGCCGTTCTTCATCTCGGTCCGCCACGAGCGCGCCCGCACCAGCTACGTCAACCTGACCATGAACGGCGGCAGCGGCGACGTGAACAATCAGTTCGAGTTCCACGCCTCGTTCGAGTCGCCCTACGACCTGGAGAACACGTTCCTCGTGCTGATCCTGAAGACCGCCCGCGGCGACCGCATCTTCTACTACGAGGTCGGCCACCTCCAGGCGCGCACGATCAAGGCCTTCGATGTCGTCGTGCCGCTCGCCGAGAAGCTCGGGGAGGGCCGCTACGAGCTCCACCTCTTCAGCAACGGCGGCGAGGTGCTGCACTCGGGGATGTCGCCGCTGTTCCGCGACCGGGCGCTCGATCGCATGGTCCTGCGCCGCGTCCAGGGCGTGGCCGCCGCGCCGCTCCGGCCCTTCGTCGGCCCGGCGCCGGAATACCCGTCCGCGCTCTACCAGCGGAAAGTCCGGGGCGAGGCGGTGGTGAAGTTCCGCGTCACGCGCACCGGCGCCGTCCTCGACCCCGCGGTCCTGTCCGCCACCGCGCCCGAGTTCGGCGAGGCCGCGCTCGCAGCGATCCGCCTCTGGCGCTTCCTGCCCACCGTGAAGGACGGCCAGCCGGTCGAGGGCGTCGCGCAGATGCCGTTCCAGTTCGCCCCGCCGGAGGAGAAATGAGCCGGCCCGATTTTTCCTCTCCGCAGGCGCGCGCCGACCACGTGGCCCGGCGGCTGGCCGAGCTCTACCCGGACCCGCCGATCCCGCTCGCGCACCGCGACGCCTACACGCTGCTGGTGGCCGTGCTGCTCTCGGCCCAGTGCACCGACAAGCGCGTCAACGAGGTCACGCCGCACCTGTGGCGGCTCGCCGACACCCCCGCGGCGATGAGGCACGTGCCGGTGGCGCGGATTCAGGAAATCATCCGGCCGTGCGGCCTCTCGCCGCAGAAGGCCAAGGCGATCAGCGGCCTCTCGCGCCTGCTGGTCGAGCAGCACGCCGGCGCGGTGCCGCGGACCTTCGAGGAACTCGAGGCGCTGCCCGGGGTGGGGCACAAGACGGCGTCGGTGGTGATGAGCCAGGCGTTCGGCGTGCCGGCGTTTCCGGTCGACACGCACATCCACCGGCTCGCGCAGCGCTGGAAGCTGACGAGCGGCGCGAGCGTCGCCCAGACCGAGCGTGATCTGAAGCGGCTCTTTCCCCGCGAGCAGTGGAATCCGCTGCACCTGCGCATCATCTACTACGGCCGCGAGCACTGCACCGCGCGCGGCTGCGACGGCACCGGGTGCGAGATCTGCCGCACGCTCTTCCCCGAGCGGAAGCGGCCGGTGCGGACGCGGAAGTGAGGCACCCGCCGCGTGGTTGAAGCGGTGCCGACGAAGCCGCCGGGTCCGTGCGGATCCCGGCGGCGGCGTCGCTGACCACCCCTGATCAGCGGAAAGGCAGCTCGGCCGGCTCGGGCGCGGCGGATTTTTCGCCGGATGTCCCGGCGGGCGGGGCCGTCCGGACGCGCACCGCCTCGATGACCGGGCGCACCGGTGCGCCGGACGGCGCGGCGGCGGCATGCTCGGCGAGCCCGACGAGGGCGGCGAGGCTGTCCGCGGCGTGGCGCAGCTCGAGCGACTGGGCGTTGAGCTCCTCGGCGGCGCTGGCGGCCTCCTCCGCGGCGGCGGCGTTGGCCTGCGTGACCTTGTCCATCTGGGACACCGCGGTGTTCACCTGTTCGAGGCCGGTGCTCTGCTCGCGCGAGGCGCTGGCCACCTCGGCGACAAGGCGGTCGACATCGCGGGACTTGGCGACGATCTCCTGCAGGCTCTGGGTGACACTGGCGGAAAGCGTCGCGCCCTGCTCGCTGCGCTGCGTGGCGTCGGTGATCTTGTCGCTGGTCTCGCGGGCGGCGACGGCACAGCGCTGGGCGAGGGTGCGCACCTCGTCGGCGACGACGGCGAAGCCGGCGCCGGCCTCGCCGGCGCGGGCGGCCTCGACCGCGGCGTTGAGCGCGAGGATGTTGGTCTGGAAGGCGATTTCGTCGATGGTCTTGATGATTTTCGAGATGTCGGCGGAGGACTGGCGGATGCCGGCCATGGCCTGCTGCATCCGCTCCATTTCCTGCGCCCCGTGCTCGGCGGTGTCGCGCGCCGCGTCGGCGGCGGACTTGGCGGCCTGCGCGTTCTCGGCGTTGTGCTTGGTCGTGCTGGCGAGTTCCTCAAGCGAGGAACTGATCTCCTCGAGCGAGGCGGCCTGCTCGCTCGCTCCCTGGGCGAGGCTCTGGCTGGTGGACGAGACCTGGCTCGAGGCGGACGCGATCTGGAGGGCGCCCTGGGTGAGGCCGGTCGAGGTGTCGCGCAGCGTGCGATTGAGGGAGCGGACGATGACCCAGCCGGCGAGCGGTCCCAGCACGAGGGCGCTGGCGAGACCCCACAGCACCAGCACGCTGCTGCGACCGAGGGTGCCGGACGCGGCGTCGGCCTCGTCCGTCGTGCGCTGGATCGAGCGATCGAGCACGGTGCTGACGACGGTGTCGAAATCGACCGCGGCCTGGGTCCGCCGTGCCATGAGTTCCTGGGCCGTGGCGTAGTTACGCACGATGCCGCCGATGCCGGCGTGGTAGGCCTCGGCGGCGGCCTTGATGGCGTCGAGCTGCCGGAGGTTCTTGTCGACGCGCGTGATCGCCCGGGAGGCGGCGAGGCGGTCGGCCATGCGCTCGAATTGCGGCAGGACCTTCTCGGCGATCGAGGGATCGCGGAGCGCCTGGGACTTGAAATTGGCGATCCGGACCGTGTTGCCGGCGTCCCGGATTTCGTTGCCCAGGCTGATCTTCCGGCGCCGCTCCTCGAGCTGGCCCGGCGCCGCCGCGGCGGCGATTTCCTGCGCGAGCGCCTGCTCCTGGCCGCCGATGTAGTCGTCGAGGGCGGAGGTGAACTGGGCGGCCTCGGCGTCGAGTTCGCCGCGGAGCCGGGCCAGTTCCTCCAAGTTGGTGCGGGTGGCGTCAAAGCTGGAGCGGTAGGCGGCGAGCGCGCTCTCGGCCTTGCCGATGCCCTCGGCGAGAGTGGTCAGCTCGGGATGGGCCCGTGCCAGGGCGCGGCAGCGTTCCAGGGCGCGGTCGACCTCGGCCAGGTGCTTGTGGGCGAGCTCAAGCTGGGTGGCGTCGCCGGTGAGACTGAAGGTGCGCGTCGCGAGCTGCGTTTGGGCGGAGGCCTGGGCGAGACGCGCAGCGACGTCGGCCTCGGGGGCGATCGCGCCGGAGAGGAAGCGCGCGTTGGTGGCGGCGGCCTGCATCCACCAGGCGGAAAGGGCGCCGAGCAGCGCGGTGATGGTGAGCAGAAGGGCGAACCCCAAGCTCACCCGTCGGGATACGGTGAACTGATTGGACATAGCGGAGGAGTGGAAACGAGGTTTGGCCCGCTGGTCACATCGGTGCGGCCGGGCGCAAATTGATGCCGAATCCTCCGCATTTCTTGCCGTCGCATCGGCGCGCATTCCGCAAGGCGTGGCGGAAGCCCGGCAATGGGTGCGGAGGCAGGCCGCGGTGGAGACCGCTAGAGTGCAGGCCCCGACGGATGAGTCCGACCCCTCCTCTTCATGCCGGCCGCGTAGCGGTCGTCTACGCGGCGCTGGCTGCGGCCTGGATCGTGTTTTCCGATCTGCTGCTGGAAGCGGGCGCGGGCAGCGCGGCGCACGGGTCGCTGGCGATGGCGAAGGGACTGCTGTTCGTCGCGGTGACGTCGCTGTTCCTTTATGGCCTGCTGCGACATGTGCAGACCCGCGTGGCGGGGGCCGAAGCCGTCCGGCGCCGCGAGGAGGCGCGCTGGCGACAGGCGCTGGAAGGGGTGGGTGACGGGCTCTGGGAATGGGAGATCCGCACGAATTGCGTCTACTACGCGCCGCAGCTGGAGCTGATGCTCGGCTACGCCGCCGGCGAGTTCCGGCACGAAGTCGATGCGTGGCAGTCGCGCGTGCACCCGGACGACCTGCCCGCGGTGAGCCGCGAGCTGGAGCGCTGCCTCGCGCGCGAGGTGGCGGTCTACCAGTCGGAGCATCGCCTGCGCCGCAAGGACGGCTCCTGGGCCTGGGTGCTCGACCGCGGCGTCGTGCTGGAGCGCGACTGGAGCGGCCGGCCGCTGCGGATGATCGGCACGCATTTCGACATCACCCCGCGCAAGGAACTGGAGCAGCGGCTGGGCGAGCAGGCCGAGCACTACCACATGCTTTTCGAGAAGAATCCGCAGCCGATGTGGATCTACGACGTGGAGTCCGGGCGCATCCTCGCGGTGAACGAGTTTGCCGTCGCGAAATACGGCTACGCGCGGGAGGAGTTCCTCCGGCTGACCGTGCACGACCTGCGTCCGCTCGAGGACGGGCCGCAGTTTGCGGAGCACCTCGCGAAGCGCCGTCCGCCCGTGCAGTCGTCCGGCCCCTGGCGCCACCGCCGTGCCGACGGTTCGGTGATCCTGGTGGAGGTGATGTCGCACGCCATCGACTGGCGCGGCCGGCCGGCGCGGGTGGTGGTGGCGCACGACATCACGGCCCAGGAGCGGGCCGTGCACGAGGTGGCGGAGAGCGAGCAGAAATTCCGGGCCATCTTCGACAGCGCCAACGACGCGATCTTCACCGCGGACGAGCACTACCGGATCACCAGCTGCAACTCCCGCGGCGGCCTGCTCGTGGGCCTGGCGCCGGAGGCGGTGGTGGGGCGGTTCCTGATGGATTTCTTTCCCGCCCGGCAGTCCGACGGCTCCGACTCGCGGCAGACGGCGCAGCGCATCCTCAACGAGCTGGGACCGAAGCACGCCGATCCGTTCGAGTGGACCCTGCAGCGCGCCGACGGCGCGGCGGTGGAGGCGGAGATCACCCTCAGCGGCCTGCAGCACGGCGGCCGGAGGTCGTTCGTGGTGGTGGCGCGCGACATCACCGAGCGCAAGCGCGCGACGCGCGAGCTGCAGCTGCTGCACGCCGCGCTGCAGGCGACCCCGGAGGGAGTGATCATCACCGATGCGCAGGGCCGGATCGAGTGGGCCAATCCGGCCTTCTCGCACATTACCGGTTACGCCCTCGCCGAGGTGCAGGGCGAAACGCCGCGCAAGCTGCGCTCGGGCCACCACGACGAGGAGTTCTACCGCGGCATGTGGCAGACGATCCTGCGTGGCGAGACCTGGTCGGGCGAGGTGCAGAACCGCCGCAAGGATGGCGGATTCTACTTCGAGCACCAGACGATCGCGCCGGTGCGCAACAGCGCGGGCGAGATCACGAACTTCGTCGCGGTGAAGGAGGACATCACGAACGAGCGCCGGCTCGAGCAGCAGCTCGCGCGTTCGCAGCGGCTCGAGAGCGTGGGCATGCTCGCCAGCGGCATCGCGCACGACCTCAACAACGTCCTCACCCCGATCGTGCTCGCGGTAGAGCTGCTACGGGCCGAGGGCGAGCTCACCGCGGCCGCCCGCGGGCGGCTCGACCTCGTCGGCCAGGCGGCCCAGCGCGGCGCGAGCATCGTCAAGCAGGTGCTGACCTTCGCACGCGGGGTGGAGGGCGAGCGCACGATCGTGCAGCCGCGCTACCTGCTCAAGGAGGTGGCGCAGCTGGCGGAGGAGACTTTCCCGCGCTCGATCGAGATCCACGTCGAGAACGGCAAGGACGTGCCCACCATCCGCGGCGACGTCACCCAGCTGCACCAGGTCCTGCTCAACCTCGCGGTCAACGCGCGCGACGCCATGCCGCAGGGCGGGCGCCTGACGCTCGGCGCGCGCAGCGTGGCGGTCGACGCCGAGCGTGCGCGGGCCCTCGCGCCGTTCGCGCCGGGCAACTACGTGGAGCTGACCGTCGCCGACACCGGTATCGGCATGACGGACGAGGTGCTGGAACACATGTTCGAGCCGTTCTTCACCACCAAGCCGCGCGGCAAGGGCACCGGGCTGGGCCTTTCCACCGTCTACGGCATCGTGCGCAGCCACGGCGGCAAGGTGGAGGTCGACACGCAGCTCGGCCGCGGCACGACCTTCCGCGTGCTGTTGCCCGAGGTCGTGGACCAGCCCGCGCCGCGTCCGCCGACTCCGGCCGAGCGGGCGTTGGAAGGCGGCGGCCGGCGCGTGCTGGTGGTCGACGACGAGGAGGCGATCCGCACCGTGCTCGCGCAGACCTTGCGCCGGCACGGATTCGACCCCGTGACCGTCGCGGACGGCGTGCAGGCCCTGCAGCTTTTCCGCCTGCGCCCGGAGGCGTATCACGCGGCCATCGTCGACCTGATGATGCCGCGCATGCACGGAGCGGAGGTGATCCGCGAGCTGCGCGCGATCATGCCGACGCTGCGCATCGTCTACTCGTCGGGCTTCGCCGGCGGCGACGACATGGTGGCGGAGGTGACGGAGCTTGCGGCCGGCGAGGTGAACGCCTTCCTCCCGAAGCCCTTTCGGGAGGAGGAGCTGCTGGAAGCCCTGCGCAAAGCCGAGGCGGCGGCGGGCGCGTGGAGCGAAAAAAAGAAGGTTTGATTTCCGAAAAGGCGTCCGCAACCGTGCCCGTCCGGTTTTTTCGGACGCTTAGCTCAGTTGGTTAGAGCACGTGCTTCACACGCACGGGGTCACTGGTTCGAGTCCAGTAGCGTCCACCATCCGGCAGGCGCGGAATGCGCCGCGGCGATCGCTAGGGCCATCCGGCGGGCAGAATCGGTTTGTATGCGCCTGAGGCGCCGGTAGCTTGAAACCCAGCCGAGCGTGGGCTGGCTCGAGCCAACCGATGATGCGCACCAAGCTGGCGGGACCCCTGCAACTGACCCTCACGTATGCCGTGCTCGCTGGCGGCTGGATCGTCGGTTCGGATGCAGCCGTGGCCCTTTGGACCGGCGATGCACCGGACGAGCTGCTGGTCAACGTGGGCAAGGGTCTCTTCTTCGTGATCGTGTCGAGCCTCGTGCTTTATCGCCTCGCGCTGGCGATGGCGACGCGGGTGCGCGAGGTGGAGCAGGAGCGCAGCCGCACCGAGCGCGACACGGCGATCGCCCTCGGACGGGCCAACCGCCTTTACGCCACGCTCGCCCGGGCCAACGAGGCGGCGCTCACGGCGTCGGATCGCCGCGAACTGTGCGCCGCAATCTGCCGCACGCTCGTCGAGAGCGCGGGCATGCGGCTGGCTTGGATCGGCTGGGTCGACGAGACGACGCAGCGGGTGGAGATCGAGGCCGCGCTCGGTCCGGCCGCGGGCTACGCGGAGGGCCTGCTGATCTCCGTGGACCCGCGCCGGCCGGAATCCTCGGGCCCGACGGGCCAGGCGATCATCCACGGCACCAGCATCGTCTGCGCCGACGTCGAGCACGAGCCGCGGATGGCGCCGTGGCGCGCCAAGGCCCTGGCCCACGGCATCCGCTCCAGCGCCGCGGTGCCGCTGAAGTCCGGCGGCGGGGCGCGCGGGGCGCTGACAATCTATTCCGAGGAGGTCGGGTTCTTCTCGCCCGACATCCTCGGCCTGGTGGAAAAACTCGCGGCGGACCTCGCCCACGGCCTCGACGTGCTGCTCGTCCGCCAGCGCCTGGTCCAGCAGGCGGAGGCGCTCCACGAGAGCGAGCAGCGGTGGCAGTTCGCGCTCGAGGGCGCGGGCGACGGCGTCTGGGACTGGAACCTGCAGAGCGGCGACGTGTTTTTCTCCCCGGCTGGCGCAGATGTTCGGCTACGAGCCGCAGGAGTTCCGCGGCCGGGTCGAGGAGTGGGAGGCGCACCTGCACCCGGCCGACCTGCCGCGCGTCCGCGCCCGGCAGGAGGCCGTGCTCGCCAGCGGCGAGAACCTGATCCACCACGAATACCGCGTGCGCTGCAAGGACGGCACCTACCGCTGGGTGCTCGATCGCGGCAAGGTCATCGAGCGCGACGCGGCGGGCCAGCCGGTGCGGCTGATCGGCACCTTCACCGACCTGACGGAAATCCGCCGCACGCACCAGCGCCTCGCACTGCTCGAGGCCGCCCTGCAGGCGATGCCGGCGGGCATCGTGATCACCGACCCGAGCGGCCGGGTGGAGTGGGTCAACGCCGGCTTTTCCCGCCTCACCGGCTACAGCGCGAGCGAGGTCATCGGCGCGAATCCGCGCCTGCTCAAGTCGGGCCACCATCCGCCCGAGTTCTACGCCCAGCTCTGGCGGACGATCCTGCGCGGCGAGGTCTGGAGCGGCGAACTGGTGAACCGGCGCAAGGACGGCACCGATTACCACGAGCACATGATCATCGCGCCCGTGTCCCACGGCGCCGAGGGCACGACCCACTTTGTCGCCATCAAGCAGGACGTCACCGAGCGCCGCCAGATGGAGCAGCAGCTCCTGCGCGCCCAGCGCATGGAGGGCATCGGCCTGCTCGCCGGCGGCATCGCGCACGACCTGAACAATGTCCTCGCGCCCATCCTGCTCAGCGTCGAGCTGCTGCGCATGCGCTGCCAGAACCCGGCGGACCGGCGCACGCTCGAGGTTGTCGAGTCCGCGGCGCGCCGCGGCACCGGAGTCGTTCGCCAGGTCCTGACTTTCGCCCGCGGCATCGACGGCGAGCGCGCGCCGCTGCGGCCGCGCGACCTCATCCGCGAGCTCGTGTTGATGATCGAGGAGACCTTCCCGCGCGACATCGACATCCGGCGCGACGTGGCGGACGACACGCCGATGATCCGCGGCGACGCCACGCAGCTGCACCAGGTGCTGCTCAATCTGGCGGTCAACGCGCGCGATGCCATGCCGAACGGCGGCACGCTGGTGTTCGCCGCGCACGGCGAGGAGCTGCGGTCGCGGCGGGTGAGCTTCATGGGCGAGATCCCGCCCGGCAGCTACGTCGTGCTGAGCGTGCAGGACACCGGCCAGGGGATGAGCGCGGAGGTGCGCGAGCGGATCTTCGAGCCGTTCTTCACCACCAAGCCGCGCGGCAAGGGCACGGGCCTGGGCCTGCCGACCGTGCTCGGCATCGTGCGCAGCCACGGCGGGTTCATCCAGCTCGACTCGCAGCCGGGGACGGGGTCGGTGTTCCGCATCTACCTGCCGGCGATGCCGCCGGAGGACACCCACAGCACCCCGCCGATCGCGGGGCCGGCGCTGGCCGGATGCGGCCGCACCGTGGTGGTCTGCGACGACGAGGCGCCCGTTCGCGAGATCGCCGGCGTCGTCCTGCGGCAGGCCGGCTTTCAGGTCCTCGAAGCCACCAACGGGCGCGAGGCGGTGGAGCTGTTCACGGCCCGGCGCGGCGAAATCGACGTCGTGCTCATGGACATCATGATGCCCCTGATGACGGGCGACCGCGCGGCGGCCGAGATGCTGCGCGTCCGGCCCGACCTGCCCCTCGTGCTGATGTCGGGCCTGATGGACCACGAGGCCGTGCACGCGGCCTTGAGCAACGTCGGTGCGAAATCCCCGCCGCTGCTCCGGAAGCCGTTCACGGCGCATGATCTCCTGGCGGTGATGGGCCAAGTCCTCGGCGCCGGCGCCAAGCCGGCCACGGCCTGAACGCGTCCCGACTCGCTTAAGTCGCGGGCCCGCGTGCCGTTAATCAGGGTGGTGCGTGCCCACGACACGGCCGGCCCTATGATTGTGCGACCTGTCAGCCCGCTCGAACGCGCGCGGGAATTCAACGTCAATGAAATGTTTTTCTCCACGACGGACGCCCGCGGCGTCATCGTCGAGGGCAACGACGTCTTCACCCGCGTCAGCGGCTACGACGCCACCGAGCTGATCGGCAAGCCGCACAACATCATCCGGCACCCGGACATGCCCCGCGTGGCCTTCCAGCTGCTCTGGGAAAACCTGCGCGCCGGTCGCCTGTTCGCCGGGTATGTGAAGAACCGCGCGAAGGACGGCGACTACTACTGGGTGTTTGCGGTGATCGTGCCGCTCGGCGACGGACGGTTGCTGTCGATCCGTTTCAAGCCGACCAGCCCGACCCTCGCCACCGTCGAGCAGCTCTACGGCCGGCTGCGCGCCGCCGAGGCGGCGGTGCTGGCGGAGCAGGGCACGCCGAAGGCGGCGATGGAGCGCAGCCGCGCCCAGCTCGAAACCGAGCTGCGCGCGCTCGGCTTTCCGAGCTACGACCTGTTCGCCCACGTGGCGCTCAACGCCGAGCTCTCCCACCGCGACGAACAACTCGCCCGCGAGGGCCGCGCGCTCTTTCCCGCCGCGCTGGCCGGGGCGGGCGTCACCCCGGCGCGCACGCTGCTGTATGCGGAAAGCCGCCGGGTCTACGATCGGGTCACGACGCTCTTCCGCGACCTACACGCCTTCGTGCGCTTCCATGGGGAATTGCAGGCGGCCGGCCGCAGCGTCGGCGGCGTGGCGGAGGATTTCCGCACCCACGCGCTGAACGTGAACATCACCGCCCAGCGCCACGGCATCGAGGGCCGCACCGTCGGCATGGTGGCGTCGTTCCTCGACCGCTACGCCCAGGAGCTGGGCCATGGCACGCGCGAGCTGGGCCAGCACATCGCGCGCACCTCCACCGCCACCGAGAGCATCAACGCCGAGGTGGCCGTCGCCCGCCTGCAGATGGAGATGGTGCTCGTGTTCCAGGCCGAGCTCGCGCGCGGGGAGGGCGCCGCCGCCCGCGACCGCCTGGCGATGCTGGTGGACCTGCAGGAGGCCTTCGCGACGCGCACGCGCGCCGCGGCCCGCGCGATCGCCGAGCTGCAAAGCGAGTCCACCTCCCTCGCCGGCAGCCGCGACCTGCTCAGCAAGGTGGCGATGAGCATCCAGCTCGCGCAGGTGCGCGGCCTCACCGAGTCGGCGCGCATCGCCGGCGCGGAGAACCTGCGGGCGATGTTCGCCGATTTCCGGCGCAAGATCGACGAGACCAACACGCAGCTCACCGCGCTGGACGACGCGCTCAGCCACCTCGGCACCCTCACGGCGCACACCCCGCAGCTGGTGGCGGAGGTGGGCAGCGCGGCCGAGGCGATCCGCCAGCGCGTCCGCGAGCTGAGCGCCGCCTGACCGGTCGCGCCGTCGGGGAATTGCCAAGCACGGGGAATTCCGCCGTGCTCGCGGCATGCCCCGTCTACCCCTGCTCGCCGCGCTGCTGGCCGGTGCCGCCTTCGCGCAGCCGGTCGACCTGCTGGTCGTGCGCGGCAACCTCCACACGCTGAACCCGGCGCAGCCGCACGCCACCGCGCTGGCCGTGCGCGCCGGTCGCATCGTCTACGTCGGCGACGACGCCGGGGCGGAAAAGTTCCGCACCGACGCGCGGCGCGTGCTCGACCTCCACGGCGCCACCGCCGTGCCCGGCCTCAACGACGCGCACATGCATCTCGCCGGCGTGGGCGAGCGCGAACTGTCGTTCAATCTCGAGGGCACGAGCGGCATCGCCGAGCTCCAGCAGCGCCTCGCGATCCGCGCGGCGCAGGCCGGGCCGCGGCAGTGGATCTTCGGACGCGGCTGGATCGAGACGCACTGGCGGCCGGCGGCGTTTCCGACCCGGCAGCAGCTCGACGCCGCGAGCGGGGCCCATCCGGTCGTGCTCCAGCGCGCGGATGGGCACGCCATCGTCGCCAACAGCCTTGCCTTGCGTCTGGCGGGCGTGACGCGCGACACGCCCGATCCCGCTGGCGGGGAAATCCTGCGCGACGCCGCGGGCGAGCCCACCGGCATGCTCGTCGACAACGCGATGGCGCTCGTCACGCGCTTGATCCCGCCGCCCACGCCGGCGGAAGTCGAACGCGCGCTGATCGTCGGCGCGGAGCGCGAGGCGCGCCTCGGCTGGACGGGCCTCCAGATCGCCGGACACAGCTACGCGGAGGCGGAGCTGGTCCGCCGCCTCGTGGCGGAGGGCAAGATCAAGCTCCGCGTCTACGACGCCGTCAGCGGCTCCGATGGGAGTCGCGACCAGCTGCTCGCCGCCGGCCCGGTGATTGGCGAGAGCGGCGGCCGCTACACGCGCCGCGGCGTGAAGCTCTACATCGACGGCGCGCTCGGTTCGCGCGGCGCCGCGTTGCTGGCGCCTTACGCCGACGCGCCGCGATCGACCGGCCTGCTGATGCAGGAGGAGGCGCAGGTCATGCCGTTCCTCGTGGCGGCATTGCGACGGGGGATCCAGGTCGAGACGCACGCCATCGGCGACCGCGGCAACCGGACGATGCTCGACTGGTATGAGCGGGCCTTCGCCGCCGTGCCCGCCGCGGAGCGCGCGGTGCCGGAGCCGCGCTGGCGCATCGAGCACGCGCAGATCGTGGCGTCGGCGGACATCCCGCGGTTCGCCCGGCTCGGCGTCATCGCGTCGATGCAGCCGTCGCATGCGATCGGCGACCTGTTTTTCGCCCCGCAGCGCCTCGGCCGCGAGCGGCTGGTGGGCGCCTATGCGTGGCAGTCGATGGTGCGCAGCGGCGCGGTGCTCGCGGCGGGTTCGGACGCGCCGGTCGAGCGGGGCGAGCCGATGATCGAATTCTACGCGGCCGTGGCGCGGCGCTCGCTCGAGGGGTATGCCGACGCGGACTGGCATCCCGAGGAACGACTGTCGCGCGAGCAGGCCCTGCACGCGCTGACGCTCGGCGCGGCCTACGCGGCGTTCGAAGAAAAGGAGCGGGGCAGCCTCGAAGTGGGGAAGTGGGCCGACCTCACCGTGCTCTCCGCCGACATCATGACGATTCCGGAGCCCGAAATCCTGAAAACCCGTTGTCTTTACACCATCGTGGGCGGCGAGGTCGTTCACGAACCCCGCTGACGCCATCCGGCCTTGTGCCGCGCTAAGTCATTAAAAGAGAAGGCCCTCCCGAGCAGTGGGAGGGCCTCAAATTGGGTGCAGGGGTTGGATTTGAACCAACGACCTTCAGGTTATGAGAACAGGCCTTCAGGCTCTAATAGCCAAAGTGCTTAACTCTCTTTGCACCAAATCTTTGGCTGTTTCTTTGACTACCGTAATTTCGGGAGCTGCTGCTCGTTGATCTGGGCTTCGTGAGGTTTCAAATCAACCTCAAAAAATAGGAGCACGTCATGAGTCTGGAACTACGTCGGAATGTCAGCGAATGGTGGTATGGCCGCCTGCAATCGAACGGCCGTCGTTACGTCAAAAATCTCGGGGTCAAAGTCGAGGGCCGCGTCCCGCGCACGTTGCGCGAAACCGGCGACATCGTCTTCGAACGCTCGCGCGCGAAGGCGCAGGCCGCGCTCGAAAAAGCGCAGGCCGAATTGAAGCGCCGGGGCTCCGCGGAGGAACTCGTGCAGACGCTGCACGAAATCCGCACGGGCTCGCGCGTGCGGTCGATTCCGCTCGATGAACTCCCCACGCGTTGGGATGGATTGCTGCGCCGTCGTCCGCTGAGCGATCTCTACCGAGCGCAGGGCATCAAACGCATCGAACGCTTCGTGGCGTTCGTGCGCAAGGCCTCCCCGGGCATCCACGAAATGGCGCAGGTGCAGGCCGCGGTGGCCACGGCCTACTGCAAGATGGAACTCCAGCGCGGCATCAGCGCGCAGACCTACAATCAGATCGTGATCCACCTTCGATCCGTCTTTCAGCTGCTGCGCAAAGAAGGCGGCACGGCCGAAAATCCGTTCGAGGATATTCCGCTGCGCGAAGGCGAGACGATCTTCCGCAAGCCTTTCACCGTGGAGGAACTCGCGCTCATCGAGAAAACGGCGAAGGACGATCCGTTCATCTATCCGCTCATCGTCACCGGCATGTGCACCGCGATGCGACGCGGCGACTGCTGCACGTTGCTGCGCAGCGCCGTCGATCTGAAGGCGGGATTTGTGACGGTGAAAACGTCCAAGACGGGCGAGACGGTGCAAATTCCCATCTTCCCTTTGCTGCGAAGCGTCCTCGAAAAAGCGCTGGCGGAGCCGCCGGTGCGGCCTCCGTTCTACGTCTTCCCCAGCTTGGAGGCACACTATCGGATCAACGCCGATCATCTCACGGACCGGGTGCGGCGCGTCTTCAAAGCCGCGGGTTTCTACAACACCGATCCGGGCGAGTCGGCCGAAGACACCGGCTCGCGCGGGCAGGTGCAGCAAGCGCGCGCGCACGGCGTGCGTCGCGCGTCGGTGCGGGACTTCCATTCGTTTCGCGTCTCGTGGGTCACGGTCGCGCTCACCGCGGGCGTGCCGCTGGAAATTGTCCAACGCGTCACCGGCCACCGGACGACGGACATTGTGCTCAAACACTACTTCCAACCCGGCAAGGAAGACTTCCGGCGCACGCTCGCGGGCAAGCTGCCGGCGCTGCTCGGCGATCACACGCAGCGCGCGGCCGACGAGTTCAATCTTGCCGACCTGCGCGCGAAGCTGACCGCGATGGAGGATTCGACCTGGCGACACATTCGCGACGAACTGCTCAGCCGGTTGCCGGCCGAGAAGAATGTCACGCCGCTGCCCGCCTTGTCGAAGTCTTCGTTCGCGGCCTGACGCCGCTACCGCCCGAACTGGCGGTCATGGGGCGTCGTCGGGCGTCTCCGTGACCGCCGGGACGGTGATCAGGTATTTGGGGTCGAGGCGACCGCCGGGGATCAGCGCGCGCTTGCCGCTGCCGAGGTCAACTTTGGTCACGTCCAGTTGTTTGAACCACGCGTGACCGTGGCGCTCGGCGAGATGCAGAAACAGCCGCTTCACCTTGATCGAGGTGCAATGCTCCAGAAGGAGCTGCACCACGTCCGGCCGCAACGTGCCCAAGCTTTCGAACACGAGACTGGCGTGCTCGTAGGCGGCGGCATCGGGCGTGAGTTGGTGGAGTAATTCGAGCGCCGCCCGTTCCGGTGCGGAAATGGTCACGCTGAATGCGCCCGCATCATGTTCCCGCCAGCCCGCGTCAACCGGCAGAAAGTCCGTGCGCATGTGGCGGACGCGGCTGGCCAAAGGGAGTCCCTGAAACCATGCGGGCAGCCGGTCGCGGGCACGGCTGAAGAGATAAACGGGATAGTGGTCCCCCAACGGAAGGAAGTGCGCGAAGCCGGAGAGTTCCAAGGCGGTGCGTCCGCCCGGATGAAACCACTTCGACTTTCCTTGCAGGCCGAACACCGCGCCCAACCAAGACGGCGATTCGGCCCGAACCGTAAAGGCGCCGTCACCGACCCGGCGCAACCAACCGGAACGCGCATAGTAGTCGGCCAGCCGGGTCGAGATCCCCTGCTGCCGGAGCCACGGGGAGGTCAGCACGGTGCCCGAAGGGGCGGACATCAGGCGCTGGTTGAGTTTGGGCCTCTTGGCTTTGGAATCGTCGGGCATGGCTGAGTCGGGATGGGCCGGAAGTTTATTTTGAGTCAAATTAATCCACCTCTGTTAGTTTATTTTGCGATAGAATAAACCATACGAGTCCCGCGCGGAAATTAATGCATTCGGATTTTGCCTCCGACCGCGGGCAAAAAAATACCGCCCCGGTGGCCCCCGGGGCGGCTGGCCCGTGCCGAGTGAACATCACGCCGTGCGGGCGTGAGTCAACGCGCGATCCGGGCCGCGGATTCGTGGGTGTCGTCCCAAAAAAGGGCCTCACACGAGGCCCGCAGCGCGGAAGGAATAATAGCCGACCTTCAGCGGGTCGGCCTTCGCGTCACCAACGATGACGTGGTCGATGAGGTCGATGTCGATCACCTTGGCCGCCTCGCGGAGTTGGCGGGTGATGTGGACATCGGCGGCGCTCGGCGCCGGATCGCCGGAGGGATGATTGTGAGCGACCATGAGGGCCGTGGCACCAGCGAGGATCGCACCGCGAAAAACTTCCCGTGGAGCTACCAGGGTGGACGTGGCCGTGCCGAGGGTGACGAGGTGACGGCTGATCGGGTGATTCTTGCGGTCGAGATAGACACAGTAGAACGCCTCCTGCATCGGGTTTTCGTCGAACGCGGAGCGAAGGTATTCGACGACCGCTTCCGGCCGGTCGAGCCGGACCTCTTCGCCGAGGGAAACGAGGGAGTAAACGATCTTGGCTTCATAAACGCGCATGGTGAGCGCTCGCGCGAGCCGCGTTTCCCTTTCTCGACGTGGTGTCGAGTGATCGCGGGTGCTGCCCGGTTGAGCGCCCGCTCGGGATGGGCGAAAGTCAAAGCGCTGGATGGAGCGCCGAGGCGGCGGATTTATCCGCAACGAGGGGGAAGCGGAATGTTTGCGCGTGGTGGAGATCGCGCAGCGATACTACCTTGACCGCCCATAAAATGGGGCGCTACCGGACGGGGCAGAGCTAGAAGAATTCGAGCGAAGCGAGCGTTGGTTCGGGGAACTAGATTGGAGCTTTACCATGGAGCATCGCTTCGACAGTAGTGGCCTGTGTCGGCGCGCTGAGAAACTCAGGGCGGTGGCGTGCATCGAATATTCGACTGCGCGCAGTGGCCCACCACGGTGGAGGGCTCCAACTGGGCTTATATAGGTCCTCGCACGAGGCCACCTTAACGTCAGTCAGCCCATTGAACAATGAACCCAGTGCTATCGGGGGCAGCACCCGCTCGCCCGCTCACAAAAAAGATTAACGGATTCCCGCGGAAAAAGCATCGGCTATTATCCCAAGTGGCCGCCACGTTTCGGGCGAGAAATGAAACCCCCTGGTGGCTACGCGATGCGCGCCGATGCAGCGGAACTCAGCATTACTCGTGGATCGATCTGTTTCTCCGCGACGGATTCAAATGCGTTTACTGCGGTTCCGATCTTAGCGCGTCAGCCCTAACTATCGCCACCGCGACACATGACCATGTGATCCCTCAATGCCTCTTCACCGTAGCGTCTGAGGCGAATCGTGGCGTTAATCTCGTCGCCTGCTGCGCGCTCTGCAATTCGCTGAAAGGAAACTGGCATCCAGCGACAGCCGATGACCCGACCTGGCGGAGCAGAGCAGACTTTATCAACTCGGCGCGGCGCTTCATCGAAAAAGCAGCCGAGCAGGTTCATGCGAGATATCAGCGATTCGTTGGTTGCGCGACGAACGCTGCACCCTTGGACCGTTGGTCGGTAGACCGGAGGGCGCTGATCGCGGCAGACCGCGAAGACTATCTGAAATCGGCCCCCGCGAATTGCGCCTCCGAGTAAGGACAAAACGAAGAGCCCACTCGCAGGAGTGGGCTCGCAAGAAGAACGGACTTCGAACAATGCCTAGCGGCATGTCGTGTCCGAGGTTCATTTCATGAAGGCCTTGAGGCGCGAATTCAGGACTTTGATGTCGATCTCGGCACCGGTGACGGTGGCGCGCGCCTTTGCGAGCCGCACCTCGGCTTGGAGGAGTTCTTTCTTCAGCTTCGTGAGTTCGTCGGGTGCGTCACTCCCGCGCAAACGCGCGGCGGGAAGTTCTGAGGTGCCATTGTTCATAACGATGACCGGTCGTGCCGGTGTTGATGGTTAATGTGGACGGACAATGCCGCTGAACCGAGCGAATCGAGTTCTCGGCCGATGGCAGCGGCACGCGCCTACCGGAAACGCGGGAGCCATTCTCCCGAAAAAAAGGGAGCGGCACGACGCCGCTCCCTCGTGAAACCGATGTGCGAGGTCAGTTATTCGCAAACTCACCCGCCAAGGCCCAGAGCGCTTTGTTGAGCGTCCGTCCCTCCACCAGGCCCGCGACCGGCCGGGTGCGATTGCGCCGGAGGCCGGCGCCTTCCGAACGGCTAAGGTAGCGGTCGCCGCCTCGCGCGAGATGCTCCTGCACCACGTTGAACGTGGTCCAGAGATCGGTTGCCGCGTCGCCGTAGCGCACCGGAGAAAGCAGCTTCTCCGGCGTGAGCGCCTGCATCACGGGGTTGTCAGGCGTCCAGCGCAGCGCTGCCGCCCGCCGCGCGAATTCGAGACGAGTCGCCTGCGAGAGTTGCACCGCCTGCCACTTCGCGACGGCCTCCAGCGCGCGCGGGGTGTTCTTGGCGACGGACTGCGCTGCGCGGGCGAAGGCCTCGGCGGAAACGTCCATGTGCCGGATCGAGACGTGCGCGAAGTCCGTATCGGCGACCGTTAGCCCGTTACGGCAAACGAGCCGGTAGAGGCCGGCATCGATACGATAGGCCCGCGTGCCGTCGTGCGCGTTCTGGAGGATCATCTCCGGACGAGTGTTGCCGACCTGCATCGCCCCAGCTTCCAAATCGGCGCGCCGCGCGAAACGAATCTCGTGCATCTGGTAGCCTACCCGGTCCTCGAGTCGCACGCGCTGCTCGGACGCGCGCACCGGCTCCCAACCTTCGGCGCCGAGCAGGGCAACGACCTGCGCGGTGGAAACGAACGTGTAACGAGCGGACACCCCCGGCCGGGCATGTTCGGCAAAAACCGATGGCGCACAGCGGCGAAGATCGTCGGACGAAAGCGCCTTGAAGACGCGAGCGGGAGCAACGGTGACAGATTCAATCGAGTTCATGACTTTCCTTGTTCTGAAGCGCCCCAACGAGGGCGCATCGTGGCGGGCCGCGCCACGCGGACCCCAACCCGAGCCGAACCGTTAAATCGGCCGCCCCGGAGGGATGCCGACGATCAGCACCGTCACGCAAGGTGGAGCGCAGCGCAGCGAGCAATACCTTGAGGCGCGGACGGGCCGAGGCGCTCGCGCCGCAGGACCGCCAGCCGGCGTAGGTGCTATAATGAGGCACCCCACGGGGGACAGGCTTCGCACTCTGCGGATGCGCGAGCGGCGCAACGAGAGCGAGCCCCGACAGCCCAGCGGCGACTGAGCGTTATCCGCGGGTCGAGTGAGATCGGGCGGCGCGCAGGTGCGGGAGCGGAGCGAAGGCGACGGGCCGCGAGTGGAGGAAGGAGTCGGCGCCGGTGGGAGCGCGGCAAGGCCGCCGGTGTCGTGACCGGAGAGCCTGCGACCGGAAGCGATCCTGGCGAATGGTCGTGCTAGGACGACGAATCGCCAGAGGCGGCCGTGAGCGCGGAGCCAAGCCGTCTCCGCCCGCAACGAGTGGCCGGAGCCGCAGTCGGAGCGGCACACCGAAGCGGTGGCCGATCCCGCTCGCGCTAACCAATTCGGCCTTGGCCGGCATCGGGGCGTTGCGGGGTGTCCCCGCTAGAATGGGGAGGGCGAGACGCAGACTCGACCGAGGGGAAAGACGTTTCCCCGTTGAAACCATAAACCAAACGGAAAACAACTCCCGGCATGAAAGAGGATATCCTAGAACAAATCGTAGACGATTATCTGAACCTAAAAGGATATTTCACTATGGCGAACGTGCGATTCATGCCCGCGAAAGATGCGGACGGTCACGACCCGCAACAAGACTCCGTCCCGAGCGACATCGATATCGTCGGTATCAATCCAAGAATTGCAGGGCCATCACGAGTCGTGGCCGTCAGTTGCAAGAGTTGGCAAGATGGATTTTGGCCGAAATGGGAAATCGAAAAAATTAAGAGTAACGGCTCACACGCGGGCCGAGAGCGGTGGCGTTCCTATCGTGAATTGGCCAGGGATAAATGGGCGGTCGCGTTCAAAGACAAAATCGAGGCCATCACCGGCCAGCGTGAATTCGAATATTGGACCGTTTGCCTTTTTGTCGGCGCGAGCGAGCGAGAGCACATCCCGCTATGGACCCAAGATCCCGAGTTTAGGAACCGATTGACGCCTCACCTCCACATCAAGACGCTGCACGATCTATTCCGTGACATCTATGTTTCGCTCGGGACCACGCCGGCCGGCAGCGAAGTTGGTCGATTGATTCAGGTTATGAAGGCCGCCAAAATCAGGGTCGAACCGTAGCGCGGGACCTCACGAGGTCCAATGCTTCCAAATCATCACCATCGCCATCGTATCGAGCCCGCAGTATTGGAGGAGCAGTTTGCGCCACGCCTCCTTCGCGTCTTCAGCGCGGCGCCCTGCGCCGTAAAGCATCTCCTGATAGGCTCTCATCGCTCCCGTGCCCTCGTTCACCACCTCCGCCTGATCGAAAATCTCCAGCTTGGGTAAAGTCTGATACGGATCGACGGGCACGCCGTCCTCGATTCGCACGTAAGCCTGAAACAATGGATCGGCGCGCAATGCGGCGTTTGACTGCCATACGGCCGGCAGCACCGCCTTGATCGACGTCGAGCCGCGCATTGCCGGATGGAAATAGTTGCCCAGTGCATGAGCGCATAGATCGAACAGGCGCCCTGAGCCGACTGTCCGCAAGAGCCATCCCTTCAGGTCGTCCTCGCCCAGCCCGTAGTCGGCAATTTGGCGGGCGATGTCTTCCAAGGTCGTTTTCTCGTGATGCGACCATGTGAGCAAAGTCCCGTGGTCTCCGATGACATCCCGGAGTGATTGCGCGAATCTGACATTGGGGAATCCCTCCGCGACGTTGATCCACTCCGTATGGCGGAGCGCCGCGCCCGGATGATCGATCGTATGGCAACTCCATTGAAAGGCGACCTGCTCGAAAGGCCGCATTCCGCGATGGTAAGGTAGCACCAAGCGCGAAGTCTCAAAATCGATGAAGTGCAGCGGATACGCCAGCGCCTCAAGGGTCGGCCGCAGTTGAGCGGAACGCCATTCCGTCTGCGCTTTCGTGTGCTCAATCTGAATCCGTTGCCGCTCTGCGTAACTCGTCGTCAGCGCGCTGACGGGCATATCGAACAGCGACGCTTTCTTTTGTTGAATCAGCGTATCCGCTAACGGGGCTTTCGCGGCATTCTTGATTCTCCCGAGCTGGTAGAGATCGAGCAAAGCGGGCGTCACGCGGCCGAGATCACCCCAACATTCCTGAAACCCATTGGGGCGAACGGACTCTTCCATCCGATACTCGCACTCCCGGCAATGGTAGCCAAGCGATGTCACCGCGCGCTGCGGGCCATCCTTAATCAACGGCAGCAGTTTAGTGGCGACGGCACACACGTCGTCATAGACCGATGCGACCTCGGCATCCACCGGAACCAGCCGAAGCAGCTTGCTTTGCCGGAGCGTGGGGACATCCCCCAAGAAATCGACCTCTACGGCCCGGCCCTGGCGGGTGAGGGAAAAAAGCGTCGGCAGGAGATCGATCTCGGAGACGGCGGCCTTGTCCGGCAGCAGCAGGAAACATTCGATTTTAGCGTGCGGCAGCGCCCGGGCGATGACCATGCGCTGGAATGCAACGTCCTCGATGTATTCCACCCATTCGGCGCGCACCGCGCCATTTCTACCGGCGAGCCCACTCGTCGCGTCGTAGCCCTTCGATTTTACTTCGATCAGTTGAAGACGGTCGCCCGACTTTTTCAAAATATCGACGCGGGCCAAATAGCCGTCGGACCAAAACGCGGGTTCGAACAAGGTCACGGCATCCTTTGCCATCAACATCGCGGTCTCGGCGACCGCCTTCGCCGGATCGAGATCGGCGACCATGACCCCTTCGGCAAATAACAGCTGCGCAAATTTTCCAACCATGAACCCGCCGTCGGCGAGCAACTCCATGTAGGAATCCTCGTCTAGGGTCGTCGGATACCGGTTCTTCTTGTAGAACAATTTGGTCGCGCAATTCCGCGCGACCTTGAAATCCGATTTGGAGAGATAGTGGTTCATGGAACGGAGGCGGCCGGCACCGTTCGTTTCGCCAGACGCAACAGCCGCTTTACGCAACTCGCATCGGTCCGCGGGTCTTTGCCCAGGCCGCGTAACACCGCGGCATTGCGGGCGTCTCCCCGCAGGCCTTGTCGCGTGGCCTCGTCATAATGACGCCTCGCGGCCACCGCTTCCTCCTGGCGCTGAACGCGGGCAATGCTCAGCTTTGGTCCTTGGCGCGACGCGCCGTGGGCGCGATGAAGTTTGCCGATTGCCGCCCAGTTCAAGTCGCGCCGTTTGTCGAAGCTCCAGTGTCGCGGAATCACGATCATGGTGCCATGTGGCGTGGGATTGACGCTGACCTTGAGGAGCAGTGGCCGATCCTTTTCCACCCCGTAGAGGTCCCAGCGGTAACACAAAGCGTCGAAGGTTACGAGGAACCGGGCCTTGCTGGATCGCCAGTTGAAGCTCCATCCCTCTCGAAAATTGCGCTCCTGCGACATGCGACGGCGAATGACCCCGCGCTGATTTTGGAAGCGCTCGATTTTGAAATGCTGCTTCAGTTCGGTCCAGGCGGCGCGCAGCTCCGGATCGCCCGCGAGCTGATTCTCCAGCTCCACGAACTTTGCCTGTTGGAGCACCAGCTTTTCGTAGCGCCCTTGGGAAACGTCGTGCTCGTAATCGCCCACGATGCGTTGCGCTTCCGCCGGCGGTGGCGCGCCAATCAACCGGAGCAGCAGCGTGAGCTGCCGGTCGGCGGGCGTGGCGCGTTCGACCAGCGCGAGAAGGTGGCATGCGAGACCTTCGAAATCGACCGGCCAGAGGGTCAAAGGCACGGACAGCCAATCGTAGACATTCCAAATCAGCTCGGCGTCCGCGCGGCGATTGATGTCGCGACGGCGTCGATACAGACGCCGCAGGAGGTCGCCGCACTTTTCCATGCGGCGAAACGCCAGCTGCCGAACTTTGGCCAAATCGGCCTTGAGGGAGCGTTTCATGCGCGGTGGAGGCCGGAGGGGTGAACCACGCGAATGGAGCAAGCTTTGGCCACAATCTTTGCCCCTGTCGAGTTCACACCGATGGGCTATACTGCGATTGTTCCGCAAACCTAAGCGCAGATACCAACTACTACAGACAACCCTCGCTCACGCGAACTGACCCTGACTACCATGCCCGATACTCATCAAATTCGCTGTATCAACAAAACCAACCGCTACGACGCGCACGATCGGATTCATAGCGTCGGCGGCCTCAACGGCGACGGTGGCCGTTGGAAGCTTTCGCAGTCCGAAGCCATCGCCGGCATCGAGAGCGGCAAGTGGAGCTTCTTCGTCGAGGCGAACGGCCGCCGCGCGAACGTCGTCGTCGCCGTGAGCCGCTACGGCAACAAATACCTCAAGACGGAGGCCGACGGTGAGCAGCCCGACAACCTGCTGAGCCTGCCAGAGTGTCCCTAAACGATTCTTATGTCCAAAGACCAACACGTCGTCCCTCGTGGGAAAGGCTGGGCCGTTCACGGTGCCGGCAACTCCCGTGATACCTCCCAGCACACCAAGCAGTCGACGGCCATCTCCGCGGCCCGCGACATCGCCAAAAACCAGCATGCCGAAGTGGTCATTCATGGCCGCGACGGCCGCATCCGAGAAAAGAATAGCTACGGCAACGACACGTTCCCGCCGAAAGGCTAAAACTCGCGACCGCTCCCCGATTCGCCGCGCCCCATGTGGGGGCGCGGCGATTGGAGCTATATAGGCCGGTCGGATAAGCCGCTTCGCCTGTGGCGCCGAGAAGTGTTGTCCGACCACGGCCACGCGGACTATGTTGGTCCTGCCCGATTTTCTATGCTGATTTCGCTGCAAGAAGCCGCTGGGTTCGTGAGCACGCATTACGCGGTCTTCGACGAACTATGGCGGCGTAAGGATGAGCGGATGACCGAGGCCGACCTGCTCGCGGTCATCGGTTCAGTCCAGAACGCAGCCACTCCGGCCTACCTGCTGACGCAGCTGAAACGGATGAAATTTCTCGTGGAAGCAGACGCGGAGGTCGGGGTGTGGGAATTGGCGCCACCGTTTGCCCGCTGGATCGAGCATCTCCAGCAGATTTCCCGACCAGTCTCATCCGCACGCATTCGCGGTCAGCTCGCGGAAATCGATCACAATCTGGATGCGTTTCGCGTCGCCGAGGCCCGTGGCGACCTTGCCACGGCGCGGGAGCTGTTACGGGAGACGCGCAGCGCCTTTCAGCTTTTGATTGAGGACCTCGGGCAGACGCGCGCAGCGATCGCGACTGCGGTGAGCGAGGCCAAGAGCGAACATCGGAGACAAAGCGCGGTGGAACGTTTTCGTCGGATTAATCGCTTTTGGACGGAATATCTTATTCCGATGCTCGACTTGCTCGATCCTGCCGGGCCGATGGAGGTGGCCTGCACCGCTTGGGAGAACCAACTCGCGCTCTCGTTGGAGAAGAAGTTCATCCCTGAGAGATTGGCAGCGGAGCGGATTGAAACCGAGATGCGCATTCTACGCGTCACCGTTCGGCATAGTTTCCGGTCATGTCGTGATGAACTCGAACCGCTGCACGCGCGGTTGCGGCGGGACAGCCTCTGGACCGATGGAGCTGCGCGGGTCCTGCAACGATTGGAACGAGAGGGAGTGGCCGGCTCGGTCTTCGCCAGCAGCCTGCCGGTCTCAACCTTTCGTTTCGTCGGACAGATTGCCCCGGCCGCGCTGCTCGCCAGCGCAGCCCAATGGCGCGATTTCAGTGCGCCGCCCTCCGAGATCGATTTCGCCGGCTCCGCCGCGCCGGCCGATTCTCAGGACGTTGAGGATATACTCGCCGCCATGGAAGTGGCGCCTACAAGCCTGTATCCGCTCGACGATCTGCTCGCGTGGCTGGCGCAGAACCACGGGCAACGCGGATTCAATGCCATCTTGCAGGTTTTCTCGCTCCTCGTGACCGACGCTCGCTACCAAGCGACGTTTCGTTTTCCGGTCGCCGACTATGCGTTCGCCGGCGGGGTCGTGCGGTGCGGACGCGTGAAACTCACCCTTCGTTCTGCCGCATGAATTCAGCGCTCGAACAACTCCCGCAACTCGCGGCCATCTTCCGGGGCATCAAGGCCGGCAAGCATTGGTGTTTTGGTGACCCGGAATACGACGATCTGAACGGGGTGCTTTTTGAGCGCTACCAGGCATTCTTCGCCCAACTCGACTTAAACCTACACCGCGACGTGCGTGGTTTCATTTTTGCGACCTCGGACGACGATGACTATAAAGGCAGTGACTCGATCACGCGGTTTGTGGTCTTCACTGCCGTCTGGGTCGACGCGATCGCGGACGCGGGAGAAGACATCGGCAAGACGCTCTTTACCCCAAACCAGATCATTGCCGATTTGCCCCACTTCGCCGCGGATTCGCATCGCCGCTCACTGAAGCAAGTGGGAATCGAAAACGTGACGGACCTGGCAGCAACCTTGCGATCCTTGGAGCGCCTTGGGTTCGTCGAGATGGACGGCAGCGGACGCTTTTCGCTGCGGGTTTCCTTTCACCGGCTCCTCGATGTTTGCCGCGATGCGGCTACAGCACCCGATGCGTCATCGGCACCGCCCGACGTAGGCGCCGAACCGAATGGAACGGAGGATGCCTCAGCATGAGCGCGGATACTGCAGCCTCTCGGCTCTTCGGCCCGCGTCGCTTGATCCTGATTCAGTCAGGCAAATACGACTACGCTGAATTGGATCTCACCCGGTCGTTTCAACTCGTGGGCGTCAATGGCCTGGGAAAAACGGCGCTGATCTCCACGCTGCAATATCTCTACCTCGACAATCAGCGGGACATGCGCTTCGGCCAGCATAGCACCGACGATAGTCGCCGGTTCTATTTCAAGGGCGACGCCAGTTTTATTCTCTTCGAATGCGAGACGTCACTCGGCACGGTGACGGTGGGCGCGCGGAGCCTCGGCGCGGTGGCGGGCTACGAATTGCAGCGGTTCGCGTGGACCGGAGCGTATGATCGCGCCGACTTCATCGATGAAAAGAATCGGCCGCGGGCCTGGGACGAGGTCCGCGCCACCCTGGCGACCAAGGAGCTGCGAGTGATGGCCGACACCGCGGAACTCCGCCGCCTGCTGGGTGCCGTGGACGACGAAACCAACGCCAGCTGGGAATTGGTCCCGCTGACCGACTCGCGCGACTATCCTCGATTTCGACAGACTTTCCAGCGTTTGCTGCAGCTGAAGGACATTCGGCAGGATGATTTGAAACATTTGCTCGCGGACTGCGCGAAACTCAGCCCGGCGGAGCGCGAAATCGATCTGGCGAAAGGCTCGGAAAAAGAACTGACCAAGATCAATCGTGATCGCGTGGAGGTGGCGGTCCTGCGCGCTGCGGTGGCACGAGTCAAGGAGGCGCGGGAGCTTTACGACCAAGAATACGTCGCGCGCGCGATTGCGCACGCCGCCACCCAAGAAATGCAGTCCCGGTATGCCGGCTACGCTGCATGGTTCAAAAGTGAGACCAATGCCCTCTATGCAGTGCGCGATGCAGCTCAGAAAGAGTTTACGCGCTTGGAAAGCGAACAAAAGGAACTCCAGCATTCATTGAAAGAAGCGAACCAAGCCGCCGGCGGGGTTAAGGCGAAGCTGGATGCCATCATCGAGGGGCGCACGCGCTATGCGGACTTCGTCCTTGAAGTGGAAGAACAGGTCCGGGATCGCCTGAGCGATGAGGTGAGCGGACTGAAGATGCGGTTAGCGGATGTGCCGAAGGAAGCCATTGAAGTGCTGACGCGCCAACTCGGGGAACAACAAGCCCAGCTCGCCCAACGACAGGCAACTTTAGCGGCGATCGATCAACTCTTCATCACTTGGCTGCGGTCCCGCCTTCCGGAAACAGACATTGCTCGGGTCGGCTCGCTTTTTGACCGTCGGGTGCTCGAATCAAAGCTCGATGAACAGATAACAATCCGGAACGAAGCGGAATTGGTGCGGCGGCTCCGCGGAGCCGCCGACCGATGCGATCCGCGAGGCTATGAGGACGATGCCGTCACGGTCGAGTTTTCAGCCGGCGCGGTATCGGCTGTCAATCAGTTGGGCCATCGCGGCCGGCTGGAAGAAGAGATTCGCAAGTTGCAGCGCGAGGTGGATCGCCTCGCCCGAGACATCGAGACGGTGAAAAATGCCGCGACCTATCGCGCGCGGCTCCCGGTGGCGGAAAAGGAGTTCGCCGCCCAGCTCGGTCGGCTTAACGCCTATCAACGGTTCCGCGAGGAGATCGCCAAAGAAGCGACCTATGAAAGCGAATTCAAACGCTACGAAGCCGCGGGCAAGAAAATCGAGGAACAGCTGGTGGCTAACGAATCCGCGCGGAACGAAGCTAAAAAGAGCGGCGAAGCAGCCATCGAGAAATTCAACAGACTTCAGGAGGAGGAGGGAAAAATCCGGATCGAAGCCCGCAATCTACCTTCTGCCGATGGCGACAATCCCGGGCCGACGCCGCTGTCGACGGCGTTTGTTCGCGACCTTCCCGAATCACTACTGGAGGTTATCCGGATCACGCGTGAACGCTGCAATCAAGCCCGCAGCCGAGGGACGCAGCTGGCCGGGACGATGAGCCTGCTGGACAAAGATTTTCTCAACCCGAGTTTCCGTTACGACCACGCGGCCCCCGTCGTTGATCGGCTCTCGCAGCTCGAAGCGGAAATCGCCTCGCTCGACGAGCGCGCGCAAAATATCGAAACACGGTGGACGGCGTTGTTGACGGACGCGCGGAGCAGTTTCGCCACGGTGCTCAAATCGCTGCGCGCCGTTACGCGCCAAGCTCAAAAGCTGACGGGGGAACTCGGCAAGATCGAGTTCTCTAGCCTCACTGAGGTGCGTCTCGAGATTGTTCCCAACGCCGCAGCGGTCGCGGAATATGAGCGGCACTCCAAGGACTCAGCCCAACCTTCGCTGTTCGACACGGCGGAAGAAGCCGACCGAAAGATGAGCCAGTTCAGCCAATTGCTGCAGCGACGCCCAAAACTACTGCTGAACGAGCTTTTCTCGCTGCGTTGTGATGTGCGCCGAAAGGACGGCCAGCGGAATTCATACGACAACTTTGACGAGGTCGAATCGACGGGCACCACCGTGGTGCTCAAGGTAACCCTGAATCTGCTCGTGCTGCGAGATCTGCTGGTTCCGGGCAAAGCGCGAATTCCTTATTATCTAGACGAAGTCCATGCGCTCGACCGGCAGAATTTCGGTAACATTCTCCAGCTCTCCGAGCGTTTGGGCTTCATCGGTATCTATGCCGCGCCCACCGCAGCCATCGGTCCCCGCCGATTTGTGCATTTGGTGCCCGACGCCAAAGGTCGCCTCGTTGTGACCGCGGCACATCGAAAGGACATCTTGCGGTCGCCCGATGACGTGACGCCGCTCAGTGAGGAATCCCATGGATGACGTGCCCCCATTCTTGCGTCGGCTCATCCAACAGCAGCGCCTGGCGGGCAGCGATCTTTCCGCGCAGGCAAGAAAGCAGATTCGTCCCCTTTTGGCGGGCGGTGTGTTAGTGACCGAAAGTTCCGGCAGAGGTGAGGTCGTGGAGGTGCGTAAGCCGGAGCAATTGCTGGCGTGGGCTCGGAAAACGTTTCCTTCCTTTGAGGGGCGATGGCAGGGTCCGGCCGAATTCGGCCGGGCACAGTCAATCGCCCGACGACGGAGCAGCAAAGCCGCTGGGAGTGGAGCTGGAGCAGGCGTGCTCCACCTACGGGCGATGGCCGACGGACGCGGCACGGCAACCGTCAACGGCGTCAATTTTCCGGTGCGCGAGCTGACGGCTCAACACGGCGTCGCCGCATGCCTCGTCAGGGCCGATACCCAGTTCGAATTTACTGGCCAAACCGTCTTGGTTGAAAATCTGGAGTGCTTTCTGAATGCCGAGCGCATGCTGCCTGAGGCGTCGATTTTTCTCAACGGTGCCGGGCGTTTATCGGATCAGCTCATAGCATGTTTGGGTCGATCCAGTTTTTGCTCGGGACCGATTGTGTATTGGCCGGACTATGATCCAGTTGGTCTAGCCGACTACGTTCGGATGCGTCGCATCCTCGGAGAACGAGTGTCTCTTTACGTTCCCGGTGACATCGTGAAAAAGTTCGGATCTCTCGCAGATTCAAAATTGATTACCGAGAAGCCCAGGAATCGGTTGCTGCTGGAGAAGTTGTCAGGGCTGGAATGGCCATGTGAGGCTTCGAGGATCGTATTCAATCTTATCAAAGAGAATGGCGCGGGCCTGGAGCAAGAGGCACTCTTCATCGAGGCTAAACAATAAGCTATCCCTTGGGCTGGCGGATTTGATCGGACTCCGATTCCAGTCGGCGTTCGCGGATGAGGCCGTTGATGAGGGAACGCACGGTTTCTTTGATGGCGGGGCCAGTGCGGGTGAAACCAAGCCAACGGGCGAACCCCTGCGCGGCTTCATCACGCTCCGTCCAGGTGCGGCCAAGCGAAGCGAGAAATTGGTCTTTGAGAAAGTCGCGTTCGTAATCCTCAATCGAGCGACAAAGAAGCGAAAGTTCCCCTCGTTCATTTTTCAAGATGCCGCGACGAGTGGCGGACAGGAGGCCAGAGGCAAGGGTCTCTTTTATGACGGGCCCGAGCCGCTTGAAGCCGAGGATAGTGGCAAGGTCTCGTAGCGTGGTTTCACGGTCGCGCGATTCGCCATCGTTGAAGAGTTGGCGGATTACGGCGGGAAGCGCGTCAGGGTCGATTCCGTTAATCGAGAGAGCAGGCGTAGGGCTTTGGCGGGGGGAGAGGGATGGCGTCTTTGACTTTAGGGCTGCCGGATGAGCCGAGGGGCCGGCAGCCCTAGACGAGAGGGATCTCGTCCTTATATCCTGTGTGTATGCCTAAATCCGGTTGAGGGATCAGCGGCGATTCAACTGGAATTGCGTCTGCGGGCGGCTGGGCAGCCGCTGCGGACAGCAAGCCACCTCGGGTGATGTGAACCAGTTCCGAGAAGTAGGAGCACGCGTTGCCATCGAATGTGGATTGATTGATGCGGATGTAGGCCCAAGACGTGTTGGTCTCCTTGCCGATCCGCTCGCACCAGTCGGTGATCGCGTCGTCCTTGGCTTTGACTTGGTCCGTGTCGAAAACACGGCCTTTGGTCTCGATGATCCAGTTGGTTTCCCCCTCGTCGGTCTGCTGCACGGCTACCCAGTCGGGGTAATAGAAGCCGATTGCTCCGGTAGGCTTGAGGTAGTCCACGCGGAAGGCGGTATTGCAGTCGCCTTGTTCGGTGGTGCCTAGCGCAGCGAATCGCTTCACGTCTTTGGCGGCGTCGAGGAAAAGCCCGAAGCGGCGTTCGAAGTCGTTGTAGGTGGCGACGTAGTTGAAGACGGTCTTCTTGCAGATGAGCGGGCCCGCGCTGAGGTTGCGTCTCCACGTGAAGGGCTTGGTGGCGCTTAACTTGAAGTTCGCCTTTTCGAACTCCAGCGCTCGCTTGTCGACTAGGAGGGTGGCGAGGCGGTGGGCGAGGCGTTTTGCGACGGCCTCCCGGATGTCTTGGCGGGTGAGGTATTCAGAAACTTTTTTGCCTTCGTCGGTCTCCGCATCTATCGAGACGCGGCGACCAAAGCAGCGGTGCTCCACGTAGGTTTTCACCAGCGGATAAAGTTCGGCGAAGCGGCCTCCGAGCTTGGCCATGTCGGCGACGCGATTGGTCAGGTAGGCGAGGGTTTCGTGGATGGGCTTCGCCCCCAAGTTCACCACCGCCATACCGACGTGGGTCTGCGTAGTCCCGAAGTGCATCTGGAGTTCGATGCGGTAAACCTCGGAGAGGTCGGCGTCTTCCAAGATGCTGTCGATCTTGAGCACATCCACATCGGCGAGTTTCTGGATGTTGTGGATCAGCGAGGGCTTGGTGAGAGGGATCCAGATATCGTAGGTTGCACGCTCGTTGGTGGGCGCCACGGTGATGGGCTGCGGGGGAGGAGTGCCGGTGTCGCCGACGCCGACGCCTTCACTCTCCAGGTTATCTTTAAGTGTCTGGAGGAGGTTTTGGGTGCCGAGCACTTCGAGGGTTTGCGTGCGGTCAGGGCCGATAGCGGTGCGGTCCATGAGGCGAAGACCGCGGCCAATTACCTGTTGGGGCAGGATGGCGGTGCCGAAGGGGCGAAGACCGAGGACGACCGTGACGTTACGGACGTCCCAGCCTTCCTTCAGGATCATTACGCTGACGATGGCCCTGATCTTGTTGGTCGGCTTGTCGATCTCGTTGGCGGCGATGCGGGCTTTTTCGAGGTCGCCAGCAGTGATCTCGCCATCGGTGTTGGTATGAATGACGAGGACCTCGTTGTCCTTGAAGCCGTGGGCCTCGATCAGGTGCTGGCCGATGGCGTCGGCATAGTTGGCGCGCTCGACCATGACGAAGAGCACGGGGTTGAGTTTTACGGGCTTGTAGGCCTCGCAATGAACTTTCCAACGAGCGACAGCAGACTGGATCCAGTAACCGTATTTGTCGCAGACGTTGTCCTTGTTTACTCCGGTCGGGTCGCTGGGCGGGGCCTTAGACTTGCTGGTCTGCCTGACGATAACAGGGGCTTTGACGATACGATCCTCGACTGCTTGGGCCAAGGGGTAGTCCACGATGATCCAAGGGAAAAACAAGTCGCCCTGCTGGGGGGTAGCCGAATAATCCAGCCACAGCGCCAGGCCTTTTGGGTGGGCCTTGTGGATGGCCATAAGGCTACGGTGCCACTCCAGCTCGCTGTCGTGGACGTGGTGAGCCTCGTCGTTAAGGACGACGACGTTTTTGAGGGATTTGATGCGCTCCAGCATGGAGCGGCCTTTGTTGACACTGTCCTTTTTGACCGGCGTGCCGAGCAGGGCTTCGATGGCGTTGGCGGGAGTGGCTGGCTGGTCGCGCCCCTCGTAGAGCTGATGGATATTTGTGATGAACAGGTTTCCGCCTGCATCGGGCTCGGTGAAGTCGCCTCGCTTGATGACTTTGAGGTTCATCTTGCCCCACTCGGGCGGCACCAAAGGTATTTGATTGAAGATCTTATTGCCGTCGAAATCGCGTTCGAGGCGCTGGTGAACGATGACGTTGGGGGAAACGATGAGGAAGTTGGTGGACAGGCCGAGATCGGCGGCGGCACCGCTCGCGGCTTCGCGCTGGCGGTAGTAGCACCAAACGATGCAAAGGGACATAACCCAAGTCTTGCCGGAGCCGGTGGCCATTTTGAAGGCGTGGCGGCGCATGTCCTTAGCGGGCAGATCTTGGGTTTGCTCGCTATCGGTCTCTGAAACGTAGCGGCGTATCTGCCGCGTGCCGTCGGCGAGCGTTTGGAAGGAGTAGCCCTGGCCTTCGAAAAGCCCGGTGCCATAAACCGAGCCGAATTGCTCTATTGCCGGGATGGCGTCGCGGTGGCCGCAAACCTCGACGACGTAAATGAGCGTCTCCACTGCTTCGCGCTGGCCGAAGTGGTAGCGGAAAGGCACGGGAAAGCCTGTGACCTGATGATCTTCCTCGAACCAATACTGCAATAGGCGGCGAGAAACGGCGGATACTCCGGGATAGCCCTGATTACGCCACGCGGTGACTGCAGAGCGCAGCTTTTCGATCAAGAGAAGCTTGCTGGGACGGCGGCCTGGGGCGATAGCCCAGCCGCCCTTTACGGCGGGTGCTTTAACGAGGTGATAGGTCGGCGCCTCCCATGCGCAACGGCTGGGGATTTCCGGCAGATCCTGATCGTATTGAACAACGGGAATGGCGGGCATAGCGAGGAGCGGGAGTGACTACTTGACCTCGATTGTGTAGGCTTGGGAGGTATCGTTGCCAAAGATGTCCACCACTTTGACGAGGACGCGGTAAGTGCCGGCTTTTTCGTATTTATGAACATCACTGGAAAGAGCCAGTGATCGGTCCTTGCGGGTGCGGTAGGTGACCCAGCCCTGCATGAAGCTGTCGTTCTGGAAGTCCCAATCCACGGCCCAGTAGTCAATATAGTCGCTCCACTTTTTCACCTTTTCACGAACTTCCTCCGGAATCAGTTCAGTGTTGGGAATAACGAAATCCTTTAATGTAATTGAGACATGAAGTCTTTTGCTCTGGTTGATGTCTATGTTTAGGTAAGCGAGTTCGAAAAACGTGATATCGCCTTTGCTTACAGCCTGCTGCTCCATTACTTCGCGAGGGATTTGCAGTAAAAGTAGCTTAATTCCCCGCTGCTTCGCTATGTCGTGCATGGGGCTGCCTTTTTTCACTCCGTTATTGGGGCCTGCGAGACCCATCTCCCATTCCCAGCCAAGTATATGAAGCTCTGGCTGCTTGGTTTTCACGCACTCCTCAATCGCTAGCGAAACCTCTTCGATGGTAACTGGCGAATCGAGCGCGCCAATATGGACCATTGCACGCCCCTTTTTGCCGTGAAGGTTCACCATCCCTGAAATAGGCTGCGCTTGATAAAGGCGCAGTATGAATGCTAAATATTCGAAGAATAGCTTCTCCTGGCTTCCGCCGTGACCAAGCGTTGCATCCTGCCAGTATTGGCGTTCGTATTTCCCGAGATTTAGGATTTCGAATGGCTTACACCTATCGTGGCCTAGTAAACGCTTCCTCGTTGTGTGGATTCCCCAGCGGCCCAAGTCGGAACCTATCCAGCGGCGGCCCAAGCGTTCTGCTGCGTATAAAGTCGTTCCGGAGCCGCAAAAAAAGTCTGCTACAATTGATCCAGGGTTCGAAGCAGCGGAAATGATACGCTCCAACAAGGGGACAGGTTTTTCTGTTGCATATCCAGTTCTATAAGTCCCATCGATTGGGTATCTCGCAGCAATAGCCATTTCCCACCAATCCTCCGGAATTTTGCCCTTTTCTGCTAAGTCATATGTTTCTGCCACAAAACCAGATCCAGCTAACCCTTTTTTGAAATTTTCGCGGGTTTTTTCATTATGAGTTACCCGCACGTCATCTGCGTTGAATATCCACTTTGGACCTTTAGCTACCCAAAAAATGGTATCATGTTTACGGTTGAATTGCTTCATCCCGGGCGAACCCGGGCCAGTGTAGCACCACGCGATTTCATTTACTAGTGAATCCGGACCGAATACCTCATCGCAGAGCAATTTCAAATAATGCCCTTTGTGCCAATCACAGTGCAGGAAGAGTGATCCATTGGGACTGAGAAGATTTCGGATCTGAACTAAACGATCCCTCATCATCGACAAGTAACTTTCATTGCCCCGGCCCCATGTGTCTCTATACGCTTTCTCTTCAATCAATGATTGTTGTTTTTCCACTTCCTCGCCGCTATCGCCGATTTCCGTCGTGAACGAAAAATCGAGCCCTGTAGCAAACGGAGGGTCGATGTATATTAGATCTATTTTGCCCGCAAACTTCTCCTGCAAGGACGCCATCACTAGTAAGTTATCGCCCCAGATTAGTTTGTTTCTCCATCCGTCCTCGAAGGTTTCGCCTTCCTTTCCGGCATAAGCCTCAAACAGCATATCCAGTTGTTGAGGTTGCTTTTTCGATTCGCGGGTTGCGCGGCTTTCGTGAACCCTTTCGATTACTTGAAACGGCAAGTTGACGCTAGGCACCTCGCGTAGCGACCCATCCTCATTATATTTCCCGGGCCAGATCAGCTCGGTTTTGGAGACGTCGATTTTAGCCATGAGGGAGTTCAGTTAGTATTAAATTGGAAGCGGCGTTTGAGGCCGTTGTGGTGCGTGAATGGGATTACTTTATCGTGCTGCAACCTGCCGACAACAATACCGGCGGCGATGCCCTGGTGCGCAGCGAACTGCTCGACCTTAGTCGCGGTGATTGGCTTGAGCGCCACCAGATCGCGGTAGGCGGCTCGCGGAATGAGGAAATCGGCGGCGAAGGCATTGGCCTCCTCCTCTTTGCGCTGGGTGTCCGCGTCGGCAGTGCCGGCGGAGGATTCGATAAACACGTCCCGCTTGCCGTGCTTGAGGATGTGGGCGGCCTCGTGGAAGAAGGTGAACCAGAGGAAGTCGTCAGCCTTGCCGCGAAGACTGAGTTGAATGATCGCCTTTTCGGGCGTGAGCCAGCGGGTGGCGCCAAAGGCGCGGGTGCCCGTGACCTCGGGGACGAAGACCAATGCCACCCCCGCCTCGGCGCAAAGGCGCTTCATCAGGGGCTCAAAGGTCTCGGGCTCGCTGATAGTATGCCGACGTATCTCGTGAAGCGCGGCGCTGAACTTCTCTTTATCGAAGGGCTGGGTGACGATCTGCTGGGCCTCGCGTTCGCCGGCGCGGAGCCACGCGGCAACGGATTGGGGGTGAGCCTCGAAAGCGCGCGATTTCCGAAAAGCGACCTCGGGCTGCTGCCAGAGCTGGCGCCACTCCTCCACCCCGGCGACGCCGAAGAAGCTGAGGACCGCACGAAGTTGTTCGATGGGGTCTGAGAGCTTGGGCACCCAGCCCATTTTGAAGAGCTGAGAGAGGGGGAACTCCTTTAGCCACGTGACATCACGCTGGAGGGCCTCGGTCTCGGCGACACGGGCGAGTTGGGCCTCGTAGTTGCGCTGGGCGTTGTTCCAGAAGGAGGCGGGCACGCCGAGGACGCGCTCAAGCTGAAGGGCGGTATCGGCGGTGATGGCGGCCTTGCCTTGGATGATCTCGTTGACGGTCTTGAGCGGACGGCCGGTGCGCTCGGCGAGTTCCTTTTGGGACATACCGATGGCTTCGAGCGTTTCGAGCAGGGTTTCGCCTGGGTGGATGGCGAAATCGGGCTCATAGTTGTGCTTGGTGCTCATTTTTAGTGGGGATCGTCGATGCGGAGGATCTTAACGCGGGTGATCCTGGCCCAATCGAGTCCGCCGTCGGGCTTGCGCGGGGTCTCGGAGTGGTCGGGGATCAGCATCAGGCGGTAAGGATGTTTCACATCCACGGAAATCTGTTCGTCGTTGTTTGCTTTGTGTTCATGGACCCGGGTCTGCGGCAGCTTGGACAGATCGGCGAGGGTCTCGGCGGCGGCGATCTGGGTAAGCCGCGTGAGGATGCGCTTACCGTTATCGGGCCCGTAGGTCCTCAAGACGTCCGTCCCGCTGTTGAGCAGCTTGGCGAGTTTCTTGTTGGAGTAAGAGATTTCCATGTAGGGCGGAGAGGCGCAAGAAGTATTTACCCTTGGGGTTAATCGAATACTTGATGCTTATGGGGCGGATTCAGCGAGCGCAGACCAGCCAGGGTCGAAGGTGAAGTGGTGGGACTTACCGGCAGGGTTCTGGATGCGATGGAGCTGGGTGGCGACGGGGTCGCGGGTGTTCTCGACGACGTAGAGCCAGTAGCGGTCACCCTCGGCCTGGGCTTTGAGGAATTGCTCGCGAGAAAGGGCCACGGGGCCCGACCACGAGCCGCTACGGGACTTCACCTCGACGTAGCGGGTGGCTTGTCCGGGGTCCGCGGACGGACCCTCGAACAGGTCGAAGCCGGGGTTGCCGGGCGGGGTGGTTTGGAGGCCGGGCTCCTGGGTGAGGATGTAGGCGATGGCGTCCTGCTCGATCTGCATGCGGGCGGCCTGGTCGAGGCCTTCGGGGTCGGCGGGCTGATCATCGGGGGATGCGGCGACGTAGGTGTGAAAGGCGGGGCGATAGGAACCTGGGTTGGGGTGCGAGGAACCGGTATGGCCGCCACCGCCGCCGGGCCCGCCAGAGGAACCACCGCCGCTTGGTCCGGAGCTTGACCCTGAATGCGAGCCGGTGCCGGAGGCGGTCTTGCCGGCGCTGCCGCCGGTTCCATTCCCGCTTTGGCGGCCGGCACCGGGAGCGTATTCGCCAGTGGAGCCGCCGACTGGTTCGGAGGGAGCGGGTGCGTCCCCGCCAAGGAGGGCATCGATGGCCGCAGTCGGTGTGGTGGGCGGGGCTTCTGGGGCTGGCGCGGGTTGCTCGGGTGCCGAGAGTTTTAGTAGATCGGCCAGCTGCTTCTTGCTCGTGATGCCTTGGGATTTGAGGAGGTCGAGGAGGTCGGGCTCTAAGCCGGCAAGTTGGGCCAGTTCGACTTCGGCTCGTGGCTTGAAAGGAATAATAGAGAGGAGGAACGGATGGGCAGGCCAAGGAGGCGTGATAGTCTCAAACACGACCTCGGAAGGAAGGCCAAGCGTGCCGTCGGGTTTGGGAACCCAAGGGGATTTGCGGAGCTGTTCGACGAAGGCGGCGGGGAACGAGCAGGAGCGTTTGGCGTAGTGAAACCAGCTATACTCGCCGGAGAAGAAGGTCTTTCCTCGATTGGTTTCCACTTCGGCCAAGGCGTCCCAGAGGAGAAGCGCGCGTTCATGACGTTGCGATGCTGGCAGCACGGACAAGTAGGCGAAGACCTTTTCCAGATCGCGCAGGGTGAAGTCTGTGACCGGTGCGTCGTAACGCGTATTGATAGCCTGGTAACCCGACTCTTTCCGCATCTCGTATAAGTCTGCCGTGGTAAATCGAGAGGGGACTTGAATCGGCAGGAGGTATTCGTTACCGCCGCAGGCCCGAAGAAGTTTGCGGTGAGTTTCGTTGGGGATGTTGCCTGCGTCCTTATCGATGAGCCAAACTCCGCTGATTCCGGCAAAGAGGGTCGCGAGCCGGTCGGTGTAGATGTAGGCATCGGGCGGGCAGACGCGACTTCGGGCCCCGCTGGCAGCATCGGTTGCAAACACGAAGGGTGTGACACGAAGGGCATCTAGGAGGCGCTTACGCTTGTCGGACAGGTTGGTCTCGGCGGCGGCGTGAATACGTTCTATGGCGGCGGCGTATTCCGCGTCCGATGGAGCGTATGAGGCGTCGGCGAAGCGCGGGAGAAGATGAGAAATGACGTCGTCAACGACGTCGGGAACGGTGAGGCCGATGCGTTTAAGAAATTTGAGAGCTGGCTCGTAGGCACATAAAACAGGGTGAACTGCGGGGTAATCGGTTCCTACCGCAGAGAGGTAAGCCCGTGGCTCGTCGCCATCGAAGGGGGAGACGTGGGTGCCATCGGTCAGCCGAATGATGGGCCTGGCGAGCAAACCCGATCTTTGCCAAGCGCCTTCTTGAGCAGCGAGAAACTCATAGAAGCGAGCGAGCCACTCGGTGGTCTGAGATTCAAGAAACGAAGACTTGAGGCGTGAGAGGACTGCAGCCGCATCGAAGTCGAGGATACCAAGTTCCAGGTTAAGAAATTTGTGCAGTTGCGGAGTGCGGTCGGCAGTAACCCCGTCGATTACCCAAGCCAAGGGCGTGGACGATGAATCAAGCTCACCTAGCTGCTCGGGAGAAAATAGAGTGCGAATCTCCGCAGTGCGACCCAAGCGAACTTCGGCAGAGGGACGGTGAGTGCCATCGTGACAGGGAATCAATCGATCGCTGACGAATGCTGAGCGAACCGCATTGAAGATCGGCTGAAAAAGCGACTCGGAGATGAAGCGCTCCTTTTGGATTGGGAGCGCATGGAGTGCCTGAGCATCGAGTTTACCGATGGCTTTGAGTTGCCGGATCGAATCCGGCACGAGCTGAGCAAGCTCGGCGACCAAGTGCTTGTTCCAGGCGTCGTCGCGGGGAATGTTGTCGCGACTCGGCGTGGTGCGGAAGGGCCCTTGGAGGATCGCGCCGAACTGGGTGTGGACGATGGTGGGGAAGAAGACCGATAGCTTGGCGCTTTCGATAGGCTCGACGCGGTCTTTGAGGAAATGGTAGGCGACCTCGACACGGCCGACAGGTATGGCGGGGTGCTCGGGCTTGTAGACAGGGCGCTCAAAAACAAGGTAGGTGGCATCGGCTCCGGATGCGCTGACAATAGTTACCTTACGTGCGTCGCGGGCCCCGGGGGCTGGCGGTGCTTCGCGAAGGTAATCCCCCTGTGATTGGCCGGATTGCCAACTCACTCGCTCAATCTCGCGCAGGAAGATAAGCGTGCTAAGCTCTAGGTCTGCTAGGCCGGTGTGAATTTCTGCATACGCCGATGAGTCTTGGGAGTTAAACGGGAAGCGAAATACAGTTTGCCCAGGCTCGGTGTGGATAGGGTCGATTCGGCAGGGGTGAACGTAGTTTTCGATGGCGAAGTGCTCGTCGCCAGAATGGATTTCGGGGCGGTCAGTGAAGGCGTAAACGGATTTGAAGCCGATGCCGAAGCGACCGATGTCGGTGAGGCGTTTGGAGTGCGTTTCGGTGCTTTCACCGATGCCGCAGATGAAACGCACATCCTCAGGCGTGAATGGAGCGCCGAAGTGGGAAAACACTAGAGCGTCGGGTTCGAGGCGGAAGCTGACTTCGCGATTCCGGGGAGGCGGAACGTGACGGCGCAGGGCATCCTCGGCGTTCTGGAGCAGTTCAAAAATGAAGTGCGACCGGTTGTCGTAGCGCTGGGCGAGCAGCATGGGGCCGATGCGGCCGATGTCCGTGCCGTAGCGAACAATGTTCTCTGAGCGAAGCTTCTCGTAGTCGGTCGGCATGGGTGACTCAGGACGGGAAAGGCTTGATGAGACCGTCGTGGGCGCAGACGGCTTTCAGGTCGCACTCTTTGCACACCTTACGGCCGGGAGGACGGACGACGTTGAAGTCGCGGTCTTGGATTTTGGCGACGACCTGGTCGAAGGATTTACCGGCAGCCTCCACGTGCTGCGGATGGTAGTCGAACTCCATGAGGGCATCGGATCTTTTCTCCTCTGCCGTCCAGTAGAGAAGGAGGCGTTCGGGTCGCTTACCGTAACGCTGCTCCAAGATGTGTGCGTAGGTGCAGAGCTGCTTCTCGTAGACGTCGAGGATGGGGTCGTTTGGCGCTGGTCTCTCGGAAGTCTTGAAGTCGAGAAGCTCCAGTTTCCCGTCGGAGCCCATCAGAAGATCGACTTTGCCGGTCAGGATGTAGCCGTCTTTCTCAAGGGAGACATCCACCTCGGTCTCGCGGACCCGCTGCATGGCGTCACGATTTTGGTGGAAGTAGTCCAAGACCTGTTTGAGAGCGTTTTCCTTGGCCGCGGGGCCGGTCGGCCTGACGTCGCTGAGGCACAGGAAGCGGTAGGTTTTTTCGAACAAATCGAGAACGCGGGCGTCGTCGATCTGGTCGAGCAGTCCGTCAAGGACGAGACGGTGGATCTCCTCAATGGACTGGTGAACCAAGAGGCCGAAGAAAATCACTGCCGAGCGGGATGGGGTGAAATCTAAGTAGCGGTAGTATTGATACTGGCGCGGACAGGTTTCGTAAACGCGGAGATCGCCGGTAAAGGAGAAGCGTTTTTTGACAGGATGGCGGTCTTTGCCCTCAAAACGCTGGGCTGTGAGCAGATCGCGCTGAATGTGGGGCCACTGAGGAAGTCCGTCCCAAATTTCGCGAAAGTGATCCTTCGGCTGGGTGCCGCAGGTGAGCACGAGGAGCTTGGCGGCGCGAGAGAAGGCGACGTAATGAAGGCGCATCCGGTCGAAACCGGTAATGCGGTTCATGGGTTCGAGGACGGGCCGTTGGCAGAAGGGGCCCAGCAGTTGATCCACCTGCTTCCCTGTGCTGATGTTGGCATCGAGACTGCCGACGACGACCACGGGAAATTCTAGGCCCTTAGACTGATGGATAGTCAGGATCTGAACGTGTCCCTTGGGGAGTGGTTGATCGGGGTCCTCGAACTCGTTTAGGCCGCTTTCGTGAAGCAGGCGAAAGAAGCTATTGAAGAGGTGACGCCGAATCCACTCCCGGTTCTTGTGGGTGATGATCGTATAGTGGTAGTAGCTCTGGAACGAATTTAGCAGTTGGGTGAGAATCGCGAGGCTGCGGGCGCGGTTCTCTTCCTTCATCACCGAAGCAAACGGCTCGACTGCGAGAAGACGGTAGAGGAAATCCGCGATGCGAAGGTCGAGTGATTCGCCGGTGTTGAGCCCCTGGATGAGGCCGACCCACTGGCGCAGTAGCTTGGAAAGTGGCGAGTCGCCGCCACCGGCGGCACCGGCGAGCGAAACAAAGGCGCGATCAATGTAGTTAGCAAACGCAGTCAGGGCCGGGCCCTTCACTTCGCCACGTCCTACACCATGCCAACCGAAGATCAGCGCGTAACAGGCCATCATCCACTGAATCTCCTCGCACTCGAAGAAGCCGCGCGCGCGCGGGCAGTAGGCGGGGATGCCGAGGGCCTTTAGTGCGTCGGTAAACCGGCCGCTGTGCTGAGTCTGGACGCTGCGCAGAAGCAGAGCCACTTGGGCGTAGTCCTCAATTATCGAGTTGTCTTTGAGGAATTTGACCAAGGACGCGAAGCGTTCGGCTTCGTCGCTAAGGTCTTGAGTCCAGATGCTGAAGACCGCCGGATAGTCGGGGTGATTTTCGGGGGCGTTCGGCAGAATGGATTTGTCGAAGCGAAAGCGCTGGTTTCCGGGCCCCGACCAATCTGCGGATGCCATCCAGCGGTCATACGCGGAGATGATGGCCTTATGTGAGCGGTAGTTGGTGGTGAGCGGAATCTGGGTGGCCGATGGGAAATGCTTGGGGAACTCCAGAATGTTTCGGACCGTGGCACCGCGAAAACGATACAGGCTCTGATCCTCGTCACCCACCACGCATACGTTGAGGTGAGCGGAGGCCATTTTGAGCAAGAGCCGCTCCTGAATGTAGTTTGTATCCTGATACTCATCGACCATCAAGTAACGCACACCTGCACACACTTTGGAACCGATGGCATCTGAAGAAAGAACCTCGAATGCGAGCGACTGGATTACGGCAAAGTCGATGCGGTTCTGGTCGTATTGGGCCTGACGATAGCGGAGGTATGCGCCGCCAAGAGCGGAAGGAAACGGATCCGGGGAAATTTGAAGGCTAGTCGGGTCGATCTGTTCTTCGGTGATTTTATTGAAGAAGGAAATAGCGCCCTCAATCGCAGTCCACTTGGTGGACCATTTTCCTAGGAAGAGATCATTAACCGGTGGGCCGAAGACGGTGTCGAATTGCTCGAAAAGGAAGAGCTGTTGGGTGAGTCCGTCCAGAATCTGGAAACTGTTCCCCAGCTTGGTGTGATGGCGGTGGCGATTAAGTATGTCGTGGCAGATACCGTGAATCGTGCCGACGCGAAGCTCCGTGAGGTCTTCGGTGTAGCCGATCTTGGCCGCACCAGCATTGAGGCGATCACGTAGCTCAAGTGCGGCCTTTTCTGTGAAGGTGCAGACGACTATTTCAGAGGGCTTCGCCTTACCTAGGGAAAGGAGGTTTAGGGTGCGAAGGACCAGGCTGAAAGTTTTGCCGGAGCCGGGGCCCGCTATGATCAAAACGGGGCCCTCGGTGGTTTCGACAATGCGGCGCTGCTCCGGGTTTAGAGAGGAAAAGTGAGATAGGATTGAGGGCGCAATCATTACAACAGACCCTGTTCTCGAAAGCTGAATGACGAAGTGGCGGAGACGATAAAGTGGTCGATGACCGCCACCTTTGCCGAGGTGGCTGCTAGAACCAACTGTTTGGTTACTAGTTTATCGACATCTGACGGTGCTGTTGAGCCGCTCGGATGATTGTGAGCGAAAGCAACGGCGAATGCATCAGCCTTCACAGCTAGCCTGATAATCTCGCTGGCAATGACGCTCGTTTGATCAACTGCGCCGCGTGAATGAGTAACAATCTTGACGAGCCTCAGCGAAGGAGAAAACAGACCGACTTCGAAGACCTCGACTGGTTCATGTCCAATGCGAGCCCTCCAGATGTCCTTAAGCTGAATGGTTAGCGATTCCGTCGACGTCTTTGGCTGATTGGATATCTCGGTTTCGAGAAAATGCGGAATAATCTCTCTGATGTATCTGATTGCGAAAATCGTTGCTTCGCCGACTCCTTCGATTTCCAAAAGTTCTTCACGCGATGCTCGCATCACTGCTGGGAGGCCTCCGAATCTTGCATGGAGGCGCTTTGCCAGAGGCTTAACGTCTCCTCTCGGAATAGAGAGGGTCAGCAAAAGTTCGATCACTTCATGCGGAGTAAACGCAGCCAACCCTGCCTGATGGTAGCGCATCCTCAGGCGTTTGCGATGGCCCTCTCCTGACCCTGGTTCATACATCCAAACGCAAGTCTAAGGCGCGCGTGCTGCTTTCCAAGTCAATCTGAAGGCAGTTATACTCGTAGGTGCCTATTTTGCAGAATCTAGCGCACTAAAATGGTAGGTGTGACCTTCGGGCCGCATTTTGATGCTTTCCGCTCAAATTTGCTGACCGAGTTTACGAGACCGACTTTGGGAAAGGTTTTGCGTGGTTTCACGACGAGTGCGTGCTCTGACCAAGAGTTGTTCTGCGTGCGTCGTAGTCCCCGACTCCACAAACGCCTTCACCTCGTGCTTCGTCCGAATGTGATCGGCCGGCCCCATTTCTTTCACTTTGAGCCGTTCAGTGATGACGCGGACCGCATCGCTTTCCTTCCGTAGCGCCATCAGCGTCTGCACGGTCAGTTCGGGAGTCTTTTCAGGATTCATCGGCGTTGCGCTTGAGGATGACGGTTAAGCGGGACGAAGACAGACTTTTTTGAAGCCGTTCGTGCAGTGACGCACGACAGCCGTGTGGTCGGGCAGGCGGCGGAACTCGTGCGGTTTGATCCGATACTCCTCGGTTCGCTGGTAGGTGTGGGCGGTGTGGTCGAGGTGCACGGTGCGCGTGGCGCGCTCGACGTAGTGCTTGCCCAGGGCGTTGGCGCACCGGAGAGCGTCGGCCTCCGACGCAGCGCGATACATGACGAGATTCTTCAAATTCAACGCGAGCACCTCGGCCTGTTCCTTCGTCTGTGGCGGGATCAGCGACTCGAACGCTTGGGCGGAAACCACGAGCATGAGCATGCAATCGCGCAGACGGTCGATGACGTTGAAGTCGCTGGTGCCGTCGTGGCTGGCCGTGATCGCGTTCTGGAATTCGTCACCCACGTAGACGAGCTGGTTGAGCGCATACTTCTGCCACGGCGGCAGCGAATACCGGCGCAGCGCGTGGCGGTAGAGCAAGAGCTTCACTACCGTGAACACGTATTGGCGCTCCGTGGTGTAGTCCTGCGGCACGTCGATGCAGAAAATCTTCCCCTTATCGACGTCCGCCATGGCGGACGTGTCGGGTTCATCGGAGCTGAAGATTTCGGCAATCTCGGGGGTGCCGAGGTATTCGAGGTAGTTCTGGGAGGTGCCGATTTCACCGGCACGCTGCTCCTTTGCGTCATGCTTGATGTAGGTCTGGTCGAAAATTTCGGCGAGTTGCACGCGGCGGTCCGTGGTGTCGAGCTTGGTCAGGTCCTCCAAGGCGAGCTTCAGTTCCGTCTCCGAGGTGAGGATTTTGTAGGCGTTCGTCGCCGTGACCGGGCGGCCGATGTCGGCCAGCAACTCGAACGCGCGGCTGATGTGGCCGGCGCCCTTCACCTTGAAGAAGCTCTTTTCGTCCTTCGGATTCAGTGCCGCCGCCGTGTCGACCAGGATGCGCGCCCGCGTCGTGAACGGCAGCCGGGCATCGCCCGTGACGTTCAACCGGTGCGCATTGACGGCCGGCTCGCCGACGAGGCGCGGCCGAAGACGGATGATGTCGCGCTCGCGGCCGTATTTCTTCGCGAGCCATTCCAGGTAAAACCACTCGTCGCCCTTGTTCGCCATCACGACGCCGCCGAGCGTGGGATTCCGCTTCACGAGCGACGCGAGGAGACCGTTCATGCCACTTGTCTTGCCCGCGCCGGTGTCGCCGGAGAAGAAGAAGTGCCGGTTCGCCTTGTCGCGCGTCCAGCGGAAGCGTGCGAACGTGAGCACGATTTCCCAGCGATCCGCGACAATCTTGCCCTGCGGGTCGCGCACGTAACGGCGATGGTCCGCGAAATAAAACAAGGAGGACGCCAGCGCGCACACGAGCGCCGCGACCGCCCAATGCCACGGCGCGGGAACGGTGGTGGTGCCGTAAAGGCCGGTGCCGGCGATCACCAACGCGAGCGGCAGGGCGGCCGGCGCCCGTAATCCCGGCTCATTGTGGCGGAGATTGCGTTGAATCAGCCAGCCCGCCGCGCCCAAAAACACGCCGGAAATCACGAGGGAAAGGACGGCGGGCGCGCGTGGATCGTTGAGCCAGGCACGCAGCAAAGCATCGGGTGCGGGCAGGTGTTTCATGATTTACGGCGCGCACAAAAGGCCGGTCGCGCGTGAATCGCGAGGGCGCGGACCTACCGAAAAAAGGGTAGCTGGGCGCCCGCGTCCGAAAGGCGTCCCGGCCCGAGCTCCGAACCCAACGAACTCGTTAGGGTATTGCGTCTGGGGCCAAACAAAGGCGACCGATTCACGCCCACCCTGCCAGAGCGTCTTCACCTCGGACGTGCGAAAACCGACCGTTGCGCTACCGCATCCCCGGTAGGCGGGCTACCCCAGAACCGGGAGGGGCGCGCCGTTGAGCTTGGCGCGCGCGTGGTCGGACTGGGAGGCATGATCACGGTGGGTGTCATCCGCAACGGCGCGACCTATCTTTCGCATCACCTGCGGAAGAACGATTACTGGTCGGAAGGCGAAAAGGCCGTGCAAGGCGAATGGATCGGTCTGGCCGCGCCGGCACTCGGCTTGGCCGGGGCCGTGACGGACGCGCCCTTTGAGGCGCTGCGCTTGAATCGGCATCCGCAAACCGGCGAATCGCTGACGCAGCGACTAATGAAGGACCGCGTGGCGTTCTTCGACATCCAACTATCCGCGCCCAAGGACGTGAGCGTCCTGGCGCTGGTCGGCGGCGACGAAAGGGTGCGCACCGCCTTCGCCGAGTCGGTGCGCGTGGCCTTGGACGAGATGCAACGGTTCGCCGCCGTGCGCGAGCGCCGCGGGGAAGCGGCGTTCACCGAAAAATATCGGCTGACCCGCAATGTCGTCGGCGCGCTCTTCCACCACGACGCGAGCCGCGACCTCGATCCGCAGCTGCACGCGCATGCCGTGCTGGCGAACGTGACGTGGGACGCCGAGCGCAACGCGTGGATGGCGCTGCAACCGGCCGAAATGATGCGGGCATCCGGCTATGTGCGGCAGGTCCTGTATCGCGAGCTGGCCGTCCGCCTCCGCGCGCTCGGTTACGAGACCTACGAAATGAATTCGAAGGGCTTTGCGGTGCGCGGCGTCGAGCACCTGCGCGAACGCTTCTCGAAGCGCGCGCGGCACGTGCAGCAGCTCGCGGAGGAATTTGCGGCGGCGAAAGGCCGGAAGCCGACGAAGCGCGAGATCGAAGTCCTCGTGCGCGAATCGCGACAGGACAAGCTCACCGAAGCCACGACGCCGGAAGTTCGCGCGCGGCAGCGAGCCGAACTCAACAGCGAGGAACGCGCCGCGTTGGACGACCTCGTGCGCCGCGCGCGCAGCGACAAGCCCCGGCTGCATCAATCCTACGGCTGGGTCAGCTCCGTCCTCGAAGCGGCCTTTCGCCACGTCTACGAACGCAACAGCGTCGTGCGCGAAGGCGAGGTGCTGAAGGCCGCGCTCGAACTCCATCCCGATTTCTACCGGTGGCGCGAACTGCGCGAAGCGCTCGAAAATCACGCCGATGTCATCCGCAAGGATGGCGAGATGAGTCTCCGCCCCATCCGCCGCGAGGAATCGCAGACCATCGAACGCGTGAAGGCGGGCCGCAATCGGCGCTTCCCGCTCGGCGACGCGAGCACACTGCCGGCGCATCTGACGCTCGGCCAGCGCCGCGCCGCCGCCGCCCTGCTCGCGAGCCGGGACTTCGTCGCCGTGCTGATCGGTGACGCGGGCACCGGCAAGACGACGGTCTTGAGCGCGATCGAAGCGGCCCACCGCGCGGCGGGCGGTCAGCCGTTCCTCCCGCTGGCGCCGACGACGCGAGCGCGCGATGCGATCACGGAAGCGGGTTTCAGCGGCGCCGATACCGTGCAACGGTTCCTCGTCAGCGAACCGCTGCAACGCAGCGCCGCCGGCCGCGTCGTGCTGGTCGACGAGGCGGGACTCCTCTCCACCGAACAACTCGACCGCCTCACGGCACTGACCCAGGCGGTTAACGCGCGGCTGCTGCTCGTGGGCGACACCAAGCAGCACTACAGCGTCCAGCGCGGCGACGCGCTGCGGAACGTGCTCACGTTTTCGGACACCCCGGTCGTGCGCCTGTCCGAAGTCCTCCGGCAGCGCAGCGAGGCGGATCGCCGCTTTAGCCGTCTCCTCGCGTCGGGGGCGTTCGTCGAGGCGTTCACCTTCGCCGAGCGGCGCGGGCTGATTCGCGCCGCCGAGAACGACGACGCGATGTTTGCCACCGCGGCGGAGCACTACGTGCGGAACCGCCGCAGCGGCGTTCCCACGCTCGTCGTGATCCCGTTCTGGGATGAAATCGAGCGTTTCAACGCCCACGTGCGTCCCGCGCTGCGGCAGGCGGGGATGCTGGGCACCGACGAGGTGCTCCGGCGGGCCGTGAAGCCCCTGAACTGGACCGACGAACAGAAGGTGCATTGGGATCAGTATCGGCCCGGTGATCAGCTCCTGTTCGCCCGGGACACGAGCGACTTCAAACGCGGCGTCGCCGCGGAGGTGGTGCGAGCGGTCTCCAATGGTCTTTGGGTGCGGGGCGCAGACGGCAAGGAAGTGAAACTCACCCGCCGGCAACGCGCCGCGTTCGACGTGGGCCGCCTGCAAACGCTCCCGATCTCCGTCGGCGAAAAGCTCCTCATCCGGGGACGCGAAGACCGGGAGGGATTCGCCAATGGCGATTTCAAGGAAGTCGCCGCCGTCGACCCGGTCGCGGATCGCGTGGTGTTCACCGACGGCCACGAATTGCCCCGCGATTTCGCCGCGTGGACCTACGCGCACGCGCTCACGTCGTATCGTTCGCAAGGCAGCACCGCTGAGGAATCCCTGCTGGTGCTGGGCGAAGTCGCGATGTCGGCGCTCGCCCGCCGGCAGTTCTACGTCGGGAACACCCGTTACCGCGGCGCCCATGCGATCTACGTCTCCGACAAGGCCAAGATTCTCCGCCGCCTCGCCGCGCCCGATCCGGGCCGCGAGCTGGCGACGGAATTCACGGCGCGGCATCGCATCGTGATGGGCGAGCGCAACGTGCCGCGCCCCGTGCGCACGATGAGCGCGAAGGTGCGCGCCGCCTGGCAGGCGATGCACGCGCATCGGCACGGTCGGCGGGCCCACCAAACGCAGAAGGCTAATCTATGAACGACAAACCGGTGCAGCGTAAGGGGCGGCAGTATTTCGACACCGTCGTCAGCCCCAGCCATGTCACCTTCGACGACGGCAAGGAACAGTGGCGCAACTTTCCCTGGTCGCTCTACGTCGAGGCGCGCTGGGAATACGCGGAGCCGGATTTCCTGCGCATCGAGATTGGCGATCACATGATCTTTCTCCGCGGTCATAACCTTGGCCCGCTGAAACAAGCCATCGAGGAGCATACGCTGCTTCGCGTGCGCTCTCGACCGGAGTTGGAAGAGGACCGCGCCAACGAACCCGACAGCTTCGTCACGGGCATCGTGTTCCGCACGGCGGCGCCCCGGCCGGCGAAAGGCACAGAGGGACAGCAGTTCGAATTCAACCTTATGGGGTAACATAAAGCGCGATATCCGGTCAGAGAAAGAGACAGTTTTCCCTCGGCGGCGGCGACCGCCCGGCGGGTTCCAAAACTCCGACTACCGAATTTTCGGTAGGCCCGCAAAGTTGCGACCGCCGCAATAATGTTCGTCTTCGCCATCACGCGACGAATTCCAACGAAAGGAGGAAAAAGGCGCGCGGGTTTCGGCCCCCACAAGTGCCGGCATCGAAAAAGGAGACTGTCATGACGACCTTGATTCAGCTGACGCCGTATCTGGCGCTGGCTTTGGGGGCGGCGATGCTCGCACGGGCGCTGCATCTGTGTTCGGAAAATCGGCCGCAATCCGCGGAGACCAATCGGCGTCGTGTGTGGATTCTCTTCACCGTCACGCTCGCGTGGCCGACGCTGGCGCAGGCGGCGGCGGTCGATCTCAAGACGGCGACCGAGTCGGGCAACGCGATCATCATGTATCTCAGCGGCACCTTTGCTGCGGTGGGCATCGTGGCCGCGGGTGTCGCGATGATGATGGGCCGCCAGTCCATCGCGAAGTGGGCCTTCGCCGGCGCGATGGTCAGCGGGCTCGCCTTCGCGATCGTGCGCACGATGTGGAGCAACATGGGCATCGAAGCCGCGGACGTCGGCACGTTCACCCCGTAAGGCCGCGCTCCCATGCACGCCACGCACCTTCACGAGCACGACGCCAACCAGGGCGCGAAGTCGTCCGGCGAGTTCCTGGGGATGACCGGCAACTCCGGCTGGTATCTCCTCGGCTCCAGCGGAGTGACAATCCTCATGGTCGTCTTCCTCTGGGGCATGCTCGGCGTCTCACTGCTGTTCTGCCTGCTCGTGGGGGTCGTGCTGTGCGGGCTTTCGGTGGCCTATGTCTTCGCGCTGAAAAACAACCGGCCGGAGCACTACGATACGGACTTTTTCGAATCCGGGCTCGTGGAGGCCGGCGTCATGGCGTTTCGGTTTTCTCCGCGGGCCAAGAGTCCTGCGAATCCATTCCACGGGGGCGTGTCCCTCGCGGCGCACGATGTCGCGGCGAGCAAGGCCGCCGCGCCGAGTAGCCGGCCAGCAGTGCGGCCCTTCCGCGCGACGGCGGCAATCTCGACGCCGGCCGCGGAGACTCCGGCACCGCGGAAGCCAAAGAGCGAACCGGTGATCGCTCGGGCCGCTTTTGAACAGGTGGTGGAACGCCTCGCCGAGACGGAGGCGTTGCTCGAAGAAACGTTGGCCGAATCCGCGGAGGAACGCGCATGAGAGTCGAGCCGCCAGACGGGTATTTCGGCGAGGACATGATTGTCTTCGAAGGCCTGCATCGGGGCGGCTACATCGCGCGCGGCTTCGAAGTGATCGCGCCGGATTTGGAGCAGGCCGATCCGGTGCACCATAATACTTTCGAATCCGACCTGGTCGCGTTGCTCTCGGTCCTGAAGCCCGGCTGGCGATTGCAGGTGCAGTGGACGAACGACTCGGATTTTCGCCGGCCGTTGCAGCATTATCGGGACGACACGGTGAAGCACGGCGCCAACGAATGGAGCGTCCGGCAGCGCAACGAGCGCTTCGTCCGCTTCTGGCGGATGGCGGAAGAAGGCGTGCTGCGCCGCGAACGGCTGCGGCTGTATTTCACGACTCCCATCGATGCCGCCGTCCTCGGGCAGAAGAGCGGCCGGCTGACGCGCGAAGCGCTGCTGGCCGCGTATGCCGAGCAATTCCACCAACTCGGCCAATTCCTCCATGCGCTCTTCGCCGGCAGCGGCGGGCAGGTGCGGTCGATGACGGATCACGATCATTTCCTACACTACCTCGAATTTCTGAATCCCTCCCTCCCAGAGCAGAAGGTTTCCGACCCGCTCGAATTCTTCGATCCGGAGAAATCGCTCCAGGAGAACTGCTGGCTCGGCGAAGGCCGGCCGCTTGAAAAACCCGACACCGGGTTCTACCTCGATGGCTGCTATCACGGCATGCTGGTCCTGAAAGCGCTGCCGAAGCGCACCCGGCCCAGCATCGCGTATATCCTCACGAAGCTCGGGTTTCGCGACTACGCGATCACGGTGAACGTCGAGGCCGTCGACGTGGAAGAACTGATCGAGAAGGAGCAGAAGGAGCTGAACCGCGTCGAGGGCGATTATGAGAGCTTGAAGAAGGTGAAGCTCCTCGCGGCGATGAAGATCAAGGCGGCGAAGATCGCCCGTTATTCGAACGGCGACAGTTCTCCCTACCGCATCCAATACCTTATTCGGGCGTGGGACCGGAACCGTGAAGATCTGCGCGCGAAGCTCACCGCGCTGAAAGCCGCGGTGGGCAGCATGGAGCGCGCGCAGGCGTATGAGCCCGCGCTCGAAAGCTCGGCCCGCAATTTCTTCTTCTGCACGTGGCCAGGCTGGTCCTACAGCCGTTACGACGCGCTATGGCACGACTACGACGACGCCCTCGTCGCCAACATCCTCCCGTTCTCCTCAACTCCGACCGGGCACCTCGACAACGCGGAGTTTCTGTTTGAAGGGCCGAACGGCAACCTCGTTGGCGGGCGGACGTTCGTCGGCGAAGGCGCGAGCCAGACGCCGCAGAACGCGGTCGTCATCGGCACGACGGGTTCGGGCAAGAGCGTCAACGTGATCGACATCCTCACGCAGACGGAGCCGTTCTACCACTACACGATGATCGTGGAGGAAGGTGAGTCCTATACGACGTATGCCAAGACCGTCGATGCCGCGTGCCAGCCGCTCATCGTCCAAGCGAACGGCAAGCTGACGATGAATTACCTCGATACGCGGGGCCTGCCGCTGTCGGGGCTGCATCTCTCTGCCGCCGCCGCGCTGCCCATGCTGATGGTCGGCCAGTCGAAGGACGAAGACCGCAACAAGCTGCGGCACGCGCTCCTGAACAATGCCATCGGCCGCCTCTACGACGATTTCGCCCGCTGGTATTTCAACAAGCATCCGGAGTCGCGGCCCCTGCTGACCCGCCGGGCCGCGACGTTGGAAGCGTTTCGCCGGATGCGGATGGGGCCACAGGCCACGGCGCTCGATGCGTTCCTCGAGTTCGCCGAGTTCGAAAAGGCCCAGCCGGACGAAGCGTCGGCCCTGTTGCGGGCGCAATCCGAGGAAGACGTGCTGCGATTCGCGAAGGAGACGGCGGGCGCGCAAGCGGTCCGCGATCTCGTCTTCGCCGATCTGGCCGCCGCGGATCAGCCGCAGCACGGGCATCTCCAGGAACTGCTCGCCGCCGAGGCATCCGGCACCCACGCCGATGAAATGCGGTATCTGGCGACGCTGCTCGAACCGTGGTCGAGCGGCGGCAGCTACGGCGAATTGTTCGACGGCGTGTCGAACGTGAACCTCACCGGCAAGATCGCGCACTTCGAACTGGGCTACATCCCGGAATCGGCGGAGGAACTGAAGGCCGCTGCCGCCTTCCTCATCGCGAATTACACGCGGTCGCACATGATGCGGCTCCCGCGCGCGCTCCGGAAGCGCAACATTTTCGAGGAAGTGGCGCGCTTCTCCCTCGTGCCCTCGGGCAAGAAGGTGCTGCGCGAGTCCTACCAGCAGCTCCGGAAATACAACGTCTGGAACGTCGCGACGGTGCAGAACTACGAGCAGTTCAAAACCTCGGACATCCGCGGCGCGGTGCTCGGGAACAGCCGCATGCTGCTCCTCATGCGTCAGAGTGACCGCAGCGATGTCGAGGATCTGAGCCGCGACTTCCCGATCCCGGAGACGGTGAAGGACGCCGTCATGAGTCACCCCGAGCCGGAAAAGCTCACGGGCACGAAGTTCTCCCAATTCACCTACTATCACACCGACGAGCGCCGGCCGCTGATCGTCACGATGCGGAATGTCGCGTCCCGCGAGATGCTCTACTGCGCGTCCAGTTCGGGCACTCACTTCGATCAGCGCGCAGCGGACCTGAAGGGTCAGGCTGACGTCGTGAACGCAATCATCGCCAACTCCTGAAGCCATGAAACCTCACCGGGAAATTCAAAACGAGGCGCAGCAACTGGTCCTGCAAGGCCGGGAGTATCTGGCGGAGCGCCGCGCCCTCGCGGCGGACGCTCCGGTCGTGGCGCTGCCGCGCGTGCTAGCGCGGCTGCCTGATTCCCGCGTCGCCGTGGCCAATGTCGCGCTGCTCGCGGAAAGCGAGGCGCGAGAGGAGCACCGCCAGCGGCACATCGAAGCGGACATCGAAAACGACGAATTGATGTTTCGTCTGATCGAACGCGAAAACCAACTGGACGCGGAAGGACGCGTGCTGCGAGAAGGCGAACCGGAGACGATCATGGTCAGCCGCTCCGGCTTCGATCTGCTGCTCGCCGGCTACGAGTTGGTAGAGGAGGAGCGCCTGGCGGAAGCCCTGGCACCTTACTCGGCACGGGAGATCGGGGACGCCAAATCCGATCCGGCGGCGGTGGCCAAAATCGAAGAGATCCTCGAAACGAGTGAGCTACCCGTGGCCGACCGGATGCGCGCGAAAGCGGAGATCGTAGACTTTCTCGAAGGCCGTTTGGACGCGGGCGAATTCATCGAGCACGCGATCGATCGGCATCGGCTGCGCGAAGTCTGCGCGGAGCGCCAGACGCAGCGTTCGGAGCTACGCCTCACCATCGATCACGACTAACCCTCAACCTCCTCCCGCCATGCGACGAATCCTCGATATCTTTTCCATCTGCCAGCCGCTGGTGATCGCGATTCTGGCGATGTTGGTGGTAATGCTGCTCACGCAGGGATGCAGCACGATGAGTGCAAACTCCGCCGGCGGGACCCGCGATTTCGCGACCACGGCGGCGACGACGGCCGGCGGCGCCTACATCGGTGCCAAGGAAGGCGACGGCAAGGCGAAGAACGCCGCCGTCGGCGCTGCCGCCGGGTTCGTCGTCGGCGAAGCCGTGAACTACCTCAACAACAAGGCACAGAAGGAGGCCTACCTCGCGGGCTACGAAAAGGGCCAGTCCAACGCCGTGAAGCAGCAGTATTGGATCGCCCGGGCCAATCAGCGCCCGGCGGCCGATGACGGTTACGAGGAGACGTATTACGAAATCGACGTGCCGCAGTCCGACCGGGACGGCGTGCGCCGTGAACCGACGAAACGCGTCATCCGCGTGGTCGCACCTCGGGAGGATGCGGGATCATGAAAACGGTGCTTCTCACCTTTCTCTCCGTCGTGGCGTTCGCACCTTGCCGCGCGCAATGGGCGGTCATCGACGTGGCGAGCATCCAGCAGAGCGCGATGAACTACGCTGCCCTCGTGCAGCAACTCTCCAATCAGGCTTCGCAGATCACGAATCAGATTCAGCAAATTCAGCAGTTCGAAACGCAGCTCAAGCGACTCGGGAACATGGCCGACGTGAAAGCGCTCGTCGGCTTTCCGGAGTTCAGACTCGACCTGAACCTGCCCACGAAAATCAAAGTATGGGCGGACGGCGTCGCCCGGGTGGATGGGCGTGGCATCTTTGGCGACACGCGCGGCGGAATCTACGCCCCCATCACGCCAGACTTCACCGATTTCAATGGCGGTGCGATTGAGCGCGATCCGCAGACCTACAAGACGGCGCAGGCCGTGACGGAGACCGTCGATGAATTCAAATCGGTGCAGACGGACGTCTATACGCGTCGGGAGAATCTGAAGCGTGCCATCGCCGCCACGAGCGAAGCCATGCAGGCGGCGGAAACGGCAGCGGAACAGCAGAAGTTGGCGACCGTCCTCGATGCCCAATACGGCGAACTCGCAGCCGTGGATTCCGAAGTCGCATTGAGCGCCGCCCAGGTGCAGGTCCGCGCCGCAGAATCCACGGCAATGACCAACGCGCAAAGAGACGCGGACGCAGAGGTTAGGAGTCGGCTTTCGCAACAGGAGGCGGCGAAGGTGAGCAGCACGTTCAAGCCGCAATATGACTCCGTGCTTCGGTATGTGACTGAACGTCCCTACCGCCCCTGAGCATGCAACGAAGCTGCGGATTTCAGGTCAAAAATGGGGAAATGAAAAACGGCCTTTATATCCTGTTCATCACTACGTTGCTTGCCACGGGTTGCTCCGAAAGGAACCAACAGGAAATGAAGGCGAAGCAGGACGCGGAAGCGAAGGCACGCGCTGACGCGGCGAAGAAGGAGATGCAGACACTGCCCCAAACTTTCAAACCACGCTACAATAAGAAACTGGATCAATCGGAGACCAAGTCGGAGCCGGCCCCGCCGCCTCCACAGAACCCAAAACCATGAGCGCACCGGCAGGCAGTATCCTCCCCGATTCCTACTTCGACGGATTGTCGCAGTTTTGGGGAGCAACTGCGTATGTCGCGAGTTCGCTCGTTGTCGCGGGGTTCGTATTCAGCGCTGCGCTCAACCGGCACGAACCAGCCTCTCTACTCAGATTGTTGGTTCGCGTGTTCTTTGTGGGACTTGCTACCGTTTTTATTCGCGAGTGGTTGATGCGGCTGGGCGACGTTATCGGCGCCTTTGGTGATTTCTTCGGCATCGATCCCTCCACGGTTGACGATAAGTTCGTCCGATTCATTTCCGGCACCACTCCGTCTGATCCAAATACGAGTGTGTGGGATGTGATCTGGAATACCGGATCGATCGGGACCGCGATCGCTTATTCGCTGCTATGGCTCTTCGGTTGGTTGGCGTGGGGCGTCCAGTTCATCGTGAAGCTGGTAGGCGACATACTGCTTTCAGCGGGATGGGCGCTCAGCCCCCTCTTTCTCGCGTTTTTCATGATTCGGCCGCTACAAGGCGTGGCGCTAAAGTATGTGATGGGATTGGTTGCTTTGGTTTGCTGGCCATTCGGCTGGGTCATGGCGGCAGTAGTGACGAACGCGATGCTTGAGCGCGCGGCCATCGCGAGCCTCATACCGATTGTCACGCCCGGTGGCGCGGCAGTCGCTCCGGCTCTCACGGTGCTGCTGATCGGGATCTGGATGATCATCAGTTCAGCGTTGGCGCCATACGTCACCTACAGAGTGCTTACCTCGGGCGTGAATCCCGCCGCGGCTTTCGCTCAGGGCCTTGGAGGTGTGGGGCAGGCTGCATTTGCTGGCGGAGTCGGCGCAGCCGTGGCCGCAGCCACCGGCGGCGTCGCCGCAACGGGAGTCGTGGCAGCCGCAGCCGCCGGGACCCTCGCTGCGGGGGCGGAATCGACTGCACGCGGAGGTGCCGGCGCGCGCATGACCAGCACTGTCGTAGGTGGCATCTCGGGTTTGAATGCCGGCAACCTCATGCGTCGGCATGCTAATGCCGCTGAAAGATCGGCAGACGCGGGCACGCGGAGGGCAGCCGCCGCAGAATCCATGGCTTCGGAGTTTTCACAACACGCACGGCGCCAGCGGCAGAGCCGTAGCGGGTTCGATGATCAGCCGCACAGCAGCGACCCGAACCAGGCCGCCATCGAAATCGACGCCTATGTTAAATCTTAATCGTAGATACGCTGCCGCCCTGGAAAAGTCCGCCCGAGCGGAGGAACGTCTCGCGACGGCTGAGGAGTCCATTGCTCACAGTCTCCGGGAATTGCTGGGAAACAATTCGACACAGCACGGACCCAGCGGGAACCGTCCATGCAAGAATGTTACTCCCGACAAGCAGAACCCGAAACGGAGGTAGCCATGGTCGCGAACGCCACAACTTCCGAAGCCGATGCTCCGCGCGTCACGCCACGATTCGGAAAGCCGAAACCGGCTTTGCTTTCGATCTTCGACCGCCAGCGCCGTCAGTCGCTCGTCTGGTTCGCCGTGGCCGTGGCCGCGTGGGTGTGGGCGGCGTGGGACCATCACCACCTGGTTGAACAGTTCACGCATCGCCGCGAAGTGCTGCTGATCGACAGCCTCGGCACCTACTACGTCTCTCCCGTCGTCGACATCCAGCAGGCGAAGGACCTGCACGCGATGCAGACCAAGCTGGCCTGCAAGGCGCTCTTTGAGCGCAATCCCGCCGGCCCCGATAACCCCGAACTGCTGAAACAGCTCTTCCTGCGCGACGCCGCGAAACAAGCGCAGACCGCCATCAACAGCACGAAGGCAGAATTCGAGGCGAAGTCGCTGCACCAAAAAGTCGAGGTCGGCGTGCCGGAAATTCTGAGCACGCGCGACAATGCGTTCTATACTTCCGCGGACGTGCAGTTGATCCGCGTCGGTTCGTATCAAGGCGCGCCCATCACCGAGGCGCTGCGCTACCGCGTTAAATTCAAATTCCTGGTCAATCCCGACCTGACGCGCAACGGACGTTTCCCCACCGCTGTCGCCGCGTTCCAAGTCGAGCCGATCAAAACATGAGGACTCAGCCATGTGGGGACGTGTCGGCATCTTCTTGGCGGTCGTTTCAGCGCTCTCGGCGCAAACGATTCGCAACCTCGCGCTCGATGCGCAGCAGGTCGTAGAGCTCCCGATTTCCCGCGAGATCACCACGGTGATGTTTCCCGGACCGCTTACCGCGGTGGCGGGCGCGGACATGCTCATCGACAACGGCCACGACGCGTCGGAAGTCGAGGAAGGCACGCCGCTCCGGTTCCACATCACGCACGCGCCTGGCTCGAACTTCATTCTCGTCCAGAGCCTGCAACCCGATGCCGCCGGCCGGCTCACGGCGATTTACGACGGCGCCGCTTACGTCATCCAACTCCGGACCGTCGCGGCCGATTCCGTGGCCAGCATCATCTTCGGGAAAGCGGAAGTCGCGACGGCGAAGCGCGTCGAGGCGCCGCCGGAGCCGGTGAAGTTTTCGCCGCGCATCGGCCTTAGCCTGCTGGACCGGGCGCGCGCGTATCCCGTGCTCGCCAAGTCGCTGCCGAAAGCCGTCGAGGGCGTGACACTCCGCGCGCAGAATCGGAAAGTCGTTCTGCCGGACCTGGAGATCACGGTGCAGGAAGTCTACCGCTTCTCGAAAGAGGATGCGGTCGTCTTCCTGCTGCGGCTGCACAACACCACGGATCGCACGCTTGAGTTGGCCCCGAGCACCTTTGCCGCCCGCGTGGCGCAGGAACGATTCGAGCAATCGATTGCCAACGGCCCGCGCAGCCTCGAACCAGGTGCGACGGCCGATGCGGAGTTCGCCATCGTCGGCCTGCCAGACGGCAATCGCAACGACCTGAGCGCGGACAACGCCTTCACGATTCTCGTCAACACGACGCGGCGCGAAGCGCTCGCGGCCAACGTGACACCAACACCGTCGCCGGAGGGCAGCCAGCCATGAACCCGCGCAACCTCGGCAATTTTCTGAAGAGCAAGTTCGGCCTCTTCGTCGTGTTCGTCGCGGTTCTGTTCTCGGGCCTCGCGATCTACGGCAAGCATCAGAGCAACGAGCGCGCCGCCGCCCGGCTCGCCGCCGCGAACGCGAAGAAAGTGGAGCTGGGGCAGGTGCAGGTCCCACTGAACCAAGGGCTCGAGGACGGGATGCCCCAAGAGGCGCGCAGCCCGGCCGCAGCCACGGAAGGCAAGGACGCCAAAGGCGACGGGCTCGTGCCGTTTCATCCCGTCGCCACCGACGCGAAAGGAAGCAAGGCAACGGCGGCCGCGAAGACTCCTCCGCCGCCGCGGAAGATTCGCTACGCCTCGCTGCTTGCGAGCTACCAAGCGCCATCCGCCGACGCGAAGCGGGTGAGCGCAGAGCCACCCGAACGATTCATGCCGTTCGGCACGCTACTGAAGTGCAAACTCGTGAACACGATTGATAGCGCGAACCTCGAAACGCCCGTCATCGCCGTGCTGCTCGAAGACGTGTGGCAGAACGGGAAGAAAATCATTCCCGCCAACACGCTCGTGCACGGCACCGCGCGGGCGGGCCGCATGCGCGACCGCGTGACGGCGTCCGGCACGTGGCGCTTTGTCTGGCAGGATGGGCGCGAACTCGCATTCAACGGCGTCGCGCTGGATCGCGAATACGATCAGGACATCGACGGCTACGGGATCACCGATGGCTCCGCCGGAGTCAAGGGACGCGTCATCGCGAGCGACAATCTCCAGGAATTGAAGATGCTCGCGTCCGCCGCGCTGAGCGGATTCGCGCGCGGCACGCAGGACCGAACGCAGACCGCCTTGGGAACGACGATCACCGGCTCGCTCTCGAATGGCGTCCGCGAAGGCGCGGGCGACGTGTTCGAACTTTACGCCCAACGCACCCTGAAAGACATCGAGGAAAACGGCTACTTCGTCCGGGTCGCAGCCGGGAAGGAATTCTACGTCTACGTGCTCGAAGCGATCAATCCGCAGCGCGCCAGTGTCGCCGGGGTGAAAACCGCGGCGGGCGAGGATGCGCCGCGGATAAACACCCCTTCGGCCCAAACTCCCAACAAAGGATAGTTATGCGTCACTCATGCTGGATTTTGGTCGCGGTGGTCTTGGCGGGCTGTGCCTCGCCGAACGCGCGGGTGGTGCAGGCGCCGGTTCCGCCTCCGGCCCTGCCGGCGGCAAGCGAGCGCAAGGCGGTCGAGACCGCCTACGCGGTCCGCGGCTACCGGGATTCCGGTAGTCCAGAGATTCGACACGAGGCGCACATCGTGTTTCGCCGCACCCTGGTGCCGGCCAACGCCGACGCGAACGATACGGCGCCGCGCACCGTGTTCGCCCCGGCGAGCTATACGCCGTTGCCGGCGAGCGAGGAATTGTCCGCGGAGCTGGCGAAGCAAAAGGCCATCACCGCGGAAATGCAGGACATGCACACCGCGATGGCGGCGACGCAGACAAAAATGCAGGCGCAGTATGCCCAGCTCGTGAAACAGACCGGCGAGGCCTTGCGGCTGCGCGACCGGATGGAAGCGGAGCGCAACCAAACGCGCGCCAATGCCGCGACGGCGTCGGATGGCGTCGCGGCGACGACCGATCCGCGGGCGACGCAAGCGAAGTGGTGAGGTGCGCCATGGAACTCACCGACGAGATCAGGGCGAAGCTCGCTGCGCTGCCAGCACGGCTGAAAGGCCGGCTGCGCGGGCAGGATCCCGCCATCGATCGCGTCTGCGAGAGGGTCCAGCATGGTGAACTTGGTTTGGCTCACCCGGGCCGTCCGCGCGCCAGTTTCCTTTTTCTGGGCCCGACCGGCGTCGGCAAAACTGAGCTGACGCTGCAGTTCACGGCTGAAGTCGCGGGGGCGGGACGCGTCGTCCGACTCGATATGTCGGAGTATCAGACGGCCGAACGTCTCGCGCTCCTGCTCGGCGACGCCACGATCCCCGGGCGAATCGCCGAGGGTTACGACCGCTGCGCGGGACGCGGCACGTTGCTCTTCGATGAAATCGAGAAGGCGCACCCGCGCGTCCTAGACGTGCTGCTGCAATTGCTCGATGCGGCCCGCGTGACGACGGGACGCAACCGGGAACTGAACTTTTCGGATTGGTATGTGGTGCTCACGAGCAACATCGGCGCGCAGCGCGTCATGGCGCTGCGCAAGTCGAAGTTCGAAACGATGGAGCGGCTTGTGCGGCAAGAGGCGCAGCGGGAACTGCGACCGGAGATTTTCGCGCGCATCAACGCGGTGGTGGTCTTCAACAAGCTGGATTTCGACACACAGCGCGTAATCGCGCGCGACATGATCCAGGCGGAATGCGAGGCGCAGGGCGCACGCGGATGTGACGTGCGGTGTCACGACACGGTGCCCGAAGTGGTGATTCAACGTGGCTTCAATGATCGATTGGGCGCGCGGCCAATGCGCGATGCGACCGAACTCCTCGTGCGCAACGCCATCGCCGCCGACCTGCTCGCCGGCGGGACCGGTAACGGCCATCTGCATCCCGACGCAGATGGATTGAGGTTAAAACTGAAGGCGTCGTGAAGTCATGTTGTCGAAACAGGCATCTCCGCGGATCGTGGTCCTCAAGGCGGACCGCTTGTATGGGGATCTGATTTGCCGCCAGATCAAAGAGCTGTGGCGCAATGCCACGGTGCTCGTTTTTCAACACGGTTTCGACGCCTTGGACTCGATCCAAGCGGAGCCACCCGATCTGTTCGTGGCGGGCGTGAAGATCGACGACATGGACGGCCTCGAACATTTCGAGCCGTTCATCGATACGACGCTGCCGATTCTGGTGCTCACTTCCCGGAAGGAGGCCCGCACTTTCGAAATGCTGCGCGGCATCCGTTACGACGGCATCTACGACGGGCACGCGGAGGGTTTGGAAAATCTGCCCGCCGCGTTGCAACAGGTGATTCAGCGTCGCCTCTACGTCAGCCCGACGATGGTCGAACACTTGAAGCGGCCAAAGAACATCACCCTCGATGCGCTCACGGAAAAAGAGGGGATGGTGCTCTCGATCATCGGCGATGGTTCGGACGATCAACTGGCGGCGGAGCGGCTGGGCATTTCGCCGCACACGGTGAACACGCACCGGAAGGCGATCATGGCGAAGCTCAAGCTGCACCACAAAGGGCAGCTCATGTTGTATGCGCTCCAGCACGGCTACATTTGGGTGACGGGCGCGAACGTCTACTATCCGGGATTCCAGCGGCGCCTCCAAGGAGGCGCGAAGCCGGCTCCGAAGGAACGCGCCAGCGCGTAGGCGCGACCACTTCACCGCGCGTTGAGTGTCTCAGGTGCCCATTAGTGACGAATTGCGGGGCTGCTCTTTTATCGGGTGCGATAGTCAACCTCGTGGCCAGCACTGCCGCTGATGTTGAGGTAGCTGCGCGTGAACAACGCCCGGCGATGTTTGACCGCCAACAAGCATTGTTCGCCGGCTCCAAAGATGTCCTTTCGCTCAGATATCCCGCTTGTCAACGGCTTGCGCAAGCCATAGTGACCTTGTGCGTGAGCCCAACTTAAAGATGAACACTATCGCGCCGACGCTGGTTTTGCTTACGTTTCTATTACCCATCGCGTGCTTTTCGATTTACGGATTCTGGCGCTCCACGGACGAAAGCGAGGGCAATTCGCTAGACGATCGCTTTTTGCACGCATCGCAAAAAACGAAAAAGGGGGATATCAGTGCCTCCACCGTATCCTACATGCTGCAAATCTCGACGACTTTCTATTTCATCTACTGGGGCTACAATTACGGGGCATCTAATATTCTGTATTTGATTAGCTGGGGCATAGGAATGTGGCTTTTCTCGCTGTATGCCCCAAGGCTTTTGGCGGTCCGATCAAGTTATGTAACCCTAGCTGGATTCCTGTCCTCGCCATTTGCTGCACCATGCCGACGGATTGTAGGAGGCCTGATCGCGTTTTTCTTTCTGGGACTGTTTTACGTCGAAACTTCATTCGCGTCCGACTTCCTCTCGAAGCTGTTTGCGCAATCCAAGACATACCCCGAGACCGCGGTCTGGTGGGTGTTCTTCTTCGCGCTCGGAATTTCGGTGTTTTGCTACTCGATCTTGGGGGGCATGAGGAAGGTAGTCGCAACCGACAAGGTTCAGCTGTCGATGGCGTATGTGGGTTTTGCGATAGTTTTCTGCCTGTTGTTGCCAAACGTTGTGGCTCGGAGCGGACTCACAGGCATTTTGCTTTGGATTATTTCCACCGCACTCTACGCCGTCCTGTTTTTTTACAGCCGCGGAGATCGCTCGACGCCACTAGTGAGGCTTTCGCTCGTGATTTCGCTATTCATAATCGTCACAGCCGGGCTTTTCTATAAACCATGGCAAGGCAATATGTCGGCGGGGGTCGATATTGAAGGATTGTTCAAGCAACTATTGGAGCCCTATGGTTGGGTAACGCTCCTCGGGTTTACGCTAGCGAACATTCTCTGGCAATTTGCCGATGGATCAAACTACCAGCGGATTGCCAGCCTTGAACTGGACGATCTTAAGACAGAGGAGGAGAAGCATGCCCGGATTCGCGATCTTTTTCTTGGTCTCGTTGTCGTATCGCCACTCACTTGGGGATTTGGCATTATTCTCGGAATTTTCCTGCGCGCCTCCGGCACGGTAACGGCAGCCTCTGGTGAGGAATACGTTTCCTTTCTCAACAGCCTTTCTGCAGGCGTGGTAGCTGGAAACTCCGTGTCTCTAGTCATAGCGATTGCCCTTGGCACCGCCATGTCAGGGGTGATGCTTTCGACAGCAGACAGTGCTGTGCTAGCGTTCTTCGATACGACGATCCGTGATATATTGCGCACTCCAACCTTAACGGCTCGCAGATACCTCTGGCTCGGACTGCTAGGTTTTTCAATCGTTGTAGGGTGTGCGATGGCACACCGCTTGGGCGGAGTTTCTTCAATTCTCGTAGTCGCGTCTGCCGTCAATGCTTTGATATTAATACTAGCTTTGCCGGCAATCGCGTATCTTCACGGAGTGCGGTTCTCGGCATTGGCGCTGCTGCTTACTACTTCCGTTGGATTTGTTGCTACAGGTTACGTGACGCTTTGGCCACCGACTTCCATCCCATTTAACATCCAAATGGTATTACCGATACTGGTTGCGGTTATTGCATCTGTCCCGGGGGTCATAGTGGCTATTTTGCAGGGGAAGAGGCAGCAATCACCGGATACGGACGTTACAGCTGCGAAAACATGAACTCACCCATTGCTGACATCGTTTTGATCGCCGCGAAGAGCGGAGGTATCTTCTTCGCAATCTTCATTGTGTCCTATGTAACTTGCCGATGTGCTATTTGTTCCGCTGAGTTCGGAGAACTCACAAAGTGGCAGGAGCGTTTGTCGCAAGTTAAGGGAGTTCTGAGGCCAAAGAATATTGATGCGACAGCCGCTTCTCAGTATTATTGCGTTCGACCAGAGATTGAAAATCGCGAGGAAGAATCCCTCGGCAACCTTCTTCGAGCCAAGGAGCAAATGCGGTATGCAGCGACTCGAATTGATAACTTGAAGCGCACTTTGCCGGCGTGCGTGCTTGGTTTGGGCTTAGCTGTCTTGTTTGGTGTAGTCGTGGTTTCGCCTCAATTTTCTGGCGGGAAAGCACTCGAACCAAATTACTCGATAGTTACTTTAACTGTGGCCGGCCTTTTTACCGTGTTTATCGGCTTACCTCACGGCGAAAGCTATCGGGGAATGAGTAACATGCGACGCGACAGTGAAGAGTTTATAAAAGAACTTAGTAACCCACCTGCGCCTGCCACGCAGGGAACCATAAGTTCATCGTAGAGGTCAGTGCCGGCAGTGCCTGATTGTTTTAACGCGCTTGAGTAGCATTCGACCATCATCGCGGGACGGAATCTCGAGCTTCGATTATCAATTCGATCTGCTCAGCTGGGATGTTGGCTCTTTCTCATCCCTGAAAGGTCGGAGGGCGTTCATTGGGGTGAGTGTTAAGAATCCAAGATTTTCTCGCCAATTTTTTCGTTCAGTTTTGGCTGTCGTGAAGCAGCTCGGAATGGAACTGACAGTATGCATCGTAGACGAGCCGTATATCTACAACATACTAGCGACATCTAATACGCTCGATGACTTCACCTCTGCGGTTACGGGCCTAAATAAGATATCTCGCGAGGCGCAAAGCATGGTGTCGTCGGCGCTGAGTTCCACGAAGGTTGTTGCTTCCTTGGTGAACTGGCGGTCGCTTGCGGCGTCTATCGATCCCGATCTGAAGTTCGAGTGCGAGCGCGCGTTTTACACTGATAAGAAGTTTCGGGAATTTGTCTGGACCGAGGTGAAACGAGCCATACCTCCCAGCGCACGGACGGGTGACATCAACCGGTTTTGTGCCTTTTTCATTCAAGAGGTTCCAGTGCTTGCCGATGTGCTTTTCACAAAGCGGGCAATCGACTTTTATCCAGGGCCTGGAACGGATCTATTCTTCATGCTTCAGAAAGGCATTTTTTCGGAGGCCCTCCCAAAGCTATCGCAACTTGCTCGATCTTGCACGGATATGGGCTATGTCGAGGCAACCAAAGGCGAAGTCGCGCCCGATTCTAGTGGGCATACCTGATACCGGACCACTGCCCAGCCTACCGGATCACCAGTGAACTTGGAGCCAAATCGTAAGGCGACGTAACCAGCGTGGCAGGGTGGTGTAGTATCGCGCCATTTCTTGAAGGTCTTCGACCTCCAGGCGATCACCGAGCCCGCTTTCTTGTATTCCGGGGCAACCGCGGTCCACATAGAGCACGTTGTTGATTCGATACCACGGATACTCGCGGCACGAACTCGGGCGGCTCGAATATACTGAGCAAAGTCCAGAGTTGAAATGGATGCACGCCCCTTTGTGCCGTTGGAGGTATGTTTTCCCCTCCAACTGCTGTGTTAGTAGAACACCGCAACTAGCCTCCTTTGCTTCCACTTCAACAAGCGGAAATGCTTTGCAGCAATTGCGCGGACATGCGGCACGTAGACAGGCTAGGCGGGTTGAAGAGGTGGCGGGTCGTAGCCGGAGAAGTCCGCAGCGCCTGACCGAGAGGAGTGAAACAAGAAGGCGCATGATTTAGGTCCGAAGCATACATGACATTAGGTGCCGATCACCATTTTTGCGATGGAAACCGGAAATGACGTCGCGATCACCGTTCGGGGAGGGCGCACTCGTGGGGACTGCTTTAAGGAGATCGCCGGTAGGCAGTCGCTGGAAGATTCGAGCTTAGCGAGCATCGATTCTTCGGTCGGAGACTGAAAGTGGCCATGAAAAAAGCGGCCGGTCGAAACCGGCCGCCGGGGGCGAGCGAACTTCACTCGCTGTGTTCGCTTTTGGATTCCGCGAGGCGTTCGAAAATGAACGTATGCGCCTGGTCGGCGAGCTTGGCTACGAGCGGAAGGTCATCACGGCCGAAGCTGTCGGTGTCGTGAAAATTCCGGGCGTCGTCCAAGTAGGTCCGGGCGAAGGTGACGTTGTAGAATTTCTTCTGGTCGGCTTCGTTTTCCCAGACCGCGGCCTTGATGCGGCCGAGGCGGAGGGTCTTCACCGGCAGTTTGCCGGTCGAGGCGTTCTTGGATTGCGGAGCGGATTGAGCGGTCTTGGAGGGCATATAGTTCCTTTTTTGATTTTGAGGAGCGGGATTGCTCTCTCGCCCCGAGGCGGAGGCGCCGTCAGGGACGAGGGGACGGTTGGGGGGATTCCTTTCAAGGAGGACCCGAACGCTCCCTGTCCGCGCAGCGGCGGCCCAGATGGAGGGACCGCCAGAGAGAGCAAAAGCGCTCCGGGAAAAAAGAACGTTCCGCCCAAGCGGAATTGCCCGGGAGAACGCGAAGCGTCCGCAAGGAAGGGACGTCGGACCGGTTGGCGGGGAAGATGGCGTCTCCGGCGTGACTGGGGTTGGTTCGTGGAAACGAAGCGGCTGGAAATTCGCCACCGAGCCAGGTTGGACGGCGCTGGTTTTCACGGCGCCCTTCGGAGTGATGGCCTGCATTCGCGTCGCGGCCCACGTTCATCGCGACGAGCGATTGGAAAGCGATCCCGCAGCAAGTCCGCTCGCACCTGGCGCCGAAGATCGGCAGCCTAATTGGGGACGTGATTGAGATCGCGTGACGATTCACGCCCGCACAATGCAGCGTTGGTGCGCTGAGCGGCAGGCGCCGGCCCTACCGAATTCGGTGTAGCGAGCCTCCCGCGAACTCGGCAGGGGCCGGTCGTTGAGGGTCGGGCGAGCTGGAAAATGGTTGAAGCGCCGCGAAGCAATCCGCTCCCGGCATTCATCAAAAGGAGACTTATGAAAACGAATACACTCGCACCGCAGTCCGATGCCTCCCGCGTCGAAGCTCAATCCGGCCACGAACCGCGCTACCAAATTTATCGGCAGGCGCGGGCCGGCAACTTCATGCCAGAATTCAAAACCGACTCTCCCGTTGAGGCGGTCGAAATGTTCGCGCTGATCGCGCCGGCCTTCGATGGCGGAGCGATCCGGCTTTGGGATCACGCCGCGCAACATGTGAGCGCCTCGGTGGAGTGGCGGCCGGAGCAGACCGCGTTCGGCTTCGTCGTGTATCACCGCACCAACCTGTTTCACGACCGGCTGCTGGGCGTGCTCGCTCTCCACATCGCGGAACGCGAGGCCATGCGCCAAGAAATCCACCGGAGCCTCCGCTTGAGTGCCTGACTTCGGCCCCCCTGCGTTTCGCCTTGTCTCGGTGTTACGTTTTCACACCATAAATAGAGAAGTGAAAACACAACGTAACACCACCACTCGGCTCAAGGCCGCTGGCGATCACGCCAGCCGGCTGGGGGTGTTCCGTGCGCGCGACATGGTCGCGGCCGGCTACTCTCGTGAGTATCTGCGTCGGCTGGTGAGCCAAGAGCGCGTTCGCCAGCTCGCGCGCGGACTTTATGCCTCGGCCGGTTTCGACGGCGATCAGAACCAATCGCTGGTGGAAGCGTCCCAGCGCGTGCCCCGCGGCGTCGTCTGTCTGGTCTCCGCGCTGCAATTCCACGGGATCGGCACGCAGGCCCCTCATCAGATCTGGCTCGCGCTGCCGCGCGGCAGCAATCGCCCTCGCGGCGTAAGTCTGCCGCTGCGCTTCGCCAAGTTCTCGGGTCCGGCCTACTCGTTCGGCGTCGAGGAGCACGCCCTCACCGGCGGAACGGTCCGGGTATATTCGCCGGCCAAGACCGTGGCGGATTGCTTCAAGTATCGGCAGAAATACGGCCTCGATGTTGCGGTCGAGGCGCTGCGGGACGGGTGGCTGGCGAAGAAATTCACGATCAAGGAACTCGCGGCGGCAGCGGCGGTGTGCCGCGTCAGCCGCGTGATGCAGCCTTACCTGGAGATGCTGACATGAGTGCCGCCCCGAAGAATCTCGCGGCCTCCGTGAAGGCGCGCCTGCAAAACGAGGCCGCGCGACGCGGTGACGATTTCAACCTGCTGCTGCTCCGCTACGGCATCGAGCGCCTGCTGTTCCGCCTGAGTCAATCCGCTTACGCCGACCGCTTCTTGCTGAAGGGCGCGATGCTGTTCGTCGTCTGGGACGAGAAAACCCATCGGCCCACGCGGGACCTCGATCTCCTGGGCTTCGGTCCCTCCGAGAAAGAGGATTTGGAAAAGGTGTTTCGCGAGGTGGTCGCGCTGCCGGTCGTGGACGATGGCTTGGTGTTCGATCCCGCTTCCGTGCGCGCCGAGGAAATCCGCGAAGACAACACCTACGGCGGCGTCCGCGTCCGGATCGTGGCGAAGCTGGGCCCGGCGGAGGTGCCGGTTCAAATCGATGTCGGCGTCGGCGATGCGGTCACGCCTGCGCCGGAAGAGGCGAGCTTTCCCGCGCTGCTGGATTTCCCGGCGCCACAGGTGCGGACATATCCCGTTTACACGGTCGTGGCCGAAAAATTCGAAGCAATGGCGAAGCTCGGCATCGCCAACACGCGGATGAAGGACTTTCACGACGTGTGGTTTCTCACGCGCCGCTTTCAGCTCGATGGCGCGACGCTGCGCCGCGCGATCGAAGCGACGTTTACGCGTCGGCAGACCGCTTTGCCCGTGTGGCCTGAACCGCTAAGCGACGCCTTCGCCCACGACGCGACCAAGCAAACCCAGTGGGCCGCGTTTATTCGCCGCAATGGGCTCACGGGGCTGCCTGCGCAATTCGCGGAGGTGGTTGTCGCGATCCGGGCTACCTGGTCCCTGTGCTGCGCAGGTGATGTTCACGGTTTGAGCGGTGTTCACGTCTCCGTGAACCTGTCCCGGCGTGAAAAGGGCAACGGCGGCGTATCTACCGCATTCGGGGTAGGCCACGTCCCGCGATTTCGGCAGACCGGCGCACTTGAGGCAATGCGTGGGCTGACGACGCTGGTTTCATGAACACGACCACGCGCGCCATACTGCAAACCGTGATGACCTCCGATGCTTCTTTGACCGAGCCGGAGCGCGGCTTTGTGCGGCGGCTGCTCGATGGCGACTTTGGCGAGACAGCGGTGCCCATCGCGACGGTCGGCGAGCGCCTGCTCGTAACCCAGAAGCGCGCCGCGGAAATGCTGAGCGTGAATCGCGTCACGATCTGGCGAATGACCCGCGATGGGATGCTCCATCCCGTAGAGATTTTGCCCGGGATGTTGCGCTATTCGTTGAAAGAGATCACGCGACTTGCGCAGGCCGGAACGGCTACAGAAAACCTCTCCAGGGGGAGCCGGGGACTTGGTGCCGTCGCCTCGGCTGCGTAGTTTCAGCGAGCTGACACCGTGCTAAGTTGCACGTTTAGGGCCCCGCCAAAGCCTGCCAAAGTGGGGGCGCTGGTTGCGTAAGTGCCACAGAGGGCTGATGCCATCTGGGCCGTCCAGCGGCGAGACGCCTCAGAAAAGGTCAAAGAAACAGCCAAAGTCGCGCGCGTGCTTTCCGCATAAAAAGTGTCTCCAAGCTTCTGCTGGGCGGGAGCCTGAGCAACTCGCGTCACAGCCTTGGTGATACTGGCATCGTTTCGCTCGAACAAAGGGAGTCGCGACGGAGCTGAGCGGTGCTCCGATCTGTTACTTCAGGCTGCGACCCTGAAGGCTGGTGCGCAAAAAAACGCGTTTCGAAAATGGCTTCAGAGGCGTTTTCCCCTCGAAAAACTTTGGCTGTTTCTTTGACTTTGGGGGTCAAAAGTTGCCTCGCGTCACCTCAGGTCACACGCGGGCAGTCGCTCTTTCGAAAATCGCGCAAGTCATTAAGCAGAAACCCCCGGGAGCAGTTTCCGGGGGTTTCAAATTGGGTGCAGGGGTTGGATTTGAACCAACGACCTTCAGGTTATGAGCCTGACGAGCTACCAGGCTGCTCCACCCTGCAACAAAGGAGCGGTCAACGTGCGAACCGTGTTTTCGCCTGTCAACCGTCATTTTTCAAAAAACTCAGGAAAGGTCTTGCCCCGCCCGCCGGCCATCTCTGTTTTGGCCCTTCCTGTTCCTTCAACCCACCCAACGAAAACTCGCCGCGCGCCCTGTCTGAACAGGGGCAGTGCTCGCGGCACAGTCTGATCGCAAGGCGGCCCAGTTGGCCGACCTGTGTATTCGACCCATACATAGATCCCATGAACGTCACTCCCAAAGACCTCCTCGATGCCGGCGTCCACCTCGGTCACCAGACCAAGCGCTGGAATCCGCGCTCCAAGCCCTACGTGTTCGGTCACCGCCAGGGCATCACCATCATCGACCTCGAGAAGACCCACGCCGCCCTCGAAAAGGCCTGCGCGTTCCTCGAGAACCTCGTGGCCTCGGGCGACGAGGTCCTCCTCGTCGGCACCAAGCGCCAGGCGCAGGAGCTGATCAAGGAGGCCGCGACCGCCACCGGCATGCCGTTCGTCACCACCCGCTGGATGGGTGGCACGCTCACGAACTTCGAGACGATCAAGAAGTCGCTCGCCAAGTTTAAGAAATTCCAGGCGCAAGACGCCTCGGGCGAACTCGCCAAGCTCTCCTCCAAGGAGGAGTCCGCGATCCGCCGCGAGATGGCGCGCATGACCCGCAACTTCGACGGCATCGCCAACATCACCGCCCTCCCGGGCGCGATGTTCGTCATCGACGCCGGCTACGAGTCCATCGCGGTCGCCGAAGCCAAGCGCCTCGGCATCCCCTGCGTCGGCCTCGTCGACACCAACTCCGACCCGACCCAGCTCTCGCACCCGATCCCGGGCAACGACGACGCCGCGAAGTCCATCCGCATCGTCGTCGAGACGGTCGTCGCCGCGATCCAGTCCGGCCTCGCGCACCGCGAGACCCGCCGCGTGCAGCGCGCCGAGAAGGCCGCCGCTGACGCCGCCGCCGCCGCGGGCACGCCCGACGCCGACGAGGCGCTCGACAAGGTCGTCGCGCTGCCGCAGGACGTGAAGGAGCTCGTCACCGAGAAGCCCGCCGCCGCCCCGCGCAAGCGCACGAGCCGAACGGCCGGCGCCAAGAAGTCCTCCGTCTCCACGGAAGAGGTCTAATCTCTCAAACCAATCGATTACTCACATGTCCGCTGTCACCGCCAGTATGGTTGCAGAACTCCGCGAGAAAACCGGCGCGGGTATGCTCGAATGCAAGAAGGCCCTCGATGAAACGAAGGGCAACATGGAGGACGCCGTCACGCTGCTCCGCAAGAAGCTCGGCAACAAGATCGACAAGCTCTCCGGCCGCTCGACGAAGGAAGGCCTCATCGAGGCCTACATCCACGTCGGCGGCAAAGTCGGCGTGCTCGTCGAGGTCGGCTGCGAAACCGACTTCGTGGCCAAGAACGACGACTTCAAGGCCTTCTGCCGCGACCTCTGCCTGCAGATCGCCGCGACCAGCCCGCTCTACGTCTCCCGCGAGCAGGTCCCGGAGGCCGAGCTGGCCAAGGAGCGCGACATCGCTGCCGCGCAGATGGAGGGCAAGCCCGCCGCCGCCGTGCAGAAGATCGTCGAAGGCAAACTCGAGAAGTATTTCTCGCAGGTGTGCCTCATCGACCAGCCCTTCGTCAAAAACCCGGACAAGACGATCAAGGACCTCCTCAAGGAGAAGGTCGGCACCATCGGCGAAAACATGGTGATCCGCCGCTTCGTCCGCTTCCAGCTCGGCGCCTAAAGTCCGCGCTTTGCTTTCCCGAACGCCCCGCCGTAAGGTGGGGCGTTTTCATTTATGCGCGTCACGCAGCAGCAGATCATCCAACGCGGCCTCACGAATCGCTGCCCCAATTGCGGCGGCAAGACGCTCTTCCAGCCGGAGAAGCCGCTCGAACTCAACCGCGCCTGCCCGCAATGCGGCCTCAAGCTCGAGCGCGAGGAGGGCTTCTTCCTCGGCGCGATGGCGCTGAACTACGGGGTGACCTGCATCGTGTTCCTCACGCCGATCGCCCTGCTCTGGTATTACGGCGTGTTGGGCAGCATGGTCGCCGCCATCGTGGCGATCGCCGCCGCCCTGCTGGTGCCACTGCTGCTCTACCGCTCGTCGCGCAGCTGGCAGCTCATGCTCTACTACTTCTTCCTTCCGCAGCACCTGCCTGCGAACCGCCGCGAGCTGTCCGGCCACGAGGACGAGAACGTCTGAATCATGCGAGACCGGGAATGCCTCCGATTGGGTGGATCGGCTACGGTTTGCTTTGCATGGCATCGGTGAACCCCTACGGTCGGCGCGGACATGGAGATGAACCCCGAGCTAACGAATCGACCGACGCTGCCTGCGGGCGTATCGGTTGTCGTTCCCGTCTACAATAGCGCGAACATGCTGGCGGATTTGGTGGCACGGCTGCAGCCGGTGTTGATCGCGACCGGTCGGTCGTTCGAGCTGGTCCTCGTGAATGATTGCAGTCCGGATGCGAGCTGGGGAGTCATCCAGCGTCTAGCTTCGGAGCATGAGTGGGTGCGGGGATTGCGCATGATGCGCAACTACGGTCAGCACAATGCCCTCCTTGCCGGCATCCGGGCGGCGCGCTTCGCGACCCTCGTGACGATGGACGACGACTTGCAGCACCCACCCGAGGAATTGCCGCGCTTGCTTGCGGCTTTCGCGGGCGACGTCGATGTCCTCTACGGCACGCCACAGCAGCTCCGACATGGCCTGCTGCGTGACCTCAGCTCCGCAGTGACGAAGATGGTGCTCAAGGGCGCGATGGGGGCGGACACCGCTCGGCTGGTCAGCGCTTGGCGCGTGTTTCGCACGGAGCTGCGAGAGGGTTTTTCGACCTATGACAGCCCTTTTGTGAACATCGACGTGCTGCTCACTTGGAGTGCAAATCGGTTCCGGGCGGTGCCGGTGCGCCACGAATCGCGAGCGAGCGGCTCCTCGAACTACACGGTGGCGAAGCTGATCCGGCACACGCTGAACATGATGACCGGTTTCTCGGTGCTGCCGCTCCAGATCGCCAGCATCGTGGGTTTTGCCTTCACGCTATTCGGCATGGCCGTGCTAGCTTACGTGGTCGGACGCTACCTGATGTTCGGCAGCACGGTGGCGGGTTTCCCGTTCCTGGCATCGATCATCGCGATTTTCTCCGGTGCGCAACTTTTCGCCCTTGGCATTATGGGGGAATACTTGGCCCGCATCCACTTTCGCACCATGAATCGGCCCGCTTACACGGTGGCCGAGAGCACCCTCCGTCCCGTCGATGAGCAACGCTGACGGCGTAGATTGTCCCGGTGTATTTCTGGCATGGGATTCCGACTTCTTCGGTTTCCGCATTGGTCGTGCCCACAGCAGCCGGCTGACCTCCGACACGCTGGCCGCCCTGCTGGCGTGGGGGAGGGGGGAGCGTTTGCGCTGCCTCTATTTTTTCGGAGACGGCAACGATCGCGTGACACTCGAGCACGCGCATGCTGGAGGGTTTAAGTTTATCGATGTGCGCGTTGACCTCGCCGTTAATCTCGTGCGGACCCCGACGCCTGAGCCGCCAGCGGCCTTTCGTCCCGCCTTGCCGGCGGAGCTCCCGACGCTGGAGACAATCGCTCGCGAGGCGCACGTTGACTCGCGTTTTTTTAAGGACGATAGCTTCCCCGCATCGCGAGCCGCGGATCTCTACGCGCGTTGGATCCAGCGCGACTTCCAGGAATACTGCGTCTTCGTGGTTTCTGGGGCGCGTGGGGTGGCGGGTTACGTCACCTGCCAGCTCGACGCGACCCGGAGCGTTGGACGGATAGGGTTAATCGCCGTCGCGGAGGCCGAACGGGGATGCGGGCGCGGCCGCACACTCATGCAAGGCGCCTTGCGCTGGTTCCGGGACCAAGGATGTGTCGAGGTGCGCGTGGCAACACAGGCTTCGAATGTCGCGGCGCAACGTCTCTACCAAAATCAGGGCTTTCGCACCGCTGACACAAAAGCCACCTATCACCGCTGGTTCTAGCGTATGCTGCCGTCGTCCATTCCCTTCAACCACTCCACGGTCGTCGGTCGCGAATACGCCTACATTCAGCAGGCGATGGGCAGTGGCCAGATCGCGGGGGATCGAGACTTCTCGCGTAAATGTCAATCCTTGCTCGAGCGCGAGCTCGGTGTCCATCGCGCGCTCGTGACGACCTCCTGCACTCATGCGCTCGAGATGGCGGCGTTGTTGCTTGATTTGCAGCCCGGCGACGAGGTGATCGTGCCCTCCTTCACCTTCGTGTCGTCGGCCAATGCCTTTGCCTTGCGCGGGGCGAAGCCGGTGTTTTGTGATGTTCGGCCGGACACGCTGAATCTCGACGAGGCGAAACTGCCGCTGCATGTGACGCCGCGCACCAGGGCTGTGGTGCCAGTGCACTACGCCGGCGTGGCCTGTGAGATGGACGTGATCGGCGCCTTGGCTAAGCAGCACGGCTTGGTGATGGTCGAGGACAACGCGCACGGCCTCTTCGGCAAATACCGTGGGCGCTGGCTCGGCACACTCGGCGCGATGGCGACGCAAAGCTTCCACGAGACTAAAAATATCACCTGTGGTGAGGGCGGAGCACTGCTCGTCAACGACGCGCGTTTCGCCGAGCGGGCGGAGATCATCCGCGAGAAGGGCACCAATCGCGCGCGCTTCTTTCGTGGACAGATCGACAAATATTCGTGGGTGGACATTGGTAGCAGCTACGTGATGAGCGACGTGCTGGCAGCGTTTCTCTACGGGCAGCTAGAGGTCTGGCGGGAGGTGCAGGCGCGCCGACGGAAGATCTGGGAACGCTACGATGCCGAACTCAGTAACTGGTGCGACGGACACGGCGTGCGACGTCCGGTCGTGCCGCCTCACTGCGAACAGGCCTACCATATGTATTATCTGCTAATGCCGGATCTCACGGCGCGCACGGCGCTGATCGCCCACCTCCAAAAGCGAGGTATCCTTGCGGTGTTTCATTATCTGCCGTTGCACCTGTCGGAATTCGCACGGCAGTGGGGCGGCCGGCCCGGCGACTGCCCGGTTGCGGAGACGGTGAGCGATCAACTGCTGCGTCTGCCGTTCTTTTACTCGATGAGTGAAGAGCAGCAGTCGCGTGTGATTGATGCCGTCATTAGTTTTGCCCTGTGAGCATGTCTCCCATCATCTGGTCCCGTTGGAAGCTGGGGTTGCTTTGTCTCGCCGTCACGGGGCTGATGCTTGCGCCGTGGGTGAGAAACCATCGATTCCTGCGCGATTTCTACGACTACGGTCTCTTCATCAATGTGAACGCGCGCTTCGATGAGGGCCAGCGTCTGTTCGTCGATTTCACTACTCCGGCGCAGTCGGCTACCTTCGCACTGAACCATCTGGCTGAACGCTGGGGGGGCGGTAGCTACGTCGGTATGACGTGGGGGGCGGCCGGGTTGATCGGACTCGTAGCCGTGACGCTCACGCTGCTGCTGGCGCGTCGTTGGCCCCCGGTGCTGTCGTGCGTGTTCGTGGCGGCGATCGTGGCCTGCAGTGCATCGCAGCACACGATCATCTTCTACAACCCCGTTGGCGTCTTCGCGATGGCGCTGGTTGTTTGGAGCTTCGCGGTGGCCCCGCTGCTGCGTCGCGAACACGCCGGCTGGCACGCGCTCGCGGCGGCGGGATTGGTCCTGGGCGGACTCAACAAGATCAATTTCCATTTGTTGAGCTGCGCCATGGCAATCGGTTGGATTGCCTGGGGCGCGGTCGAGCAACGCGCCCCCTGGCGCCGCGTGGCGGCGAGTCTCGGTTTTGTTTGCGGTTTCGGTCTGGTGCTGCCGCTGGCGATCGAACTGGCTTGGACGGGCGCTGATTTGCGGACCTGGTATTACAACGTCGTCCAGCTTCCGCTTGGCGCGCGCGGGGGGCGCGTGGGCTTGCTGACGGATGCGAAAGTCTATTTCGCCACGCTGCACGATTACTACGGTCCCCTGCGGTTGCCGCAAAGCGGGTTGGTGGTGCTGCTATTACCGTTGCTGGCGGTGCCGGCGGCAGGCTTGTGCGGGGGTGAACGTCCCTGGTTGCGGTGGGCTTTTGCGCTGCTGGCCGGGCTATGCGGTGCGCTTTCCGGTGCGGCGCTGCTGCTCACGAACAACGAGATCGTCTATCTTGCGGTTGCCGCCTCGTTGGTGATGCTCGCGGGGCTGTGGTTGGGGTTCCGACTGCCTGTTCGGGGCAGAGGGCCGTGGCTAGCGTTGGGCGCACCGGCAGTGTTTGTGGGCGTCTGTGGTTGGGAGTCGGCGTGGCAGGGCCAGCGCTCGCAATTTGGCCATGCCGGCGAGGCGCGATCGAGCTATGTGCAGGGGGAAACGATCGGTTCGGAGTTTGGCTACCTGCGCGGCCTTGCGATCCCGATGAGCATCGCCGGTTCCCTGGGTGATTTCGCTGCGTATCGCAAGACGTTGGGCGCGGAGGCGAATCAGGTTTTCTACGGTCCCGGCATCGAGTGGCTTGAACGTGTCTGGCCGGCGCCGAAGGTGAAAGGGTTGCCGCTGGTCGCAGCCGCGTTCGAGAGTGCGAAGGAGCTGACCTTGTTGCAGCGGGAAGTGCTCGCTGGTGACCGGTATCGACACGTGCTCGTCGTCGAGGCCTGGAACTCCTGGCCGCTGTCGGTGCAGGAGACACTCATGCGCCGCTTCACCATGGAGCGCATGGGGCGATTCTTCGTCTATCACAAGTTGCGAGCCGGCGTGTTGTGGGCGAGACCTCTGGCTTTTCACGAGAACATCGGTGGCAACGTCGATAGCCTGCGGCTGGTTTCGAATCTGCCGATGCAACTTCTGCCCGATGGGCGGCGTTTCGTGGGAACCGACCGGGGTGTCGGCGAATTGGAAATCGATGCGCCTAGCTATCGCGCTTCGGGGGTCGCGATCGTCCGTCGAATCGAGAAGGGGCGGGCGCTGGCGCCCATAAAATTCGAGGCCCACGCGGTGCAGGGAGCGTCGCGCTACTTGCGCTGGAGTCGGGATATCAACCTACCCGACGATGCCGACGAATTGGTCGTGCCGACTGGCCAGCTCGACGCCAGCGGCTTGAATCTGGTCTTCACGGTCACCGTGCCCCAGAGCGATGCGGGAGCGGTTGTGGCTGGCTGGCGCGAGCCGCAGCTCTGGAACACAGTCGAATCTGATGCTCCTCCACCGTTGTTGCAGGAGGCTTCCACGGCCGGGGGCGGGGTGCCGGTTGCTTTGCAGACGGCACTCTTGCCGCCGGCCTTGAGGGGCGCTACGGTCTTCGGACGTGAGACAGACCTGCGCGACGGTGCCTGCTGGCTAGTGCCTGGTGGAGAGGTCTGGATCAAGCTGCCTGGCATCGTTTCCAAGATTGAGATAGAAGCACAGGCTGCAGGCAGCCCCGCCGGCACCACGCCGCAGCTGCGCGTCATCTATTACAAGGGGGGGCGTCTGGAGTTTTTCCACCCGATCTTCGACAAGGAAACTAATTTGGCCCGCTACACGGCTTGGTCTGCCGAAAGCGGTGGCTGGCTGGCGGTCTTGGCTGACCCGCATCGCGCCTGCCCGCCGTTCAGCGTGAAGATAGTTCGCATAGAGCGTCACTAGCGGCCCGATCTGTGCCAGAACTGGCGGAGAGGGTGGGATTCGAACCCACGTTAGGGTATTAGCCTAAACCGCATTTCGAGTGCGGCGCGTTCAACCACTCTGCCACCTCTCCGGAAGCAAGGTGCGAAAACGTAGGGTGTGGGGACGAAAACGGAAGCAGAAATTTCGTGGCATGGCCGATCCCGTCGCGCCGGGCGGTTTCGGGAGAAAGACGCCGGGGATGTCGGGCGTCCGCACCGGCCCGGCGAGGCCGCAGCGGGTCGCGGGATGGCAGGCGCGAATCGCGGATCCGTGCCACCGCCGAGCCATGCTTGGCCGGGGCGTTCCGGGCAGGCTGCGCCGCGCGCAGGCAGGGTTCGTCCGGAAAGAGAAGCCCTCAGACTAACTGGGGTATCGCTGGGATTGCAGGGCTTAACGGGCGGATGTGATTTTAGGTTCTTTCCCGAGCCGCCCCAGTCACCTCCCTCGCTCGATGGCCCTGTCCTTTCGCGAACGCTACTGCTCGATCCATCAGATCGCGCCCACCGGTTTTGAAGAGCATCTGCTGCCTCGCGTGCTGTATTTCCACGCCCGGCCATTCAGGGGGCTGCTCGACGTGATCCCGGACTATTTCGCGGCGGATCGCGAGTTCCTGCGCAGCGCGGGCGATTTGCGCAGCCGCCGTTTCTTCCATGCGGAGGCGGGCGAATACCACACCAGCGCCGCCTCGCGCGGTTTCCTGCATCGCTTCCTGCGGCTGCGTGTGTCCGCGGAGCGCGTGCGGCAAATCATGGAGGAGACCTGGGGCTCCCAGGGATCGAACCCGCCGCTCGAGACGCCCGGCGTCAACGCACGCTGATCGTCTTGACGTTGGTGAACTCGCGGATGCCCCAGGCGCCGAGTTCGCGGCCGTGGCCGCTGAGCTTCACGCCGCCGAAGGGCAGTGTCGGGTGCGAGCGCACGAACTCGTTCACGAAGGCGTTGCCCGCCTGCAACTGCTCGCGGGCGATGCGCTCGCCGCGCCGGCGCTGGCGCGTGAACACGCCGGCGCCGAGCCCGTAGGGCGTGAGGTTCGCGAGGCGGATCGCCTCCGCTTCGTCGCGCGCCGACACCACGGCGGCGACGGGACCGAATAGTTCCTCGTCGAACGCCGGCATGCCGGGCTTCACCCCGGTGAGCAGCGTGGGCGGGTAGAAGTGGCCGGGGCCCCGCGGCATGGCGCCGCCCAGCCGCACCCGCGCGCCGGCGCGCACGCTGCGCCGCACCTGACCGTGCAGCTCGCGGCGCAGATCCGCGCGCGCGAGCGGGCCGAGCTGCGTGGCGGGATCGGTCGGGTCGCCCGGGCGCCGGGCGGAGAGGGCGGCGGCGAACTTCTCCTCGAAGGCGGCGCGCACCGACTCGACGACGATGAAGCGCTTCGCCGCCACGCAGCTCTGGCCGGTGTTGTAGAGCCGCGATTCGGCGCAGAGCTCGGCGGCGCGATCGAGGTCCGCGTCGGCGAGGATCACGTAGGCGTCGCTGCCGCCCAGTTCGAAGACGCCCTTCTTCATCGCGGCGCCCGCCTGCGTGGCGACGCGCCGGCCGACGGCGGTGCTGCCGGTGAGCGTGACCATCGCGATGCGGTCGTCCGCGACGAGCCGCTCGGCGCGCGCGCCGCCGACGACGAGCGTCTGGAACACGCCCCGGGGCAGGCCGGCGCGGTGGAAGATCCGCTCGATGGCCAGGGCGCAGCCGGTGACGTTGGAGGCGTGTTTCAGCACCATCGTGTTGCCGGCCATCAGCGCCGGGGCCGCGGCGCGGAACACCTGCCAGAAGGGAAAATTCCAGGGCTCGATCGCGAGCACGACGCCCAGCGGCTGGTAGGTGACGTAGCGGTGGGCGGGCGCGCCCGCGGGGCGCTCGTCGGCCAGGAAGAGCGCGGCGTCGCGGGCGAAATGCTCGCAGTTGAGCGCGCATTTTTCGATTTCGGCCCGGGCCTGCGCGACGGGCTTGCCCATCTCGGCGGTGATCAGGGCGGCGAATTGGTCCGCGCCGCGCCGCAGCTCGCGGGCGAGGGCGCGCAGGTGGCGGGCGCGTTGCGGGAAGGTCAGGCGACGCCAGTCCGCGAATGCGCGCGCGGCCCGGTCGAGCGCGCGGTCGAGCTCGCGCGCGGTCAGCTCGCGATACGAACGCAGCGGGCGGCCGGTGGCCGGGTTGAGAGTGACAATCGCCATGCGGACACGCTCGGGAGCGGCGGCGCGCTTGTCGACCGGCAACTCCGGCCGCGCCGCTACAGCGCCCTCAATCCCGGAGGTAACGCGCCAGCAGGCCGCGGAGCTTTTCGCGGGCGCGGTAGAGGCGGGTTTCGACGCCCTTGGGCGTCGTGCCGACGATCGCGGCGATCTCGCTGTGCGAAAGGTCCTGGAATTCCGCCAGCAGCACCGCCTCGCGCAGGTCCGGCGGCAGGGCGGCGACGGCGGCGCGCACGGCGGCGGCGGCTTCGGCGTCGGTGGCGTCGGCGCGCGGCGTGGCGGTGGTGAATTGCTCCGGGGCGGCCTCGAGCGAGTCGGTCGGGCGCCGGCGGGCGCGGCGGGCGTGGTCGCGCGCGAGGTTCAGCGCGATCTGGAACATCCAGGTCGAGAACCGCGCGCCGGGGCGGTAGCGCGCGCGGTGCTGGTAGAGGCGGACGAAGGTTTCCTGGGCGAGGTCGAGCGCGTCGTGCTCGTTGCGCGTCGAGCGGTAGAGGAAGCTGCGCAGCGGCCGTTCCCAGCGCGCCATGAGGCGGTTCAGCGCCAGCTCCTCGCCCTGCTGGAGCGCGAGCATCGTCTCTTCGTCGCTGGGCTCCGCGGTGGGCGTCATTTCAGGCCAAAGGCGGCGTGGTGGTCGTGGTGCAGGATGCGCGGCTCGACGAGCGCGAGGAAGCGGCGCGCCTGGTCCGGCGCCATGCAGGCGGCGACCTGACGGACGTGGGCGAGGGTCGATTGCTGGCACTGGCGCTCGAGGCGGACGACCTCGGCCTGCAGCGCGGCATCGCCCGGCTTCTCGGCCAGACGCTCGCGGGCCTCGACGATCAGGGCGCAGTGGTCGGAGCAGGTCGGGAGGTAGTCGCGGTGCAGTTCTCGACCACCGCCTTCTGGGCGGCGGTGAGCTTGAACTCGCGCGCGATCCAGGTGACCTGATCCTCGTCGGCCGGCGGGGCGGGCCAGAAGAGGCGGGTGAGCGCATACGAGCCCGCGCCGACCAGGACCACGACGGCGAGCAGCGTGAGCCAGCGCTTCATTTGTGGCTGCCGTGGTCGGCCATTTGGACCGGGTCGACCGTGCGGACGTAGAAGTCGGCCATCTGCTCCGCGTGGGCGCGCTGCGCCTGCATGCGGGCGGCGCTGGCGCCGAGGAAGAGGGCGAGCGAGGCGGCGATGGGCAGCGCCCAGCGGAAGGCGACCACGACGCGCTCGTCCTGACGGGCGGCGTGGATGCGTGCCCAGACGCCGCGGGCGAACTCCGGGGCGGGCGCGGGCTCGTGTTGCCAGCGGCGGAGCAGGGGGCGGAGTTGATCGGGAGGCGTCATGCCCGGTGATACGGTGGGGAAAAGAAAACCCCTCGGCAAATCGTTTGGCGGGGCGCGTCCGCCCAAGAAAAAGGGCCGGTCGCGAGACCGGCCCGGGGAGGGGGCTGTGCCTTGGGGAGCGAGCGGCTCAGGAGCCGGCGCTCTTGTTCGGGTAGGGCGGGGTGGGCGGGATGTCTTTACCCTTGGTCTTCAGCTCGCCGAGGATGTGCTCGATCGCCTTGTCGAGCTGCTGGTCCTCGCCGTGGAATTCCTTCCACGGGTCGTTGTCGACGACGATGTCGGGGTCGACGCCGTGGCCCTCGATGATCCAGTTCTTGCCCTCGGCGTCGAAGCCGTTGGCGAATTCCGGACGGTTGAGCGAACCGCCGTCGACGATGGGCAGGGAGCCGCGGATGCCGACGACGCCGCCCCAGCTGCGCTTGCCGATGAGCGTGCCGAGCTTTCGCTGGCGGAAGCGATACGGGAAGATGTCGCCGTCGGAGGCGGAGAATTCGTTCAGGAGAAGCACCTTCGGGCCGAGCGCCATCCCGGTCGGGTTGGCCGTGGGCTGGCCGTTGCGGCCGACGGAGAAGAAGTCGAGCGTGCGGCTGAGGCGCTCGGCGATCTGCGGGGAGACGTTGCCGCCGCCGTTGCCGCGGTCGTCGATGATCCAGGCCTTCTTGTCGAGCTGCGGGTAGTATTGCTTCACAAACTCGTTCAGGCCCTCGCGGCCCATGTCGGGGATGTGGATGTAGCCGACTTGGCCGTTGGTCTTCTTGGCGACGTAGTCGCGGTTCTTCGCGACCCACTCCTGGTAATAGAGCGGCCTCTCGTCGCCGATCGGGACGATGGTGACGTCGCGCGCGCCGTCGTCGGTGGGTTTCGAGTTCACGCGGAGCACGACCTGCTTGCCGACGGTGCCGACGAGCGCGGCGTAGATCGACTGCATCGCGGCGACGGGCTTGCCGTCGACGGCGAGGATGTAGTCGCCCTCCTTCACGTCGACGCCCATCTCGGTGAGCGGCGAGCGGAGGCCGTTTTCCCAGTTCTGGCCTGGCACGATGTGGTCGATGCGGTAGGCGCGCGACTGTGGGTCGCGCGAGACCTTGGCGCCGAGCAGGCCGATGGCGAGGCGCGGGGCCTCGTTCACGCGGTCGCCGCCGCCGGTGTAGGCGTGGCCGGCGGAGAGTTCGCCGATGAGTTCGCCGATGAGGTAGTTGAGGTCGTTGCGGTGACGGACGGACGGGACGAGCGCGCCGTATTTCTTCGTCATCGCGGGCCAGTCAAGGCCGTGCATGTTCGGCGCGTAGAAGAAGTCGCGCATCTGGCGCGAGACCTCGTTGTAGATCTGGTTCCACTCGGCGAGGCGATCGAGCTTCATCTCGAGGCCGGCGAGGTTGAGCTTGTCCTTCAGCTCGAACTTGGCGGCGGGCAGGTCGATGAGGGCGAACTCGCGCTGGGCGGAGACGAGCATCTTCTTGCGGTCGGCGGTGACGACGAAGCCGTTCGCGGCGCCGAGCTCGGTCTCCTTCTGGTCCTTCAAGTTGTAGACGAACATCGTGCCGCCGCCGCCGAACGGGTTGGCGACGCGCAGGTAGTAGACCTTGTCGCCCACCATCTCGATGTTGCCGTAATTCGACGCGGCGATCGGCAGGCCGACGGTGCGCTCGTCGAAGCCGGTCGGGTCAACCTTCACGACGACGGTCTTCTTCTTGGCGTCCTTCTTGTCGGCGGCGGGCGCGGCGTCCTTGGCGTCTTTCTTGTCCTCCTTCGCCTCGGCCACGGCCTTGTCGGCGGGCTTCGCGTCGGCGGACTTTTCGGCGATCGGCTTCTCCTTCACCTCGTCGTCCTTGGCGATTTCGACTTCGTCGCTCTTCGGCTTGAAGGGCGACTCGGTGCCCTTGGCGAGCGCGACGAGGTAAACGCGTTCCCAGTCGCGGTAGATGTGATTGAACTCGGTGACGCCGTAGGTCGGGTTGAAGTCGCGGCCGGAGGCGTAGAGCAGCCATTTGCCGTCGTCGCTGAAGTTGACGTCGCTGACGGACCACCAGCCGTCGGTGACGTCGATGGCCTTCTTCTCTTCCAGCGAGTAGAGGCGGACCTTCGGGTAGCTGCCGCGATTCGGCGCGACCCACGCGACCCACTTGCTGTCGGGAGCCCACGCGATGTCGGTGGTCTCGAAGGTGTCGTTCTTCTCGATCAGCGTGACCTCCTTGGTCGCGATGTCGACGAACTGCAGGCGCTGCTCGCGGTCGGCCCAGAGGAGCTTCTTGCTGTCGGGCGACCAGACGGGGTTGTAGTAGTAGGTCGTGGCGCCCTTCGTGATCTGCTGCGGTTCGCCGTGGCCGTCCTGCGGGCGGATCCAGATCTCGTTCTCGCCGGTGGCGTCGGAGAGGTAGGCGATCCACTTGCCGTCGGGCGACCAGGAGGCGTCGCGCTCGTGCACGCCGGAGGTCTGGGTGAGGTTGCGCACGGGGCCGTGCTTGGCCGGGACGGTGAAGACCTCGCCGCGGGCGACGACGACGGCGCGCTTGCCGTCGGGCGAGGGTTGGACGCCGGCGACGTATTTCGAGACGTTGACGACGCCGCCGCGGGCGATGGCCATGTCCTCCTTCACGGTGATGGGCACCTGGCGGGCCTTCTCGGTCTTGAGGTCGAAGTGCCAGATCAGGCCGCCCTGCTCGAAGACGATGCCGCCCTGGCCGAGCGAGGGGAACTTGATGTCGTAGTCCTTGAAGGTCGTGAGCTGCGCGGTCTTCTTCGACGCGAGGTCGTAGGAGAAGAGGTTCAGGTGGCCGTCGCGGTCGGAGAGGAAATAGATTTTGTTGTTCGGCGCCCACATCGGGATGATGTCCTGCGCCGGGTTGTTGGTGATGTTCTCGAGCGCGCCGGTCTTCAGGTCGATGATCCAGACGTCGTCGGCCATGCCGCCGCGGTAGCGCTTCCAGGTGCGGAATTCGCGGAAGACGCGGTTGTAGGCCATCTTCGTGTCGTCGGGCGAGAAGCTGAGGAAGCCGCCGCGCGGCACGGGCAGCTGCTGCGGCACGTCGCCGTCGAGGCCGATGGTGTAGAGCTGGCCGAGGAAGTCGTTGGGATCGGTCCAGCGGCCGCGGTAGGCGATCTCGTTGGATTTGTTCTTCCACGCCATGACGATGTTGTTCGGCCCCATGCGGTCGCTGAGGTCGTCGCGGGTGTTGAGCGCGGTGTAGGAGAGCCGGCGCGGGGTGCCGCCGTCGGCGGGCATCACGTAGACCTCGGTGTTGCCGTCGTATTGGGCGGTGAAGGCGAGCTGCGACCCGTCGGCGGAGAAGCGCGGGAAGATCGCCCAGCCGGGGGCGTCGGTGAGGCGGCGGGCGACGCCGCCGTCCAGGCCGACGGTGTAGAGCTGGCCGGCGTAGCTGAAGACGATCTGGGAGCCGTTCGTGGCCGGGAAGCGCAGGAGGCGCGTCTGTTCCGGCGGAGTCTGCGCGAAGAGGGCGGTGGCGGCCGTTAACGCCAGCGCCAGCAGCGTGCGGGATAGTTTGATCATAAGCCCCCAGAAGAAGCCCGAAGCCGGCACGCCGCAAAGCTAATCCTGACGCCCGCCGCCGGCAAAAGGGTTGCGCGCGAATCGCCGGCGCAGTGAGCTGTCGCCTCCTCGATCAACCCCGATTGCGATGACCACGTTCCCCCGTTCCGCCCTGATGGGCACGCTCCTTACCATGATCCTGCCGCTCACGAATGCCGCTCCGGCCTCGTTGTCCGACTTCCAAGCCCTCGCGGCGAAGCACCACGCCCGCCTCGAACTCGCGACCTACCCGAAGACCGTCGACGAGGTCCGCGCCCAGACCGACGCCGCGATCCGGGAGGCCGACGCCGCCCTCGCGATCGCCGTCGCCCAGCCCGCCGCCCAGCGCACCTTCGCGAGCACCTTCGCCGCGGTGGACGCCATCACGGCCCAGGTCAGCGACCTCAATTCCCAGCTCGGCACCGTCGCCCAGTCGAACCTCGATGCCGCCGTGCGCGACGCGGCCAACGACGCCACGGTGAAGCTCTCCGGCTGGGCGGTGGGCGTCACCTACCGCGAGGACCTCTACCAGGTGCTGCAGGCCGTCGCCGCGGCGAAGCCCGCGCTGGGCGCCGAGGAGCAGCGGCTGGTCGACTTCACGATGCGCGACTACCGCCGCGCCGGCCTGAGCCTGCCGTCGGCCGAGCGCGCGGAGGTGGAGAAGCTCCAGAAGGAGCTCGCCGCCCTGAACACCGAGTTCGCCGTCAACATCAACCAGGCGCGCGCGCCGATCGACTTCACTGCCGAGGAACTGGCCGGCGTGCCGGCCAGCTTCCTGGAAAGCCCGGGCGTGAAGCAGCCCGACGGCAAGTATCGCGTGATGGCCAACGTCACCTGGCACGCCATCGCGATCGCCGAGAACGCCCGCAGCGCCGAGGTGCGCCGCCGCGTGGCGGTCGCGCGCAGCAACCTCGCGCGCGAGAAGAACGTCGCGGTGTTGCAGAAACTCGTCGCGCTGCGCGGCGAGATCGCGCGCCGCCTCGGCTACGCCTCCTGGGCCGACTACCAGATCGAGACCCGCATGGCCAAGAACGGCGCGACGGCGGTGAAGTTCGAGGAGGACCTCGTCCGCGGCCTGCAGCCGAAGTTCGCGCAGGAGATGGAGACGCTGCGCCAGCTGAAGGCGCAGGACACCGGCAAGCCCGACGCGCCGCTCGAGTCCTGGGACGTCAGCTACTACACGAACCAGCTGATGAAGGAGCGCTACGCCGTCGATCGCGAGGCGCTGCGTGCGTTCTTCCCGTATCAGGCGACGCTCGAGGGCATGTTCGCCATCTACCAGAAGATCTTCGGCCTGAAGTTCACCGAGGTGCACGCGCCCTACGTCTGGGCCGAGGGCGTGCAGCTCTACGTCGTGCAGGACAGCGCCGACGGCGAGGTGCTCGGGGCGTTCTACCTCGACATGTTCCCGCGCGAGGGGAAGTTCAACCACTTCGCCTGCTTCCAGCAGAAGCTCGGCGGCGTGCTCGCCGACGGCCGCTACGACCTGCCGGTCGAGGCGCTGCTCTGCAACTTCCCCGCGCCGTCCGCCGACAAGCCGTCGCTGCTCAAGCACGACGACGTCGTGACGCTCTTCCACGAGTTCGGCCACGTCATGCACGGCATCCTCAGCCGCTCGCGCTTCGTCGCGCTGACGGGCTTCGCGGTGCCGCAGGACTTCGTCGAGGCGCCCTCGCAGATGCTCGAGAACTGGGTGTGGGACAAGGCCGTGCTCGACACCTTCGCCGCCGATTACCGCGACCCGACGAAGAAGATCCCCGCCGAGACGATCGCCGCGCTCCAGGCCGCGCGCCAGGCGACCGAGGGCTACGCCACGCGCCGGCAGCTTTCGTTCGGCCTCATCGACCTCGCCCTGCACGCGCGGCCCGCGACGGACACGCAGGCCGTCGACGTGGTCAAGGTCGGCAACGACACGCTCGCGCGCGTCACGCTCGCGCCGCCGGCCGACACGGCCTTCGTGGCCTACTTCGGCCACCTCGCCGGCTACGACGCCGGCTACTACGGCTACCTCTGGGCCAAGGTGCTCGCGCTCGACATGGCCAGCGCCTTCAAGACGGCCCCGGGCGGCTTCCTCGACGAGCAGGTCGGCCGCCGCCTGCGCCGCGAGATCTACGCTGCCGCGCACACGCGCGACGTGAACGTGTCCGTCGAGAAATTCCTCGGCCGCGCGCCGGCGCAGGGCGCGTTCCTCGACTACGTCGGCATCAAGCGCTGAGGCACCGCCGCCCGCCTCGCAACCGAGCGGGCGTTCGTCCGCGGCGCGTCCCGCGGGCCGATGCGCGCGCGCAAGCAACCGGGCGCCGGAGAAATCCGGCGCCTGTTTTTCTCCGCACCGCCGTTCTCCCGCGTGGCCGTTCGGGACGGGGCCGGAGGTTCGCGCGTGGCCTCGCGCCGTCGCGGCGACGAAAATCGCGTAAGTCCGTGTTGCCGGCGCGGCGGATGAAATATCGGGAAATCTCCGGGGCCGATTTTTCGAACTTTCTTCGGACCGGCGAGTCGTTGGGGCGGACACACGCGAATTTCTCCTGCGATGTTTCCGTCCGTCGAAGACCATCCCGCGACTCCCGTGATCCGTTTGATCCGGCGCATCTGCCTGCTGCGCGAGCAGGGCGATGCCGCGGCGTCCGCGTTGGAGCGCGACCAGCTTGCTGCGGCCGTGCAGGCCGCGCGCGCAAGCTCGGCGCCGACGCGCTCCCGGAGAGCGAGCTGCGCCAGATCTTCGCGCGCGAGAGTGAGCGCGCGGCGGAGGCGCTCGCGATCGCCGAGCTCATCGTGCAGCAGCTGGCGCCCGGTTCGTCCGGCGTCGCGCGCGGGGCGGACCTCCGCGCACCGCGCCCGCGCGAGCCGCGTGCGCCCGCGCCGTCCGAGCCGCCCGCGATCGCCGACCTGCTCGACGCGATGCTGGCGAGCGAGAGCCAGGCGCGAAGCCGGTGAGTTTCCCCACAACCCGAACCACGACAACATGACCACTGCCACCCTGGAAAAGAAAGTTCCCGCCGCCGCCACGCCCGCGAATCTCGAACGCCCGGCCGAAGCGCCGCCGGCGCGCCGGCCGGGCGATCGCAAGCGCATCATCGCCGGTTTCGATCTCGGCACCAACGCCTCGTGCGTGGTCGCCGGCCCCGCCGACAACCGCGACATCACCGTCAGCAAGATCGTGCCGTCGGTCGTCGGCTACGCCCGCGAAGGCCTGGTCGACGGCATCATCGCGGGCAACGCGACGCTGCTGATCGGCGAGGAGGCGCTGAATCACCGCCTGCAACTCCGGATGATCGCGCCGCTCGAGGACGGCATCATCGCGCACCGTGACGCCGCACGCGACCTGATCCAGCGCATCCGCGCCGTCATCGATCCGAGCGGCGCCGCCGAGGTCCGCGTCGTGATCGGCGTCCCGGCCAACGCCGGCGAGCCCGCGCGCGAGGACATCCGCGCGTGCGCCACTGGCGTGTTCGACCGCGTGCTGCTCATCCCCGAGCCGTTCCTCGCGGCGCTCGGCTTCCGCGACGACGCGCGTCTCGGCCAGCCGAACTACGTCGACCCGGTGACCAACTCGCTCTTCGTCGACATCGGCGGCGGCACGAGCGACCTGTGCCTGATCCAGGGTTATTTCCCGACGCGCGAGGACCAGATCAGCCTGCCTTTCGCCGGCGACGCGATCGACAAGATCATCGAGGACGAGCTGCAACGCATCTACCCGAACAACGGCCTGTCGCGCGCGACCATCCGGCAGATCAAGGAGGAGCACTCCTACGTCGGCGCCGTCCGCAAGCCGATCGACGTGAAGGTCCTGATCGGGGGCAAGAGCCACACCCTCGAGCTCGGGGAGATCATCGGCCGCGCCTGCAACCGGCTGATCGAGAAAATCTATCCGGCGCTGACCGCGCTGATCGCGCGCGCGTCGTCCGACTCGGTGGCGCAGCTGCTGCAGAACATCGTCGTCACCGGCGGAGGCAGCCGCATCCGGGGGATCGACCTGGTGTTGCAGGAAAAGCTCGCCGCGGACGGTTTCGAGGCGCCGAAGGTCCGGCTCGCCGGACAGGACTTCAAGCGCTACGTCGCCGTCGGCGCCCTGAAGGCCGCCCGCGCCGCGCGCGAGGACCAATGGCAGCACCTGCTGGCCTAGGCGCGGCGTAGAACCCGGACGGATCGACGCCCCGGTGGCCACCGGGGCGTCTCACGGGGCTGCGCCGGGCTCGCGGCTGATCAGCCGGTTTTCTCCGCGCCGAAGAGGAACGTCTGCCGGACGTGCACCAGCACGGGCTGGCCGCGACTGCTCGGCGGCGAAAACTGCCACTGCTCGACCGCCTGGATGCTCAGGCTGGAGAGCAGTTCGTTTTCCGTCTCGCTGACGACGGGCATGCGAACGCGGCCGGCTTCGTCGACATAGTATTCGAGGACCACGCGGCCGTGCACTCCCTGCTCGCGCAGGCTGATCGGGTAGACCGGCGTCGGACCGGAGAGCAGCTGCAGCGGCCGGTCGAGGCGCTCCGGGTTGCACGGCTGGTAGGCAAAGACTCCGGGCGGAAGCTCCGGCCCGTCGTTGGCGTAGCGCTCCACGACCACCAGGCCGCTGACTTCGAAGCGGACGGTGAGCTGCGCGACCGTGGTGACCGGCTGGCCTTCGACCTTCTGCGGGCGGAACGTGCCTTGGGGCAGGGCGGCGAGCGTCGCGTCGGCGAAGGCCTTGTTGGTGTAGGCGGTGACGAGCGCGTCCTGGAGACGGGCGTCCGGACCGATCTTCAGCAGGACGCGCACCTCGCCGCTGGTGATGCCGCGACGGATCAATTGCGCGGGATAGTCGATGTCTCGCAGGCTGACAGGGCTTTCCGGCGGAGGAGCGGCGGAGACCGGGCTGGCCAGCGCCGCGGCGAGCGAGAGGCTCGCGAGGATGCGCGGAGTTTTCATGGGCGCGACGGGTTGGGGAACATGAACGAGCCCCGGCGCAGGCCCGGGGAGGCGGCGCACGCCGTCGGTCCGTCGTCTGAGGGGCAGCCGACGTGCCCGCGGATGCCCTACTATCCCGCCAAGGCCGCGTGAAAACAAGTGGCGGCGCGTCGTGCGCCGCCGCTTGTTTGTAGTGCGAAAATTGCTGTCTCCCGCGCCGAGACCGCGGCGTCAGACGCTCTCGAGGAGCTTGTTCAGGCGCGCCACCATGCGCGACGGATCCTCGAGCAGGCCGGCGGCGATGAGGGCGTTGTCGAGCAGCTGCTCGGCGACGAGCTCGGCCTTGTCGGCGTCGGCGGCGCGCAGGGCGTGGAGCTTCTTGATCACCGCGTGGCGCGGGTTGATCTCGAGGTTTACCTTCACGGGCTCGTCGGCCTCGCCGGGCTTCTTCATCGCCTTCATCATCCGGCGCATCATCGGCGAGGCGAACTTGTCGGCGTTGGTCGCGAGGGCGGGCGAGCCGACGAGGCGGTCGGACGACTTCACCTCGGCGACCTGCGCGCCGAGCGCGTCCTTCAGCCACTTGGTCAGGTCCTTCACGTCGGCCTCGCTGAGCGCCTCGCCCTGCTGCGGGACGTCCTCGAGCTTCACATCGCTGTGGTCGGCGGAGAGGAACTTCTTCCCGTCGAACTCGCGGACGTTGTTGAAGACGTATTCGTCGACCGCCTCGTAGCAGAAGAGCACCTCGAGGTTGCGGGCCTTGAAGCCCTCGAGATACGGGCCGGACTCGATCGCCTCGCGGTTCGGGGCGACGAGGTAATAGATCTCCTTCTGCCCGTCCTTCAGGCGCGAGACGTAGTCGGCGAGCGAGGTGGTCTTGCCCTTCTCGGTCAGCGACGATTCCCAACGGAGCAGCTTCACGAGCTGGTCCTTGTGGGTGAAGTCGAGCGCGGCGCCCTCCTTGAGGAAGATGCCGAACTGGGCGTAGAACTCGTTGTAGGCGTCGGCGCGCTGGGCGGACTCCTCCTCGAGGAGCTTGAGGAAGCGCTTGGTGATGACCTTGCCGAGTTTGTCGAGCAGGGCCTTGTCCTGCATCGTCTCGCGCGAAATGTTCAGCGGGAGGTCCTCGCTGTCGATCACGCCCTTGAGGAAGCGCAGCCACTCGGGCAGCAGGTCCTTCGGCTGGGCGTCGATCAGGACCTTGCGGCAGTAGAGGGCGACGGACGGCTCGAGGCGGGCGAAGCCGAGCTTCTCGGTGTTCTCCTGCGGCACGAAGACGAGGGCGTTGATCGTGAGCGGCGCATCGGCGTTGAAGTGCAGGCGGTAGCGCGGGGCGTCGTGGGCGTGGGCCTGGAACTTGTAGAACTCGGTGTATTCCTCGTCCTTGATCTCGGACTTGTTGCGCAGCCAGAGCGCCTGAACGGTGGTGATCTTCTCGCCGTTGAGGGTGATGGGGAAGCCGACGAAGGCGCTGTAGCGGGTGAGGATCTCCTTGAGCTTCCAATCCTGGGCGAACTCGGCGCACTCGTCCTTCAGCTCGACGACGATCTTCGCGCCGCGGCGCTGGCCGTCGACCTCTTCGATCTCGTAGCTGCCGGAGCCGTCGCTCGACCAGACGTGGCCGGGCGCGTCCTTCCGCCACGAGTGGGAGTAGACCTTCACGGACTTCGCGACCATGAACGCGCTGTAGAAGCCGACGCCGAACTGGCCGATGAGGTTCGAGTTCTTCGCGCCGGACTCGCCCAGCGCCTTGAGGAACTGCTTCGACCCGGAGTGGGCGATGGTGCCGAGGTTTTGGATCAGTTCCTCGCGCGTCATGCCGAGGCCGAAGTCCTGGATCGTGACGGTCTTCGCCTTGTCGTCCGTGGTGATGGCGATCTCGAGCGGCAGGTTGTCGTCGTGGACGTCCTTCTCGGTCAGCTGGAGGTGGCGGAGCTTCTCCAGGGCGTCGGAGGCGTTCGACACCAGCTCGCGGACGAAGATTTCCTTCTCCGTGTAGAGCGAGTGGATGACGATATCGAGCAGCTGCTTGATTTCGGCTTGGAACTCGAATTTTTGCGGAGTGGCGGTGGACATGGCTCGGGTTGAGAGTCGGTGGTTGGACGTTGGGAGAACGAAAAAACGAAGCCCGCTAGTTTAGCGGGCTCTGGAAAAAATCAAGCGGCGGAATCGGCCGGGGCTAGCGGGGCGCCACCCGCGTGAGCGGCACCAGGCGCACCGGGCCGAGCAGGCCGGAGGGGTGAGGTCCCACTTCGCGGCGTCGAAGGGCTTGTAGCGGATGTCGACGTAGTTGATCTCGCGCATGATTTTCCAGGCGACGCCGCGCTGATCGAGGTCGCGGATGCGGTTGGCGGCGAGATTGGTCACCTCGAGCTCGAGCGTGTTGCGGCCGGGCTGGAGGAAGGCGCCGACGCGCAGGCGGAACGGCAGCGACCAGGCGAGGCCGGCGTCGTGGCCGTTGAGGCGGACGCGGGCGGTCTCGCGCACGTCGCCGAGCTCGAGCATCCAGTCGTCGGCGCGGGCGCCGGCGGGGAGCTCGAATTCGAGACGGTAGCGCGCCGTGCCGGCGAAGCGCCGGGCCTCGGCGTCGCCGAGCTCGGTCCAGGATTTCAGCTCCGCGGCGGAGATCGGGGCGGGCAGCGCGGGGCCGCCGCGGACGAAGTCGATCTGCCAGGGGCCGGCGAGGGCGACGGGCGCGCCGGCGGGCGCGGTGTAGGCCCAGGCGGGCGTCGCGTCGGCTGACGGGCGGTCGCTCGTGCGCACGATGAGCGACTCGCCGCTGGCGAGCTGGAGGTAGACGGAGGCCTGCGGGGCGTCGGTCTTAAGCGCGGCGCGACCGATGCGGCCGGACAGCGGGTCGAGGATGAACGCGTCGGCGGCGCTGACGCCGAGCGTCACCCAGCCGTCGATCGGCTTCGCGCCGAGGTTGGCGAAGAAGTAGTCGTGGCCGGCATCGGTGCGGCGGCGGATGAAGCTCGCGCCGTCGTCGACGATGGCCTCGCGGCGGGCGTGGCGGGCGAAGGCCGGCGCGGCGAGCAGGGCCTCGGGGGCGGTGCGGCCCACGACCGCGGCGGGCGTGCGGGCGAGGGCGGCCAGCAGTTCCTTGAAGGCGGCCCGGCGCTCGTCCAGGCGGCCGTAGCCGGGGACGTCCTCGGGGAGCTGCTGCACGACCACCGGCACGCCGGCGGCGGCGAGGGCGGCGATCTGCCGGAGCGTCTCGACCGGCATGCGGCGGGCGGCGGGGACGACGAGCAGGCGGTAGGTGTTGCCGCCCGGCGTGCGGAGGAGACGGCTCTTCTTGCCGGCGGTCGAGGTCGCGGCGAGCTGGTCGTCGGAGATCCAGTCGAAGCCGTAGCCGCGGGCCAGGAGCGCGCGGCCGAGCTGGCCGGCGGGCGAGTCGACCATCCAGCGCGTGTCGGCGACCTCGAGCATCTTCATCAAGCCCTTCGGGTTGTCCCAGACGTCGTGCGCGGGCCAGTAGACGAGGATGTCGTTGTCGGGGGCGCCGGCCTGGAGGATCGACTGCACGCGGGTGACGTAGGCGTTGAGGCCGGCGAGGTCCGACCAGAGCGGGTTGCGGTCGTTGAACTCGGTCGAGGCGTAGAAGAGCCAGCCCGGCCACGGCGCGTCGGCGGGCGAGTAGGCGTTGCCGTGGTAGACGAGGTGGTTGATGCCTTCGGCGAAGGTGCGGTCGATCTCGGGCTTCATCATCGACGGCGCCTCCTTCCAGTGTTCGCGCAGCCAGGTGAGCGTCTCGCAGGAGGTGAGCGGGTGGCCGGCGACGTGCGCGGCGGACGACGCCATCCGGAGAATGAGCGATTCGGGCATCGAGTGGTCGCCGCGGATGTCGGCGAGGTCGCGGCGCAGGCCGGGGATGGCGAAGGGCGTGGAGCCGAACACCTCGACCTCGGGAATGTCGGCGTTGGCGTAGAGATCCAGCAGGTTGGCCGGGGCGCCGTGCGCCTGGTTGCGGATGAGCCAGCCGCGCGCGTGCGACCAGTCGCGCCAGGTGCGGACGTAGTCGAGGTGGAGCTTGGCGAGCGTGGTGCGGTAATCGGCCTTGATGCGGGCGAGCGTCTCGGGCGGGAGCGTGCCGGCGCCGTCCTTGGCGGTCAGCGCGGCGGCGAATTCCTGCACGTCGTAGCCGTGCATTTCCCGGAAGACGCGCGGCAGCTCGGACGTCCAGGAGGACTCGTAGTATTCGAAGGAGTCGTGGAACTGGCTGCGAAGGAGCTCGCGGGGGAAATGCTCGAAGGCGGCGCCGAAGGGCGCGAGGTAGCGGCCGAGCGCGGCGGGCGAGTAGGGGTCGACGACGAGCCCCTCGTCGCCCGGCGCGGCGCGTTTGACCTTCATGCCGGTCGGCGCGCCGGCGAGCTTGCCGTCGACGAGCACGGCTTTCTGGATGCCGTCGGCCGGCTGGATCCACGGGCCGCCGAAGGGCCAGCCGGTGCCGGTGGCCATGTCGACGCCGAGGCCGAGGCGCTGCGCCTCGCGGCCAGTGTGCGCGACGAGCTGGATCCAGCGCGGGGAAAGGAAATCCACGTAGCGCGACTCGGAGCCGCGCGCGCCGTAGATGGGCGTGATCTCGACCCCGCCGAAACCGGCGGCGGCGAGCGACTCCAGCTCGCGCGTGAGGTTCGGCTCGTCGACGGCGTTGCCCGGCCACCACCAGCGGGCCCAGGGCTTGTTCTCGCGGGTCGGCTCCGGCCAGGCGGCGAGCGGCGCGGCCGCGGCCGCGGTCAGGGACGAGGCGAGCAGGACGAGACAACCGAGCGCGAGGCGGGTTTTCATGGGGTGGCGGGAAGGCTGCGACGGACGCCGGCGCCGCGCAACGCCGAGCCTGCCGGACTGTCGGGGCCGTCAGCCGCCGAGGTAGGCGGCCTTGAGCTGCGGGTCGGCGCGGAGTTTTTCCGAGGGGCCCTGCATCACGACGCGGCCGGACTCGAGGACGTAGGCGTCGTGGGAGATCTCGAGGGCGAGCTTGGCGTTCTGCTCGACGAGCAGGATGGTGACGCCGTGCTCGCGGTTGATCTCGATGATCTTCTCGAAGATCGTGCTGATGAGCTTGGGGGCGATGCCGAGGGACGGCTCGTCGAGCATGAGCAATTGCGGGTCGCCCATCAGCGCGCGGCCGATGGCGAGCATCTGCTGTTCGCCGCCCGAGAGCGTGCCGGCCGCCTGGTCGAGGCGCTCCTTCAGGCGCGGGAAGATGCCGAAGACGTAGTCGCGGTTGCGCGCGATGCGGTCCGGGTCCTTCTGCAGGTAGGCGCCCATGGCGAGGTTCTCGTCAACGGTGAGGTTGGCGAAGACCATGCGGCCCTCCGGCACGTGGCCGAGACCGCGGGCGACGATGTGGTGCGGCGGCAGGCGCGTGATGTCCTCGCCCTTGAATTTCACCGTGCCGGCCTTGGCCCGCAGCAAGCCGGAGAGGGTCTTGAGCGTGGTGGTCTTGCCCGCGCCGTTGGCGCCGACGAGGGTGACGATGCGGCCCTGCTCGATGCGGAAGGAAATCCCGCCCAGCGCGCTGATGGCGCCGTAGGAGACGGAGAGGTCGGTGACTTCGAGCATGGCGCGGCTCAATGGTGCGAGAGCGAGGTGGCGTGGTCCTCGCCGAGGTAGGCCTCGATGACCTTCGGGTCGGACTGGATCTGCGCCGGCGTGCCGTCGGCGATCTTCACGCCGTAGTCGAGCACGCCGATGCGCGAGCAGCAGCCCATGACGACGCGCATGGAGTGCTCGACGAGGAGGATCGAGAGTTTGAATTCGCGGTGCACGCGCTGGATCAGCTCCACGAGCGCGACCTTCTCGCTCGGGTTCATGCCGGCGGCCGGCTCGTCGAGCAGCAGCAGGCGCGGCTTCGTGGCCAGGCAGCGGACGATCTCGAGGCGGCGCTGTTCGCCGTAGGGGAGGCTCTTCGCCGGCGCATCGCGGAAGCGGCGGAGGTTGAAGAGATCGAGCAGTTCGTCGGCGCGCTGGGTCAGCGCGGCCTCCTCGCGGCGGAACTGGCCGAGGCGCACCAGCGCCTGCGCCGGCGAGTTCTCGCGGTGGAGGTTCATGGCGACGCGGACGTTGTCGAGGACGCTGAGGCTGCCGAAGAGGCGGATGTTTTGGAATGTCCGCGCGATGCCCAGGCCCGCGCGGGCGTGGGCCGGCACGCCGGCGAGGTCGCGGCTGGCGAAGCGCACGGCGCCCTCGGTGGGGCGGTAGACGCCGGTGATGAGGTTGAAGACGGTGGTCTTGCCCGCGCCGTTGGGGCCGATGAGGCCGGCCAGCTCGCCCTCGGCGATGGCGAAATCGACCGCGTTCACGGCGGTGAGGCCGCCGAAGCGGATCGTCACGCGGTCGAGCTGGAGGATCGGCTCGCTCACGGCGTCGGCCTCCGGCGCTGGAAGTGGAACAGGCCCTGCGGGCGCACGAGCATGAGCACGACGAGCAGGAGCGAGTAGATGATCATCCGGTAGTCGGAGAAGCCGCGCAGCACCTCGGGCAGGAGCGTGAGCAGCACGGCGGCGAGGATGACGCCGAGCGTGTTGCCCATGCCGCCGAGGATGACCATGACGACGATCTCGATCGACTTGGTGAAATCGAAGCCGTTGGCCGAGATGGTCTGCTTGAAATGGCCGTAGAGCCCGCCCGCGATGCCGGCGAAGAAGGCGCCGACGACGAAGGCCACGATCTTGTAGCGCGTGGTGTCGAGACCGACCGACTCGGCGGCAATCTCGTCGTCGTGCGTGGCGAGGAAGCCGCGGCCGTAGGTCGAGTGCACGAGGCAGTAGACGGTGAAGATCGTGACGGCGGCGAAGGCGAGCACCCAGAAGATCGTCGTGTAGGCCGGGATGCCGTTGAGGCCCAGCGCGCCGCCGAGCGGCTCGCAGTTCTGGAACACGACGCGGATGATCTCGCCGAACCCCAGCGTGACGATGGCGAGGTAGTCGCCCTTGAGCCGCAGCGACGGCATGCCGACGAGCAGACCGGCGAAGGCCGCGCTCAAGCCGCCGGCGACGAGCGCGCCGAAGAACAGGCCGCCCTGCTGCCAGGCGGTGCCGCCGGTCTCGCCGAGCAGCTTCGGCCCGAGCAGCATCGTCACCGCGGCGGAGAGATACGCGCCGACCGACATGAAGCCCGCGTGGCCGAGCGAGAACTGGCCCGTGTAGCCGTTCACGAGGTTGAGCGAGACGGCGAGGATGATGTTGATGCCGATGCCGACGGCGACGTCGAGGTAGTAGGGATCGATCTGGTCGGAGAACGCGGAAACGCCGATGGCGGCCAAGATCGCCGCGGTCAGCACCACGTGAGGCGTGGGGAGCGGGATTTTCGATTTGGGATTCTCGATTTTCGATTCCATGCGCGGGCGGGCGTCAGGCGGCGGACGAAGCCGGGCGGGATGGCCACGAGGAGGCACGAAAAGCGTCGGGCGTGTTGGCGAGATTGTTCCGCGCGCCTATAGGCGCGGTGGAGGTCTGCGACGGCGGACGCGTTTCTTTGTGCCTCTTTGTGGCCATGCTTCAGACCTTCTCCTTCACGTGGCGGCCGAGCAGGCCGGCGGGGCGGAACAGCAGGATCAGGATCAGCAGCGCGAAGGCGATGGCGTCCTTGTAGGTCGACCACTCGCTGCCGTTGACGAAGGTCTCGACGATGCCCAGCAGCATGCCGCCGAGCGCGGCGCCGGGGATGTTGCCGATGCCGCCGAGCACGGCGGCGACGAAGGCCTTCAGGCCGGGCAGCACGCCCATCAGCGGATCGATCGACGGGTAGTTGAGCGCGTAGAGGATGCCGCCCGCCGCGGCGAGCGCGGAGCCGAGGGCGAAGGTGAACGAGATGACGTAGTCGTTGTTGATGCCCACGAGCGACGCGGCCTGCTTGTTCATCGAGACGGCGCGCATGGCGGTGCCGATCTTCGTCCGCATGACGATGAAGCGGAGGGCGAAAAGCAGGAGGAGCGTCACGCCGATCACGACGAGCTGGTTGCTGGAGATGTAGAGGCCGGCGATCTCGTAGCTCGTGACGGGAAACAGCTCGGGGAAGGGCCGTGGGGTGGCGCCGAAGACGAACTGCCCGAGGTTCTCCAGCAGCAGCGAGACGCCGATGGCGGTGATGAGGACGTTGAGCGTCGGGCCGCCGCGCAGCGGGCGGTAGGCGAGGCGCTCGATGACGACGCCGAGCGCGGCGCAGGCGATCATCGCCAGGGCGAGGACGAGCAGGCCGCCCCAGAGCGAGTGCTCGGGCACGAGCTTGCCGGCGTAGTAGCCGACGAAGGCGCCGACCATGAACACGTCCGCGTGCGCGAAGTTGATGAACCGCAGCACGCCGTAGACCATGGTGTAGCCCAGCGCGATGAGTGCAAAGATCGCGCCGAGCGAGATGCCATTGAGGAGCTGTTGGAGGAACTCGGTCAGGGGGCGGGGAAAGTTGAGAGTTGAGGGTTGAGAGTTGAGGGGCGGAACGCTCACTCGAGCGAGCGGCGCAGGCCGGTGAGCATCCGGGAGATTTCTTCCGCATCTCCGTAAAGCCACTCGTAGTCGGCGAGAGAGAGAAAGCCCTCGTTTCGCGCGATTGTGGCTTGGGTTACGACCTCTGAAAGCGAGCCCGAGGCGTAGCCAATAAAGCGCGCGTAGTCGGCGGGCGGACGAGCGGAGCCTTCGGCAACGTTCGAGGCGATTGATACCGCGGCGCGCCGTATCTGGTTCGTCAGCCCGAAGCGTTCGTCGCCCGGGAAACCGCGGGTCAGTCGATAAACCAGCGCGGCAAAGGTCACCCCCTTTTGCCAGACCTCCAGTTTCTCGAAGTTGAACATGCGCGACGAGTGAACCTCTCAACTCTCAACTCTCAACCCTCAACTGGCGCGGGCCAACGCGCCTCACGGCTCGACGCTCTCCAGGTAGACGAACTTGCCGTCGCGGATGGTGAAGATGGCGGCGGACTTGGCGGCGTTGCGCTGGGCGTCGATCGTGATGCGGCCGGTCACGCCGGCGAAGTCCTTCGTTGCCGCCAACGCGTCGCGCACCGCGCGGCCGTCGGTGGAGCCGGCGCGCCGGATGGCGTCGGCGAGGAGCATGACGGCGTCGTAGCCGAGCGACATGCCGGTGTCGGGCTTGAGGCCGAAGCGCTGCGCGAAGCGCGACACGAACGACTGCACAGCGGGGTCGCGCGCCTCGGGCGAGAAATGGGCGGTGAAGTAGCCGCCCTCGACTGCCTTGCCGCCGAGCTCGACCAGCGCGGTGGCGTCCCAGGTGTCGCCGCCGAAGAACGGCATCGTCAGGCCGAGCGCGCGGGCCTGCACGCAGATGAGGGCGGACTCGAGGTAGTCGCCGGAGGCGAAGACGGCGTCGGGCTTGGCGGCCTTGACGGCGGTGAGCTGGGCGCGGAAGTCCTTCTCGCCCTCGGCGTATTTCGGCTCGGCGACGACCTCGCCGCCGTCGGCGGTGAAGCGCTCGCGGAAATACTTCGCCAGGCCGACCGAGTAGGCGGAGCCGTTGGCGACGAGCACGGCGACGCGGCGGGCGTGGAGGCGGTCCTTGGCGAAGCGCGCGAGCACGGTGCCCTGGAAAGGGTCGGCGAAGCAGGCGCGGAAAATGAAGTCCCCGGTCTCGGTCACGCGCGGGTTGGTGGCGGTGGCGGCGACGAGCGGCACGCCCGCGGCCTGGCAGAGCGGGGCGACCTCGAGCGCGGGCGACGAGGCGGTGCCGCTGACCAGCGCGACGACGTGGTCGCGGTGCAGGAGTTTCTTCGCGGAAGTCGCGGCTTCGCCCGGCATCGAGCGCGTGTCCTCGACCAGCAGCTCGACCGGGCGGCCGAGGAGGCCGCCGGCGGCGTTGAGCTCCTCGACGGCGAAGGCGGCGCCGCGGCTGTTGGTTTCCCCGAAGTAGGCCTGCTTGCCGGTCAGCGACGCGAACATGCCGAGCTTGATCGGCTCCGGCGCCGCGTGGGCAAGGAGGGCCAGGGCGACGAAGGCGAGGGCGGCGAAAGCGGTCGCGAGGAGCGCGGTGCGTGGGGAGGTGAGAGCGCCGAAGCACGGAGGGAAGGGAACGGATGCGCTATGGAAGCCCGCGCGCTTCAACACTCAACTCCCAACTGGCCGGGGCGCGGCGAGCCGCGGTCGGGCAGTCGCGGCGCGGGAGCGCGACCGCCGGACGGGCGCGACCGGACCGGCGGGAGGCTGGCGCGGCGTTACGGCGCGACAGCGGTGACGAACTGCGACTTGCCGTCCTTGACGGTGAGTATGACGGCCGCTTTCGAGGCGTTGCGGTGGGCGTCGATCGTGATGCGGCCGGTGACGGCGGGGAAGTCCTTGGTGGCGGCGAGGGCGTCGCGCAGGGCCTTGGGCTCGGTGCTGCCGGCGCGCTTGAGGGCGTCGGCGAGCACGAGCACGGAATCGTAGCCGAGCGCGGCGTAGGCGCCGGGGGCCTCGCCCCAGCGGGCGCGGTAGCGGGCGTTGAAGGCCTGCACCTCGGCGCTGGGATTGTCGGGCGAGTAGTGGGTGCAGAAGTGCGTGCCCTCGACCGCGGCGCCGCCGATGGCGATGAGCGCCGGGTCGTCCCAGCCGTCGCCGCCGAAGATCGGGAGCGTCAGGCCGAGCTGGCGCGCCTGGGCGCAGATGAGGGCGGCCTCGGTGTAGTAGCCCGGCACGATGATGGCGTCGGGCTTGGCGGCCTTGATGGCGGTGAGCTGGGCGCGGAAGTCCTTGTCGCCCTCGGCGTATTTCTGCTCGACGGCGATGGTGCCGCCGTCGGCGACGAAGCGTTCGCGGAAGACCTTGGCGAGGCTGACGCTGTAGGCGCTGTTCACCGAGGTCAGGATGGCGACGCGCTGCGCGTGGAGGGACTCGCGGGCGAACTTGGCCAGGACGACGCCCTGGAAGGAGTCGATGAAGCAGACGCGGAAGATGTAGTCGCCGACCTCGGTGATCTTCGCGTTGACGGCGCCGGGAGCGATCATGGGGATCTTCGCGTTCTGGATGACGGGCGCCGCCTCGAGGGTGCGGATTGACGCCACCTCGCCGAGGAGGGCGACGACGCGGTCGCGGGTGATGAGCTTCTTCACCCCGGTGGCGGATTCGCCCTGCTTGGACTGGTTGTCCTCGGTCAGGAGCTCGAGCGGGCGGCCGAGCACGCCGCCGGCGGCGTTGATCTCCTCGACGGCCAGCAGCGTGCCCCGGTGCGAGCTCTGGCCCCAGGCGGCCTCCTTGCCGGTGAGGGAGGCGTATTCGCCGACCTTGATCGGGTCGGCGGCGTGAAGGCAGGCGGCGGCAGCCAGGGCGCCGCCGAGGACGAAGGGGTAAGGCGGTTCATGCGGGAATGAGCGACAGGCAAAGCCAGCCCTTGCTCCCGCACAATCCCCAACTGGAGGGGCGGCCGCAGGGCCGCGGCCGCGTCAGGGCTGGACCGACTCGAGGAACTTCGCCTTGCCGTCCTTGATCACGACGATGGTGGCGGGCTTGGAGGCGTTGCGCTTCTCGTCGATCGTGATGGCGCCGGTGACGCCGGGGAAGTCCTTGGTCGCGGCGAGGGCGTCGCGGAGCGGCTTGCTGTCGGTGGTGCCGGCGCGCTTCAGGGCGTCGAAGAGCAGGATCGCGGCCTCGTAGCCGAGCGTGGTGGTGGCGTTGGGCAGCTCGCCCCAGCGCTTCTGGTAGCGGGCGACGAAGGCCCGCATGGCGGGCGCGGCGGACTCGTTGGAGGCGTGGGTCGAGTAGTAGGTGCCCTCGACGGCGGCGCCGCCGATGGCGACGAACTCGGGGCCTTCCCAGGCGTCGCCGCCGAAGATCGGGCCGGTGAAGCCGAGAGCGCGGGCCTGTTTGCAGATGAGGGCGCCCTCGGTGTAGTTGCCGGAGTGGAGGATGCCCTCGGCGCCGGCGGCCTTGATGGCGGTGAGCTGGGCGCGGAAATCCTTGTCGCCCTCGTTGTGGCGCTGCTCGGCCACGACGGTGCCGCCGAGCTTGGCGATCTGCTCGCGGAAGTTCTTCGACAGGCCGACGCTGTAGGCGTTGTTGACCGAGGTGAGGAGGGCGACGCGCTTGAGCTTGAGGGTGTCGCTGGCGAACTTGGCCAGGGCGGTGCCCTGGAACGGGTCGATGAAGCAGACGCGGAAGATGTAGTCGCCGATCTCGGTGACGCGCGGGGCGGTCGAGGTGATGGCGATCATCGGGACCTTGGCGTTCTGGAAGACCGGCGCGGCCTCGAGCGAGTGGTTGGACATGTTGGCGCCGAGGACGGCGACGACCTTGTCGCGCGAGACGAACTTCTTCGCGATGGTGGCGGATTCGCCCTGTTTGGACTGGTTGTCCTCGACGATGAGCTCGACCGGGCGGCCGAGGACGCCGCCGGCGGCGTTGGCCTCCTCGAAGGCGAGGAGGACGCCCTTGCGCGCGGCGAGGCCGAAGTCGGCGTCCTTGCCGGTGAAGGCGCCGTATTGGCCGATCTTGATCGGCTCGGCGGCGGACGCCGCGGCGGCGAGGCTGAGGAGCGCGGCGAGGCGAAGGAGGATTTGCATGCGGAGAGGGAAGCGCCCGGCCGGTGCGGAGCAAGACCCGCACCATGACATATTGGCTTGGACACCGGCGGCGCCGTCGCTTGTCTCACCGCACGTGACGCTTCTCGACCGCTATCTCCTGCGCGAATGGCTGAAAATCCTCGGCCTGATCCTGTGCGCCACGATGGGCCTGCTGCTGATGCAGGCGCTCTACGACGACTTCCGCGACCTGCTCGAGATCAACGTCGGGTTCGACGAGATCCTGACCTACTACGCGGTGCTGATGCCGAGCTATTTCTCGATCGTGCTGCCGCTGGCCCTGCTGCTGTCGCTGCTCTTCGTGCTGGGGAAGCTGCATCGCAACAACGAGATCATGGCCATCCGCGCCGCGGGGCTGAACATCTTCAGCACGACGCGCGCGCTCTGGCTGGCGGGCGTGGTGGCCTGCGGCATCACCCTGCTGCTGAACGCCCGCGTGGTGCCGTGGTCGGTGGAGCGCGCGCGCAGCCTGAAGGAATCCTACCGCATCCAGGCGCAGCTGAAGATGCCGATGACGAGCTCGGTCGGCATGGTGCAGAGCGTGGCCTTCGACAACCACCGGGCGAACCGCATGTGGTATATCAACCGCTACAGCCGCATCGAGCAGAAGGCCTATGGCGTCACCGTCTCGGAGCTGGACGCGCGCCGGCGCGAGAAGACGCGGCTCATGGCCCGCGAGGCGGTCTATGACCCGGCGAAGCGGCAGTGGTCCTTCCACGACGGGCGCGAGGTGTGGTTCGACGTCGAGGCGGGCGAGGTGATGCGCTCGGTGGTTTTCAAGGACAAGACCGTGCCGCACTTCAACGAGGACCCGCAGCTGATGCTGCTGATCGACCGCAAGCCCGGCGAGCTGTCGTTCTTCGAGCTGGAGCGCATCGTCGACTACTTCACCGCCGAGGACAACCCGAAGGTCACGCGCTACGCCGTGCGCTACTACGGCCTGCTCGCGGACACGCTCGGGCCGCTGATCATCCTGGCGATCGCGGTGCCGTTCGCGGTGTCGGGCGTGCGCGTCAGCCCGGTGGTGGGCGTGTCGAAGTCGATCGGTCTCTTCTTCGTCTATTACCTGCTGTCGAACGCCGCGTCGCTTTTCGGCGGCAAGGGCTACATGGACCCGTTGTGGGCCGCCTGCCTGCCGAACCTCGCCATGATCGGCATCGGCGCGTATCTGTTCGGGCGGATGCGCTGAGCGCGCCTCAGCGCAGGTAGGAGGCGCCGTTGGCGTCGAGGACGCAGCCGGTGAGGTTGGCCGGGGCCTCGAGGGCGAGCCAGGCGACGGTGGCGCCCATCTCGTCCGCCGTGCCGACGCGGCCGAGCGGGTGCTGCGCGAGCACCTCGGCGGCGCCGGGGCCGGTGAGGGCGCCGACGGCCATGTCGGTGTCGATCCAGCCGGGCGCGACGGTGAAGACGGGGATGTGGTCCGGTCCGAGGGCGCGGGCGAGGGACTGGCCGGTGATGTTGAGCGCGGCCTTGGAGGCGGCGTAGCTCTGCGCGGTCAGCTCGCCGCGGAAGGCGGCGCGGGAGGTGATGTTGACGATGCGGCCGCCGCCGCGGGTGCGGAAGTGCTGCACGGCGAGGTAGGTGAGGTTGGCGGGGCCGAGGAGGTTCGTGTCGATCGTGCGGCGCCAGACGCGCTGCCACTCGGCGTAGCTGGCGGACTTGATCGCGTCGTCCTCGTAGATGCCGGCGTTGTTCACCAGCACGTCGAGGCGGCCGAAGTGCGCGATGACGTCCGCGACGAGCCGTTCGCAGGCGGCGGGATCGGCGACGTCGGCGCGGAACGGCGCGTGGCCCTCGCCGGCGAGCGTCGCGAGCGTGTCGCGGGCGGCGGCGTCGTTGCGGGCGTAGTGGAGCGCGACGCGCGCGCCGCGCCGGGCCAGGTGCTGTGCGATGGCGCGGCCGATGCCGCGCGAGGCGCCGGTGACGAGGATTACGGGAGGAAGTGCGGCGGCCATTTCAGGAACTCGAGGGTGGCGATCCGGTTCCAGTTGGCGAAGAGGATCACGCCCCAGACCACGAAGCAGTTGATGTAGGCGAGAAACACCGCCGCGCTGCCCATGTCCTTGGCGCGCTTGGCGAACGGGCGCTTGGCGAGCGAGATGTCGTCGATCGTCCACTCGATGGCGGAGTTCACGAGCTCCATGATGACGATCAGGAACAGCGAGAAGACCATCACGGCGGTCGAGACGGCGTTGACCGGCAGGATGATCGCCAGCGGGGTGAGGAAGGCGACGAAGAGCAGGTCCTCGCGGAACGACGGCTCGTGCTTCAGCGCGGCCCAGAAGCCCTCGAGCGCGTAGCGCACCGAGTGGAAGAAGTTCTGGAAACTCCGCGTCTTGTTCTCGGGCTGGATGGGCGCGTCGTCGGACATCGCAGGCAGTCCAGCGGGACGCCCCGCGGGCGACAAATCGAAAGTGCGTCTCCGGCGCCGCCCCCGCGCCGGTGGGAGCGGGGCATGGCGGCGCGACGCTCAGCCCGCCAGCACCCGGAAGCCGTGGCCGGAGGCGTGTTCGAGGCCGATGGCCTTGATCGCCTGCGCGATCGTCTCGTCGTGGCAGCCGATGAACTCCAGCAGGCGGCGGACGAAGCGGGCCTTGGTGGCGTCGTCGATCGTCATCACGGCCCAGAATTGCGTGCCGTCGATCTGGCGGGCGTGGTTGTGGGTGCGGACGTCGTTCACCTCGTCGCGGCTGAGCATGAGGTAGCGGCGGGCGCTTTCCTGGTGGGCGATGAAGTCCGCGAAGTCGCACGCGTAGTTCTTCGCCGCCCAGGCGAGCAGGGCGAGGTAGCGCTCGGTCAGGTGCGGCAGGGTGGTGAACTCGGCGCTGACGAGGTAGAAGAGCAGGTGGTCGCCGGCGAGGGGCTTGCCGGCGCCGAGGAGCGACGCCAGCACTGCGGACGGGGGCAGGTTCTTGGCGGCCGCGAGCCGCTCGAGGGCGGCAAAGGCCTCATCGCTGAGCTCCACGTGTTTCATACCGCCAAGATGCGCGCCGGACGGCGAATCGCAACGGCGATGCGACGAACGACCGGGCGACCGGGTCGAACCGCTCCGCGGGTGCGCTCGAAGGTGGCCCGGCGGATCAGTCGGTCGCCTTGGCCGGCGGCGGCGCGCTGGCGTGGAAGTCGCGCTGCACGCGCGCGAGGTAGTCGGCCTGCAGCTGCTCGACGCGGGCGAAGCTGGGCGAGCGCCAGACAAGGCCGACGTGGTGGCGCTTCCGGTGGCGGATCACGACCTCGGGGTCGGCAAAGACGGAGAGGTCGGGCCACTCCTGCCTGGCGAGCGACATGATCAGGCCGGCGTAGTCGCGCCGCCAGAGCGGCACGCGGTAGGCGGACTCCTGCGTCTCGACCTTGGCCCACTCGCGCCAGAGGTTGAGGCCGGTGGCGGTCTCGATCAGGTCCATGATGTTCGCGCCGCCGACCCGGGCGGAGGTCTCGAGGAAATGGAAGGTGCCGTCGGCGGCCTGGATGAACTCCGTGTGCGAGGCGCCGCGGACGTGCCCCATCGCGCGGAGCACCTTCTCGTTGGCGGCGACCAGCGCGCGCTCCTCGGCCGAGCCGTGCTCGCAGACCACGGTCGAGAAGACGCCGCCGCCGTGCATCACCGCGAGCGGCGGGGCGCCGTAGCGGCTGGCGAGGGCGAAGACCACCTGGCGGTCGTTGACGATGCTGTCGACGTGGTAGACGCGGCCGGGCACGAAGGCCTCGAGCAGGTGGAACGACTGCTCGTCACCGAGTGCGTCGAGTTTCGGCCAGAGGTCGTCGGGCCGCTCGATCCGGTGGATGCCCAGCGCCGAGGCGGAGAGGCGGGGCTTGAGCAGCCAGGGCCGGGCACGCGGGCCATGAAGGCGCGGACGTCGTCGTAGTTCGCCACGTGGGTGAACTCCGGCACGGGGATGCCGGCCTCGCGGGCCTTGAGGCGCATGGCGAGCTTGTCGCGGAAGTAGCGCGCGGTCGTCTCGCCCATGCCCGGGATGCGCAGGTGCTCGCGCAGGGCGGCGGCGGTCTCGACGTCGAAGTCGTCGAGCGCGACGAGGCGGTCGATCCGGCGGCGGCGGGCGAGGTAGCTGACGCCCTTGATCACGTCGGCGCGGTTCCAGACCTTGTCGACGTCGGGCATGTAGAAGATCTCGTCGATGGCCTCGCGCGGCCACTCCTCGTGCTCGAGCGATTTCGAGGTCAGGAGGAGGACGATCCAGCCCTGGGCCTTGGCCTCGCGCAGGAACTCGAAACCCTTGTGGAAACTCGCGAGGCAGAGGATCGTGCGGGGCTGGCTCATGGCGGGGCGGGGTAGCAGGGACAATGCCGGGCCGCGGCCGGCGGTCAAACGAGCAAACACCCGGCTTGCCTCCCGCCCCGTGCGCGCCACCTTCCGCCGCAGATGTCCACCACCCACGAGAAAGACCCGACCTGGGATCCGGCCCGCTGGCTCCCGACGACGCGCGACGAGATGGCGGCGCGCGGCTGGGACGAGGTGGACGTGATCCTCGTCTCCGGCGACGCCTACGTGGACCACCCGGCCTTCGGCACCGCGGTCGTCGGGCGGCTGATCGAGCGCGAGGGCTTTCGCATCGCGATCCTGGCGCAGCCGAACTGGCGCGATGACCTGCGCGACTTCAAGAAGCTGGGCCGGCCGCGCTACTTTTTCGGCGTCACCGCGGGCTGCATGGACTCGATGGTCAACCGCTACACCGCGGCCAAGAAGCTCCGCAGCGAGGACGCCTACACGCCCGGCGGCGCCCACGGCTTCCGGCCGGACTACGCGTCGACCGTCTACTCGAAGATCCTCAAGCAGCTCTATCCCGACGTGCCCGTGCTCCTCGGCGGCATCGAGGCCAGCCTGCGGCGCGTGACGCATTTCGACTACTGGTCGGACCAGCTCATGCCCGGCATCCTCGCCGACAGCGGCGCCGACATGCTCGTCTACGGCATGGGCGAGCTGCCGTTGATGGAGGTGCTGCGCCTGCTGAAGCGCGGCGTGCCCTTCTCCTCGCTGACCACGATCGCGCAGACCGCCGTGCTGCTCCCGGCCGGCGAGGCGGCGCCGAAGAACAAGAACTGGGACGACTTCGAGCTGCATTCGCACGAGGAATGCCTCGCCGACCGCGCGCGCTACGCGGCGAATTTCAAGAACATCGAGACCGAGTCGAACCGCGTGAAGGCGCGCCGCCTCCTCCAGCGCGTCGGCGGGCGCCTGCTCGTGGTCAACCCGCCCTATCCGACGATGACCGAGGCGCAGATCGACTCGTCCTTCGACCTGCCCTACACGCGCCTGCCGCACCCGAAGTATCGCAAGCGCGGGCCGATCCCGGCCTACGAGATGATCAAGCACTCGATCAACATGCATCGCGGGTGCTTCGGCGGCTGCAGCTTCTGCACCATCTCGGCGCACCAGGGGAAGTTCGTCGCGTCGCGCTCCAAGGCCTCGATCCTGCGCGAGGTCGAGGCGGTGAAACAGATGCCGGACTTCCGCGGCACGATCAGCGACCTCGGCGGCCCGAGCGCGAACATGTATAAGATGAAGGGCAAGGAGCAGTGGATCTGCGACGAGTGCGTCCGCCCCTCCTGCATCTGGCCCGACGTCTGCCGCAACCTCGACACCGACCACACCGCGCTGCTCGACATCTACGAGTCGGTCCGCAACACCGAGGGCATCAAGCACGCCTACGTCGCCAGCGGCATCCGCTACGACCTCTTCCTCCACGACAAGGGCGCGACGCCCGAGGTGAAGGCGAGCCACGAGAAATACATCGAGGAACTCGCCGCGCACCACGTGCCCGGCCGCATCAAGGTCGCGCCTGAGCACACCAGCGACCACGTGCTGCGCATCATGCGCAAGCCGAGCTTCAACCTCTTCTACAAGTTCAAGGAGAAGTTCAGCGCCGCCGCCGCGAAGGCGGGCAAGCCCGACATGCCGGTGACGCCGTATTTCATCAGCTCGCATCCCGGCTCGCGGCCCGAGGACATGGCCGACCTCGCGCTGAAGACCAAGGACCTCGGCTATCGCCTCGAGGCGGTGCAGGACTTCACGCCCACGCCGATGACGGTCGCGACGGAGATCTACGCCACCGGCGTGCATCCCTACAACGCGCAGCCGGTCGAGGTCGCGCGTTCGCCGGAGGAAAAGCAGACCCAGCGCAGTTTCTTCTTCTGGTATAAGCCCGAGATGAAGGCCGCGCTGCGCGCCTCGATGCAGCGCCTGGGCCTCGACGAGGTCGCGCACCGCCTGCTCGACGAGAAGCGGAAGACGCGCAACGTCACGCCGACGCCGCACATCACGCCCTGCGGCCTGAACGCCGCGGAGCTCCGGCCCGGCGCGCGCCTCGCCGCCGCGACCCAGGGGCGAAGCCGCCCCGCAGCGCGGAAGCGCCGGCGGCTCCGAAGGCGAAGAAACCGTCCGGCCTCGACCAGCTGTTGCGCGCCGCGGGCGTGAAGCTGCCCGAGCGGAAACCCTGACCCGCTCAGCTCTCGCGGAACAGCGCCACCCACTGCAGCAGCAGCGGTGCGGCGAACGGCACGTGGGCGAGTCCGACGGTCACCAGGTCGCGCGAGGGCGCGGTCTTCATCGCGGCGCCGGGGAAGCCGGAAGGTGGTCGACGCCGTTCCAGGCAAACGCGGCCAGCATCGCGGCGAGCGCGAGGACGGCGGCGGAGCGCAGGAGGAATTTCGTTTTCACGGCGGGCAGCCAAGCAGGTCGGCCCCGCGGCCACAAGCGGCCGGTCGTTACACGCGCGCCGTTTCTTTCGTCCGGCGCGCGCGGGGCTTCATTCGGTGCGGAGCGCCTCGGTCGGCGCCACGCGGGCGGCGCGGCGCGCGGGCAGCCAGCAGGCGAAGAGCCCGATGGCGGTCAGCAGCGCCGTGACGGAGACGAACACCACCGGATCGGTGGGCGAGACGAGGCTGAGGATGCTGTCGAGCAGGCGCGTGGTGGCGAACGCGCCGGCGAGGCCGAGGACGAGTCCGAGCGCGAGCTGCCGGACGCCGCGCGCGAGCATCAGGCGCACGACGGCGGCGGCGGTGGCGCCGAGCGCCATGCGGATGCCGATCTCGCGCGTGCGGCGCGCGGTGGTCTGGGCGACGACGGCGTAGATGCCGACGGAGGCCAGGAGCAGCGCGATGACGGCGAAGGTGAGGAACAGCGCGCCGAAGACGGCGAGGAACCAGTTCTCGTGTTCGATGGCCTCGTGCAGCGTGCGGACCTCGAAGAGGGGTAGGTCCGGATCGAGCTCCTGGATGGCGGCGCGCACGGAGGGCACGAGCGCGGCCGGATCGCCCGGGGTGCGCAGCATGACGCCGATCCACGCCCACGGCTCCTGGCGGTCGGAGAGGAAGGCCAGCGGCGGGGCGTCGCGCTGTTGGGTGTGCTGGACAAGGTCGCCGCTGACGCCGACGACCGTCACCCACGGGCCGACCCGGCCGTCGAGTCCGGTGAGGCGGAAGCGCCGGCCGATCGGCGAGGCGTCGGGCCAGTAGCGCGCGGCGAAGGCGCGCGTGACGACGGCGGCCTCCTTGCCGGTGGCGCCGTCGGTGTCGTTGAGGCCGCGGCCGACGAGGACGGGCAGGTTGATTGCGGGCAGGTAGTCGGGCGTGGCGAACACGACCGAGGCCTGGAACGGGTGCTTCGGATCGGGCGTCGACCGGCCCTCGATCTCGACGGCGCGCTGCTGCGAGCCGAGGCCGGGGAAGTCCGAGGTGAGCACGGCCTGGGCGACGCCCGGCACGGCGGCGAGGCGCTGCTGGAGGCGTTCGTGCATCGCCTTGCGCGCCTCGGGCGACTCGTAGCGCTCGCCCTTGCCGTCGGGCAGCGCGAGGCGGACGCCGAGGATCTCGTGCGCGGGCACGAAGGGATTGATGCGCTGCACGGCGAGGAAGCTCTTCACCAGCAGGCCGGCGCCGGCGAGGAGCACGACGGTGGCGGCGAACTGGAACACCACCAGCGCGGCGGTGAGCTTGCCGCCGCGGGCGCTGCCGCCGGCGGCGGCGCCGTCCTTGAGCGCGGTGTTGAGGTCGACGCGCGAGGCGCGCAGCGCCGGCACGAGGCCGAAGACGATGCCGCTGGCGACGGAGATGACGGCGAAATACGCGAACGCGCGCCAGTCCATGGTGAAGAGGATCCAGTAGGGCTTGCCGACGTCCTGCGTCGCCAGGTCGAACGCATGGATGCCGAACTGCGCCAGGCCGAGCCCGAGCGCGCCGCCGATCACGCTCAGCAGCACGCTCTCGATCAGGAGCTGGCGGATGATCTGCCGGCGCGAGGCGCCCATCGCGGCGCGGACGGCCATCTCGCGGCCGCGCCCGACGGCGCGGCTGAGCATCATGTTGGCGACGTTGGCGCAGGCGATGAGCAGCACGAAGCCGACGGCGCCGAGCATGAGCAGGAAGATGAGCTTGATCGGGCCGCCGTTGAAGAGGTCGTGGAAGGTCTGCACCCGCGGCGTCACGTCCTTGTTGGTGTCGGGGAACTCCTTCGCCTGGCGGGCGGCGATGACGGCGAGGTCGGTCTGGGCCTGGCCGATGCTGGTGCCCGGCCGGCGCAGGCCGAAGAGCATCAGCGAGCGGTTCTTCCGGTCCTCGCGTTCCGGGGTGGGGGTGAGGGCGGTCCAGAGCTCCTCGTTGTCCGGGAACTTGAAGCCCTCGGGCATGACGCCGATGATGGTGGCGGGCTGGCCGTTGAGGCGCACGGTGCGGCCGACGACGTCCGTGGCGCCGGCGTAGCGCTGCTGCCAGACCTGGTGGCTGAGCATGAGCACGGCGGGCGCACCCGCCTCGCCGTCGGCGGCGGCGAAGGCGCGGCCGAGGACCGGCGGGGTCTTGAGCAGGGCGAACATCCCCGGCGAGACGATGCCCAGGCCGTAGCGCTCGGGCGGGTTGCCCGGCTCGGCGATGATGCCGCTGCCGCGGCCGACGGCCTCGAGGCCCTCGAAGGTGCGGTTCTGCTCGCGGTAGGCGCGGAACTCGGCGAGCGAGACCGGGCCGCGGTTGTAGCGGTTCTCCGGCCACTGCTGGGTGACGACCGCGAGCCGCTCGCCGTCGGGCACCGGCACGGGCTTGAAGAGCACGGCGTTCACCAGGGTGAAGACGGTGGTGTTGACGCCGATGCCGAGCGCGAGGGTGACGATGACGGCGGCGGAGAACCAGCGGTAGCGGACGAGCTGGCGGAGGGCGAAGCGGAGGTCGGAGAGCATCGGAGCGGGGAGGCCAATGACGCGGCCTCGCGGCGCGGGAAGGCGGCGAGGATGGGCGTCGAGTTGGACCCAGAACCCGCGCCCGGCGGCCGGAGTTGCAGGAAATTCCCGCGGCCGCCGGCGCCGGGCGCGCGCCGGCGACTCGTCCCTTGTGTTTTGGCGCGCGTCTCCCCAGCTTGGGCGAAAACCCCATGAGTTCCGCGAGTGCGTCCGCTCCGGCGGCAAACGAGACGGCGAAGGTCCCCATCCCGCGCCAGATCCCCTACATCATCGGCAACGAGGGCTGCGAGCGCTTCAGCTTCTACGGCATGCGGAACATCCTGACGGTGTTCCTCGTCTCGTCGCTGCTCACGCATCTGCCGGAGGCGGACCGCGCCGGCGCGGCCAAGGACGTCTTCCACACCTTCGTGATCGGCGTGTATTTCTTCCCGCTGCTCGGCGGCTGGATCGCCGACCGGCTCTGGGGCAAATACAACGTCATCTTCTGGCTCAGCCTGGTCTACTGCGTGGGGCAGGGGATGCTCGCGCTGTTCGTGGACAACCGGGCCGGCTTCTACGCCGGCCTCTTCCTGATCGCGCTGGGCTCGGGCGGCATCAAGCCGTGCGTGTCGGCGTTCGTGGGCGACCAGTTCGACCAGACCAACAAGCACCGGGCCAAGGTGGTGTTCGACGCGTTCTACTGGATCATCAACTTCGGGTCCTTCTTCGCCTCGCTGCTGATGCCGGTCTTCCTCAAGGAACTCGGGCCGGCGGTCGCGTTCGGCATTCCCGGCGCGCTGATGTTCGTCTCGACGGTCATCCTCTGGGCGGGACGGAAGCAATACGTCATGGTGCCGCCGACGCCGCCGGATCCGCACTCGTTCCTGCGGGTGTGCGCGACGGCGCTGCGCTCGGGCGCGGCGGGCATGGCGTGCGCGGCGGTGGGCGTGGCGCTGGCGATCGGCGCCTTCGTCTGGCTGCCGGGATTCGAGAATCTCGTGAAGGCCGTCTGCCTCGCGCTGGTGGCGATCATCGCCTGCGGCGGCATCGGCGTGCGGCTGCAGCTCGAGGCGCGCGCGGCGCGCACCCGGACGAGGCGGTCGAGGGCGTGCGCGGCGTGCTGCGCGTGCTGGTGCTCTTCGCGCTGGTCACGCCGTTCTGGTCGCTCTTCGACCAGAAGGCCTCGACCTGGGTCCTGCAGGCGAACGCGATGACGAAGCCGTCGTGGTTCCAGTCGTCCCAGATGCAGGCGCTCAACCCCGCGCTCGTCATGCTCCTCATCCCGCTGAACAACCTCGTGCTCTTCCCCGCGCTGAAGCGCCTCGGCTACGAGATGACGGCGCTGCGGCGCATGACGCTCGGCATCGCGCTCTCCGGCGTGTCGTGGGTCATCGTCGGCTGGATGCAGCTGGTGCTCGACGGCGGCACGGCGTTCACCATCACGTGGCAGGTGCTGCCGTATGTGTTCCTGACCATGGGCGAGGTGCTGGTGTCGGCCACCGGCCTCGAGTTCGCCTACAGCCAGGCGCCGCAGTCGATGAAGGGCGCCCTGATGAGCTTCTGGCTGCTGTCGGTGACGATCGGCAACCTCTGGGTGCTCGTGGTCAACGCGGCGGTGAAGAACGACGCCGTGACCCAGGCGATCGCGACGACGGGCTTCGGCGTGACCGCGTTCCAGATGTTCTTCTTCGCGGCTTTCGCCTTCGTGGCGGCGGCGATCTTCGGCCTCGTGGCGCGCGGCTACACGGTGAAGGACCACTACCGCCGGGCCTGAGGCGCCGCCCCGCGGGCGCCGGCCGCCTCAGTCCGCCTTCGGCACCGCCTCGCACGTGCGGCGGCGGTGCTCGGCCAGCTGCTTCGCCGCGCACTCCGGGCAGATGCCGTGGCTCGTGCCGGTGGCGAACTTCGAGTCGAAATAGTCCTCCATCGAGAGCCACTGGTCGTTGTGGCCGACCTTGCGGCACCAGGCGCAGATGAGCAGGAACTCCTCCAGCTCGTGCAGGCGCTGGAGCAGCCGGCGGGTCGAGAAGTGCACGATCGCCCACACCACCACCACCGTGCCGGTGCGCACCAGTGCCCGCGTCCAGAGGAACTCGACCGACTCGTCGAAGAGGTAGTGCGGGAGGCGGGTCCACTCCACCAGCCACATGATGGCGACGAGGATGGAGAAACCGATCGTCTGCCGGCGAAGGATGCTGCGTCCGCTGACGTGCGTGGGACGGGAGGGTGACACGTCCTCCATGCAGTGAGCCCCCGGGCGGGCGGCAAGTCATTTCCCGGTGTCCGCCGGGCCGTTGACCCGTTCGTAACAGCGGCTCAACGGGTCCGCGCGGTAGGGCGGGAACGGCGGGATGCGCCGGAACCCCGCGCGTTCGTAGAGGCGGATCGCCGCCTGCTGGTGGATGCCGGTCTCCAGCCGGAGCCGGTCGAGGCCGTGCGCGCGGACGTGGGCGGCGAGGCGGTCGATCAGCTGCGCGCCGAGGCCCCGGCCGCGGAACGCCGGGCGGACATACATGCGTTTCAACTCCCCGAACGGCGGGATGGCGTCGGGGAAGAGCTTGATGCCCCCGCAGCCGGCCGGCGCGCCGTCGACCCGCAGGACGAAGAACGCGACCTGCTGCGCGATCAGCTGCTGCACGTCGAACCCGTGGCGGCTTTCCGGCGGGTAGAACGATTCCAGGTGCGCCTGCAGCTCGTCGATCAGCGCGCGGGCGTCGGCGGTGTCGGGGCGCTCGGGGGCGAGGGTGACGTTCATGCCGCGCCCGCAGCAGGCGGCGGACCAGCCGACCGGCCGGCCGCCGGGGAGGCGGGGTTGCGCTTTTCCGCAGGCGCAAATGCGGGCCGGCCCGGATGCGGCCGGCGGCTCGTTGCCCTACAGTGAGGCGTTTCGCCCCCGCCTGCCGCCATGTCCTCGATCAACGCCTCCGGATCGTCGCCGCTTCTCGCGCACGATCGCACCGCCTTCGCCGCCACGCTCCAACGCAGTTTCGGACGCCTGAGCGGGACGGCGGACACCGAGGCGGACACGCCGGCGTGGGCCGCCCGTTTCTCCGCCGCGTCGCAGCGGCTCGCCGACCACCACGCCGCTGCGCAGCAGGAAGCGGCCTGGCAGCAGGCGACCGACCTCCTCACGCGCATCGGCGAGCTGCGCGACCTCGCGGCCGATCCCGCCGCCAGCGCCGACCAGCAGGCGGGTTACGGCGAGGAGTTCGCGCAGCTGCAGCAAAGCCTCGTGGCGCTCAACGAGCCCTTCAATGGCAGTCCCCTCCTTTTCGATACGGACGCCGCCGCAACGGTCAGCGAGAATTCCGGCGCCGCCTCCAAGGATGGGGCGACATCGGGTCCGGTGTCGGCGGCGTCCGTGTCGTTTGCCGACGATTTCTCGACCGCCGACAACTGGGTGTCGACCGACGGCGCGCTTGCCGTGAGCGACGGCACCTTCTACCCGAACGCCAGCGGCGGTTTCGGCGCGGTGCAGGCGAAGCAGGCGTTCCGCGGGCCGATGGAGATCACCTTCGACCTGTTCCTGCCCGGCGCCTTCGACTCGCTCGACCTCACCATCGGCGGCACGTCGATCTCGAACCTCACCGACACGGTCAACACGAACAAGTGGCAGCAGCACAGCGTCCGCATCGTCTATGACGGCGTGGACACGGCCTCGACCTACGTCGACGGCGCCGACACGCCGGCCGACCAGCGCAGCGGCCTGGGCGCGCTTTCCGGCGTGCTCGGCCTGACCAACTACGGCGAAGGCTCCGCGCGCTTGCGCAACTTCTCCCTCACCGCGCGCGAGGGCACCGCGGCCGCCCCGGCCGCCGCGGCGGACGCCGCCGCCCAGCCGGACGCCAGCAAGCTGGCCGAGGTGGCCCGCGCCGACGAACTCCGCGCCCTCGACGCCCAGACCATCCAGGATGCCTTGAACGAAATCTCCGAACAACAAGCCGACTCCGCCGGCGAATCGAACGCCTTCGACGCCTCGTCCGAGAGCGGCGAGACCGACGTGCTCGCCAGTTCCGCCGCCGCCGAGGCCAGCGCCGCGGAGGCGCGCCAGCAGCTCCTGCTCGACTCCGCCGCGGCCTTCGCCGCCCAGGCCAACGTCGACGGCTACAACGCCCTCGCCCTGCTCGGCTGAGCCGGCGGTCCCGCGCCGCCCTCGTTGCCGCGCGCCTCAGCGCGACGGCAGCAGCTTGACGCTGCCGAACACGAGCCGGGCGAGCAGCTCGTCGTCGCGCCGGAGGCGCGGCGAGAGCAGGAGGGCGCAGGAGGCGATGTGTTCGTCGCCCACCGCGACGAGGATCAGTTCCGCGTGGATCTCGACGCCGTTCTGGTAACGGACGCGCGCGGTGTATTTGTAGCCGCGATGGCCGGAGATCTCGGCCGGCTCGCGCGCCTCCCACGGCGGGGCGAGGGCGTCGGCGAGGATGGATCGCGCGAGGGAGTCGAGCGCCGCGCGCGGGTCGTTGCTGTGCACGAGGCCGAGCGAGAACGTCGCGGTGCGGGCCTCGTTGGCGAGCTGGAGGTTGCCGCTCGGGTCGATCTCGCTCGTCCAGTCGGCCGGCACGAGGCAGCGGAACGCGGGCAAGTCGGATCTCGGGTGCAGCAGCTCGCGCAACAGCTCGCGGCCGGCCGCCGCCGGCGCGAGCGCGGCCAGCAGCGCGAACAACGGGAGCAGGGGACGCATGGCGGACGGGGGTTCACCCGCGAGCCTAGCGCCCGGCCCGGCCGCCCTCACGCGGCCGCATCGCGCGAAAGCTTGGAAAGCCCGGATAAAACCTGCGCCCGGGCCGTATCCATGCGGCGTCAGACGCGACGGCGCAGCACGCGCAACCCGGCAGCCAATGCGGCGACGGCGAGGAAGCCGACGCTCGGCGCGCCGCCGCCGCCACCAGCCGCACCACCGGATCCGCTTCCGCCCGACGGAGGAGGCGGCGTGCCCAAAGCGAGCGTGGCGACGGAGCTTTCCGTCGAACCCCAGGCATTGGCAACCGACACGGTGTAGTTGCCAACGCTGGTGCTGGAGACAGAGGCGATAGAGTAGCTCGAGGTCGTCGCGCCGGGGATCAGTGCGCCATCCTTTTTCCACTGGTAGGTGAGCGTGCCTTCGCCCGTGGCGGTGACGGAGAAACTTGCGCCCGCGCCGGCGATCACGGTCTGGTTTACCGGCTGGATCGTGATGCTCGGCACATTGCCGAGTATGCGGAGGGTCGTCACCGTGCCGTCGGAAGTGATCTGTCGGATCACGCCGTTGCCGGTGTCGGCAACGTAGAGCGTCTTCCCGTTGATGCCGAGGCCCTCCGGTTCGTTGAACAGCGCCTGGGGGCCGCGGCCGTCCATCAGGCCGGCGACGCCGGGCAAGCCGGCGAAGGTCGTGACCTGTCCCATCGTATCGATCTTGCGGATGGTGTGATTGCCGGTGTCGGCGACGTAGAGATTACCGTCAGGATCCATGACGAGTCCGCTTGGGCGGTTGAGCCGTGCCTGGGTGCGGGGGCCGTTGGCGCTTCCGGCTTGGCCGGGCAAGCCGATGTAGGTGCTGACTTGGCCGTTGGTTTGGATGGTGCGGATGGTGTGGTTGCCCTGGTCTGACACGAAGATCGTGCCGTAGCCGTTGTTGCCGGTGCCCCAATTGGTGGACCAGAGATTGTCGCGGCGCGTGACGAGGGCGAAGGGCCGGTTGAAAGAGGCGTTGGTGCCGATGGCATCGACGGTGCCGGGCAGGCCCGGCTGGCCGGCTAGGGTGACGACGTGTCCGGCCGCGGTCACGGTGCGGATGGTGTGGTTCCCTTGGTCGGCGACGATGTAGTTGCCGGCAAGATCGGCGGAGACCCCGGTGGGTTCACGGAAGCTCGCCGCCGCGCCGTCGCCGTCGGCGGTGCCGCTTGTGCCGGCCTTGCCCGCGAGGGTCGTGACCGCGCCGTCGAGGAACACGCGCAGCGTCGAGTTGGAGGTGTCGGCGAGTCCGATCTTGCCCTCGGCGGAAAGAAAGAAGCCGCCGGGTTCGTTGAAGCGTGCGTTGCTGCCGCTGCCGTCGGCCGAGCCCATTTCCCCGGACTTTCCGGCCAGCACGACGGGACGGAGGTCGCTGCCGACCTTGACCAGGGTCTGGGCAGCGGCGTCGGTGATATAGAGGTTGCCGTTGGTGTCGGCCGCGATGCCGGACGGCATGGTGAGCGGCGATTGGAACGTGCTGAGCAACGCACCGGTGCTGCTCACTGTCGTGCCGCTGCTGGAGGTCACTTGATAGCGATAGAGATAATTGTTCATCGCCGCCGTCGGGTGGAGGACCTTGAGAATGGCGGCGGCGGTCCCGGAGTAGTCGTCGCCGTCGCCGAGCGTGGTCCAGGTGGCGCCGCCGTCCTTGGACACCTGCCAGACGATCGTGCCGGTGCCGCCGGTGGTGGCGGCAAAGGCCGCGACCTTGCCCGCGGCGGCGACCTGTTCGGTGACGATCGGGAGCTTGAGTGCGAGGCTGGCGGGAGTGCTGGTGGCCGACCCGACCGAGTTGGTGGCGGTGACGGTATAGTCGCCGGCGTGCGCGATGGAAAAGGACGAGATCGTGTAGCCGATGCCTTTGGCATTGGGGATGGCCACACCGTCTTTGAACCACTGAAAGGTCATCGGCGTCGTGCCGGAGACCGCAACCGACAGAGAGACGGTGTTGCCGGCTGTGACCTCGCCCGAGACGGGCTGAGTGGTGATGAGCGGAGGCAGGTTGATGACGAGCACGGCCGGGGTGTCGGAGGGCCCGAGGATCGGGCCGGGCGTGGTGCGGCTGGCGGTCGTGCCATCGCCGAACATCCCGTAGGCGTTGTAGCCGATGCCCCACAGCGTGGCGTCGCTGCGCCGGTAGACCGTGGAATATTCGGAGCCGACGACGTCGGTGACATCAGTGGCGATCTGAATGGGGACGGAGCGGTTTGCGGTGCTGGGATCGCCCAGTTGGCCGTAGGCGTTGTAGCCGGTGCCCCACAGTGTCCCGTCCGCCTTGAGGAAAAGAGAATGAAAGGAGCCCGCGGCAATCTTGCTGATGCCGCTGGCGAAGACTTGCACGGGTGACAGGCGCGAATAAGTCGGGGCACCGTCGCCGAGCTGGCCGCTGCCGTTGCTGCCGACCGCCCAGCCGCTGCCGTCGGATTTCAGGAACAGTGTGTGATAGGCGCCGGCGGCGACGGCGGTGACGTCGGTGGCGATCTGAACGGGAGTCGGTCGGCTCGTCGAGGTTCCGTCGCCGAGCTGGCCGTAGTTGTTCAAGCCCATGGCCCAGAGCGTGCCATCGGTCTTGATGAACAGGCTGTGCGCATTGCCCGCGGCGATGGCGCGGACGCTGGTGGCGACCTGGACCGGGGTGCTGCGCGCGATCATGGTGCCATCGCCCAGTTGGCCGCCGTTGTTGCCCATGGCCCACAACGTGCCGTCGGTTTTGAGAAAGAGGCTATGCTGAGCGCCGGCGGCGATGGCGGCGACACCGGAGGCGACCTGCACAGGAGTGCTGCGGGTGATGGTGGTGCCGTCGCCGAGTTGCCCGTAGTAATTGTTGCCCATGGCCCAGAGCGTGCCGTCGCTCTTGAGGAACAGCGTGTGCTGGTAGCCACCGGTCGCGGCGACGACGTTGGTGGCGATGGGCAGCGGTTGCAGGCGATAGTATTGGGTCGAACCCTGTCCCAGTTGGCCGTATTGATCCGCGCCCATGCCCCAGAGCGAGCCGTCCGCCTTGAGATAGAGCGTGTGCTCGGCGCCGACGCCGAACCCTCCCGAGAAGGACGTGAACGTGCGCGTCGTGCCGCCGGCGTCGGTGACGGCCACCGCGTAGATGCCCGCGTCGGCGCTCTGGGCGTTGGCGAGGGTATAAGTCGCGGAGGTGGCGCCGGCGATCGGGGTGGCGCCGCGATACCATTGGTAGCTCAGGGGAGCGGTGCCGGTGGCCTCGACGCTGAATGTGACGGTCGAGCCCAGTGCGACTGTTTGCGAGAGCGGGAATTTCGTGATCGTGGGTTGCGCACCGGCGAATGCCGGGAACAGGATCACGGGCGCCACGCACGCCAGGCGGCGCGCACGACTGAAAACGGAGGATAAGCAGGGGAGCATGGCGGAAAGGTTCCTCCCTGCACGACAGCCGGCGCGCCTCAACCCGCTAGCCACGCCGCGCGTTTACGGATGGTCTGCGCGGAGGGTGGGCCGGTTTCGGGCCCCGCGCGGGCGTGGGGAGCCGGCCGCGGGCGGGACGGAAGGGGCGGACCCGGGACCAACCGGCATCTGAGTCGCCGCCGGGCCATCCGGGGGCCGGCGAGGCGAACCAAACCGCCGGTTGCGAGTCTCAGGGGGCATGAAGAAAGCCCGGGTGAAAGTGCCGTGGCCGGAGGGGCTGCATCTGCGTCGGGCGGTGCAGCTGGTGAAGACCGCGCAGCGTTTCCGCTGCGTGTTGCAGATCCGGAGCGAGGAACGGATCGCGGACCTGCGCAGCCTGCTGAGCGTGATCGCGCTGTGCGCGGCGATGGGGGCAACCCTCGATCTCGAGGCGGCGGGGGACGACGAACAGGAGGCCCTGCAGACGGTGCAGCAGCTCTTCGATGCCTGAACCGCACTCCGCGGCGGATTTGCTTTGCCCGGCCGGCCCCGGCGTGGGACGACCGGGCATGCGCACGACCACCGCTGGGATGATCGCGGCCCTCCTGCTGGGCGCGCTGGCAACCGGGAGAGCGGCCGAGCCGCGTCCGCTGCTCGACGCCGCCCGGCTCACCGACTGGGAATACGTCACCCCCGGCCAGACGGCATCGCTCGCCGGCGTGTGCACGGTCGAGGCCGACGGCAGCCTGCGCTTCGCCGGCAAGCCCACGGGCTTCGTCGCCACGAAGGCGGTCCACGGCGACTACCGCCTGCACGTCGAGTGGCGCTGGACGGACAAGCCCGGCAACGGCGGCGTGCTGCTGCACATCACGACCGGCCCGAAGGACCGCGCGTGGCCGGAGAGCTTCCAGGTGCAGACCAAGCACCACAGCGCCGGCGACCTGCTGCCGATGGCGGGGGCGACTTTCGCCGAGCCGATCACGAGTCCGGCCGGCGCCGCCGCCGCGCGCGGGCACGCGGCCGCGGATTCGGAGCGGCCGGCCGGCGAATGGAACCGCGCCGACATCGTCTGCCGTGGCGGCGAGATCACGGTGACGATCAACGGCGTCGAGCAGAACCACGTGACGGGCTGCTCCGCCCGCGCGGGACGGATCGGCCTGCAGTTCGAGGGCACGCCGTTCGCCGTGCGCGCCGTGCAGATCGAGCCGCTGGCGCCCTAGCGCCCGCGGCGCGGCGAGCTAGAGCCCGAGGGCGGTGCGGGTCTTTTTCGGCAGGCCGGCGGCGACGAGGGCGTGGCTGCGGCGGATGCGTTCCCGGAGCTGCGGCTCCGGCAGCGCGGCGAAGTCGGCGACGTGCACCCAGTGGCGCTT